>JAEWJM010000030.1 GCA_023386585.1 Bacteroidota bacterium | reverse complement strand
TCGATGCGCCGGCAAGGACATTCGTGATGTTTGAAATATTCGTAGGGTTGGTAAAATTAAGGTCCGATGAACTTTGCCAGTGTACGACGGCTCCTGTATATCCGCTAAGGGAAATATCGGCGGGCACCGATCCCGGGCAGATAACCTGGTTCGGCGTGGTGGTTCCTCCAACCGACGGTGTAATTACCACGACATCGGCATTCGCAGTTGCGGTCAGTCCGTTATTGTCTATTATTGTGACCGTATAATTGGTGGTGCCAACTGTCGCTGTTGACGGATTGGCTGTCTGCTGGGTTCCCAAAGAACCCGACCATATATAGGTAAAAGGTCCGTCGCCGCCGATCGGAGTTGCCAGTAGTGTAACCGGCTCAAATTCACAGAAAGAACCGTAACCCGACAATGCAGCAGTAAATGTTCCGCCTTTCAGTCCGGTGAATACCGATGTTTGGCCGGCGGTAAGTGTAGCAGACGTGGCTGTAAATGAATTTGAGGCAACCGGCGTGAATTTGATCCAGCCATTGGTTTGCTGATCGAAGGTTCCGTTAAGCTGTGCTCCGCTGATGTCGCTTGGGTTGCCCGTCACATCGGCAGCGGTAAACGTTGGCGAAACAGTGGCAACCGCACCGGTGATTCCCGATTGGTTTACCTTCCAGTAGCGGCTGATATTGTTCTCGGTACTGTGATTGTCCGGGTGGATCGCATCGAATACCGAAACGCCGACATACGCATTTGAAAAGCTGCCCGAGATTATTGAAATGGATATCGGTGAATATTCGGTAGTTGATGTCCGCTCACCAACAGGGAACAGATAAGTTCCTGACGATGCAAACTTCCGCCTTAGCTCACCGGTTCCGCTGGCAACGATCATGTGCGTTGCGTCAAACGAGCCCGCTACTGCCGAAGCACCAAGCGTCA
This sequence comes from Bacteroidota bacterium, assembly GCA_023386585.1. Lineage (GTDB taxonomy): Bacteria > Bacteroidota > Bacteroidia > Flavobacteriales > Flavobacteriaceae > Flavobacterium. The sequence goes on along the minus strand of JAEWJM010000030.1, from coordinate 163,615 downwards.
TTGTAGTGTTTTGCAGGTTCAGCACGCCGGATGTCAGGGTCAATACTCCGTTCACTGAAGCATCAAGATTCATGTTTACCCTGCCGAAACTGTTGTTGATCGTAAGATCATTAAAAATCGGTGCCGATGTACCTGCAATCGTTTGTAAGTTTTCGCCGGTCATTGCAATCGATTTTGAAGTAAAGTCGACCGGCTGGTCAAGCGTAAGGTTTCCGCGAATGTTTAGTGTCGAAGGAAATACCGCGCCGGTCCCGCTGATCTTAAGGTTGTGGTAAGCAGTAAGTGATCCGTTTGGTACGGCAACGATTTGGTTCGTTCCTAAATATTCAACCAGATTGTCGATTATTCCTGCTGTCAAGGTACCATTGTTAGTAAACGCGCCGGTCACACCAATATAACTTTCCGTTAGTGGCCGAAGCCCTGCACCACTATTGATCATAATATTATTGAAGGTCGTCGATCCCGCTATCGTAGCGTCGGGGTTAGTAAAGATGACTGCGCTGGTGCCGCTTCCGGCGTTGTACACTCCGTTGTTGATCCATGCTCCTGCCCCATTGTTCACCGTTATTTGTGCGTCTGCGGGAGTGTTCAATATTCCACCAGGAAAGATATTTACCGAACCAACCACTACAAGCGGGTTAAACGAAGGGTCGTTTGGCGTAGTTGATGCGTCGGGTATGTAAACTACGGTCGAATCCGAGGGCGTTGCGTTCGGTGTCCAGTTTGTTGTTGTAGTCCACGACGTACTGGTCGATCCGTTCCAGGTCAGCGACTCCGCTTCAGATTCGTCGAGTGTCAAATGTACAGCGTCGAAAACAGGTTGAAAGTAAAGTCCGACATTCACATTCGTAAGCTCGACCCAATTCTCGGTTGTATTGTAATTCGAGCGTCCCTGCTCCAATGTGGTATTCGTCGATTCGATATGGGACCAGTCTACCAGTTTCGACTCCAGGTTGCCATTGAGCTCGCTGTCGAGGTAATGCGCTTTGATGACCGCTTTTGTGTTGCTTCCACCCGACTGGATAAAATCATACGTCCTGCTTATCGCGCCGCTTCTCCATGAAGGTGTAACGCCAATCGCGATCTTGAGGCTCATGCTCGTAGGCAAAGTTCCTGCATTCGGAAAGATGATCGAGGTGTTTGTATTGCCAAAAGTATACAATACAAGTGGCATAATACTGTTTCGCGTGACGATTCCTGTCACATCACCGGCTCCGGCGTTGGTTGCACTTCCGCCCATTGTAAGTACGTAGCTTCCCATGGTCAGGCTTCCTGTGGTCGCCGATGGATTATTCGCAAGCGTCAGAATTCCGTTAACTGTAATCGCGCCGCCTGCAACTGCACCACCCGTAGTGGCAACCGTCAGGTTCTGATACGTTCCGGCAACAGCGGTTTGCGATGCTGACGCTGCATTCAGGTGGATCTTTCCGCCCCAGCTTCTTCCTGCAGGAATAGGCAGCGAGGTGGTATTTTGGGTTGCTATTGTTCCGTTGTTGATAATTGAAGATAGCGTACCTGCCAATGCGTTTGTTCCCATGTTCAGTGTCTGGTTCGCCGCCGTTGTCAGGGTTCCATTGATCAGCAGCGGGTTGAGGATCGTAACCGTGCTATCGGAGGTGGTATTGATGCTAAAGTTGTTGAGCACATTCGTGGTTCCTGCAATCGTCTGATCGAAACTCAACGAAGGGTTTGCCGTTCCCGTGACAATCACGTTGCTTGCTGCAGAGCCTTTAAGTCCGCCAACGACGTTGTTGTTCACCGCGCCGTTAAGTGTTAGTGTCTTTCCGTTGATATCGAGTTTGCCGCTTTCAAGAGTAAGATGGGAAGCAACAGAAGTATCGCCGCTCAGTGTCGTATTTCCGTGCACAATAAAGTTTTCGGCTTCGCCGCTGAACGATGCAAAGTTCGATGTCGGGTTGGCAACTATCACGATATCGTCAAGTGCAAATTCATCAAAGTCAACCGATCCCGAAACCGTTGCGCTGCTCCATCTTAAGTAATAGTAGTTGTTGGTCGCAATGTTCAACCCGGTGATCGTAACCACGCGGTAATAGGCTTTCCAACCCGGATTGGCATCGGCCGTTGCCGGCGAAATTACGTCGACGGTACTGACATTCGTAAATGTGGTAGCATTCGCCGAATGGCTCAACGTGAAATTGCTTGATGACGGTTGGTCGTTATAGATGTACACTTTGTATCCGAGGCTGACCGACGTTATCGGAGCGCCTGTCTGGTTCTGGAAGCGCAGTGTGACGTTCCCTGGAGCAAAGTCGCCTTCGGCAGGCTGTATTCCCAATCCGTAATTTTTAGTAGGAGTTGACGAGGTGTTGAATGCATAAACTCCACCATCGCTTTCACCGCCGTCCGAGTCTCCACGGTCAAAATCGGAATCTTCCGGATTCGTTCCGCCAAAGGCAACCGCGCCGTCGCTGAAGCCCGAGATCGCCCATGCATTCGAGTTCAATTCTCCTGTTGAGTTGCTCGGCGAAATTCCATCTGCCATAAAAACATCGGTAGTTACACCGTCCACGGTAGTGTCGAAATTGATTGTATTGACTGTGTTTGACGAATAGATCTGCCAGCCCACGGGAGCGTTCAGCGTGGTTCGGTTGGCTGTTGGCGCCGATGTCACGTTGTAGTTCTGCGTGCCGCCGGTACCGTTATATTCGAAAACCGCCACGTGGTAAGCGGTTGCCGGAGACAAACCTGTCACGGTCATAGAAGTGGCCGATCCGGCGTAAACCACAAAATTGCCGGTTCCCAATTCCGAGCCGGATGCGAAGGCTGCATTGCCTGAATAGGAACTTCCGTCAGCGGGAACCGAATTGACCGCAGATCCCGATCTTACGACGATAATCCTGCCCGATCCGTTTCCTGCGGTACAATTCACGGTAAAAGTTGTCGAGGTAACTGCAGATATCGAAATGGCAGATGCCTGTGTTGTTGGTTCAGTCGACAGGACTTTTGCACTTACGCTGACCAGCTTTGTTGTTGCTCCCGCCGCTGCATTGGAAATGTTTCCGCTGTAAATTCCGGCAGCGACACCGGATTTAACCCGCACGGATATTGTCACGGTACCGCCGGTTAATGAAGTTCCTGTTCTCGGCAATTGTACCGACGATGCGTACGGTAATGCATTATAAGAAATCTCGAAGTTTGTCGGCGCCGTAATAACCGGATCTGCCGTGAGGTTGATTCCGCTAATGGTATAAGTCGATATTGAAGAGGCTGTCCCTGCTATCGTTGAAAATGCGGGCAAAGCAGACGTTGAAACTGTTAGCGATGCCGCTCCTGCAGTATCAATATTAAAAGAGACCGGATTGGAAATTCCGGTTCCATTGGAAACGGTTACGGTTGCCGTTCCCGGACTCAAAACATCAGCTGCCGTGATAGCCGCCGTAAGGTGTATTGGTGAAACGTAGGTTGTTGTCCGCGGGCTGCCATTCCACATTACGGTGCTGGTGCCGTTAACGAAGTTCGCACCGTTTACAGTTAACGGAAAGGCTGTCGCGCCCGCAATCTTTGAAGCAGGTGATATCGAAGTTATCGAAGGAAGCGTTACCGCAACCTGAACGTTTCCGAAACGGGCCGACTGGCTGGTGGCTGTGGATGCATTCCAATAGCCGCCCATGATTCCCAGTGTTGAGGATGTATATGTGCTGTTTACAGCAGTTCCTTGCGAAATCAGCGTTCCGGAGTCCGGATCCTGGAAGGCAGTAGCTCCGTCATTGCGAACGAAAAGCTGCCAGGTGTTGGTGGTTGGTGTATAGGTGACTTTAATGCTAAGGTATTGATTCCCAAAATCGGTCAACCCCGCCGTCGAGGAACTGATCATAGTGGTGAAATTCCGAATACCGCTGGAGTATCGCACCAATTTTATAGGGTCAACCTTTCCGCTATTGCCCAATACTACGGCGTATCCCGTTCCGGTCACATTGGTAGTTCCGGTTGTACCGGCAAGTATGAATGCCGAACCGTAGTTTCCGGAAAGGAAACCATTCGGGTCCGTGCGCGGTTGGCGCATGTTGAATGTCCATGTCACCACTCCGGGATTGAGGGCAAGTGTCGGGGAATAAGGTGCCGCGAATGCTGAAGTCGGCGACGTAGCTGTGACCCATCCGGAGGTATTTGCATAGCCGCTGGCGTCGTTCGTAATCACCAGCGCACCATTATTGATACCCGCTCCGTAGTCGTTGCCACTGCGAGCCATCGTCCATTTGGTGCTGGTTCCGATCGGTCCCGGTGCATTTGTATAATATATTCCTGCCGATGTTGAAAAGTCGTCACTGAATACTGTAGTTTGTGCTGCGGCAAACGTCGAAACAAGGAGTAGCAGTAATGCCGAAAATGTTCGCAATTTGGAGGGTAGAGATAAAACCATAGACCTTTAAAAAATAAGAATTTACACCAATCGCGGCAAACTTAGTGCAGTTCATCGGATATATATGTATTTCACCTGTTAAAGTTTCAATCGACTCGATGAAGTGCCGGAAAGATTAACATTTGAGATCGGATTTGTCGGAAAATTACTGTTGACAACACCGTTTTGTAATCGCAATCAGCTCATTAAAAGATTTTTCAGTTCCGCCAGTAATCTATCCTGCACTACTCATTCCGAAATGGTGCAAACAAAAAACCCCTCCGTTTCCGAAGGGGTTCTTTCACAATAAAAACTAGTTCTAGTTCACGACTTTCTTGGTAACGGTAGCACCGCTCTCGGAAGTGATCTTCACGATAAGCACCAGGTTCGTTGTTCCCGATGGAATCGCAATCTGCGATGCATTGACCGCATCTTTTTCGATGATCAGCCTTCCGCGGATGTCGTAGATTTTTATGTTATCCATTGTTGTCGAGCCTGAGTTGATGACAATATCGGCACCGCTCTTATAAACGACTACGGCATTCGAATCAAACGTTGGGTTATGAACCGCAAGCGCAGTGTCGTAAAGCACATCAAACCTTCCGGTAAATGTTCCCGCTTCACTGCTGAAATTGTAAGCGCCCGCTTTCAGGTCGGTTATGGTACCGTTCAGGTTATCCCTGAGGTAAATGTCCTGGTTTCCTTCAAACAGTCCGTCAACGCGATCGATTGCAATGGTGTAAGCTCCGGCATTGGTAGCTTTCCACGTCAGTGGAACCACATCGGTTGGAACAAAAGGCGCACGGCCCTGGATGACATAATCGGTTCCGTTTACCAATGAGTTCAATGCAATCTCACCATCGTTGATGTAACGTCCGTCAAACATATCCACTCCGTTCGAATCGGCTCCGTCAACATATACAAGCGCCATTTGCGAAAATGCTCCCTCAGTTGACGTAGCGTTCAGCCAGATCCTGCTCCTGTCGGTTTCCGATGCGCTCCTGAAGAACTGGCCGGCGTTGTCGCCCACTCGCATCAGGTTGTCAAACTGCAAGGTTGTTCCCGCACCCGATCCTTCAACAAAGAATCCCTGCCCCGTCTGGATGATTCCCTGCGGATCAACTTCTGCCGGGTTGCCATTGCTGGCGTATGTTCCTGCAGTCCATGTTCCGTAAGCCGGTGTGTTGGCCGCGTTGGTTTTCCTCCAGAAATACAGCGTACCGGTAATGTTGGCGCTGTTCTGAGACACGAAATTGGTCATGCTGATCGGCGACGGATAAGGGTTTCCGACAAGGTTGAAGCGCAATCCTGCGCCACCATCTGCCATTGTAACATTTATATCGCCATTGTTTGGCACTCCTGTAAACGAACCGCTCCAAACGGTAGGCGTTGTAGGATGGTTGTTAGGCATACGGATCAGATAACCTGCGCCCGGTGCGAAATCGACCGAAGAAGGCGAAGTAATCGAGTTGTAAACGTTCGTTAGCGTATTATAAATATAGAAACGGCTCGTTGGCGTAACGACGGTCAGTGGCGAGAAAGCCAACAGGTTCTGGCCTGCTACCGGCGAAGACCAAAGCGTATAATCCTGGCGCATCAAGGCCGAGCTGTTCCTGTTTACGGTGATTACGCCGCTGTTGGCAACTTCAGCCGTCTGAAGCAGGTTGGCGTTGTTTTGCACGGTAAATGCCGCGCTGGCGTCAACTGTAAGTGCACCGTTCAATGTCAGGTCATAGCCTGTTGCGACGGTCACGTTTGTTCCGGCTTCAAGTGTAAGTGTATTGATGCTGGCATCGATGTCGATAATTGGCTGGTTTGCCGCCGATGCCGTGATGGTAATGTTGGAAGCGGTATTTGGAAGCACACCGCAAGACCAGTTGCCGGTATCAGCCCACGAAGACGAAACGGCGCCCGTCCACGCGTTGGTTGTGTAGGTTATTGTAGCCACATCGGAAAATACAGAGGCACAACTTCCGTTGCCAACCTCAACCCTGTAATAAGTAGTTTCAGGAACGTTGATGTAGTTGTAGAAATTATCAGTTGTCGCGATGTTTGTCACATTGGCGCTGAAATCACTTGTGGTTGAGGATTGCCATCTGATAATGTTTCCGGTATAACCTGAAAGTGTCAGCATTCCGTTATTGGTTGCACCGCAAACGGTGGTCGATCCGGCAAGTGTTCCTCCAACAGGTTGTGGATCAACAGTGATGGAAATCGTTGCTGTGGTTGCGCACTGGCCGACATTCGGAGTAAACGTATAAGTTGCCGAAGTGGTGTTGCTCACTGTTGACGGACTCCACGTTCCGGAGATTCCGTTCGTGGAAGTTGCTGGCAACGTTGGTGCAGTTGTTCCCGCGCAGAACGCCGCGATTGGATCGAACGTTGTGGTAACCGGAGCAGTTAGTGTAATGGTAGCCTGGCCGGTCATTGTGGTGGTCTGGTTGCAGCTTCCTGTAGTATTCGTACCGATTACCGTGTAAACCCCTTCACCGGTTTGAGATCCGAAAGAAATAGCCGAACCTGTTCCGGCAACCGGTGCGCCAAGCGCTACGGCGTTCAGTTCAAGCTGGTAGCTTATTCCCGGCTCTGAATCGTCAAGCCCGATCGCAAGTCCGCTTCCCGTACAGGTTGTTCCGCCGCCGGTTACGTTAAATGCGGTTGGTGTAGCGCATGCAACATTACCTTTCAGGGTTAGGTTATCAATCCGCATATCACCTGTACTACTTCCGCCCCAGCCATATATACGGAAAGTCAGTGTTCCTGTAATACCTGTAAATCCAGCGCCACTGAGCGTGACCGAGGTTGCCGCAGCACTTGTTGTCAGCGAAAATGGAGCAGTCAGATCGGTCGAAAAGCTATCCGCACTTGAGCGGACCGTTGCATTTGTTGCACCGGCACCCGTCCGTAAAATATCAAAGGTAACGGCATTTGCGATCAGCGTATATCCTGAACCAACGGTGACCGAAAATTCGATGTACCGACTGGCAGAGAAAGCGGTTCCCCAATTGGTCCCACCAACGCTATACAAAGTTGAACTGTTACTATTACATGTTTCACCCGTCACGCTCGCTTGCGAAAAGGTAAGATTTGGCGCAACACTCGAGGCCGATAATGTAGTTGCACTGCACGATGTTCCGTTGAATAAATAAGTTCCTAACGATACCGGCACGACCGCAATCACAATATTCCCACTAGTTGCTCCTGCTAATGATCCTGAGGAAGCTGCCAATGTATAAGTTCCGGCAGCGCTGAATTGAAGCGTGCTGAATGTAGCAATTCCGGCAACTGCAGCAACTGTAGTCGTACCTGACAAGGTGCCCGGCCCTGAAGCCTTCGTAATTGTGACGTTTGCGGTATAGTTCGTATCGACAGAATTGTCCGCCCTCCTTGCTTCGACCGTAAAAGTGGCAATCGGCGATCCCGGAGTCCCGGTTGAAGGAACCCCAACCAATGTCAGGTGATCCGCGGGCGGCAAGCTTACCGTAAGTACGCCATTATTCGCTGTTGACGACCAGATTCCGGCAGTATCTCCGTAAACGTACGTTGACGAACCTGCTTTCAGGAACCGTGAAGCATAGTAATAAGTTCCAGGTGTAAGCGATGTGCCGATATTGGCAACATACTCGTCGTTATTACCCGACTGTACGTTGAAAGTTGCAGGAACCCATGTCCACGTTCCTGTGTTCGGGTTCTGGTTTGTCGAGCTGTATCCGATCCAGGCTGAAATCCCCGCTCCTTGTCCCGCAGCTTCTGTCACTCCGGGTTCGTAAACCTGTGCATAAACGTTGAAACTTCCGCCAACAGTCATTGTGCCGGAAGCCGGTGACTGAAGGTCTGCGAAATCCACGGTGTCGGCTGCAACATTGACCGTTACGTTGTTGGCGGTACTCGACCATATTCCGGCTGTATCGCCGTATGTGTATGGCCCGGTTCCCAATTGCCAACGCGAGGCGACATAGTAAGTTCCGGGAGCGAGTCCGGATAAAACAGCCTGAAACTCGTCATTATTGCCGACCTGCGTGTTGAATGTCGCCGGAACCCATGTCCACGTTCCTGTGTTTGGGTTTTGGTTTGTCGTACTGTACCCGATCCAGGCAGCCACTCCGGCGCCGGCTCCGGCAGCTTCGGTTACGCCCGATTCAAATCCTTGTGCATAGAAAGTAATCGAACCGGTCTCGGTAATATTTTGTGTTGTATTTGGAAATTGAAGATTATTCCAGTCCATTGTACCGGTGTCAACCGAGCCGGTTCCCGTAATCGAAAACGTATATGGATTTTCATCACTATCGTTGTTGACAATCGATATTACGGCGTTTCTTGCGCCCGCCGCGCTTGGATCAAAAGTTACCGTGAAGATCGTGCTTCCTGATGTTGCAACCGGAGATGAAGGAGAAGCCGTCACCGTGAAGTCGGCTGCGTCTGCGCCGGAGAATGAAATGGCGCCAACAGTCAGATTAGCCGTTCCTGTATTTTGTATTGTGAAAGTCTGCGCGATTGTGCCTCCGGCAACTGCAGTCATTCCGAAGTCGGTAAAATCGGTGGTTGAAGGCGTCGAATCTCCCGAAACGATGCTTGTGCTGTTTCCTAAGACATCTATTTCAGGTGAGCCGCCCGACAATACGGTAAATGTAGCACTTGTCCCTGCGGCCAATGCGTCGCCGGATGTCCTTGTCGCGGTGATTGTAACGCCGGTTCCGGGATTCGGTAGTATAACGCCTGAAATGGTAACTGAATTTGTACCTGCAGTAATGGTTCCTGTAGTTGTGCCACCAATAGTTCCCGCGTTTCCGTTAGTTGAAAGTGTAATTCCTGTTGAGGCAATTACATTATTTAAGTTATTTCCGAAATCCTGTGCCTGAACCGTAACATTGAATGTTGCCCCGGCGGTTGGCGATGAAGGTGTTATTGAAGAAACAACCAGTTTTATCGGATAGCAATAAACAGCAGTGGTTGAACTGTTTCGGGGTGCTGCAGTACCGCTTGAGAAATCTGTCGAGTTCGTGTTAGTATCAGTACAGCCACCATTAGCCCTGATTTTAGAAATTGTATTTCCTGACGGGGCGGAAGCTGCTGTTGTCTCTGCGCAGTTAGCATTACCAAAACCTATAAAATCTACGACCGTTGTTGAGACAGTAGGACAACCTGATGCACCAATTGTTAAACCAGTCGTCGAATTACACAAAAATACTTTACCATTTGTACCAGACATATTAATTAGTCCGCCATTTACGTCAGGTGTTGGCAACGCACTACCAACAGCTCCACCAGACGCTTCGGATATTAAAAAATATTTCCCCGGACCGATTGTGCCAGATAGAGCTGTATTTGCAGTCGTAGACGATAAAGTTCCACTTGTGGAACCTGAACTTGCATATTGTACTGACCAGCCGGTTAGGCTTACAGCTGTACCAGTGGGATTAAAAATTTCTATGAAGTCATTGGTATAGTTCGCTCCAGCGTTTCCACCGCCGCCATAAACCTGGCTGATGACCAAATGGTTCACTTGTGCGGACATTGATGCACTAGTCAAAACAAACAAGGCTGCAAAAAGGCGCAACGTGTTTTTTAATCGTAAAATTCTTTTCATAATCTAATTTTTATTTAATTGGTCGTTGTAGGTAAAGCAAACAAATACAGGGCTTTTAGGGGAAGCGCCAAAATCAGCATGTCAAGAAATGGGCTTGTAAAATTAGTATAAAATTCATCCCGTGCAACTATTTTAATGACAGGAATTTGTTCGTCGCAAACTTTTTTTTCGCGGATGGTTTTTAGGCCTTGGGCAAAGCAGTTCGCAAGCCTTGGAAACACTACTTCAGCACTGTTGCGATTGAACCAAAAAAAATTTCTTGAACAAAAAATCGCGCCGTTTACGCATTGCTTGTTATGAAGATAAAGGCTTTGGGTCTGGAAGGGGTTTTGTTCGAGTCATGTTCGAGTGTTGTTTTACTGCAATTCGAACGATCCCAATAAAAACGGGGTGTTCCCGGAACGAAGGTAAAACAACGGTCGAACAACGGTAAAACAACGTCGAAACGGTTTTTCGGGAAAAATTACTCATTTACGATCTTTATACCGAAAAGAAACGCCGCACAGAAATGCAAAATAAAGGGTCATTTGTAAGTCGGCCGACGCAGTTACAGAATCTCGTGAGACTTTTTACATAATTACCATTTTGTAATCTTGTTCAGGTTAAAAAAAAATCAAAAACCGCGCATCTGGTTGATGTTTAATAAATAATATAATAAATTAGCCGAAAATTTACACAAAATGAAAACAAATTACATGATTGTAAAGTCGGTACTCGCGGGGTTGCTTTTCAGTGCTGCATCCTATGGGCAAGCGACTTTGGCACAATGGAATTTCAACGGCACTTCGGACACTACGGTTCCGGGCGGAGCGTTGGCGCCACTGCCTTCATCAGGTAGCGGAAGCGCAATGCTGGTTGGCGGAGTTACCTCGATAATGAATACGGGTAATACCTCAACAGGCGCAACCGACCCGGAAACAACTACACCACCAAATTATTCCTGGCAAACTACCGGTTATCCGGCTCCCGGATCGGGAAATAAAACTGCAGGTGTGCAATTTAACGTGAGCACCGTTGGGTATGCCGACATCAGCTTTAACTTCGAACAAAGGCTGAGCAACAAGGCTGCAAACAATTATGTAGTACAATACACAACCGACAGGACTGCATCGTCGCCGGTATGGATCGATGCACAGTCGTTTACGGTTACTCCGGCTCCAACCGGAACCGGTGATACGTGGTACAATGGAAGAACTGTAGATCTTTCCGGAGTGAGCGCACTCGACAACAATGCAAATGTTGCGATCCGCATCGTTGCGGCATTCGACCCGACTGCCGGAGATTACCTTGCAGCACGTTCGACTTCAACTTATGACGGCACCGGAACGGTTCGTTTTGATATGGTAAACGTTCTTGCAGCAACAACCCTTGGCGTGGCACACTTTGAAGGCAACAGGCCATTCGCGTTGTCTCCAAACCCGGCGCGCACTAACCAACTGATCCAGCTGAGCGACATGCAGGACATTACCGTTTATGATGTCAACGGCAAACTGGTTAAGAGCGCAAAAGCAGTGCAGTCCCTCGATGCATCGGAGTTCACTCCCGGAGTTTACTTCGTGAAGACTGCAACCGGCCTGACCAAAAAGCTGGTAATACAATAAGGAAAAGAGATATTTTATCTGCGAAAAAAGAAGCTGCCGTAATGGTGGCTTTTTTTTGGTAAAAATCTTTTTTAAGGCCGCGGCCGCTTCATCATATGTTGAGCTTTGAGCCTTGCGCCCCGAGCCCTGAACCCTGAACCCTAAGCCTTGGGCCTGAGGCGGTGGCCGCTTCGTCATCATATGTTTCGCACAGGAAAAAGGTTTGAGGTTTCAGGTTTGAGGTTTGAAGGACGGTAACGACAATGTTCAATGCTATGATGGTGCAGAAACATTGAAGAAAGAACCTTCAACGGCGGAGGCTGCTCCGGCTTTGAGCCCAGCGCCCTGAGCCTTGTGCCTTGTGCCTTGAGCTTATAGCCTACAGCCTAGAGCCTACGGCTTTGCAGGGCTCGACTTTTGCGGCTGGCTGTTTCTTGGAAAACTTCGTGATTACCATAGTGCGGCCGCAGCTTGAAAATCTACGTGATGAAAAAGAATGCCGCGGAGAACGGAAACGACGTGTTTCAGTCTTTGAAGAATGAAAGCTGCCGATTTACAAGAAACAAACCTCAACGGCGGTGGCCGCTGCGTCATCATAGGTTTCGCGTAGAAAAACAAGGAAGGATTTGCGCCTGGGCCAAAGGAGAGCGATCCACGAGACGAGCCATCCGGCAGGCAAAGGCTGTAATAATGGAAAAATGTGCTGGCAACTTCAAAGTTTGATCAGCCTTGGCGAGCGGCTTGGGTCGCGATGCAAGAAATCCTGATGTAGTTTTTAAGCGGAAGATATGCGAGACTTGATTTTTTTGTTACTTTTTTTATCAAGAAAAAAAGTAAAATTCTTTCTTCTTTTGTCTTGACACAAAAGAACCAAAAAGTCAAGGCTCGATTATTTTTTCCTGTAAAGCCAAGCCGCGCTTTCCGTATCGCGACCCAAGCCGCTCGCCAAGCCTGATCAGCGTACTGCTGTGGGGAGCCTTTCCCATGATCATGCATTGCCTTGTATCAAGGCTCGACTTCAGGATCGCTCCCGCTGCCCGACGCTCAAAGCACGGCTGGTTTTTCGACGGAATAAATAATATGCCGGGAGCTGCAGCATTCCGCTACAATGGAAAATCTTTCTTTGATTGAAAAGATTATTCATCACCGGCGGTGGCCGCTCCGTCATCATAGGTTTCGCGTAGAAAAACAAGGAAGGATTGCGCGTTCGCCGACGGAAAGCGATCCTGAAGTCGAGCCATCCGGCAGGCAAAGGCTGTAATATTGCAACATAGTTCCCATAACTTCAAAGTTTGATCAACCTTGGCGAGCGGCTTGGGTCGCGACGGAAGAATCGTGACGTAGTTTTTAAGCGGAAGATATGCAGACTTGATTTTTTGTTTCTTTTGTATCAAGACAAAAGAAAAGAACAAATTTTTCTTTCTACTTTGTCTGGCCGCGGACGACGGAAACGAGAGTCTTTAGGTCTTTGAAGGAGCAAAGCTACTGCTTAGAAACATTCACTTTCAACGGCGGTTGCAGTTTTGGCTTAAAACTTAAGGCTTATAGCTTAAGGCTTGTCGCTTTGAGCCCTGAGCCTTGCGCCTTGAGCCCTGAGCCTTGCGCCATGAACTTTAAAGGAGCACAGCTACTGCTTAGAAGTAACGACCATCCAACGGCGATTGCAGTTTTAACTTAAAACTATAAAGCTTATAGCTTAAGGCTTGTCGCTTTGAGCCCTGAGCCTTGCGCCCTGAACCTTGCGCCTTGCGCCTTGTGCCTTGAGCTTTCAACCTTAAGCTTCGACGTCTTTTTGCGATTAATGCAAAAAAAGCCGATAAATGACCACCGATTTTTGCCGATAAATTACATTTTATGAGAATTCCGGTATTTCTGTTGCCGATGTACTGCAATTAAAATCGGTAAGGAAACCGCCGCTTGTGGATAATCGATTTTTTGGCGCTATTTATAGAAAAGTTAATCAGGCAGCCTTTTGGCCGTGGTAAATTCGCCTATGCAACTTAGTGTTGCAGCACCTAAATGAAATTACCATGAAAAGACATGCCCCGTTTTTCATTGCAATTGCGAGTTTATTTTCAGTTGGCCTGATGGCCCAGAACAGCGATCTCGCCATGGCCTACTCCCGCTCCGATGTTGAATCGATGATATCCCATAGCGACCGCGTAGTTGTATCGTATTACGTGGAAGAACGCATCAACATGCCGTTCGGCGGACGCGTTACGACTTACAATGTATCCGACATCAACCTTGTGAGTACTAATAATCTCGGCGAAGGAAACACGCGGCGGATCATCCCTAAATACGGCAAGGCCAAGATAAAGTCGGCCGCTGTAGAGATCAAGACGGCAGACGTTGCAATCAATTACGAAAAGCCGGCGGCGGTAGTCAATTTCACGCCTGTACAGTTTCCCGAGAAGATTGAAGCAGCTTCCGCAAAAAACGAAAAGGTTTACGCGTATATCAATTTCACCGACACGTACGAGCGGATTTTAAGTAAGGGCTACAAGTCGGTTGACATGCTCAAGCGCGTTGCCAACAGTCGTTTTTTTGACGGAAACCTGGAAGCGGCGGCCAAATGGTATGCGGTGCTGTTCGAGCAGACGACGGACCTCGACGAGGCGTATTTTTACCATTATGCCCAAGCGCTGACTTCACTTCATCAAACCGACAAGGCGGCCAAAATCATGGAGATGTTCGCCAACAGGAAGAAGTAGGCATTCGAAGCGGCAGCTTTGTACGATCTGCTTTAGCTGGCGTATTCAAAGCGATCAAAGTCGACTTCGGCATTTTCGGCAAGCTGCGAAACGGCGTCCAGGACTTCATTGATCGGGTTAAGGTATTCCACAATCGAATCAACGCTTAAGACCGACAATCCTTTTAAACCCAATATATATTTGGCTTTAAGTATTGATTGCATTGGCGAGGAATCCACATATTCTACTATTTCGCCGGTCGATACACAAATGAGTTGTGATTGGTATTTGTATAAAGACTTCCACTCGATTGCCAGGACGTAATTGGTAGAATTCCCGGCAGTAAATTTAATTCGCATGATGTTGCGTTTTTGCGGTGCAAATGTAAGGAATGAAATGGTATTGCGTTCAAAGAAAACCAGACAAAATACATAAAACACCGATAAAACACGCGTAATTATCAATTATATAAGGTAATTCTTATGCGCAGAATAGGATAACCAATATTTTTTGGTTACTTTTTGCAGAAGGCAAAAAGTAAAAAACATCTTCTTCTTTTGTATTGACACCAAATCGAGTGTGCGAGATTCAGCGAGTCCAATCTTTCAATAACGTTAATGGATCAAGTGTGACAGAAGGTTGCATGAGCTGACTGTCGTTTCCAACTAAAACTAATCGACCCGGGAAAGCTGAAACATTATCCTGCAAAGAAAGATTTCCTTTATTCTAAAGCACAAAAAAAAGCCCCTCGAAAGGGGCTTCAATTGAATTAATATTAACCTATCGTTTAATCATTCGCAGAGTCTGCACATCGCGCCCTTGGGTAACGATCACATTATAAACACCCGAAGGATAGCTGTCGCCGAGTTGAAGTGTTTCCATATCGGAAACGTTGACATTCCTATGCTCAAGAATACGTCCTGTCATATCATAAACCCTGACCGATAACGGATTTTCAGACGTAGTCCGGATATCGATAGCAAAATTTGCAGAGAACGGGTTCGGATATCCTGTCGCAATAAGCGGGATTGGTTTGCCCTCAACAGCGGTTTCAGGACGTGCAATCGCAGGTGAAGTAATCGTACAGGCCGGTCCGTAAGGCGAATAGTTTCCGCTTGACATCAGGCTCACACGAACGTTGTAGCTGGCATTTGGACTGTAATTCGGCACGTCGCTAAAGGAGAACCAATGTAATGGTCGCTCTAAGACAGTAATCTCGCTGGTAGTGTTGTTTACGATTTCAAACCGGTACATCGTAACTTTCGCCAAACTGACAGTGTGAACATTTGTAGTCGGTGAAGCCACTATTCCACCGCACTCTACCAAGCCTGGGACAGCAGGTGTCGTTACGGTACAAGGGTTGCCGTATCCCGAATAGTTGCCATTGGTTCTCATCGCAACTTCGATCATGTATGTAGTTCCATAATTATATGTGGACAACATCGGCAGGTTGAACCACTGCAGCGGGCGGTCGATTACCTGTACCTGGTTCGGTGCCGTCGGATCGGTCAAATTCGTCACCCGGAAACGGTAGCCGGTAACTCCCGCAAGGCTTGTTGTGGAAATGAGCGTTGACAAACTCGACAATGTCGCGCCGCACTGTGACGGACTAAGCTGCGCGGCGCCATTCGGGGCCAGGATTGCCGGTGTCGAAATGGTACACGAGTTTCCATAGTATCCGAGCCATACGCCGTTGCGTTGCACCTCAACCCTTACCGAATAACTTGTTGCATAGTCGTAGCTCGGCAGCATAGTCAGGTTGAAAAACTGAAGTCCGCGCACCAATGTCTGCACCTGATTTGTGGTAAGGTTGGTCACTTCAAATCGATACGCTGTCGCCATTGGAATGCTTGTCGCGGAAATTGGTGAATTTATTGCCGCCAATGTCGAACCGCAAGCCGGCGAAACAAGTGTGGTCGTAATCTCGAACCCTTCATCAAGCTGGCCGTTGCAGTTTTCGTCGAGTCCGTTGTACAAGATTTCTGGAGCGCCCGGACTAACCGCCGCGTCGTTCGGCGCACAGTCGGTATTATTGACCGAATAGCCTGTCGGAGGCGTATTGGCATCAGGTGCGCAGAGATTATTTACAAGATCGCCGCTTCCGTATCCGTCACCATCAGCGTCAACATAAAATGAGAAGGCGCCGTGGAAGTTCGGATCAGTATCATCACAATCAGCGTTGTTTGGAACGCCGCAGGCTACCATTGGCCCGGCGCCGAATCCGTCACCGTCAGCATCGGCGTATTGAATTTCGTTATCGTTGCAATCATCGTGATTTGCAACTCCGCAAGGCGCAAATACTGTCGATCCAAATCCGTCTCCGTCCAAATCCTCATAAAATAACAAGGTATCGTCGCAATCAGTACTATTGGCTACGCCGCAAGGAGCAGTTTGAGTGGTTCCAAAGCCGTCGCCATCGTCATCGACATACAAGACTTGTGTATCGTCGCAGTCGTCGTTATTATGAACGCCGCAGGCGGCAAAAATTTCAGAGCCATATCCGTCGCCGTCAAGATCTTCATATTGTACATCCGCATCATTGCAATCGTCACTGTTGGTCACGCCATCGCACGCAAGCATGGTATCGGAACCAAATCCGTCGTTGTCATCATCGAGATACATGACCACGTTATCGTCGCAATCGTCCTGATTGGAAACACCACAAGGCACAAATGGTCCGGCGCCAAATCCGTCGCCATCGTTATCGGCGTACATCAGCAGCGTGTCGTCACAATCATCGCTGTTCAGAACACCCTGGCACGGAGAAAATTCATCCGAACCGAATCCGTCGCCGTCATCGTCTACATAATACCAGATCGTGTCGTTGCAGTCGAGCGAATTGGTAACGTATCCAGAAGGAGCACTCGTACACGAAACCTGTGATTCGGTTGCTTCACCGAAACCATCGCCGTCGGCATCGGCATAATACGTTACATTGGCATTGACGGTAAAGGTTGCTGAATAATTCGCGCCACCGTTACTGGCGAATACAGTACCCATGCAATTCGTGCTGGCATCGGAATAGACCTCAAGGGTATAAGTTCCGGGAGCGAGGCCGGCAAGAAGATCGGTATTGTAGTCGGTCTTGCTCCATTGCTGGTCTTCGCCGCCGCAACCATTTGCCCCTCCTGAAGAATAACCAATGTCGTTGCTTACAAATGATCCCGAAGGAGTTCCGGAATAGATTCGATAGTAAAGGCGCGTACTTTGGAGATCGCATCCGCCGCATTTATAAACATTATGCTCGGCACCACGAAAAACCAAGGCATTTGCAGCACCTTCACAGAAAGTTCCAAGATTGGCACCCTGAAAATCGGTGTTGGCTGTAGCAGCCTGAAGATCGTAGTAGGTATTTGGGCCTCCATTGGTACTCAAGACCACAAAAGTGGAATTGAAGCCGGCCGTCTGGCCGATAGCAGTAAAAGTTGTCAGTAACAACAACATCACTAAACGGGAAATGATGGTCCCGGGTAAATTTCTTTTCATAGGTTCGCATTTAAAGTTATTGATGAATTACCACTGCGTGAGAAGCTAATGAATCACCAAGTTTGCAATAGCATTCCAAAGTGAAAAATCAGTAAAACACGCAGATGGCTAAAGTTAAGCACATTAAGCCTTAACTAAATCCTAAAATTCGCACAAAAACAGGCATTCAGATACCGATGAAACGCAAAAAAAGCCCCTCGAAAGGGGCTTTAAGGAAATTACCGCTTAATGACACGCAGAACACGCACCTCGCTTGCCTCACCAACCACGACATTATAGACACCCGAAGGATATCGGTCACCAATCGAAAGATTGTTGATTGTTTGAGATGTATCCGTGAAAGATTCAATCAACTTACCGGTCATGTCATAAACCTTAACTGCCAATTCGCCTTCTCCTCCATTGACGCGAAGTGCAAAGCCGTCTATGAATGGATTTGGCGACGCTGCAACGGTAAACGGTTGTGAATGTTCCGGTTTGACAGAATCGGGCCGCGCAAAACCGGGACTGATAATTTCACACGCATCACCAAAAAGTGAAAAGGCGCCGCTAGTCATTACGGCGACACGAACACCATAGGAAGTACTTGGCGCAAATCCCGGAATGTTATTGAAAGTGAAATAATGCACCGCGCGGTCGATCGTAATCACCTGGTTGGTGACCAGATTGGTCAGTTCAAACCGATAGGCCGTCACTTTGGCCAGGCTTACTGTGTGAATAATGATTGCCGGCGTCGCTATTGTTTGTCCACATTTATCAATTGATGGTACCTGCGGCGCGGTTATCTGGCACGGACTGCCGAATCCGGAGAATACTCCGTTGGTTTTCACAGCGACTTCAATCAGGTAGGTCGTACCATAATTGAAGGTCGGCAACATCGTAAGGCTAAACCATTGCAATGGCCTGTCGATCGTCTGAACCTGATTCGGTGCAGTCAAATCTGAAATATTGGTTATCCGGAAACGGTACGATGTTACTCCGGCCAGGCTTGTTGTCGAGATCAATGTACTGACGCTCGGCAAGGTAATTCCACATTGTGAAGGTGTAATCTGGGCAGCACCGTTCGGCGCCAACACGGCAGGCGATGAGACTAAGCATGACGGCCCGTAATATCCGAGCCAAACACCATTTCGCTGCAATTCTACCCTGATGCTGTATGTCGTCGCATAATCATAAGATGCCAGCATATCGAGGCTGAAGAACTGAAGTCCGCGAACAATGACTTGCACCAGATTGGTATCCGTATTGGTGACTTCGAACCGGTAACTGGTGCATTGAGGCAGGCTAATAGCAGAAATGAGCGAGTTCATTTGCACCAATGTTGTTCCGCATTGAACCGGTTGGATTTGCGACACGATTTGATGGCCTTCGTCGAGTTGGCCGTCACAGTTATCGTCAACTCCGTTGTAAAGCACTTCGACATGTCCGGGATTAATCGCTGCAATTGCGTCATTACAATCGAGGCCGAGGCTGACAGCCGTATAGCCAAACGGAATTGTAGCTCCATAACAAATTGTGGCCTGCGCTCCGTTGCCATAACCATCGCCATCGCCATCAACGAAGAATGTTCCGCTTTGATAAATCGCCGCATTTGAATCGTCGCAATCGGTTGCATCGGTCACATATCCCGGCTGCGTACAGCCAAAATAAGTACTGGCAATATTTCCGTAAGTATCGCCATCGGCGTCGGCGTACCAATTTTCGGCGATCTGGCCGTTAACAGTGACTTGAGTCGTCACTGCGCATGTCGTCAGAGCAGTTGCGGTCGCGGTATAAACCGTTGCAGATGCAGGCATTGCATAAATCGTCGCAGCCGGGGTTCCGGTATACGCAATGGTTCCGGCAGCATTGGTAAACAATCCGGCAACAGGCGACCACGTTACTTTTCCAGGGTCGGTTCCCGTTACTTTTACGTTGTCGATCAGCCAGTAATTACCGCCTAAAGTCGTGGTATAATTGTATCGAATCTTCAGGTTTGGCTGGTTCAGAAAGGCGTTGAGGCTCACAGTGGCAGCGACAGTGGTTTGGGCATTGTTTGTCGTTGATCCCACCGAGGTGCCGAGATAATTCACGAGATTAGTCCAACTTCCGCCGCCATTGGTCGAGATCTGTAGCGCTACCGTTCCGTCTATTGCGTAGGAACGATAAGCATGTTCGAAAGTGAGGGTTGCAGATGAATATCCAACCGTACTAAAAGCAGGCGAAGTAAGCACCGTATTTGTAGAGGTGAGCGCGCCTCCGGCCTCGGGTTGTGCCATGGCAAATTTGCCACCGTTCGGTGTGGTGAAGTTTAAAAAGGTCGCATTTCCGGCAGCATCCGTATATGGCGCGGTTTGATAAGCCCAATTGGCAGCCGCGGGTGATGATCCGCCGTTGGTGACAACCCAGAGTGGAGCCGAATTATTGAAATCTTCAGTCAAAATCGGCACATTGTTGATGATTCCGCCAGACGAAGTCAGTAGTGCGGGTGCCGCATTGGAACAAACCGTGACAGTTGCAGGTGTTACAAGCAGAGCTGTCGGCATTGGATCGACGGTTACCGTGTAGGTCACGGATCGGTTACATCCAGATGTATTGTTGACTGCATTCAGCGTGTATGTAGTCGTAACTGATGGATTGAATGTATACCCGGCTGCCGCGGTTCCCGAGATATTTGTCTGCGGCGACCAGGTAAACGTATCGTAATCGGCTAATCCGGCAGTAAGCGTGACCAATGCCGTAGTGCTTCCGGCGCATATTGGCGAACCCGTACCGTTAAGTGTCAAAGTCGGACCAGGATTTATGGTTGCGATGACCGGTGTTCTGGCTGCAGACAAACAGGTCAGAATATTTGCCTCTGCATAAAACGTTGTTGTTGAAGCAAGGTTCGGGATGGTAAAATTGTTGCCGGTGAACAGTGGCGAACCGCCAGTCGCTGCAGCATACCATTTGATTGTTGCTCCTGATGATGGCGTTGCTCCAATTGTGATGCTGCCCGGTCCACAGCGCGAATCGGGAGCGGTGCTATCTACTGTCGGATTCTGATAACCAATCGATACAATATTTGAATCGGTAAATCCGCCGGATAAACAACTTAGCCGCACGTAATAAGATGCCTGTGCCACCAAAACGGGTGTTGTATATGATGTTCCGGTTGCACCTGCAATTGGTCCGTTTACAGTATTATACCATTGAAAACTGAGTCCGGTAAAACCAGTTGCATAGCCGGTGACCGATAAGGTAGCAGTACCCGAATTGCAAATCGTGGATATATTTGAAGCGGCTATTCCAACGACCGGATTTCCGGAACATGCCGGAGCAGCAAGAACCTCGATGAGGTAATCTTCGGTTTCACCAAAAAGTGCGGTTCCGCAAGGGGTGTTGGCAGCATAGGCCGAGTTATTCGCCCCACTAACACGTACCCGGGTAATTCCCGGCGATGCGGTAAAAGGAATTACAAAATTGTAAGTTACCGTTGCATTTGCACCCGCAGCTGACGAGGCTAATGCGACGTTTTCGGCTGCCTCGAAGGTCCCGTTCCGGTTGTAATCTACCCATATCGCACTGAATTGTGTTCCGTCAGTACCGAAGGTCATGGCAATCGACATATTCTGTCCCTGCGTGATGACAAGCGGCGGATTTCCATAAAATGTAAACCATGGTGCCGCGCCGGAAGATGCCTGGGTGTAGTTGGTTCCTTGAGCCGTGTTGCTGAGTACAACGTTTGTAATTGTATTGGCGGTATCATTCAGAAGGCTTGTCGGTGTACAATAAGTCACAATCGTCATTTGCGCCGCAGCCGAAGTGACCGAACATCCACCGGAGGTTACAACAGCGCGGTAAAAACGGGCACTGCTTGCGGTTGCACTACCTGATAGCGTGACAGTCAGCGATCCTGAGTTAGCTCCAGAATAGGTCGCGCCTGCCGGTGTATTGTTGACTACGTTCGCATACGGTCCGCCCACCGCGGTTGCGTATTGCCATTGAAACGACGGTGATGGCTCGGCGGTAGTAACTGTATATGAAGTATTGTTTCCTGCCGCAACGGTGGCATTCGCGGGTTGTGACGAAATCACAGGAGTGTAAATATGAAGTTGGGCTGCCACTGACGCGACGTCCGTACAGGGAGCTGTTGCCGATATATTTGCGCGATAAAAGTAAGTTCCGGCGGGTGGAGTGGCTGCGGATGTCGTGAAATTCAGCGTATTTGATGTCGCGCCGGTGTAAGTAACGCCTGCGGGCACGCCGTTGAGTACATTACTGAATGTTACTCCGTTTGTTGAATATTGCCACTGAATGCCCTCAGTTGCGCCTGATGCGCCGACAGTAAAAGAGCCCGAACCACCGCTATAACAAATAGTTTGGTCGATTGGAGCAGAAGTCACAACAATCCCTTCGCGAACCGTCAGCAGTGCACCGTTGGATATTGCCATGTTGACCACTCCATTCGCAACCGCCCGGTAACTCCATCCGGTTTCGGCGACTCCAAGTCCGGAAAGTGTAAGTTGTGACGTCGATGTGCCTGCATAGGTAACGCCGGACAAAGTTCCGTCGGACAAAGGGAAAAATCCAAGGCCCTGGTCTTCTTCCCATGAATAGGAATTGACCGTGCCGACTGCAGTTACGTCGAAAATTGCAATACCCGCTCCCGAGCTGCAAAGTGTTACTGCCACAGGATCTAGAGAGATTCCGACATCGCCTACAGTTAATGCCGCACTTTCGGATATGAAAGTTGCGCACGGGCTCAATGCGGCAATCACCACATCGAAAAGGCTTTCGTTAAGTTCGCTCGGCGTATTTGATATTGTAAGAGTCGCGGTTGATGTTCCGGAATACACTGCGTCATCAACCAGATCTGTAAAGGTATCGCCGCCGTCGGTGGAAACGCGCCACTGGAAAGAGGCAATCGCACCCGTTGCCATCACCGAGAATATTGTGGTAGATCCGGTGACAACGCTTTGGGAAATTGGATTTCCGGAAACGATGGCCGCATTCACATTTATGATTGTGGTTTGTGCAGTGGTACATCCGTTATCGGTAATGCTGTATGAAATAGTTGCGGAGCCTCCTGCGATTGCAGTCACAATTCCGTTTCCGTCAACCGATGCAACGGAGGGGTTCGAAGTTGACCACGTTCCCGCCGGCGTTGTATCATTCAGATCGACGGTCCCACCGGTGCAAAGCGTTACGCCGCCATTTGTAATGGGCGCAACGACCGGGTTGCTTTTTACCACCAGAGCAGAACTGCTTGTACCGATTCCATCCGGGAGCCGGGTTACCGCAATATTGCCGGTTGTAACTCCATTTGGAGCGATAGCCGTAATGCTGGTATTGCTGTTAACGACAAATGATTGGGCGTCGACACCATTAAAGGTTACAACAGTTGCGCCGGTAAAGTTGGTTCCGGTAAGTGCGACAGTGTGATCGCCAACCGCACAAATTGAGCTCGGCGCAAAAGAGGAAATAATTGGGATCGCCCAGGAGACTTTAACCTGTCCAGCACCACCGCTTCCGGGCGTACTTGCATTGGATGCGCTGCCGCCTCCACCTCCTGGTGTATCACCATTCTGGCCATTAACAAATGGTGCGCCGCCATTGCCTCCTTTTGCACCACCGGCAACTGCAACTGCACCTGTATTACCCGAGCCATTGTTACCATTTAGCGCTGACCCTCCGGATCCGCCGCCGCCGCCGGTGTTTGAACCGTTACCACCGGATGATGTGAAATCGCCAAATCCAGATCCCAACGATCCTCCCGCACCGCCTGTTACACCCGATCCGCTTGCGCCGCCCTTAGCAAAGACTGTAGTTATGGTTCCAAACCAGGAATCACCGCCTGCGGCTGCAGAGGAACTTCCTGCACCGGCAGTGTAGCTGAATGAATCGCTGGGGTTGACAGTGAACACCTTTCGCGAATAGGCGCCACCACCACCACCACCACCCACTCCCTGAAATGCGGTTCGGGTAGCACCGCGGCCGCCACCGCCCCAGCACTCCACAGTTATTTTATTAACACCTGCGGGGACAATGAATGTCCCTGACGAATTGTTGAATGTCTGTGATTGTGCGATTGCGCCTGCCGGAATGAGAAAAAGCAGCAGTAAAAGTGTGATTGCCAGTAGCCGGAACGGATTTCTTTTTTGGCTATTTAGCACTGATTTGGAATTCAGGCAGTCCTTTGGAAATTTGCTGCCGTCCGCGAAAGTAAAGATCTCATACATACGCCATCTTCATTTGTAAGCCACTGAAAACAGCGACTTATATTAAACAAATAGTGATGCAGGGATCAATAATGAAATTACAGCAATTGCGAAAGCCAATTACGCAAAATCGACGTAATACCATATATTTCGGTGTATAGCAATGGTCTATGTAAGGGAACCAAAATTTGGCAAACAGTTCTTACTTTTTGAACGAGGGCATTTCAAGCCATCTATTGTTAATAAAAAAAAGCAGACTTTCCCTTAGAGAGAAAATGTGCTTTTCGGAAAAAAAAACGGCTGCAGATTGCAGCCGTTTCAGTATTTATGCTTGTCCGGTTGGACCGAAATTCAAAGGAATCGCCGGTTGTTCGGTATCCTTTATTTCGCCGTGAGCGGACTCAAATCTATGGATGTTTTCGCCCAACGCCTTCAGAAGCCTCTTGGCATGTTGTGGTGTCAGCACGATTCGTGACTTCACCTTTGCCTTTGGCGTTCCGGGCATGATGCAAACGAAATCCAGGACGAACTCAGATGCCGAGTGATTGATTATCGCCAGGTTGGAATAAAATCCTTCCGCTGTCAATTCATCCAGCTCAATATTGATCTGCCCTTGCTGAGGTTGCTTGTTATCAGCCATGATTAATAATTATATTCTTCTTTATTGGCCATCATTTCATTGTAGTCGTCTTTCGAGCCAACAATGATATTGTCATATTCCCTCATACCGGTTCCGGCAGGAATCCTGTGCCCAACGATAACGTTTTCTTTAAGGCCTTCAAGCGTATCGACTTTGCCTGCGACAGCAGCTTCGTTAAGGACTTTCGTGGTTTCCTGGAACGATGCAGCTGAAATGAACGACTTAGTCTGCAATGAAGCTCTCGTAATACCCTGAAGTACCGGTGTAGCTGTAGCCGTAATTACGTCACGTGCAGTAACCAGGTTCTTGTCGGAACGTTTCAGCAACGAGTTCTCATCACGCAACTCGCGCGGAGTGATGATTTGTCCTGCTTTCAGGTTCTCCGAATCTCCCGGATCTTCCACGACCTTCATTCCGTAAAGCTTATCGTTATCGACGATGAAGTCTTTGGTATGGATCAGCTGCTCTTCAAGGAATAGTGTATCTCCCGGATCTTCGACGCGTACTTTACGCATCATCTGGCGGATAACCACCTCAAAGTGCTTGTCGTTGATCTTAACACCTTGCAAACGGTAAACTTCCTGGATCTCATTCACAAGGTATTGCTGAACTGCAGCCGGACCTTGGATCCTGAGGATGTCATCTGGTGTAATAGCGCCGTCAGACAAAGGAACACCAGCGCGTACAAAGTCATTTTCCTGAACCAAAATCTGGTTGGAAAGCTTCACCAGGTATTTCTTCACTTCGCCGAATTTCGACTCGATGATGATCTCACGGTTACCGCGCTTGATCTTACCGAATGAAACTACACCGTCAATTTCGGAAACAACTGCAGGGTTCGATGGGTTACGCGCTTCAAGAAGCTCGGTAATCCTTGGAAGGCCTCCGGTGATATCGCCCGCTTTTGACGAACGCCTAGGAATTTTGACAAGGATTTTTCCGGCCTTGATCTTCTCGCCGTTCTCAACCATCAGGTGAGCGCCGACAGGAAGGTTGTAGGAGCGGATCAATTCGCCATCTTTTCCGTAGATAAGAAGCGTCGGGATGAGCTTCTTGTTACGTGATTCGGAAATTACCTTTTCCTGGAATCCGGTTTGCTCGTCAATCTCAACCTGGAACGATTGTCCCTGCTCAAGATCTTCGTATGCGATCTTACCGGTAAACTCGGAAATGATAACTCCGTTATACGGATCCCATTTACAGATCGTCGTACCTTTTTCAACCATGTCGCCATCTTTGACAAAAATGCTTGATCCGTAAGGTATATTGTGAGTGTTCAGGATAATTCCTGTTTTAACATCTACCAGTTTAAGCTCTGTTGAACGCGAGATCACGATATCAACATTGTTGCTGTCGTTGTCCTCACCTTTTACCGTTTTCAGGTCTTCGATTTCAAGGCGTCCGGCAAATTTTGCTACAATGCTTGACTCTTCTGAAATGTTACCTGCAGTACCTCCAACGTGGAATGTACGAAGGGTAAGCTGTGTTCCCGGTTCACCAATAGATTGTGCTGCGATTACACCAACAGCCTCACCTTTTTGGGTCATACGGCCGGTTGCCAGGTTTCTTCCGTAACACTTCGCGCAGATTCCTTTGAGGGCTTCGCATGTCAGCGGAGAGCGGACTTCAACTTTCTCAATTGGGGAATCTTCAATGATGCGTACGGTTGCTTCAACGATTTGCTCACCACCTTTGATGATGGTTTCGTTCGTCAGTGGGTTGATGAGATCCTGAAGAACAACACGTCCCAGAATTCTTTCGCCCAACGTTTCAACAACTTCTTCATTTTTCTTAAGAGCAGACACTTCAACACCTCGCAAAGTTCCACAGTCTTCCATGTTGACGATTACGTCTTGTGAAACGTCGTGAAGCCTACGTGTAAGATATCCGGCATCAGCGGTTTTAAGAGCGGTATCGGCAAGACCTTTACGTGCACCGTGAGTAGAAATGAAGTATTCAAGAATCGAAAGTCCTTCCTTAAAGTTGGAAAGGATCGGGTTTTCGATGATCTCGCCACCGCCTGCAGTTGATTTTTTCGGCTTTGCCATCAAACCACGCATACCGGTCAGCTGGCGGATCTGTTCTTTTGAACCCCTCGCACCAGAATCAAGCATCATGTACACCGAGTTGAAACCTTGTTGGTCTTCGCGGATGTTTTTCATCGCAAGCTCGGTAAGCAATGC
Organism: Bacteroidota bacterium; assembly: GCA_023386585.1. Taxonomy (GTDB): domain Bacteria; phylum Bacteroidota; class Bacteroidia; order Flavobacteriales; family Flavobacteriaceae; genus Flavobacterium. The sequence goes on along the minus strand of JAEWJM010000030.1, from coordinate 136,907 downwards.
GTTGGTAGATGTCCACACGTCGATAACCTGGTTGTAACGCTCGTTGTTGGTGATCAGACCCATGTTGTAATTCATGGAGATTCCCTCCACCTGCTCACGTGCATCGGCGATAAGCTCTTCTTTCCTTTCCGGAACGATGATATCACCAAGGCTGAACGACAATCCGCCGCGGAAGGCGAACTTGTAACCCATATCCTTCATGTTGTCAAGGAACGCAGCAGTTGTCGGCACGTTGGTTACGCTAAGGATCTTCCCGATGATGTCGCGCAGCGATTTTTTCGTAAGTACCTCATTGATGTATCCGGCAGCTTCAGGCACAACCTCGTTAAAGAGGACTCGGCCGGCAGTTGTCTGGATGATCTTGTAAACCAATTCGCCGTTTTCATTGAAATCTTTCGCGCGGATCTTAATCCTTGCGTTGAGTTCAAGCCTGTTTTCGTTCAGCGCGATATTTACTTCTTCGGCAGAATAGAACGTTAGTCCTTCGCCAAGTACTTTACTTGTTGCTGTCGATACTCTTTCCTTGGTCATGTAGTACAGACCAAGAACCATGTCCTGCGAAGGAACCGTAATCGGCGCGCCGTTGGCAGGGTTAAGAATATTGTGCGATGCAAGCATCAATAGTTGCGCTTCCAGGATTGCTTCAGGTCCGAGTGGCAAGTGAACTGCCATCTGGTCACCGTCAAAATCCGCGTTGAAAGCGGTACAAACCAATGGGTGAAGCTGGATTGCCTTTCCTTCGATCAGCTTTGGCTGGAACGCCTGGATTCCCAGACGGTGAAGGGTTGGAGCACGGTTCAGCAATACCGGGTGGCCTTTGATCACGTTTTCAAGGATATCCCAAACTACAGGCTCTTTCTTATCGATGATCTTTTTAGCCGATTTTACTGTTTTCACGATTCCGCGCTCGATGAGCTTGCGGATCACAAACGGCTTGTATAGTTCGGCGGCCATGTCTTTTGGCAAACCGCACTCGAACAATTTCAATTCTGGTCCTACGACGATAACCGAACGTGCTGAATAATCGACACGTTTACCGAGAAGGTTCTGACGGAAACGTCCTTGCTTACCTTTCAATGAATCGGAAAGCGATTTCAGCGGGCGGTTCGATTCGGTCTTTACTGCAGAGGCTTTCCTGGTGTTGTCAAAAAGTGAATCCACAGATTCCTGCAGCATACGCTTTTCGTTACGAAGGATCACTTCCGGAGCTTTGATCTCCATAAGCCTTTTCAGACGGTGGTTACGGATGATCACACGACGGTAAAGGTCGTTCAAATCGGAAGTGGCGAAACGTCCTCCGTCAAGCGGCACCAACGGGCGAAGCTCAGGCGGGATAACCGGGATCACTTTCATGATCATCCATTCGGGACGGTTCTCACGGTTTTCATTCGATTCGCGGAACGACTCGACAACCTGTAGCCTTTTCAGCGCTTCAGTCTTACGTTGTTTTGAAGTTTCGTTGTTCGCAGAGTGGCGCAGTTCGTATGACAACGCATCAAGATCAATGCGCGACAACAGATCCATGATACACTCGGCGCCCATTTTAGCGACAAATTTATTCGGGTCGAAATCATCCAGGTATTGATTATCCTGCGGAAGGCTGTCAAGAATGTTCAGGTATTCTTCCTCAGTAAGGAAGTCAAGCCTTTTCACATCTTCACCTTCGGCATTCTTGGCGATACCCGGCTGGATTACCACATATCTTTCATAATAGATGATCATATCCAGCTTCTTTGAAGGAAGTCCAAGGATATAACCGATTTTGTTCGGAAGCGAACGGAAATACCAGATGTGCGCGATCGGCACAACAAGGTTAATGTGTCCAACACGGTCGCGGCGTACTTTTTTCTCAGTCACCTCGACACCGCAACGGTCACAAACGATTCCTTTATAACGGATCCTTTTGTATTTACCGCAGGCACATTCGAAATCTTTAACGGGGCCGAAGATCCTTTCGCAGAAAAGTCCGTCACGTTCCGGCTTGTGCGTCCTGTAATTGATTGTTTCGGGCTTCAGGACTTCACCTCTGGACTCAGCCAGTATCGATTCTGGAGATGCAAGCCCAATGGAAATCTTGTCGAATCTTTTTACCGGATTTTTGTCCTTATTATTTCTGATGTTCATCATAGCGTTTACTATTGATTCTTTGAAAATTGTTTTGAGTTAACGGTTAACGGTTAACGGTTCACAGTCTGTAAACCGTCAACTGTAAACTGCTAACTATTCTTCTAATCTGATATCAAGCCCAAGCCCTTTAAGCTCGTGCATCAATACGTTGAATGATTCCGGAAGTCCCGGTTCAGGCATGGTTTCACCTTTAACGATTGCCTCGTAGGTTTTAGCCCTTCCGATAACGTCATCCGATTTCACAGTCAGGATTTCGCGAAGCGTGCTTGACGCGCCATAAGCCTCGAGCGCCCAAACTTCCATTTCTCCGAAACGCTGTCCACCGAACTGCGCCTTACCACCCAACGGCTGTTGCGTGATGAGAGAGTATGGACCGATAGAACGCGCGTGCATCTTATCATCGACCATGTGTCCGAGTTTCAGCATGTAAATCACACCTACTGTTGCCGGCTGGTGGAAACGCTCTCCGGTTCCGCCGTCGTATAGATAGGTATGTCCGAATCTTGGAATTCCCGCTTCGTCGGTCAATGTATTGATCTGGTCGAGTGTCGCTCCGTCGAAGATCGGCGTTGCGTACTTGCGGCCCAGCTTCTGGCCTGCCCATCCAAGAACGGTTTCGTAAATCTGACCGATGTTCATACGCGATGGTACGCCCAGCGGGTTCAAAACGATATCAACCGGAGTTCCGTCTTCAAGGAATGGCATGTCTTCGTGGCGAACGATTCTGGCAACGATACCTTTGTTACCGTGGCGTCCCGCCATTTTATCACCAACTTTCAGTTTACGTTTCTTCGCGATGTACACTTTAGCCAATTTCAGGATTCCTGCAGGCAATTCGTCACCCACAGTAATCGTGAATTTCTCGCGGCGCAGTGCACCCTGAAGGTCGTTCAGCTTGATCTTATAGTTGTGGATAAGGTCGTTGACCATTTTATTGGTTTCCTCATCGGCAACCCATTGACCTTTTGAAAGGTGAGCAAAATCTTCAACAGCGTTGAGCATCTTCTGGGTGTACTTCTTCCCTTTTGGAAGGACTTCCTCGCCAAGGTCGTTCATTACGCCTTGAGAAGTTTTTCCATTTACGATGGCGAAAAGCTTGTCAACCAGTTTGTCTTTCAGCTCGTTGAATTTCACTTCGAACTCCATTTCAAGCGATCCCAGATCATCTTTATCCTTGGTGCGCTTGCGCTTGTCTTTCACTGCCCTTGCGAACAGTTTTTTATCCAGTACAACACCGTGAAGTGAAGGAGAAGCTTTCAGTGAAGCGTCTTTCACATCGCCGGCCTTGTCGCCGAAGATCGCGCGGAGGAGCTTTTCTTCCGGAGTCGGATCGGATTCACCTTTTGGAGTAATCTTACCGATCAGGATATCGCCAGGCTTAACCTCGGCGCCAATTCGAATCATTCCGTTTTCGTCAAGGTCTTTTGTAGCCTCTTCGGAAACGTTCGGGATGTCGTTTGTCAATTCTTCGTTACCCAGTTTGGTATCGCGTACTTCAAGCGAGTAATCGTCGATGTGGATCGAGGTGAAGATATCGTCACGCACGACTTTTTCAGAGATTACGATCGCATCCTCGAAGTTGTAGCCTTTCCATGGCATGAACGCCACTTTCAGGTTACGTCCAAGTGCAAGCTCGCCGTTTTGGGTTGCATAACCTTCCGAAAGCACCTGGCCTTTTATCACGCGGTCGCCTTTGCGGACGATCGGCTTGAGGTTGATCGAAGTACTTTGGTTGGTTTTCCTGAATTTGATCAGGTTGTATGTCTTCTCATCAGGATCAAATGAAACCATGCGCTCTTCGTCGGTACGGTCATATTTGATGGTAATGATGTTTGCATCTACATATTCCACGGTTCCGTCGCCTTCAGCGTTGATCAGTACACGCGAATCGGAAGCTACCTGGCGCTCAAGGCCGGTTCCTACGATTGGCGCTTCCGGACGCAATAGCGGCACAGCCTGGCGCATCATGTTTGATCCCATCAGCGCACGGTTCGCATCATCATGCTCCAAAAACGGAATCAGCGATGCGGAAATCGATGCGATCTGGTTCGGCGCAACGTCGGTATAATGAACCTGTACCGGATCAACAACCGGAAAATCGCCTTCTTCACGGGCAATTACCTTATCAGCTGTGATGGTTCCGTTATCGTCCATTTCGATGTTGGCCTGTGCGATCATTTTGCCTTCTTCCTCTTCGGCGCTCAGATAGATCGGAGCCGCGTTAAGGTCGATTTTGCCATTCTTCACCTCGCGGTAAGGGGTTTCGATGAAGCCCATTCCGTTTACCTTAGCGTAAACGCCAAGTGACGAGATCAGACCAATGTTTGGTCCTTCCGGGGTTTCGATCGGACAAAGCCTTCCGTAGTGTGTATAGTGTACGTCACGAACCTCGAAACCGGCGCGCTCGCGTGAAAGTCCGCCCGGTCCGAGAGCCGACAGACGGCGCTTGTGGGTGATTTCTGCCAGCGGGTTGGTCTGGTCCATGAACTGTGAAAGCTGGTTGGTACCAAAGAACGAGTTGATCACCGATGACAATGTCTTGGCGTTGATCAAATCGATTGGCGTAAACACCTCGTTATCGCGGACGTTCATACGCTCGCGGATCGTACGTGCCATACGTGCAAGTCCGACACCGAACTGCTGTGACAATTGCTCGCCTACAGTACGAACACGACGGTTTGACAAGTGGTCGATATCATCGATTTCCGCTTTGGAGTTGATGAGTTCGATCAGGTATTTCACGATCGTGATGATGTCTTCTTTGGTCAGAACCTGTTTTTCCATCGGGATGTCCAGGTTCAGTTTTTTGTTCATCCTGTAACGGCCTACTTCACCAAGGTTGTAGCGTTGGTCTGAGAAGAACAGTTTATCGATGATACCGCGTGCAGTTTCCTCATCAGGCGGTTCCGCATTACGGAGCTGACGGTAGATGTGCTCGACGGCTTCTTTTTCAGAGTTGGTCGGGTCCTTCTGCAGCGTGTTGTGGATGATGGCGTAATCGGCCTGATTATTATCCTCTTTGTGCAGCAAGATCGATTTTACGTTGGAATCGATGATTTCCTCGACATTGTCCTTGTCGATAATCGTGTCGCGGTCGAGGATGATCTCGTTACGCTCGATTGAAACCACTTCTCCGGTATCTTCATCAACGAAATCCTCATGCCATGTGTTCAGGACACGCGCGGCGAGTTTACGTCCGATGTATTTCTTAAGTCCGGTCTTGGAAACTTTGATCTCTTCGGCAAGGTCGAAGATCTCGAGGATGTCCTTATCCCTTTCGAATCCGATTGCGCGGAAGAGCGTGGTTACCGGTAATTTTTTCTTACGGTCGATATAAGCATACATTACGCTGTTGATATCGGTCGCAAATTCGATCCATGAACCCTTGAACGGGATTACACGGGCCGAGTATAGTTTAGTTCCATTGGCGTGGAATGATTGTCCAAAGAATACTCCGGGCGAACGGTGCAATTGCGAAACAACTACTCGTTCGGCGCCGTTGATAACAAACGTACCACTTGGCGTCATATACGGAATCGTACCCAGATAAACATCCTGTACGATCGTTTCAAAATCCTCGTGCTCGGGATCTGTACAATAAAGTTTAAGCCTTGCTTTAAGGGGAACACTGTAAGTCAGTCCTCTCTCAATACATTCCTGAATGGTATAACGTGGTGGATCAACAAAGTAATCGAGGAATTCCAATACAAATTGATTTCGCGTATCTGTAATTGGAAAGTTCTCCATGAAGGTATTGTATAAACCTTCGTTGCCTCTTTCGTCGGATTTGGTTTCCAGTTGGAAGAAATCCTTAAAAGATTTTACCTGCACATCCAGAAAATCCGGGTAGTCAGGAATATTTTTCGTGGAGGCAAAATTCAATCTTTCAGTCTGATTTGTTATCATCAATGGACAAAATTTTGATTTAAAAAAAAGTAATTGTTGTGTTGAACACTATTTGATACTTTCTTTTTATTGTCAGTACATCTTTAAAAATAAACCAAGTATCTGTTCATTTTTTTCTTCGTATTGACTAAAAGGTATTAGTGTAATCTGATAATAAAACTTGTAAATTTTATTATACGAAAAATGGTTTAGGCCATTGGACGCGTTGTCCAAGGCCTAAACCTGTTCTTCAAAACCGGGTTGGCTTATTTAAGCTCAACAACAGCTCCGGCTTCTTCCAAAGATTTTTTCAGGCCTTCAGCCTCATCTTTAGTGATGCCTTCTTTCACGTTTGCAGGTGCACCGTCAACCAGGTCTTTTGCTTCTTTCAAGCCAAGTCCGGTAAGTTCTTTAACGGCTTTAACTACTGCAAGTTTAGAAGCACCGGCTTCTTTAAGAACTACAGTGAATTCAGTTTGCTCAGCAGCAGCAGGAGCATCAGCACCTCCACCAGCAGCAGGACCGGCAACTACAGCAGCAGCTGCAGGCTCGATTCCGTATTCTTCTTTAAGGATTGTAGCAAGCTCGTTAACATCTTTTACTGTAAGGTTAACCAGTTGTTCTGCGAATTGTTTCAAATCTGCCATTTTTTCTATCGTTTTAAATAGTTTGTAAAAAAATATAATTTATAAAGTGCGCGCGTTTTGGATTACCCTTCTTTTTCAGAAAGGGTTTTAAGGATTCCTGCAATTTTGCCACCACCCGATTTAAGGGCAGAGATAACATTTTTAGCAGGCGACTGAAGGATTCCGATGATCTCGCCGATAACTTCCTCTTTCGATTTAAGCGCGATAAGCGCATCGAGTTGGTTGTCACCGATGAAAACTGCCTGGTGGATGAAAGCGCCTTTCAGCACAGGCTTATCGGACCTTTTGCGGAACTCCTTGATGATCTTTGCAGGAGCGTTTCCGTTCTCTGAGATCATGATGGAAGTATTTCCTGAAAGCGTCGAAGGCAGGTTGCCGTAATCGTTTTCAGAAGCTTCCATTGCCTTTTCAAGCAAGGTGTTCTTAACTACCTCCAGACGGATTCCTGCCTTAAAGCAGGCCCTTCTCAAGTTTGAAGTCGTCTCGGCATTGAGCCCTGAAATATCAGCCAGGTAAACAACATTCGATTCGGCTAACTGTGCAGTTAAATCTTCAATAACTCTTGATTTCTCTTCTCTGGTCATAATAAAATAGATTAACTACCAATTATACTGCTTTAGGATCCAAGGCAATCGCAGGACTCATTGTGCTTGACAAGTGAATGCTTTTGATGTATGTTCCTTTAGCCGCAGTCGGTTTAAGTTTTAATAATGTTTGAATGATTTCGTGCGCGTTGTCAGAGATCTTGTCGGCGTCGAAAGAAACCCTTCCGATACCAGCGTGAACGATACCCGTTTTGTCAACTTTGAAATCGATCTTACCGGCTTTAACTTCGGTCACGGCTTTAGCCACGTCCATTGTTACAGTTCCGGTTTTTGGGTTTGGCATAAGTCCACGTGGACCTAGAATACGTCCCAAAGGACCCAGTTTACCCATAACAGCCGGCATTGTGATGATTACATCAACATCTGTCCAACCGTCTTTGATCTTCTGAAGGTATTCGTCCAATCCTACGAAATCCGCTCCTGCTGCTTTAGCTTCAGCTTCCTTGTCCGGCGTAACAAGTGCAAGCACCCGTACATCCTTACCAGTTCCGTGAGGAAGTGTTACAACACCTCTTACCATTTGATTTGCTTTCCTTGGATCTACACCCAAACGAACAGCGATATCAACCGACTCGTCAAATTTCGCAGAAGCTACGGTCTTCACCAGTGCCGAAGCATCTTTAAGTGAATACAGCTTGTTCTTTTCAATTTTTGCAGCCGCTTCTTTTTGTTTTTTTGTCAATCTTGCCATGTCTGTCCGTTATTTTATTGGAGATTCTCCAGTTACAGTTATACCCATGGACCTTGCCGTTCCTGCGATCATGCTCATTGCAGACTCTACAGTGAATGCGTTAAGATCAACCATTTTGTCATCGGCAATCGTCCTGATCTGATCCCAGGAAACACTTGCCACTTTTTTACGGTTTGGTTCACCGGAACCGGACTTCAGCTTGGCAGCTTCCATTAACTGGACAGCAGCCGGCGGGGTTTTTACGACGAAATCAAACGATTTGTCTTTGTAGACGGTAATCTGCACAGGGCAAATTTTACCGGCTTTATCCTGGGTCCGCGCGTTGAACTGCTTGCAGAACTCCATGATGTTAACTCCCGCAGCACCAAGAGCAGGTCCAACCGGTGGCGACGGATTCGCAGCACCTCCCTTTACTTGTAGTTTAACTACTTTACTAATCTCTTTAGCCATTGTTTAAAATTTAACACAACAATCAGTGGAAGCGGAATGTTGTGGACATTATAGTGTGTAACAAATTATACTTTTTCAACTTGCATGAACCCGAGTTCAAGTGGCGTCTTCCTTCCGAAGATCTTCACCATTACCTCAAGCTTACGCTTCTCATCGTTTATCTTTTCAACAGTTCCGTTGAACCCGTTGAATGGACCGTCGATGACTTTTATCGTTTCACCGATATTGAACGGAATCGAATGACTGTCGGTTTTCACCGCGAGTTCGTCGACCTTGCCCAGCATTCGGTTAACTTCCGACTGGCGCAATGGCACCGGATCTCCATTTTTGGTCTCCCCAAGAAAACCGATCACACTGGTCACCGATTTAATGATGTGTGGAATTTCTCCGGTAAGGTTTGCTTCGATCATCACATAACCCGGAAAATACACCTTGTCTTTGGTGATCTTTTTTCCGTCGCGGACCTGCACAACCTTTTCAGTAGGAACAAGAACCTGTGAAATGTAATCGGACATGCCCAGCCTGTTGATTTCGGTTTCGATATAAGCCTTAACCTTATTCTCCTGGCCGCTTACTGCCCTTACGACATACCACTTCTTTACATTATTGTCTGACATCAGGAATTATGCTTTAATCCAGTTAAAAAAACCTGCAAGGGATTTAGCGAAAAGCTCATCAACGCCCCAGGTTGCCAGCGCAAAAAGGACAGAAAATAACGCAACAACAATGGTGTAGCGCTGTACTTCCGGCCAGTCTGGCCACGTCACGTTTGTTTTTAATTCTTCAAACGCTTCCGATACGTAACTGATAACACTCATTTTCTTATGTTTTATTGGCACGGGCGGAGGGATTCGAACCCCCATCAATGGTTTTGGAGACCACTATTCTACCCTTGAACTACGCCCGTTTGTTAAAAGCCAGTAGCCTCCAAGGAAGCTACTGGCCTATAAATATTGGTAGGGATTACTCTACAATCTCTGTTACCTGACCAGCACCAACTGTACGTCCACCTTCACGGATAGCGAAACGAAGACCTACGTTCATAGCGATTGGGCTAAGCAATGTTACATCAATTGTAAGGTTGTCGCCTGGCATAACCATTTCAACACCTGTTGGAAGAGTAATAACTCCTGTTACGTCAGTTGTACGTACGTAGAACTGTGGACGGTAGTTATTGTGGAATGGCGTGTGACGGCCACCTTCTTCTTTTTTAAGAATGTAAACCTCAGCTTTGAATTTAGCGTGTGGTTTTACAGATCCTGGCTTGATGATAACCATACCCCTTTTGATATCTGACTTGTCGATACCACGAAGGAGCAATCCTACGTTATCTCCAGCTTCACCACGGTCAAGGATTTTACGGAACATCTCAACTCCTGTGATTGTAGAAGTCAATTTCTCAGCACCCATACCGATGATTTCAACAGCGTCACCTGTGTTGGCGATACCTGTTTCAATACGGCCTGTTGCAACAGTTCCACGTCCTGTGATTGTGAAAACGTCTTCAACCGGCATAAGGAAAGGCTTAGCGTTGTCACGCACCGGCTCTTCGATCCAGCTGTCAACAGCTTCCATTAGTTCAAGGATTTTAGGAACCCAATTCGGGTCAGCGTTCAATCCACCAAGTGCAGATCCTTGGATAACTGGTCCATTGTCACCATCGTATTCGTAGAATGACAATAGATCCCTGATTTCCATTTCAACAAGTTCCAAAAGTTCCGGATCGTCAACCATGTCAACTTTGTTCATGAAAACAACGATCCTGGGAATACCAACCTGGCGACCCAAAAGGATGTGCTCGCGAGTTTGTGGCATTGGTCCGTCAGTAGCAGCAACTACAAGGATAGCTCCGTCCATCTGAGCAGCACCAGTAACCATGTTCTTAACGTAATCCGCGTGACCTGGACAGTCAACGTGAGCATAGTGACGGTTAGCAGTTTCGTATTCTACGTGTGAAGTGTTGATGGTAATACCTCTTTCTTTTTCTTCCGGAGCGTTATCGATCTGGTCGAAAGATTTTGCAGCAGTTTTAGAGAAACCGGCTTCTGCCAGAACTTTAGTAATTGCAGCGGTCAAAGTAGTTTTTCCGTGGTCAACGTGTCCAATTGTACCTATATTTAAGTGCGGTTTGGAACGATTAAAATTCTCTTTTGCCATTTTAAATAATTTTTAATCTTAGTTATATATTAGTGTTCAAAATTCTTACTTGAGCCAATGACGGGATTTGAACCCGTGACCTCTTCCTTACCAAGGAAGCACTCTACCCCTGAGCTACACCGGCAAGGTTGTTTTGAAACTCTAAATTTGAACCATAAACCAGTGGAAGCTGTTTACGGTCCAAATACTTTAGAATCCCGGCCTTCCCGAGGGAGTGCCACAAACTTTAGGCAGACACCTGAAGTTATATTTTAAGCTTGCGAAGTTACCCCCGCCTGTTCTTGTATTTTTATTGAAAGCTGAAATTAAGTCTCATCTTTAGGCGGATTACCTCCGCTTCGCTGCGGTGATCCTAAAATGAACTTCATTAGCCTCATCCTTTGTCGGATTACCTCCGCTTCGCTGCGGTGATCCTAAAAGGTCAACTTCATTAGTCTCATCCTTTGTCGGATTACCTCCGCTTCGCTGCGGTGATCCTAAAAGGTGAGCCTTACAAACTTTTCTTTCAATTTTTCTGAAATGAAATTTCGAAAAAATTGCTTCGAAAAGTTTGTGGGGAGAGCAGGATTCGAACCTGCGAAGGTCTCCCAGCAGATTTACAGTCTGCCCTCGTTGGCCGCTTGAGTATCTCCCCTTCCTTTCAATTCCAAAATACAAAGAACAAATTCCGCTTTCGCGGTGCCTTTTGAGCCGATAGAGGGACTCGAACCCACGACCTGCTGATTACAAATCAGCTGCTCTAGCCAGCTGAGCTACATCGGCGAACAATAAAAAAGTCCGCTATTTCTAACGGACTGCAAATGTATATCTTTTTTGTTTTTGAATCAAAACATTTTCATAAAAAAAATTGATTAAATATAAGTCCTTATTTTTTCCTTTCTTTTCAGCAACAGGCGCTCAAGTGATTCCGCCGATTGGTCTGCTGCCTCCTCGAAGCTCTTGCACTGTTTCTGCACCAGAAAATCATCGCCTGGCACGTGCAACCGGATCTCGACAACCTTATTTTCTTTTTCACTCGTCTTCTCGACTTTTAAAAACACATCCGAAGCCACAATCTTGTCAAAATACTTTTCCAATTTATCCATCCGTTCCTGAATGAATTCAACCAGCTTCCTGTCGACAGTAAAACCGACCGCGTGAACATTTACCTTCATGATTAAAAATTTTTTGGTTGTACAAATTGAATTACCGGCTTCGCGGATGCGCCGACCCGTATACCTTTTTTAATTCGGCAAGGCTGCTGTGCGTATAAACCTGGGTAGAAGCAAGACTGGAATGACCTAATAATTCTTTCACTGAATTGATGTCGGCCCCGTTGTTTAGCAAGTGAGTCGCAAAAGTATGCCTGAGGATATGCGGGCTCTTTTTTACTTTCTCGGAGACGTTACTAAAGTAATTATTTATCAGCCGATAAACAAAAGAATCGTTCAATTTAACGCCACGCGAAGTGACAAAAAAATAATCTACGTCAACGATTTCCGGCAAAGTATTGCGCTCCCGAAGATAACTATCAAACTGTGAGGCAATAATTGGAAGGACCGGAATGATCCTTTCCTTGTTGCGCTTGCCCAACACTTTCATCGATGTTGCGCCAACCTGCGAAATCTTCAGATTGATCAGTTCGCTTCTGCGGATTCCGGTGCTGTAAAAAAGGTCAATGATCAGCTTGTCGCGGATGCCTTCAAATCCATCGGGAAAAACAAGGCCGTTCAAAACCTGGTCAAGTTCCTTTTCCGAGAACGGGATCTGAAGCGATTTTGGCGTCTTGAGCGCTTTGTGCGTCTGAAGCGGATTCAATGTAATCTGCTTCGTCTTAAGAAGAAATTTATAAAAGGATTTTAAAGAAGCCACCCTTCTGTTAACCGACGTATTCGATAACCCGGCATCGACCAGCGAAACGATCCAGTTCCTGACCTGCCCATAATTGACCTCGACTAATCGGCAACCCGGAAATTCCCGGTCAACAAAGGCACTAAACAGCAACACGTCATCCAGGTAACCGTTGACCGTATGCGGTGAGTAATTTTTCTCCTTTTGAAGATAATCGCGGAAGGCAGTAGTAATATCTTCCATAAAAAAACCGTTAGGTCAAAAGTAAAAAACTTTCCACACTAACGGTTGTATTTTGAAAAAGTAATTGACTTAATTCTCCAGGTTGTCACGCATATTCTGGATGTAGGCCGCTTTTTGAACTTGCGCCCTTCTCACGATTGAAGGTTTAATGAAAGCCTGACGTGCACGCAATTGGCGAACAGTTCCGGTTTTATCAAATTTCCTCTTGTAGCGCTTCAAAGCCCTATCAATGTTTTCTCCGTCTTTAATTGGTATAATTAACATAATGTGACACCTCCTCTCGTTAAGGCTGCAAAAGTAGGCAATAATTAATAAGAACCAATTAATAATCAATATTTTTTTGGCGTGCCTGCGAATAGGCTTTGTGCAGTGGAATCAGCTTCGCAGCCGCCGTCAGGCTTTCCGCTGTAGTCCTCGCCATGCTCCGGGCTGCCGCTGCAATCCTTCACGCAAATTATTCCCCAACCAGGACTTTACCGGTAAAAATAATTTTCCCTTCGTTATAAAGTTGTATCACGTAAAGCCCTTTGCTTAAGGCCGACACATCAACCGATGCTTCGGCTCCGTTCAAATTTTCAGCAACTAACACCTTTTGTCCAAGCATATTGGAGGCAATGAGAGTCGCACTCCGCAACGCTTCCGAAACATTTACGTGAAGCATCGAAACGCAGGGATTCGGGAAAAGTGCATTCCCCGACGCGCGGACATTCTCAACCGATAACAACATCGAACAGTCGGTCGGTTCGCCGCCATTGGCAATTCCGCGGTTATAGATGTTCGTTCCGTCCTGGGCGCTGCAGACCAGATAAATATATGGATCAGACATTAATGAATAATACGGAACCAACGGGTGGCTGGTGTCGCCAACACCTTCGATCCATGTTCCGCCGGATGAAAAACCAGAATTGAGAACAATTTCCTTTCTAGTACCGTCAGAAACATTAATCTCAGAAACTGATGCCGTATACGTTATGCCATTGGGTAGCGTAATCATCTGGCCATCAGTCAGGCTAAAATCGTATAGCAGTTGCTCAACACCTTCAACAAGTCGGTATACCCTTTTAGTAGAAACATCTTCACGCAATTGAACATCCGTGTCGTAAAAAGGATCGTGGAACTGCTTATAAATCGTTCCCGAAATCGTAATGTCCTGGCCCGGTTCGATTGTAAAATTATACGTTCCCGTAAAGCTTGCCACCGCGACGTTCCACGATGGATTTTCAAGCAGTGGATGGTATTCCTGACCACGACAGACCGATAGCGCAAACAGCAAAATAGTTGTGAGTAAAGTTTTCTTCATGATATTTGGTTAGGTTAAATAAAAAAGAAGTACGAAATGTACTTCTTTATAAACCGTTTTCCAATAAAAAACCCTATTTCAGCAGATTACGGGAAATTACAAGCTTCTGAATTTCAGTCGTTCCTTCGCCAATTGTGCAAAGTTTCGAATCGCGGTAGAATTTTTCAACAGGAAAATCTTTGGTATATCCGTAGCCGCCGTGAATTTGTACTGCTTCGTTCGAAACCCGTACGCAAACTTCCGACGCATACATCTTTGCCATTGCGCCTGCGGTTGTCATTGGTTTGTGCGCCTGCTTGAGATGAGCCGCTTTGTGAAGCAACAGTTCCGAAGCTTCAATTTCGGTGGCCATATCGGCAAGTTTGAACGCAATTCCCTGGAAGTTGCTGATCGGCTGGCCAAACTGGTGGCGTTCTTTCGAATATTTTAATGCGGCTTCATAAGCGCCTTTCGCAATTCCGAGGGCAAGCGCACCAATTGAAATACGCCCGCCGTCAAGTACTTTCATCGCCTGGATGAATCCTTGTCCGACTTCGCCCAAACGATTGGCATCGGGTACGCGGCAGTTGTCAAAAACCAATTCCGCGGTTTCGCTTGCGCGCATTCCGAGTTTATTTTCTTTCTTTCCAGAAGAAAATCCGGGCATGCCCTTTTCAAATACGAACGCGGTCATTCCTTTTGAATCGCCTTTTTCGCCGGTGCGTACGATCACCACGGCAATATCACCCGAGATTCCGTGCGTTATAAAATTCTTCGCGCCGTTAACGATCCACTCGTCGCCATCGCGGACAGCAGTTGTGCTCATTCCGCCGGCATCTGAACCGGTATTGTGTTCGGTCAATCCCCAGGCGCCGATATGTTCAGCCGTGGCCAATTTCGGGATCCAACGCTTTTTTTGCTCATCGTTTCCGAAAGTCAGGATGTGGTTTGTGCAAAGCGAGTTGTGTGCTGCAACCGACAATCCGATCGACGGATCAACTTTCGAAATTTCCTCTACAACCGTGATGTACTCGTGATAGCCAAGTCCGGACCCACCCAATTCCTCAGGAACCAGTACGCCCATAAAACCCATTTCGCCAAGTTTGCGAAAAAGCGGGACAGGAAAAGTTTGTGCTTCGTCCCATTCCATGATGTGCGGACGTATGTTTTGCTCTGCGAAATCACGGATTGACTGCGCGATCATCGATTGTGTTTCGGTGTATTCGAAATTCATTAATTCAATTTTTGAAGTCCAAATATACGGCAATAATATCGACTTTATCAACCGGGAATTGCGGAATTTTGGCGAGTTCGTCCGCGCTTCGCAACGCGCCGTTCATGCTGCGATAGGTTACGATCGACTTTGCAATGGCGTACCTGAAATAAGGAAATTGCGCCAGTTCTTTTAATGAGGCGCTATTGATATCGACTTTTTTAAACTCGGGATGTGACAAAACGGCAAACGACTTTTTAGCGTTCGCAACCACTTCAGGCGACAAGCCCCAGATGTCGTTCAACTGGTCGATGTTGGCAAAACCACCGAGCGTTGTCCGCTGTTTAATTATCCGTTCTGAAAGCGCCGGGCCAATTCCGTAAACCTTCATCAGCGAAGCGGCATCGGCAACATTAATGTCGGTCAAGGGCAACTGTCTTTCCTTTTTCGGTTTTTCAGTGTAAACGGCCGCGTAAGCCGATTTCCTGTTTCGCTTATTCACCCAATCCGGAAATTTAAAGTATGGTTTGAGCCTTTGAAGTACGGAATCATGAACTTTAGTCACTTGCTGGAACTCCTCGGCTGAGTTTACAAACTTGTCGAGTTTCCTGAAAGCGAGGAGCCGATCGATCTCGGCAACCGATAAGCCTAGGCGGTAACCTTTTTCATCGGTTATAAAATTCGGGTTAAAGGGATAAATTTTACGAAGCGGTGTCGCGCACACTAGTTTTATCGAATCCGCCTTTTCCTGCAGCGCCAACCACTGCACATCTGAAGGCGAAACTTTTGGCGGCAAATTTTCGATGTAATAAATTGCAGCTTGAAGGAACACGATCAATGTCGCGAAGATCAGCAGCCCATTGCGCTCTGATCTTGTGAAGGTAATGTTTCTAAGTGATTTTGAAAGTCTCATGGCGTTTATAAAATTGTTTGGCGTTTACGTTTAGTGTGTGATTTTAAAGATCGAAGACTGAACTTCGCTTGGCGCGGATCAAATCCTTAAGCCTGATCCAAAATGCGAGTGTCAGGTAGACACCGAACCATAATCCGGCGGTGACAAAGGATATGTAAATGAAAAACAGCCGCACGCTGCTGGCGCGCATTCCCAATTTGTCGGCCAAGCGTGCCGATGCATTGAAGCCATGTTTCTCAAAAAAATATTTAATCCGGAGTACGAGTGACATCGGTTGGAATTTTCTTCAAATTTAATTCATTTTTCGGTGACAGGCCGCGCATCAAAAAGTTGCCAATCTCGCATTCCATACAGCGCCGGTTTTCACAGTATTCGTTCCGCAGTTGCAGCATCGATTGACTCTCAAGTGCATTTGCGGCTTTTATGCCTGCGATTGAAAAGCGCTCAGTAACAGAATTCCGTTCGGCAGGAACCGACTCCATTATTGAGAGCAACTGATCGGAAACATCGCGGTCGAACGCCTGTGCATACGCAAACCGCATCGGAACCACGGTGTTGATTAAAACCAGCCGCGCGAAATCGGGTGTAATTCGCTTCGTCTTCTTCGGACTCTCGCGATCGAACACATAATGCGTTTCCCAATACGACGAAACTCCGCACGTCAGCACTTGCATCCACGCCGAAACTTCATCAGTCTGTATCAGTGCCGAAAACAGGTTTTCCCGCCCATGGTACAATTGGGCAAGTTGCGAAAGCCGGACAGTTGGAAAATTGTCGGGGCGCAGTTTAAAGAATTCCGGCGAACCAAAATGCTCCGGGGAAAGATTGTGCTTCTGTCGAAGGTAATGCCACGTTTCCTGAAGCGTTTTCCGGTAATTGTCTTCGGATTCGCCGGTCAACAATCCTGCGAAACCAAAAAGAAGTGCTTCGAGCCGCATCGGATCGTGTCGTTCCTTTCGGATCACCGCGAATGGAATCGCAGTCGCAATCTTAAAGAACAGTTCACCGTTGCTGTTCAATCCGAAATTTTTCGCAAGCAGACAGAAAAGCGCGGCTTCCCAATCATTTCCATTGTGCGAAAGGATCGCATTTATTGCTTTGGACTTTCTTTCCAACCGTTCGAAGAACAACCGCTCCAGCCAGTTCGTAATTGTAAAAAGATCGACCCTGAGAAGATATGGTTCGCAAAAAATCCACGATTTCGGCTCCATCAATTGCCGGTATGAGTCGATGATTTCCTGCGAAGTATAATCCTTCAACACCAAAACCGGAATCTCACTATTGTCCTTTCTGAAAACAGGCGTATCGTGTTCCCAGACCACATGCAAAATCACATTTTCGTAGGCGGGATCGTCCTGGTGGCGATGCAAATACCAATCGGATGATTTTACATGGATTTCGATATTTCCCGCCCACTTTTGTTTGCCGAGCTTAATTGTGGCATTAAAAAAGTCGGGGCCCGAAAGCTGAAGGTAACGGCCGCCGTCAATGATTGAAAGGGGTTCGTTGTTGCAGGTCTTGAGATTGGAAGATTCAAATTTCTTGAACCTCCACAAATAATGCAGAAAATCTTCTTTCATCAGACATAGTTTGAATGGCGTATATTTTACTAATGTATAAAAATCCGTTCACATGCCAATATTGATTTTGAAGTCTCTTTGCTCAGCGTTCGTTCCTTATATTTGTTTTTTGATCCGATGAAAAAAGTTTATCTTCTTATTTTGCTAGTTGTCGCCGGACTCGCATCAGCCCAAAAAAATCAGGCGATTAAAATAACGTACGGAGCGATTTCGAACGGAAAGCCTGTCGAAACTTTCGATCCGATAGTTGTCTTTTCAGATATTGATGAAACTATTATAACGACCGAATCGGCGTTGCGAAATAAAGCGCCGCTGCCAAGCGAACAAATCCTGATTGAGCGCCCGTCGATGAAATACTTCCAGGTTTCACTCTTACCCGGAGGAAAATCAATAGCAACTGCCGACAGTACGTCAATTGCCAAACAATCGTTCACTGACGAACCCGGAACAAAGAAAATCCTCGGCTATGCTTGCAGGAAAGCGTCTACAGTCATAAACTCGAATAAAATTGAATTGTGGTCTTTCGACGGACCGCTGAAAGGAGCGCCGACGATTTTGGGCCAGAAGCTCGGGCTCGTACTTGAGATGACGCGCAACGGGAATTACTCGCTCGTTGCGAAAAAAGTGGAAAAGATCAAAGCCATTCCTGCAACCGCGCGATTCACCTTTGCGGTGAAGCCAGTTGATTTGCTCACCTATCGCGACCTTCTCTGGAAAAGCCGCTTCGTGACAATACCGGTCTTCCGCGAGGAAACTATCAATTGGGGAAATCCCGCGGAAAACGACAGTACGTTTCACTACGCGGGCGGAACGGTGATCGCGAAGAAAATTCACCTGCCGAAAATTGAATGGGGAAGCCAGGTTTTTGTGGATGTGACACAGCAATCGAAAGGCGATGCTTATGACAGGACGGGCTCGGTGTTCCTGATTCCGCAGGACAGGAAACGGTCGTTTTTGGAAGCGCTTGAAAAAACCGCGAAAGAGCTACCGGTTTACCACAGCAACGGCAAAGATTATCAAGGTGTTGTGGTTACAAGTGACTATCTTCCGCTACTCGAGCTGATGCGGTTCTTCACTCCATTTGGGATTGGGCAATACAACACCATTCAGCTCAAAGGAAAAAACTGGGAACAACAGGCATTTTACCGACAGGACATTTCTGATTTGGCATCGACACTATCTGATAAAGAGGTTTGGATCGGCGTCTTCATTGGAAATTACGACAAGGGCGGACATTTGGTTTCCGCCAACATTACAATCCATCCCGAAGAAGGCGGAAAAGCTGCGCCGCAGTTTGTGCTGCCGTTGTTCAATACAGTAAATGTTATGGAAATGGCCGGCCAGGAATATGGAACAATGTTCAGCAATCCAAATGGCCTTTCTGCCGAATTTTCGCTTCCGAAAAAGCTGCGCAATGCGAAATTGAGATACGTGGTGACAGGCCACGGCGGCTGGGAGAACGGTGATGAATTCCTGCAGAAAAAGAACACAATTCTTATCGATGGGAAAGTTGCCTTTGAATTTGTTCCGTGGCGTACCGACTGCGGCTCCTATCGGAACTACAATCCGGCGTCGGGCAATTTTAGCAACGGACTTTCCTCATCGGATTACAGCCGGTCAAATTGGTGCCCCGGAACTACGACGAATCCGGTTTACATAGATTTGGGCGATCTCGACGCGGGAAATCATAGCATTTCAGTCCGCATCCCGCAAGGCGCGCCCGAAGGCACCAGTTTCAGCTCATGGAATGTATCGGGCGTCCTTCTTGGCGATCAATGAAATTACTAGCGGATCGAGCCGATAAGATCGTACTTCGTGATGATATGGTGTTTGTTGTTGCCCAAATCGACCAGAACAGCCTGATTGTCTTTACTGAACAACTTTGAAACTTCGTCAACCGGAGTTCCAGCCTTGACTATCGGGTATGGTTTACCCATTACTTCGCGAACAGGCTTGTCGGCAACGTGTTTGTCTTCGACATAATGCCTGAACAAATCGGTTTCGTCAACAGAGCCTACAAATCCGGAAATATCGATTACAGGAATCTGTGAGATTTTATATTTCCGCATCCGTTCTATCGCGTGTGATACGAGTTCTTCGGTACGAACGATGATTAGCGGCTTTTCGATGTGTTCGCGAATCAGGTCTTCAGCGGTTGTAACCGTTTCCTCAAGGAATCCGCGTTCCCGCATCCAGTCGTCGTTGAACATCTTGCCCACATAGCGACTCCCCGAATCGTGGAAAAGCACCACTACAACATCGTCCGGCTTGAAGTGCTCTTTTAACTGGAGTACGCCTTTAATCGCCGATCCGGCTGAATTGCCGACAAAAATTCCTTCTTCAATGGCGATTTTGCGTGTATAAACGGCAGCGTCTTTATCGGTTACTTTTGTAAATCCGTCGATGAGAGAGAAGTCGACGTTTTTAGGAAGAATGTCCTCGCCGATTCCTTCGGTGATGTAGGAATAGATTTCATTTTCGTCAAAGATGCCGGTTTCGTGGTATTTCTTGAACACCGAGCCGTAGGTATCGACGCCCCAGCATTTGATTGCCGGATTTTTTTCTTTGAGGTATTTTGCAACTCCCGAGATTGTTCCGCCTGTTCCGACGCCAACAACGAAATGGGTAATTTTTCCTTCAGTTTGTTCCCAGATTTCGGGACCGGTTTGTTCGTAGTGCGCCAATGAGTTCGACGGATTGTCGTATTGGTTCACATACCATGAGTTCGGAGTTTCCTCGGCGAGGCGTTTTGAAACCGAGTAATAGGAACGCGGATCGGTCGGCTCGACATCTGTAGGACAAACGACGACTTTAGCGCCAACAGCGCGCAGGATATCCATTTTTTCTTTCGATTGTTTGTCGGTGATCACGCAGATGAGCTTGTAGCCTTTAACAATGGCGCAGAGTGCGAGTCCCATTCCGGTATTTCCGGAAGTTCCTTCAATGATGGTTCCGCCGGGTTTCAGCCTGCCGTCGGCTTCAGCATCTTCGACCATTTTGACTGCCATTCGGTCTTTTACTGAACTTCCGGGGTTAAATGTTTCCACTTTCGCCAGGACCAGTGCATCGATTTCTGCGGTGACCTTATTGAGTTTGACCAATGGTGTGTTGCCAATTGTTCCAAGGATATTTTCTGCGTAGTTCATGAGCGTGATTTTAAAGTCAGCAAAGATATAAATTTCCGCTTATGCAGACAGCGGATTTGCGTGAGGGATTGCAGTGAAAATCCTTTTGCGCGGCGCAGCAAAGTGCAAAAGATTGCAGCGGAAAGCCCGGCCCGAAGGGACACGCCTTATTTGAAGAAATTCCACACCAGCCCGAAGCGCACGAGGAAGTCGCGGTACGGGTAACCGGGCGCGGAATAAAAGTCGTTCCCCGTCCATGCCGAATTAAAATGTTCGGCTTTGAGAAAAATTCGCGTTTGCCGGACGCGGGCGTTAATGAAGAAATCGAGCATCGGGAAATCGCCGATCTTTTTTTGTTCCTGCACATAAAAGTCGCCGATGAGCGGATTGTAGCCATCGGCATAATAGGAAGTAAAATAATTGAGTGTGATACCGGTCTGGATGTAAAGCGCGCGCTTGAAAAAGTGCTCGGAATAGTAAAGCGTGTTTCGCGTCACGAACTCGGGAACGTTTAGTATATTCTGATCCTGCGTTGTTTTCTGGTAGAGGAGCGTATTGTCGAAGCCCCATTTCCGCCATTTAAATTCGCGCGAAAGCTTGGCAGAAATATAGTTGATTGTACCGTCAAATTGGTTTGGTGAAACAAGTTGCTGGGGTGCAATTCCGTTGTCACTGAAATACAGGTAATCGTTGATGGTGCGGTATTGCAAAGAAAGATTGGCCCATTGTGTAAACGCATCAAACCCGACGGTGTTGGACTTTTCGTTGGCGAAGTCGTTGTACCAGTTGTAGGTGACGTAACTGCTTTGATGAAGATTAAAAAGATGGTCGGGAACCCGGCTCAGGTTGGAGTAGCTAAGGCCAACACGGTTGCGATCGTCGAAGGAATAAGTTGCAGAGCCGTCGAATGAAAAATACGGGGTGTTTGTCACCGATGTTGAATAGGAAGCCGCTGCAGTCCATTTGTTTTTCCTGTAATTGTACTGGCCACCGATTCCTGCAATATCTTGATTGATCGACGACGGAATTACCTGGCTGTTTAGGATAATGACTTTATCAAAATAGTAGTTTGTCCGGAAATGTTCGCCGAAAAAGGTGAAAGTTCCCAGAGTGGAATTTTCGTAGGAAACGCCGACTCTGTTGTACACTTGATTAGATTTCGCCCTGTCGTGAATATTTGCGGGAACGTAGGCGGTTCCGAAGCGGTTGAAATTCAGCTGCTGGTTATTGTCATCGATTGTAGATGTGGCAATTGTTGGCTGTCTCCATTCAAAATCCTTGTTTTCAAAATTGAACCTGTGCGAGATGTAGAGATTGTTGGCACCTCTAGCGGAGTTGATCCTAAATTGATGGTCGAGGAAAAACCGTTTTCCCTTCAAAAATGATTCGGCATCTTTAAAATAGACATCGAGTCGGGCACGGTTTTTAAATTTTGGGTCGTCGCTTTCAAAGTTTTCCTCGCTTACGATTCCGCCGTTTTCACCGTTAAGAATATCCTGGCCTGTGAAATGAAAGTTGGCGATGTACCTCATTCCGGTGGAATGGTAGCTGGTCGTAAACCGGAAGTTGCCAATGCTGGAAAGTTGGTTAATGTACTTACCGAGTGAGCGGAGGCCACGGTAAGCAATGGAAAAGTTCAGTTTTTCACTGGTATTTAAGGTAATGAAGGCGTCGAGTGTTTGTCCCTGCTCCATCACGCTTTTAAAGTACAGATCGGTAAGCGGAGTTGCAACCGAGTAATAATTTACCTGCTCGGCTTCTATATAACTGAAATGCTTCGCACGATAACCGAACGACGGAAACGGTGCATGTTTAACAAGGCTAAATTGAAGCACATTATACGGTTGGCCTTCATTTGCGAATGGCTGCAGGCCAAAATTATCGCGCCGGAGATAGTTGAATTTATATTCGCATTGAATTGTCAGTGCAGTATCGACATAAGTCGTGTCGCGATTCTGTGATATGATCCTGTACATATCAATGGTCGCCGCCGCGGTTTTCTTTGGCACAGCATCCTGGCTTGGCTTGGCATTTTTAAGCTGCAGCTGTTCGTCCTGGCCAAATGCAGTGAGAGAAACGAGGAAGAATAAAAGAAAAATCAGCTGACGCATAGGGGAACAAAAATAAGCAATAGAATTCAATAAGATAATGAAGTTTTTCGGTAAATAAGGCACAAAAAAAAGGCTGTCGATTGACAGCCTTTAATTAAAACCCAATTGGATTATTTTTTAGCAACTTTACCGTGCTTAAGCATGTTTTTGATCTGTGCCATACGGCCTTGTCCAAGGATTACATCAGGATTGTTGTAATCTCTAAGAACATAGGTTGTTCCGGTTTTGGTCACAGTAGCAATTGGCACATAAGCATCAGCATTACCGTTGTTTGCACCACCTGCAGTATAAGTAAACGTACCTGTAAGGTCGGTAGTATGTTCAAATACACCCGGTTTACCCATTGTAACAATCACTGGATAGACTATTTCACCACTTGCAGGAACTGCTCCCGCAGAAGAGGCATTATCCCAGAAACTAGGAACAATGATGTACTCACCGTCTGGTGCATCTGCAGGAATGCCAGTTACAGCAGGACAGTTGTTGTAGTCCACAAATTGCGGCGTAAATCCTGCATCATAGATTTCCATGTCGAAATCAAAATCGCAGTATTCGTGCTCTTGATCATCCACACCTGTGTAGGTAGTCGGCTCAATATTGCCAAACCATGTGGTATGGTTACCGTTCCATTGCATTTCAACAACGAAATCATCGCTGGTTCCATTAGCAACGTTTACAGTAATGTTTTCTGAGCTAGGTTCAACAATACCTGTACTGTTGCTATCACCATATAACCTGAAGTTGAATACTTCAGTGCCTTCCGGATGGATATCCAACTCAGGTACAATTTTGAAAGTATACGATGTAGTATACGCCGGCATATTGATCACATGACCAATTGTACCGGTTCCGATGTCAGGATTTGTTTCATCGGTTACAACATCATTCTCAAGTACGGTATAGTCGCGGAACGACCCGGTACTACCGGCGAGAAGTTCAAGTTTGAATTGCATCGTCTGCGAAATAGCTTTATCAGCAGTCAATGTAATTTCAATGGTATCACCTTCAGTAACTGAAAACTCTGTCTGGCTAACGGTAACATTAGGTTTGTCCAACCTGCGGTCATCTCCGTTCTCCAACTCATTACATGAAGACAATAAACCAAGGATCGCAACGGCGAAGCATAAATTATATTTAATTTTTTTCATGTCTATATCTTAATTATTTCTTACGTATGTTGCTGTCCAGGTAATGAAACCAGTTGCACCTCCAGCGTTAGCCTTATATCTGATGATAAAACTATTGGCGTCGATCACGTGACCTTCAAATCCAACATAGTCACCTGTAGTCATAGGAACTCCGACAACTTCGTTTGAATATTGATTGTCGAAAAGACCTTGTGATGGAACAACAATTTCACCACATAAAACTGTAAAGTTAAAGCCTTGGCGGTTTGGATCAGGTGCCTGACCAGGAGTAAATGAGCCGGTATTCTCAGTTCTGAACTGATTGGTTCCCGTTTGTACAATATGCTGGTTAGTCTGAGTGGAGACAGCACCTGTGCTTTCCCTTTTCAACGTAATAGTATAAGTACCTGCCAAATCAGCAAGACAGCCGACAAACTTAACTGTTAATGTACTCTCTTCAGCACCGACAACAGTTTCACCGGATGCAGAGGTCAATTTCAATACAAGTTGAGTTGGAACATCAGGATTAAATGAGCCTGTATGTACATTCAAATTAAGCATTCCAAAAGTGCCCCCAGCTGGAATTGTAATACTACCAGTTGCATCGCCGAAGTCATATTCGACGCCTTCAACGGCGGTAGAAGCCTCCGTATCTACAGTATAATTAACTACAATCGGCTCAGATGAAGTTTGGCCATTTCCTAAACCGATAAGGTTTACGGGGAATGATTTTTCTACAACACCTTCATCGGAAAAGTAGGATATAGCTTCTAAAGAAGTTCCAAAACCAACGATTTTTGGTCCTTCGCCGAACGAATCGCCGGGAAGGTTGCTGTCATTCGTACACGACAAAGCAGCCGCAACGATGAACACAAAAGACAATAACTTTTTCATATCTGTATATTTAGTTTTTTTAATGATTAAGGAACCCACCAGAAAGCACCATTTGTAAATATGTCAGTAGCTGCCTGCTGCGGAACGTTGGCGGTATTACCTACAATCTCTGAGTTAGGATATAGCAAACGACGTGGCTTGTTAGGTTGGGTTGCTCCCGGAGCCAATGGTACCTCATCTATAAAACCAGTTCTTGTATAATCAATGAATACTTCAAGAGCATGGAATCCGGAAAGCGCTACCTTTTTCTGGTACATGATTGCTCGGAACTGCTCTTCAGGAGTGGCGCCAGGAGCACCATATCCTTTGTTCACAACCTGATTTACAGCGGTAATGTATCCAGAAGGATCACCCGCGCCCAATTGTGCAAAAGAAGCGGCGATAGCTTCATCAAACAATTGCTGTGCAAGACCAGAACCTCCTGACAGGAAGCCTCGGTGTACAGCTTCAGCCTGAAGCAGTCTTCCCTCGGCAAGAGTCATGATGTAGCCGTCTTGTGAAGCGCTAGAAAGCACGCCAGGGCCAATACCCGAAATTGTCAATGGTGCAGTCCCACCGTTTGATTGCGAGCTGTCTCCCTGCAATACACCGACAACGTTTCCGCTGATCAATTCAAACAGACGGCCTTTACGTGGATCAGATGGATTGGTGTTAAGCTGATCTGCAAAATATTTCGATGCACGATACTGCCTGAAAAATGCAGTAGGCGTATCGTTGGTTGCATACATCAAACCATACCATGGGTTTTGTTGGTCAACATTCGCATTCGAGTAACCTGGGTTAATTGTAACATCCGCATTGATAAAGTCAGCGCCCTCCAGCGTTGCAAACTGTGCAGCCAGGTAAGAAGTTGTTTCAGCATCGGTCATCATAGACTGCCTTAACAAAATACGCAGTTTTAAAGTGTTTCCGAATTGCTTCCAGCGGTTCATGTCACCGCCCATAATTACATCTTCCCCACCAACAGCTTTCGTACCTGCAACTGGATTATCGATCATTGCAATAGCTTGGTCGATCTGAGTAACAAGGTCGCGGTATATTGCCTGATCATCATCATAAGCCGGAGTGAGGTTAGCACTTCCCTGGTGAATTCCGAAATAAGGAATGTCACCATAAAGGTCAACAAGATACTGAAAATAGTAAGATTTCAGGATTTTAGCAATTGCTTTATGGTTATCAAACTCCGTTGATGGATGGTTAATGATATTGGAAAGGTTTGCTGTACTGATGTACAATCCATCCCAAATTGATGAATAACTGTTATTGTTGAGGGTCAACGAAAACTCCTCAGGGTTGGTAACCGCGAACGAGTTAACATCAAAACCCCAGTTATTCATAAACAGGTTACCCATAATGTTACCATTTCTTGCCAAGGTCCTGTATGTGTTGGTCTCAGAACCCGCCAGCGAGAGATTCGGAGTCACCAAATCAGCATTTGGATTATTCGGCGAGGTGTTGATATCAACGAAGTCGCTGCAGGAAAAGACTGCTAAAGCAACGAACGGCAGAATAAATTTTATTTTTTTCATTTCTTTTTTTTAATTAAAACGTTACATTAACACTGAAACCAAATGTCCTGGTTTGAGGATATTGACCCACAGCTGCGATACCCTGGTCGTTTCCGCTTGACCTTGATTGTTCAGGATCACTATAGTTCCTGTTCTCAGTAGGCAATACGATAAACGGATTCCTTGCATTCACACCTATTTTCAAGGCGCTCATACCGGCACGGGAAATAAGGTCGCTTTTAAACGAGTAACTTAATGAAAGCTCACGAACTTTGAATGCAGTAGCATCCAAAACAAAGTTTTCAGCAGTTTCAGCGTATTCATCCTGGAAGTATGTTATGTACTCGCCATACGTGGTTCCGGCTGTAACAACGTTGGTATTTTGTACATATTGTCCAGGGTTGGCAGCATCTGGAATCGATGAATTAGGGAAAATAAATCCAGTCCTTCCGTTGGTAGCAGAATCGTAAAGGTGACCTGACCAAGAAAGCCATTGCTTGGATCCTGACCAGAACTGTCCACCTGTACGGTAATCCATTACTGCTGCAAGTGTAAAGCCTTTGAATTCAACCGAAGTTGAGTAATTCAATACATAATCCGGGTTTGCAACACCAAGCTTGATATAATCTGTTGTCTTCATTGGGTTACCGGTTGCAGGATCGATAATTACCCTTCCTTGGTCGTCTCTTTGATAACCGATACCTTTGATCAAAGGAAACTCTTCTCCTTCTTCAGCAAAGATCCCGATACCTCCAGAGGTTGCAAAGTTAGCAAGTGCAACTGAAGTTGACTGATCAGTTACTTTGTCAACAATAGTTTTGTTTGTAGAGTAGCTCAACTTGTTAGTCCATTTCAATCCCAGATCTTTCATATTGATTGGAGTAAAACCAAGGTCAAGTTCCAAACCTGTTGTATGAGATGCACCAACGTTTGTAACCGCACTCGTCAATCCAGAAGTATACGATGGGGAAATCGCAGTGATCAGGTCAGTATTGTCTGTACGGTATGCCGATACATCCAGGTTCAGCCTGCTGTCAAACATTTCAAGATTTACGGTGAAATCCTTTGTTACATAAAATTCAGGACGGATATTTTGATCCGTAACACCACTCGTTTGCACGAATGAGTTCAGGTCACCAAAAGGATAGCCCAAGGCCTGTGTGTAAAGGTTATTGATCGCATAAGGAGCAACTGACGTTGTATTACCATTACGAGTCCAGCTCACCGCTATTTTCGCATAGTTAACTACTTTATTATCTTCAAGTGAAGCAAATGCTTTTGTTGGAATAAAAGACAAACCGGCACTTGGGTAGAAATAGTTATTATTATCAGAACTCAAAGTAGATGTCCAGTCATTCCTGCCGGTTAGGTTAAGGAATAGGTAGTCATCGTACGCAAGGTCAATGTTAGCAAAGAAAGAGTAAGACCTTCTTCTTTGGAATGTGTTATTCGTACGAGGCTGTCCTTGAACGTTTGAAATGTTGTAGTAACCTGGAATCGTAAGGTTATCACCACCAACACTTGTAAACTGTAGGTAACGATCCTGGATATTATTACCAACATTCGCTTTAAGACCTACTTTTTCAGCAAGTTTGTAATCAAGGTTGATCAAGAAATCAGCGTAGATATTCCTGTTATTTTGGTTACTGGTATCGAAAGTTGAAATCGTGGTATTATCACCTCCACCAATCTGAAGAACATCAATATACTCATTAGTATAGCTCAACGCATTTGTCTGGATAACCTGAGTATTGACATTATAGTTAAAGTTGATATGGTCATTCAACTTATAGTTCAAAGCGATAGATCCGCTTACGAAATCCGTATTTGCCTCATTCCTGATGTTTTCCCTCATCCAGTATGGGCTTCTGTAGTATGAAGTCCAGTGGTATTCGTTCCGTGGGGTTGAGAAACGCTCAACCGGAATGTTCGAAGCCGCTTGAAGCAACTCGGTAAAAAGAGTAGATGAAGTACTTTGTACACGTTGTGTATAATAGTTCACCACTCCGTCAATAGACCATCTTCCAAGTTTCTTTCCTCCTTTAAACAAAGCCGAAGTCTTATCAAGCTTATCGTTCTTTACAACGAACTCCGTGTTTTGCTTGTTTACGGATG
Source organism: Bacteroidota bacterium (assembly GCA_023386585.1). Taxonomy (GTDB): domain Bacteria; phylum Bacteroidota; class Bacteroidia; order Flavobacteriales; family Flavobacteriaceae; genus Flavobacterium. The sequence goes on along the minus strand of JAEWJM010000030.1, from coordinate 108,407 downwards.
CCAAAGCGTAACCGCTTTCATCGCCCGCGCTTACAGAGAAGCCATTTTGCATAACGCTTCCTGTCGAGAAAAACTTCTTGATGTTGTCTTCGATCGGGCTATAAGGAACAACGATGTATGAACCGTCTGCCTGAGCCATACCTGTTGGCCTCGGAACACCGTCGAATTCTGCACCCCACGCACCATTTTCATAGTTTACGTGAGTACCGCTCCACCCTTGACCGTAGCGAAGCTGACGCTGTGGAACAAAAGCAACTTGCTCAAAATCAATAGCGGAAGTAACATTCACAGCTACTTTACCTGTTTTGTTACCACGCTTGGTTGTAACAATGATTACACCGTTAACACCATCAGATCCGTAAAGCGCAGCTCCTTGTGGACCTTTGATTACGTTCATTGACTCGATCAACTCCGGCGCAATTGTTTGTAACACAGTAATTGACGAGATCGCGTTATCGATTACAACCAAAGCCTGGTTGTTACCTGTAAGCGACCTGTTACCGCGAAGTACAACGCGGGTAGTATTGTTCACACCTACGTTAGTAGTATTAATGGTAAGACCGGAAACTTTACCAGTAAGGGCAATAACCGCATTCGGGTTGTTTGCCTGGGTAATTTCTGCCGCCTTAACAACTTGTTGCGAAGAAGGAACAGCATCCCGAATCCTCCGGATACCGAGTGCACCTGTTACAATTACCTCCTGCAACTGAAGTCCTTCAGTCAATTTGGCGTTGATAACATTCGCAGCTCCAACGGTCGCCTGGAAATCAGACATACCTACGTATGAGAAAACGAGAACCTCACCAACCTTTGCACTGATCGAATATTTTCCATCAATGTCTGTTTGCGTACCACGGTTCGTTCCCTTAACTACTACGTTGGCACCCGGAATTGGTCCTGACGGATCAGAAACAACACCTGTGACAGTCTTCTCCTGAGCAAATGAAAACTGCATTGATAACGCCAGTAACAGCGTAAAAATCCATTTGAACTTTGATCTCATATTAAATTTATTTGAGTTAGTTATTCCGCAAACTTCCTAATTAATTCTTAAATAAACAAATATTACTTCGGAATAATATGTATTTATATTGTTAAAAGAAGTGCAGAAGAACCCACTATTGGAAGCGCTTCCGAAGCGAAGATGAAATAACTTTTAAAAGGTTGCGCGCTTTTTCTATTTTTGTCAAAAATTAATTTTGTGTTAAGCCTCAACTACTCCAAATCGCATCCGGAAGCGGGAACCGACGAAGCCGGGAGAGGTTGCCTTGCCGGCCCGGTCACCGCTGCAGCAGTAATATTGCCGCCGAAATTCCGACATGCACTGCTTAACGACTCAAAACAACTCACCGAAAAAGACCGTGACGCACTGCGAATACTAATCGAGAAACGCGCTGTCTGCTACTCCGTTACCCATATCGACCACAGCAAAATCGATGAAATCAACATTTTAAACGCATCGATCCTCGCAATGCAGGAAAGCGTAAAGAAACTGCATACTCGCCCATTACACCTAATTGTAGACGGGAACCGTTTCAAAGCGATCGACGACCTGCCGCACACCTGCATCATTCAAGGCGACGGAAAGTACATGAGCATTGCAGCCGCATCGATTTTAGCCAAAACCTATCGTGACGAATACATGAGCATGCTGCATGAGGAATTTCCAATGTACAACTGGAAACAGAACAAAGGATATCCAACTCCCGAACATCGCGAAGCCATCAAAAAGTACGGCGTCACAAAATACCACCGGATGACATTCCGCCTGCTTCCCGAACAAATGGAAATGGAATTTGAAGACGCTATGCCTTAATAAGCGTTGCTTCGAAAATTGCCGAAAAATGCTTTTCGATTTGTCGCTTCACCTTTTCAACATCAACCGCACCGCCCAGCTCAACATGAAGTGAAGTCACCGCCTTCCCGCGGATGCCACAGGGAATAATATTATCAAAATACCCAAGATCGGTATTGACGTTCAAAGCGAAACCGTGCATTGTAACCCATCGCGACGCCCTCACTCCCATTGCGCAAATCTTCCGTGCAAACGGAGTTCCCACATCGAGCCACACACCCGTTTCTCCGGCGCTTCGCTCGCCCTTCAATCCGTGTTCTGCCAAAGTAAGGATTATCACTTCCTCCAACAGGCGCAAATATTTATGGATGTCGGTAAAAAAATTCTCCAAATCCAATATAGGATAGCCAACCAATTGTCCCGGCCCGTGGTAAGTAATATCGCCTCCGCGGTTAATCTTGTAAAAAGTCGCGCCCTTTTCCCGAAGCTGTTTCTCATCGAGCAACAGGTTGCTCAGATCACCACTTTTCCCCAAGGTATAAACGTGCGGATGTTCAGTAAACAAAAAATAATTCGGCGTGTCAACAGTCGTTTCCGCAGTTCGGTTTGCCACCTTTTGCGCAACAATTTCCGAAAAAAGCTGCTCCTGATATTCCCAGGTGGTTTTATAATCGGAAAAGCCCAGATCCTGAAGGATTACATTCTTATTCATACCACAAAGGTACGATTGTTTTTCAGGAGCTCGCGTTCCCGCTCCCGTTCGGCATTGTCCCGCTTTCCACTCTATCTTTCGCTGCGCAAAAGGATGCCGTTGCAATCGGGGCTGCCGATCAGCGTTTGCCGCTCGCATCATCTTAAAAGCCATTTCCATTTCCTCAAAATATAGCTATCTTTGCTGCCTTTAAAACATCCATCATGGCGCTATCAGAACAGGAAATATTGCGTAGGGAAGCTCTTGCCGAACTTCGCAATCTCGGAATCGACCCTTATCCTGCCGAAGAATATAAAGTAACCGCAACCTCAAGCGAAATACAAGCTGATTTTGACAGTTTCGACGGACGCGAGGTCACTCTTGCCGGACGCATGATGTCGCGCAGGATCATGGGAAAAGCGTCTTTCGCCGAACTCAAGGATTCTGCCGGACGGATCCAGGTTTACATTTCCCGTGACGATATTAGTGACGACGATGAAAAAGTGATGTACAATGTTGTTTTCAAGAAATTACTTGACATTGGCGATTTCATCGGAATCACCGGAAAAGTGTTCAAAACCCAGGTAGGCGAAATCTCTGTCCACGTTAGCAAATTGACCGTACTCGCCAAGGCGCTTCGTCCGCTTCCGATCGTGAAAACCGACGCCGAAGGAACCGTGCACGACGCTTTTGCCGACGCCGAGCAACGCTACCGCCGCCGTTATGTTGACCTGACTGTAAACGACCACGTAAAAGATACATTTGTAAAGCGGACAAAGCTTTTCAATGCAATGCGCAGCTTTTTCAACGATCGCGGCTACCTCGAAGTTGAAACTCCCGTTCTTCAGCCAATTCCGGGTGGCGCCGCTGCAAGGCCGTTTGTGACGCACCACAATTCACTCGACATTCCGCTTTACATGCGCATCGCCAACGAGCTTTATCTTAAAAGGCTTATCGTTGGAGGCTTTGACGGCGTTTACGAATTCTCGCGAAACTTCCGCAACGAAGGAATGGACCGGACGCACAACCCGGAATTCACGGCGATGGAAATCTATGTTGCCTACAAGGATTACAACTGGATGATGTCGTTCACCGAACAATTGCTCGAATACTGCTCCATTGCGGTCAACGGAACAACGGAAGCCGTTTTTGGCGAACACCGTGTCGATTTCAAAGCACCTTACCAGCGAATCTCAATGACCGATGCCATAATTAAATTCACCGGATTCAATATCTCCGGGAAATCCGAAGCTGAACTGGCAGAAGCCGCCAATAAAATGGGCATTCAGGTCGATTCGACGATGGGAAAAGGAAAGCTTATCGACGAGATCTTCGGGGCGAAATGCGAAGGCCATTTTATCCAACCGACATTCATCACTGATTATCCAAAGGAAATGAGCCCTCTATGCAAAGAGCACCGCACAAATCCGGAGCTGACCGAACGGTTTGAACTGATGGTTTGTGGAAAAGAAATCGCGAATGCCTATTCCGAGCTCAACGATCCGATTGACCAGAAGGAACGGTTCGAGCATCAATTGAAGCTCTCTGAAAATGGCGATGACGAAGCGACTCAGTTCATCGATTACGACTTTCTACGCGCTCTTGAATATGGCATGCCGCCAACGTCGGGACTTGGGATCGGAATGGACCGCCTTGTCATGTTCCTTACCAACAACGCTTCGATCCAGGAAGTGCTTTTCTTTCCGCAAATGCGCCCCGAGAAAAAAGCAGTTGAACTGACTCAGGACGAACGCCTGATATCGGAAATGCTACAATCGACCAGATCTCTTGCAATCGATGTTCTTAAAGCACAAAGCGGATTGAGTGGCAAAAAATGGGACGCCGCAATGAAAGGGCTTTCGAAAAACGGCCTCATTAAAGTTGTTGTCGATGGCGATATCAAAATAGTCGAGCTGATTGGCTAATCGTTAAATTCCTGCCAAATTCCAAAGGCCGTTAAACCCGCCGCCAACATCAACGTCTTACGGCCAAATTTAAAAAACCGTAAAGATGAAAAAACTGATTTTGGCCATTATGCTGATCACCGGCGTGGCCACATTTGCACAGGACAATCAAAGAGCCGCTAAACGTGCAGAGACCGAAAAACTGACTCCGGAACAGCGAAACCAGCTGCAGGTCAAAAAAATGACGCTTGAACTTGGCTTGGACGCCGCACAACAAAAAGAGGTTTCCAAAATTATTTCGGAACAAAACGCAAAACGCGAAGCGATGGTGGCTGAGCGCAAATCCAAAAAGGAAAGCAATGTTAAGCCAACTGCCGAAGAGCGATTCAAAATGAAAAACGAGATGATGGATCAGCAGATTGCAGTCGACGCCAAAATGAAAAAAATTCTTACTGACAAGCAATACGACAAGTGGAAATCAACAAGAGAAAGGCGTCATGCCAAAATGGAACGCAAACACGAGCACCGCGAAGTAAAGGCTGAAAAAAATGCTGACGTGAAAAAATAAATTTTGCACGTAACATAAATTCTATTAGCTTTGAGGTTCTTATAAAAAGTAAAATAGCTCAAAATGAAAAAATTACTTGCTCTGATAACGCTGTTTTTTGCCTTTGCACTTACGGCAAACGCTCAGGATAGAAAGCCTAACCCTGAAGAGGCTGCAAAAATTGATGCCGCGAGAATGGCAGAATTTCTCGGTCTGAAAGGAACGCAAAGCGATGAGTTCATTACACTGTTCGTCCTGAAACACCAGACATTAAGCGATCCGAAAATGAGCGATCAAAGAAAAGCGGAAATGTCAAGAATAACTGAAGAAAAAATCAGGGCTTCATTGACACCGGAGCAACTTCGTAAGCTAGAGCAAAATCCTGAAGTCTTTTCGTCACTGACAGGCGCCCCTGTAAAAGGTCCGAAGGATAAGAAATAATAAACAAGATCAAAAATCAAAAGAGCTTTCATTCCGAAAGCTCTTTTTTTTATAATGTTGCACCAACTTTACTGACCGCGACTATTGTTTTATCAAGATCTGCGTAGCTTAGTGCATCTGCGATAAACCACGTTTCATAAGCCGAAGGCGCGATGTAGATCCCTTCATCAAGAAGTCCGTGGAAAAATTTGCGGAACGTTTCATTGTCGCCTTTCGACGCACTCGCAAGATCGATCACCGGAGCAGAATCGAAGTGCACCGAAATCATTGAGCCGACACGGTTAATCGTAAAATCGAGTTTATGTCCGCTCAACGCATCAGCAATCCCGCGCTCAAGATAAGCGGTTTTTTCGTCCAGCCTCGTATAGATTTCCGCATCGGAATTCAACGCCTGCAGCATGGCAAGTCCGGCCGCCATCGCAAGCGGATTGCCGGAAAGTGTCCCGGCCTGGTAAACAGGGCCTGAAGGCGCCAAGTAATCCATAATTTCATTGCGACCGGCAAAAGCGCCAACCGGCAATCCACCGCCAATCACTTTTCCAAAAGCGACAATATCGGCTTTAATATCGAAAAGCTGTTGCGCTCCACCTTTAGCCAGCCTAAAGCCGGTCATAACCTCATCAAAGATCAGCAGTATGTTGTGGGCATCGCAAAGCTGCCGAAGACCCGCAAGAAATCCTTCCGCTGGCGGAACACAACCCATATTTCCGGCTACTGGTTCGATAATTATGGCCGCTATTGTATTTTGATTTTCCGATATAATCTGACGTACATTCTCCAGATCATTATATCTGGCCAATAGCGTGTCTTTGGCGGTTCCCTGAGTAACACCTGGACTGTTAGGCACACCGAAAGTCATCGCTCCGCTTCCGGCCTGTATCAGAAAAGCATCGGAGTGGCCATGATAGCATCCCGCAAATTTGATAATCTTATCTTTCCCTGTAAAGCCGCGCGCAAGCCTTATCGCACTCATGCACGCTTCGGTACCCGAATTCACGAATCGTATCTTATCAATATTGGGCACCATGCTGACGGCTAGCGCAGCGATTTCCGTTTCGAGTGCCGTTGGCATACCGAACGAAGTTCCCGCCTTCGCGCGTTCGATCACAGCATCTACAACCGGATCATACGCATGGCCGAGGATCATCGGTCCCCAGGAGTTGATGTAGTCGATATAACGGTTTCCATCCTCATCAAAAATATAAGCGCCTTTCGCGCTTTTCGCAAAAACGGGAGTTCCGCCAACCGATTTAAAAGCGCGCACTGGCGAGTTGACTCCGCCCGGAATTACTTTAACAGCCTCAGCGAAAAGCCTGCTGCTTCTTTCGTATCGCATTATTTTACTTTGAGATTTTGACCAATCGAAATGGCATTGTCGGTGATGTTGTTCTTCCTACGGAGCTCATCAACGCTCAGGTTGAACCTTTTTGATATGGAGTACAGCGTATCGCCTTGGGTGACCTGGTACGTTTCATCCTCGACAGACGCGATCGCCTTGTTTTCCGGCACGTTTACCGGCACATAATCGCGACCAAGAACTTCAGAGTCGTATTTGTAAAGTTGGTACCGCTCGATGAGACCGATCAGTTTCTCAGGATATTTTGGATCGGTTGCGTACCCGGCGCTTTTTAGGCCTTTCGCCCACGCTTTATAATCGTCTTTGTCTAACGTAAATAAATCCGCATAGCGATTACGGCTTGTTAAGAATAGTGAATGATCCTGATACGATTCAGAAGCCTGCGCATATTTCCTGAAACATTCCTGTTCCTCATCATCGTCATAGCTGACTGACGGGCCAGTCCATTCTTTATGGCACTTTATACCGAAATGATTGTTGGCCAAGGCGCTCAGCGGACCAGTTCCTGCGCCAGATTCCAATATTCCCTGCCCCAGGGTGATGCTTGCGGGAATTCCGTACCGGAGCATATTGCTTTTCGCAATATCCTTGAATTGATCAATGTAATCGTAAACCATTGCGGTTGTTACCTTAACGCGTGTTGTGGCAGCGAGAATTTCCGACTTTGAATAGACAGTTTCAGAAGAGGTTGATTTGTCTGCTTCCTTCGCCTGTTCATACTCGCGCCTGATTTCGCTGGTTGAAGAAGTTTGCGGCTTTCTTGCACCCGATCTGCTTGCTACAGGCTTTCTGGTGACAGGTTTTTTAACGTTTCTGGCAACCGCAGTTGATGGTTTTCGATAAGTACCGTTACGGGCGACAGGTTTACTGCTTGAACAGCTGAGTGCGATCATCGCAAGGACCAGCAGGAAAATTTTCTTTATCATTTATTTCAATTATGGGTAGGTTTTTAATCTGAAGCTGCCTGTTAATTCCTTCAATACCCTGAAGACCGCCGGTATGAATTGCAAGAATCATTGAACCTTCGCGAAAATAACCGGTGCTGATCAGGTCCATAACGCCAAAAAGCATCTTTCCCGTATAAATCGGATCCAATGGCAGCGAATTTTGCTTCATTTGACCGTTAATGAATTGTATCAGTCGGCCGTCAACTTTACCATATCCGCCAAACTCGTATCCAGCAATGAGTTCCCAATTAATTCTTGTTGTCCATTTCGAGACATCAGCGCGGAGATCCGCTTTCAGTATGGGAAATCCCAACACCATCTGTTCAGCCTTCGAGCTGTTAATCAGTCCTGCAAGGGTTCCGCCTGTTCCGACAGCGCAGCAAATATAGTCAAATTTGGCGTCGTCGCCTGTGAGGATTTCTTCGCAGCCCTTTACGGCAAGTTCATTTGTCCCGCCTTCGGGCAGCAGATAAAACTCACCGAACTCCTTTTCTAGTCGGTCCAGAAATGCCTTTGAATTCTTTAGCTTGTATTCGGCCCGCGTTACAAATTTCAGCCGCATTCCGTTTGCCGCGGCATGCGACAAGGTCGGATTTTCAACAATTTTTTCAACTAGTTCCTCGCCGCGTATTATGCCAACAGTTTCAAGGCCAAATCGTTTTCCGGCTGCCGCGACTGCATCGATATGATTGGAATAGGCACCGCCAAAAGTGAGTAGCAGCTTTTTTCCCTGGCTGCGCGCCTGGTCAAGGTTGTACTTCAGTTTCCGGAATTTGTTCCCCGGAATTTCAGCATCAATAAGATCCTCGCGTCTCACTGTCAATGAAACGCCATTCTCGGACACCAGGATTTCTTGGGAAACAGGCACGGACTATTTTTTTTGCAAAAATATTCAAAAAAAAACAGCCGTTAAGGCTGTTAGTTTCGGTTATTCATGACCGCTATTTTTGTAGTTGACGTGCTGCCGCTGTCAGTTGCGGCCTTGAATAAATAAATCCCGTCACTCCACGTAGATGTATCAAATTGGTATTCATTATCCGATCCTAAATTTGCTTTCGAAAAAATTTGCTTGCCTGACACATCGTATAATATGCACTTGGTAAAAGTAGCGTTTGATGGATTTAGAATCCGGAGTTGGTTGTGTGCATTGTCTTGCACCACTTGGAATGCTTGTGACTGATGGTGTTCATTGCTCAATGCTTCTGCTGTAAAAGTCAGTTCGAAACGATTTTCATAAGTTCCGGCATCGAGCGTAACATTGTATGAGCCGTTACGAATATCGTGGTAGGAATTGTCAAGGCCGTCATAAATATAAACCGGCTGGTTCTCGTCAAAGTGTACCGCTTCAGCCAGGTGAAAACTAAATGACGTGCTTGGGGCAGATGTTATTCCAACTTTTACACGCTGTTGTGGATCGAAAGCAATGCCTTCAATAACGTATCGGCTGCCGCCAATCATGAAAAAAGCATCGTTAGGCAAATCAGACTCTGCCGGACTTTCGGCATCAATGCCATGATCGACGCCGTTCGTCGCTTCAGGTAATAATGCCAACGCAATTTGCCGTGTTATCAGGTCATTCATACTGACGTTCAGGCGCAGGATAGAAAGAGTACTCGATGGCGTGTTTGCTGACCGTTCAAATTGTGACAGTGGCCCGCTTTCTTTATAGTAGCTCCGATGCGAATTCTTTAAGGTCAGAATTCCGTTTGACGTGCCTTTCACCATAAATCCCTGCCCGATCGGCGCATATTTTCTTTCAATTACAAGTCCGGAAGATGTTCCCGTCGTATTTGTATTGCCGCTTCCGTCGTAGGTGTCAAAGGTTGCAGGGACGTAAATTCCGTTCGATGCGGGGCTCACAGGCGAGTAGCTTCCGTAGCCACCTTGATATTGCTGCAAATAATGAGAATTTACGGCTTTGTTTTGCTCCCAATAATATGCAATTCCGGTGCAAGACAAGTTCGAAGGATCGAGCAGGAATGCATTTACATGCAACGCAGATGGATATGGATTACCGGTAAGGGTCAGGTTATTTGCGCCAACAGTTACCGAAATATTGCCGTCGTTGGGTTTTCCGCGAAAATCGTAGCGCTGTGCTCCGCCCGAATTATTGGGCGCACCATCAACAACCGTTGCGTCACTTCCAGAGGTGCCTTTCATTGTAAAACCTTCGCCAGGGTTGATTGTCAGTGTAGAACCAGCCAGCACCCATTGCGAATAAAGGCTTGAATTAATATATCTGTAAATCCACCTCGGGGCGATTGAAAGCGGTGAAGCGATTCCGTCAAGGGCAGCCATGGAAAGCATGATTGCCGGTGTGCTTACCGTCAGCGATGTTGGCTGATTCAATAAAATGATTCCGAATGATTCGTTTCCACTCAATGCCGACGCATTGCCAACGGGCGAGCACCAATAATTGTAGTCGAAATTATCAGAAGTGCCTTCCTGAAAAACTGAAATCTTTCCGGCGCCCGAATTGGTCGAGTTCCCGGCCGTTCCCTGCAGTAACTGCGCTTCTTTTCGAAGGTACAGATTGCCATTGTTTTGCAGGTTCACATCCTGCTTCACATACAACACCTGATCGTTTACATACACGTAACTGTTCGGACTGACATAAAGCTGCGCGAACGTTAAAAATGGGACCAGTAAAATAAGAATGTAAAGTCTTTTCATCATCAGTCAATTTGGGTAAAAGTATTGAAAACCAATTGGATGAAAATAAAATTTTCAAAATAAAATAGCCTGGTAAGTGAAATTCAGCTTCTTATCGGTAATCTATGTACCTCGTCGATTTTTGAGGTTAAAATTCCCTTAAATCCCATATTCTTGGAGTCTGAAATCTTAAAAACGTGGACTATGAAAGTGAATTACAACTACCTCGTGCTACTCCTTTTTACTTTTTATAGCGGCTTTTCACAGATAGGAATAGGCACGACAACGCCCGCGGCTGCTCTTGATGTTACATCAGCGACAAATGGCGTACTGATTCCGAGGATTGCGCTTTCAGCAACGAACGTTTCAGCTCCGGTTGTCAATCCACAAGGCGGCGGATTAGTTGCGGGAACCCTGGTTTACAATACGGCAACCGCCGGAGTGAGCCCGAATAACGTAATACCGGGTTTTTATTATTGGAATGGCGCCGTATGGATTTCAGTTTCGGGAAGCAGCACCAATCATTGGGCATTGACCGGAAATGGCGGCACGACCGCAGGCACCAATTATGTCGGAACCACCGATGCACAGGATATCCGGTTTAAAACCGCGGGCGCCGACAGATTCAACATTCATAATGCAACCGGCCAGTTCAGCTCGTTCAATCTGGGCTCGGCAACCTCGCCGACTTACTCCTGGAACGCCGACCTGAATACGGGAATGTACAGTACAGGCCCCGACGCAATCGCATTCGCGACCAATGGCACACAAAGAATGCGTTTCTTAAACAACGGACAAATTGTGATAAACAACACTGCAGCACCATTCGGTGGCGATCAATTCGCGGTTTATAGCACTGGAAGCGCGATCAATGCCTACACATCTGGCCCCTATGGTGTTTATTCACAAACTACTGCCGCCGGCGGCTTTGGATTGTATGCCTACTCCACCGGAGCCAATAGTTATGGAGCATTCACATACTCGGCAGGTACAGCCGGCGTGGGAACTTACGGCGCAGCGCAAAGTGCCACAGGCTATGGAATCTGGGGAAGAAATGGCGACGTACTTGGTACCGGTGTTACAGGCTCAGGAAACAACCAGACATCATGGTATCTTAACGCGGGAAGTGGCGGCGCTTTTACAGGCACGACTTCGGCACTTTACGGACGATTTCTAACCGGAGGCGTCGGTGAAGCTGCGACCTTCCAGGATAGCTTTGCTGCGCAATGGCTGGTTGGATACTGGAGCGGCGCACAATACTATAAAATCATTGGAAACGGAGCGGTAAGTACGATTGTGGACGGACTCAACAATGACAAAGTTGTCATGCACTGCCCGGAAACGCCGGAAAATCTATTTCAGGATTTCGGACAGGCCAAGCTCGTCAACGGACGTGCGCACATTGAGATCGATCCTATTTTGGCTAAAAATATACTGGTCGATGCACAACATCCGATAAAAATATTTGTGCAGCCGGAAGGCGAATGCAACGGTGTGTACATTGCAAATAAATCGGCGAATTCCTTCGATGTGATCGAATTGCAATCGGGAAGCTCTAATATCAGCTTCTCCTACTCGATCATCGCCAACCGCGCCAACGAAGTTTATACCTCCGAAACCGGCCAGACCCGAATCGCAAATTACGATCAACGGTTCGAAAAAGCGCCCGAGTTTAAAACGGCGAGCGAAGCAAAACAGGAAATTCCAAAAGCAAAATCAAATTAGTACTTTACAAAATTCCAAAAAGGCCTTGATTTTAAATAATCAGGGCTTTTTTCATTTGAATAAGCTTCGTTTTCGAATCTGATTTTGCGATATGCCCGTTGGAAATCACCGCAGCCAACCAAATGGTAAAGAAATTCAATTGAATACCAAAGGAAAAATGGAATGACCAGCATCTCGAGCTGTTGCCTCAAATGGATCCGCTCATGATTAATTAGGACTTCATCAGACTTGTGCGCTTTATTTCTCAAGATGATGAACGGAAAAATCGTGATTGCAACATAACCTTTCGGCACCAAATATTTTGAAGCGGTTACCAACATTTCGCCTAATGTTTTAGCTTTGTAGAATGGACGGGCAAAGTAGCGAAAATAAGCTTATCGAAGGTGTTGATTATTACCTCACACCCGAAGGTTACAAGGTTTTTACTGCAAAATACCTCCTCGACCGCGGCTATTGCTGTCGCAGCGGCTGCAGGCACTGTCCGTACGGATTCGATAAAAAAACAGGAACAATGAGAAAATAATTGCGGCGTTCCGCAAGCGGCGGGCTTTCGCACTCGCTTTTTCGCTCCGAGGCTCCGCAAAAAGAGCTCAAACAAACGCTCAATCCCTAACGCAATGTTATCTAACATCACCAATATGACTTTTCAGGAACAGATCCAGGCAGGAATCCGAACACCGCTTCCGGCGCCGAAACCTTACGAACAGGATATCAATCACGCGCCAAAACGCAAGGACATACTGACAAAAGAAGAAAAAAAGCTGGCAATCCGAAATGCATTGCGGTATTTCGAACCTGAAAACCACCAGGAACTGGCTGCCGAATTCATGCACGAGCTCAACACCTACGGAAGAATTTACATGTACCGGCTTCGTCCGGATTATCGGATGTACGCACGGCCGCTATCCGACTATCCCGGAAAATCGGAACAGGCTAAGGCAATCATGCTGATGATCCAGAACAATCTCGATTATGCAGTCGCACAGCATCCGCACGAACTGATCACTTACGGAGGGAACGGCGCCGTTTTTCAGAATTGGGCGCAATACCTGCTGACGATGAAATACCTGTCGGAAATGACCGATGAGCAGACACTTACCATCTATTCCGGCCATCCTATGGGACTTTTCCCTTCCCATAAAGACGCACCACGAGTCGTCGTGACCAACGGAATGATGATCCCGAATTATTCAAAACCCGACGATTGGGAGCGTTTTAACGCATTGGGCGTGACACAATACGGCCAAATGACCGCCGGCAGCTATATGTACATTGGGCCGCAGGGCATCGTTCACGGGACAACGATAACCGTACTCAACGCAGGCAGAAAAATAGCAAAACAGGGAGAAGGCCTTGCAGGGAAGCTTTTTGTAACTTCCGGGCTGGGCGGAATGAGCGGCGCACAGCCAAAAGCAGGAAATATTGCCGGCTGCATCACCGTTTGCGCCGAAGTTAATCCGAAAGCGGTTCAGACCCGCCACTCGCAAGGCTGGGTCGATGAAGTCATATCCGATGTCGACGAGCTGGTGTCACGTATAAAATCGGCAAAAGAAAACAAAGAAACCATTTCAATTGGCTACCTCGGAAACGCAGTCGACGTTTGGGAAAAGTTGTACGAACAGGACATTTACGTCGATCTCGGCTCCGATCAGACTTCGCTGCACAACCCTTGGGCGGGTGGTTATTATCCGGCCGGAATCGAATTCGAAGAAGCAAAGCTGATGATGGCAGAGCAGCCCGAAAAATTCCGTGAGAAAGTACAGGAATCGCTTCGAAGGCATGCCGCAGCCATCAACAGGCATACGGCAAAAGGAACTTACTTCTTCGATTACGGGAATGCCTTCCTGCTCGAATGTTCGCGGGCCGGCGCCGATGTTATGGCCGCAGACGGAATCAATTTCAGGTATCCGAGTTATGTTCAGGATATTCTCGGGCCAATGTGTTTCGATTATGGCTTCGGGCCGTTCCGCTGGGTTTGTACATCAGGCAAAGCGGAAGATCTCGAAAAAACCGACGCCATCGCTTTACGTGTACTCGAGGAAATGGCGGCCTCAGCCCCGGATGAAATACGCCAGCAAATGCAAGACAATATCCAATGGATCAAAGGTGCGCAACAAAACAAGCTTGTCGTTGGTTCGCAGGCTCGCATACTCTACGCTGATGCCGAAGGCCGGACGAAAATTGCCGAAGCATTTAACGAAGCGATTGCAAAGGGCGAAATCGGAAATATAGTTTTAGGCCGCGACCATCACGATGTGTCGGGAACGGATTCGCCGTATCGCGAAACCTCCAACATTTACGACGGATCACGTTTTACTGCCGATATGGCGATCCAAAACGTCATTGGCGATAGTTTCCGTGGAGCAACCTGGGTGTCGATTCACAACGGCGGAGGAGTCGGCTGGGGCGAAGTAATCAACGGTGGCTTCGGTATGGTTCTTGATGGGTCGGGCGACGCTAAAAAGCGCCTTCGTTCGATGCTTTTCTGGGATGTGAACAACGGGATTTCCCGCCGAAGCTGGGCCAGGAACGACGAGGCGATTTTCGCAATAAAACGGGCAATGGAAACGCAACCTTTACTCAAGGTCACCATCCCAAATATTGTTGACGATAGCATCCTCGAAAATTTATAACGAATGCAGAAGCTGAACAGCATATCGCTGATGATCATGGGAACCGGTTTGTTGCCGGTTGCGATGTTCATCGAAAACCTTTACCTGAAAGGGATATTGCTGGTCGCATCAATTGTTTTAAATATCATAGCTATCGTAAAGAATTTCAAAGAAAAGAAAGAAAATAAATTTTAAGCTATGACATAGCGCCCCAATATCAATATCATTTCACTTAAAAGTTGTTGGCACTATTGCGTAATTCCGTTAAAAAACAATAAAAACATATTATGAAAACAATCAAATTATTGCCGGTGTTGCTGCTCTTCGTACTCGCCTCCTGCTCTTCGGTTCGCGTCGCGAGCGATTACGATAAAAAAGCTGATTTTGGACGATACAAAACGTATGCGTTCTTTAAAAACGGAATCGATAAGGTGGAAATCTCCGACCTTGACAAAAAACGGATCCTGAGGTCAATTGAAGAGGCAATGACCGCAAAAGGATTTACCAAAAGTGAGAATCCCGACCTGCTGGTCAACTTCTTTACAAAATCGACCGATCAGGTGAATGTGAACAACAACGGCTGGGGTTACGGCTTCGGCTGGGGATGGAGCCCGTGGATGTGGGGCGGAACCACTTCTGTTTACACCAACACCGAAGGAAGCCTGTTCATCGACCTAATCGACGCTACGAAAAAAGAACTCGTCTGGCAAGGTGAAGGTGTCGGAATCCTGACTGAAAATTCGGGTGACAAAGACCAACGGATCAAAGAATTCGTCGACAAGATCCTGGCACAATATCCGCCGGGAGCCGACAAGAAAAAATGAATCGTCAATATTTAAAACCGCAAACGAACTTGCGGTTTTTTTTATTTGCTTGTCGTTGGAGAACCGTGAAACAAATGGTACACCTCACAATAGCCCGGATCGCAATAAAAAGCTTTTTGCAGCAGCCGCGTAGTTTTTGCAGCTTTTGGGACGCGACCGCAGGAAGCATTTCAAAAACCGGCAAAACAAGTAGATGCAAAAAAACTTAAATGGAGAGCCGGATTAGCTTCTAATGAGCCACTCAAGTCTGCTGCTTTTTTAGAAACTGCTTATAGTTATTTATACCGGATCAGCCGCTCTTCGAAGTCTCCAGACTTCGAAGCAGAGCGACAAATATTTAACACGGATATTCCCGCAACAGTCGCGCAACAACACGTTAACAAGCCGGATACAATTCCGGATTCAGGCCTACATCCGGCGCCATTTTTTCATAAGCCTTTAATGTTTCGGGACAGGCTTGCATATAAATATGTCAGGAGCTATTTATTAAACTGCATAGTTAGTTTAGGACGTTATACTCCGATTTTGACGACGGTATCGAAGGGCAGCCAACGGCCAGTTTCATGTACCCTTTAGGTAGGGATAGAGTATCAATGGTTACAAAGCCAATCGATAAAAAATGCCGCTTTGCAACGACCAAATTGGCGCTAATTTGTGGTTAACCCGTTATAATTATAGCCCTTAATATCCGAAAAGCTCCACCATTTTCGCCTTCACTTTCTCCGCCGACGGAACCATCGTTTGCTCCAACGTCGCATTCAGCGGAATCGCCGGCAGGTTTTCCGATCCGATCACCATCACAGGCGCATCGAGAAACTTAAAGCATTTTTCCTGTATCATTCCCGCAAGGCTTCGCGCAAATGAATTATTTACGGGCTCCTCGGTTACAATAAGGCATTTTCTGGCCTTTTTCACCGATCTAACAATTGTTTCCTCGTCGAGCGGATAAAGGGTCCGCAAATCGACGATTTCAACGCTTTCTCGCATTTCTGCAGAAGCATTCAGCGACCAATGCACTCCCATTCCGTAGGTGATGACCGAAATCGTCTCCTTCTCATCCTGTGGCCAGATTTCCTGCACGACATTGGCTTTCCCGAAAGGAAGCATATAATCCTCGCTCGGCTCGTTTACCCGTGCGGCTTCGGTTCCTTTCACCTTCGACCAGTAAAGTCCTTTGTGCTCCAGTATCACCACCGGATTCGGATCGTAGTAAGCCGATTTCAGCAAGCCTTTCAAATCGGCACCGTTGCTCGGATAGGCGATCTTGATCCCGCGTATGTTGGTCAGCACGCTTTCAACCGACGACGAATGGTACGGGCCGCCGCTGCCATAAGCGCCAATCGGCACGCGCAATATCATCGACACAGGCCATTTGCCATTAGTCAGGTAACACGAGCGGCTGACCTCGGTAAACAACTGGTTCAGTCCCGGCCAGATGTAATCGGCAAACTGTACCTCAACGATCGGCTTCAGCCCGACGGCCGACATGCCAACCGTAGAACCAACGATAAACGCTTCCTGGATCGGCGTATTGAACACGCGCTCGTCGCCAAACTTTTGCGCCAATGTCGCCGCCTCACGGAAAACACCGCCCAACCGCCCGCCAACGTCTTGTCCGTATAACAAACACTCCTTGTGTTTCCGCATCAGCTCTTCGACGGCAAACAGCGCACAGTCCACCATTACAACCTTATCTTCACGCTGTGGATTGCGCTCGCCGGTTTCCTCGGTCACTGGAGTAGGTGCAAAATCATGGGTAAACAAATCTTCAGGCTGCGGATCTTCCGCAACTTGTGCCCTTTCGAAATCCGATTTGACTTCGGCGGTTGCGCTTTCGATCAATTTGTCAATTTCATCGTCTGCAAATCCTGAATCCCGCATTTGCCGAATCAGCACCGGAAAAGGGTCACGCGACCGCGCCTCGTCAAGATCATCGCGGTACCATTCCATCCGAACCCCGGAAGTGTGATGATTCAGAAGCGGAACTTTTGCATGAACCAGGAACGGCCTGCGCTCGGTGCGAATCTTCTCCAAAACCGACTGCAGCGCAACATAACATTCCGTAAAATCAGCGCCGTCAATGCTGACTGCTTCAATTCCGTGAAAGCCTTTTATATAATCAAATGCATTTTGCGCGCGCGTTTCCCTGGCATTCGCCGAAATATCCCAACCATTGTCCTGCACGAGGTACAATATTGGAAGTTGCTTCAGCGCCGCCATCTGGAAAGCTTCGGCAACCTCGCCTTCCGTCACCGATGCGTCGCCAAGCGAACACACCACGACCGGGTTTTCAGGATTTTGGTCGGCAATCCCAATACTTTCTTTGTACCGGAATCCCATCGCAGCGCCGGTTGCCGGAATCGCCTGCATTCCCGTCGCCGACGATTGGTGTGGAATCTTTGGCTTATCCGCATCGCGAAGGCTCGGATGGCAATAATACGTCCGGCCACCCGAAAACGGATCGTCGCGCTTTGCCATCAATTGAAGCATCAAATCATACGGCCGCATTCCGATTCCAAGCATCATCGCATCGTCGCGATAGTAGGGAAACGCGTAATCCTGCGGCAAAAGTTGCATTGCAAGCGCAATCTGAACCGCTTCGTGCCCGCGTGAAGTCGCATGCACATATTTCGATACGATCTTGAAATTCTCTTCGTACAATTCGGTCATCGCTTTCGCGGTCGCCATTGTATTAAAGGCCTGTTCCAGTATCGTTTTATTCAATGTTTTCTCCAACACCATATTCGTTTTATTCTCTGTCAACGGGTGTCCGCCAACCATTCAATTTGTTTAGGGCAGTCATTTCCGGTCATTCGCTGTATCTTTTGCTTTCGCCGCGAAGGCTCAGCAAAAGGATGCCGCTGCTGCCCGGGCTGCGCATCATAACCCAAAAGTCACTAAAGGCCTTTTATTCAGCTCTGGCTCGATTGCTCGTGGTAACTTTCCACGGGTACGGTCCAGCCAAACTTGTCCTCGATCTTCTGCATCTTGATCGCGTCAAGAGTTGATTTGACGTCCTTTCCAACCGGAGCATTTGCCGGCAATTTAATCTTGATGTCTTTATATCCAATCTCCTCAACGGGAGCGATCGAAACCGCTGTTCCAACGCCAAAAGCTTCTTCGAGCGTGCCGTTTTCAAAAGCGGCGACAACTTCCTTCATCGAAATCGGACGTTCGGTGACTTCAAACCCTTTATCGCGGAGAAGTTGGATAACGCTCAACCGCGTAATTCCGTTAAGCACGGCTCCGGAAAGATTCGGCGTTATAAAGTTGCCGTCGATCTTAAAAAATATGTTCATGGTTCCGGCTTCCTGCACAAATTCAAAATCGCGCGCGTCAAGCCAAAGAACCTGATCGTAACCGTTGGCTTTTGCCATTTCGGTAGGTTTAATCGCTGCTGCGTAATTTCCGGCTGCTTTTGCCTCACCTGTTCCGCCTACCGCCGCACGGATGTATTGCGTTTCTGCGTAGAGCTTGATCGGCTTTGAGAAAAACGGCCCCGACGGCGTTGCGAAAATGATAAACTTGTACTTCTTCGCGGCGCGCATTCCGATGAACGCCTCGTCGGCATACATGAACGGCCTGAGGTATAAAGCGCTTCCTTCATTGGACGGCACCCATTCGCGGTCGACATCTACAAGTCTTTTTAACCCTTCAACAAAAAGCTCTTCCGGAAATGCAGGCATTCCCATCCGGTCGGCGCTGAAGTTGAGTCGTTTCGCATTTTCCTCCGGTTTGAAAAGAATCGGAGTTGAATCCGCGCCCATCGTTGCTTTCAATCCTTCAAAAATCGCCTGGCCATAATGAAGCGCCATGGCTGCAGGATGCGTCGGGATAAGCCGCAAAGGTTCGATGCGCGGATTGTTCCAGGTTCCGTTCTCATAATCGCACACAAACATGTGGTCGGTGAATTCGAGGCCCATTGCGATGTTGTTTATATCGACAGTTGCGGCGCGGTTTGTTGGAACGATGTTTTCTTTAATAGTGTAATTCATAATCAGATTGTTGTGTTGTTGTCAAAATTTTCAAGGTAATCGCCTACGCGGCGCAGGAAAGAGCCGCCAAGGAAACCGTCGATTACCCGATGGTCAAACGAAAGCGAAAGGAACATCATGCTTCGGATCGCGATCTCATCGCCGTTCTCGGTCTCGATTACTTCCGGACGTTTTTTTATGATCCCGAAAGCCAAAATTGCCGCTTCCGGCTGGTTGATGATCGGCGTTCCCATCAGGCTGCCGAATGTCCCAACGTTCGATATCGTAAAGGTACTGCCTTTTATGTCGTCGGGCGACAGCTTGTTTGTCCGCGCACTTTCAGCGAGGCGGTTGACTTCGGA
Source organism: Bacteroidota bacterium (assembly GCA_023386585.1). GTDB lineage: Bacteria > Bacteroidota > Bacteroidia > Flavobacteriales > Flavobacteriaceae > Flavobacterium. Next base: position 88,576 of record JAEWJM010000030.1, on the reverse strand, counting down.
AGCGAGCGCCAGCATGTCCTTTTGATCGGCGTTTTTCACGACAGGAACGATCAGGTTTCCGGTTGGCAAGGCAGTCGCCATCCCGATATTTATATCCGAATGAACAACGATATTCTTACCGTCAACCGATACGTTAATCATTGGGAAATCGGCAATAGCACGTGCAACCGCATTGACGAAAATGGGCGTGAATGTCAATTTTTCATTATGCTTTTGCAGGAAATTTTCCTTTTCTGCATTTCGCCATTTCACCAAATTGGTCACATCAACCTCAAGGTAGGAAGTCACGTGCGGCGAAGTTTGCTTCGAATACACCATGTGATCGGCAATCATCCGGCGCATGCGGTCCATTTCAACGATGCGGTCCTTGCCCTCGGTAAAAGCGATCGCTGGTTTCGGATAAAGTGAAGCTGACGGCTGGGCGCTGACGGCTGGGCGCTTCAAGGGATATTTCCGGTTCTTCAGGTAATTGAAAACATCGCTTTTCCTGATACGTCCGTCAGCGCCCGAACCTGGAATGGACTGAACCTCTTCAAGCGACAGGTTTTCCTTTTGCGCGATCGAAATGATCAGCGGCGAAAGGAAGGCGTCGGAGTTCGGCACTGGACGCAAGGCACCGGGTGCAGGGCTTTCTTTACTGGCAACTGATCGCTGATCGCTGATGGCTGATGGCTGATGGCTGGGCTGTGGACTTTGACCAGGATCGTGAACTTCTCCCTGCGCCTTTTGCGCCGAACTCTGAGACGCCTCGTCAGACGCCTCGATCAATGCCAGCACCTCGCCTACTTTTACAACATCATTCTTTCCGAAACGAATTTCGGTAATGATGCCGCTTACAGGTGACGGCACTTCGCTGTCCACTTTGTCGGTGGCGACTTCAAGCAGGGTTTCTTCTGCAGAAATGAAATCTCCAACCGACTTCATCCAGTTGATGATGGTCGCTTCGGAAATGCTTTCGCCCAGCCGGGGCATTTTAAATTCGGTATGCGGCATATTTTATTTTTTTCATTCAGGCTTGCTCGCCGACTTGGCTAACTTTTTCCTGAACTCGTCAAGTGTTTTGTACAATTCTTCCTGTTTTGGCTGATTTGCTGGAACCTCCCGCAACGGTTCAACGGGCCGCAAGGATTCGTAACATTCGCGCGGCAGCTGCTGATATAATTCGGTTCCTTTCGTTTTCCACTGGATCATCTCATCGGTGACCGACTTCACAATTACAGCCGGATTTCCCACAACCATTTTCCGCTCCGGTATCACCATTCCCGCTTTCACAAACGTTAGTGCTCCGATGATGCACTCGTCGCCAACGATCGCATCGTCCATGATAACCGAGTTCATTCCGATAAGGCAATTGCGGCCAATGTTCGCGCCGTGAATGATCGCTCCGTGGCCGATGTGAGCGCCTGCCTTCAAGGTCAGGCTCTTTCCCGGAAACATGTGGATCGTGCAATTTTCCTGCACATTGCACCCGTCTTCGATCACGATGCCGCCCCAGTCGCCGCGAATCGCGGCTCCCGGACCGATGTAAACATCCTTTCCGATGATCACATTGCCTGTCACGGCCGCCTGCGGATGCACAAAGCTGCTTTCGTGAACGACGGGAATAAAGCCTTTGAATTCGTAAATCATGGTTCAGGGTTTTGGGTTCAGGGTCCAGGGCTTGGGCCTTGAACCCAGTACCATGAACCTTGCACCCATTCTATTTAAACTTCTCCAACGTCTTCTTCGTGAACTCGCTCAATACGAGCCTGCCACTGATCGCGGCGCGTTCGGCGAGCAAAATATCCCAGTTTTCGGTGCCTTTCCAGAAAATCTTTTTCATTTCAAGCATTGCTTCCGGGTTGTAAGTGCAAAGATGCGCAGCAAATTCGGCAATCGCCGAGTCGAGTTCATCGATGTTTTCAAAAACATGTGAGTAGAGTCCCTTTCGGCACGCCCATTCGGCTTCATAGAATGAATTTGCATCGATCGCGATCTGTGACATTGCTGAAACGCCAATTTTCCTCTCGATGGCCGGACTCACCACAAATGGCCCGATCCCCACGTTTAGCTCACTCAACTTTACCGCAGCAAATTTCGTCGCCATGCAATAATCGGAAGCCGCTGCGATTCCGACACCGCCGCCAACGGTTTTTCCCTGTACGCGGCCGATGATGAACTTCGGGCATTTGCGCATCGCGTTGATCACGTTGGCAAAGCCTGAGAAAAATGTTTTTCCGGTTTCGGCATCGTTGATCGATATCAATTCGCGAAAGCTTGCGCCTGCACAAAATGTCCGATCGCCGCCGCTTTTCAGGACGATGACCTTAATTGAGTCGTTTTTGCCTGCTAAAGTTATGTTCTCTGCGAGCTGGGAAAGGATCGAACCGGGGAGTGAATTTTGCTCCGGATGAAAGAACTCAATTGTTGCAATACCTTCGTATATTTCCTGCCTTACGTATGCTTCCATTAATTTGGTTTTTTATACCTGACAGCCACTGGCTGTCCTCCTTTATATTTCATATGCTCCGGATGAAAGAACTCAATTGTTGCAATGCCTTCGTGTATTTCCTGCCTTACGTATGCTTCCATTAATTTGCTTTTGGGCTTTCAGCTGTCAGCTATCAGTTGTCAGCTTGTTTATAGTTTGACATTATGTTCTTCTTTCAATTCTTGTAGCTTACGGCTTATAGCTCAAAGCTGACAGCGAAACTAGCCCGGATGGAAGCGGCATCCTTTTGCGGCGAGCTTGCGAGCCGGAAAAGATACAGCGTACAGCCGGAAAAGCTTCTAATCCAATATCCCGAATTGTTTGAAATGGTGGTTGAAATGCTTTGTATTGAGCAGATCCCACTCGAATTTATCCATCATTCCGAATACCGCATTTTTGGTGCGCGCGTCCGGATTTTCCTTAAAATATTGTTCGAAAGCGTCATAGGCTTCCTTCAGTTTTTGCTTTGCCGTTTGAAGATCCGGATGTCTCAGGTCTTCGACCGAATCAGGCTTCATCAAAGGATGCTTGTGGCCCTGTGGCATCGGCTTGTGATTGAAAATCATCTCGCGGAATTTATCCAGATGTTCGGCCGGCGTTGCGATTTCGTAGTCGCCAAATTTTCCGGCTGCCATCAACAGCGCCGACTCGAGATGCTCCACCATGTGCTGCGGTGTCATCGTTCCCCAATTCGGCTGATGATCTTTCGTCAGTTTTGATAGATATTCGTCAATTTTCTCACGGCTGATTTCTTCAAAAGGCGAGCGTTTCTGCACCATGGTGAGAATTGTCGCCACTGCACAAAGCTCGTCACCCTGATCAAAAACCTCAACGAACCATTTAACGATTCCGCTTGGCAACTCCTCGCCACGGCTGTCGCGCTCGGTTTTTTGCTTGCAGGTTAATCGCACATAAATCGTATCGTTGTGATAAATCGGCCGCAGGAAGCGGCATTCTTCGAGTCCGTAATTTGCCGCGACCGGACCTTTGTTCGGATAAACAAACAAACCTGCCGCCGCTGCCAGTATGAAATAGCCGTGGGCGGTGCGTTTCTCAAAGATGCTTCCCTTGAGCGATGTGATATCGGTATGCGCGTAAAAATGGTCCCACGTAAGGTTTGCGAAATTGATGATATCGGTATCGGTAACGGTGCGTTTGTGGGTTTTGATGGACATTCCGGGCTGGATGTCATCCCAATAATATTTGAACGGATGTTCGGGCGCTTCTTTATAGGCCGAGTTCGCCTGATAGATTCCGGTAATTTCGGTAAGCGTCGTTGGCGTTCCCTGAACAGCGCAACGTTGCATGTAGTGCTTGATTCCACGGACTCCGCCCATTTCCTCGCCACCGCCGGCACGTCCGGGCCCGCCATGAACCAATTGTGGAAGCGGCGATCCGTGGCCAGTGGATTGTTTTGCATTTTCGCGGTTAAGTACGAGAATACGTCCGTGATGCGATGCGGCATGGATCACATAATCTTTTGCGATGCTGTCGGAGTTCGTTACGATCGACGAAACCAATGAACCGCGTCCCATTTTCGCAAGTTCGACGGCATCTTCGATGGTTTTGTATGGCATTAGCGTCGCCACCGGACCAAAAGCTTCGGTTTCGTGCGCCGCAGTATTTTTGAACGGGTTGTCTTCGCGCAGTACGATCGGGCTGATAAACGCACCTTTCGATGCATCGGCGCCAATCGGAGACAGCTTGTCAAAATCACCGTAAACTAGGGCGGCGGTTTTTGCGATTTCGCGGGTGCGCATGTGGACTTCCCGCACTTGTTCCTGCGAAACGAGCGCGCCCATTCGGACTTCCTTCAGCCTCGGGTCACCGATCGTAATCTTGTCGAGTGCTTTTCCAAGTGCAATCTGTACGTCTCCGATCAGATTTTCGGGAACGATGATCCGCCGGATTGCGGTACATTTCTGGCCGCATTTCACGGTCATCTCGCTACGCACCTGGCTCACGAAAAGATCGAATTCGGGTGTTCCCGGAACGGCGTCTTCGCCAAGGATCGAACAATTCAGGGAATCGGCTTCGAGGTTAAACGGCACCGATTCGCTGATGATGCGCTCGTGCCCGCGAAGCATCCGGCCAACTGCTGCCGAACCGGTAAAGGTTACAACGTCCTGTGATTCGACATGATCAAGGATCTTTGTAGCCGATCCGCAAATGAGTTGCAGCGCGCCTTCGGGCAAAATATTCGATGCGATGATTTCGCGCACGACCGCTTCGGTCAGGTACGACGTCGATGTTGCAGGCTTCACCACGGCAGGCATTCCGGCCATCCAGTTGACCGCGCACTTTTCGAGCATTCCCCAGATCGGGAAATTAAAAGCGTTAATGTGCACCGCAACGCCAGTTTTCGGGACGAGAATGTGGTGTGCCATGAAACGTCCGCCGCGGGAAAGGTCGATCGGATCGCCTTCTACATCGTACGGTTGGTTTGGGAATAGCTTTCGAAGCGAGGCATTGGCGAAAAGGTTTCCGAATCCGCCTTCGATGTCGATCCAGCTGTCAACGCGGGTTGCTCCCGTCCGGTAGCTGATATCGTAGAACAATTCCTTCTTTTTGGTCAGGTACAAAGCAAGGCTTTTGAGCATGTTCCCGCGCTCCTGAAAAGTCATCTTGCGGAGCTTTTCGCCACCTTTTGTGCGTCCATAGTGAAGGATTTCAGAAAAGTCCAAACCTTCAGTGCTGGCATTTCCGATTAGTTCGCCCGTCACCGAATCGAGTAGCGGAACACCTTCGCCCTTGCCTTCGATCCACTGTCCGGTAACGTAATTTCCTATTTTTCCCATTTTAATTTCTTTTGTGGCCTCAATTAGGCGCGTTCGATGATCATGGCATAACCCTGGCCTACGCCGATGCACATGGTAACCAACGCATATCTTTTGTTTGTCAATTTTAGTTCAAGAGCCGCCGAAAAAGCTATTCTGGAGCCGGTTACGCCGAGCGGATGGCCAATTGCGATCGCGCCGCCGTTGGGGTTGATCCGCGGGTCGTCGTCTTTCAATCCCCAGGCGCGGATGCATGCAAGTGCCTGTGAAGCAAATGCTTCGTTGAGCTCGATGACATCCATATCGTCCATTGTAAGGCCGGCTTTGGAAAGCGCTTTGTTTGCAGCTTCCACGGGGCCGATCCCCATGATTCGGGGCTCATTTCCGACAACTGCCGAGCTGACGATCCGCGCCAATGGTTTCAGGTTGTATTTTTTTACTGCTGTTTCCGACGCCACTATAACCGCAGCAGCACCATCGTTGAGTCCGCTTGAATTCCCCGCCGTTACGCTTCCGTCTTTTTTGAAAGCGCCGCGAAGTTTAGCCAGGCCTTCCATTGACGTCGCGGGCTTAATGAACTCGTCTTTTTTGAATACAACCGGTTCGCCTTTTCGCTGCGGAATTTCGATCGGAGCGATCTCTTTTGACAATCGCCCTGATTCTTCGGCTTTGGAGGCCTTTTGTTGACTCCACATCGCGAATCTGTCCTGGTCTTCGCGGGAGATCTGATACATTTCTACCAGGTTTTCGGCGGTTTCGCCCATGGCGTCGCATCCGTAAAGTTCTTTCATTTTCGGATTGACAAAGCGCCATCCAAAACTCGAATCGTACATTTTGGAATCCGTTCCGAAAGCCGATGACGGTTTTGATACCACGAGCGGGCCACGGGTCATGTTTTCGACGCCGCCGGCAATAAATACGTTGCCATCCCCAGCTTTAATCGCACGGTTGGCGTGGATGATTGCCGAAAGTCCGCTACTGCACAACCGGTTTACGGTTTCTCCGGGAACGGACTGCGGAAGCCCCGCGAGAAGCAGCGCCATTCGCGCAACGTTTCGGTTGTCTTCGCCGGCCTGGTTTGCGCAGCCTATAATTACATCGTCATAGTCCTGTTTCGGGATTTCGGGATGGCGATCGGTGACTTCGCGGATAACCAGTGCTGCAAGGTCGTCGGCACGAACGGCTGACAATGTTCCCTGATAACTCCCGATCGGAGTGCGTACGCCATCAATAATATATGCTTCCATAAGTAGCTTTGAGCTATCAGCTGTGCGCTGCGAGCTTATTTTATTAACTATTACTAATTCTCTTTCCAGTCGCGGTCGCTGCGATAAACTGTACCCTTGAACAATGCAACGATTACGTCGTCTTTTCGGATTTTCACGGTGTAAAAGCCAAACTTGTTCTTGATTGCATTTTCCTGCGCCACAGCGGTAATTATGTCGCCTTCCTTAAGCGATTCGATGTGATTGATCGATGTGTCGATGCTTACCGATTGTTTTCCGTGCGAATTGGATGCAAACGCGAGTGCGCTGTCGGCCAACGCGTAGGTTATCGAACCGTGCGCAATTCCAAATCCGTTCAGCATTTCCTTTCGTATCGTCATCGACAAAGTACATTTACCTTGCGAAATTTCGTCGATGGTGATGCCGAGCCATTTACTAAAAGCATCGTTCTCATACATTTTCGATACGATTCGCTTTGGCTCCATTAAAAGAAGGTTTTATTTTCAGAAGCCATCTTCCTGAGCAGCGGACTGCAGCGATAGCGGTCTTCGTGATATTCATTATAAAGTGAATCGAGTTTATCGACACACCATTTAATTCCCTTTTCGTCGGCCCATGCCAGCAATCCTTTTGGATAATTGACGCCTTTGGTCATGGCAATGTCAATGTCGGCTGCCGATGCGATTCCGAGGTAGCAGGCGTCCGCAGCTTCATTGATCAGCATTGCGATAATGCGTTCGAAAATATATTGTTGATTGGTGGTTTCAGTAGCGACAGGTAGTTGTGCCGAATAATCGTAAAATCCGCGGCCTGACTTCTTGCCTAAAAACCCGGCTTCGACCAATCGTTTTTGTGTGAAAGAAGGTTTATAGCGCGGATCGTAATAAAATGCAGTAAAAACTGATTCGGTCACTGTATAATTAACGTCATGTCCGATAAAATCCATTAATTCAAACGGTCCCATCCGGAATCCACCAATCGATTTCATAGCGGCATCAATTGTCGCAAAATCGGCGATTCCCTCTTCGTAAATGCGCAGCGCCTCGCCGTAAAATGGCCTTGCAACACGATTTACGATAAATCCGGGCGTGTCTTTGGCAATGGTGACTGTCTTTTTCCAGAAGGAAATGATCGATTTTGTCTCTTCAAGCACTTCTGGCGATGTCTGAACTGCCGGTACAACCTCAACGAGCTGCATCAGCGGTGCGGGATTGAAGAAATGGATTCCGATGACGCGCTCTGAATTTTTACAAGCTGCTGCGATGGAGGCGATCGAAAGTGATGACGTATTCGAAGCCAGGATCGTTTTGGGTGAAACCAACGATTCCAGTTCGGCAAAAAGCGTTTTCTTGACGTCGATGTTTTCGACAATGGCCTCAATGATCAAATCCGAATCGGACAGATTGCGCAAAGCATCAACGTATGAAATCGAAGTTGATATCCGTTCGGATTCATCTGCCGATATTTTACTTTTTTCGACCAGTTTTGCAAGCGTTGAATCCAGCGCCGTGCGACTTCGTGAAAGCGCTTCGGAGCTGGTGTCGAAGATCTTGACCGTACAACCTGCGGTAGCGGCGACCTGCGCGATGCCGCTTCCCATCGTTCCCGATCCTATTACGGCCACGCGTCGCGTCATTCCCGAGGGAGGAACTGAAGTAGCAGCGGCTGTATCAAATTTACTTTTTTCCATAGTCAAGCTTCGGCGGGGCATTAAATTCCTTTGAATTCGGGAGTTCTTTTTTCAATGAATGCATTAACGCCTTCCTGGTAATCGTAAGATGAGCTGGCGTCGATCTGCATATCCGATTCAAGCGCTAGTTGCTCCTGAAGGTTGTTGATCATCGAGCGGTTGAGCAGCTTTTTGGTCAACGCTAATGCATGTGTCGGCATTTGGGAAAGCGTACTTGCGAGCTTTTGAACTTCTTCCTCAAACAAGGCAACGGGGTAGAATTTGTAGATCATTCCCATGTTATAGGCATCTTGCGCCGAAACTTTATCGCCGAGCATCATAAGCGCGGAAGCTTTTTGGAACCCGATCAGTCGCGGAAGAAAAAATGTTCCTGCACTGTCGGGAATCAATCCGATTTTGCTGAAAGCTTGTATAAAAGAAGCGGTTTCTGAGGCAACCACGATGTCACATGCCAAAGCGATGTTCGCGCCGGCGCCTGCGGCAACTCCGTTCACTGCTGCCAAAACAGGTTTTTCAATCGACCGGATCCGTTCAATGATCGGATTGTAATGCTCTTCCAGAATTTTGCGGAATCCCGGCATGAGATCAGGCGTTGTGACTTCCTTTAAATCCTGGCCTGCGCAAAATGCCTTTCCGGCACCGGTGATCACGATTGCCCTGATTTCGACATCGGATGCGCAATTGTCGAGCGAATCCTGCAGTGAAAGCGCCATTTCGCGGTTAAAGCTGTTGAATACGTCCGGACGGTTCAGGGTCACGAAGGCGATGCCATCTTTTATATTCAGTAGAATCGAATTACCCATTATATTAATTATTCATTATAAATTATTAATTTCCTTATTACTTCAGGCATTTAAAGTAATCGAATGGCTCGAGGCAGTCGCTGCAACGGAACAACGCCTTGCAGGCCGTCGATCCGAACTGACTGACCAATTTTGTATTTAAGGATCCGCATTGCGGACATTTGACAAGCTTTTTATTTCCGAGTAAAGCTTCTTTGTCGGCATCGGCTTCAAGCGGCGCGGCAATTCCGTATTTTTCGAGAGCAGCGCGGCCCTTAGCTGTAATCCAATCGGTTGACCATGCCGGGGAAAGCACGAGTTTGACCGAAGCGTCAATCCCGGCTTGGTTCATTGCCTTTCTGATGTCGCCGCCAATGACGTCCATTGCCGGACAACCGCTGTAGGTTGGCGTAATTGTAATTTCGGCTTTGCCATTGACCATTTCAGCCGACCGCACAACGCCCAGTTCCATGATGGAAAGCACCGGAATTTCTGGATCGGAAACCGAATCTAGAATCGAGGCGAGCTTTGGGTCGATATGTTGCTCGGTCATTGTCATTTACCAGGTCATGTTTGGGAATGTGCGCTGCATGTATTGCATGTCGGCGAGCAGATAGCCCATGTGTTCTGTGTGGATGCCGTTTTTGCCGCCTTTTTGGAAGAATTGCATTTGAGGCACCTGAAGCGTGGACTCTGCCAGAATAGTTTCCACTTTTTCGCGCCATGGTTGGCTTAGTTTGGTTACGTCGACTCCTATTCCTTCGGCGACCATTGCTTTATCAGCATCGGTTTGATGAAAAAGCTCGTCGGTGTATGTCCACAAATCATCGATTGCCCTCTGAATTTTCTGTTTGCTTTCGGATGTTCCGTCGCCCAGCCTTCGGATCCAATCCGAAGAGAATCGTTCGTGGTAGGCAACTTCCTTGATGCTTTTCGCAGCGATTGCCTTTAGCGTTTCGTCGGTGGACGATTGCAATTCCTGAAGCAGCAGGTGATGAAAAACGTCGAAGAGAAAATGCCTCGCGATTGTATAAGCGAAATCGGTATTGGGTTGTTCGGCAAGCAAGACGTTCCTGTATTCCCGTTCGTTGCGAAGAAATGCGATGGTGTCCTCGGTCGCGCCGTCTCCAATTAGCGTGGATGCGTATTGGTAGTAGCTGCGGGTTTGCCCAAGCAGATCCAACGCGATATTGGTCAATGCAATATCGGTTTCGAGATTCGGACCGTGGCCGCAAAGTTCACCAAGGCGTTGCCCCAGTATGAGCGGGTTGTCGGCGATTCCGTAGATGTATTGGACGATATCTTTCATTAATTAGGCTCAGGGTTCAGGGTTCAGGGCACAGGGAAAGCTTGTGCCTTGTGCCCTGTACCTTATACTCTGTACCAGTTTTACATGTGTTTCAATTCCTCCGGCAGCTCGTAAAAAGTCGGATGCCGGTATGCTTTATCTTTTGCAGGCTCGAAAAATTCGCCCGCCTGGTCGGGGTTGGAAGCCGTGATTGCAGATGAGGGAACGACCCAGATGCTCACGCCTTCGCTTCTGCGCGTATAGACATCCCGTGCGTTTTCAAGCGCCATTGTCGCGTCGCTGGCGTGAAGGCTTCCGCAGTGGCGGTGCTCCAATCCGTTTTTGCTTCGCACGAATACTTCCCAAAGTGGCCAGTTTTTCATTTTTGTATGGTTCAGGGTCCAGGATCCAGGGTTCAGGGTAAGCATCTGCCTTGTTCCCTGCGCCTTATACCTGTACCAAATTATACTGTTTCTAATGTTTTTGTTTCCTGCTTTTCCGCATACACCATTGCCGCATCGCGGACCCATTTTCCGTTGTCCCAGGCACTGCGACGGGCTTCCATGCGGGCTTTATTGCACGGGCCAAAACCTTTTACAACCTGCCAGAATTCATCCCAGTTGATTTCTCCAAAATCGTAATGCCCGGTTTCTTCGTTCCACTTCAGGTGCGGATCAGGGATTGTCAGTCCGATGAGTTCTGCCTGTGGTACGGTCTGATCGATAAATTGCTGACGGAGTTCGTCGTTGGTCTTGCGCTTGAGTTTCCATTTCATCGATTGCTCGGTGTGAACCGACTCGGCATCTGTTGGGCCAAACATCATTATTGATGGCCACCACCAGCGGTTGAGCGCGTCCTGTGCCATCTCTTTCTGTTCGGCGGTTCCGTTAGCGAGCGTCATCATGATCTCAAAACCTTGTCGCTGATGAAAACTTTCTTCCTTGCACACGCGCACCATCGCACGCGCGTAAGGTCCGAATGAAGTCATCGTAAGCGGAACCTGGTTGATGATTGCGGCACCGTCGACCAGCCAGCCGATTGCGCCCATATCGGCCCAGGTTACGGTTGGATAATTAAAAATGCTCGAATATTTTGCCTCACCCGAATGCAATTGCTCATAAAGCTCTTCGCGGGAAATCCCGAGCGTTTCACAGGCACTGTATAAGTAGAGTCCGTGTCCCGCCTCATCCTGGACCTTCGCCAGCAATGCCACTTTTCGACGCAATGAAGGCGCGCGGGTGATCCAGTTGCCTTCAGGAAGCATTCCGACGATTTCAGAATGCGCGTGTTGCGATATCTGCCGGATGTGTGTCTTCCTGTATTTTTCCGGCATCCAGTCCTTTGGCTCGATCTTCTCGTCATTGGCTATCCGTTGATCGAACAGCATCTCCAAATTCTTAAGTTCTGACTCTGACATGGTTTGAATTTTATGTTAAACGCCAAAATCGACGACAACTTTTTTTGATGTCGGCACTGCCTGGCAACTCAGTACCAGGTTTTGCGCCACTTCTTTTTCGTCGAGGGCGTAATTTATTTTCATCTCTACTGATCCTTCGACCACTTTGCATTTGCAGGTGCTGCAAACACCGCCTTTGCAGGCGAATGGAAGATCCGCACCCGCGGCGAGCGCTCCGTCAAGGATGTTATCGAAATCGTCATCCATCACAAAATGGAACTCTTTTCCGCCGTCTATTATTGTAACTTCGGTACCTTCGATCTTCTTTTCGAGAATCTTATTGACGCGTTTCCGCTCTTCTTCGGATTTTCCGGTCGAAAACAATTCAAAATGTATCTTTTCTTTTGAAAGTCCGCACGCCGTAAGCTCGTCACGAATCAGGAAGATCATTTCTTCGGGGCCGCAAATAAAACATTCGTCAACCGAATCAACATCGATGACCTTTTCGGTCAGCAATTGTAGCTTTTCTTTGGTAAACCGGCCGTTCAAAAGCGGAATGCTGCGGTGTTCCTTGGTCAGGAAATGGAAAATCTCAAATCGGTCGAAATACCTGTTTTTCAGCTGCTCAATTTCTTCCTTAAAGATAATGGATTTGACCGTGCGGTTCAGGTAAAAGAGTTTGAATGTACTTTTCGGCTCGAGTGTAATGTGCGTTTTGAGGATCGAAAGAATGGGCGTAATCCCGCTTCCTGCCGCGAAAAAAATATAATTTTTAGATGCATCCGGATTTACTTCGGTGTGGAAAACACCAAGCGGTGGCATGACTTCAAGCACGTCGCCTTTTTTTATCGATTCGTTTGCATACGCCGAAAACTGCCCGCCGTTTATCCTTTTTATCGCGACCTGCCATTTATTCTCGATCGGGCTCGAACAAAGCGAATAGGAACGCCGCACTTCCTGCCCGTCGATCGTGCTTCGGATGGTTAAATGCTGGCCTTGTGAATATTGAAATTCCTGACGGATATCTTCAGGAACTTCAAAAGAGACTACTGAACAGTCTTTGGTTTCCTTGTAAATATCGAGGACTTTAAGCTGATGAAATCTCGCCATCGGATAAAACTTAAATATTGACTAACAATTGTTAGTTTACATTGCAAATTTAAGGATAATTTCCAAAAGGCGGCAGCGGCGGTGTTAAAAAGTCAACACTGCTGATGGTTAGCGAATTAAAGCGAATTCGATGACGTTGTAAAAATTAAGAAAGCCCGTCTAAAAGTACGCGTGGAAGATTAGTTGTGAGCGTCTTCGCATTAAAGCTGCTTTTCTTTCCATACCACAGATAAAGTGTGCGCAATGTGGACAGCATCGAAAAGATGATGACTTCCGGATCGCGTTTTTTTATTTCACCATCGGCAATCCCGCGTTTAACTATCGTGCGGAATTTTTCTTCATAATCTTCGCGCATATCCAGGAAATACTGAAGTTCCTGCGGAGGCAAATGCATCCAATCGTTGTTCAGCGAAGCCAGCGCATCGGGATTTCGAACGGTGATGTCGATGTGAAGCTGTATGACTTTTTCCAACTTTTTGATTGCAGATTCATCCGATTCGACGATGGCGGAGATTGTTCCGGTATATTCTTCTGCAATTGCGATGATGATCAGCGAAAGGAGTTCCTGTTTTGAATCGATATGGTTATACAGGCTGGCCGCCCTGATCTCGAGCGCCTGGGCAATGTCGCGCATCGTAACGGCGCTATAGCCTTTCTCCTTAAAAAGCTTCGCCGAAACGCTGATAATCTCACTTTTTCTGTCGGGTTTCATATCAGGTTGTTGTTTCGCGCTTTGCGGATTGCTTCAATTTTGTTGTGTACCTGCAGCTTTGTGTAAATATTTTCAATGTGTTTGCGAATTGTTCCTGTTGAGAGGAACAGGTTTTCAGCGATCGACGTGTATTTCAGACCGCTGCTTAACTGCTCAAGGACTTCAATTTCGCGCGGACTCAAACTTATATCGGCATCCGATTCAAACCGTGGCGGCTCGCGAAAGAGTTTTAGCGTTTTAAGCGCGATTGAAGGTGTCATGGTAGCGCCTCCGTTCATTGTGTCGATAATTCCCTGATGCAAATCCGCGGCATTGACTTCCTTCAGCAGATAACCATCGGCTCCGGCCTTAATCGCCCGGAAAATGTTCTCGTCGTTATCAAACACGGTAAGCATGATGATCTTTATCTGCGGAAATTGCCGTTTTACCATTTCGGTGGCTTCGATCCCGTTTACACCCGGCATTTCGATGTCCATCAAAATCAGGTCGATATTCTTGTTTTCGTTGAGCTTTTCAATAAGGTCTGCGCCATCAGATGCCAGTAGCTTACAATTGAGATCGGTGAAAAACGACAGCTTTTCTGCAACTGCTTTTTTCAGGAAGACGTTATCGTCGGCGATGGCGATCCTAATCATTCGGTTATGGTTTTGTTTGTTGCGACACATTCAAGCACTATGGTTGTTCCTTTGTCCGGTTCGCTTTCGACCCGAAATGTGCCTCCGATTTCACGCAACCGCTTTTCGATATTCGTGAGTCCGTTGCCTTCAGCCCGTTTCACAGTATCGAATCCGCGGCCGTTATCGGAAACTGTAATATGAACCTTTTGATCCTCGACCGAAAATGCAATGGCAATTTCTGTGGCAAGCGAATGTTTGATCGCATTGTTGACAGCTTCCTGAACCGACCGGTAAAGGTTCATTCCCTGGACGGAAGTCAGCTTTACATCTGCCGCAGCTCGATCGACATTGCAAAGAAAAGAAATGCCGGGCTGCGACTCTTGCGCTTTTTCGATAAAGTTCATGATTCGTGATTGCAGATCGGCAATAGAAAGCGCCGTGCTATTCATCGCCCAAATTGTATCGCGAAGTTCGACAATCGTGTCTTTTGCAAAATTGCTGATGCTTGAAAGTTTATGGTCGAGTTTGGTATTCGACAAATCGAAGGCATACTTGATATTGTCAACCGATGAAATTATAAAAGTCAGTTGTGCGCCGATGTTATCATGCAAATCGCGCGAAATGCTCAATCGCTGATTTTGAAGGGTATTCTGCGATTCGATCCTGGCAATGGCTGCTTTCAATTCATGTTCCTGATGAAGTTGCTCGTGCTTCAGTCGCTGTTGCCGATAGATCAAAATCGAAATCAACACTGCAAAAATGGCCAACAACGAAACAGCTGCCAGCAAAATATTCTTTTTATAGGCTTCCGATTCTTTTTTCAGGAGCAGGTTTTTGTTTTGCTCCAATAGTTTTTCCTTTTTATTGGTGTCAAATCCGATTTCGAGTTCAGCTATCTTGGCATTCGTGTCTTTATTGACAAGGCTGTCTTTGTATTTCGCAAACATTTTGTAATTCTCGTAAGCTTTCACAGGATTGCCCAGGATTTCGTAAGAATCGGCAAGGCTTTTAAAATTGTCCTGAGCGAGCAAAGTGTACTTGTATTTGAGCGCCATGTCGAGCGACGTCTTATAATATCCAATGGCGCGCTTGTAGTCCTTCATTGTAAAATACAAGTCGCCGAAGTATTGATTGTTTTCGGCAATGCCAATTTTGTCGTTCCTGATTTGCCGAATTTTCAGCGCCTGATCGTACATTTTCCGGGCAGCGGCGTACTTTCCCTTCATTACGTAAATTCCGGCGATATTGTTGAGACTGTACGGAATTCCCAGACTGTCGTGGATGCTTTCCTTCAATACGAGACCTTTCTGATAAAAATATAAGGCGCTGTCAAGTTCATTTAGCATTTCCTTTAGCACGCCGTAGTTGTTGTAAATGCTGAGCAGCGGCAGCTGAAGTTGGTTGGTTTCGGCAATCGACTTCCCTTTTTGCATGTAATACAATGCTTTGTCCATGTTTCGCCGCTTCATCGAATAGCCGAGTCCGCCATATTCAGCCGACTGTTTATCTATGGCACCGATCGCCTCAAAAAGCGCGATGGCTTTCAGGATATAAAAGACATTTTCGTCGTATTTGCCTTGGTAATAATACACCAAACCGAGATTGCTGTAGCTTTCGGCTTCGCCCATTTTGTATTTGATTTTCCTGGCGTCGGCGACATTTTTCAGAAAAACCCGATCAAGCGAAGCGGCTTTTTCAATTTTGGTTTCAAAGGGAATGTTGTTGATCGAATCGATCGCATGGCGCGTCTGTGCGTGCAAAATCGTGCACACCAAAAAGCTGAAAAGCAGGGAAAACAGTTTTGACATTTTGACGCTTGGTTCAGCGAATGTACTCGAAAAATAAATCGGCTCAATCAAGTAAAAATTTTTGACGCTTGTATTAATCCGAATTGAAAGTGTCGATTTTGCGTTTACAAACTATCCAAGCAGGTTATTCCGCGAAAGCGTGGCAATCATCTCCTGCTGCAGCATAAATAATTCGCCATCGACAACGCTTCTTGCTTCCGACAAATTGAGTGCGAGCGCATCTGAAAGTTGCAGGTTTGATGTTGATATCGCATGGAGGCGGCTTAGTCGCACAATTTCAGAATTCAACCCCGAAACGCGATCTACATGTGCCGATCTTTCCATGTGAAATTTAACGCAAAGGCCAACAATCAGAAGACACAAAACTATAATGATCAGCAGAAGGAATAGGATCATTTGGCGGAAATTTCTTTTCTTGTACATTTTTAAGATAAAAAAGGCCGCGGAAAACCCGAAGCCTATTTGTAAGTCAGTATTAGCTTAGTTCTGCATGAACACGCCGCGGAAGGTTCCGTTTGTCACGGTCTTCGTTTGAGAGCAGTCTTCATCTACTTTTCCGGTGAAGCTAAATGACCCTTCAATTTTTGTGTCGTTTATCGTCGTGATGGTCACAGTGCCGGTCGCAGCCGAGCAATCGCTTGTGTCATAGCTTTTGTCTTCCGAGGTTTTGACATAAGCCAGCAGGCTGTTTGTATCCGGATTGATGTCGTAAGTTCCGGGCGCGTCGATTCCGATCAGCTGGATAACCATCGAGTCGGTTCCACTCATGTCACCCGAGCCATTGACCAGAATTACACGGTCGACGCCCGATCCCATTGTTGTAGCGATTGCAACCGATTGACCTGCGATTTCCAACGACTGCCACGACGTACCATCGATTTTACCTTTGATGTAGGTTCCGTCCGGAGTTGATCCGCCGCCACCGTTGTTGTCATCGTTGTTGCATGAAGTCGACATTGCAAAAGCCAAAGCGACGACAGCCGCACGTCCGAAAAATTTCATTTTGTTCATAATAAAGAGTTTATGGTTTATATTTAGACAAATCTCTTTATCACGAACTGCAGGTGCAATACGAAAAAATACGTATTTTAAAATTGGAGGTGCGGGAGGATTTTCATGAGCCTTGCTTTTTCGGCTTCGGTTTTTTCAACAAATTTCCGATGTTCCTCGGATCCGGAATTAAACGGACGATGCGCCAAAGCATTTCGGACTGAACCGACTTTCGACATCAACTCCGACGTTTGGCGGGAAATCCATGCCTCGGAAAAACGTTGCCAGATATAGTCGACTGCGATCGCGCTGGGATGGATCATATCGGCGCTATAGAAACGGTAATCGCGAAGTTCGTCCATCATGATTTCGTATGAAGGAAAATAGCTTGCGGTCGGGTTTTCCTGAAGCGTATTGTGAAGCGCTGAAATCAGGTTGGATTTGCTCCTTTGGTTTTCGACAAAACCATCTTTCAGATGCCTGACCGGAGAAATAGTAAAAATCAGCTGCGCCTGTGAATTTCGTGTGCGAATATGAGTAATGATATTTTGCAGGCTTTCCTCAATTTCATGAATGGCGAGCAGCTCTTTTGTGAATCGATTTTGTGGGATTTTATGGCAATTGGCGACGATTTCGGATGTCGATTTCAGTCGATAAACCCACGCAGTTCCCAAAGTGACGATGACGTGCGAAGCCATTGAAATCGAATCCGATGCTTCGGCAATTTTCGAATTCAGGTTGTTGCGCAACAAATTGGGATCTGAATTGCTGAGTTCGGAATGTGCGGCGAAACAATGGCACCGCTCGTTGTGGAAGAACAGATCTTCCTTCAAGAACTCGCGGTTGTAAACCGAATAATCGATTAGCTTTTCAATTGCTTTCGGATGAAAAAGGATGCCAAGCGGATTGACCTGCTGTTGAAATCCGAAATGGTGCAGCTTTTCTGAAATGCAAACCGCAAAACAGGAACCTACCGAGAAAATCCGCGAATTGTAATCGATCGGATTATCTGCTTTGGCAATCGGAATCTTTGTGATCAGCTGCATTGGACAAAAGTAGGTAATCTGATATTGAAGTTAAAAAGAAACCCCGAAGAGATCGGGGTTATGGTTATTTAACGAAATCGGCTGCTGCCTGAAGCGCCTGCGCAATTCCTTCTATGTCTTTTCCGCCGGCAGTCGCGAAAAAGGGTTGCCCGCCGCCGCCGCCTGAAATGTATTTTCCGAGTTCACGTACGACTTGTCCGGCATTGTAGCCTTTTGCCGCAACCAACTCTTTGGATATATAACACGTGATCATCGGCTTTCCATCTTCGGCAGTAGCCAGGACAAGAAACAGATTATCGCCAAGTGTTCCAAGTTCATAAGCAAGATCTTTTGCGCCTTCCGGGGAAAGGTCGACTTTCTTCGCGAGAAACTGGGCACCGTTGACTTCCCTCAGCTCACTCGCAAGTTCCGTTTTCATATTTTTCGCCTTGTCTTTCTGCAGTGCTTCGAGTTGCTTTTTAAGCTTTGCGTTCTCTTCCTGCAGCGACAATACGGATTTGACCGAGTCCTGCGGATTTTTTAAGATTGTCCGAATTTCATCGAGGGTTGCTTCCTGCGAAGCAAAGTACCGCTCTACCGCTGCGCCTGTGATGGCTTCAATACGCCTGATTCCGGCCGCGACCGCGCTTTCGCTGATGATTTTGAAATGCCAGATATCGGCTGTATTTTTTACGTGGATTCCGCCACAAAGCTCAATGCTGTTTCCGAAGCGGATTGCGCGAACGTGTTCGCCATATTTTTCGCCAAAAAGTGCCATTGCGCCTTCCTGTACTGCCTGAGCAAACGGAATTTCACGTTTTTCAATAAGTTCAAGATGTTCACGGATTCTTTCATTGACAAAGTCTTCAACCTGGCGAAGTTGCTCGTCGGTGACTTTTGAAAAGTGCGAGAAGTCGAAACGCAGATAGTCCGGACTCACCAACGAACCTTTTTGCTCAACGTGCGTTCCGAGTAGTGTTCGCAACGCCTGATGCATCAAATGCGTCGCAGAATGGTTTGCTGCTGTGGATAAGCGAAGGCTGCGATTGACTTTAGCCACGAATTTCCCTTCTGGATTTTTTGGCAAGGAACGCGAAAAGTGGATGATCAGGTTGTTTTCTTTTTTAGTGTCGATGATTTCAATCGATTCGTCATCATTGGACAGCGTTCCCTTGTCGCCTACTTGTCCGCCACCTTCCGGATAGAACGGCGTATGGTCGAGCACAATCTGGTACATTTTGCCATCCTTTTTTGAGTCGGTTAGCCTGTATCGAAGAATTTTGACTTCATTCACCAGCAAGTCGTAACCCACAAAAGGCGCTTCGTTGTCAGCTTCGGCAAGAATTGTCCAATCGGCAGTAGAAACTTCAGAAGCCGCACGGGAGCGCGTTTTCTGTTCGTACATTGCCTTTTCAAATCCGGCTTCGTCGAGTTCATAGCCGCGTTCCCGCAGGATCAGCGCTGTCAAATCGATAGGAAAACCGAAAGTATCGTAGAGTTCAAAAGCTTTTTGTCCGGATACCGTTTTTCCCTCAGTTTCTGCGATTACTTTGTCAAGTAACTGCAAACCTTGGTCGAGCGTGCGCAGGAACGATTGCTCTTCTTCGCGGATCACATTCTGCACCAATTGCTGTTGTGCGCGGATTTCGGGAAAAGCTCCGCCCATTTGGTCAGCGAGAGTCGAAACCAGTTCGTGAATAAACCCTTGCCGCGATTTCAGGAATGTAAATCCGTAACGGATGGCGCGGCGCAAAATGCGACGGATCACATAGCCAGCGCCGGTATTTGACGGAAGCTGCCCGTCGGCGATTGCAAACGCAACAGCGCGGACGTGGTCGGCGATGACGCGAATCGCAATGTTGATTTTTTCCTCGTCTTCGTTTGCGGCATTGATCGTATATTTTGTCCCCGTGATTTCGCAGATTCTTTTGATAAGCGGTGCAAAAACGTCAGTATCGTAGTTTGATCGCACGCCCTGGAGCACCATGCAAAGCCTTTCGAATCCCATTCCGGTGTCGACGTGCTGCGCCGGAAGTTTTTCAAGCGAGCCGTCGGCCTTGCGGTTGAATTCCATGAACACATTGTTCCAGATTTCAACGACCTGCGGATGATCGGCGTTCACGAGTTCCTTTCCGGGCTGTTTTGCTTTTTCTTCGTTTGTGCGGATATCAACATGGATTTCTGAGCACGGTCCGCACGGACCCTGATCGCCCATTTCCCAAAAGTTGTCTTTTTTATTTCCGAGCAAGATACGGTCTTCGGAAATCAACGACTTCCAGATATCGTAGGCTTCCTGATCAAACGGTACATTTTCTTCCTTGCTGCCTTCGAAAACGGTCACATAAAGAATATCCTTGTCGATTTTATAAACTTCGGTCAGCAGTTCCCACGCCCAGTGGATCGCTTCTTTTTTAAAGTAATCGCCGAACGACCAGTTGCCGAGCATCTCGAACATCGTATGGTGATAAGTATCGATTCCGACTTCTTCAAGGTCGTTGTGCTTCCCGGAAACGCGCAGGCATTTCTGGGTGTCGGCGATACGCTTGCTTTTTGGCGTTGCATTTCCGAGAAAATATTCCTTGAATTGCGCCATTCCCGAATTGTTGAACATCAGCGTGGGATCGTCTTTGAGTACGATTGGCGCCGAAGGCACGATAAGGTGGCCTTTGCTTTTAAAAAAATCGAGGAATTGTTGTCGCGTTTCTTGTGAGTTCATGTGTTTTTTAAAATTCAAGGTTGAGGGCGCATGGTTTAGGGTTTAGGGGTCAGGGGTCAGGGGTCAGGGTTTAGATTCTTTCCTTGTGCCTTGTGCCATCTACCTTGCACCTTTTATCTGGGTCTAGGGGTCAGGGTACAGGGGTCAGGGTACAGGGTACAGGGTTTAGATTCTTTCCTTGTGCCTTGTACCATCTACCTTGTGCCTTTTATCTGGGTCTAGGGTTCAGGGCTCAGGGCTCAGGGTTCGGGGTACAGGGTTAAGTTTCTTACCTTGTGCCCTGTGCCTTGTTCCATGTACCTTGTACCTTTTACCTTGCACCTTTGCCCCGGATGGAAGCGGCATCCTTTTGCGGAGCTTGCGAAGCAAAAGATACAGCGGACAGCCGGAACAGGCCCAAAAAAGCGTTTTCCTTGAAATACCGCGAACAAGTGATAACTTTTATTAAATTTGTTCGGCAACAGAAATTTGCTCGGAAAATCCTCTTTTGATGCGCAAAAGTAGGATATTTTTAAAATATGAAGAAGGTAAAATATTACTATGATCCGGAGACGCTTGCATACCGTAAAATCAAGCACAAAAAGGGCAAAAAACTCGGTTATGCGGCGCTTTTCGTACTTGCGTCCGCGCTGTTTGGGTTCCTGATGTTTGTGGTGCTTCTCAATACGCCGTTTTTCGAGACTCCAAGGGACCGTTTGCTTTCGCGGGAAATCGACAACCTGAAGCTGCGTTACGCTTTGCTTAACAAGAAAATGGACCAGGTGGATGAAGTCATGGCGGGCATCGAAGATCGGGACAACAACTTGTATCGCACTTATTTCAACTCGGCTCCAATCCCTGAAGAGCAGCGAAAGGCGGGATTTGGTGGAATTAACCGATATCGCGAGCTGGAAGGTTTTGACAATTCTGAGTTGGTGATGAATACGACCAAACGCATTGACGTATTGACCAAGCGACTAGTGATACAATCGCGCTCGCTCGACGAGATTCAGCGCCTCGCCAAGGAAAAGAGCAAATTGCTGGCAGCGATTCCGGCGATTCAACCCGTAAAGAACGAACAGATGAAAGGGATCGCATCGGGTTTTGGTTATCGCAGCGATCCATTTACGAAAGTGCGCAAATACCATGAAGGAATGGATTTTTCTGCCAAAACGGGAACTCCGGTTTATGCGACAGGCGATGGCGTTGTGACCCGTGCCGATGCAACGGCGTCGGGTTACGGAAACCATATCGTGATCCGCCACGGATTTGGCTATGAAACGCTTTACGGTCATTTGAGTAAGTATAAATCGCATGCTGGCCAAAGAGTAAAGCGCGGCGATGTTATCGGCTATGTGGGCAGCACCGGACGAAGTGAGGCGCCCCATTTGCATTATGAAGTACACAAAAACGGCGAGGTCGTAAATCCGCTAAATTTTTATTACGGAAATATTTCTGCTGCTGAATATGTTGCAATTGCTAAATTAGCAAACCAGGAAAACCAATCCTTAGACTGATGCACATCGAATTATCGCCCGACAAAAGATATTACAGCATTGGCGAAGTAGCCAAGGCTTTTAACGTGAACGCTTCGCTGATCAGGTTCTGGGACAAGGAATTCGACATCCTGAAGCCCAAGAAAAATGCAAAGGGAAACCGGATGTTCACGCCGGAAGATGTCAAAAACATCAAGCTGATCTATCACCTGGTGAAAGAACGCGGATTTACATTGGACGGCGCAAAAACGCATCTTCGCGAAGGACAGAAGAAAACATTGGATAAATTCGAGATCATCAGCAAACTCGAAGCGGTGAAAGCACAGCTGACAAACATTAAAAACCAACTTTAAAAACAAAACAAAATGAGAAAGTTCTTGCCATGGATTATCGTAATCGGAGTTGTACTGCTGATCGTATTTTGGGTCATCAGCGTGAAAAACACCGCGCTTCAGTACAATCAGGCCGTTGGAAAACAATGGGGCGACGTTGAAACTTCCTATCAAAGGCGAAATGACCTTATCGGAAACCTGGTAAACACTGTAAAAGGCGCTGCCGATTTTGAGAAAAGCACGTTGACCGCGGTGATCGAAGCGCGTGCAAAAGCAACTGCTGTAACCATTGATCCTGCGAACATAACTCCAGACCAACTGGCGCAGTTCCAGCAGGCACAGTCGGGCGTATCCTCCAGCCTTTCCCGTTTATTGGTATCGGTTGAACGTTATCCTGAGCTGAAAGCCAACCAGAATTTCCGCGATTTACAAGCCGAACTGACCAGCACCGAAAACCAAATCCTTACTTCGCGTACGCGCTATAACGAAGCGGTACAGAATTACAACGGATATGTATTGAAAATGCCACAAAACCTTGTGCTTGGAAGCTATCCTGAAAAGCCGTATTTCAAATCGGTTTCGGGTGCTGAAAAGCCTGTTGAAGTGAAATTCTAATGGCCGATCCAACCAATTTTTTATCACCGGATGAAGAGCGTGAAGTCGTAGAGGCGATCCGCCTGGCCGAAAAGGAAACCTCGGGTGAAATTCGCGTACACATCGAACGCAGTTCCGAAAAGGATGCTTTTGATCGGGCGAAGGAAGTTTTCCACCTTCTTAAGATGGACACAACGGCGCTGAAAAACGGCGTGCTGATTTACCTTGCAGTTGACAACCGGACGTTTGCGATCTGCGGCGACAAGGGAATTGACGATGTTGTGGAGGCCGACTTCTGGAAAAGCACAAAAGACCTGATGGCGACACATTTCCGCAACGGCGATTTTAAAATCGGGTTGATGGCCGGAATAAAAATGGCCGGCGAACAGCTTCAGCAGTATTTCCCGAGCCTGGAAGATGACCGCGATGAACTTGACAACGAAATTTCGAATGGATAAATTGACGAAAATGGCGCGGCAGCTGAGCATGATTTGCTGCCTGCTATTCCTGAACAGCGCGGTTGCACAGTTCGACGTTCCCAAAAAACCTGATTTTCAGACGAGCGTTTACGATTACGCGAACATGCTTTCGGCGAGCCAAAAGTCGCAGTTGGAGGAAAAACTGATCCGATATTCGGACTCCACATCGACGCAAATCGTGGTAGCAACGATCCCAACGCTTAACAATGAAGATATTGGGACGCTAACGCCAAAGTGGGCGCACGAATGGGGAATCGGACAGGAAAAGGAAGACAACGGTGTTTTTATCCTCGTTGCTGAAAAGGAGCATCAGATCTGGATTTCACCGGGTTACGGCGTTGAAGATAAGTTGATCGCGGCGACGACAAAACAGGTGATCGATTACATAATTGTACCCGAGTTTAAAAAAGGGGATTATTATGGTGGACTCGACAAAGGTGCCGATGCGATCTTCGACATCCTTAAAGGAAAATACAAGGGAACCCGCAAGAAATCAAAACAGGATTTTCCAATTGCACCATTTATAATTATCGGTGTAATCTTGCTACTGTTCATATTCAGGAACCGGCGCGGTGGTGGCAATTCCGGCCGTGGCGGCGGAATCGGGCTGGGCGAAATGCTAATCCTCAGCAGTCTTGGCCGTAGCGGAGGCGGCTTTGGAGGCGGATCTTCCGGTGGTGGATTCGGAGGTGGCGGATTTGGCGGCGGTTTCGGCGGTGGCGGATTCTCAGGAGGCGGCGCCGGCGGGAGCTGGTAACAATAAAAAAAATCCCCGATTGGGGATTTTTTTATGCTTTGTACAAAATTACCGTGGTATGTAAATCTGTGTTGAATATGAACTTCCGGCGCATTCCAACGTCGCAACGTAAAGTCCGGCCGCAACTCCCGGCAAATTGAATTGCAATTCGCTTGTGGCATTTGATATTTCCCATGATGCGATTTGTCCACCGTTGAATCCGTGTAGGATCACTTTTCTTGCATTTTGCGGGACATTGCCTATCCGCAGCATTCCGTCTGTCGAAAGTACCACCGGATTGTCCCGATGCGCGGCAGTATGAGCCGAGCCTGCGCCAAATTTCAAAAAGAAGCGATTCGCGTATGAACCGGCCGGCAAAGTAAGTGATTTTTCGCCTTTGCTGAGATCGTAGGATTGTGACATTTCGGAATCAAATAGCAAAACACGTGACGAAGCCGTCAGATTTTCACTTCCATCAAGAGTGAATGTAAGCGTCTGTGCGTCATTAACCTCGACGCCGATCGGGATCATTGCCGCATCTGAGAATGCTCCCAGCGCCTGAATGACAAGCTTTTCATCATTCAGCGGAAAAAAGATATCTGTAACCTGCGGATCTACTTGGATTCCGTCGTAACCTTTATCGAATCCCGGCGTTCCGGCCTCATCCATAAAACCCAGCAGCAGTTGCCGTTTCGCTCCCGATGCCGAGCAATGCAGCCCGATCCGGACGCGTACTTTACCATCGTTCGCCAAATCATCATTTTTAAACATCGGATTTGATCCCGCGTCGGTTTCGCGCACGAATGCTCTTTGTGAATTGGCGAAATTGATTGTCCCGCCGGCATTGCTTCCAAACAATAAGAAACCTTGTGCAACCGGAATGTAGCGGCCAGGAAGACGCGTACTCGACCCGGCACTACTAACGCCAACAGGCGCGGCAGGCGGAGTGGCTCCGGTCTTTGTCAGTGTTGCATATCCGCCTTCATAATTCGCGGTGATGTGGCTCGAATTTGTTGAGAATTGTTCCCAGAAATAGAGCGTTCCGGTGGTCGTGGCTAAATTGTCGTCAATAAATGAGTAAGCATCAAGCGCCGAAGGATACGGGTTTCCGCAGAGGTTCATGTTGTTCGGCGAAACCGCGCTCGTGAAAACGCCGTTATTGGGCTTGCCTTCAAAAGTATAGTTCTGCAGTGGTGTAGCGGCGCCCGATCCTTTCATCGTAAAGCCCTGCCCTGCCGAAAGCACTCCAAGCGGACCAATTTGCGACCAACTCGCGTAAGTTGCGGTTTGGTTCTGAAACTTGTTGATCCAGTAGGACGACATTGTAATAGGCGTTGTTGGCGACCCATTGTAGCCTGATGTCCAGTTTATCGGAAGCGGATTTGAAATATCCGTACCGTCGCGAAGTACGTTTCCAACTGTGTAGCTGTTGTTTGAACCTACCGGCGATGACCAATAGTTATA
This sequence comes from Bacteroidota bacterium, assembly GCA_023386585.1. Taxonomy (GTDB): domain Bacteria; phylum Bacteroidota; class Bacteroidia; order Flavobacteriales; family Flavobacteriaceae; genus Flavobacterium. The sequence continues at coordinate 62,889 of JAEWJM010000030.1, read as the reverse complement.
GCTGAAGACATTCGATTGGCCTTTCTGGTCGATCAAAAGCTGCCCGCTGCCGGAAGTTGAGTTGCCGTTGGTGCCGGTTTTGGTTTGGATGAGCTGAGAAAGTTCAGACATGCGGATGTTTCCATTGAGCAAATCAAGATTGTTGTGAACGAAAAGCCCGTAACCTTCTGAAATCAACACGCCTTTTGCGCCCGACGATGTATTTACCGTAAGGTTGTAGAATTCGGATCGTCCGGCGGCATCATAAACCGTTTGATAAGCCGAAGGGGTGAATCCGTTAAAAAAGACTGTTCCGTTCCCATATTGGAAGGTTCCCATTGACGACCAGTTTCCGGCCACGCTCAGAAGTCCGCCATCAACCATTTTCAGGATGGCATTGTTTGAAATCGAAATATTGTGGCACCTTGCGGTTTTGTCGGCTGGTGCCAATGGTGATAGTTTGCTGATCTGGGAAAGTGGAGTTGACGGCGGAAGAACAACGTTGGTGTTATTGTTCGGCACTACTCCACCAGCCCAATTTCGGCAGTCAAACCAATCGGAGCTGAAAGCGCCAGTCCAAGTTCCGACCGCTCCGGCAGATAGATTAAAGGTTACCGCTGTGGATGCCGATGCCGTGTCGTTTTGCGCGTAATTATCTCCCGAAGCCGTATAAACTTCGGCCGAATTCACTACCGCTGGAACCGATTGGCAATAGGTTCGTACGCGTACATTAATTGTCAATGGCAGCGAAGAATTTATCATCGTGCTTTGGACAACCGCCGTTAATGTGTTTGCATTTGTATCGACAGAAAAAACAACATTTCGGGTTTCGCCGGCCGCTTTTGAATAGCTGATCAGTTGTGCATTCGAAGGCAGAAAATCCTTGATAACCGGATTGTTTGCGTTTTTCGTCGTGTTGTTTTTGATCGTGATCGTGTAGTCGATGTAGTCGCCGACAGTAGCCGTTGCGGTGCTGGCGGTTTTCGTGATCTGCATATCGGGCGCATTCGGAATGTTCTGATTGTTGTTGCCGCAATAGATGTAAGTCGAAATACTCGTCGTTTGCGTGATCTGGTAAGTGTTTGAAGTATAAGTTACGATAGTGGTGCTCCAATTGTCGGGCGGAGTTCCATTCGGTGTGTCGAATCGCATCATGAAAGTGTATGATTCTCCCGGATCCAATGATGGAGTTGTGCTTATCGGCGAACCTGTCAACGAAAGGAATTGTGAGGTCAACGGATAAAGCGACTGCGTTTTCGAAAGGCTGTAGCTGTCGATCAAATTTCCTGTGTTGGTAATCGTTATCACATAATAATTGATCGAAGGCGACGAACATTTTATATATCCCGACAACGTTGCGGGAACAACGAACGAGGCCGCAAGCGAAAATGGCTCTGAAAAATTGGCCGGCTGGCTTGAAGAAACCGGCGCTGCAGAAGTTACATACAGTCGGTAATTATTCCCTTGCAATGTGCCTGCCGGAACAGGAACTACCTTATCAATAGTTGCTGAAGCATTCGCGATCGGCGCGGGAAAAGTGGCCGAGTTGAAACTGTAAATCGATACCGGATTGCTCCCTGAAGCATCGGTTAAATACACCGTGTAGTTTGTAGCGGCCGTAAAAATTTGCGTCGCTGTACCGTTGGTGACCTCAAACGAAATCTGGATTGGACCACCGGCCGACGTAATTACCGGCGTTCCGATGGTTTGCGACAGGCCGTGAAGCGGAATCAGAAACAACAGCAATGAAGCTGCGGCATTAAGTAGTTTTAATTTCATATGTTGTAGGTTTGGTTGATTTGGGTCTGAAAAGGCCGGTTTGGGAACCTTCCTGTTCGGACTTTTAAAAGTACAACCAAAAATACAATCAGCCGATTATCGACACAAAAAATCGATAAACGGCAAAATTAATCTAAAAACAAGGGATAATTACTTACAAAATAGATTTCACGTTATTTCTTTCTCGAACCCGCAAACTTATCGAGTTTATATGTAAGAGAAAACATAACATAGCGCGTGAGAACCACATTTTGTTCATCACGGATATATGTCGCCGTGATTGTCCGCATCGTTGATTGATTCTGATTCAGCAAATCGTACACTTTTACTTTTGCCAGCAGCTTGTCGCCAAGGAAGTTGTAACCCAGGCTTGAATTCCACAGCAGGAAATCTTTTTTGAATCCGTCGGCGATATTGGAATTGTAGGTATAACCCAAGTCGTTTCCGAAAATAACATGCTTCGGCCAATAGGAAGTCAACTGCAAATTAAATCGATGCTGGACGGTCGATGCTTTGTCGATTACAAAAGCGGTGTAACGCGTTTGGCTGAGCACAAGGTTGTAGCTTGGATTCACGCTCAAAAGTTCACCGTAATCGTAGGTAAAAGTTACCCGCGGCGCGACCCGCAGTGATTTCGAATCGTAAAGATCGCCATCGGTAAATCCTTTGTATCGGCTGTATGCGATATTCAAACCTAGTCCGTATTTGAACGAATGTGCTTCATTTTTTACCGACTTGTTCCAGTTTCCGCCCATCCACGAATTGAATGTTCCATATACATTTTCGTATTGGGTTGTGGCTTTTCGGCTTTCATCGTAGGTTGTGGACGACGCAATCTGGACTTCACGGAAATTTCCGCCGGCATAAAGGCTGTATCCGCTTTTGGTCGCGTAATCGTAATCGGAAAAACTCAGATACAAATCGTGTGATTTCCCGGGATCGAGATTGGGATTTCCAAAAAACGTGTGCAATGGATCGGAAAGATCTTCAACCGGCATAATCTGATCCGGCGTTGCGAATGTCGTCGAGAAGTTATAATTCAGCCATAAATTCTGCGACTTTGAAAACTTATACGACAGGTATGCCGAAGCGTACGGCAGCATATAGTTTTTCAATATCGAAACCGAATTGCCAAGGTACAGCGACTGGGTTTTAAAGTTTGTAATCGACGTACCGAAATTCATATATAAGTTGTACTTGCTCTTGGCGAACGTAAGGCCAACAGTTGGCATTAAAGTCTGCGTTGCTGAAGACAAAAAGCTGGTCTGCTCGGGATTTATAATCGAATAATTGTCGTTTCCGGGTGAAAAATCATAAGTGATCTTATCGTTCACGAGATTGTTGTTGCTCATTTCAATGCCGAACCGGATCGAAAGCGAATCGCGAAGTGGCTCAATATATTCGATTCCGCCATTGTAGTTGTCTTTCAGGTTTCGGCGGAAGCGCTCCTGATTGCGGGAAACCGTCTCAATAACCGATGATTGGCCGTCATTGTCCGGATCGGCGTAAAAATTCGATTCCGACTTCGCCCGATTGTAAACCGTTTCCTTACTGTTGTCGTTTGAAAAGTAAATATTGTACGAACGGCCTTTCCTTTTCAGGTTTTTATTGAAGTAAAGCGAATTCGAAAAAGTAGTGGTTTCGTTTTCTTCATACGAATCCGAAACGTTATCATTTAGCAATTGGCCCGCTTCATCCATCGAGCTTTCCTGCCCTTTGAATCCGCTGCGAACTCTTGAAGTAACAAACTTTGGGTTGATGTACAGCGTAGCGGTCGAATCGATTTTATACTCAATGTCGGCATTGAAATTATTCGCCATTTTGTAAATATTGGTCGACTGGTCCGAATCGGTCGTAAAATTGCCGTCGTTGAGCAGCGTTACCTGATGCATCCTGTTTTTGTTCTTCGAATCGGCATCGGTGAAGAAATAACTCGAGTTAAAATCGAAGCCTTTGAAGAATTCGTCGGCATAATTTATTCCGACCATATCCGACTGTGTGATTCCGCTTCCGCCGCCAAATCGCATTCCGTTGATTGAAAAGCTGCCATTATCATTCATCCAAATCGAATTGTTCCGGCCGCCGCCCATGTTGTCGAAAATCTCGTTCATCGAAAACCCGGTTGCGTTAATGTTATTCGACGAGGCGAGTACGCTTATCTTTCGTTTGTTCTTGAAATAATTGGCGAGCAAACTGCTTTCGTACCGACTATCCGAACCGTAACCGCCCATAATCTTTCCGAAAAAACCCTTGTTTTTTTCCTCGTCGATCGTAAGATTGATGCTGGCGGCATTGGATGACGCTTTCTGGCCTGATAATTCCTCTTTCTTCGTTTTGGAATCGGAAACCTGGACTTTATTGATGATATCCGATGGCAGATTCTGGATGGCAATTTTTCCGTCCTTGTCAAAAAAAGGCTTTCCGTTTACAAGAATCTGGTTGACATCCTTGCCGTTGACTGTAATTTTGCCGTCGGCATCGATTTCAACTCCGGGAAGCTGTTTCAGCAATGCCTCCACATTCGCGTCAGGACGTAATTTGAACGAAGACGCATTGAACTCGAGCGTATCGTTTTTGATCCTGACCGGCGGCGCTTCACCGGTGATGATAACTTCGCCAAGCGTATTGTCATTTTCTTCGAGAAAAAGAATCCCGAAATTCCGATCCGCCAAAAGCTCTTTTTCCTGCTGCAGATAGGTTTTGAATCCGAGGTAGGAAACTTTTAGAATTACCGGCTGCGTAAGTTTTTTCGTATTGATGGTGAAATTGCCATTTTTGTCGGAAATTGTATAATCGATAACGGCAGAATCCTTGACCGATGTGAGGTAAACCGTCGCCGCTTCTATTGGCAGGTTGGTTTTGTGTTCTATGATCTTGCCGGTCAGCGAGATAGTGTTTTGGGAATTTACAGAAAGGGAAATAAAGAAAAGAAACAGAAGGAACCACTGAGGTCGGCGCATAAAAAAAGTTCGTTGGTTAGTTGATTTACTAAACAGCGAACTTCGTATTTTATTATCCTTAAAGCAAAAGTATTCCTACATTTTTCTACTTCTCCCGAATGTAAATGTCGATTGGAACTCCTGAAAAGTCCCAGTTTTCACGAATTTTATTTTCAAGGAATCGCTTGTACGGATCTTTAACGTACTGCGGAAGGTTCGCAAAGAAAACGAACTGCGGCGTTGGTGTTGGCAACTGCATGCAATACTTGATCTTGACGTATTTTCCCTTCAACGCAGGCGGCGGATAGCTTTCGATCACTTTCAACATGTAGTCGTTGAACTTAGACGTGGCGATGCGCTGCTTGCGATTCTCGTAAACCTGTACTGAAGCCTCAAGCGCCTTGAGCAAACGTTGTTTTGTGAGCGCAGAAACGAACAGGATCGGCACGTCGGTAAAAGGCTCAAGCTCTTTTTTGATCTTGTTTTCGTAGTCGCGCGTGGACATCGTATCCTTTTCGACAAGATCCCATTTGTTGACCAGTATGATTACGCCTTTGCGGTTTTTTTCGGCGAGCCAGAAAATGCTTTGGTCCTGCCCTTCAAATCCCCGCGTTGCGTCGATAATCAGGATGCAGATGTCGGCATGCTCGATGGCGCGCACGGAGCGCATTACCGAATAAAATTCAAGATCTTCCTTGACTTTGGCCTTTCGCCTGATTCCGGCGGTATCCACAAGGTTAAATTCAAATCCGAACCGGTCGAATTTCGTGTCGATCGCATCGCGTGTTGTTCCGGCAATATCGGTAACGATGTAGCGATCCTTTCCAATCAAAGCATTTATAAAGCTCGATTTTCCGGCGTTCGGGCGGCCGACAACGGCAAACCGCGGAAGTTCCTTTTCTTCTTGTGTCGGCTCTGGTTTTTCGGGAAACGCGTCGATAAGCGCATCGAGAAGTTCACCCGTTCCGCTTCCTGAAATACTTGCAAAAGTGTAATAATCACCGAGTCCAAGATTGTAAAACTCAATCGCATCTTTTTCCCGCATTGCATTGTCGACTTTATTCACGGCCAGCAAAACCGGCTTTGTGATCTTGCGCAGCATTTTTGCCACCGCTTCGTCCATTGGCGTAATTCCTTCCTCGACATCGACGACAAAAATTATAACGTCCGATTCGTCGATGGCCAGTTCAACCTGCTTGCGGATTTCCCCTTCGAAAACATCGTCGGAGCCGCGCACGTAACCGCCGGTATCGATTACTGAGAATTCTTTCCCGTTCCATTCGCTTTTGCCGTAATTCCGGTCACGGGTAACTCCCGCAACCGAATCGACGATCGCCTCGCGGCGTTGGATCAGGCGATTGAAAAGTGTTGATTTTCCGACATTTGGCCGGCCAACTATAGCGACAATATTGTTCATGTTCTGCAAATGAGGGTGCAAAGGTAAGCAATTATCTTTGCTGTCAGCCACTTAAATGGACACAGCACGCGTTAGCGATTGCAGCGGAAATCCTTTTCACGAAAAGATTGCAGCGAAAAGCGCGGCCCGAAGGGAAACGCCCACAAATTAGCCGTTGTACCCAAAACGGCGCAACTGATTTGCATTGCTTCGCCAGTCTTTGCTGACTTTTACATAAAGTTCAATATGAATCTGCTTTCCGAAGAATTTCTCCAGATCGGCTCTCGACTCGACTCCGACGCGCTTTAATGCTTCGCCTTTGTGGCCAATGATGATGCCTTTTTGGGTGTCGCGCTCAACCAGGATCAGTGCCCGGATTCGGATGATGTTATCATCTTCAAGGAATTCTTCGGTAACGACTTCGACCGCATACGGAATTTCCTTGCTGTAATGCAGCAGTATTTTTTCGCGAATGGTTTCATTGACAAAAAAGCGCTCGGGCTTGTCGGTCAGTTGATCCTTCGGATAATAAGCCGGTGAAACCGGTAACAGTTCGATGATTCGCGAAAACACTTCGGTAACATTGAAATTTTTCAGTGCCGATATCGGGTAAATTTCGGCGTTCGGAACTTTTGCACCCCAGAAGGCCACTTGTTCCTCGAGTTGTTCCTGATTGGATGTATCGATCTTGTTGATAAGCAGTAAAACCGGGATCTTGGCGTAGATGATCTTATTGAAAAAGCTTTCGTCCTTGAGGTCTTTTTCGCCAATTTCAACCATGTAAATGAGAACGTCGGCATCTTCAAATGCCGATTTGACGAAGTTCATCATCGATGCCTGCATTTCGTAGGCAGGCTTGATTATTCCCGGCGTATCTGAAAGCACCATCTGAAAATCGTCACCGTTGACAATTCCCAATATCCTGTGACGGGTAGTTTGTGCCTTTGAGGTAATGATCGACAGGCGCTCGCCAACGAATGCGTTCATGAGCGTCGATTTGCCGACATTGGGGTTGCCGATGATGTTGACAAAACCTGCTTTATGCTCCATAACTTTTTTTGCAAAGATAAGCAGCCCTGAATTAGCAGCATAAAAAAAGGAGGCAGTTGGATAGGCTGCCTCCCGTAAACGAACAAATTATCTAACCCAATTAGTATTTGTTTCGCCTAATAGCTTTACTGTTTAGCTGTTTTTTTCGAGCGTTACTGTATCGGTCGAGCCATCGCCGCCGCTTATGTGACGCAGTTTGATCCGCGAAGAAGTCCTTTCGATCACATCCCAATCCTCTGTCAGCTCGGCGAACGATGCCGGAGTCGAGAAAATGATATTGAAATCGGAATCGCCGGTCGAATTGTCGTCGTCGCTGCCGTCATCACTCGTTACCGTCCAGAAACCGTCGACGGTATCGGTTCCGTTCGCTGCGGTCAATGCACCATTGCTTCCAAAAGTAAAATTGTATCCGGTGAAATCAGAAGTATGGTCGGTGCCGTCTTCAACAAAACTGGTTATGCGCCATGTTCCTTGTGTAACCGTAGCCGTTACCTGGGCCGGATCCGTACTCGAATTGCTGCTATTGTCGTCGTTTGAACTGCACGATGCAGCGCTGAACAGGAAGGCTGCCGCCAACACAAAATAAAAGCTTGCTTTTTTCATAATAGTGGATTTTGTTAGTTAAAGATTTTGGCAAAGTTATTTGGTCTGCCTGGGTTGTAAACGCCGGCGAATATACTTGGTATTGTGTAATCTTTCTCTTTTTATGAAAAAAATACTATTCTGTCCCATTTTTTCCTTGATTGTCCTTCCGGTGAAACAATGCCCTGTTAAAAAACCCTACCCAAATATTTATTTCCTAATTTTACCCGCAGCCAAATCAGTCCACGATGGAAGAAAAGCGCACAGGCATCTGTGAAGAGCGGATTTTTTCAGACTTTTTCAAGAAAAACGTCAGGTTATTGCGCAACTACCTGCTCTTCCGGTTTGGCAATGAAGAACAGGCAAACGATATGGCCCAGGAAGCTTTCGTAAAGCTGTGGGAAAAATGCGCCGAAGTCACTCCCGAAAAAGCAAAATCATTTTTATATACTGTTGCCAATAACGCGACGTTAAATCAGATCGCGCATCACAAAGTTGTGCTGAACTTTGCGAAAAACAGCCCCGGACAACAGGCAACACAGATGGATCCCGAATACCTAATGGAAGAGGAACAATTCCGCATTAAGCTTGAAAAAGCAATTGCAAACCTCAGCGAGGCGCAGCGGACTGCATTTCTTCTTCAAAGGGTTGAAGGCAAAAAATACCAGGAAATTGCAGAGATTCTTAACATCAGCGTAAAGGCCGTGGAAAAGCGCATCCATGGCGCATTGGTTTCGTTAAGGCAGGAAATCGGGCAGTTCAGGTAGGGTAAGGCGGTTCTAAAATGTTTTTAAATAAACCGGAATTATGAAAGAGCAGTTTGATTTGGCGAAATGGTTAGCCGGCGAAATGACTGAGGCCGAGCTGAAGGCTTTCGAGGCGTCTGCGGAATTCCCTGATTATGAGAGAATACGGAGACACAGCGGGAACCTTTCGGCGCCAGATTTTAATGCCGATGAAATGTATCGGCAGATTCTCGAAAGGCGCAATCGCAAGGTGCGTACGATCCCTTTGTTTAGAAAATGGATCGCCGCCGCCGCGGTAATTGTGGTACTTCTGGGCACCGTATTTTTATTCCGGTCACTAACGCCGGTTACGGTCACAGCCGGAAATGGCGAACAGATCACTTTCCTTCTTCCCGACGATTCGAAAGTCACCCTCAATGCCGGTTCCGAAATCAGCTATACACGCTGGGATTGGGACAACCACCGGAAGCTTGACCTTTCGGGCGAAGCTTATTTCAGGGTTGCGAAGGGAAAGAAATTCGCTGTGAAAACGACTTTGGGAAAAGTCACCGTGCTCGGCACCCAGTTCAATGTAAAATCGCGGGGCGACCGGTTTGATGTGACCTGCTATGAAGGCCGCGTCCGGGTCGATTATGCAAACACCGCGACTGTCATTACGCACGGTCAAAGCGTTTCATTTGACGACGGAACCCAACTGCCAACTGCCGCAGTCGTTGTTCCGGCACCGGAATGGACTGCCGATGAGCTTGTGTTCAACCGCGAATCGCTTAACGACATCATTGACGAGCTGAACCGCCAGTACAATTTCACAATTACATCAAATGTACAGGCAAATCAGCTGTTCACAGGAACGCTTCCGTTAAAGAACATAAGCCAGGCACTTGAAATAATTTGTGAAACCTACCACCTGAAAGCCTCGCAGTCGGGCCGCAAAATCCAATTAGACGCTGTGAATGGCCCGCAGTAAGGAAATCCTTTTATTAATCGTATCGTTTTTTCTGGTTTGCAGCGCTTCGGGCCAGGAGATAAAGGAAAAGATTGCACTAAAATCAGTGCTTGAACAGATCTCGAGAAGCCATCGGATAAAGTTCAGCTATATCGAAGAGGAAATTGCGGTTTACAAACTCGAACCGCCATCGTCGAAGCTGACACTACAGGAGAAAATCGAATACCTTCGGCAGAATACCAAACTTCATTTCAGAAAAATCAGCGATGGAAATTACGCCGTCTTCAACGACCAGAAAATGGAAAAGCCGTTGTGTGGATTCCTTCGCGATGCCGATACGCATCAACCCGTAGAAAATGCGTTTCTGTCGCTTGAAAACACCAATGTTTCCACAACTTCGGATGCGAAAGGCTATTTTGAACTGCCGGTGCTTTCGCCAAATAATATCATCATCCAACACCTGAATTACGAAACCGCAAGCATTGATCCCGCTAAAATTTACGTGGAAAATTGTCCGGAAATTGCCCTGATACCGGTTTACCAGCAGCTGGAACAAGTCGTTGCGCAGCGGTACCTCGCGACCGGTATCACAAAAAATCCCGGTGGAAGCTATGAGGTGAAGCCAACAAAATTTGGTATACTTCCCGGACTGACTGAACCCGACGTCCTGCAGACAATGCAGCAGATTCCCGGAATTTACAGCGCCGACGAAACAATCTCCAATATTAACGTACGAGGCGGCACGCACGACCAAAACCTCTTTCTATGGAACGGAATCAGGATGTTCCAGACCGGGCACTTTTTCGGACTCATTTCCGGATTCAATCCGCTGCTGGCACACAGCATTTCGATAACCAAGAATGGAAGCTCGGCTTTTTATGGCGAAAGTGTTTCCAGCGTGGTGGACATTTCTTCAGCAAGTGGTGACACGCCGCGACGTAGCGCCATCAATGCGAATATGATCAGTATCGAAGGCTATACGAAAGTGCGGCTCTCGAAAAACAGTAATGTTGAGATTTCCGCCAGACGTTCGCTGACCGACTTTTTTTATTCGCCTGCGTACAGCAAATACAGCGACCGCATTTTTCACAATACGGTAATAACCGATTTCGGGAGTTCTACGCCGGTTTCGTATAAGAGCGACGAACGGTTCTATTTTTATGATCTTACCGCGCACTATACGCAGAAAATAGGCAAGCGCCATCAGTTGGCAGCCGGTGTCATCGCGATTCGCAATTCACTGGATGTCGATCGGTTCGATGAAAACGAAAGTCGCAACAGCAACCTCGGCCAGCAAAATTTTGGTGCAGATCTTTCGTGGAAATCCGATTGGACTGACCGAAGTTCGACCAGTGCCCGCTACTATGTATCGAGGTACAATTTGGATTCTTCCAATAATGAGCCGGCGTCAAATCAGTCGGTTTTTCAAACGAACAGCGTACTCGACATGGCCGCTGAGCTAAAGCACACGATAAAAAAGGGCAGCTATGCTTTGTCGGCAGGCTACCAGATTGAAGAGACAAAGGTTACGAATTCGGATAGCATCAACGTTCCCGCGTTCAAACGATCGGTCACTGAGGAGTTGCTTACGCATGCGCTGATACTCGAAGCAACATATAAAAATCCGGAATCGAAATTTTTTGCCACCGGTGGCATCCGGGCAAATTACTTTTCACAATTTAGGCTTTATCTCGTCGAACCGCGGCTTCAATTTGGGTATAAACTGTCAAAACTCTGGAAAGTTGAAGTCCAGGGGGAGCAAAAAAGCCATTCGCTTTCACAAATAATCGATCTGCAGAATGATTTTTTAGGAATTGAAAAACGGCGGTGGACGCTTGCCAATGAGCAGGATGTTCCGGTTCAGATCAGCCGGCAGATTTCTATAGGAGTTGAATACCGAAGCCGCGGCTGGCTCTTCACCTGGGAAAATTTCTACAAGTTCGTGGAAGGAATTACCAGCAGCAGTCAGGCTTTTCAAAACCAGTTCGAGTTTGTCCGCGCTACCGGCGATTATCGGGTTTATGGTTCCGAACTCTTGCTCCAGAAAAGCTTCAGGCGGTTTTACACGTGGTTGAGCTACAGTATAAATGACAATAAATACTTCTTTGATGCCTTTTCAAACGAGGCTTTCCCGAATAATTTTGAGGCAAAACATGCCGTTTCCTGGGCTGGGATTTACGAGTGGCAGAACCTGAAAGTCGCCATCGGAAGCAAATGGCGTAGCGGAAGGCCGTTAACTACGCCTGCATCGGATGAATTGGACACGACTTTTCCGTCCGATCCCAGAATAATTTACAACAGCCCAAACAACAGCAGGCTGCCGAATTTCTTTCAATTGAACTTCTCTGCATCAAAAAGCTGGAAACTGAAAGGCCATGCTGAACTTCAGACCGGTTTTTCAATTATCAACCTGCTCGATTCAAAAGTCGTGATCAACAGGTATTACCGCGTCAATGCGGCAGGCGACGGAATTCAGACGGTGGACACGTATTCGCTCGGGCTGACGCCCAACGTTAACATAAAGATTACTTTGTGATCAATTGAGGTTTCGGTTCTTTGTAGATGAACTGTTGCGGAACTGCCTTATCTTAGAGTTGAGCACGGTAACATAATTGGCATCCGATTCATTCTCACTCAGCACGGTTACGTCTTGTAAAGGTGCAAAATACTGCGCGAGAACGTCCATGCATTGGGAAAGCGGACTTTCCTGTATGATCTTGTAACAATAAAATTCGCGATTGAGGACACACTGCCAACCCTGACGGCTTTCGATCAGGTAGCAGTCGAATGCTTTTCCGTTTTCGTTGTTGATGATGTGCAGTGGAATGTTTTTCATAGCTCCTGCAAGATAGGAATAGTTCAAGTAATTTCGTTACAGGATTTTAAGATTAAAGAACTTCAGAAATTTTTAAAATAAAAAACTCCCGACATTTCTGAAGGGAGTTCCTTGTAGCGGGAACAGGACTCGAACCTGTGACCTTCGGGTTATGAGCCCGACGAGCTGCCTACTGCTCTATCCCGCGATGTGAGTGCAAATATACGACACATATTCGAAAACGCAAGTCTTATTGAACAAAAATAAATGTTTGATACCTTTGGCAATAAGTTTTCACAAAATGAAAAGCCAATACAAGCTTACAGTCAAGAACATGGTTTGCCCGCGTTGCATTTCATCGGTCGAGGAAATTTTAAAGAAATCAGAAATCGATTACACCGATGTCTCGCTCGGTGAAATAATGCTGCCATCCGAATTGTCGCAATCACAACGCAATTCGCTCGATGAAGAACTGCGCAAGGTGGGCTTTGAACTCATCGAAACTCGCATAAACCAGCTTGTGGCCAATATAAAAGTGCAGGTTCTGGATTATATCAACAAACCGCCTGAAGGTGCAAAAAAAAACTTGTCGGCGCACATAACTGCCAGCATTCCTTATGATTACAGCTACCTTAGCGACCTTTTCTCGTCTATTGAAGGCAAATCAATCGAACAGTTTTACATCACGCATCGCATTGAAAAAGTCAAGGAATACTTGGTTTACGATCAATTATCTCTGACAGAAATCGCTTATCGCTCCGGATTCAGTAGTGTTCACCACTTGTCGGCGCAATTTCGTAAAGTCACCGGGCTGACTCCGTCGCGGTTCAGAAAAATCGGCCTCGACAAACGCAGGTCGATCGACAGCATCTAATCCAAAAATTATGTACATCTTCCCTATTATTACATACTGCGGTGACGGGATAGCTACCGTACTTTTGTCCTGTTAATAATTAGTAATTTAAAATAAACGAAATCATGGAAGCAAACAAAGAAAACAAATGTGGAAATCCGAAATGTACATGTGTGAACTGCACGTGCGAAAATTGTACATGCGACGGAACAAGTTGCCGCTGCAACTAATCTAAGGGCTTCGGCCCTTTTTTTTTTGCTAAAAATTTCCGAAAACTCCTCGCTCCTTGGGTCAACGGTGACTAACTTTAGGAGCTATGGAAACGGAACGGCAAATACGCATCGGAACTTCGGGCTGGTCTTATAAGCATTGGCGTGGACTGTTCTATCCGGGAGACCTGAAGGCCGCCGATGAATTTGACTATTACCGGCAATTTTTTTCCACCGTCGAGCTCAATAGTCCGTTTTACCGGCTTCCAACAAAAGAAACCTTTGTAAAGTGGAAAGAAACTACTGCCGAAAATTTTTTATTTTCAGTCAAGGCGAGCCGTTTTATTACACACATGAAAAAGCTGAAAGATCCTGCCGAAAGCATTGCCCGGTTCATGGAAAATGTCGCCGCGCTTGAGGAAAAACTCGGTCCGATTCTTTTTCAACTGCCTCCAAACTGGCAAGTCAACATAGAAAGGCTGGCCGATTTTCTTGAAAAACTGCCAAAGACATTCAGATATGTTTTCGAATTCCGAAACGAAACCTGGTATTCCGACGAAGTTCTCAATTTGCTGAGAAAATACAATTGTGCCTTTTGCATCTATGACCTGGCGCATCATCTGACGCCGCTGGAAGTAACTGCCGACCTGGTTTACGTGAGATTGCACGGCCCTGGCGATCATTATCAGGGAAGTTATGACGACAAATCTTTGAATGTCTGGGCCGACCGTTGCATCGAATGGCGCAAAAATCATGACGTGTTCGTATATTTTGATAATGATATCGGTGGGCACGCACCGCATAATGCGAAACGGCTGAGCGAACTTGTCGAATCGGCCAAAAAATAGGAATTGTATAGTCTTTTACTAAAATTATATAAAATCCATTCGGCGCCAAAGCGTGTACTTTGCAAATAAAGTCTATATGCCCACCAAAAAAGTTGTGGATTGCGTTCGTCTGCTGGTAAGCCGCGGCTTGAAAATCGCATTCGCCGAAAGTGCTACCGCCGGAAGAATGGCTTCCGAATTTTCACTTGTTCCTGATTCCGGCCAGATTTTACTTGGTGGAATCGTTTGTTATGATGTCGCTGTAAAATGCGACCTGCTGAACATTCCCAAAATTTATATCGAAAAATACACTCCGGAATCGGCCGAAGTCACCAAAGGGCTAGCCGAAAACCTGCGCACCCATTTTAAAGCGGATATCATCGTGGCTGTAACCGGACTCGCCTCTCCCGGCGGCAGCGAAACACCGGAAAAGCCTGTTGGCACCATGTTTATCCACATGCTGTTACCCGACGGCTATATTGCGCACCGCGAAAAGTTTGACGGAAGTCCCGAACAGGTTGTCGTTCAAACGATAGATAAGATGTGCGAGCTACTTTGCGAAAAGATCAATGGAAGTACCATTCTAAATCAATCGGCATGAGCGACAAACGAATAACCTGCATGCTCATCGACGATGACATAGACGATCAGGAAGTCTTCGCCCATGCGTTGAAGCACCTTAACCTCGATATTGATTTTGTTACCGCCAATGACGGCGTCCATGCCATCGAAAAAATCAAATCCGATTCTTCCCTTACGCCTTATTTTATTTTCCTTGACGTCAATATGCCACGGATGAGCGGCATCGAATGCCTTGTGGAAATCAAGAAAATCTCGCGGGTAAAAAACGTTCCGGTTTACCTGTATTCGACCTATACCGATCCCGAAACCATTAAGCAGGGAAAAGATAAAGGTGCCGTTGACTTTTTGGTAAAAGCGACCAGTATGAAGGAACTTGAGCAGACGCTTTTGAAGGTATTGCCCAAAAACATTGACGATGCTGAAACGCCTTAATTATGTTTGAACATCTGTTAAATTTTCAAAATTTTAATTAGCTTTACAGCAAATCGATTTGCATGGGAAGTGAAAAGTTGTACAGGGTGATGTTAGCAGATGATGATCCGGATGATCGGGATCTTTTTACCGAAGCAATAAACGAATATAACGCCGATGTCGATAGTGTGGCCAACGGTGTTCAGCTGATGAGCGCACTTCAGCAGAAAGTAAATGATCTGCCGGATTTGATCTTTCTTGATCTTAATATGCCCGAAAAAGGCGGCAAGGAATGCCTCCGTGAAATACGTGGCGACAAAAAGCTGAAAGATGTGCCGGTGCTGATATACTCTACTTCATCAAGCAAAAAAGACATCGACGAAACTTTTGAACTCGGCGCAAACTTATACATTACCAAACCCAGTTCTTTTTCAGAGCTACGACGGACTATAAAAGACATTCTGGACATGGACTGGTCGAAAGACCAGCCGGCATCGAACAGAAATTCATTCGTCTTCGGAGCATCCTGACCTGCCAATGAAGGTATTTTATGCACAAGATTAATATTAATGCGGCGAAATTCAAATTTGAATACCTTCCCGACTACGCCCGTTTTATCAGGGACGAAAAACTCGAGGAATACGTCCACCACAGCATCCGGTTCTCGCGTGAAGAAGACCTTCCGCTATTAAAGCCGCTAAGCCGGTTTTCCGAAGACGAACTTGTTGCCCTGAGCCTCGAATCGTCACGGGAACTGCTTACTAATCTCATAAACGGAACGATTGCCGAACACATCCGCAATAACGTCAGCAATTGGCTTCAGAACAAGCTCGAGGTAATCGACAAAGACGATGTAGCTGCAGAAGATCTTACGCTCGTATTCTTTATCCGGCGAAAAGCCCTGGGCTGCTTTATTTCCGATTATACCGACGACAGAGATCTTAAAAAGCACTTATTGGCTGAAATTGACAGCTATACCACGCAGGAGGAAGTTGTAAGCTACAATGCCTATCTGCGGATGCAGCACGAAAAGCTGAATAAAATCAATGCCGATCTCGAATTTCACGAAAGCCTGCTTCTCGAAGCACAGGAAATTTCGGAATTGGGCAGCTTTTATATCGATTACCTGAATCCCGAGAACTCGATTGTTACGCCGCAGGTGAAGAAAATCACAGGCCAGGAAATGGATTCCGACCAGGAAGAATTTTTTAACAACGTTCATCCCGATGATCAGGAAACGACACGCGCAGCCTGGGAAAATGCGTATAGCGAAGGCGGGACATTTGACTTTACCTTCAGGTATTACCTCAACGGAAAAGAAAAGTGGATCCATTCGCGTGGCTTTGTAAAGGTTGAAGACGACGTCCCGGTCAATCTTCGGGGAACTTTGCGCGACATTACCAAAGAACATGAACTGATTAAACGGCTGACCGAAAGCGAAGCCCTTCACAAACAGGCGGAGAAGCTCACGCACCTGGGAAACTGGTCGTGGGAAATCGGCACCGACACCATTGTTTGGTCGGATGAAATGTACCGCATTTATGGACTCGAACCGCAATCGGAAAACATCACGTTCGAACGTTTTCTGTCGCTGATTCATCCCGATGATCGCGACCGGCGCGTTGCCGAAATAAATGACGCCGTTCAGAGCGGAATCGTAAAAGATTATACACTGAAGATTGTAAATCCCGACGGCGCTGTCAAAGTTCTTAAAGGCCACGGAAATGTGCTGTTCGATAGCAGCCGCTTGCCGAAATTCCTAATTGGCACGTGCCAGGACATCACAAAAGAATACCACCTCAACCGCGAACTCGTAACGCTGAACGAATCGCTGTCGCAGAAAAACAGCGAGCTCGTAACCATCAACAAAGAGCTGGAGTCGTTCAACTATATTGCAAGCCATGACCTGCAGGAACCGTTGCGGAAAATCAGGATTTACTCAGGCCGACTGCTCGAACAGGCAGAAAAACTTCCGGAAGAGGCGCGAACATCACTCGACAAAGTGATTTCGTCAGCATCGAGAATGCAGCGGCTCATATCGGATCTAATCGAATTCTCTCAGATCTCGTCACCCGCCGACGCCTTTGAAAAAGTCCCACTCAACGACCTTATCACCGAAATCCAAAATAACTTTTCGCATGTCATTGACGAACAACGCGGCGTAGTTCGCGTGGAACCGCTTCCCGAAGCATTGGTAATCCCGTTTCAGTTTACCCAACTTTTCACGAACATTATTGGAAATGCGCTCAAATACAGCCGCGACGGAGTGCCGCCGGAAATTGATATCCGCTCGGAAGTCGTTAGTGCTGCCCAAACCGGCGCTAAAAATGCAAAAGGCGACTACCTGAAGATAAGCGTGTGCGACAACGGAATCGGTTTTGACTCCGACCAGAAAGAAAAGATTTTCGATTTGTTCAAAAGGCTGCACGGCGCCGAAAATTACTCAGGCACCGGAATCGGCCTTGCCATCTGCAAAAAAATCATCAACCACCACAAAGGCTTCATCAAAGCCGAAAGCGAAAAAGGAAAAGGTTCCTGCTTTATGATCTTCCTCCCGCACGCTCAGTAATTGCTTCCATAATAATGGAAAATTTAACGGGAATTATATAAAAGCTTTAACGGGAAAATACTACAACTTTGAGTATGGTCCGTGCGCCAATTTTTTTTTGACCGACACTTTCGCCGGCCAATCCGCATGCATAAAAATATGAGTTCAAAATTACGCACATACACCCGCAAAGGGCTTAAAATCCTGCTGTGGATAATCGGCTCTGTGATCGGACTTTTCCTGCTCGTTGTCCTACTGCTGCAGGTTCCATTCGTTCAGAATTTCGTAAAGGACAAAGCAGTTGCGTACATTGAGGACAAAATAAAAACTCCGGTTTCCATCGATCGGATCGAGATCGGCCTTCCCAAAAAAGTCATCCTTACCGGTTTCTATTTTGAAAGCCGCGAAAAAGACACACTGCTTGCCGGCAATAAACTCGCGATCGACATCAGCCTGCTTAAGCTCTTAAGCAACGAAGTTGAAATAAATTCGGTTAATCTGCAGGGAATCGTGGCCAATGTGACACGGACAAAGGACTCGGTTTTTAATTTCGATTATATTATCGACGCTTTCGCTTCAAAAGATCCGGCTCAGAAAGTCAGCAAGCCGATGCATATTTCGGTCCACAAAATCAACCTCGATCACATCAGGGTAAAGTACGACGACGCTGTCACGAAAAACAAGGTAAATGTCAATTTGAACCATTTCGACACGCGGTTCAAAACTTTTAACCTGGATGAAATGGATTTCGATATTCCGAACATTCGGCTTGACGGACTCAAAGTAATGCTTGATCAGGGGCTGGTTGAGCAAATTGCGACCACTTCGGTAAAAGTTGCCGATACGGTTTCGAAACGTCCCGACTTCAAGCTCCGCCTTGGCGATATTGCACTGACGCGGATAAATATCGGATATGACAACGCCGGAAGCAGGCTCAACACGGGTTTGCATCTCGGAAAATTGCTGATGCAGTTCAATACGATCGACGTCAACCGGCAGCTTGTGGACTTGAAGCGGTTTGAATTGCGCGACATCAAAGGCAATCTGGCCATCGGAAAGTACGATAAGAACATTTCGGTTCCAGAACTCGACACAACCGCGATCAAAAAGGGCTGGCGCGTAAAGCTAAAAAAGGTTGATCTTTCCGGAATTGCCTTTCGGTTTGACGACGACAATTCGCAACCTCAAAGACGCGGAATCGATTACAAGCATCTTGACCTGACGAATTTCGCACTGGATTCTGACGATCTTTATTATTCGGCCGACACGATTGCAGGGAAAATCAATTCTTTCACCGTGAAGGACAAAAGCGGCCTCGACATCCAGGCACTTCGAACCGATTTCTTTTACGGAACGCATGGCGCTTATCTTCGCGATCTTTACCTGAAAACACCGAATACATCTGTAAAAGACCGGATTGTCGCTAATTATGAATCACTTGAATCGATCAAAAAAAATCCAGGCAATGTCGAATTTGAAGCTTCGATCGTCGACAGCCGGATCGGGTTCAAGGACGTACTGATTTTCGTGCCGGCACTTGCCTCGACAAACCCGTTTAAGGATAATCCAAATGCGGTGCTGATGATCAACAGCCAACTTTCCGGGCGCATCGGTGACATCCGGTTTCCGGAATTCGAGATCAGCGGCATCGGAAATACTGTCGTTTCGGCAAGCGGACGTATAACCGGGCTGCCCGATACGAACAAGGCGTATTTCGATGTCAATATCAAGCAGCTCAGGACGACCTCAGGCGATATACATAAATTTTTACCTGCCGGCACAATTCCGAAAAACATCAGCCTGCCAAACCAACTCGGCCTGACGGGAACTTTTCGCGGCGAAATAAAAAATTTCAATACGAACCTGAAACTTAACAGCAGCTACGGCAACGCAAGCGTTAAGGCAGCGTTCGATCAACGGGTGAAAAACCGTGAAAAGTATAATGCCGATGTGAACCTTGCCGAATTCGACCTTGGTAAATTGATGCGGAACGACTCGCTCGGCAGGATTTCGCTGACTGCACAGGTAAAAGGCAGCGGACTCAATCCGAAGACCGCAAATGCAGATGTGAAAGGAAATATTACCAAAGCCACTTATAACCATTACACTTACCGAAACCTGGCGCTGAATGGCAATATTAGCCACGGCAATTTCGCGGCCGATGCCGGTATGAACGATCCGAACCTGACATTCGACCTTGCGGCAAATGGCGGATTTAACGATAAATATCCGTCGGCACAACTGAAATTGAATCTGGACATTGCCGATCTCGAAAAACTGCACCTGCATGCAGGCCCGATGAAAATACGCGGAAATGTCGATGCCGATATTCCAACCGCCGATCCGGATTACCTGAACGCGACGGTCAGCCTGCACCACATTCAATTCCTGCAGGACGAAGATCCGGTCCTTTTGGATTCGATCACAATTGTCTCGGTTGCGACTCCTGAAAGAGATTCAATCCGGATCAAATCACAATTTTTGAAAGTCAACGCCGACGGAAAATACAAACTTACCCAACTGGGAACCGCGCTGCAGCAATCGATTGCAAAGTATTACAACCCGAGACCGAAAGTCCGCCCCCAAAAAACAGATCCGCAGCAAATTTCATTTCATGTTGCGGTAGATAACGACCCGGTGTTGTTCAAAATCCTTCCGCAGATGACCGGGCTCGAGCCTTTTACAATCGACGGAAAGTACAACAGCGTTAATGACACGATAATTGTCAACGCCGACATTCCGCGAATAGTTTATGGTGCGAATACGCTTTCCGGCGCAAAAGTCAAAGTTGCAACAGCCGATAACGCACTCCACTACAACGTTAGTTTGGACGCCATTCAAAGCAGCCAGTACAAGCTGCCTTTCACGAGCCTCGACGGACAGCTGAAAGACGACGTCGCAACTTATAATTTTGTCATCCACGACAGTGAGAAAAAAGAGCAGTATGCGATTTCGGGCGAGATGAAAACCGTTAATGGAAATACCGAACTGCGATTGAATCCGGACGGGCTCAAACTGAACTATGAAAAATGGGCAATATCACCGGATAACGTACTGCGCTTTGGCCCGGACGGAATTTACGCGAACAATTTTGAGCTCACCAACAAAGGCAACGTATTGCGCATTGAATCGTTGTCGACACGTGGAAACGCACCGCTTTCGATCACGTTTACCGATTTTAACCTGGAAACCATCACAAACATGGTGAAGAAAGATGAACTGCTCGCCGGTGGTATTCTGAACGGAAATGTTGTGCTCACGAACTTAACGACAAATCCGGTTTTCACTTCCGATTTGAAGATTACCGACTTCAAGTTCCGGAACGAGCCGGTTGGCGACATTAGTCTGAAGGTTAACAATCGCCAGGCGGATACTTACGCTGCCGATGTTCGCATTACCGGAAATGGAAACGACGTTGCGTTAACCGGAAATTACTTTGCAGCACGCAAGGCATTCGATCTTAATCTTGATATGCGGCACTTTGAGATTAAAAGCCTGCAGGGTTTCACATTTGACAATATCAAGGAAGGCAGCGGCTATTTGTCTGGAAATTTTAAAATTGGCGGCACGACCGATAAACCGGCTGTTAATGGCAAGCTCAAGTTCAATGACGTTGCGCTTCGCGTGACACAGCTCAATTCGTATTTCAAGAACATCAATGAGACCGTGACCTTTGATCAGCGTGGAATCGCCTTCGATCAATTCAAGATTTCGGATGAGAAAAATAACGACCTTGTAGTCAATGGCGCAGTCCTGACTCCGGATTACAAATCGTACACGTTCGACCTTACGGTGAATGCCGACAATTTCCGCGCGGTAAATTCAAAACCAAAAGACAACGATCTTTATTATGGCGACCTTTTCCTGACGTCGCGGCTTGTTGTTAAAGGAACGCCCGCTGCGCCCCAGGTAAGCGGAAATATTAAAGTGAACGAGGACACCAAATTTACTGTCGTGCTTCCGCAAACCGATCCCGCAATCGCAGACCGTGAGGGAATTGTAGAGTTTGTCGATGAAGATAACATGCTGCTTCAGCAAACGGCGATCATGAAAAATACGATGGACAAAACCGATGTTCAGGGAATGGATGTATCGGTTACGATTGAAATCGACAAGGAAGCGTTGCTTTCACTGGTGATCGACAAAGGAAACGGCGATTACCTCAACCTCAAAGGCGAGGCAAGGCTGACGGGCGGAATCGACCCTTCGGGAAAAACAACGCTGACCGGAAAATATGAGTTTACAGAGGGAGAATATGAAATGACATTTAACCTGATCAAGCGAAAATTCGAGATCAAACCGGGTAGTTTCATCATTTGGAATGGAGAACCAACACAAGCCAATATCAACATCACGGCAATTTATAAAGTCGACGCCGCTCCTATCGACCTGCTTGACGATCAATTGGGAGGCGTGTCACAATCGGTTCGGAATACTTACAAACAGAAAATACCTTTTCAGACGCTGTTGAAGATGAACGGCCAACTCCTTCGTCCTGAAATTACTTTCGATATTATCCTTCCCGAAGGTAATTATGGCGTGTCCTCGGATATTGTCGATGCGTCGCAAAACAAACTCGAGCAGTTGCGGCAGGAACCGGGTGAACTGAACAAACAGGTGTTTGCACTTTTGCTTTTGAACCGGTTCGTTGGGGAAAATCCATTTGCGAGCGAAGCGGGATCTGGCGGCGCCGAATCAATTGCAAGGCAGAGTGTAAGCAAGATCCTTTCGCAGCAACTCAATACGATCGCAGCCGATCTGATTAAAGGCGTTGAATTGAATTTCGATTTGGAATCCACTGAAGATTATACCTCCGGCCAAAAAGAAAACCGCACCGACCTGAACGTGGGCGTTTCGAAGCGATTGCTGAATGACCGGCTGAAAGTTACGGTTGGCAGCAGTTTCGGACTCGAAGGCCAACAACAGCAAAACCAGGAAGCCAACAACATTGGCGGCGATCTTTCGGCCGAATATCAACTGACGAAAGACGGCCGTTACCTGCTTCGTGCGTACCGCAAAAACGAATATCAGGTGGCGCTTCAAGGACAAGTGGTCGAAACCGGCCTTGCATTCACCGTTACAATGGATTACAACCAATTCCGCGAATTGTTCCATCGCACCGAAGAGGAAAAAGAAATGCGCAAGCGCGAGCGCGAAAAACGTAAAGAGGCACGTCAGAAAAATAAGCACGAAACTGTCAAAGAAGATCCTTTAAAACCAGTCCAGGATGAAAAATAGGTACATCATATTTTGTCTTTTAGCGCTTTTGCTGGCGCCGGGCTGCAGTAACACGAAGTACCTGCCCGAAGGTGAATTACTGTACACCGGCGGTAAAGTCAAGGTCAGGGACACAATAATAAAGCGAAAAGAGAGAAAAGCGCTCGCCGCGGAATACAAAGGCATGCTGCGGCCACGCCCGAACAAGAAAATCCTCGGTCTTCGATACAAACTTTGGTTTTACAATATCGCTGGCGAGCCGAAGAAAGACCACGGATTCCGGCACTGGCTCAAAACAAAACTTGGCGAGCCACCGGTTTTATTCAGTCAGGTCGATTTGGAATATAATGAGGATGTTTTAAGAAGCTATTCGGAAAACCGCGGATATTTTAAAACGCGCACAGAATCCGATTCAACGCGCCGCGGCAAACGGGCATCTGCCGAGTACACTGTACGTCCCCGGATGCAATATAAGGTTCGAAACGTTACGTTTCCTTCTGATTCATCGAAGCTTGCAAAAGCGATAGCCCGGACACAAAGACGTAGCGCACTTAAACCTGGCGGCCCGTACGATCTTGACCTGATAAAAGCTGAGCGGGAACGCATCGACGCACGCTTGAAAGAGAAAGGATTTTTTTACTTCGGCCCCGATTATCTACTGATCCAGGTTGACAGTACTGTTGGAAAGTACCAGGTAGATTTGAATGTGAAAGTCAAAGATGAAACGCCAGACAAAGCGAAACAGGTTTATACGATTGACAAGATTACGGTTTATCCGAACTTCTCGATTACGAAAGACACCGTCAATTATTCAAAAAAAGATGTTGTCCAGCACGGCGATTTTACCATCATTGATTCCGCGCATACTTTTAATCCGAGAGTATTTGACCGGACATTGTACTTCAAGCGCGGCGATGTTTATAGTCGACGCGATCACAATTTGTCGCTGAACAGGCTGATAAACATGGGCACGTTTAAGTTTGTCAAGAACGATTTCAGACCTTCGGATTCCCTTGACAACGCACTGGATGCGTATTATTACCTGACGCCGCTTCCGAAAAAATCGATTCGCGCGGAAGTGATTGGAAAAACAAATTCCGCGAACTATACCGGATCGGAACTGAATATCAACTGGAGCAACCGAAACGCATTCCGCGGCGCCGAACTGGTAACGATATCAGCTTTCGGCGGACTTGAAGTCCAGGTTTCCGGACAGAACAAAGGTTTCAACGTCTATCGCATCGGATCAGAGGCAAGCGTGGTCTGGCCAAGGTTCATCACTCCGTTTAAGGTCGTCAGCGCGAGCGGCTTTGTTCCGCGAACGAAAGCAACGATTGGATACGAATATCAAAAGCGTATAAAACTGTATGCGTTGAATTCGTTTAAAGGCTCATTCGGCTATTTGTGGAAGGAATCGCGAACGAAAGAACACGAATTAAGCGTGACCGAAATCAATTACGTCAGTCCGAATAATGTCAGTGATCTGTATCGCAGCCAGATTGCCGCAAACCCGTCACTTGAAAAGGTCATCGAAAGGCAATTGACGTTTGGCCCAAAATACACATTTACCTATACTAATGCCTTCCGGAAAAGGCGCAAGCATACGTTTTATTATCAGGGAAGTATTGAAGAATCCGGAAATGGCGCGGGATTGATAACCGGCGCAAACATTAAGCACGGCGATACGGTCAGGATTTTCAACGTGCCATTTGGACAATACGCGAAAATCCAGAACGACTTTCGACATTATATGAGGCTTGGCGAAAATTCGATGCTCGCGAGCCGCATCATTACCGGATTCGGATATCCGTTTGGAAACTCATCGGAAATCCCGTTTATAAGGCAATTTTTCATTGGCGGGACCAACAGTATCCGTGCGTTCAGGGCGCGGTCAATCGGACCCGGGACATATAATCCGGAAACGGAAGACAGTTCGTTCCTGCCTGACCAGTCGGGCGACATAAAGCTGGAGCTAAATACCGAATATCGTGCGAAGCTCTTCAGCATCGTCCATGGTGCAGTTTTCGTTGACGCTGGAAATATTTGGCTGCTGAATAAAAACCCAAATAAACCTGGCGCCGAGATTTCGAAAGATTTTCTTCACGAATTGGCAGTCGGAACCGGCGTTGGATTGAGGTTCGACCTGTCTTTCCTCATACTGCGCACTGACCTCGCCTTTCCACTTCGTAAGCCGTACCTGCCCGAAGGCCATCGGTGGGTGCTTGATCAGATTGATTTCGGCAGTGGAAGCTGGCGCCGTGAGAACCTGATTTTTAACCTTGCGATCGGTTACCCGTTCTAAGTGGCAATTATGTAAAACGATGTGGAAATCGTATAATCGCATCCACAGGCATTAAAGTACTTTTACACTTCAAGATGTAAATAAGTACAGGTTTCATCGAAATCTTTACGAAAGAAAAGGTGATAAGGCAATGTAGGGATTCCTTATCATCTTTTTGCTTTTAGAAAACCTGCAAGTTTTCTAGAAATTAGGTTAAATAAAAAAGTGGAGCTGTATTTTTACAACTCCACTTATTTTTTGAATCAATAACACTATTTGAAATTATTCGCAATTGATTCTGCAATTGGTACCCAATTTCGGTTATTGTGTTTCAAATGCTGTCGTTTATTAAACGCTGGGCTATCTAAATCCTCAAGATTTTGATGAAGTAAAATTGCTATTTATCCACATTCCGCCTATTACATAATTTTTTAAAAAGATTGCATAATTGCAACTTCTTTACGATTTTCTGAAAAACGATGCATAATTCTTCCTAAAGTGCAGCGTGCATTGGGCTCAGATTTTAATAATATAATCTTATATGTAAATTCTGTAATCGACAACCGTCGGGAAATATGAAACTTTGTGAAAAACAAATCATAATCCACTTAAGAAAAATGGAAACCATTAAGACAGCCGCCAACCTGCAGAAGGTTCAATCCCCAACTACGCCGCTCCAATCAAATCTCGAACAATCAGGGACCTACGATATGATCGTCTTTTGCCACCTAAGATGGGAATTTGTGTACCAGCGTCCACAGCACATCATAAGCAGGATGGCGAAAAAACATAGGATTCTATTAATAGAAGAGCCGATTGCATTCAGTGAAGACGAAAAAAACACTGCAAATCTGATTGTTGTCAATGAAAATCTGCACGTTCTTCAGCCTAAGGTTCACGGAATCAATAACATCCGCAAGATCTTACCGCAATATATCAGCAATACAAAAATTGATACCGGCTGGTTCTATTCCGCATCGTTTGTATCACTGCTTGAAGAATTTGACTTTAACACGATCGTTTACGATTGTATGGACGAGTTGACCTTGTTCAAAGGCGCTCCGGCCGAATTGCTGGTTCAGGAGAAATTCCTCATAGCCAATGCTGATATCGTCTTCACCGGCGGTAAATCATTATACGAATCGAAAAAATTGCACCACAGAAATGTTTTCTGCTTCCCGAGCTCTGTCGACAGAAAGCATTTTGCAAAAGCAATGAACGGAGTTGCGATTCCGGAAGATATCGCGCATTTGCCGCATCCGATTGTCGGATATTTTGGCGTAATAGATGAAAGGCTGAACCTTGACCTGGTACGCGACACTGCCGACAGGAATCCGGATGTTGAATTTGTCATGATTGGGCCGCTTGCCAAGATAGGCGAGCAGGATTTGCCGAAACTTCCGAACATTCATTACCTCGGAATGAAATCGTATAACGACCTTCCGAATTACCTGAAAGCGTTTTCCGTCGCGATGATGCCATTCGCACTGAATGACGCCACGAAATTCATCAGCCCGACAAAAACCCTGGAATACATGGCTGCCGGGAAACCGATCATTTCCACACCAATCAAAGACGTAGTGCGCGATTACAACCACTGTGTGACGATTATAGAAACGCCGGAAGAATTTTCCGAGGCAATACAATTCATTCTTGAAAATCCGCACGATCTGTCAATGGAACTCGAATATCAGGAAATCCTCGAAAGGACTTCATGGGACAACACCGCTGAAAAAATGAGTTTCCTCATCGAAAAAACGGTTAAGTCATGAAGCAAGCCGATATTGTAATTATCGGTGCCGGAATTTCCGGCGCTGTCCTGGCCGAACGTTATGCATCAATAGGCAAAAAAGTACTGGTAATTGAAAAAAGAGATCATATTGCCGGTAATTGCTATGACTATATTGACGAAAACGGAATCCTGTGTTCCAAATATGGCGCGCACCTTTTTCATACCAATTTTGAAGATGTCTGGGAATATGTGAACCGATTCTCGAAATGGTACGAATGGGAACACAAAGTTATTGCCCGGGTCGACGACAAATTGGTTCCGATTCCGGTTAATATTACGACGGTAAACACGTTGTTCGGCCTTTCGATATCGACTGAGGAAGAAATGACGAAATGGCTTGAAGAAAACCGAATTGCCATTGAATCGCCAAAAGACGGTCGCGAAGCCGTGTTAAACAAGGTAGGAAATGAACTGTACGAAAAAATGTTCCGCCACTATACGAAAAAACAATGGGACAAGTATCCCGAAGAGCTTCACGCATCGGTTCTGGAGCGGATTCCGGTAAGAAACAATTTTGACGACCGCTATTTCTCCGATAAATATCAGGCGCTGCCGACTGGCGGTTACACGCAACTTTTTGAGAACATTCTCGATCACGAGAACATTACCGTTTTGCTCAACACCGATTTCTTCGATATCCGCGAAGATTTGTCGGGATATGATAAACTTTTCTACACCGGGCCAATCGACAGGTTTTTCGACTTCAAGCACAGTCTCGACGAAAAACTCGAATACCGATCGATAAATTTTGTTCCTGAAACGGTTGAAGCCGAATTCTATCAGGAAAATTCAGTCGTCAATTATCCTGGAACCGAAGTCGGTTTTACCCGGATTATCGAATACAAGCATTTTGGAAATCAGAAATCGGATAAAACGACAATTGTTCGTGAATTTACGGTGGATGAAGGTGAACCTTACTATCCGGTTCCGAACACACGCAACCAGGAAATTTACGCGAAATACAAGAGCGAAGCCGACAAGCTGACCGATGTATTTTTTGTTGGAAGGCTGGCGAATTACAAGTATTTCAATATGGACCAGGCATTTAAGAACGCATTGGACCTTTTCAATTCGCTTGAAGAATTAACTAATAAAAAGCAAAAAGTCTCGGTTAACTAACCGAAATACCGCGGAAAATCCGCAGGCAGCAAATTCCGGAAACGGAACAGAAAAACCAACAACTATGAAAGCGCTCTGGAAAGGCGGAATCAGTTTCGGGCTGGTAAACATCCCGGTTCGCCTGTATAGCGGCTCAGTTACGCACCGTATCGATCTCGACATGATCCGCAAAAAAGATCAGTGTGAGATCCAATACGTGCGTATTTGCAAGAAAGATGGCAAAGAAGTGCCGTGGGATGAAATTGCCAAAGGCTACAAAAAAGAAGATGGCGATTATATCGTTCTTGATAAGGACGAATTGGCCAAACTGATGCCCGAAAAAACCCAGTCGATCGATATTTTCGAGTTCGTGCTCGAAGATGAAATTCCGTCGCAATATCTCGAGAAACCATATATCGTTGAACCCGAAAAGCAAGCATCGAAAGTATATGCGCTGCTTCGGGAGGCTTTGCGCAAATCGGGGAAAGTCGGCCTTGCCAAGTTCGTGCTGCGTACTGCCGAGCATTTGGGAATCCTGAAGGTTGAAGGCGATGCAATCCTGCTGATCCAAATTCGCTTTGACCAGGATTTGCGCGATCCAAAAGAAGCCAAGCTTCCTACAGATATTAAAATTCAGAAAAAGGAGTTGGATATGGCAATGACGATAATCGATCAGCTAACTGACAAATTCGAACCAACGAAATACAAAGACACTTACAAGGACGAACTTTTGCAGCTCATCAAAAAGAAATCTACCGAAAAAACCAAAAAGAAAACGAAAGCTGATGTCGAGGAAGCGCCGAAGAAAAAAGCCGCGCCCAAAGACGATTTGCTCGAACAGCTCAAGGCCAGTCTGCAGGCGATTAAAAACTAAGCCATGGCACTCGAAAAATATAACGAGAAGCGTGATTTCGCCAAAACCCGTGAACCGCGCGGCGTAAAGAAATCTTCCAAAGGCAAATTGCAGTTTGTGGTTCAGAAGCACGCCGCTTCAAGGCTTCATTATGATTTCCGGTTAGAAATTGACGGCGTAATGGTTAGCTGGGCTGTCCCAAAAGGTCCGTCGGCAGATCCCGCAGATCGTCGCTTGGCGGTGCAGACCGAAGACCACCCGATGGGATATATGGATTTTGAAGGAACTATTCCAAAAGGTGAATATGGCGGCGGAACTGTCATGGTCTGGGACATCGGAACCTACCATGCCGAGGGCAATGAGGATGTGTCGAAAGACAACGCGTTGATGAAGAAAATGCTCAAAAACGGCAATATCAAAGTCGTACTCGACGGCAAAAAACTGCAGGGCTCATGGCATATCGTTATGATGAAAGGCGAAGATCGGCAATGGCTGATGATGAAGGGAAAAGACGAATTTGCAGGTCATGAAGTCGAATTTGGCCAGCAGTCTGTTTTATCGGGACGCGATCTGGCAGAAATCGAAAAAGGAGATGCCATCTGGCACAGCAACAAATCGGTTGAGGAAAATGTAAAAGCGCTTTCAAAAACGAAACTTCCGGCAAAAAACAAAAAGGCCTCGTCAAAAGATGCCGATTTCAACGCTGCCGATCTGGCCGATGCAAAAAAAATAACTTCTTTCCCGAAAGGCTGGAAACCACAGCTGGCTACACTTGCCGATGCGCCTTTTGATAACAGTGATTGGGTATTCGAAACCAAATTCGACGGTTATCGAGCGCTGGCCGAGATCGAAAATGGCGAATGTCGATTGATTTCCCGCAATGGATTGCCGTTTGACAAATATCCGGAAATCGAAAAGACCCTGAGAACGCTTCCGAATGATATGATCCTTGATGGCGAAATCGTCATTGAAGATGATAAGGGAAAAAGCGTCTTTCAATGGTTGCAAAACCGCAATCTGAAGCCAAAACGAGGAACGCTGAAATATTATGTTTTCGACATTTTATATTTCGGTGGCTTTGACCTGCGGCCGCTGGACCTGTTACAGCGAAAAAAAATTCTGAAAGCCTTGTTGCCAGAAGCCGATAATGTGCAATATTCCGACCACACTGTGGGAAACGGAATCGAAGCGTACAAAAAGGCGGAAAAATTGGGCGGTGAAGGTATCATCGCGAAGAAAATATCATCTAAATATCATACCGACAAACGATCAAAAGAGTGGCTGAAAATTAAGACCGAGCTGCAGCAGGAAGTCGTCATTGGCGGCTACACGGATCCGCAGGGAAGCAGAATTGGCATCGGGGCGTTACTTTGCGGCTATTATAAAGATGGAAACTTCATCTACGCGGGGAAAGTCGGAAGCGGTTTTAATGAAGAATCGCTAAAGGCCCTTGATCAAAAGCTTAAAAAGCTCGACAGCAAAACGAACCCTTTTGAAAAAACGCCGCGAATGGCGGGAGTACATTGGGTGAAACCCGAGCTCCTGGCGCAGGTTAAATT
This sequence comes from Bacteroidota bacterium, assembly GCA_023386585.1. Classification (GTDB taxonomy): domain Bacteria; phylum Bacteroidota; class Bacteroidia; order Flavobacteriales; family Flavobacteriaceae; genus Flavobacterium. Next base: position 32,427 of record JAEWJM010000030.1, on the reverse strand, counting down.
TTCAGAATGGACCGATACCGGTATCATGCGACATCCGGTTTTCCTCGGCCTACGCGAAGACAAAGCTGCGAAGAAAGTCGTTGCCGAAACGCCGCAGGTAAGCACTGATGCAATTGACGAATCCGCGAAAGAGAAACCGAAAGCCAAAAGGATGAAAACGACAAAGTCGGAAGCAAAACAGCCGGACCTGAAAAGCAGCAAAGTAGAACTTACGAACCTTGACAAAGTCTATTGGCCAAAAGAAAAAATCACCAAAGGCGATGTGATTCGCTACTACAATGACATAGCCGACTACATCCTGCCCTATCTGAAAGACCGTCCGGAATCGCTGCGAAGAAATCCAAATGGAATTGACAAGCAGGATTTTTTCCAAAAAAATGTCGCCGGAACAGTTCCCGATTGGGTAAACACCGAAGAAATCAAGTCGGAATCTGCCGATGAAGCAATCGAATGGCTGCTCTGCCAGGATCGCGACACCTTACTTTATTTGGCGAATCTGGGTTGCATTGAAATGAATCCGTGGAGCAGCCGCGTGGGCACGCTCGACAATCCTGATTACATCATATTTGACCTTGATCCAAATAAAGCAGACATGAAAAAGTTGGTTGCGACTGCGCTTAAAGTCAAAGAAATCCTCGACCAGCTCAAAATAAAAGGTTACGTCAAGACTTCCGGCGGAAAAGGCATACACGTATTTATTCCGATTCTTCCAAAATACACTTATGAGCAAACGCGGGAACTGTCGTTATTGATCAGCCAGATGGTACACAAAGCGCTGCCCGACATCACCAGTTTGGAACGGATGCCTGCAAAACGCATCGGAAAAGTCTATCTCGACTTTCTACAAAACGGCCGCGGAAAAACCATGGCGAGCGTATATTCGATCCGGCCGCGCGAAGGTGCCGGAGTGAGCACACCGCTTGAATGGGAAGAAATCAATGACGATCTTGATCTGAAGTCATTCAACATTCATACGATCCGCGACCGGCTAAAAGAAAAAGGTGACCTCTGGAAAAACTTTTTCAAGGACAGCATCGATCTGAAGGCGTTACTATCGAACCTTTAAACGGCTATGAATTTCCCAGAAATAATCGGACTCGCCGCAGCTGTCCTCACCACCGCGGCAAATATCCCGCAAGCTGTCAAAATGATCCGAACGCGCTCAACAAAGAGCATATCGACGGCAACCTACGCCTTGCTGCTAACAGGCTTCATTTTGTGGATCATTTACGGAATAAAAAAGGACGACCTTCCGATCATCCTTGCTAACGGCGTTTCCGCGCTCATTGCCACAATCATACTTACGATGAAAATCATCGCGAAAAAAGACGGCACCGAGGAAGAAGAATAGTTATCTGTCGTCTGAAGAGATCGACTGATTCTGATCTTCATCAAGATCGATGTTGTCGTTCAGGATGTAATTGTCCTGGCTGAAAGCATCGGCGTTGCGCCCATTGTTTCCCGATTCGTGATAAGTGTCTGGCGTCTGCTCGCCGTTTTCGGGATAATCTGAATAATTTGTCGGTTGCGTATCCCCGGTATAGGTCACACCCTCCTGTTCCAATGCCAGGTATTTATCGGTATCGGTGTGGTCGTGCCATTCGTTTTGCTCCTTAATGTCGCCGACGCCCTGATTTTTTTTTGGAACGCTTTTTTTTTCGTTTCCGGATTGGTCACCGGATAGATTCCTATTTTCCATGATTTTTCGATTAAAATAACACTGAATTGCTCACATCGAGGCTTTTCAGCAGTTGTTGGTTGGTACGTAACAAATTTTTCAAAAGCAGATTCGTGAAATCGGTCTTGCCTTTCATAATCCGGCGATAAATTTCCTGCTCCGGATTTCTTTCACCGGATTTCTGTGGTTTGCGTGTTTTCATGATGGTTTGATTGGTAGTCCCATAAATTTCGGCACATCCTGCCAAAGTTTATTATATAATTTCTGTTGAAACTTATACTATTGACACTAATATGGATGATGTAAAAATGCAGTGAAATTTTGTAAGGGTTTTTGGCGGCTTAAATCACATATTTGGAAATAATTTCCCACAAATGGAAAAATTTACAACGGATATCCTGCAGCACATCGAAAGCTATTACAATTGGCTCGTGGCAACCACGCCCAAGTTGATTCTCGCGATAATTGCGATGGTCGCGTCGTGGTTTATCGCCTCAAAACTCCAACAGTTGACTGGCCGGAAACTGAAGAAAAAAATGCACGATCCGTTGCTGGCGCTCTTCATTTCGCGGCTTTTTAAAATCCTGGTTCTTGTATTCGGGATAGTTCTAGTTTTACGTATTGTTGGCCTCACCGGAATCGCAACAAGTCTGCTGGCAGGCGCGGGAATTTCGGCATTTATCATTGGATTTGCACTTAAGGACATCGGAGAGAACTTCCTGGCAGGGATTATTCTGGCGTTCAAAAGACCGTTTTCAGTTGGCGATATCATCGAAATTGACGGCATTAAAGGAATTGTCGTCTCGCTGAACCTTCGCGATACGCAGGTAACCTGGAGCGGGAAAAATATCTTTATTCCGAACGGGAATCTGATCAATAATCCGCTCATAAATTTTACACGTCTCGGCGTTCAATCGCAAGATTTTATGATTGGCATTGAATATGGCTGCGATTACGACAAAGCGATAGAGCTTATAGCCGAAGTTGTCAAAAAAACTCCCGGCGTCCTTTGCGACGAGACACATGAAGCTTCAGTCAACGTAAGTGATGTATCGATCAATTCGGTGACAATCGATATTTATTACTGGGTCAGCACGACGTACGCGCCGGGCTCCGTAAAGGTTCGTTCCGATGTTATAATCGCGGTCCTGAAAACGCTTGAGAAAAATGGTTTCAATATCCCGAAAAACGTTGTCGAACTGAAAAACTATGACGACAGCGTCGCAATCGAACAACAGCCGAAAAAAGAAAATAAAAGCGACAAGCAATAAAAAAACCGCGCGCGGCGGTTTCTTGTTCAAACGTGAAGCGTTCCTTCGATGCCGCCCTCGTCGATTCGTTTTCCGGCGATTGCTGCCGCAGCCAATTTGAGCATTGTTACCGCTTTACCGTTTTGGGTGTCCCAATAATAAGCGTCGGTTGGGCGGACTTTAATTACTGACACATCCGGATCGTCTTTCCCTTTCTCAAACCACGCTTTCGCGACCGGCGACCATATTTCATCAATTTTCGATCGATCGGTGTAAACCGCAGCTTCACCCGCAATTGAAAGATAATGTGAATCTTCAAGTTTCGAAAAAAACAGCTGGACGCGGTTGTCATGACTGATCTCAAAGTTCTTGTTGCTGCTTTTTGAGCTGATAAACCATAAGTTGCCATTGTCGTCAACCTGTTGCAGGCTCATTGGCCGTGCGGCAATCGGAAAATGCGTGAGCTCGGTACAAAACATGCAGACTTTTACGTCTTCGGCAAGCTTCTTCATTTTTTCCACCGCTTCCTTATCCTGTAATTCTTTGTATTCACCCATGTCTCTGAATTTAGTAGTTCGACTTCTAAATTTAAGACTTAAAAAGCTAGCTAAATGTTAGTTAAATCCTAATGTTGTAGTGAGTCGTGCCCATTTTGTTGGGAATTGTTGAGCAAAAAAAACCTCACCGGATGGCGAGGTTCAAAATAAATCCTGTATGAAAAGGTTATTCGTCTGCAGCCAAAGCTGAATTTTTATTGAGGTCGACTTTCAATGTCGTTGCAACACCGTGCTCATTGATCATAGTCATGTTCATCATATCCAGTTCGGCTAAGTTCTTTGAAACAAGGCCATTGAACTTATTGTATGAGATATTCATTTCCTTCAGGTTCCGAAGTTTTTCCAAATCGAATGGCACCTGGCCTTCCATGTTGTTTTCGAACAGGCTCAGATTTTCAAGAGAACTCAGGTTCGCGACTTCGATGCTGAGCTTTCCGCTGAGTTTATTGCTGCTAAGCAGAAGTACTTTCAGCGATTTCAATGAATAAAATGACGATGGGATCGCCCCAGTCAATTCGTTGTTGAAAAGTGACAAAGTCTGAAGTTGTGCAAGTTTTCCAATTGATGACGGAAGTTCTCCTTCGATGCGGTTCATGTAAAGTTCAACCGATTGTAAGGCGGCGGCATCGCCAAGACTCGCAGGAAGTGATCCTGAAAGCTTGTTGAATGCGATGTTCAACGATTTTAAGTGTTTGAGGTTTCCGATTGATGATGGAATAGAACCCGACAAATTGTTGCGAAATAGATTTATCTGTTCGATGTTGGTCAGATTTCCAAGTTCTTTCGGAAGCTGTCCGTTCAGGTTATTATTGGCAAGGTCTAAAGCGACGACTTTGTCGGCGACGACTTTTACGCCCGCCCACGACTCAACGGGTGACTTCAGGTCCCATTTTTTGGTCCAGTTCTGTCCGTTAGTCGATTCGTATAGTTTGACCAGCGCTTTCTTTTCCGAAGGCGAGACATTCGCAAATACTGATACCGAAATCAGAAGCAGTAGAATTATCCGGATATTTTTCATGGGTCGCGTGTTTAGCTTGATTACGGGTCAAATGTATATCAACACCCGATTATCAGCAAATAAAATCGACGAATTACATATATTAAATAAATAATAGTGGAATATTCTTACATTGCAGGCCTTCCACGCTATTTCTTGATGCAAGGGAGTTTAACAATTGTGGATAATTTATACATTTGACGAAACCTTAAACAAAACAATATGGAAATTAACTTTTATGCTCTTTTAACCGCAGCGTTATCAACGTTGGTTATTGGTTTTATCTGGTACAATCCGAAAGTATTCGGAAATGCCTGGATGCGCGAATCGGGAGTTTCAGCCGATAAAATGCAAGGCGGCAACATGGCGCTCACTATGATCATGTCGTTTATTTATGCGTTCTTCATAGCGTTTATTTTGCAGTTCCTGACAATTCATCAATACGGCGCCTTGGGAATGATTGGCGGCGATCCGACAAAGGCCAAACCGACCTACGAAGCTTTTATGACCGATTACGGAATGGCATACCGGACATTCAAGCACGGGATGCTGCATGGATTTTTCGCCGGTCTGTTCTTCGCGCTGCCATTGGTTGGTACGAATGCTTTGTATGAGAGACGAAGCTGGAAGTACACGTTGATAGTTGGCGGCTTCTGGGTTATTTGCTGTATGATCATGGGCGGAATTGTCTGCGGCTGGGTATAACCTTTTTAAAAAACACAAAGATCCTGCTCAGGCGGGATTTTTTTTTGCCCTCTTTTATGGCTAATTTTGGCAAAAAGCTACACTTGCGCAGCCTTCGATACGAGATTTACGATTCCGCCGAATCTTTGCCCGCAAATTGGGATGAAATTGCTGCGGGAAATATCTTTCTATCGACCGGCTACTTAAAAGTCCTCGATGTATCGGCGCCAGCCAATATGCAATGTCACTATATCGCCGTCCATAGCGATACCGAATTGTGCGGAATTGCCGTCAGCCAATTTCTGGACATGAGCAGTATCCAGTCTTTTGGAGAACGCGACAACCGTCTTAAAAATAAAATCCGCACTTTTGCCTTCCGGAATTTTTCCACGAATGTTCTCATTATCGGTAACAATATGCTGACGGGCCAGAACACTTGCAGGTTCTTGCCGGATGTGGACAGGCAAGCGGTTCTTCCTGTGTTGAACGACGCAATGCTGGCGATTGAACGGAAGTTATCTAAATCCGGTAAAAAGATGCACCTGTTTATATGGAAGGATTTTCCGCAGACGCAAATCGGAGTGTTTAATCTGCCCTTTTTTAAATCGTATTTCAACTTCACTACGCAGCCTAATATGGTTTTCGGGATACCAGACCGTTGGAAGAATGAGTGTGATTATGTTGATGCGCTGAACAAAAAATACCGCGATCAATACAAGCGCGCTAGAAAAAAATCGGCTGGCATCATCAGAAGGGAACTATCGTTGGATGAAATCGCAACTTTTCGCAAGTCGATTTATGACTTGTACATGACCGTTGCCAGTAACGCGCCCTTCAATACATTTTACCTATCGGAGAACCATTTTCTGGTAATGAAGCAGCAGCTTGGCGAAAATTTTATTTTTTGCGGATATTTCTTGGGCGATGAACTTGTCGGCTTTAACACCATGATCCGCAACGGACGGGACATTGACACCTATTTTCTTGGTTACAGCGATTCCTTCCAAAAAACGCATATGCTGTATTTAAACATGCTGTATGACATGATAGCCTTTGCCATTGAAAACCGGTCAGGAAAGATAATATTTGCGAGGACAGCGTTGGAAATAAAGAGTTCCGTGGGTGCAGAGCCCGAGACGTTGCATGGATTGATCAGGCATTCCAATCCGTTGATCAATTGGCTTATGCCGCAACTTTTCAGCTATTTTGAACCCGATGTACCCTGGCAGCAAAGGCATCCATTTAAATTGCAGTAGGAACCGCCACTTTCATTTGCCGTGGCAAGATCCTTATGTCAAGCGATTGCTCTTCGCCAACATATTCGCCGTCTATTTGAAAGTGAACCGGAATGTCGGTTCTGATCGTCGCCGATTCACACGATATTATTTCAACATCTTCAGAATTCAGCGGCATATTGCCGGTTACGATTTTGCCTACTAATAATAGGTCGAGGTTACGAAGTACTACAATTTCAAATTTGCCGTCATTCAATTTGCCTTTCGGGTTGATGACGACTCCCGTGCCGTATTTCTGTGAGTTGGCGATGACGATCATCTTAGCTTCGGTCGATATGGTTTCGCCATTAGCTGTAATTTCGGCCGTAAATTGAACCGGAGCGTCGGCAAGCGTAGTCACGCCCTGTAATACATAGCCAATTTTGCCGCGTATGGTGCTGTTCTCGTAATTCCGGATCATCTCTGCGTTCAATCCGAGATCGCTTAAATGAAGGCTTTTATGGCTGTTGATGCAAACCATGTCAATTTCCATAAATTCGTTTTCGAAGGCGATCTGAACATTTTCAGCAATTGTCGCGGGAAATCCGAGATCGACCGAAAGCCCGTTTGCCGAACCGGCCGGCAAGATGCCGAGGATGACATCCTGATTCTCAAGTGCATCCGCAACCATTTTTATCGTACCGTCTCCGCCCGCTACCAGAACACGTTGCGGCTTTTGCTTTTCGTAGAGTCTGGCAATTTTATCAATATCATCTTCGCCTGTGGTTTCATAAATGGTAAGGTTGATTCCCGCGGCTTCTGCATACGTTTGGGCAGCCATTGTAAATTCTGCCTTATCACGATCGCCCGATATCGGATTGACGACCATAATCACACTCTTTTCGGGGCTCATACTTCCTTTATTGAAGAATAATATTTAATTTACAGCATCTCTACCAAATATAAGCAATTTTGAAAAAGGCTGTAATTAAATTGTACCGCGGTTATGCGAACGACCAGGAGCTGATTGTTATGGGGCATGTTTTCGCTCCGCTTAGCCGGGAAGAGTACGATTTCACTAAAAAACGCTTCAGGAACGCGCGCTCAATAATCAGGATGTTCCGCATCAAGACGCTCGCCAACGCCGATGTTTATCTTACCCACGCCGGCGAAAAGATCCATACGCGTTCCTTACAAGATGGCCATTTTAAATTCTGCATCCCGCTAAAGGAAAATGTGGGCTTTGGATGGAACGACTATCGGGTAACGCTCGTTCACAATGGTGAAGAGATCGAATCGAAAAGCAGCTATGTGCGGCCTTTTGATGGAAATCTTGGATTTATCAGTGACATTGATGATACATTTCTGGTTTCGCATACCGGAAACCCGTTGCGAAAGCTTTATATATTGTTGTTTCGGAATGTTAACAGCCGGAAGCTTTTTAAGGATGTGGTTTCGCACTATCAGGCCTTGAGCACTGCGGGTCGCAACAATAAAGAGGAACGGAATGCTTTCTTTTACGTTTCAAGCAGTGAATGGAACCTGTATCGGTTTATTGTAGATTTTACCCAGCTTCATGAACTTCCGCGGGCAGTGCTGCTTTTAAAGGATATAAAAACAAGCCTGTTGGACTTTTTCGTGACCGGCCGCGGCGATCACAATCATAAGTTTGACAAGATCAAGCACATTCTTGAATTTTACCCACATCTAAGGTATACGCTTTTGGGCGACGATTCTCAGGACGATCCTTTTTTGTATGAGGACATTTGCAAGATTTTCCCGGTAACGGTTCATGCGGTTTATATCAGGCAGACAGGCCGCGAGAAAAAAGCGAAGGCAGAAGCTGCAATCAAAAATATGGAACTTTTGGGCGTACATGCCTGTTATTTTAAGCACAGCAGCGAGGCGATTGCACATTCAAAAGCAATCGGGCTTATCTCGTAGTTAAATCCCTAGCCCGGATGGAAGCGGCATCCTTTTCCAAACCTCAAAGGTTTTTGAAACCTTTGAGGTTTGGAAAAGATACAGCGGACAGCCGGAAGCAGCTTCTAAAATCAAGCGTTGTCAATTTCAGTCTGCACCGCTTCCCACTCATTCAGTAATTTATCGAGCTCCGATTTTTTGCGGTTATACGCCATGAAGAAATTGGCGTCTTCGATATGCTTGTCGTAATTGGCGGCGAGCGCTTTGTCGTCTTTCTGGATGTCGTTCTCTAACTGGCGGATCTGGCTTTCTATCTTGCTAAGCCGGTTTTGGAGCGACTTATTTTTCTTTTGATCGTCGTATGATAATTTCTTGCTGTCCTTTGGCGCATCTTTTTTAATCACGTCTTTCTTTTCGACTTCGCGCATATTTTCGAGATTGCGCTGTTCGAGGAAATAATTAATGTCGCCCAGGTATTCCCGGATTTTGCGATCTTTAAATTCATATACGATATTGGACATTCCCTGAAGGAAATCACGGTCGTGTGAAACAAGCAGCAGTGTGCCTTCGTACTTCTGAAGCGCCGCCTTGAGGACGTTTTTCGACTTGATATCGAGGTGGTTCGTGGGCTCGTCCATCACCAGGACGTTTATCGGCTGGAGAAGCAGCTTGCAAAGTGCCAGGCGGTTTCGCTCGCCACCGGAAAGGACTTTAACTTTCTTTTCGACATCGTCGCCACGGAAGAGGAATGCGCCAAGCATGTCGCGGACTTTAGAGCGATTCGTATCGTTTGCAGCGTCTTCCATGGTTCGGAGCAGCGTTATTTCGCCGTCAAGGTATTCCGCCTGGTTTTGTGCGAAGTATCCGATCTGAACGTTGTGACCCAGCTTTATGCTTCCCTGAAAATCAATTTCCTTGACAATCGCTTTTATAAAGGTCGACTTTCCCTGTCCATTCTGGCCGACAAATGCGATTTTGCTTCCGCGTTCGACGAGCAATGATATATCTTGTAATATGATGTTGTCGCCATATGCTTTCGTCACGTGCTCGGCTTCGATAACTACTTTGCCAGGCACTTTTGAAACCGGGAAGGAAATATTCATCACAGAATTGTCGTCTTCATCCACTTCAATGCGTTCGACTTTATCGAGCTTTTTTATCAGCGACTGCGCCATAGATGCCTTTGATGCCTTCGCGCGGAATTTTTCAATTAGCTTTTCGGTTTCCTCGATTTTTTTCTGTTGGTTTTTTTGCGTTGCCAACTGCTTTTCGCGGATTTCGTGACGAAGCTCGAGGTATTGTGAATACGGCTTGCTGAAATCGTAGATCTTCCCTAGTGAAATTTCGATTGTCCTGTTGGTCACATTATCGAGGAACATTTTGTCGTGCGACACAATGACCACCACACCGGGATAATTGCGCAAAAAGTTTTCAAGCCAGATAATCGACTCAATGTCGAGGTGGTTTGTGGGCTCATCGAGAAGCAGGACGTCATTGGATTGAAGCAGCAGTTTGGCGAGTTCGATTCGCATGCGCCATCCACCCGAAAAAGCTTCCGTAGGATTATTAAAAACCTCGCGCTTGAAGCCGAGCCCGAGCAAAATCTTTTCGGTGTCGCCAACGTAATTGTAACCGCCAAGCAGTTCGAACCGATGTGTATAATCGGAAAGGCTTTCGATGATTTCGCTGTATTCCTGGCTTTCATAATCGGTTCGGGTCACCAATTGATGGTTGATGTGCTCGAGCTTGCGTTCCACTTCCTGAATGTCGGTAAAAGCCTGATAAGCCTCTTCGAGCACGGTGCGGCCTCGTTCAAAATCGATATCCTGCCTAAGGAATCCAATTTTCACTTCCTTCTCGGTGGCAATACTTCCGGAATCGGGAACCAAGTCGCGTGATAAAATCTTGAGCATGGTCGATTTTCCGGCGCCATTTTTACCTACGAGCCCGACGCGGTCGCCGGCATTTAGCCGAAAGGTTACTTCTTCAAAAAGGTAGGTTCCGCCAAAAGAAACGGACAGGTTATGTATATTGAGCATTTATGAAAAATTATGTGGAAAGCAGTCGTACCTTTGCGATAAGAAAAATTTTTTGCAAATGTTAAAAAAAGGTTCTAAAGTCTATAGCATTTTAACAGGAACTTGCCCTCGTTGCCACACCGACCGAATGTATGTCAACCCTAATCCGTACGTGGTTGGTGACATAATGAAGATGCACGAACATTGCAGCACCTGTGGCCTGCGCTATAAGATTGAGCCCAACTTCTTTTTCGGTGCGATGTATGTCAGCTATGCCTTAGCAGTATTTATCAGCATTGTGATTTTCCTGGTATTATTTCTCGGATTTCATACCGGTCTGATGACCGCTTTCATTTCTATTTTCATTGGGCTGCTCCTTCTCATGCCGCCTATTGTCAGGGTATCCAGGAACATCTACATCAATATGTTCATCAGCTATGATCCGCAGGCAGCAAATCGGCACCAAAACGATTGATATCGACTTCACGCGGCAGTTGCCGACGGCTTTCAATATGATCGTACAGCAGATTCGCCATCGCGGGGCCGAGCATTACACCGCGCGTTCCGAGTCCATTTAAGAGATGTAATGCAGGAAAATGCGGATGCGTTCCCAGAAGCGGCTTTCTGTCTTTTGTTGTTGGACGGATTCCAGCCTCATGTGAAATGATTTTGAAATCGCAATCAATCAGTTGCCTGAGCTTTTGTTCCAACTCAGCCCGGCCTTCATTTGTTGGGACTGAGCTTTTATCCGACCAGTTGTAGGTTGCTCCTACCCGGTACGTGTAATTTCCCAGCGGCACCAAAAACACATCCGCTTTTACGATTGCATCTGCACGAATGCCCGGAGCTTCAATGACCAATACTTCGCCTTTGGTTCCGTTCAGCGGAAGGCGATTGAAAAACGGATTGCGGCTCATGCCAAAGCCTTCGGCAAATACAATATGGCGTGCATCGATTTCACGATAGGAAACCAATTGAGGAGTAAAAACAAGTTCGCTGTGAACAAATGCTTCCTTAATCAAAACCTGCTGCGAGGCAAGATAATTACGGAAATCAGCTAATAGCTTCCGCGTGTTGACCCAGCCGGTATGCTTCACCAGCCCGAATCCGAACGGCGAAATAATTCCGTCGAAACTCTCACTAACTAGCCGATCGGATAGGAATGCATTCAGGCTTGGCTTCTCGCAGGCATGAAACCAATTGTTCTGTTCTTCGATGCTTGCGAATCTTCTTAGAAGCGGTGTTGGATTGTCAAAATGCTGATTTAAACGCGAAGCAATGGATTGAAGATACCCGTGCATCGTATCCAGCTGTTGCTGCGCATCTGAAATTCCACTCAATCTTTTCAGGCTGACAGGATTATAGACACCCGCTGCCACCGACGAGGAGTGCTGCGATTCGTCTTCGAAAATAATAAACGTTCTACCTTCCCGGAGCGCCTTTTCGGCAAACATCAGTCCTGCTAATCCGGCACCGACAATAATGAAATCTGTCATTTTTTAAAATAAAAAAACCCTACCGGTTAAGGTAAGGTTTCTATTGTTTAGGAAAGGATTAGTAATTCCACATATCCTGTTCGAAGTTCCTGATTTTTTCTTTGACCCTTTCCGATTCGAGAAGCTGCAATTGTGCATTTTCTCTTTCGTAATCGGCGATCTCGCGGTCTCCGTAAACGTTTTCTTCCTTATAAATCACGGCATTGAATCGGCGCGAATTCAGCAGGTGGTCAAACGTTATCGGCATCGCAGAATTTCGGTCGTTAAACGCCTTCGCATCGTGAAGTACGTCGCGGGCAGCAGGAAAATAAACCCAGAACAGTTCAATATAATCCTGTTCTTCTTTTCCAAGAGTGAAAACATCCGGGGTTACTGGACAAATACCAAGAAGGCGGTACTTCATTTCACTTTGACGTTTGTCGAAGTACCAAAAACCTTTGATTTTGTATTGTGCTACATCAATCGATGCAATGTCACTGCGAACAATGTACTGCTGATCTATCGGAATGCCAGCGTTGAATTGCTCACGGCCCATATCGGTAGTGTCAATTTTTGTAAGGTTGGCTTCAATGTCCTTCATCGTCTTCTTCGTATTGAAGTAGCTATCGGTGTAGACTTCAGTAATTTTGCCGTCCTTAATCGCTTTTGTAAGCACATCATACAATGACCTGCGGTCCTTTCCGATATTGGCGCTATCAATAGGATAATACATTGGAAAGTTGATCCTTTCATCAAGATCGATTATTTCCCAAACCGTTTTACCCATGAGTACATCCCTGTCGTGAACGTAACCGTACACCAATGGTTTATCATTATCCGAAATCAACTGAGCTGGTGTTTTCTTGCCAATCTCATCAGGAGTTTTGGCGTTCAGCAGATTCGACTGAGCAGAGGCTGTAAAGCTTCCCGCAACAGTTAAAATGGCCAGCATTGCATTTCTCAAATTCATATTTTTCGGTTCTAAATTATATTGTAGGTTAACGCCCGACTTATGTAATTATTGTATTTCGAAAATCACCGGAGCAGTACGCGGAAGCATATAGTTTCCAGCGCCACGAAGTTTGGTCTTGATCTCGGAAATGGTAACCTGGTCGCCACGGGAAACAGTCGAAAGGATCGCCTGAGCCTGTGCGTTAAGTTTGTTCCCTTGAACGACAACCGTTGGTTTTCCGGCAACTTTGATGTTGAATCCAACTACATCGATATCAACTTCAAAATCGAAGTCAACAAGCTTGGCGCCAACTGTTGATACCAATAAGCTGTTTTTCGGTCCTTTTACTACACCGTCTTCACCGCGAATGGTTCCGACAGGAGCAGGAATTCCTTTGATACGGAAAGTTTTCTTATCTGTAACTTTCGTATTGTCAGGTAGCGTTCCAACAACATTAATGGTAACTTCTGTTCCTTGTCCAGGCTTCATATTGTAAGCTCCAGGCTTACCTGCAGAAGACAGTCCATTTGCTGAAGCGGATACTTTATCAGCAGAAATACCTGCGAATGAAATTGTCATCGGGTTAACAACACCACGGTAAACAACGTTCATTTTATCAGCTGAAATTGTAGCCGATTTCGGTTTAGGGACAACAACGTAATTTCCTTTAATTGGAAGGGAAACCACTTTTCCGCCTTCGTCAAAGTTGAACGATCCGGTGATTTCATGTTCTCCTGTATTTCCTGCACCAAAAGAGAATTTTGCCTGACCAGCTTCTGCTTTAACCGAAGTACCGTTTACGATAACCGACTTAGCAACCAACGAGGGGTCGAATTTACCAAGAATGATTTTCCCGGTAACAGCCTCGCCTTGGAAGAAGGCGGTTTTATCTGGAACAACTATCGGTTGGTAAGCTGTCAATGACGCAGCTGCAACAAGGTCAGACTGAAACATTCCGCTGATGATATCGCTTTCGGTGGTTTTGATGTCCGATTGCAATTGTGAAAGCTTCGTAATGGATGCGATCAAAGGGAAGTGTTCGTAGTTGTAGTTCAGCCATTCGATTTTTTTACCTTCTGTTTTAGAGAAAACAGGATCGGTTGAAAACCTGTGCTGGATTTTTTTCATCTCTGAGTCAGCGATTGCGCTACCTCCAATTTGCTTAAGCGAACTTACATAGTTAGCGATCTTGGAAAGGAATTCTTTTCCTTTTGCTGATGGTTTTTCACCACCGGCAAACCAAGCCTCATCAACTTTATCGCCTTTGTCCATTTGTTCAAACGGAAGGTTTCCGTTTGCATCTCTTTCAAGATCTTTAGTGAAGTCGGTTTTAAGCTTTTCAATATAATCATTGAAGTCTTTTGAAAGAGCTCTGATCTTATCTACTTTGGCTTTCTTTTCACCGTATTGCAAAGGCTGCTCTGAAGCTTTTTGAGCCAATTGGTCAAATGAGCTCTGGTTCCTGGCATCGGTGATTGAATTCGACTCTACAATTTTATTATTTAAGATACCAAAAGCGGAAAGTACCTCTTTTGACATGTTCAGTGCTAACATCGCGATGAAAACCAGATACATCAGGTTGATCATCTTCTGCCTGGGGGTTAATTTTCCTCCTGCCATTTTTTCTATTTAATGTGTTTTGTGTTAATATTAAAAATGTGAGTCAAACTAGTTCCCTCTGTTTCCCATTGCAGAAAGCATTCCACCGTAAACATTGTTTAATGAAGACAGGTTGGAAGTAAGCGATTGCATCTGATCTTTAAGTTTTAAGTTGTTTTCGGCGACCTCGTTATTGATCTGTGCGTTTCTTGATGCAGCCTCGAGTTGTACTTTATAAAGGCTGTTCAATGATTCCATTTGTGCAGCAGCCAATGAAAGCTCTTCGCTGTACTTTTTGGTTGAAGCAATCGAGTCAACTGTAGGAGCAATTCCTTTGGCAGCACCTTCGAAATTTCTAATGCTGTTTCCAAGGCTTGCCATAAGCTCACCATCGATTTTAGCTTCTTTCAGCATGTTGTCAAGCTTTTGTGAAAGAAGGCCTTGTGCATCTTTCGGATCTTCTTTAGCTTCTCTCTTTTTAGCTTCACCACCTGCAAGCTCCGGGTAAACCAACGACCAATCCAGTTCATCATCAACAGGGTCAAAAGCAGACAGACCAAAGATCAACGCCTCAGTACCAAGTCCAACAATAAGCATTATACTCGCTCCTGGCCAGTGCATAAGTTTAAACAGTGCTCCAATGATTACCACTGCCGCTCCCATACCGTAAGCGAAATTCATTGTTTTTTTACTCAAAATTGCCATAATAATAATTTAGTTAGTTAAGTTAATATAATTAAGTTGGTTAAATTTTTATTTTCTGACCCCGTTTCCGGTTGTCTGGACGCCCATATAATCCTGAACAGTCCTGAATCCAATGTAGCTGCGTGCTGAATCGGCATATTCAAAATCGCGGGTACTCACTTGAAGGAAGTAGGCCACGTCTTTCCACGATCCGCCACGTGTGACTTTACGCTGGTTTTTAAGGTCACCCACATTCGGGTTCATTGTAGATACGAATTCGTATGCACTGGCGTCATAAGAAGAGTCGGTCCACTCCGCTACGTTACCCGCCATATTGTAAAGATTGTATCCGTTAGGCTCATAAGATTTGGCTTCCACGGTATATAGTGCCTGGTCGGCAGCATAATCCCCCCTGTTTGGTTTGAAGTTCGCAAGGAAACAGCCTCTGTCGTTTTTAGTATATGGACCACCCCAAGGGTAAGTACCTGATTCAAGACCGCCACGTGCAGCATATTCCCATTCAGCTTCAGTTGGAAGCCTGAACGAGTTGATCAGGTCACGACCTTTTTTCTTTGATTTGATATAGGCATTTTTCTTTAATGTCCTCCAGGCGCAGAAAGCTTTTGCCTGAGTCCATTTTACACCAACAACCGGATATTCGCTATATGCCTGGTGCCAGAAATAATCATTGTGCATTGGCTCATTATAGGAATACGCAAAGTCTTTAATCCAGACTGTTGTATCAGGGTACACTTTAACCTTTTCGGTTTTGATGAAATCGCTGCGTTTTCCGGTTTTGGCTTTTGCAGCTGCCTGGATGTCCATCCATGAATAGCGGAACTGAAGTTTATTGACATCGATGGTACGAAGGCCGTTAAACGATTCTGCTAAAGGCAAATACATCGAATCCATAACTTCCGTATAGTATTCGTCAGGATATTTCGAAGTATCTTTTATAAGGTTAACCTTTTTGTTCAACTTCCTGCCGGCATATGGATCGTCAGAAGTACCAACACTGTAGTAATTCTCATACATATACTTTTCGTAAGGAGTCATTTTTGCCGGATCCTGGTCGTCAAATGCAAAATCACCGATGCTACCCGCGTTCCTGCCTCCTTTTCCACCGGTACTACCTGCAGTTTGGCCAACTTCGTCAGCGAGAATCGCAAGCCTTACCCGAATGGTTGAATCCTTAACCCACTCAACAAATTCGCGATATTCGCTGTTGGTGATTTCGGTTTCATCCATATAGAAAGAACGAACAGTCACCGTTTTAGTAGGCGCATCCTGTACGTTTGCAAGGTCATCATCTGATTTACCCATTATAAAAGAGCCTCCTGGCACCAATGTCATTCCGAACGGTTTTTCCGGATGCCATTTCTTGCCTTTCACTCCCACCAATTCACCTTTATCGTTTGATCGGCCACAGCTCACTAACAAGGCGAATACAGCTGTAAATGCAACGAATTTCTTCATATAAATTTGGGTTATGTAATATGTTCAAAATTAAAGGGCGTAAACCTATCTATTATTTTTTAAAAAAGCAATTTAATTGAAAAAATTATTTCGCGCTTCAAAACTATTGCAAAATACTTTTCCAGCAAAATTTTTCATCGATAAAATACACAAAAACATCGATTAAGTGCATATTTTACCCTGATATGTAAGAAATGCTTTTCAATTAAATTACCAGATTCTTCCGCTGCGCCTTCCACCATCGCTCAGGAAGATCCTGATTGCACGCTGCAAGGTATTCATCGTACGAACACGGTAACAACGTATTTTTTTTCAGTTTATTATTGCCTGCCGAAACAAACGGAATCTCTATCCACCAGCGATCTGTCCTGTCGCTTTTGTAAAATACAAGTTCCTGATCTTCAATAGGAACAATATATTTCAAATAATGCTCGCGCCCGCCAAACGGATATTCATTTGATCTGTAATTCACTCCTTCAATGAAATACCAGATAATCTGAGCAGCAAGAACAGATTCCTGGATTGTTCCGTGTTGATTGAAAAGCCCGAAAACCGAGACTTTATCGCTAATTCCGGCGTACCGCGCCAGTGCACATATCTCTTTACCGGTGAAGCCGTTAGGAGTAAATGTAAACAAATTTCCGGAGTCGGCTGATTTTATCGATGTTAAATCTAAGCTAACCAAATCGGCGTCGCGGAAGACAGGCTCGGCCAATGAAAGGTTGTTTGAGATTTCTCCCAACCGATAAGCGTCGAAAAAAAGCTTCTCTACCAAATCGATTTCTTCCTGGGAATTGTAGTAGGTCTGATAGCCCAAATTGCTGAAATTAAACAAATTGGTTGGCTCATCCACGATCATTTTCGTCAGATAAGAACCTGCGGCAAGCGATCCTTCGTCCTTTCCAAAATCAAAACGGCTATCGATGCTCACAAGATTAACCATCTGCTCCAACTCATCATACGCGCGGTATAATGCATAGGTGAGATCCTGCGATCCGCCAAGCACAACAGGTATAATCTTCTTCTTCAGGAGAGCAGCAACGACGCTTTTTAAGGCAAATGAAGTATCTTCCGCCGTATTGCCGGGAAATATGTCGCCAAGATCGGCAATCGACGAATGCCAGTTTCCGGGAAACAACGAATACAATTCCCTACGGATGTAATTTACCTCAACCGATTCCTCAGTGGTGGCAAGTCCACGGTTCTCCGGAACTCCGAGCAGGGCGATCGCTACCTTTTCGAGGTCCGGGAATTCACTTTCCGAATGGAACACAACCTTGCTGCCCAAATGTTGCGACGAAAGGTTCCGGGCATATGCAATTACACTTTCATCAACGGGCTGCAGGAAATCAAATACCATTGGCTATTTCTTTTTTACTGTAGTTTTTTTTGCCGAAGCTTTCGCCGTTGTTTTGCCGGCAGCAGCTTTTTTGGCCGGTGTCTTTTTTGCCGGCGTTTTCTTATCGATCATTTCCTTGACTTGTTCTAATGTCAACGCTGCAGCATCAACATCTTTTCCCAATTCAATTTTGATCTTTCCTTTTGTGATCTGCGACTTGCCCCAACGCGCTTTCTCAACCAAAATGCCCTCTTCAGGCCAGCTGTGAATGACTTTATCCAGATTTTTCTGCATTTTATCTTCAATCAATTCACTGATTTCCGACTCCGACAAATTGTTGAAATTGTACTTTTTGCTGACGTTGATAAACATTCCGTTCCATTTGATGAACGGACCAAACCTTCCGGTTCCTTTTTGGACCGGCTGTCCCTGATAATGGGCAATCGGAGCCTCGGCCTGTGCCTTTTCCGCAATAAGTTGCTTCGCCCGATCCAGTGTCACGTCCAGCGGTTCTTCGCCTTTCGGAAGCGATATAAACGTTTTGCCGCAGCGCACATACGGTCCGAATCGGCCATTGTTAACTTCGACTTCTTCACCTTCGTGCGTTCCGAGGTTTTTCGGCAGAAGGAAAAGATTCAGCGCTTCCTCAAGTGTTATGTTACCGATATTCTGCTCGGTGCGAAGACTTGCAAACACTTTCTGTTCGTCATCGGCTTCACCTATTTGCGCTATCGGCCCGAATTTACCCAACCGAACGCTGACTTGTTTTCCCGTTTTCGGATCTTTCCCTAAAATACGCTCGCCGCTTTCACGATCGGCGGTCGCTTCGACTTCCTTAACATTTGGATGAAACTGATCGTAAAAATCCTTCATCATCCGTGCCCAGTCAACATTTCCCTCCGCGATCTCGTCAAAATCCTGTTCGACCTGTGCGGTGAAATTGTAATCGAGAATATTCCCGAAATTTTTTACCAGAAAATCGGTTACAATAATCCCGATATCGGTCGGCACAAGCTTTCCTTTATCAGCTCCTGTATTTTCTTTCAGTGTTTTTTCGGATAATTTCCCGGACTCGAGCATCAGTTGCGTATAATTACGCTCCTGCCCTTCCATATTGCCTTTCTCGACATAGTTCCGGCTGATGATCGTAGAAATCGTAGGCGCATACGTGGATGGCCGCCCGATGCCGAGTTCTTCCAGTTTCTTTACCAGCGAAGCTTCTGTGTAACGCGCTGCCGGTCGGCTGTACCGCTCGGTTGCCGCTATGTATTTGTTTTGGAGCCGCTCTCCGACTTTAAGCGCCGGAAGCATTCCTTCCTGTTCTTCCTCATCGTCGTCGTTTCCTTCAAGGTAAACTTTCAAAAACCCTTCGAAAAGCAACACTTCACCTGTGGCCGAAAACTGTTCCTTATGATTATCGGCTTCAATGCGAACGTTGGTGCGCTCGAGTTGCGCATCGCTCATTTGCGAAGCGAGTGTACGTTTCCAGATCAAATCGTAAAGCCGCTGCTGATCGCGCTCGGCGCTGATCGAATGGCGTGACATGTCGGTTGGCCGAATCGCTTCGTGCGCTTCCTGAGCGCCTTTTGACTTATTTGAAAAAGTTCGCGGCTTTGAAAATTCAGCGCCGTACGAACGTGTGATTTCATCTTTCGCGGCCTCGACAGCTTCTTTTGAAAGGTTGACGCTGTCGGTACGCATATAGGTAATGAGTCCGGCTTCATACAGCCTTTGCGCAACCTGCATCGTAATTCCAACCGGAAGGTAAAGCTTGCGCGCCGCTTCCTGTTGCAAGGTCGATGTGGTAAACGGCGGTGCCGGTGATTTGCGCGTCGGCTTAGTTTCGAGGTCGCCGACTTTATAATTCGAACCGATATTTCTCTTTAGGAAATCCTCGGCTTCAGCCCGCGTACTAAAATTTTTCGGCAGCCTTGCCTTGAACGATTTGCCTGATTCATTCGTAAATTCCGCAGTAATCGAATACGACGCTACTGTTTTGAAGTTTTGGATCTCACGTTCGCGCTCAACGATCAGTCTGACCGAAACCGACTGAACGCGACCCGCTGATAATCCGCCTTTCACCTTGCGCCAAAGCACTGGAGAAAGTTCGTAGCCTACAAGCCGGTCCAGCACTCGCCTCGCCTGCTGCGCATTCACAAGATCGTAATTTATCCCGCGCGGATTGTCGATTGCTTTGAGAATAGCCGACTTGGTAATCTCATGAAAAACGATCCGCCTGGTTTTGTTTTTGTCGAGTTTCAACTCTTCGGAAAGATGCCATGAAATCGCTTCTCCTTCGCGGTCCTCATCACTCGCCAGCCAAACCATATCTGCTTTTTTAGAAAGGTCGCGCAACTTTTTCACGAGCGCTTTCTTGTCGGGGCTGACCTCATATCGGGGCTTGAACCCGTTTTCGACATCAACGCCAATTTCTTTTGAAGGAAGATCGGCTATGTGCCCGTAACTCGACTCCACCTGGAAATCGCTACCGAGAAACTTCTCGATCGTTTTTGCCTTGGCGGGTGACTCCACTATCACTAAATTCTTTGCCATAACCGTATTTATTTACATTGCCGGAGAGCCACTGCAGCTCGCTGGGATTGCCCGCAAAAGTATGCGAAATTTTTAAAATCGGTTTTCACAATTAACAACACGATAAATTTGTCGCTTTTTCCAAAGCCCTAGCCCCGATCGCAGCCGGCATCCCCGCAGCGCAGCAAGGGATAAGGCGAAGAGCGGGAACAGCTTCAAAAGATTCTTAAAAAAGACTGCCAAGTTGTCACCATCGGGAATCTTGCTTATATTTGGGGCCGCCTTAGAGTGCGGGAATTATGGAAAAGACAATAGAAGAAAATCGGCAGGGCGAAAACCTTGTGCTTGAGCAAAATCCGGAGAACGGAAAAAAACTTTTTATCGAAAGCTATGGCTGTGCAATGAATTTCTCCGACAGTGAAGTCGTGGCATCAATCCTTGCGGGAAACGGCTATAACACGACAAACGTACTTGAAGAAGCCGACCTTGTGCTTATGAACACGTGCTCGATCCGCGACAAAGCGGAACAGACCGTTCGCAAGCGCCTCGAAAAATACAACGCGGTAAAGCGTCGTGTAAATCCGAAGATGAAAGTCGGCGTTCTCGGCTGCATGGCCGAACGGCTCAAAAGCCAATTTCTCGAGGAAGAAAAAATCGTCGACCTCGTTGTTGGCCCCGATGCCTATAAAGACCTTCCGAACCTGCTGGAGGAAGTCCACGCCGGAAACGAAGCGATCAACGTCCTATTGTCGAAAGACGAAACCTACGGCGACATTTCGCCGGTCAGGCTGCAAAGCAACGGCGTATCGGCATTCGTATCGATTACCCGCGGATGCGACAACATGTGCACATTTTGCGTAGTGCCTTTTACCCGCGGGCGCGAAAGAAGCCGCGAGCCGCAAAGCATCATCGCTGAAATTGCCGATCTTTATGAAAAAGGTTATAAGGAGGTCACACTTCTGGGACAAAATGTCGACAGTTACCTTTGGTATGGCGGCGGACTCAAGAAAGATTTCGATAAAGCGACACCAATGCAGCAGGCGACAGCAATCCGGTTTGATGCGCTGCTCGAAATGGTCGCAACAGCATTCCCAAAGATGCGGATCAGGTTTTCGACATCGAACCCGCAGGATATGCATGAAAGCGTACTTCACGTAATTGCCAGATACCCGAATGTCTGCAAGCACATCCATCTTCCGGTACAAAGCGGAAGCGACCGTATTTTAAAGGAGATGAATCGCTTGCATACGCGTGCCGAATATCTGGCGCTGATTGCAAAGATCCGGACGATCCTCCCCGAATGTACGGTGACTCAGGACATGATCGCAGGTTTTCCATCCGAAACCGAAGCCGATCACGCCGACACGTTGAGCCTCATGAACGAGGTGAAATTCAGTTTTGGCTATATGTACGCCTACTCCGAACGTCCGGGAACGCTTGCCGGCCGCAAAATGGAAGACGATGTGCCGGAAGAAACAAAGTTGCGCCGCCTGCAGGAAATTGTTGCGCTCCAACGCGAGCACAGCCTTTTCAGGACACAGGAATTTGTTGGAAAAACAATGGAAGTGCTGGTCGATAAGTTTTCGAAAAAGTCCGATCAGGAGCTTTCGGGACGCAACTCCCAGAATCTGACGGTCGTTTTCCCGGCAATGGATTATAAAATTGGCGATTTTGTGAATGTAAAAATCACCCGTTGCACCAGCGGAACGCTGATCGGAGAAGCCATCGGACTATCATCGATGAATAATTAGCAATCATTTTTGGCGTTGCGGCAAATCAGCTTTTGCGACATAAACATAATTATTCCGCCGCCGGGCTTTCGGCACTCGCTTTTTTTCCGCTTCACTGCAAAAAAGAGCTCAGACAAAGCCTCAATCCCTAACGCAGGGAAGCAAGTGGCGAAAGGTAACAGCCGGGGCAATCGCTACAGTATGACATGCTCCGCCTAAAAATAGTACGGGTTTTCATCAGATGCTGAATGGTGAAAATGCGTAGATTACCTTCAGGGAAGGGGCGATTGTCTCCCTACGAATTCGCGAAATGGTTTGATTATGGAAAAACCATACATTTTCCAAAATTCCGAGGTGTCAATGTGATAAAGAATTAAAAGACAGGAGGCCAAGTACAAAATACAACAGATAGAAAAAGGGCAGTCCGCAAACATACGACGTTAATAAATTGGCCTTCTATATTATCGGCCCGGAAGCCCGGGTAAAGTGACAGAAAAAGAACAAACAGAACTATGTACAAATGGAATCAGTACAAGCAATAAAGCAACGATTTGAGATTATCGGAAATGATCCGAAATTGAACCGCGCGATTGAAAAAGCGATCCAGGTTTCACCAACCGACATTTCAGTTTTGGTCACCGGTGAAAGCGGCGTCGGAAAAGAAAGCATTCCGAAGATCATCCATTCGCTTTCGCACCGCAAACACGGGAAATACATTGCCGTCAACTGCGGCGCCATCCCCGAAGGAACCATTGACAGCGAACTATTCGGACATGAAAAAGGTTCGTTTACCGGTGCAACCGGTGCGCGCGAAGGCTATTTCGAAGTCGCTGACGGCGGAACGATTTTCCTGGATGAAGTTGGCGAGCTCCCGCTAACCACGCAGGTTCGTTTGCTGCGCGTACTTGAAAATGGTGAGTTTATCAAAGTCGGTTCTTCACAGGTACAGAAAACCAATGTCAGGATCGTCGCGGCGACGAATGTTAATATGTTCGATGCCATCCAAAAGGGCAAATTCCGTGAAGATCTTTATTACAGGTTGAGCACGGTCGAAATCATGCTGCCGCCGCTCCGCGAACGAAAAGACGACATCCATCTGCTCTTCAGGAAATTCGCCGCCGATTTCGCGCAGAAATACAAAATGCCCGCAATCAGGCTCACCGACGATGCGGTTCAGTATCTTCAAAAATACCGATGGGGCGGGAATATCAGGCAATTGCGAAATGCCGCCGAGCAGATTTCCGTGCTCGAGACCAACCGTGAGATTTCGCTTCAGGCACTGCAATCGTATCTTCCCGTCGAAGGCAGCAACCTTCCGTCGGTGATCAAGGATACAAAAAGCGCGGGCGACTTCAGCAACGAGCGCGAAATATTATATAAGGTACTGTTCGACATGAAGAGCGATCTTAACGATCTTAAGAAACTGACGCTCGAGCTCATGCGCAATGGTAAAGTCCACGAATCGAGTCAGCATCTCATTACGAAAATCTACGGACAAAAGCCCGAACACAATTTTGATTACGAAGAGACCGAACCGGAAAGTCGTTCGCTGGTTCATTCGCCGTCGCCGAAAAGCGACTATCAAGATGAAGACGACAGTTATCTCGATGCTGAAACGATCGAAGAGGAAGAATCGCTGCGACTGGAGCAAAAGGAAATCGAAATGATCAAGAAGGCTCTAGAAAAAAACAAGGGAAGAAGAAAGGCTGCCGCGGACGAGCTTGGAATCTCCGAGCGGACTTTATATCGGAAAATCAAGCAATTTGATTTGTAATTTTCTTTTATTCATACATTTAGATTTTAAAATCCATTTATATGAAAAAAATATTACTAGTCATCAGCCTGTCATTGCTGGCTTCCTGCAGCAACGACGATTCCAATTCGCCTGCGGCCCCGGATCCGACGATAATCGCTAAAGTGATTCTAAATCCCGACACCGCCGGTGCGCGGCAATATGTTTTTAACAGCGATGGGCTGCTTTCCGAAATCCTTTCGGCGAATTCTATTGTCCTGCTAACCTTTACCTATGATTCCCAAAACCGGCTCACGTCGACAAGCGGCAGCCTTGGAAACCATACCTTCGAATACGGTTCAAATGACATAATCACCGCAGTGGATGGCGATCCGGTTACGTATGATCCCGCTCTTCACAAATACACGTTTAACTATGTACTGGCGCCAGGTGTCAATACCGAAACGAATCCGCATAGGATTGAGGTGGAAACAAATAGTGATGGACTCGTAGAACTGCTGACAAAATTTTACACGTACAGCGGATCGGATACTGAATACGAAATATTTACTGTTGCTGCCGGGTACGCAAACGGAAATGTGACAGAAACGACAACCAGCGGCTGGGATTCTACCAGTAGCTGGCAATATGGAAGCAATACAAATCCGCTCCGGGCCGGCTTACTTCCTGCTTGTCGGGCACTCGCCCTGAAAGGCGGCCTTGAAATGGATCGTGCGGGATGGCTTGTATCTGCCAAACTTCCAACTGTCCACGGTTATGCGACGGAAGACCCGGAGTCGGAAAGTTTGACGTATGACCTGAATTCACTAAACTTGCCTGTAATCCAATATCAGCAATTTCTATCCAACGGCGAACCTGAAGGAAGTCCGTACATATCGGCACATTATTATTATCAAGGCGACGTGATCCCTTAAAAACTACTACTTTTGCGTTTTACTTATATATGGGATTCCGAAATGTTTTGATTTTAGTACTGGTAGTAACAGCTTTTTCAGGCTGCTCAGTGTACAACTTTACCGGAACCGGAAAAATCGACGCGAATACTTTCCAGGTCAATTATTTCCAGAACAACGCCGAACTGATCGAGCCGGGAATTGAACGTACTTTTACGCAGCGGCTTCAAAACCTGATTCAGGACCAGACCAACCTCAATCTTGTAAACAGGGATGGTGATCTCGTATACGAAGGTGAAATTACCAACTACCGTATTACTCCGATGACGGCTACCGCCGACCAGCGCGCTGCACAAAACAGGCTCACAATTTCTGTAAATGTGCGTTTTTCAAATAAAAAAAAGCCTGAAGACGATTTTGAAAAGCCTTTTTCCTTTTACTTTGACTATCCGGGAACAGAGCAACTTGTTGGCGCAAGGCTCACCGAAGCGCTCGATGCGATATTTGAACGGATTACGCAGGACATTTTTAATGATTCCCTTGCAAAATGGTAATTAATAAACAGTGAACGTCACCGAATTTACTTTTCTGCTCAATCGTCCGGATGCTGTCAACGACAAGCAGACACTTGCGCTTGAAAAAATCGTTCACCAATTTCCGTACTTCCAAAGTGCGCGGGCGTTACGGCTCAAAGGACTTTACAATCAGAACAGTTTCCAGTACAATTATGCGTTGAAAATCACTGCCGCATATACGACCGACAGAAGCGTGCTTTTCGATTTTATCACTTCTGATACGTTCACTGCGATCCATAAAGGCCTGTACGAGCAAAAGCTTGCTGAACTGTTTGATATTGATGTGAAGGAAAGTGAGGTCGTGACCAAAGACGCCGGATTGTCGTCGTCAGAAAAAATAGAGCTTTCCATACTGACATCCATTCGCGAATCGGAAACGCCGTTCCAGCAGGAGGAAACTCAAATGGAAGACGTGGTCGCGGCAACGAATGAGCAGACTGTGGAAATCACTGCGGTTGAAATGCCTGTTGAAAGTGTTGAAAGTAAAGAAAATCCGGCTGTAGAGCTTCCCGTAGTACAAATGCCGGGAGCCGAAATTACCTTTGTTCCTGTGACTTCGGAAGAAAAACTCGGAATCGGGAAACCGTTGGAGTTTTCAAAAGACGAACGGCATTCGTTTCAGGAATGGCTGCAATTGTCGAGGCTTAAACCAATCGTGCGCGAGCCGGAACAGCCTGATCCGGGTGAAATCGAAAAGCAAAAAAAAAATGAACTTATCGAGCGGTTCATCCAGTCGAGTCCGAAAATAACGCCTATCAAGGACTATAAACCGGCGCCGGTTGCCGAACCTGCCAAAGAAGACAGCTCGGCGCTAATGACCGAAACACTCGCACGCGTATATCTTGAGCAGAAAAAATATCAGAAAGCGATACAGGCTTACGAAATATTAATTTTGAAATATCCGGAAAAAAGTCTTTTCTTTGCCGACCGTATCTCAGAAATAAAGAACTTACAACAAAATAATAACTAGAAATGAGCACTTTCACCATTTTTCTTGTCCTGATAACTATCGTTTGCTTCCTTCTGATCGTTGTGATCATGGTGCAAAACCCAAAAGACGGAGGTTTGTCTTCTTCATTCGGCGGTAGCCAGATGATGGGCGGTGTTCAAAAAACGACCGATTTCCTGGATAAAAGTACGTGGACATTAGCCGCGATCCTGATTCTGCTTGTAATGCTTTCGAGCTTGAGCTTTACTGGGGCGCTTAATGACAACGACTCAAAAATCATCGACACTAAAGAAACAGGTGCACCTGCAGCCGCGACAACGCCTGCTGCAACCACTCCGGCAACTCCTGCTGGCACACCAGCAAACAATACTCCGGCAGCTCCGGCAACCGGGAATCAAAATGCCAAGTAACAACAAAAAATACTCTTCAAAATGCCAGCCTGTCGCTGGCATTTTTTTTACCTGTAACTTTGTCAGAATCGCGCCTGTCGGCATAATTTTCGAAAAGGGCGGGCACGAAAAATAAACTAACTAATTCATATTATTATGGCATTAAACATCAAACCACTCCATGACCGGGTTCTTGTTGAGCCGGCGCCTGCCGAAACACAAACGGCTTCCGGAATTTTCATCCCTGACACAGCAAAGGAAAAGCCGCTGAAAGGTACTGTTGTCGCTGTTGGAAATGGTAAAAAAGACCACCCAATGACAGTGAAAGTCGGCGATACTGTGTTGTACGGAAAATATGCCGGAACAGAGCTTAAGCTTGATGGTACCGATTACCTGATCATGAAAGAGGATGACATTTTTGCAATTATCTAATACCAAACAATCTAAACAACATTACAAATGGCTAAAGACATAAAATTCGACATTGAAGCCCGCGACGGTTTAAAGCGCGGCGTTGACGCATTGGCAAACGCGGTTAAAGTTACCCTTGGACCAAAAGGGCGCAACGTAATCATCGGAAAATCATTTGGCGGACCCAACGTAACCAAGGACGGAGTTACCGTCGCTAAAGAAATTGAGCTGAAAGATCCACTCGAAAATATGGGCGCTCAAATGGTTAAGGAAGTTGCTTCAAAAACCAATGACCTGGCCGGCGACGGAACGACAACAGCTACTGTTCTTGCACAGGCGATCGTTAAAGAAGGATTGAAAAACGTTGCTGCCGGTGCAAACCCGATGGATCTTAAGCGCGGAATCGACAAGGCTGTCGAGGCAATTGTCAACGATCTGGCCAACCAAGCGAAAGTTGTTGGCAGCGACAGTGAAAAAATCAAGCAAATCGCGGCAATATCAGCCAATAACGATGAAGTAATCGGGGAACTGATTGCAACTGCTTTTGATAAAGTCGGAAAAGAAGGCGTAATTACCGTTGAAGAAGCTAAAGGAACTGACACTTTCGTCGACGTTGTTGAAGGAATGCAATTCGACCGCGGCTATCTTTCGCCATATTTCGTGACCAATCCTGAAAAAATGGAAGCGGAGCTCGAAAATCCGTACATCCTTTTGTACGACAAAAAAGTCTCATCACTTAAAGAACTTCTTCCCGTACTTGAGCCTGTTGCACAAAGCGGAAAACCATTATTGATCATTGCTGAAGACGTTGATGGTGAAGCGCTTTCCACACTAGTGGTAAACAAACTCCGCGGCGCACTGAAAATCGCAGCTGTAAAAGCTCCCGGTTTTGGCGACAGGAGAAAAGCGCTTCTTGAAGATATTGCGATCCTTACCGGCGGTACCGTAATTTCGGAGGAGCGCGGTTACACACTTGAAAACACAACGCTTGAAATGCTGGGAACAGCGAAAAGAGTGACAATCGATAAAGACAATACAACTGTTGTCAGCGGTGCCGGTGAAGCCGGAATGATCCAGAACCGTGTTAACCAGATCAAGGCGCAGATTGAAACTACAACATCCGATTACGATCGTGAAAAACTTCAGGAAAGACTTGCCAAATTGGCGGGCGGAGTGGCCGTACTCTACGTTGGCGCTGCTTCTGAAGTTGAAATGAAAGAGAAAAAAGACCGCGTGGACGATGCACTTCATGCAACTCGTGCGGCTGTGGAAGAAGGAATCGTAGCTGGTGGCGGTGTTGCTTTGCTAAGGGCAAAATCTGCATTGGCAAACCTCCACACTGAAAATGCCGACGAAGCTACGGGAATTCAAATCGTTGCACGCGCTGTCGAATCGCCTTTGCGTACAATCGTTGAAAACGCCGGACTTGAAGGCTCGGTCGTCGTTGCAAAAGTTGCCGAAGGACAAGGCGACTTCGGATACAACGCGAAAACTGACGAATACGTTGACATGCTTTCGGCGGGTATTATCGATCCGAAAAAAGTAACCCGTGTAGCGCTTGAAAACGCGGCATCGGTTGCTGGAATGATCCTTACCACCGAATGTGCACTGGTGGACATCAAAGAAGAAAATGCCGGAGGCGGAATGCCAATGGGAGGCGGAATGCCAGGCATGATGTAATACATGTATTGAAATTTATTCAAAAGGCTGTGGAAAACCTCCACAGCTTTTTTATTTTAATTATATATATTAGCCGCAAAACGTTAAATATGCGTGCTGTATACACGATTTTGCCCGTCATCCTATTTCTCCTTTTGGCGAATTTACTATCCGCTCAGCAAGCCGAAAATCAAAATACCGGCACAACTACTCCGAGCATCCAGTCGTATTTCGCCTTTGACCGGGAGAATATCCACCTTCACCTGAATAAGAACATATACGTAAGCGATGACAAGATCTGGTTTAAAGGTTATGTCATCGAGAAGAAAAGTGAATTGCCTTATTTCGGAACGTCAAATACGTACGTGCAGCTTTTGAGCAGTGATGGCAAACTTCTCGACACCAAATTGATCTTTACTGAAAACAGTACTTTCGACGGCTACTTCGCACCCGGGAAAAACTTCAGTTCAGGGACATATTACCTGCGCGCCTATACCAATTACATGAATAATTTCGATGAAGATGAATCTGCTGTGGCAAAGTTCACTTTCATCAATACCAACAGCGACAGTTACATCGATACGCGTGAAATTGATTTTGCTTCGGCAAAAGTCGACCTCTTTCCCGAAAGTGGTGTATTTCTCGAAGGTGTAAACAATACGATTGCCGTTAGAATAACCGACTGTCACGGTACGGGAATACCGACTGAAGGCGGCGTCGTGAAAGATGCTGCGGGCAAAATCATCAGTACATTCACCACAAATTCACAGGGTTACGGCAAATTTGACATCGTTTCAGCGAATTTTGAAGCCTACAAAGCG
This sequence comes from Bacteroidota bacterium, assembly GCA_023386585.1. Classification (GTDB taxonomy): domain Bacteria; phylum Bacteroidota; class Bacteroidia; order Flavobacteriales; family Flavobacteriaceae; genus Flavobacterium. Next base: position 2,869 of record JAEWJM010000030.1, on the reverse strand, counting down.
ATAACCCATGTAAATGGAACGGCAATCGAATCGGCGTTGCCAATTCCACTCGGAACCGGATTTACATTTAATGCAAACAATTTTGGCGTTGCCGGTAAGACGATAGTTACGCTGAAAACAAACAAGCGAACCCTGCAAGGACCGGCGGCCAAATATTCGCTGTTCATACAGAAAAATTCGGATGCGGTGGAAGTCGACATACCTTTCAGCGCAACCAAAACCGAACACACGATTGTTTTAAATACGGCCGACCTGCCTGTTGGAATCGTAAACCTGATTCTTGCCCGCGACTCAAAGAAGACGTTGGCACAACGGGTTGTTTTCAATCCTCCGCCACAGACAAAAGCAATATCCGTTGAAAATATCTCCAGGAGAAATGATTCGATTTACATCAGCGGCTTGTCTCCACTTTTAAATGCCGACCTCAGCATTTCCGTGCTGCCTGCAAGCACACGAAGCGACCAGATGGATCAGCCCATCGAATCGTCTTTACTATTCAACAACTACCTTACTTCGCCCGTTCTAAATGCAGGTTACTACCTTAACGAACTTACACGCGCGCGGCGGTTCGAACTTGACAATTTACTGATCACAAAGCAATCAAAGTATACGCTCGAAAAAATGAGCGGTCCTGCGCCCGTTGAAAAATACGATTTTGACCGGGGCCTGACGATTAAAGGAACCATAAATGGCGACCTGCCCGACCGTGAGAATTACCACGTAAAAATGGAAGCAGCAATACTTGATCTGTACGAATTTTCGCGTGTCGATGCCAAAAATGAATTTACATTCGAACATATCGTTGCAGTCGATTCGACATTGCTATTTTTCACGCTCGTCAACCGGAAATCGAAACCGAAAAAGCTGCAACTGTACAGCAGGATCACAAACAACAATCGTCAGTTTGTCAAACCGTTCAACCCAATTGATATTTGTCCCCCCGGCACCGGACTCCAAGTAGCCGACGATTTCACTTTTCCAAAAATTAAAGGCGTAATCCTCGTCGATACGGTGACAATCGTTGCAAAAACGCGCGCCGCTGCAGAAAAACATTTGAAAGTTTTCAATAACAGCATGTCCCGGGGCTTCAAGCTTACCGACGCCGACCGGAGGACATATCGCGACTTGTTGTCGTTTATACGCTTTAACGGTTTCGATGTTTCCACCGAAGCCGGGAACGTGATTATCAGGAGCCGCAGTTCGGGGACATTCCGCGGATCGACGAGTCCGCTGGTTTTCGTTGATGACAGTCCGGTGACCGATTTCAGCATGCTCAATATTTACAATATGGATGAGATTGATGAAATATACATCAACAAGCATGGCTATGGCGCCGGAATGGACGGTGCTAACGGTGTGATCCGGATATATACGCGCCTTCCTCCAAATGGAAAAATTCCGGGAGTCAAGATAAACTCCCTGGGAATGACCGTCAAAAATGGCTACCAATGGCCGAAGATATTTACCAATCCGCAATATGCGAGTTATACCGACACTGGTTTCAAAAATTACGGCACCATTTCATGGGATCCACACGTATTGACTGACGAAACCGGAAAGTTTAATTTGCGGATTCCGAACATGGGCCAGAAAAGCGTCCGGCTGCTTATAGAAGGCATTTCGTCGACGGGCGAATTGTTCAGCCAAAGCGTGATTGTAGATATTCCGTAAATCAAAGACCATTTAAAGTGCAATGAAAAAGATAAGTAAGGATACAATCAGGAACTCGGCCTTCGCAGGTATACTCTTTGGCGCGGTAATGGGATTTTTTATTACGCGATCGGCCAGCCACATCCGATATTAACCGGAGCGTTGTGTGGATTGTTGTATGCGTTTGGAATGATATTTTTTACAAACTCGGGAAAAATCGACCGGCAGACCAGGCTTGAGAATGTCGATGAAAAAGATATCGTCTATTCCGGATTGGCGAATCACTTTATAAAAGGTGAAGCAGCCGGAGGCAAATTATACCTGCTGAACAACAGGATCGTGTTCAAGTCGCATCGAATAAACCTGCAAAATCACGAACTAAGCATTGAACTTGATGCAATTAACAACATCGAATTTTTTAATACTTTGGGATTGGTTCCAAACGGCTTGAAGATTATCGCCGATAATAAAACGGAGAAATTCGTTGTGAATGGCCGCCGGCAATGGAAATCTAAAATTGAAAATATAGAAAGCAGTTGAGCTATGGCGATTTTTCGTCGTCAAAGAATCCCTTCCGGAAAAACATCTAAAAATTAAATGCCTTCTTCTTCAGGCTTGGATTTTTTCGCAAACTTCAAAATAACCGGAATCATTGTAATTGCGATCAGGCTGATCACGATCAATTCGATGTGTTCTTTCAAGTCGATTCCGTACGACCGAAGCAAAAATCCGTAAAGGTAATGTCCGGCGAAAATCAAACTGAAAGACCAGAGGAAAGAGCTGATGATGTTGTAAAACATGAACCTTCTTTTTTCCATCATCACTATTCCGGCAACAATCGGCGCAAACGTCCTGAAAATGGGAAGAAACCGGGCGAAGATAATTGCGCGTCCGCCGTGTTTTTCAAAGAATGCCTTTGAACGTACAAGGTATTTTCTCTTAAAGAAAAAGCTGTCTTTCTTGTTATACAGGTAATAACCGCTTTTGGACCCGAACCAATACCCCGCCATGTTCCCGATTATTCCCGCAACTGCAACCATAGTCGCTAGAACCGCCACATTGAGAAGGTCGTTTTCGAGGTGGAAAAACTGGTCAACAAGCCCCGGATGGTGGACGCCATTCACGACACTTCCCGTTGCGTAAATTCCCGCAAGAAATAAAAGGCTGTCGCCAGGCAGAAAAAAACCGGCGAAAAGACCGGTCTCGGCAAATATTATAA
>JAEWJM010000027.1 GCA_023386585.1 Bacteroidota bacterium | reverse complement strand
TCCAGATACTTTCCAATATTGCGGCGTTTGTGCTTACTGTCGTTTTTGTATGGAATGGCAATGTCAGCTTGGGTTTGCTGTCGATTGCTTTCGCCGAGGCTGCGATGATTGCGGTCACTTTCCTGTTTGTAAAAAGTCAGGGTGAACATTTTAAATTCCGACTTGAACGCGTTGTTAAGAAAAAGCATCTTGCCGTTATCGGGAACTTTTCGGTTATGGCATTGGTCAGCGCCATCATCGTACCATTAACACTGATTTTAATTCGAAACCGGATCATCAGTACGATTTCGATTACAGATGCCGGAATTTGGGATGGAGTGAACCGGCTTTCAGGATTTTATATGGTGTTTTTTAACACCGGCTTATCGCTTTATTACATGCCGAAACTTTCTTCTTTGAACACGGTTTCCGGCTTTAGGAAGGAATTGAAAACCTATTTTCAGACGTTGGTTCCTCTTTTTGTTGTGATGTTGGCAGTGGTTTTCATTTTCCGGAGTTATATCGTAGGCGGCGCATTTACAAGCGAGTTTGCACCAATAAAGGAAATCCTGATCTGGCAGCTTGCCGGTGACTTCTTTCGGATCATGAGCCTTGCGTTCGGCTATCAGATTGTGGTGAAAACAATGATGAAGGAATATTTTATTGGTGAAATCGCATTCAACGGCGCTTACCTGGCGGGCGCAATTTGGCTGATGCCGCTCAAAGGCGTAGAAGGCGCCGTGCAGGCTTATTTTTACGCCAACATTCTGACGTTTTTCATTATTCTGGTCATCTTCCGGAATGTGATTTTCAGGAAAAAAACTAGTATTCAGTCCACTTAGCCACGTATTCAGCCGCTATCTTAAGAAAGTCGTGCTCTTTTTCGACGAATGCTCGTGCGCGCTTTCCGATGGCATCGATCTCGGCAGGATTTTCTATTAGAAATGAAAGTTCGTTTACGATTTGCGCAACATCGGGCAGCGCATTTATTGCGACCTTTTCCGATAGATTGTAGTGTTCCTGAAATTCCTTTTCCGCGCCGGTAAAAACGACTTTTCCGCGAGCCATTCCTTCCAGCGCATTGTAACCCTGGTCGACAGCATAAATTTGGTCCAGCAAAATGTGCGCACGCTTGTAGATCTTTATGTACTCGTCATACGGCAACGTTTCAGCGGTAATAATTTCGACTTTATCGCCGTATTTCGTAGCGATTTCCGCCAGTGCTTTTTCAAAAAATCCGCTTCCTTTTTTGAAGTAGTTCCACCGGTTTATTCCGTGAAAAATGACCACTTTATCGCGCACCGTATTCTCTTCGTACGGTATTTTCGCAACATTCACCGGATTTGGGATAAGTCCGATGTATTTCGGATTTCCATTCATTGCAATGGCATAATCAAGATCGGTTGCGATGGCGCCATTGACAATTTCATACACTTCCCGATGGTGCTGCCGGTAGCGTTTTTCGAAATATGCCAGCAAGTGCCGATATTCCGCGATCCGCGACTTATCAGCTAAATATGGATCAAGCATCGAGTATCGGAACTTGCCGTTTGTCAGCGCATTAACAAACGGAACGTCAACTCCGGACGCAAGTACAAATAGCTTTTTATTCTGTCTTTTGAGCTTTTTCAGCAGATAAATTTCAAGTGGCAAAACCGTCTGAAAAGGTGTTTCGCTGACAAGCTGTACCACATCGTAATCGCGCAGCTTCGGTAGGTGGAAGTAAAATCGCAATCCAGTCTCAATTTTGGCAAAGTCAAATTTGAAAACCCTCCAGACTGCCTGGCGGAACAAATTCATGAAGCCTTTCTTGGATGTGGTCGCGTCGATGTTGATGTCGACAGGAAAGTTCTTGAATCCATCGCCGTTGCCGACAATGGTTACGTCATGGCCCAGCGCGGTCAGGCCTTCTTTGAGTGAGTTGTGAAGCCTGCTGTATTCGCCGATCAATAAAATCCTCATTCGCGAATTGTCAAAAGGCGGGAAGCTGCCTTGATTTATTTCCTATTTTTGGTCGGGTAAAAATAACGTTTTTTGACTCGTTTTCACATTTCAATAGATGGCCAAACACGAACAGGTGCGTAAAGTGGCGTTAATCGGTGATTGCCTGGCCGGCGGCGGCGCTGAGCGTGTACATGCGATGCTCTCGGTGTATTTTGAAAAAAACGGGATAAGCGTCAGCAATTGTATCGTCAGCGATTTGGTTGCGTATGAATATTCGGGTTCGCTGCTCAATCTCGGAACTATTATCGAAAAAGGCATTATCGGTAAAATCACGCGGTTTATTGCACTTCGAAAGTTTATCCGCCGCGGAAATTTTGATGCAGTCATTGATTTCAGGTTGCGGAACCGTTTTATTACCGATTTTTTGATCTCGCGCTTTTGTTTTCCTGAATCGGCCATATATACCGTACATAGCGGCGCTTTGGATTATTATTTCCCGAAAAATGCGTTCCTGTCGAAATTGCTTTACCGGAACAGACGGATCGTTGCTGTTTCCGACGCAATCCGAAACGTGATCGTGAAAAACGGACTTTCCGCGGATGTTACCCGACTTTACAACCCGGTGAATTTTGCCAATGCGGAGATGGAAGATTTGATTTTACCACAGCTTCCGGAGAAATTTGTGCTCGCAGTGGGCCGAATGAATGAAGATGTAAAGCAGTTCGGCCATCTTGTCGAAGCATTTTACAAAGCCAATCTGGCAAAGGAAAATATTCATCTGGTCATATTAGGCGAAGGCCGGATGAAGCACGATTTTGAGCAACAGGCCACGAAGACGGGAATTGGATCGAACGTCCATTTTCCGGGCTTTGCAAATCCTTTTCCGTATTATAAAAACGCGTTGTTCACGGCACTTTCCAGCCGAAATGAAGGTTTTCCGAATGTGCTTGTCGAGTCGCTTTCCTGCGCAACGCCGGTCGTTTCCTACGATTGCTTCAGCGGCCCGTCGGAAATAATCCAACATGGTGAAAACGGGTTGCTTGTCAACGATCAGGATATCGATCAGCTGGCAGAAGCGATGCGGACAATGGCTCTGGACGACGACTTTCGCGAACGGTGCAAATCCAATGCAGTGGCAAGCGTAGCGCGGTTTGACATCGCAATTATCGGCCGGAAGTGGCTTAGGCTTTTAAATTTTGATTAAGTTAGCCAAATGAATGCAGAGATAATCAGCCTTCCCAAAATTGAAGATCTACGGGGAAATATTGCAGTTATTGAAAACGAGGCGATTCCGTTCGAAATTAAGCGCGTTTATTATTTATTTGATGTGCCAAGCTCGGCCCGGCGCGGCGGTCATGCGCATAAAGAGTTATGGGAGTTGCTGATTCCGCTTTCGGGCAGTTTTGACGTTGTGCTCAATGATGGTTCGCAAACAAAAACGGTAACACTGAACAAACCCGATAAAGGATTGCTTATCCGAAGTAACATCTGGCGTGAACTCGAAAATTTTTCATCGGGATCGGTCTGCTTGGTGATCGCTTCCGAAGTTTTCAACGAATCCGATTACATAAGGGATTTCGACCAGTTTCTTGATCACGTCAGGAATAGGATGTCGGTTTAATTCCCATTCGCAACAGCATATTCTTCCAAATTTTAATGCTTCGCAACGCGACTGCGGGAAGCCGAAGCAATATTCGCTGCCTCAAGTTTAATCCCGAATGGCTAATCCCATCAAGCATTTTGGCAAACATCAGTTCATTTCCTTCATTCCGGTAATGTTTTGCCATAATGTACCGGTGGAAATCCAGGTATTTTTTCAGCGGCTTATTTGAAAACGCAAGGTCTTCGTAGGAATCAAAATCGGTGATTGTTTTGTTTCCGATCGTCGAATTCGTAATCTGGTTTTCCGAATGCATCCGGTAATAAGCGAGCGATTTAGCCGACCAGGCAAGCCGGAATACAACGTTGGCACGGATGTTAAAATCGACGTCCTCGCCAAAAGTAATCGCTTCGTCATAATAGCCTATTTCGCTAAAAACGCTTTTTTGTACGCAAAGCGACGACGGACAATAAATGGGTTGCCCCAGATTACACTCAAAAAAATCGGTAACTATTCCGTTCGCAATCTCGCAATTGAACCGTGGCCTCAGCGACACATTGCCCGGATAGATCTCTTCATAACAAGTCGCAAAAAGCGAGGCGTCGGGATTCTTGTCGATTAGCGAGCTGATTTCGGATAAAAATTGTGGATGCCATTGGTCATCGGCATCGAGAAAAGCGATGTATTCGGCATTGGCGTTGCGGATTCCGGTATTTCGGGCAGCCGACAAACCTTTGTTTTTTTCGTGGCGGATCATGCGCAGCTTCGGCGAATCGAATGTTTCCACCATTGCTGCGCTGGAATCGGTCGAGCAATCTTCTACAATGATGAGCTCAAAATCCGAAAAATCCTGTCCGAGTACGCTTTCTATCGTCCCGGCGATATAGTTTTGCTTGTTGTATAGCGGAATGACAACCGAAAAGAATGGCATCAGCGGCTTTTTTTAATGGAACAAAAATAGCCGATTTTATAAATGTCGAATAGGAAAAGCGACGGATTTGGCGAGAGCAGCACCGATCGCAGCAGCGGTTCCGACAACTTGTAAAAAAACGCGACAGCACGATTCAATCCGAATTTGCGAATTTTCCTGAAGGTACGGATTACAACGCTTTCCTGTTCGGTCAACATTTCTTTATCCATCAGGAAGCGCAAATTACGCAGCGCTGCCTTCGTTTTTCCGAGAAATATCGCAGAAGTTTCGAGGTTAAGATGGTACGCGGTATTATCGGCCTGGCGCACCCTTACGCCGCTTTTTGCCAAAGTGGTCGTAAATACCAGGTCTTCATAGCCATATTCCTTGATCTCACCCGAGAACGGATGCGTCAAGAGCAGCTTGCGTCGCACCAAAAGATTGGACGTTAGCGTTGCGGTGAAACGATCCTGCTCTCGTTTTTCATGCGGAACCGCTTCGCGCTCGTGCCCGTAAACCCATCGAAGCAACTGGTTTTTTGCAGGCTTGTCGGTGTGGTATTTTATTCCGCCGTAAACGATTTCGAGTCCGGGTTCGGTTGTGAGCGAGAGGTACTGCGCGATGAAGTGCGGCGACGTCGGGAACATGTCGCAATCGAGGATAAGCAGCCAATCGTACTCTGCTTCGGCGGCCATCGAATTGATGTTCCTTCCGCGGCCAAGATTTACCGGGTTGACATCAAAGCTGCAGTTCTCCAGCGCGTTTATTTCCTGATTTCGAACAATCAGCGGCGAATCGGAGGCGTCGTCACGGCAGATGATTTCAAAAGGGATATCGTTGGCTTTGCACTGGCGGTACATTTCGGTTGCCAGCGCGCAGGCGTCGTAATCGTATGTCGGAATTAAGACCGATAACATTTTATACGGTACGCTGCACCACCTCGAAAATGGTGGCGTTTTCGCATTTCAGCGTTTTGGATGGGAATTTCATGATTAGCGCATAATCGTGCGTGGCCATGATGATCGTTTTGCCGTTGGAGTTGATTTTCCGAAGCACTTCCATGATCTCAACGCTGGTCTGCGGATCGAGATTTCCCGTTGGTTCATCGGCAAGAATGAGCTCCGGATCGTTGAGCAATGCGCGGGCAATGGCCACACGTTGCTGCTCGCCGCCCGAAAGTTGGTGCGGCATTTTTTTGGCGAAAGTCTTCAGGTCGACGCGCTCGAGGACTTCATCGATTTTCGCATCCATTTCGCGTGCGTTCGTCCAGCCGGTTGCTTTCAGTACGAAAAGCATGTTGTCGTGAACCGTCCGGTCGGGAAGGAGCTTAAAATCCTGGAATACAATTCCAATCTTACGACGCAAGAATGGAATCTGCCTTTCCTTCAGCGTCGCGAGATCAAAATCAACAATTGTTGCCTCACCCTTTTGGAGCGGCAAATCGGCATACAGCGTCTTCATCAGGCTACTTTTTCCCGATCCGGTTTTCCCGATGATATAAATAAATTCACCGTGGTTGACTTCAAGATTTACATTCGAAAGTACGGCCCTGTGGTCCTGGAAAACGGTCACGTTCCTGAGATGAAGCACGTTTTGTGGCATGGTTTGATGATTTGCCGGTAAAAGTAATAAAAAGCTTTTAGCTGTGAGCTATTAGCGATTAAGCTTGTTTGGTGCGGATAGAAGTTAAAAACCCGACATTTATTTTTAATCCAATGGTTTGTCGCGCGGCAGTTTAACAAGAATCTTGGTTTGAGATTTGTAAGAACCTGCGCCCTGAACACGCCATCCTACAGCCGCTCAAAACTCAAACCCCACAGCGTTAATATGTTAAAAAGGTGTTCATAATAAATGCCAATTTAGCTCCGTTATCCTATGCATAAGCGATACATTTGAACCACTAAAAAATCGAACACATGCGCAATAAAATACGGCTTTTCATCCTGTTTTTCCTGACGTCGACCTTAAGCATCACCGCCCAAAAATCGGCTATCCACAATAATGAAACGGAAGAATTCAGCCGGGCGCTGGACTTGTTCAAAAACCAGCAATACCAATCGGCGCAGATTCTTTTCGACCGTGTGCAGTCGGAAACCCAAAATCAGGATGTCGCTGCCGATTGCGCCTATTACAGCGCATTTTGTGCGATCCGGCTTGACCAGGCTGACGCCGATATCCGAATGGAAAATTTCGTGCACGATTATCCAACGAGCTCAAAGCAAAATCAGGCCTATATTGAAGTCGCGCACTATCATTTCGACCAAGGCCGTTATCCGCAGGCGCTCGAGTATTTCGACAAGGTTGACGAGTCCACGCTGACCGCCGCCGAAGCCGATAAATTCAATTTCCAGAAAGGTTACAGTTATTTCACCGCAAAAAATCAAAAGGAAGCCAATTCCTATTTCAACAAAGTGGTAAACTCGCCCGAATACGGCTCGCAAGCAAAGTATTACCTCGGTTTCATGGCGTATGAAGGCGATGATTATAAAAAGGCATCTCAATATTTTGAGGAAGTTTCCGGTGAGAAAAAATATCAGGAAAAGCTGTCTTATTTCCAGGCCGACATGAGCTTCAAAAGCGGCAATTTCCAGAAGGCGATCGAACAGGGGCAAATGGCGATGGCAAAATCGAGCGCGCTCGAGAAATCCGAATTGAACAAAATCATCGGGGAAAGCTATTTTAACCTCAAACAATACGATAAGGCAATTCCCTATCTCACGCAATACAAAGGCAAAAAAGGAAAGTGGAGCAACACCGATTACTACCAACTCGGATATGCTTATTACAAGCAGAACGACTATGAAAATGCCATCGTGCAGTTCAATAAAATCATCGGCGGAAACGATTCGGTTGCCCAAAATGCCTATTACCACCTCGGCGAAAGCTACCTGAAAACCGACCGTAAGCAACAGGCGCTGAATGCGTTCAAGAGCGCTTCGGAAATGCAGTTCGATCCAAAAATCCAGGAAGACGCGCATCTGAACTATGCCAAACTGAGCTATGAAATAGGCAATTCGTACCAGCCTGTTCCGGACGTTTTGCTTTCATTCATTGAAACATATCCCAACTCTCCGGCAAAAGCCGAGGTTGAAGGCCTGCTGATCGATTCCTTCATCACCGCCAAAAACTACAAAGGAGCGCTCGACCTTTTGGAAAAAAACAAAAGCATCAACCGGGCGGCTTATCAGAAGGTGACGTTTTATCGCGGACTCGAACTTTACACCGACGGAAATTACCGCGACGCACTCGCCATGTTTAAGAAATCGACCGCCGAGCCACGCGATCCGAAATATACGGCGCGGGCCACATTCTGGAGAGGCGAAACCGAGTACGTTCTTGACAATTATGACGAAGCGCTGGTGAGCTTTAAGGATTTTATGTCGATGCCCGCAGCGAAGTCGACTCCCGAATACAAAAACATTAACTACAATATAGCGTACACCTATTTCAAACAAAAGCAGTACGATCAGGCGGCGACGTATTTCCAGGCGCACATTGATGCTGTGAAAGACGATAAAGTGCGGCTTAACGATTCGTATCTCCGACTTGGCGACAGCCGCTTTGTGACTGCGAAATATTGGCCGGCGATGGATGCTTACAACAAGGCAATCGACCTGAAGAGCATCGATGCCGATTACGCCGCCTATCAAAAAGCGATCAGTTACGGATTCGTCCAGAAAAACGATCGTAAAATCGAAGACTTCAACAAATTCCTGCAGCAATTTCCGAAATCGCGTTTCCGTGACGATGCACTTTTTGAACTCGGAAATACGTATGTGACCGAAAACAAGACCGATCTTGCGATTAAAACCTACGACCAGCTCATCAGCGAGTTCAAGAGCGGAAATTACACGGCACGGGCAATCCTCCGTCAGGGATTAATCTATTACAACGGCGACAAAGACCAGCCGGCATTGGCAAAATTCAAGAAGGTCGCCGCCGATTTTCCGCGGACACCGGAAGCGATTGAAGCCGTTAAAACTGCAAGACTGATATATGTCGACAGTGGCCGCGTAGACGAATATGCCGCGTGGGTGAAAACGCTAGATTTTGTAGCCGTATCCGATTCAGAACTCGAAAACGATACTTATGAAGCTGCCGAAAAGCAATTCCAACAAAACAACCTTAAGCAGGCGATAAGCGGTTTTTCAGGCTATGTTTCGAAATTCCCTGACGGCGCACATGCATTGAAAGCCAACTTCTACCTCGCACAGTCGCTATACGCCGACGGTCAACAGGACAGATCGATTGGCAATTACGAATATGTGATTTCAAAACCGAGGAACGAGTTCACCGAGCAATCGCTTGCAAGGCTTGCTGAGATCTATCTGAAAAAGAACGATACTGCGAAAACGATAGCGATCCTGAAACGCCTGGAAGCCGAAGCCGATTTTCCTCAGAACATTACATTCGCGCAGGCCAACCTCATGAAAACGTATTACGAGCAGAAAGACTATCCAAATGCTGTGGTTTATGCCGAAAAAGTCCTTGTCAATCCGAAAATGGACGACAAGGTAAAATCGGATGCGCAGATCATCGTGGCGCGTTCGGCGATGAAAACCGGCGACGAAACCAAGGCGCGCGCGGCTTATGCGAAGCTGCTGACAATCGCAAGTGGCGAACTGGCAGCAGAAGCGCTCTATTACGACGCCTATTTTAAAAATAAGGATCGCAAATTCGAAGCGTCGAATACGGCCGTACAGAAACTGACCAAGAACTATTCGGGTTATAAATATTTTGGCGCCAAAGGCCTGATCGTAATGGCGAAAAATTTCTACGCCCTGAAAGACAGCTTCCAGGCGACGTACATCCTTGACAGCGTGATCAAGAATTTCACCGCTTACCCTGATGTGATCGAGGAAGCGCAAAGTGAACTGGCCACGATCAAGGCCGCCGAGTCGAAAACCAATTCATCAATCCAGGACTAAACTTTTGTCACGGCATGTCCGCCACAAAATCAACACATATGAATTTCAAACACACCTTTTTCGCGATAATCGTATTGGCAACCCTGCAAACGGCGCGCGCCCAGAAAAAAGATGGTGACATCGGAACCGAAGTCGTAAACGTTGTCAAACCTTATACACCAACAATTTCCGACGCATTCAAGGTCAAGGAAACTCCGGTTCTGGATGATGAGGAAACCACGAAAAAGACCAACATCAAGTACAACATTTTCTCGTTTCCGGTAGCGTCGACATTCACGCCGTCGAAAGGCCGTGCGGCGTCGGTTGAAAAATCGGCGCAGGAAAGGCTGTTCAAGAATTTTGCAACACTCGCACTCGGAAACTACGGAACCGTAAACGCCGAGCTTTTCGTCACCGAGAATGTGGGCGAAAACGGCTACGTTGGCGCCATGCTGCGCCATTTGTCGTCGCAGGGCGGAATCAATGGCGTGGAGCTCAATGACAGTTTCAGCAACAGTTCGGCCGACCTGACTTACGGAAACCGCCAGCAAACTTACGCGTGGAACATCGACGGCGGATATCAATATCAGGGTTACAATTGGTACGGACTTCCCGATGACTTCGGCTTTGGCCTCACCGACGATGACCGTCAGGCTTTGCTGAATTCAATCGAGCCGCAACACGTTTACCACAATGCATACGTTGGCGGCAAGATCAGTTTCAACGAAAGCATTGTCAATGTAGTTTCGATCAAATACGACCGGTTCTGGGATACTTACGGAGCCGAAGAAAATCGGTTCATCGCAAAGCCGAAGTTTCATTTTGACATCAATAAAACCCAAATCAACACGAACATTATAGTGGATTATGTCAATGGCGGCTTCGATGAAAATTTCAACTTCGGATTGCAGAAATATTCGTTCCTGAACCTCGGAATCCAGCCAAGTTTCAACATGGTGCGAGACGACTGGAGCATCAATTTCGGCGCAACCGCATTCTACAGCATGGATTCTGAAAACAGCGATTCGAAGTTCTTTATTTACCCGAATATCACGGCATCGTACAAGATTGCCGGCGATGCGATGGTATTTTATGCCGGTGCTGAAGGCGGACTCCAGCAAAATTCCTATCGCGACTTTACAAACGAAAATCCATACCTGTCACCGTCAATCGCCATTGCGCCAACAGACCGCCAGTTTGATGTTTACGGCGGACTCAAAGGAAAGATTGCCAATATGGTCAGCTACAACGTCCGCGGCGGATTTACCAACGAACGCGACCGCGCGCTTTTCATTCACAATCCGTACTCGTTCACGGTTTCGGAGCCTTTCGAATACGGGAATTCGTTCGGAGTGGTTTACGACGACCTGCGCACGATCAGTGTTTTCGGTGAACTCAAGGCCGATTTTTCGAAAAATGTATCGTTCGGAATCGATGCGACTTTCTCAAAGTACGATGTCGCATTCGGCAAAGAAGCCTGGAATCTTCCCGAACTCAATGCCGGCGCCTCGCTCGACGTTACGATCACTCCAAAATGGTACGCCGGAGCAAGATTGTTCTTTGTCAGCGAACGCAAAGACCAGCTGATGAACACCGATTCGTTCGAGACCGCCGACGGAATTACCGTTACGCTCGACAGTTATTTCGATGTCAACGCGCACGTCGGATTCAAATACAACGACCGCCTGACCGGTTTTCTGAAACTCAACAATATCGCGAACCAGAGCTACGAAAAATGGCTGAATTATCCGGTTCAGGGAATCCAGGTAATGCTGGGTGCAAGCTATAAATTCGATTTTTAAAAGTTGGGCGTTGCGCTTCGCGCCGGGCTTTCCGCTGCAAGTCCGCACTTCGTTTGCGGGCTTTTCACTGCAATCCCTAACGCGGCCAAAAAGCACCAATGGAACTGAAAACTAAAATAGTGGCGCGCTACCACGAACTTGTCCAGGATCGCATCGACGCCTTCCGCGACATGATCGCCGCGCTGACCGAAGACGCTTCGAACGACGCCAAAGGATCGGCCGGCGACAAGCACGAAACGGCGCTTTCGATGATGCACATCGAGCAGGAAAAGCTGACGCACAAACTGCGGGAATTCCTCGACCAGAAAACAGTATTGGACAAGATCGATGCGAATGCGGCCGTTTCCGGCGTAATTTCGCTCGGAAGTGTTGTCATTGCCAACGGAATGCATTTGTTTGTATCGGCGGCGCTCCCAAAGATCACCATTGACGGAATTACGGTTATCGCGCTTTCGCCGCAATCTCCGCTCGGCAAGGAACTTGTTGGCCAGACGAAAGGCCACCGCTTTTCTGTCGGATCAACTTCCTATCTGGTCGAAAATGTTTTCTAGCCAATCTCTTGAAACTGTATATTAGCACAAACTGCTTTTATGGCCTTATCGCTCAATTTCAAGATTTACGAACTTCCGTTGCGGCATCCGTTCACGATCTCGCGCTACACCGTAAACATCCAAAAAACGCTCATTGCAACCATTTCCGATGGCGAATTCAGCGGTTACGGCGAAGCGACCGTCAATCCGTATTACAACAGCACCGTTGAGCGATTGTCGGACGCCGCCGAAAGAGCAAAGCCGATCATTGCAGGCATGTCTGTCATCCATCCCGCGGAATTCTGGCAAACACTAGAACCGCATCTTCGCGACAATTATTTTGCACTCTGCGCGATTGACAACGCCTATTGGGATTTTTTCGCAAGAAAAAATGGCCGGCCGCTTCGACGTTATTTTTCGGATTCTGAAAATGCGCCGCTGACTTCCTACACAATCGGGATGGATTCGCTTTCGCAGATGAAAAACAAGATCAATGAAATGCCATGGCCGGTTTATAAGATCAAGCTGGCAAGGGAAAATGTCATCGAAACCGTTGAAGCACTTCACAGCGTCACCGATTCTGTTTTTCGCATCGACGCCAACTGCGCGTGGTCTGCTCTGGAAACCATTCAGTACGCCGAACGGTTGAAAGCGCTTAATGTCGAATTCATCGAGCAACCGCTGCCGGCCGAAGACGTTGCCGGAATGAAAACCGTCATCCAAAACTCGGTGCTTCCGATAATCGCCGACGAAAGCTGCCAACGGTTTGACGATGTCGAAAAATGCGGCGGACTCTTCAATGGCATCAACATAAAAGTGATGAAATGCGGCGGAATCACACCGGCGCTCAAAATGATTGAAAAGGCCCGCAGCATGGGGCTTTCGGTGATGGCGGGATGCATGACCGAATCGACCGTAGGCATATCGGCGCTTGCCCAGATCGCACCGCTTCTCGACTACCTCGATAGCGATGGCGCCTTGCTTTTGGCAAGCGATATCGCGTCGGGAGTCAGCTTCGATTACGGCCGGCTCGAATACGCTTCTTCAAACGGTACCGGAGCTGTGATTTTGGTGTAAAAAATCAACAAAATGTTGATAACTTACGAGGCTTCACCCGCGATTTGGCCGCTTTATCCTTGCTGTTTTTATATATTTGCCTGTTAAGTTAAAATTACATCATACAGACCATATTTTATATGAGCGACGAGGGCAAGAAAAACAATTATTCAGCAGACAGTATTCAGGCATTAGAGGGAATGGAGCACGTAAGAATGCGTCCTTCCATGTATATCGGAGATATTGGCGTACGCGGGTTGCACCACCTGGTTTATGAAGTTGTCGACAACTCGATTGACGAGGCGATGGGCGGCTACTGCGACAGGATCCTGGTTACAATAAATGAAGACAATTCGGTTACGGTAGAAGATAACGGCCGCGGTATTCCGGTCGACCTTCACAAAAAGGAAGGCGTTTCTGCACTTGAGGTCGTAATGACTAAAATCGGTGCCGGAGGTAAATTTGACAAGGATTCCTACAAGGTTTCTGGCGGTTTGCACGGTGTCGGCGTTTCGGTTGTGAACGCCTTGTCCCGTCATATGAAATCCACTGTTTTTCGCGACGGCAAAATTTACGAGCAAGAGTACGAGCGCGGAAAGGCACTGTATCCGGTGAAGCAGGTCGGTGAGACCGAAAAGCGCGGAACCCGGCAGACCTTCTGGGCCGACGAAACCATTTTTACCCAAACTACTGAATTCAGCTTTGATACGCTTTCGGCACGGATGCGGGAGCTTTCATTCCTGAACAAGGGAATTACGATCGTTTTTACCGACAGGCGTGAAAAAGACGAGAACGGAGAGTTCGTCAGTGAAACCTACTATTCAACCGAAGGATTAAAGGAATATGTGCGCTACCTCGACGGAAACCGCGAACCGATCATTTCGCATGTCATCAGCATGGAAAATGAAAAAAGCGAAATTCCGGTTGAAGTCGCGCTTGTTTACAATACCAGTTACACCGAGAATATCTTCTCATACGTAAATAACATCAATACGCATGAAGGTGGAACGCACCTTCAGGGATTCCGCAGCGGTTTGACGCGGACGCTTAAAAAGTACGCCGACGCTTCAGGGCTGCTCGATAAACTCAAATTTGAGATTACGGGCGACGATTTCCGCGAGGGATTGACAGCAATTATTTCGGTCAAGGTTGCCGAACCGCAATTCGAAGGCCAGACAAAGACCAAATTGGGTAACCGCGAAGTTGTTTCGCCGGTGAGCCAGGCCGTGGGAGAGATGCTAGAGAACTATCTCGAGGAAAATCCGAACGACGCCAAAACAATTGTGCAGAAAGTGATTCTCGCGGCCCAGGCACGACACGCTGCAAAGAAAGCACGCGAGATGGTGCAGCGCAAGACTGTAATGGGCGGCGGTGGACTTCCGGGAAAACTTTCCGATTGCTCCGAACAAGATCCCGCGAAGTGTGAAGTTTACCTTGTCGAGGGTGACTCGGCGGGTGGAACCGCGAAACAAGGCCGCGACCGGGCGTTTCAGGCAATTCTTCCACTGAGGGGTAAAATCCTGAACGTCGAAAAGGCAATGCATCACAAAGTCTTCGAAAACGAAGAGATCAGGAATATTTTTACCGCGCTTGGTGTTACCATTGGAACCGCCGACGATTCGAAGGCGCTCAACCTTGAAAAGCTGCGCTACCACAAAATTATCATCATGTGTGATGCCGACGTTGACGGAAGCCACATTTCGACGCTGATTCTGACGTTCTTCTTCCGGTTTATGAAAGAGCTGATCGAAGAAGGCCACGTTTACATCGCGGCTCCGCCATTGTACCAGGTGAAAAAAGGAAACAAAAAAGAATACGCATGGAACGACGTTCAGCGCGACCAGGCAAACGAACGCATGGGCGGAAGCGCTTCGATCCAACGGTATAAAGGTCTTGGAGAGATGAACGCGGAACAGCTTTGGGAAACCACAATGGATCCGGAGTTCAGGACACTTCGACAAGTTACCATCGATAGTCTTGCGGAAGCCGACAGGGTTTTCTCGATGTTGATGGGTGATGAGGTTCCGCCGAGACGTGAATTCATTGAAAAGAATGCGGTTTATGCGAATATTGATGCGTAGATAGGTATAAGGCGCAAGGTACAAGGCACAAGGTGCAAGGTGCAAGGCACAAGGCAGGGAGAAGCAGGAACGGGCATCACCATACCGTGAACCCTGCACCCTGAACCCTGGCCCCTGAACCGTGAAACCTGCACCCATAACTTAGCCCGGATGGAAGCGGCATCCTTTTTTAACGGAGCTTGCGAAGGAAAAAAAAGATATAGCGGACAGCCGGAAATAGCTTCTAATTAAACTTTAAATAACATAAAATGAAAGTTACGATAGTCGGTGCCGGAAACGTTGGCGCCACATGTGCAGACGTGATCGCTTACAGAGGAATCGCTTCAGAAGTTGTATTGCTTGACATCAAGGAAGGTTTTGCCGAAGGAAAGGCAATGGATATTTCGCAATGTACAGCCAATACGGGTTTCAACACACGGGTTTCGGGCGTTACGAATGACTATTCAAAAACCGCAAAAAGCGACGTTGTTGTGATTACTTCCGGAATTCCGCGTAAACCTGGTATGACCCGTGAAGAGCTGATCGGAATCAATGCCGGGATTGTAAAAGGAGTTGCCGAAAACGTGTTGCAACATTCGCCGGATGCCATCATTGTCGTGGTTTCAAACCCGATGGATACGATGACCTACCTGACGCTAAAGGCTACCGGGCTTCCTAAGAACCGGATTATCGGAATGGGTGGCGCGCTCGATTCGTCACGTTTCAAATATTACCTTTCCAAAGCACTTGACAAGCCAATCAACGACATTTCTGCAATGGTAATCGGCGGGCACGGCGATACTACGATGATCCCGCTGACAAGGCTCGCGTCGTATAACGGAATTCCCGTTTCGCAATTTCTATCGCAGGAACAACTGGATAAAGTCGCAGCCGATACAATGGTTGGCGGCGCAACGCTCACAGGGCTATTGGGCACATCTGCGTGGTATGCTCCAGGAGCTTCAGTGGCGTACCTGGTTGACAGCATCCTGAACGACCAGAAGAAGATGATCGCCTGTTCGGTAGCGCTTGACGGCGAGTACGGTTTGAGCGATATCTGTATCGGTGTTCCGTGCATCATTGGACGCAACGGAATCGAGGAAATCCTGACGATCAATCTCGATGAAAAGGAGAAAGGCCTTTTGGCAAAAAGTGCTGATGCGGTGCGCGGAATGAATGGCGACCTGAAATCGGTTTTAGCGTAAAGAATATAATAAATTATAGTGAAGACTGCAATACCTGCAGTCTTTTTTTTGAGATAAATCAATAAATAAATTGGTTAATCTTCATCGATAATTATATATTTGCACGTTTCAAAAAAAATGCGCTGCGACGGTATAAAAACCGCTGCATGCAAACCCTTTATAATGTGATGATTAGCCCGCCGGGCCAGACCAAATTAATTAATTTTTAATAGTAATGCAGAACAGAGGACTCGTTAAATTTTTCGCAATTTTATTTGCATTGGTAAGCATTTACCAGCTTTCTTTCACCTTCGTGTCGCACAAAGTCGAGAATGACGCTAAAGCTTATGCAGGAGGAAATTCGGCAAAAGAGATCAAGTATCTTGACTCGATCGGTAAGGAAAAGGTTTTCGACCTTGGGCTCATGAGCTTTACCTACAATGAGGTACGGGATAAGAAAATTAATAAAGGACTTGACCTCGAAGGCGGAATTAACGTGCAGTTGCAGATTTCCGTTAAAGATATCGTTAAAGGACTTGCGAACAACTCTACAAATCCTGTATTCAACCAGGCTCTGGACGCTGCGACCAAGAACAGGCAAGGAAACGAAGATTATCTTGACGTATTCTTCCGTGAATTTGACAAAGCTTCCAACGGAACAACAAAATTGGCTTCTCCGGAAATTTTTGCAAACAAAATGCTTGGTGACGAGATCAACTTTCGCATGAGTGATGCTGAAGTGAAAAAAGTCATCCGCAGGAAAGTCGACGAATCCATTTCTAGTGCATTTGAAGTATTGAACAAGCGTATCGATAAATTTGGCGTTGTTCAGCCAAACATCCAACGTCTTGGACAATCAGGCCGTATCCTTGTTGAGCTTCCGGGCGCGAAGGATGTTGACCGTATCAAAAAGCTGCTTCAAAGCACCGCACAACTCGAATTCTGGGAAACTTACAAAGCTGAGGAAATGAACAACTTCCTCATGGCTGCCAACGAGGCGTTGAAAGCTTCCGTAAAGCCTGAGGTTGCAACCAAGGAAACGAAAACAACAGGAATCGACAGCTTGCTTACCGATAAGGCTGCAGATTCAACAGCGACCAAAAAAGGAAACAACCCGCTTTTCGACCGTTTCATTTCTGCGGGCGGCGGACCGGTTTTAGGGATTGTTGCACCAAAAGATACTGCCGTAATCAACAAATACCTGAAAAGGCCGGAAATCCGCAACCTTTTGCCGGCAGACCAGCGTTATGCGAAATTTGTTTGGGGTAAACCTGCGACAAACCGCGATGAGAAAACCCAGAAAGACGTTGAGTCGGTTGAGCTTTATGCGCTTCGCGGAAACCGTGACGACCGTGCTGCGATGAGCGGCGGTGTTGTAACCGATGCACGCGATTCATTTGACCAACTTGGAAAGCCATCAGTAACGATGCAGATGAGCGGCCCGGGCGCAAAACAATGGGAAGAACTTACAGGAAAAGCATATACTGAAAAGGGCTATATCGCAATCGTACTTGACGATGTGGTCTATTCTGCTCCGGGAGTGTCAAGCGGACCGATTTCAGGCGGACGATCTGAAATTTCAGGTGTGTTCGACGTTTCGGAAACAAAGGATTTGGCGAACGTGCTTCGCGCAGGTAAACTGCCTGCAGCTGCCGAAATCGTACAGTCGGAAGTTGTTGGCCCGTCACTCGGACAGGAAGCAATCGACAACGGAACCACATCGGCAATTGTCGGACTTCTGATCGTTGCACTTTGGATGCTGGTTTACTACGGTAAAGCCGGATGGTTTGCCAACGTTGCACTTATCGTTAACTTGCTGTTCCTTTTCGGAATCCTTGCCAGCCTTGGCGCTGTATTGACATTGCCGGGTATTGCCGGTATCGTACTTACCATGGGTACTGCGGTTGATGCGAACATCATTATTTATGAAAGGGCGAAGGAAGAACTCCGCGCCGGTGCATCGCAGGAAGAAGCTGTCAGAAAGTCTTTCGGATGGAAAGGCGCAATGCGCTCGATTGTTGATGCGAACGTAACACACGTACTGACAGGAGCGGTTCTATTGATCTTCGGAACAGGGCCAATCCAGGGATTTGCCACAACATTGCTGATCGGTATCGCAACTTCATTGTTTACTTCGATCTTCATTACAAGGATTTTGCTTGACTGGAGCATCAGTCGTGGGAACAAGTTAAAATTTACGACCGGATTCTCGAAGAACTTCTTTACGAACTTCCATTTCGACTTCCTGAGGGTTAAAAAATATACCTACATTTTCTCAGCTTTGGTTGTAGTAGTGAGCGTTATTTCGCTTATGACGCACGGACTCAACCAGGGTGTTGACTTTGTCGGAGGTAGGACATTCCAGATACGTTTTGAAAAACCGGTTTCGGCAGAAATGGTTAAAGCGGAATTGGCACCTGCCTTTGGCGGAAGCGCTGAAGCTAAGATCTTCGGATCCGACAACCAACTCAGGATCACCACCAAGTATAAGGTTGCAGATCATGGCACCGAAGCCGATCAGGAAGTGAACCACATCCTTTTTGAGAAACTCAAGAAGCACTACTCGGCCAGCATGACTTACGACAAGTTCGTCAACAGTTATGATGGCAAAAAACTCGGAGTCCTTCAATCGTCAAAAGTGACCCCAACGGTTTCCGACGACATCAAGACCAATTCATATTGGGCGGTATTAGGGGCAATGATCATCGTAGGTTTATACCTTGTGCTCAGCTTCCGGAAGTGGCAATACAGCCTTGGTGCGATTGCTGCCGTTGCGCACGACGTTATTTTCGTACTCGGAATTTATTCACTCCTGTGGAAATACATGCCGTTCGGTATGGAGATCGACCAGCATTTCATTGCAGCGATCCTGACCGTTATCGGATACTCGATGAACGATACGGTAATCGTATTCGACAGGGTTCGTGAGTTCCTTGCCGGTAAAGCAAAAGGAAATTTCAACCAGATCGTGAACCAATCGATCAACTCGACAATGTCGCGGACGATCAATACCTCACTGACGATGATCCTTGTGTTATTGATCATGTTCATATTTGGTGGCGAATCGATTCGTGGATTCATCTTTGCGATGCTGATCGGTATTATCGTCGGAACTTATTCATCACTCTTTATCGCAACGCCGGTGTTGGTTGACACCATTTCAGATGCCGAGCACAAAAGGATTGAAGAAGAGCATAACAAAGCGTAAATCTTGACCTATAGCAATAAAAAAACCCGATGTCGATCATCGGGTTTTTTGTTTTGAATTAATAAGTAAGAAGGAAGCTAAACTTTTATGTGTCCCCAGTTTTCACCGCGCTTTATTCTAAAAAGCTGCATCTCACTTACGCCGAATTGTTTTGCCAGAATCTTGATTCTCGTCTTGCGGTTCGGATCCAGCAGCCGCTTCTTGAGCAGCATTACCTGAGTTACGGTCAATTTATGGCCGTCGCCCTGGCGTGGCTTGCTGGCGCGTACAATTCGTGCCTGGATTACCTTCGGGCTGTTCTGATGGTGCGCGACCATTTCACGCCGGGTAACCCATTTAAGATTGCTCACGTGGTCATTTCCGCGATCGTGGTCAAGATGGATGACCTGTGTTTGGTCGGGTGAGGTTTTTTCGAGGAACAGAGTGGCGATTATCTTATAGAAGGTCTTTGACTTCCTGACACGTTTTCCGTCAATCTTTACAAAATAATTGAAAACATGATAACCGCTTGAAATCCGTCCCGTGATTAATTCGCCATCTTCAAAGCTTTCCGTAAAACGGAGCAAACGCGCGTAGTTTGACATCGCATAGCGGAACTGCGGCCTGACATCAAATTGGATTTCCCTGAATTCTTCAGAGGGATATAAACGAAACATATAATTTGGGAGATATATGTCACAAAAATAGCAACCCTCCGCGAAAGGAGGGTTTTCCATACAAAATTTAACGAATGTTTGGCAAGGGGTAAATCCCTAAACTTTTATAGGTTTTTCCGCAACGAAAATCAGGTAGAGGCCGATCAGGATAAACGGTATGCTCAGCCATTGTCCGGTAGAGAACAAGCCGAGCGCATTTTCAAATCCTCCCTGGCTTTCTTTGACGAATTCGACAAGGAATCGTACCGACCAAAGTAGTACCAGAAACATTCCGAAAAGGAAGCCTTGCTTTTCACGCGCATTCGTCCGCCAATAGAGCAGGAACAGAATGGCAAAAACAATTATATAGCCCGCCGATTCGTAAAGCTGCGCGGGATGTTTTACAGGCACTTGCTGCAAAAGTCCGGCAAATTTCGGATTGTTAACAATTGCACTGTAGGCTTCCTTGGCATTGTTGATTCCGGTAGCCTGCATTGCTTCCCGCGCGCTGAAGTGGTCGTGGACAAACTTTACGCCAAGCGACGAGTCGGTTGCCTTTCCCACGATTTCCGAATTGAAGAAATTTCCGATTCGAACGAAAATCGCTCCGCTAGAAACAGGTATCACCACGCGGTCGAGTACCCATAGCAAAGGCCGCTTCATTACTTTCTTGCTAAAGAAATACATCGCGATAATAATAGCTATCGCAGCACCGTGACTCGCGAGGCCCTGAAAACCGGTAAATTCAAAAGTAGGGGAGAGCCGGAAGGGCAGCAATATCTCGGCAGGATGGTTTTTAAAGTAATCCCAATCGTAAAAGAACACGTGCCCCAGCCGTGCGCCCAGCAATGTTGACACCACTGTCCATATAAAGAGTGAATCCAGTTTTTCGATGGGTTCATTTTCGCGGTCGAATATTCGCTTCATGATATACCATCCCAAAGCAAAGGCGATCACAAACATCAGGCTGTAATACCTGATCACAAAAAAACCAAGGTCGATTCCCTCGGAAGGATTCCATACAATGTAAAGCGATGCGTTCATTTTGTTTTTGGCTTAGGTTGCGTAAAAATAGGAAGAATAAGGCGAAATATGGCTTTAATGTTCAGCTGTGGACTTTTTTTCGGGAACAGGATCATACCCGCTGCGGCCCCACGGATGACAGCTTAGGATCCGCCTTACGCCCAAATAACCGCCATAGAGGAGTCCGTGCCTCTTCAATGCAGTTATCATATAGTGCGAACATGTTGGATCGAATCGGCAGGCAGCAGGCATCAATGGTGAAAGCACAACCTGATATATTCTCACCAGGAAAATAAAGGGAAAAACAACTATGTTCTTTGCTTTCATTTAAAACGAAAAGGTAGTACCTTCTTTTCCGTCCTTAAGTTCGATGCCCACGGCAGTCAACTGGTCGCGAATATAGTCCGAAAGGGCAAAATCCTTGTCAGCACGCGCTTTGTTGCGCATTTCGATCAGAACCTTCACGGCGCCTTCGAGCTTATCATTTCCGACGGCCGTCGATTTTTCATTTTCGAGCCCGAGAACATCAAAGACAAACGAATTTATCGTATCGCGTAAGAGGTCCAAGTCGGCTGCAGTAACTGACTCCCTGCCATCGTTGAGCAAATTGATATAGCGCACGCCTTCAAAAAGCTGCGCAATCAGGATCGGGCAATTGAAGTCGTCGTTCATCGCATCATAGCACGATTGTTTCCAGGCTGCAATGTCCAGTGTCGAAGAAGCGCCCGGCTTTAGTTCGGCCAGCACATCCAATGCATCCATTAATCGGTAATAGCCCTTTTCGGCGGCCACAAGCGCGTCGTCTGAAAAGTCCAGAATGCTGCGGTAATGTGCCTGCAACATAAAGAAGCGCGCCACCGATGGTGCAAAAGCCTTGCTCAGGATATCGTTGTCACCGGTATAAATTTCTGCCGGAAGAATGTAATTTCCGGTCGATTTCGCCATCTTCTTTCCGTTAAGGGTCAGCATATTGGCGTGCATCCAGTAATTCACCGGGGAAAGCCCGGTCGCCGCTTCATTCTGCGCGATCTCGCATTCGTGGTGCGGGAATTTCAGATCCATTCCACCGCCGTGAATGTCGAATTGGTTTCCAAGGTACTTCGTACTCATTGCAGTACATTCGAGGTGCCAGCCTGGAAAACCATCGCTCCAAGGTGATGGCCAGCGCATGATGTGTTGCGGTTCGGCGCGTTTCCAGAGTGCGAAATCCTGCGGGTTCTTTTTATCCGATTGGCCGTCAAGATCACGCGTGTTTGCCAGCATGTCTTCGGGATTTCGGCCGCTAAGTTTTCCGTAGTGATGGTCGATGTTGAATTTCATCACATCAAAATAAACCGATCCGTTAGCCTCGTAGGCAAAACCTTTGTCCATTATCTGACGGATGATTTCAATTTGTTCGATAATGTGGCCGGTGGCTGTAGGCTCGATGCTCGGCGGAAGAAAATTATACGCATTCAGCACCTGATGGAAATCCACCGTATAGCGCTGCACGATTTCCATCGGCTCAAGCTGCTCGATGCGCGCCTTTTTCGCGATCCGGTCTTCACCGACTTCAGCATCGTTTTCGAGATGGCCGGCATCGGTAATGTTTCGTACATAGCGCACTTTATATCCGAGGTGCAGTAGATAGCGGAAAATCACATCGAACGACATAAAGGTGCGGACATTCCCCAAATGGACATTGCTATAAACTGTCGGCCCGCAAACGTACATCCCAACAGCGCCCTCGTGGATAGGCTTAAAAAGTTCCTTTTCGCCCGAAAGCGAGTTGTAAATACGTAGCGACTGGTTTTCGTACAAAGGCATTTTCTCTTTTTCTGAAGCTGTTCCGGCTATTCGTTTCAATCTTTTTGCTCAGGTGAGTCCGCGGAAGAACTTATCGCGGCAAAAAGGATTTCCACTGCTATCCGGGCTAAAAACTTGTGTCTAATTTAATGTAATCGAGGAATTCCCGGCGCGTTTCAAGTGTCTTAAAGCGGCCGCCAAACTCGGACGTCACCGTGCTGCTTTCGATATCGGAAATTCCGCGCGAATTCACACAAAGGTGTTTTGCGTCAATTACGCACGCAACATCTTCGGTTTTGAGCACCTTCTGCAGTTCCTGGACAATCTGCATTGTAAGCCTTTCCTGAACTTGTGGGCGTTTTGCATAATATTGAACGATCCGGTTCATTTTTGAAAGACCGATGACAGTCCCGTTTGAAATATAGGCAATATGCGCGCGGCCAATTATCGGCAACAGGTGATGCTCACAGGTCGAATACACAACAATGTTCTTTTCGACGAGCATTTCGCCGTACTTATAATGATTTTCAAAGGTTGATTGCTTGGGTTTGCGGTCAGGGTTCAATCCTCCAAAAATTTCCTTGACAAACATCTTTGCAACCCGGTTTGGTGTTCCTTTAAGGCTATCGTCAGTAAGGTCCATTCCAAGAGTGTGCAATATGCTTTCGACATCCTTTTTTATCAGTTCAATCTTCTGATCTTCAGACAATAAAAAGGCATCATCACGCAATGGATTCACTGCGTTGGTAAAAATATGGTCATCCCCGGAATTGTCAGGCATTTGCATTTTATCTGTCATCAAGGTAGGGTAAATATTCTGTGAATTGTTATAAGTGAGGCAAAGATACTAATAAAAAGATACTAATTTCCCTACGTGTTAATTTTTCAATTTTTGCATTATATCGCTATTCGATTAACGTAAAATTATGTAAATTTCGCACCTTCAAAATTTACCACATATGAAAAATAGAATTTTACTTCTATTGCTTACCGTACTGATTTTCAATGGTTTAGATGCTTCTGCTGCAATTTTCCGTCCAATTCCGTTGCCGGCGCATGTTCTTACGACCGTCAAAAGGTTGCTGCCGACTGCAACTATTACCGGAAACGCTACCGTTTGCCTCAATGCCACCGAACCTGTAATTACGTTTACCGGTGCCGGCGGAACCGCCCCATACACGTTTACTTATAATGTAAATGGAGGTGCAGACCAAACCATAACCACTGTTACGGGCGACAGCGTTACGCTTCCGGTTGCGACAACTGCAACTGGAGCGTTTGTGTATAATCTGGTGAGCGTTTCATATGGTTCGCCGGCAGTCTCACAAAATCAGACCGGCACAGCAACGGTCAATGTGGTCGTGCTCACTGCAGCGATTTCGGGAAATACTACCATTTGTCCTGGTTATAGCGCGACCCTTCCCGTTACAGGAAGTCCGGGCGCGACTGTTGTGATAAGCTCAAGCACAGGCCAGTATTTCAACGTGACTTTATCAGCTGCCGGAACTGCCTCTTTTACAACGCCGGCTCTTAACAATACTACCACTTTCAGCCTGGTTACCGTAAGCAGCAATCCTCCTGGGTGCGTCATGAACGTAACGGGAAGCGCAGTTGTGACTGTCAACCAGAACGGTTGTGCCTCGGTCGCTGCGGGCGATCTTAACCTTTCTCCAACGATAGCGCCA
Source organism: Bacteroidota bacterium (assembly GCA_023386585.1). Taxonomy (GTDB): domain Bacteria; phylum Bacteroidota; class Bacteroidia; order Flavobacteriales; family Flavobacteriaceae; genus Flavobacterium. Next base: position 1,509 of record JAEWJM010000027.1, on the reverse strand, counting down.
ATTTGCACTGTTGGTGAATGCCGCGATCTGACTGCTATTTATCAAAACCTGGGATCAACGACTTCATACACGGTGAGTCCGATACCTTATTGCCCGCAAGAATCTTTCACGCCTGTTGGAGCGACACCTGTTTCCGTCAATATTGACGATGTTTGGTCTGGCGATATCAACTTGCCGTTTGCATTTTGTTTTTTCGGTCAATCCCATAATACTGCCAATGTCGGATCAAACGGAGTGATTTCGTTCGATAATTTCAATGCAGGTGATTATTGCAACTGGCCTTTTACCCAAACTATACCCAATACAACTTTCCCGATTCGCAACGCGATTTACGGCGTATATCAGGACATCAATCCGGCCACCGCGCCACCTCCGCCAACTCAGGTCAACATTAATTATAAGTTGGTTGGCGTTGCGCCATGCCGTAAGCTAATCGTGAATTTCGCGAATGTGCCGCAGTTTAGTTGCGGAAACAGCGTTGGACTTCAAACTTCGCAAGTCGTACTTTACGAGGTTTCAAATATCATTGAAGTTTATGTGCAGAACCGGACTCCTTGTAACAGCTGGAATAGCGGAAGCGGATTGATTGGTATCCAAAACGCTGCAGGTACAGTTGGTTATACTCCGCCGGGACGTAATACAGGTCCGTGGACGGCGACCAATGAAGCATGGCGTTTTACCCCTTCCGGGACTTCAGCTGTGACATTTTCATGGTCGCAAGGCGGAACTTTCGTGAGTTCGAACCCAACAATTTCAGTTTGCCCAACCACAACCACGACGTATACGGCACAGGCTATTTATGATTCATGTGGATTGATCACAACTGTTACTAAAGACGTGACGGTTGAAGTGATTGACGATCTTACTCAAACTCCGCAGGATATCACGCAGTGTACCAATACATTCGATCTTACACAAAATACTCCGGTGATTTTAGGCGGCCTGAATCCGGGTGACTATGACATTTCGTATCACCTCACGGCGGCTGATGCTCAAAATATTCTTAACCCGATTTCAAACCCTGATGCATTTATCAGTAGTGGGCAAACCATTTATGCGGCGATCCAGAATTTCAATGCCGGTTGCATAAACGTAAAATCTTTCGATCTGATCATTCAATGTGGACCTGAGCCTGTTCAGCCACCGGATCTGACAGTTTGCGACGATCCTTCGAACGATGGTATAGCGCCGTTTGATTTCACTCCGCAAACTCCGATTGCACTAGGCAGCTTCTCGGCAAGCGATTATGTGATAACTTATCACTTGACCCAAGCTGATGCCGATAACGATGTCAATGCCATTTCACCCATAACTAACTTTATGGGTACAGATGGCCAAACCATTTATATTCGTATGGAGGATGTATCCAATTCTACTTTGTACGGCACCACTTCGTTCCAATTGTTCATCAATCCTGTTCCTACGGCGAGCATTTCGGGTACCACTACGATCTGTTCGGGTGGAACGGCAATGGTGACCTTTACGGGGACTCCGGGTGCGACCCTTACT
>JAEWJM010000007.1 GCA_023386585.1 Bacteroidota bacterium | reverse complement strand
GCTCGGATATGCGGCCCAGATCCACAAAAAATACGCGCCCGATTTAATGATAGCCGGCTGTGAGGCGCCTTCCGATCTTCCGTTTCTCGAAGGAAGATTTGCAGAAAACCGGCCGCTTTTTTACGTTTGCCGCAACAGCGCCTGCGGGTTGCCGCATGCCGATTTCACTGCTGCGCTAAAAGAAATTGACCTATAAATGAAATTACTCATCTACCTGAATTCAATCGACGACTATGCATCGTCTTTCCTTCAAAAATTTCTCGCATATTCACCACGGCTCATTTCGGCTTTTGTAATCCTGATTATCGGACTCTATGCGATTCGGTTTATCAACAGGCTGGTAAAAAGAATAATGCTGCGGCGCGCACTCGATCCGACGTTGTCGAAATTCCTTGCCGACTTGCTGCTTTGGGCATTGCGGCTGTTGTTGTTTGTCACATTTATCTCGCGGTTGGGAATCGAAACCTCGTCGTTTGTTGCGATTCTCGGCGCAGCCGGACTGGCAGTCGGTTTGTCGCTTCAGGGCTCGCTTTCGAATTTTGCCGGCGGAATGCTGATTATCCTTTTCAAGCCATTTCGGGTTGGTGATTACATTGAAGCGCAAGGTGCTGCGGGCGTCGTAAGCGAAATCCAGATATTTGTCACAAAACTCATAACCGCCAATAATCAGACGATATTTGTCCCAAATGGCGCGCTTTCAAACGGGACGATCACGAATTATTCTGTTGAGGAAATCCGCCGGGCCGATCTTTCTATTGCAATTTCATACGATACTGATATTCGCACTGCCCGACTGCTTTTGTTGTCGGTTGTTGAAAATCACCAACACATTCTCAAAAAACCTGCGCCTGAGGTTTCGGTGAAGTCGATGGACAACGCTGCAATTGTTCTTGCTGTGCGTCCATGGTCGAAAAACGAGCATTTCGGAACAATGGTTTCGGATGTGCTTGAACAAGGAAAAATGGCGTTCGACCAGGCCGGAATCAAGTTTCAGCCTTATGTCGCGGAACTTGCCAGGTAATTACTTTCCGCCGCCGGCGATAAAATCCTTAAGGTAAAAAGGCTCAAAATAAGCCACATCCTCAAAATCTACCGACTTATATTTTGCGTGGCTCAGTTTAACCATTTGCGCAGCCGAAGGAAAAATAATATCCTGAAGAAAAGTAAATCGTTTGGAACTCAAGACAGGCGAAAGCTTTTCCTGACAGTCGCCGCAGACGAAAATTCTTCCTTCAAATTCTTTTAGATAATCGGAAGTTATGATTTCGGCCATTGCAGGTCGAACCGTCTGTTTATCCGGGGTGAAAATGGCGCTGTAAACTTCCATCCGTCGCGCATCGATCATCGGAACGAGAATTCCTTCATCAATCTCTGCCGATTCTGCAAGCACTACAAGCGTATCTACGGCGATCAACGGGATATCGAGCGCATAACAAAGTCCTTTGGCAGTAGAAGTTCCGATACGGAGTCCGGTATATGAGCCAGGGCCGCGTCCGATCGCGACAGCATCAAGATCTTTGTGTTCAAAACCCTGATTGCGAAGAATCTCTTCTATGAAAAGATGGAGTTTTTCTGCGTGCGAATAATTAGTGTCTGCGACTTCAATGCATTCAAGCAATTTACCGTCGCGCGACAAGGCTACCGAACAGTTTCTGGTAGCGGTCTCAATGTTCAGGATAAGCGGCATTATTTTTTCGGCTTTTCCTTTGGCTTGTCGGATGCAACCGTTACCATATCCCCAGGTTTAAGCTCTTTGGTAACTGTTGTGTATGGGCCGGTAATTACAACATCGCCTTTTTTGAGTCCGCTGACAACCTCGATATTCGTGTCGTCCTGAATTCCGGTTTTGATAACGCGAAGTTTGGCTTTATCACCCGATTTCACGAAAACACATTCAAATTTCTTGTCGCTCTTTGCCTTTACTTTTTGGTCGTCCTTTTTCGCGACAACTATTTTCTTTGATGCCGTTGTGTCGGTTTTCACAACTACCGCGCTTATCGGAACACCGATCACATTTTCCTTCCTTTTGGTGATAATGTCAACGGTTGCGGTCATTCCCGGCCTGAATGGCGAATAGCTCGCTGGCTTGCCTTCCAGCAGATCCTGATAGGATTCCTTCAAAATCCTGATCTTAACTTTAAAATTAGTTACCTGGTCGGCTGTGAGCGCGGTGCTTGCCGAGTTGGAAATGCTGGTTACGATTCCGCGGAATTCCTTTTTCAGGTACGCATCGACTTCAACCTTCGCTGAATCACCAACGCTGATTTTAACGATGTCGTTTTCGTTCACATCAACCTCAACTTCCATATTGTTCAGGTTTGCGACACGAAGGATTTCTGTGCCGGTCATTTGTTGAGTTCCCAGCACTCGTTCGCCCAATTCGACATTTAACATCGAAATTGTCCCATCTGCAGGCGAATAAATTGTCGTACGTCCAAGATTGTCTTTTGCCTCATTCACGGTAGCAGCCGCACTTTGCACATTGTAATAAGCCGATTGCTTGGTCGCCTTCGCAACCTCAAATGCAGAAACTGCCTTATCCCAATCCGCTTTTGAAATTATCCCTTTTTCGTAAAGTCCTTTGTTGCGGTCATAGCTCGCTTTGGCTTCCCTGAATTGCGCATCAGCCTGGCTTAACCCTGCTTTCGTTCCTGAAAGGTTTGAAATTGTCCGGTTATATCCGGAAGTATAAAGATCGGGGTTGATCTTTACAAGAAGATCGCCTTTCTTCACGGTCTGTCCTTCTTTCACCGGAAGATCAATGATCTCGCCCGAAACTTCAGACGATATCTTAACCTCAACCTCCGGCTGAATTTTTCCTGTAGCCGATACTGTTTCAACGATAGTAATCTGGTCGACCTTTGCCGTTTCAACTTCAACACCGGTTGGCTTGCCGCCAAGAACACCCGTTTTGGCCAGGATAAGCAGCAGGATCACCACGCCAAGAGCGCCTCCAATCAGGTAATAGATCGACTTTTTAGACATAATTATTTAGTTTGTGTTATCGGAATGCCAAAGTAAAATTCAACGACTTTGACCCTGAAAATATAATCGTATTTCGCGCGGAGTAAATCCGATTGCGCGGTTGACAGCAACGTCTGCGCCTGATTGAAATCAAATGCATTCATGATTCCGACATCGTATTTTTCCTTTGCGTAGTTAAAGGCGCTTTGCCTCGCTTCCAGTGCGGCCGAAGCAGATTCGTATGCATTGAGGGCACCTTTTGCATCGGTGAATGCCGTATAAACATTGCGTTCGAGGTCAAGTTCGGCTTGTGAATAGGCAATTTTATAGCGTTCAAGCGCAACCTTTGAGCGGTTGACATTGTTTGATGCGCTGAAACCATTTAGGATCGGTATGCTGACCTGAATTCCGAACGAATGCCCTTTGTTCTCGTCGAACTGATCGAATACCGGCAGCGCAGGCCCAAGTACCGGCGAATAATTTGGCGCAATTACGTTTTGACCTGTTCCTTCAACAGTTCCGATTACCGTGGTCGGGTTTTCAACATTGGAAACAACGCCCACAACATGGTCGGAATATCCGGCGCGCGTACTGAAGCTATAAAAGCCCTGAAGCGTCGGCTGCAATGCGCCGCGTGATATTTTCACGTCCCGTTCGGCAATGTCCAGGTTGGCGCGTGCAATTTTCAGCTCGACGCGTGTTTCCTTTGCCTTGTCGTAAATTGATTCCGGCGTTTCGAGCATCGTCTGGCTTTGCTCCGCAGTATAATCTTCATCGGCGATATCAAAATTCTGGAAGTCGTCAAGCTGAAGCAACTGCGCAAGGCTGAGTTTTGAGATCAACAGCGCATTTTCAGCATTGATTATAGCGAGATCGCTTGCCGCAACGGTCGCTTTCATGTCCATTAAATCGCCGCGTGGCGTTGACCCTGCATTTACCAGTTCTTGTGTGCGTTGGAATTGCTGCTGATTTAACGCGAGCTGTTGCTGTTGCACCTTCAGGTTTTCCTTGTTGAAAAGAATCTGAAGAAAAGCATTGGCCACATTGAGCGACACGTCATCCTGCATTTTCGAAAGCTGGTATTGCGCAGCTATCAACGCCATTTTTGCGCGTCGCATACGGTTTTGTGTCTGCAAGCCGCTGTAGATGTTGACTCCGACGTTGATATTTGCCGATGTAAACTGCGTTGTCTGATTTTCAAGAAGGCCGGTCGTGATGTTTTGGTTAAGTCCGATATTCCACGAATGTGAGCCATTCGCGTTTATCGATGGAAGGTAATTTCCAAGTGCGCCTTTTTTGTCGATTTGCGCCAGATCGATGTCAAGCGCACTCTGTTTGATTGAAATGTTGTTTTTCAGCGCGTATTCGACACATTCGGACAGCGTCCATTTTTTCGCCTGGGCAGTTGCCGAAAAAGATCCGACCAAAAGCAGCAGTAAGCAAACGCAGAGTTTTTTCTTCATAATTGAAAATGACGGGCGGAACATCCGCAAATTTAAATATATTTTAATAATCAGGAATTTTTTATTGGCATTACTGTTTCGGCGCATCGTCTTTCTTCAGCCCGAGGTTCCAAACCTTAATCTTTTCGCCTTTCTTGACGCCGTCCTTGATTTCCACATAGATGCCATCGCTCACGCCAAGCGTAACGTTGCGCTTTTCAAACTTCTGCGGCGCGGTTTCGACTTCGACAAAAGGCTTTTGCGTCTTGTCGTCAAACTGTACCAAGGCTTCCTTGACTGAAAGCACGTTGTCGGCTTTCTCAAGAATGATGGAAGCATTTGCGCTCAGCCCGGCGCGGATGAAAGTCGTATCGCGGTTCTTGAGCGCGCCCTTGATCTCGAATTGGATGGCGCCATTTTCGGTTTTTCCTTTCGGCGCAATGTATTCAAGGACCGCGTCGAATTTCTTGTTTTCGATCGCTCCAACAGTAATTTCGATTGGAAGTTTTTCTTTGATTTTGCCGACTTCCGACTCGTCGACTTTTCCCACAAAAATCATTTTGCCCACATCAGCCAAGCTGGCGATCGTAGTTCCTTCGTTGAAATTGTTGCTTTCGATGACCTGGTTTCCGACTTTCACCGGAACATCGAGCACCATTCCCGTTACCGTTGAACGGATCAACGTATTTGCGGCGCTTCCGAGTCCGGCAGTGGTTCCTGTCTTTACGATCTCGTAGCTTTGGCGCGTTGCGTCGTAATTCTGTTTCGCCTGTTTGTAGGCAACTTCGGCGGCATCGAAATCGTTAGCCGAAATCACGCCTTTGTCAAAAAGAGTCTTGTGGCGATTGTAAACTTTCTGCTGGTTATCGAGGTTGATTTTTGCGGTGCGGACTTCATTTTGCGTGGCGTTCAGGTTCGAAACGTTTGGCACCACGCGGATTTTGGCAATCATGTCGCCCGCCTTGACAAATCCACCGGCTTCGATGTAAATCTCTTCGATAATTCCCGAAATATTCGGCTTGATAAGTACCTCTTCGTCGGGAACAATATTTCCGGTCGCGATCGTGGTCTTGGTGATTGTCCGAATTTCCGGCATCTCGGTTTCATAAGTTACCGGCGCTTCCTGATTTTTCGCGTACAAATAATAAAGTGAGCCGACAAAAACGATGGCAATAAATAACAATATGGTAATGGTAACTCCTTTTTTCATTTTATATGGTTGATGATGATTTATTCGGTTCTTAGCGCGTCGACGGGTTTAACGCGGATTGCAATTTGCGCCGGAATGAACCCTGCCAGGAGTCCGCTTCCGACCAATATCAGCAGTGCCACAAAAACCACCGGCAGATCGACACCAGGATTGGTAAACATTCGGTCTTCGCTTGGCATTGAGTCGAGTAGCTTGTTAATTCCAAACAGGATTCCGGTTGCAACGGCGATCCCGGCCATTCCGGCGATGATCGTTAAGAAAATCGCTTCAGTCAGGATTTGCGAGCGGATTGCTCCCGGTGTTGCTCCCAACGCACGCCGGATGCCGATTTCCTTTGTTCGTTCTTTTACGACGATCAACATGATATTCGAGATTCCGATGACGCCCGAAAGCAAAACCAGCGTTCCTACAAAATACGCGATCACGCGAAGAATCATGAAAAGTCCCTGAACTTTACTGAATTCTTCATACAAGTCGAAGTTGCCCACTGCACGCTCATCATCCGGGCTGATGTCGTGCCGTGACCGCATAAATTTCAGGATTTCCGGCTTAAGTTCGGTAATCGATGCGCCATCTTTTGCGGTAAATGCCATCCAGCCCACGGTATCGCCAAAGTTAAATGCCTGCTGGAAAGTCGTAAATGGAATAAAAATATTTTTTTGCGCCGATTCCGCGTCGCCGTGATTGTTGTTCTTCGATTTATAAACTCCGACGATCATGAAATTGACACCGTTAATCGTAACATAAGTTCCGAGCGGCTCTTCGGTTTTGCCGTACAGCTCTTTGATAACGCCCTCGCCGATCACCGCAACTTTTCGTTTGCCGTTTATGTCGCCGTAGTTAATGAAGCGGCCTTTGGTGATTGACATCGATTCCTGCGAGGTCAGCTCCGGATAATCACCCAATATTGTATACGCCCCGGTTTGTGTTCCGCGGGTTACGTTGTTCGCACCTTCGTAACCGCCAAGCTGGTTTCGCGGCGAAACGTACAGCAAATCGGGAAAGTTTTCCTTTAGCGCCGGAACATCCGCATTCTTAAAATTGAATTGCCGTCCTTGCGCGAGGCCTTTATAAGGCTTTGATGTGGGTTGCGTCCACATGAACATGGTGTTCGTGGCGATTCCCGAAAATCCCTGCTTCACTCCGTTTTCGAGTCCGTTACCCGCTGCGAGCAAAATCACAAGAATGAAAATTCCCCAGAATACGCCAAACGCCGTCAGGATCGTCCTGAAGGTATTCGCGCTGAGCGCTTCGAGTATTTCATTCCACTTATCCCTGTCGAACATATTATTCGTCTCTTAATGCAACAATCGGTTTAATTCGCGCCGCCCGGTAAGCCGGAAAGAAGCCGGCAAGCGCTCCCGCAACGATGAGCAGGATCAACGTTGTAAATGCGATCCCGAAATCCACCTGCGGATTTATAAAGTATTCGCTTTTAATTTGCGGGCCAACGACTTCAAGCAGCAAAAGGCTCATCAACAAGCCGGTGAATCCGGCAATGGTTGTAATGAAAATCGATTCGTGCAATATCATTCCGACGATCGACCAGGGTGAAGCGCCAAGAGCTTTTCGGATGCCGATTTCCTTGGTACGTTCGCGAACCACAATCAGCATAATATTACTTACGCCAACGACTCCGGCGATGATCGTGCAGATTCCGACCCACCAGAAGAACAGCCTGATGTACAGATTCAGGTCGTAAAACTGCTTGGCATCCTCAACCGAATTGTGAATTCCGATGGCGCCTTCATCATCCGGCGCCACTTTGTTCCGGCTGCGCAACATTTCGGTCAGCCGTTCCGAAAATTGCGTTGAAGCGGCCAAAGCTTTGTCGTAATCTTCGACCTTCTTCAAAGTATAAAAAAGGTTGCTGATTTTGTCGCCTATCCCGAAAACCTTTTGGGTTGTTGAGATGGGAATGTAAATCCTCGACTCTTCACGTTCGCCGGCGGGATCGGTAAAAACGCCGATAATGGTAAACGGAATCGTGTTGATCGTAATTTGTTTTCCAACAGGATTCGCACCTTTAAACAAATCACTTTGGATTTTTCCTCCGATAACCGCGACTTTTTCGAAATGCGCAACATCGTTGTTGTTGACGAAACGGCCTTCGGTAATCGTCGCATTCTCGATAAATTGATAGTCGGGATAACAACCGCGATATTGGTAATTTCCGGTTTCCTTTCCGTAGGCGACATTGCCGTTCCAGAAGTTGTACGTGGAGGCTTTTTTCTCAAGTCCGGGACCGAATTTCTGCAGCGACATATCATAATCGCTATTGTGAAGCTGAATCTGCCTTCCCGGGTTTAAGCCTTTGTATTCCTTGGTTGTGACGCCGGTCCAAACCTCAATGATTCCCGCGGCGTCGCGTTCGAATTGTTTTTCGATGCCGTTCTGCAAGCCTTTGCCGGCGCCAAGCAAAATTACAAGAATGAATATTCCGGATGCTACAGAGATCCCCGTCAGAATTGTGCGGAGTTTATTTTTTGAGATCGCCTCAAATATTTCCTGCCAGCGCTCGACGTTAAACATAGCTCGCAGCACGTTGTTGGGTGATTGTCTTATCGTCTATAATGACGCCGTCTTTCAGGACGACATTGCGTTTGCACATGGCAGCAATATCAGGTTCGTGCGTTACAATCAGGATGGTTTTTCCTTCGTCGTTGATTTCCTGGATCAGCTCCATAACCTCATACGAAGTTTTCGTGTCGAGCGCACCAGTTGGTTCATCAGCGAGCAACACTTTTGGCTTGGAAGCCAGCGCACGGGCAATTGCAACGCGTTGTTTTTGTCCGCCCGAAAGTTCACTAGGCAAATGGTGTGCATGTGATTCGAGTCCAACCCTTTTCAGGTAATCCATCGCGATCTCGTTGCGTTGTTTGCGCTTAATTCCCTGATAATAAAGCGGCATCGCGACGTTATCGAGTGCATTCTTATAATTAATCAGGTTAAAAGACTGGAACACAAATCCGAGAAATTTGTTCCGATAGCGCGATGCCACCGTTTCGTTGAGATTTTTGATCGCGACGCAGTCAAGATGATAAGTTCCGGAATCGGCTTCGTCGAGGATTCCGAGGATGTTGAGCAATGTAGATTTACCAGAACCCGACGAGCCCATAATCGCTACCAACTCACCTTCGCCGATGCTAAAATTTATCCCTTTTAGGACATGCAACTCCGAGTTTCCTGTTTTATATGATTTATGGAGGTCGTGGATTTCGATCATGGGACGTTGAATTTAGGCGCAGAAAATTTTTTATCACCAGCCGATAAGACTGAATAGATTACTATTTGTTACAATGCCATTTTCCTAAATTTGCATCCAATTTACAACATAATGACCAAAAAAATCCTTACTCTGCTGGGCGCGCTATTTTTAACCGGATGTGCATCGACCAAAAAAATCGAAGCAATGAAACCCGAACCCGACAATGCAGAGCCGCTGGTATATGAAAATGCGGTTTCGTATATTAACCTTCCGGTGACAGTACGACTTAAGGATGTGGAGAACCAGGCAAATAAGTTCCTGACCGGACTGATCTATGAAGACAATAAGATTGACGATGACGATATCGAAATGAAGATCTGGAAGCTGGCGCCGATCCAGATCAAGAACACCAACGGCAAGATCCGGACGGTACTTCCCTTAAAGGCATTTGTTAGGTACAGAATCGGCACCGACAAACTTGGCGTCGCGCTTTACAACACGCGAGAGTTCAATCTGAATGGCAATGTTACGCTGGTGAGCGACACTCATTTGTCGAACTGGAAAATGAATACGGTTACCAAATTGGAATCGCTCGACTGGAATGAGAGCCCGACAACAACCGTTTTGGGAAAAAGCGTGCCCATAACTTATCTCATCAATCCGACAATCAGCCTTTTCCGATCCAAAATCGAGAAAAGCATCGACAATGCCATTTCCAATTCGATGGATTTTAAGCCAAACGTGCTCGATGCGCTTGAAAAGATCTGCGCACCGATGGAGATGAGCCCGGAATACCAGACATGGTTGCGGATCGTACCGCTTGAACTTTACACAACCGATGCCCAATTCAAGGGCGACGAAATCAATTTTCGGATGGGCCTGAAATGCAACATGGAAACTTTGATCGGTCAAAAGCCGGCCACGAAATTTGACCGCGATAAAGTCGTCCTGAAGCCCGTAAGCAAAATGCCGGACCAAATCAATGCAAACGTTGTTGCTGTTTCAACCTATGAAGACGCTTCGCGAATTATAAAGCAGAACTTCGCGGGACAGACATTTGAATCGGGAAGCCGCAAGGTAACTGTCCAAAATGTGTCACTTTGGCAAAAGCAGGGCAGAATGATCATCGCACTTGATCTTGCAGGAAGCATTAACGGAACAGTGTATCTTTCGGGGTTTCCGCAATATAACGAGCAAACCAAAGAGATCTACTTTGACAAACTCGATTATGCGCTGGAAACGAAAAGCGCGTTGATGCGGACAGCCAATTGGCTCGCGGAAGGGTATATTTTGAGGAAAATCCAGGAAAGTTGCCGGTATTCGATCAAGCCCAACCTGGACGAAGGCAAAGTGAATATGCAGAAATACCTGAAAAATTATTCTCCGATGCCGGGAGTGTTTGTCAATGGCAATCTCAATGACATCCAGTTTAAGAAAATCCAGCTTACCAATAAGGCGATCGTCGCGTTTATTACGGTAAGCGGCGACGTCAGCGTAAAGGTTGACGGACTGAAATAATCAATTCTTCTTTCCGGTTTTATAGATGAACCAGATGATGACACCGACCAAGACGTACGGAATGATCATCAGGTAAACGATGCCGTCGTTAACCGCTTCAGCAGTGGCTTTGTTGCCTTCGCCTTCAAGCGCAGCGCGGCACATGGCGCATTGTGCCTGTGAGACAGACGTTATAAAGAAGAAAAACAGCGCAAGCAAAAGATTCCCGAAAATCGAATTTCTTGCCGTGGAATTGCCTGCTGAAAATTTCTTAATTAGCATAATAAGGTGATATCATCAGATAAACCAAAACTCCGCTGATTGCAACGTAAAGCCAAAGCGGAAACGCGAACCTCGCAATTTTGCGGTGCCTCACGAAATCGCCTGAAAGCGCGCGAACGTAAGTCACCAAAACAATCGGAATGATTACAATCGATAAAAGAATGTGCGTGATCAGGATGAAAAAGTAAACATAACGCAGAACCCCGGTTCCGCCGTATGGCGTTGATTCGGCAGTCATGTGATAGGCGATGTAAAGAATCAGGAACAACGCTGAAAGTGCAATCGCCGACGTCATCAGCTTTTGGTGAAGCTTTCGATTTCCGTTTCGAATGGCGCGTACCGCAATTATCAAAATCACTGCTGTTAGTCCGTTGATGGTGGCGTAGATCGGCGGCAGGAATGTAAGTGGACGCACATCGAACCCAAAATCCTTCAATCGGACCGAAAAAAGAGCGGCGACTACCAGCGGAATCAGGATCGAAACCGCAATGATGGCTTTGCTATAGCGATTTGTTTTCTTTGTGCCGCTTTCACTATTCATTCAGCAAAAGTTTGATGTCCTGCATTACTGCTTCGACGCCTTTTGGTTCAAGTCCGTCATAATACAGGATCGGGTTGTTGTAATCGTCACGGCGACAGCGAATGTTGCCTTCTTTGTCGATGAGTGCGAAAAGGCCGCTGTGCTCAAATCCGCCGTTAACCTTGCTGTTCTCGCCAGCATAAAGATTGAAACCTTTGTTGGCAAGCGAATAAATGTAGTCTTTGTCGCCGGTCAGGAAATGCCAGTTGGTTGATTTCACGCCGAGTGTGTTGGCATGTTCTTTAAGCACTTGTGGAGTGTCGTGCTGCGGGTCGATCGTAATCGATGCAATTCCGAAGTTGTTGTTTCCAAAAAAAGTATTTTGGATGGTAAGCATGTTAGAGTTCATCTTTGGGCAGATGCTCGGACAACTGGTAAAGAAAAACTCAACCAGGTAAACTTTTCCCAGGTAATCTACATTCGTGATGGTTTTGCCATTCTGGTCTGTGAGCGAAAACTTTGGCACAGGCCCGATCTTTACGAGCTTGGCATCGGTTTTTGGACCTGAAGCTACATTGTCGAGGTTACTTCCCTTAACGATGTCGTTGGTGCGAATCCGGTTCACGATCTTCGGCACTGCCCAGATTCCGAAGATGAGGATCACCAATGAAATTCCGATATAGGATTTATTCTTCATGCTTCGTAAAATCTTTTTCCGCGTTGTGGTTTTTCTTGAGTGCAGCGCGGTATTCGTATAAAATAACTTTAAAATCGTCGAGCATCTCGTTACTCAATTCCGACAGATGGAAGGTGCTGTATCCTTCCTTGTATTCTTTTGCGTCTTTGCGTCCGCGCAGGTTTCGCTCCTTGTCGATTATATACACATTAGGCGTTCCGGCATGTTCATCGAGAGGTGTTGCGAGTTTCAAATGGCGGTAGAAGCTTTCAATCTCGCTTGCCGGAGCAAAAACGAACTTCCATTGTGAAACATCGGTAAGCATTGCAAACTGGTCAAGAATGTATTTGGCGTCCTTTTCGGTGCCGATTGGGCAGACGATTACAAACTGCAGGTCTTTGAATGCGTGATAGCGACGGTAGATCTTTTCGTTAAGGTTAAAAAGGTTGCCGCGATTGGCCATCAGATTGGATCCGCCAAAACCCAGAATGGTGATCTTTCCTGTAAGTTGAATGTTTTCGCCGCTCAGGCTTTGCCATTTGGGAAGCTCGGCAACAGAAGGTGTAACCACAGGAAGTTTGGCGAAGCTGTTGATTCCGGAAGCGAAAAAAAGATACGCCACAATGGGAAGGACGAACAACACAAAAAGGACAATATTCTTTTTCATCGCAAGAGCGTAACGGTGGTGCAAAAATAAAAAAAGACGGCCTTAAACCGTCTTTTGTGAATTAATATGTTTTGTTAAAAATTCCATTTAATAGTGGAAGTCCTAAAAACCTCATATATATAATCGGCTTCAACCAGCAGGATGAAGATCAGATACAGTACCAGGAATACGACAGACGAAACAACCGCCCAGCGCAGGCTTGACCTTTCGCCTTCCATGTGCATGAAAGCCCAAACGATATAGTATGCTTTTACAATCGTAAGAATGATGAAGATCCAGTTCAGGAGGTTCATGCTCAGGATGTTTGTCATGTGAAGCACATCAGGCTTGGTGATACCCAGAAATACCTCAACCGTGGTTACAACAGACAGAAGTCCGAAAACAAACCAAATCCTCTTTGTATTAGAAACGTGTTCGTGTGATGTATGTGACATAATAACAGACTTTCTTTAATTAAACCAGATAGAAGAAGGTAAATACGAATACCCAAACAAGGTCAACGAAGTGCCAGTACAAACCAACTTTCTCAACCATTTCATAGCTGCGTCTCTTCTCATAGGTACCCATCAGGATATTGAAGAAGATGATGATGTTGATGATCACCCCCGAAAATACGTGGAAACCGTGGAAACCAGTGATGAAGAAAAAGAAATCTGCAAAAAGCCTGCTTCCGTATTCGTTCCTTTTCAGGTTGGCGCCTTCAACCACATAATGGGCATTGGCGAGCATTTTTTCAGACTCGGTCCTGTTGAGGATTTCTTTATGTTTGTGACGGTTCAAACCCGGTTGAAGTCGTGGATCCTTAGCGTCTTCCGGAGTGTCCTGATATATTTTTTCGGTGCGGATCAATAGCTCGGGATGTGCTTTAAATCCTGCCTGAACTTGCGCAACTGAATAAGTTGGCAATGAACTTTCCTCAGTAAACCAAAGGCCTTTGCTTCGTGTCAGTTGTTCGCGATCTTCGGGAATCATCGCGGCAAAATCCTCGAGGGCAACCCGTTTTCCGGTATTGTCAACAAACTGGAGCAAGCTGCCGCCCTTTGTCTCAATTGCACCGTATTCGCCCTGGATGAAGTTCTTCCACTCCCACGCTTGTGAACCAACGAATATCAAACCTCCGACGATTGTCAAAAGCATGTAAAACGCCACCTTCATTTGCTTCATTTGATGCCCCGCATCTACTGCCAAAACCATGGTAACAGACGAGAAGATCAGGATAAAAGTCATCAGGGCAACATAGTACATCGGTGCCGAAACACCATGCATGAATGGAAAGTGTGTAAACACCTCATCGGCCAATGGCCATGTTCCAATGAATTTAAAACGTGAAAAACCATAAGCCGCCAAAAATCCAGAAAAAGTGAGCGCATCCGATACGATGAAGAACCACATCATCAGCTTGCCATACGGCGCGCCCATCGGCTCGTTCCCTCCGCCCCAGATTTTATCGTTGCTGTTTACAGTAATCGCTTCCATAAAATGTAATTGGTTAAAAAGTTCCCAAATTTACGTTTTTTTCTTATTTGAAGAAATATAAAAATAAAAACAGGTAAATCCACAAAAAGTCCAAAAAGTGCCAGTACATCGCACCGAGTTCAATTCCAAGCGGTTGAGCGGAGCTGTATTTTTGTTTAAAATGATTATAAATTATGACCAGCAGCGCTATGAGTCCGCCAAGCAGGTGCGCGAGGTGCGTCATCGTAACAATATACAGGAAAGTCGTCGTGATCGAGCTCGCGCTTCCGGTAAAATAATGTCCCGCCGCAACGATTTGGCTAAAGCCTATAAATTGCAACGCCACAAACAGCAGTCCGAGCGCCAGCGTCAGCAGCAACATCTGCGTCACCAGTTTCCGATTGTCTTTCTTGATCGCCCTTTTCGCCAGGTGAAATGTAATGCTGCAGCAAATGATCACAGCGGTACTTCCAAAAAACGCGTGTGGTATTTCGAAATCCTTCAACCAGTCGGCACGCGATTTACTGATCACAAAAGCGCTTGTCAATCCGGCAAACATCATCGTCATGCTTACCATCGCAAATGCCAAAATCAACTTGTAGGAACGCGCCGTGCGAGCCCTGTGTTCTTCCGGCGTCATTGGAATTGTCTTCATCTATCGTAAAAATTTATCAACAATGTAAATAACCTGCAACAGCGTTATATAGGAAACGCTGGCAAGCATAAGCTTTTTGGCTGCTTTGGATGTCCGCTGTTTGTACAGCTTCACCGCATTCGACAGCATCCAAAGGCCGAGCACAAAAACCAAAATCGCGGCAACCGGCGAGAGGAATAGCTTTCCGGTATAGCCCAGCATTGGCAGCAGCGAGGCAATTATCAGCCAAGCCGTATATAATATCGTTTGCAGCGAAGTCGATTTGTCGCGCTTTCCTGTCGGAAGCATAAAAAATCCCGCCTTCTCATAATCTTCATACAAGAACCACCCAATTGCCCAAAAGTGTGGAAACTGCCAGAAAAACTGGATCAGGAACAAAGTGCCCGCCTCAATTCCGAACTCACCTGTCGCGGCAACCCAGCCAAGCATGAACGGGATCGCCCCGGGAAACGCTCCTACAAACACCGAAAGCGGCGTAATTGTTTTGAGCGGAGTGTAAACGCAGGCATATAAAAAGATCGAGATCGCGCCAAACATCGCGGTCTTCGGGTTGATCGCATACAGCAAAACCAAACCGGTAATGGTTAAAAGTATTGCAACAGCCAAGGCCTGGCGCGGCGACATCCTGCCGGAAGGAACCGGTCGGTTTTTGGTGCGGTCCATCAATGCGTCGAGGTCTTTTTCGATAACCTGGTTGAATGCATTCGAGGCGCCAACCATGCAATAACCGCCAATCATCAGCATAAAAAGAACCGACCACGAAAACGGATGCGATTCGTCAAAGCCCAAAAGATACCCGGCAATTGAAGAAAACAGAACGCTGACAGCAAGACCTGCCTTGGTAATTTCCCTGAAATCAGTGAACGCTGCTTTTAAAGAAAATGTGTATCCGGCTGTGCCCAAAGCGGTTTTCATGTTATTATAAAATCGCCGCAAAGATAGCAATAACAGAGCGTTTTTTCGGAGTTAACGCTTGCTAAGTTGAAAATATTGATGTTAAAATTCAGGAGCTGTTCCGGCTGTCCGCTATATCTTTTTTGCATTCTGCAAACCGAGGACTGATCGCCCCGTACAAAAAAGGATGCCGCTTCCATCCGGGCTAAAGCTGCAGCAGCGATGCAAACGAGTTGCTGCTTCTGTCAACTTCCCTATTAATAATCAAAATACCAGTTGAAGAGGTCGCAGCGCAACCCGATCGTAAACCAGGAAGTGTTTCTCTTGAAAGTCTCGGCGGTTTCCTGCGTTGGATCGAAATTCCGGTAAATGTAGCTTCCGAACAACTTCAGGTTAAGCGCCGGATTCACGAGATATCCCGCCTGCAAATCGGCAATGAAAACAGTCGTCTTATTTCCCTGGCCGATTTTTACGCCAACATCATAAGGCCGGTCTTCATCGTAATTCCTGAAAATGTTGCTTCCGTAGTTGAAGTTATCCGTTCCATTGTTAAAATCCAGTCCACGTACGCCATAGGTGACTTTAACATCGCCAAAGTAGCGTCCCTGATGATAACGCGCAATCGCGATCACCTCGCTGAAATTGCCGCCCCATTGGTGTCCCATGCTTTGGTTGTTATGTGCATAATTGGTCAACGGGTCGCTGTGCGCATAAACATACGGCCGCACATGATTGTATTCAACCTGTAGCAAAAGGTTGTCGATTTTAAAGGCATTGTAGTACTTTCCGCCAATCTGGTAGCCAAATTTGTTCTTCCAGCTCTTGTTGCCGGCTTTCATGTCTTCGAGTGAAAATTCGTCAAGCAGGTATTGTCCGTATAGGTTGATGTGATTGTTGACCTTGTACTTCATTGTAGCACCCAAAAGCGCGTTTCCACTCCGTGCCGACGAGGAAAATTCAACCGTGCGGTAGAATATTATCGGATTGATGAAATTCGCATCGAAGCCACGTCCGTTGGTGTTCGCCCAAACCACCGATTCAAAAAATCCCATGTTGATCCTTTTCGAAACATTCCAGCTCAGGTAATGGTTGGCCATGTATTTTGTTTCGTAAGTACGGTCTTCGGTGACTTCGGGCCTGACATCTTTAAGCCACATGTAGGTGTTGGTGTACTTTATCTTCCAGAAAGTCGTGTTGAGCTTGAAATAAGGATACGGACTCGCACCATCGCTCTCGAGCAGCGACCGGTAACCGTCGCCGATGAAGTTTCGTCCGTAACCAAGCTGAAGGTTGAAAAACTTCGACGGCGTGTAAGAAAGGTTCGCCTCGGCCAGCGGGAAATCGTAGGCATCTGTTTTAAAACGCTTCGCAATCCCGACACCGGGAATTATTGCAGGTCCGCCGCCTGATGGCGCAATCGACTCGGCATAATCGTTAAAGTAATCGGCGAACCGGCCCTGGCTTTCATAAATCGAGGTCGTAAACGTCACCTGCTCGCCCAGCCCGCCACGGAATTGGAGTCCGCGGGTATTTATAAAGGTGCTGTGATCAAGGTCGCTGCTCTTGCCAACTTCAAAATCAATGATCGGATTTAAGGTAAACCAGTAATCGGCTCCCCGAAATTCAACCGTATTCGCGTTCCACAACTTATTGGCAATTCTTGTCGACGTATTTATCCGCAACTTCGCGAATTCACCCTGGAGATCGTAGTATTTCGATACTTCGGCATAGGTCTGCGGTTTTGAACCCGTATGATTGTTGCTTCCGACCTGGTTGATCGCCATGTCAAATTGCGCATAATAACTGTGCGAAAACGGAATGTTCATCGTGCTCTTGAATTCGGGATTGTCGTAGGGCTCCGACTTCACAGCGGCGTATTCATTCAATTCCGGCTCATCAGGTTTTCCTTTTTTGGTACCAATTGATTTCTGGTCTGCATCAGACGACTTTACTGCGACAGCCGTTGCCGACTGCATCGGAAATGCCATTCGGAACGTATATTTAGCATAAGTCGGATTTCCGTTATGGGCCGGCGGCGAAATTTTAGGCAGCGTCGCGAAAACGCGCTTAATCTCGTCAGCAAGTTCGGGTATCGGCGAATCTACATATTGGACTTTAAATTTTCCTTCCGCATCAACTTCGAAAAGAACAACCAGGCTTCCTGAGAAATCGGAAGGCACATTCGAGGGCATTTTGAAGCCGGCATAAACAAACTCCTGAATCTTATTGTTAAAGCAGGTTTCCATTTCGGCCGGGGCGGTCGATTCGCAACCGGGAAAAACCGGAAATTGATCCGAGACAATCTGTGAATTCGCGAATCCGAAAGAAAGAAGTATTAAAAAAGTGTAGAGTTTGTTCATGTTTGATTTTTAATAGTTTCCCACCGAACCTGCGCCGTCGGCAATTGATTTTGCCGAGGAAGTTCCGATGCGCTTCACGCCAAGGTTGATCATTTCGACAGCTTCCTCATACGAACGAACGCCACCCGCAGCCTTTACCGGCAATGGCGCAGCGTTTTCAAGCATGATGGCAATCGCTTCACGCGTCGCTCCGTTTGGCTTTCCTCCTTCCGTTTTGAAAAAGCCGGTCGACGATTTCACAAAAACCGATTCG
This sequence comes from Bacteroidota bacterium, assembly GCA_023386585.1. GTDB lineage: Bacteria > Bacteroidota > Bacteroidia > Flavobacteriales > Flavobacteriaceae > Flavobacterium. Next base: position 115,139 of record JAEWJM010000007.1, on the reverse strand, counting down.
TGCTGGTCCTGCGGGATGTGGTCGAATACAATGTGTTTGATGAAGGCGCTGATTTGCGCAATCTCTTCGTTGGTGAGCGCAGCGACTTCAATTATCCATTTGACAATTTTCAGATGCGAAAGCCCGAGTCTTGTGCATTGAAGTATTTCTTCTTTGAAAGCCTCCTTGTCGCCTGTTTTGAAAGCTTGATAATCGGATACAAAATCCAATTCGTCAGCGCCATCTGCTATCGCCTGTTCGGCTTCACGAAGCTTGTGTTCGAGCTTTCCGTTTCCATCGGGAAAATCGATCACGGTGCCAACTGCCACGGGCGAATCTGCATCGGCAATCAGCTTTTTCGCAAAAGCTACATGGTCGGGACGGATCATCACAAGCTTGAACCGTTCGGCGATCGCTTCCTCTACCAGGCTGCGAACCATCTGCAGGTTGTCTTTAGGTGAAAGTCCCGCCTGCTCCGGCGTTTTCAGATAAGTCGAATCAAGGTATTGCCGAATGTCCATTTTCATTGTATTATATCCATAAAAATAAATAAATCCCGCCGAAGCAGGACTATTTTTTTGTTTATCCGGGAAGTTGCCGCGACTGGCGAAACTTGTCGATAACATACAGCATTAGCACGGCGATCAGCGATCCGGTCATGTTGGCAAAAACGTCGTCGATATCGGCTTGGCGTGTCGTGGTAAAGAACTCTTGCGCAAGCTCGATCATTACGCCGAACAATCCCGAAATCAGAAATACGAACTGCAATATGCGGAACAGCTCCAGCTCGGCCAATTGTGTCCTGAAAAAAAAGAACCAGAAAAGCGTAAAGAAAAAATACAATGAGCCGTGGACCCATTTGTCGACATTTTCCACCTCAATTCCGGGCAGCGCCTGCGAGTTGACAAGACACAGGAATGTGATCAGCGCCGTCCAGGACAGTGCGATCACCAGAAAAATCCGGTTACCCGCCAATGAGCGCCTTGTAGTCGACATCGGAAAGTAACGAATCAAAGTCAGCAGCATCGGACACTTTTATCTTGATCATCCAGCCCTTTCCATACGGATCGCTGTTTACGGTTTCCGGGTTGCGCTCAAGGTCTTCATTGAATTCAACGATTTCGCCCGCCAAAGGAAGGAAAAGGTCGGAAACTGTCTTTACAGCTTCAACGGTTCCAAACACTTCCTCTTTGTCAAGTGTCTGATCAAGCGTTTCCACTTCAACATAAACGATATCGCCAAGTTCTTTCTGGGCAAAATCCGTAATTCCAACTGTTGCGATTTCGCCGTCAAGGCTAACCCATTCGTGGTCTTTGGTGTATTTCAGGTGTGAAGGTATGTTCATGGTTTGTTAATTAGTGACGCAAATTTAAATCTTACTGCGGTTATCCGAAAACGTTTTTGCAATTAGTTTCCGAAATTATACCGCAACGTGAATCCCGACCGGATATTTGTCATCGGGAATGAGGTGGAAATGACCGCTTTCGAGAACGAGTGATCGTAATAGAAAATCGCCGTCAAATTCTTGCTGAAAGCATAATCCGCTGTGAGCTTAGCCGACCAGATATTCTGTCCACCCGCAAGCTGGTTGTTCTCATAATCGAGGTAACGCACAATGGTTTGGTTGTTCCGGTACGAAAGATCGACTTTAATGTTGATGTCGCTCTTGATGATTCCCATTGGATTATCGGCGAGCCTTGAAGAAATGATAACATCTTTAAAGCGATATCCAAGACCGATTCCGTATTCGACGCCTTTTACCTCGGTAAGCAAATTATTGTCGAAACTCATCGAAAGTGCACGGTCTTTTTTCATTTCGGCGAGGATTTTTATCGAATTCTTCATTTCAAAATCAACGCGGATCAGCGGGTTGAACTGTTCAACAAGGTTGATGTTCGAAATGATCAGCTTGTTATTGAAGTTTCCACTGGCATCGGTTCCGTTCGGATTAAGATCGTATTCGAAGTTCGACCGGAAGGAATTCAACGTATACGAAGCTCTGTATCCGTGCTGGAATGAGAATCGCTTGAAATTATCCTTAAAGAACTTGTAGCGCATCAGTCCGCTGTACTTCACCGTCCAGTTCGGAATCGGGAAATTCCGGAAAGCGCCCAGCGACACATCTTTTGCCGCTTCGCCGGTTGCCGAGTTGAACAATCCGGTTCCGGTGTATGCCGCAAGGAAAGACGGCAACAGAACTGCCTGGCTGTTTTTGCCAAAGCCTATCGGATAACCTTCAGCATCGCGAGGGAAAGAATTCGAACCGTAATAGCTCTCCGCCAGCCTGTCGGCGATGATGATCCTGTTTCCGCGGAAATCACTGAACGCAGACGATCCATTCTCATCGCTGGCGCGGAAAGCGGTTTTTAACATCACTGTTGAAATCGAGAAGTTTCCAAAAGTGTATGGCGAACGCGAGTTGTAATTGCCATCGGTAACATCGTATTGCTCAGAGAAATTTTCCGAATACGCCCGATCCGCGGTGAGATCGATCTTGAAGTCCGGAAACAGATCCATATTGGCAGTAACGTTCAAAAGCTTGTTTGTGACCTGAGTGAAGTTTTGGTTGAATTCAGGATAAGTGGTCAGCCATCCGTTCTTCGCGGCTTCATACCGTATATCGTCCTGCGAACCGAGAACAAATCCGACCGACGGCTTGGAAGTTCCCAAAAATCCGATTCCCGGCAAGTATCCCGGAAGAACCGTTCCCCTGTTTTCGGTATAATTAATTTGTATATTCTTGACACTCGTCAAAACGCCCACAAGTCCATTGACAAACAAGTTGCCTGTTTTTGCCTGCGGCTGTGCGGTGTTCACGATCTTTTCGCCCGGTTTCGGCGCCGCTGCAGGTTTTGCCGGCGCTGCTTTTATCTTATTCAGGCCGATGTACTTGTAAAACGCATCCATGTTCAGAGCTGTGTTCAGCCTGTGCGACGCGGCATTCTGAATGGTGTTTCCAAGGTTGTAATAAATGCCATCCGATTCCACACTCGCGAGCGACAACGATGCACGCTGCCAGTTGTAATCGCCTGTGTAAGTGTAATTGGCCTTCACGAAACTCAAAAACGGAATCTTATTGATCGGCAGTTCGTAATTCAGTACGAGTTGTTGATTGCGCTGGTTAGGATCGCCGACCTCAAAATAATCATCCCAAATCGTGACGCTGTTGTCAGGAACGTTGTTGTCATCGATGTAATTTCGGACAATATTGCTCGTCGAAACCGTATAGCTCAGCTTGAGCGACTTGGTCAGGTTGTAGTTGAATCCGTATTGATAATTGAACAGGAAGTTTCGCCTGTAAAGCGGGTCGATCCCAATTCCTTCGACATCAATCTGGCGGAACTGCTGTCTGTTGTACTGCCGCAGGATGTTGGTGTTGAATGAGATATTCGACGGAAGGTAATTGAAATTAAAATCGCTCAGCAGCTTCCAATAACTGCTTTTCTTCATGAACTTCGTCTTCTTGAACGGCTCGATTGGCTTCGGCTGGAAAGTATAGGCGTAATCCACCGTTGTGTTTACCTGTTGGTCTTTATAATCTTCAATCTCAAAATCATGGCGTTCCGTTTCGTTGTAAGAGTACGAAAGCGTCAGGTTTTCCGGATCGTAAACGTGCGGTTTTTGCTGCGGCGCCCTTTCTTTCCTCACACCGATAAAGTTGATGCTGGTGCGTTTGGTGTAATCAATTGCGCGTTCGCGGATGTTGTCGCGCTCGGCAGAACTCACCGTATTGTCCAGCAGTTGATCAAGCCTGATGTCCTGATTGAACGGATCATATTCCGGCGTGATGATTTCTTCGCCAACCGCATAGTTGAACGGAATGTTGAGTCCCCATTTCTTCGGGAGCAATTTTCCAAGGCTGAAATTAGTGACGATATTATATTGTTTCACATCTTCACGGCTGCGTTCATTCGGGCCTTCTTCAAGCGAGCCAAATCCGATCGTGCTCATTCTTCCGGTAGCGGAAACCGTAGCAAAATCAGCCACATTCGAGTCGAGGTTGACCACAGTTGCCCAACCACCTTTATTGTCCATATCGGAAAGCCTGAGCTCGTTGAACCAGACTTCACCGGTAATATCCCGCGGCGTCAATGAAACGTCGGAAGGAATCAGCGGGTTCTGGGTATTGTTTTTTATACCGACCATCAGCGTACGTACCAATCCAAAATTCGGGTTACCGCGGATACCAAGTCGCAGCTCGTTTGGCCGTCCCGCATGGGATGGATCAAGTTCGCCTTCGTTGACATATTTTATTCCGTTGATATCTTCGATGGGCGAGTTTGGACCGTTCGACAAAATCTTCAGTTTGGTCAGCAAGTCGAGCGAAAGGTCGATTTCGTTTGCATCCGGCCATATTTCTTCTTCAGACAAAGCGCCGAATGCAGTAGTTTTTAATGGAATCTCGACTTCGTAGAAGTTCTGCGTAAAGTCGTTACCAAACCGGATAAAACCAACCATTTCATCATCCTGCAACGGAAGATCGCCGGCGATGGCTTCAGCGTGAAGGAACATTTTCAGTTTCTTGAACTGGCGCATATCGACACTGACGTTTTTAAACACTGCCCGCGAGTCGTTTGGTTCAAGGCCTTCGCCGGTTGCGCGAAGCGAGAGTGATTGCTCGTTCTGCTGGATGATCGAATTTCCGGCAGAAACTTCTTCGCGAACCACACCCGGTGGTGAAACGTAATGAATCGGCACGCGGTTTCCGTTTTCCTGGATGTTTACCGATTGAACATCGAAGCCCGTGTTGTCGTCAGTCGGGTCGGTATCGTTTTGGTCAAGTGTGTTCACATATCTTCTCCATTCACCGCGAACCAGATCGAGCGCTCCAAAACGCACCGTGATATCGTCGCTGAAACCGGTCATGAAAATCCGCATGAAATTGATTGTCCTGAAATCGGCAATTCCGCCAATTGTGTTCTGAACATCGGCAATTGGAATTTTGTACTGGATCCAACGGGCAGTTACCGGACCGGCAGCGCCATTTGGAAGATTTGTCGCCTGCGTTTCCATGATATCGGCAACATACGGCTGATCGGGATCGCCTTTCTGGATATTCGGGCGAAGGTTAATTCCGTATTCGAAATAGGCGTTGATGGTGTTCATTGTATTGTCCCTGTTGATGTCTTCCACATCCGGAACCGTCGTCGCGCCGCGATCGTTTGAGCCAACATCTACAGGAGAGTTGCCCTCGGTGCCATTATACCTACGGTACCGCTCAATAACAGAACCGTCGGCGCTAAGGAAATACTTGTAATTGTCCTGCGATGGATCTTCCTCGCCGGCAAAGGCAGGGAATTTTGCGCCTTCCTCGGCATCTTTCAGACCGTCGAGACCGATATCCTGATTTGAACGATTGTTCGCATCGGTGTCGAAAGCATAGATCAGCGATTGAGATGCCGGAACGTTACCCCAAATTGGTTGTGGTGAAACGAGAATTTCTCCCGGCCCAAGCCCGTTTTCAAACTGCTTGCGCCCATCTTTCAGCACGTCTTCGGAAATTTGTCCGAGGTCGAAGAAAATTTTTCCGGTGTTTGTAATTGGCGGCGCGCTCGGGTTCGTGGTATCTACGTATGGATCAAGAAGCCAAAACTGGATGTATTCAACGTTGGCCTGTTCAAAGTTGGTGGAGTTGATAGCACGCATGATCCCGCCAAAATTCTCCTGCGCAGCCGCGGGAGTGAATTCGGTACCGCCGGCAACTGCAGGATTGTAGTTAAACGGACCGCGTTCTGTTGGATAATACGTAAGGTCGAGCGTATTGATTACCTGCGATTGCCCCGGAGCAATATCGGTTACCGGATACAATTCTTCGCTGTAGATTCGACGCGTCGTGTTATAGCCGATGTCCTGCGGTGAAAGTCCGCCCGGAGTATCCGCATAAAATATCGGGTCAATGCTGTACCACGAAAGTTTCGCGCGCTTAAATCCGTAATCGAGCCCGTTCAGCGCAGCGCCAAAATCGGAGTAATCGCCTGCGCTTTGCGTTGCATCCCAAACCGGAACGCTGGAAAGGCTCCATGAGAATGGTGAACGCAGGTCGATCGTTGTCTGCGATCCTTCAAAATCGTCAACATAAACAGTCGATTCGCCCTCAAATTTATCGGCCTTCGGAGTATCGGGTTTCAGGAACGCGAACTCGCCACGAAGCGATATGTTCGAAGGAACATCGGTATCGATATTCGGAAGCTTGTTCACCATTCGGGTCAGGAACGGAACTTCGGTTGAATAATTTGCATTCACGCCAAAGATGCTGTTGTTCACCGATTCCTGTCCGTAGTTCGATTTCTGTGTGAACGGCCTTTCGGTCATTTTCAGGAAAGTTGCACCAACCAGGAATTTATCTGAGAATTTGTGTTCTACATTAATTCCCATGAAGCGCCGCGTTTGCTGTCCAAACACGGAATTATTTTCTACCGAAACCTCGATTGGCGTGTTCGATGCCTGAAGCGACGGATCGAGAATCTGCACGCGGCCAAGCTGATAGTTTACGCTATAGTCGACACCTTCCACGAGTACGCGCCCGCCGGCGGTAACCACTACCGATCCACGCGGAACATTGAAAGCGCCAATCGGAATTCCATCGCCACCGGTCGATTTGAATCGGCCTTTGAGTTGGAATTTATTCTTATCGCTTTCCTGCAAAGCCGCTGCCTGCGTCGTGCGATACATGCTGCGGAAAACGTATTTCGACTGGTTCGGGTTGTAAACGTTGTTGTTGTAATCCTCGCCGGGAGTGAGCCGAAGCTTTTCAAACAACGTGCGACCAAAAGGTTCAACAGTCGTAAAAATCAGGCGTCCATTCTGCGAATGGACGGTAAGTCCGGGAATGAAGACAAAAAAACCATCGCCGCCGGTTTGCGGGTCGTTGTTGTAGTTCAGGCGATCGAGGTTGAATACTTTGAGTAGCGGCGTCTCGGCAACCGGAGGGTTTGCAGGGAATGGGGTTCCTGCAACCGGGGTGATGTAATTTAACGGCGAAGGGTCGGTATAAAGAATATTGAACCTGAAATCTTCCTGCTCAAGCTGGAAAGCGCCCGGAATCTGGTAGATGTTCTTCATCATGAGGTTCCAAACCGGGTTATTGACGTTCGTCAGGTTGCTCTTAAGCATTTTGAGGATCAGGCTTTGGGTGCTGACGGTTGTCGGTTGGTTGGTATTTGGATCGGTTGGCCCGGTAGTGGTGGCGTCGACTCCATCGGTCCCGAATTCTCCGACCTGATATACTTTATCACCAATCGTATATTGGTACGCTACGGCAAGCACTTCATCGTTTGCTAGTTTTTGTTGTAATGAAATATATCCAAGCTGTGGATTAAAGGTAAATTCGTTTGCTGAAAGTTTTCTTGCATTTTCAAGCTTCGCGTAATCCTGGCCTTCACTTGCGGTAATTGTGTTGAATCCAGCGGATGCAGTTACAATTTCCCGAATGTTGTTGTTGAGCAAGCTTCCCGGCTGTCCGATTTGCTCCGGGTTAAAATCGTTGTTCTCGTTGTCGGTTGGAAGGTCAAAATCACGTGGCGCTTCGCTCGCATTCGGCGGCTGTACAATATTAAAAAAGCCGGCCGGCGGCGGGTTCAGCACAACAACTGGATCGGAATAGTTAGTCAGTTGGGTTTCTCCCAGATCCTGCAAAGCGATAATGTTGCGAAGGTTGTTGTTGGTCGTGTTGACGCGATTCTGGCGGTTGGTAACCCAGACTTCAATTCGGGTGATCTGCACGCGGCTGTCGATCAGCGGGTAATTTCGAAGCGATTCGTCGTACCTGCTCCGGAAATATTGTGAAAGAAAAAAGTGCCGGTCAGAATCATAGTCGAGTCCGTACAACTCAAAATCCTGCACTGTACCGCCGCCTTGCGCTGTTACTGACCGCGTTTGGCTTTTTTGTTCCGAAAAGACTCCGGTTACTGTTGTCTTTCCAAACTGGAGTTGCGCCTTTACACCGAAAAGGCTTTGGGCGCCGCGAATAAGCGAGCTGTTGAGCGGAAGGCTGACATTTCCGACTTCGATCTTCTGGACGATATCGTCTTCGGTAGGCGTGTATTCAAGCTTTATGAGGTTCTGGAATGCAAAGGTCGATTCGGTGTCGTAATTTACGTTGACCGACAATCGCGTACCGACCTTTCCCATGAGGCTCATGCTGATTCGCTGGTCGAAATCGAAAGTCGTGCTGGAACGGTTTCGCGGCGACAGCGACGGATTGTCTTGTTTGGTATAACGTACGCCAAGATCCATTTCGACTGACCCGGTTGGCTTGACGTCGATCGTGTTGCCGCCGAAAATCGTTTCAAAAAATCCGGAATTCACATAATACCGTGGCAACAGATCCTTTTTTGCTTCCTCGGCGCCTTCTTTTTTGCCGTCAATTGCGTCTGATTTCTGTTTGAAATACTTACGCATCGACTCGCGCAACATCAACTCATGGTATTCGTCCGGAGTGAGAATTATTGGATAATTGATATTAAATCCGTCCACTGTATTGGTATAAACGTACCTGTTGGTAACGGGATCGTAAGTATAAGCCTCGAGAATGCTTGGCGGATTTGCCATTTGAACCTGTCCTGTGGAATAACCCGTCGCAGTAGAATCCTGTTCTTCCTCATCAACCTGAGCCTGAATATTGTAAGAAAATAATAGCAACAGCAAAAACAGGCCATATTTAGGCATGCCGACTATTTTGTGGTAAACTGTTTTCAAGTATTATAAATTTTTTAAGGCTAGTTTTATGATTGATTCAACGGTTGCTTCCGGGTTTTCCTTCACAATTTTTTCGACGGATTTTTCCGCCAACTTTTTGTTAAAGCCCAGCACCTCCAAAGCAGATAACGCCTCGTCTTTATTTGTATTGCTGCTCATCAGCGAAACTTCATCAAGCGAACCTATTTTTAACACTTTGTCCCTCAGATCCAGAATTGCCCTTTGCGCTGTTTTGCTTCCAATCCCTTTAATCGATTGGATGACAGGGAGATTTCCGCTGGCTAGCGCACCGATGATTTGCCGCGGCTCAAGCGAAGATAACATAGTTCTTGCAATGCCTGCACCGATTCCTGAAACCGAAATTAGCAGGCGAAACAATTCCCTTTCGGAGCGCTCCATAAAACCGTAAAGTATGTGCTCGTCTTCACGGATTAAAAGGTGTGTGAAAAGCCTGATGTTTTCCGATTCGGGGAGCAGCGAAAAAGTATGAAGGGAAATGTTTACATGATATCCGACGCCGCCGCAGTCAATGATGACTTCAGTAGGTGTTTTTTCAACCAGTCGGCCCTGTAAATGTGCTATCATCTATGATTTGTAATCAGCCAAATATAACAAAAAACTTTAAGTGCAATTAACCGTTTGAAGGCGACAATTTCCCTTCTTCCCACCGCTTGCGGCGTTTCTCTTTTTCCTGCGCATCGACAACTGCAACGGCTACCATATTGACCATCTCCTCGACCCTCGCGCCAAGCTGGAAAATGTGCACCGGCTTGTCCATTCCCATCATTATCGGCCCGATCGATTCCACTTTATACAGTTCCTTGAGCATTTTGTAGGTAATGTTCGCCGAGTCGAGATTGGGGAAAATCAGCGTGTTGACTTTTTTGCCCGCCAATTTTGAAAACGGAAACCTGTTGGTGAGCATTTCGGGGTTCAGCGCAAAGTCGGCCTGAAGCTCGCCATCAACGATCAGGTCCGGATAATATTTGTGCAGATAGGCAACAGCGCGGCTGACGAAATTGGTGCCTTCCTGGTTGGATGAGCCAAAATTGGAATACGAAACCATAGCGATCACCGGTTCGATTCCAAACATTCGAACCGTCTTTGCCGTCATAAGCGCGATCTTGGCAAGATCGTCTGAAGTCGGATTCGGATTTATCGCGGTATCCGAAAGAAACATCGGCCCGCGATTGGTCATCATCATATTGGTTGTGGCGATCAATGAAATTCCCGGAGCTTTTCCAATGAGCTGCATCATCGGCTTTACAACCGTGGGATAACTTCGCGAATAACCCGACACAACTGCGTCTGCTTCGCCTTCATTGACCATCATTGCAGCGAAATAATTGCGTTCACGCATCCATTTTTGTGCATCGATCAACTGTATTCCGCGTCGTTGGCGAGCCTTCCAGAAAGTATTGGCGTACCGGTTGCGGCGTTCGTCTTCGATTGCCGTTTTGGGATCGATTATCATAACTTCATTGTCGAAGCCCAGTTCTTCCTTGAGCTCAAGAATGGTTTCACGGTTTCCGAGCAATATCGGAACTGCGATTCCTTCTTCAAGAACGATTTGCGCGGCTTTTAAAACGTCGAGATGATCCGCTTCGGCAAATACGACGCGTTTCGGATCGGTTTTGGCGCGGTTGGTAAGCAACCGAACCATTTTATTATCGGAACCCAATCGCTCAAGCAGTTCCTCTTCGTATGCGTTCCAGTCGCTGATCGGCTGTAGGGCAACACCGCTTTCCATCGCGGCTTTTGCGACAGCAGGCGCGACCATTGTGATCAATCGCGGGTCGAAGGGTTTTGGGATGATATAGTCGCGCCCGAATACCAGCTTGGTTTCGCCATACGCAATATTCACCTGTTCGGGAACGGTTTCCTTGGCGAGTGCGGCAAGCGCCTTTACAGCCGCCATTTTCATTGACTCGTTGATTTTTGTCGCCCGAACGTCGAGCGCACCCCGAAAGATGTAGGGAAATCCAAGTACGTTATTCACCTGATTCGGATGGTCGGAACGGCCCGTCGCCATGATGATGTCTTTCCGGGCAGCAATAGCGATGTCGTAATCGATCTCCGGAATTGGATTTGCCATTGCGAAAACGATCGGGTTGTCAGCCATTCCCATCAGCATTTCGGCCGACATCAGGTTTCCTGCCGACAAGCCAAGAAAAACGTCGGCGCCTTTAAGAGCTTCTCCGAGCGAAATTCCCGGAGTCGCATAGGCATATTGTTTTTGGGTTGCGGAAAGGTCTGAACGCTCGGACGAAAGCACACCGTCTTTATCGAACATTATAATTTTCTTCGGGTCGACGCCGAGCATTATATAGAGGTTCGTGCATGCCAAAGCCGCTGAACCGGCTCCTGATACGACGATCTTCACGTCTCCGATTTTTTTCCCGGCGAGCTCGAGTGCGTTGAGCAATGCTGCCGAAGAAATTATCGCGGTGCCGTGCTGGTCGTCGTGCATAACCGGAATATTAAGCTCTTCAACAAGACGGCGCTCAATTTCGAACGATTCAGGCGCTTTGATGTCTTCGAGGTTTATTCCGCCAAAAGTGGGTGAAATGTTTTTGACGGTCGCGATGAATTCGTCAATATTTTTGGTGCCAATCTCAATGTCAAAAACGTCAATATCGGCGAAGATCTTAAATAGCAAAGCCTTTCCCTCCATGACCGGTTTGGAAGCTTCCGGACCGATATCGCCGAGCCCGAGCACGGCGGTTCCGTTGGTGATGACCGCAACCAGGTTTCCTTTTGCGGTATATTTATAAACATTATTGACTTCCTTGGCTATTTCGAGGCAGGGCTCGGCAACTCCCGGAGAGTATGCCAATGAAAGGTCGCGTTGTGTGGCGTATTTTTTTGTTGGGACGACTTTAATCTTACCCGGCGAAGGCTTGGCGTGATAAAGCAGCGCTTCGCGTCTTTTACTGTAGTTCTTCATTTTGAATTTGCTTCGACTTACAAAGGTAAACGACTACAGTTAAAATCGAAAGAAATGCCCGCTAATCTTGAATAAATGAAATGTTCCGGCGCAGGCCGTCGAATTTGGCTCTTTTTACTGCTGAATTCCTGAAAACCTTGCGAAAAGTATCTTCGGTAATTTCTTCCCAGTCCTTTTTTGTAAACGAAAACATTTCGGGTGATGCGTTAAAAAGCGGTTCGTTATGTGCTTTGGAAAAGCGGTTCCATGGGCAAACGTCCTGGCATATGTCGCAGCCGAAAGCCCAATCGGAAAATTTACCTTTGACATCTGCCGGAATATTTTCCTTGAGCTCGATCGTGAAGTACGAAATGCATTTGCTGCCGTCGACGACATAGGGCGTGGCGATGGCCTCGGTTGGGCAGGCATCCATGCAGGCAGTGCAAGTTCCGCAATGGTCGGTTGCGGCATTGTCGTAGTCAAGTTCAAGATCGACGATCAGTTCGCATATGAAGTAGAACGATCCTGCTTTTTGCGTGATGAGATTTGAATTTTTACCGATCCAGCCCAGTCCGGCTTTGGCTGCCCACGCGCGATCAAGCACCGGCGCCGAATCAACGAACGCGCGGCCGCCAACGTCGCCAATTTCCGATTGTATCGAATGAAGGAGTTCCTTGAGCCGGTCCTTAATGACAAAATGGTAATCTTGTCCGTAGGCGTATTTTGATATTTTATAGGTGTTTTCAGGTTGAAGTTCCCGCGGATAGTAATTTAGCAGCAGCGATATCACGCTTTTGGCGCCGTCGACGAGCAATGTGGGGTCGAGGCGTTTGTCGAAATGATTTTCCATATAGGACATCTGGCCATGCATGTCGTTGTTGAGCCAGCGTTCGAGGCGCGGCGCTTCATCTTCAAGAAAACCTGCCTTCGATATGCCGCACGACATAAACCCGAGACGTTTTGCTTCGGATTTGATGAATGCGGAATATGTTGACTTATTGTCCATGATCAGATAAAGGTCGCGTTAGCGATTGAAGCGGCATCCTTTTTTGGCGCGAAGCGAAGCGGATGCGGCAAAAAAGATATAGCGGAAAGCGCGACCGAAGGGAACGCCCTAAAACAATCCGCCTTGAATGTTCGTACGGACTTTTCCCAAATGACGGTACGCTTTTTCGGTGACTTCGCGGCCGCGAGGTGTTCGCATGATAAAACCTTCCTGGATCAGGAACGGCTCGTAAACTTCTTCAATCGTTTCGCTGCTTTCGGAGACGGCGGTTGCCAATGTTGAAAGGCCTACGGGGCCGCCTTTGAATTTGTCGATGATGACCGTGAGGATTTTGTTGTCCATTTCGTCGAGTCCGTGCGCATCCACATTTAATGCTTTGAGCGAATAACGTGCGATTTCGATATCTATTTTCCCGTTGCCTTTAATCTGGGCAAAATCGCGTACGCGTCTGAGCAGTGCATTGGCGATCCGTGGAGTTCCGCGGCTTCTGCCTGCAATTTCTATAGCGGCATCCAACGTGATCGGCGTTTTCATGATCTCGGCGCTGCGTTCAACTATCGTGGTCAGGAGTTCGGTGTTGTAATATTCGAGTCGGCTTTGGATTCCAAAACGCGCACGCATTGGTGCCGTGAGCAAGCCCGAGCGGGTTGTTGCGCCGACAAGCGTGAACGGGTTGAGCGATATTTGTACCGATCGTGCGTTGGGGCCGGATTCAATCATGATGTCGATCTTGAAATCTTCCATGGCCGAATACAGGTATTCTTCGACGACCGGGCTCAGTCGGTGGATTTCGTCGATAAACAGGACATCACGCTCTTCGAGATTCGTGAGCAGGCCTGCGAGGTCGCCGGGTTTGTCGAGAACGGGTCCGGAAGTGATCCGGATGTTGACGCCGAGCTCATTGGCCAATATGTTTGCGAGTGTGGTTTTTCCGAGTCCGGGCGGACCGTGGAACAGCGCATGATCGAGCGCTTCGGCACGTTGATTTGCGGCCGCAACGAATACTTTCAGGTTCTCAAGAATCTGGTCCTGGCCGGCAAAATCGTCGAAGGAAAGGGGCCTGAGTTTTCTCTCGATATCGAGTTCCTCGGGATTAAAGCGGTTGTTTGTCGGATCTAGATTCTCATTCATGGGGCAAAGATAGCCAAATTGTAAAATGCCGTCCGATTTTAACGCCGTCAAAAACCGGGCGCGACCATATCCTGATATTCCGGATGGCGGGCGATGTATGCGGCAACAAAAGAGCAAAGCGGCGCAACCTTAATTCCTTTGTCGCGAAGAAGGTTCAGGGTGCCTTCAACAATTTTTTTTCCGACACCTTTTCCACCGAGGCTTGACGGTACTTCGGTATGATTGAGATAGATAATTCCGTTTTTTTCCTTGTATTCAATTACCGCAGTTTCTCCGTCAATGTTTAGTTCAAAACGCTGTGTATCTTCATTCATTTTCACTTGTTGGGGCATGCTCTCTGGTTTAGGATTAATATAAGTTGTTAAGGCTCCTGAAGGACATTTACTGACTTGGCTTATGATAGCTTCGCTCGTGGTTGATCCGATTGTGACCCATGGCTTTTCCTTTGGGCGAAATACTCCCGGAAGTCCGTGGGCACATATTCCGGAATGAATGCAAAGATGCGGCTGCCAGACAATGGTGACTTCACCGTTGGTATATTCCCTTTTCATAAGACGGGATTTAAACAAGAAATTTAAGAAAAAAAAGCCCTTCCAGATGGAAAGGCTTTAAAATTTTAGTGGTGCATGATTTCTTCACCTTCTTTCAGCGGGACGTTTTGAGGAACAAAATCCTCTTCATGTCCAGGCTTGCTGTAGTCATAAGGCCAACGGTGTACGTGTGGTATTTCACCAGGCCAGTTACCGTGGATGTGTTCGATTGGTGCAGTCCACTCAAGCGTATTTGAACGCCAAGGGTTTTGCACCGTACGTTTTCCGTAGAAAATACTGCTGAAGAAATTGTAAAGGAATACTAACTGGAACGCTCCTCCGATTAGTGCAAATACAGTTATCAGTACGTTGACATTCTGCAGGTCGTCGAACAATGGGAAGTTCGTATTGGTGTAATACCTTCTTGGGAGTCCGGCCATTCCAATGAAGTGCATTGGGAAGAAAACGCCGTAAGCACAGATTGATGTTACCCAGAAATGCACGTAACCGAGATTCTTGTTCAACATGCGTCCGAACATTTTCGGATACCAGTGATAGATTCCGGCGAACATTCCGTAAAGTGCTGAGATACCCATTACGAGGTGGAAGTGTGCCACAACGAAATATGTATCGTGAACGTTGATGTCAAGCGTACTGTCTCCCAAAATAATTCCGGTCAAACCTCCAGTGATGAATGTCGACACGAAACCGATTGAGAACAGCATTCCGGTATTCATCTGCAGGTTTCCTTTCCAAAGCGTTGTGATCCAGTTGAAGGCTTTTACCGCCGACGGAATCGCAATAAGCAACGTAGTAAAGGTAAACACCGATCCTAGGAACGGGTTCATTCCGGAGATGAACATGTGGTGGCCCCAAACAATAGTTGAAAGGAAAGCAATTGCCAGAATTGACATAATCATCGCGCGGTAACCGAAGATCGGCTTACGCGAATTGGTTGCCATGATTTCAGAAACCAATCCCATTGCAGGCAGGATAACAATGTAAACTTCCGGGTGGCCGAGGAACCAGAAAAGGTGCTCGAACAATACCGGCGATCCGCCTTGATAATGGAGGACTTCACCCGCAATATAAATGTCGGAAAGGAAAAATGAGGTACCAAAGCTCCGGTCCATCAGCAACAGCAATGCAGCAGAAAGAAGTACCGGGAACGAAAGGATACCGATCAACGCGGTGATGAAGAAAGCCCAAACAGTAAGCGGAAGACGTGTCATCGACATTCCCTTTGTGCGAAGGTTGATAACTGTTACGACATAGTTAAGTGAGCCAAGAAGCGACGATGCGATGAATACCGCCATCGAAACCAGCCAAAGCGTCATACCTGCGCCCGAACCTGGAATCGCCTGCGGTAGTGCGCTCAACGGCGGATAGATTGTCCACCCGGCAGATGCAGGTCCTGATTCCACAAAAAGAGACGAAATCATGATTACGCTCGAGGTGAAGAACAACCAGTATGACACCATGTTCAGGAATCCTGAAGCCATATCCCGCGCTCCGATCTGAAGCGGAATAAGCAGGTTACTGAAGGTTCCGGAAAGTCCGGCGGTCAATACGAAGAAAACCATGATGGTACCGTGAATGGTAACAATGGCGAGATAAATATCATTGGCCATGACTCCGTTTGGAGCAAACTTGTCTCCAAGAAGTACATTAAAAATCTTGAAGGATTGTTCAGGCCATGCGAGCTGCATCCTGAATAGCATCGACATCCCGACACCGATTACTCCCATAATAATACCCGTGATCAGGTATTGCTTAGCGATCATCTTGTGATCGATGCTGAAGATATATTTGGTAATAAAAGTATCCTTATGGTGGTGTTCGTGATCGTGTCCGTCGTGTGCGTGGTCCAGATCGTGATTGTGAGCTACTGCTGACATATAGGTTATGCTTTAAATTTCTGAATTTATTATCTTGCCGCTACCGGTGAAGTTGCCGGCACAGCCTTGGCAATTTCAGTAGAATCGGGAGTTTTGGTATTCGGCGCAACATTGTCTTGTTTCGCCTGCGCATTTTCATCTTTCTTGCGTTGCACCAATGTTTGGTTCGTAGCGAGCCATTTTGCAAAATCTTCCGGAGTATCCACAACCAGTTTCATTTGCATATTGTAATGCGATGCACCACAGATCTTGTTGCAAGCAACAAAGAAATCGAATGTGTACGGATCTAGTCCGGGTTCGCCTTTCGCCGCAAGGTCAACGTTCCTTTTGGCACGCATGTCGTTGATACGCGCAACTTTTTCAACTATTTCAGGAAGTTCGCGAAATTCAGCGGTTGTTAATGTCGGAGTGTAAGCAAACTGCGTCACCATTCCGGGAATAACGTTCATCTGCGCCCTGAAGTGCGGCATGTATGCCGAGTGGATTACGTCCTGAGAGCGAAGTTTGAACAAAATCTTTTTACCTTTTGGAATGTGCAATTCGGTAGCGGTGATATCGTCTTGCGCATTTGGATCGGCAAGATCAACTCCCATTGTATTCACTCCTTCGATATAACGCACGTTGGCTTTTCCAAGAACGTTATCTTTTCCGGCATAGCGCGCTTCCCATTGAAATTGCTTGGCATAAAGCTCCACAACCATTACGTCTTCATCTTCGTCAACAAACATAATGTTGGTCCAAGCGTAGAGCCCGTATAAGATAAGCCCCGCAAGAACAATTGCCGGGATAACCGACCAAATGAATTCAAGACGGTCATTATCGGCGAAGTAAAGGGCCTTGCGATCTTTTCTTCCGCGGTATTTGAAGCTGAAATAATAAAGCAACGCCTGGGTTACGGTTTGTACGAAGAAAATCAGGATCATCGTGATCCACATCAGTCGGTCGACTTCAGCGCCATGGACCGAAGCAGGATTATCCATCAAGGGAAGATCGCCAAAATATACGATGCAATAAATAGTGATCAGGTAAATGAAAGCGAGGAATCCAAAAGACAAATATCCATTCAGGTTATTGTCTTTATCGGTAGCGACCTGGGTATTGTTTCCATTTTCACCAACTTGTGTTAAGTCAAATATTTTAGTCAGCTGCCAAAGTGCAACAGCCAGAAGGACTAAAACTATAATTACCAACAAACTTGTCATTGTCTTTTCTTTAAATATTAATAATGAAAATGTTTACTTTCCTCAATGTACGGATTCCGTTTAGCCAACAATGGTGCTTTTGTCATTGCGGTGAAAACCACGATCAGGAAGAGACCCAGGAAGAACAGCATGCTTCCGATTTCAGGAATTCCGATAGACCAGTTCGCTCCTACAGTTCCCGGCATTATCATATTGAAGAAATTGATGTAGTGGCCAAACAACAAAACAGCGCCGGCCATTACCAATATCCAGGTGATGCGTTTGAAATCGGTATTCATAAGGATCAGGATCGGGAACACAAAGTTCAAAACAAGCGCTCCGAAGAACGGAAGGTTGTATAGTTCGATCCGCGTCACAAAGTAAGTTACCTCTTCAGGAATGTTCGCATACCAGATCAGCATAAATTGCGCAAACCAAAGATACGTCCAGAAAATACTCATTCCAAACATGTACTTAGCTAAGTCATGGATATGGCTTGTGTTGACGAACTCGAGATAACCGCGTGATTTCATATAGAGAGTAACCATGCAAATCAGAGTGATGCCGCTTACGAAGAAACTCGCAAAAACATACCAACCGAAAAGTGTGCTGAACCAATGCGGCTCGAGTGACATGATCCAGTCCCAAGACATGATCGACTCGGAAACGATGAAGAAAACAAGGAATCCTGCGGAAATCTTAAAGTTGCGGGTGTAATTGCTGTTGTCATAGGCATTTTCCTGCGCCAGGCAGTACTTGCGGGAAAGGAAACGGTAAAGGTTCCAACCCAATAAGAAAACAGCGGCGCGAATAATCCAGAACCCGAAATTCAGGTAACCGGATTTCCCATCGATAAGTTTATCGTAATTCGGGCTTGCCGGGTCAGTTATTCCTTCGGCCAGCCACGAGAACAAATGATTTACATGGAATCCGCAAAGAAGAAGAAAAATGAAAAAGATAACAGATCCAACCGGCAAATAGGCGGTAATGCCCTGCATGACGCGGAAAAGTACCGGAGACCATCCCGCTTGTGAAACCTGCTGAATGGCGTAAAATGAAAGTACGCCAAGTGAAACCAGCATAAAAAAGATACATGCTGTATAAAAAGCAGCCCAAGGCTTATTTTGCAGTTGGTGAAGTACGTGCTCAAGATGCTTTTCGTGTTCAGCGTGAGTGTCAGCTTCAGACGTTTTATGAGCAGCCGGTGCGGCGGCATGAGATTCATGTGCCGGAGCAGCAGTGGTCATAGTTGAATCAGTGCTGTTTTGTACAACGGCAGCAGCAGTCGGTACCGAATCAATCGGATGCGGATTTGCAACATTCCCCGTCATGTTCAGGGTCGAATCTTTCGGATTGCTTTCGCCCCTGGTGATTTCCTTTCTTGGATCGTCCAGTTTCGAATCGTCCTTAATTTCGTGCTGCTTTTCAGCATGGCCTTCACCGTGTCCATGGCTTTCTGCAGCCAATATTCTTTCAACCTCCTGAATGTCTTTTGGTGCAGTCAAAAAACCATAACCGATGCCGAGGGCTCCAAGAACCATCAGGACAATAGAAAAGGTTTTTAATTTACTTGAGAATGTATACATATCTATATCAATCAGTTTGTTCTACAATTATAGGGCGCTACGCAGTTTCATCACGTAAGCGGCAACCATCCAACGCTCCTCCGGATTCAGTTGATTCTTATAGGAACCCATCGCGTTCAATCCGTAAGTTGCTACGTGGAAAACGCTTCCGGTTGTGATCTCGCGGTCTTTATAGTTAGGAACGCCGAGGAATTTTTCTTTGAGTACAAGTTTCCCTTTTCCATCACCTTTATCGCCGTGGCAGATCGCGCAATAGATTGTGAAAAGCCCCTTCGCTTTTTCCTCATTATATGCCAGTGAATCGAGCGGCGATTGATTGGTCTTCGACATTGCGTAGCCTTCCGGAGTATTCGGAATTTCATAAGGTACGAAACCGCGCTTAATTGAACCTTCGGGCGGAAGTTGCGCCTCAACGCCGTTGCGCTGAAATGCAGGAGATTCCGAATAAGTTTCATAGGCAACCGATTCGTACATGTTTGGCATGTATTGGTAATTAGGCCTTTTTTCATTGAAGCATGACGCCGCCGAAATCGCGATGCCAGTCAAAGCCAATATTTTACAAATGCTTTTCATACTAGTGCTTTTCAATTACTTTAACTTCGACGGCACCGGTATTCATAAAAAATGAAACCAGCTCCTCTTCATTATTGTTTACCGAAACCTCCATCAGGAAATGATCATCGGTAGTTCTGATATCCGGATTTTCAGCTTGTTTAAATGGCCATAACTTACTTCTCATATAGAATGTGATCACCATAAGGTGCGCCGCAAAAAATACGGTCATTTCAAACATGATCGGAACGAATGCAGGCATGTTCTGGATGTAGCTGAAGCTTGGCTTTCCGCCGATATCCTGCGGCCAATCCTGAATCATAATATAATCCATCATCCAGGTTGCAACCGAAAGACCGAGGCAGCCGTAAATGAATGAGCAGATCGCGATTCGCGTCGGCGCAAGCCCCATCGCTTTGTCAAGTCCGTGTACAGGAAACGGTGTATAAACTTCCTCGATATGGTGATGCGCCTTGCGTGTCTGGTGAACCGCATCCATCAGCACGTCGTCGTCGTTGTAAATGGCGTGTATGACTTTATTATTCATGGTGTGAATGTTTATTTTCTTCTCTGCGCTTTTTGAAATATTCTCCGGATGTCTTCAGGATGGTCTTGACTTCTGCCTGTGCGATTACCGGGAAGGTACGTGCGTAGAGAAGGAAGAGTACGAAGAAGAAACCGATTGTTCCGATAAAGATCCCGATGTCAACGAACGTCGGAGAGAACATCGTCCATGACGACGGCAGATAATCGCGGTGCAACGATGTTACGATGATCACGAAACGTTCGAACCACATACCGATATTAACCACGATTGAAATTACAAACGAGAACATGATGCTAGTGCGGAGTTTCCTGAACCACATGAATTGCGGCGAGAACACGTTGCAGGTCATCATTGACCAATATGCCCACCAGTAAGGTCCGGTAGCCCTGTTTAGGAACGCATATTGTTCGTATTCAACTCCAGAATACCAGGCAACAAACAGCTCGGTAATGTACGCAACGCCTACGATCGAACCGGTGATCATGATGATGATGTTCATCAATTCAATATGTTGGATCGTAATGTAAGCTTCGAGATTCGACACCTTTCTCATGATGATAAGGAGTGTGTTTACCATCGCAAATCCTGAGAACACCGCTCCGGCAACGAAGTACGGCGGGAAAATCGTAGTATGCCAACCCGGAATCACCGACGTAGCAAAGTCCATTGATACAATCGTGTGTACCGAAAGTACGAGTGGGGTTGCCAAACCTGCAAGAACGAGGGAAACTTCCTCAAAACGTTGCCAGTCTTTAGCCCTTCCGGTCCATCCGAAACTGAGGATTGTGTAAATTCTTTTTGTAAATGGTGTTACCGCACGGTCACGGATCATTGCGAAATCGGGTAACAGCCCTGTCCACCAGAAAACGAGTGATACCGAAAGGTAAGTTGAGATTGCAAATACGTCCCAAAGAAGTGGCGAGTTAAAGTTGACCCAAAGCGATCCGAACTGGTTTGGAATCGGAAGAACCCAGTATGCCAACCAAGGACGGCCCATGTGGATGATCGGGAAAAGTCCCGCCTGAACAACCGAGAAAATGGTCATTGCTTCCGCCGAACGGTTAATAGCCATTCTCCAACGCTGACGGAAGAGTAAAAGTACCGCCGAGATCAGCGTTCCTGCGTGGCCGATACCTACCCACCAAACGAAGTTGGTAATATCCCAGGCCCAGCCGACGGTTCTGTTAAGTCCCCAGGTTCCGATACCTGTAGAAACAGTGTATATGATACAGCTCAATCCCCAAAGAAAAGCGGTGAGGGCAATGAGGAAAACAGTCCACCATTGCTTGTTGGCACGACCTTCTACAGGCGCGGCAACATCTACTGTTACATCGTGATAAGTTTTATCACCTATAACCAACGGTTTTCTAATGGGTGCTTCGTAGTGAGACGACATAATCCTTATAGTGTTTTTTAATAATTATACTAACTAGGTATTCCGAACTTTAACGTGGTAGAATACATTCGGCTTGGTTCCAACGTGTTCCAGAACATGGTACATGCGTTTGTCGAGCAGCAGTTCAGAGACAGTATTGTTCTTATTGTTGATATCGCCAAATTTGATTGCTCCGGATGAACATGCAGCCGAACAGGCAGTTTCAAATTCATCGGTTTTGACCTCGCGGCCTTCGCGCTTGGCGGTAAGGATCGTAAGCTGTGTTTTCTGGATACAGAACGAACATTTTTCCATAACTCCGCGTGAACGGACGTTTACATCAGGGTTAAGGACCATACGCCCAAGATCATCATTCATGTGATAATCGAATTCGCTGTTCTTGTTGTAAAGGAACCAGTTGAAGCGACGCACTTTGTACGGGCAGTTGTTCGCGCAGTAGCGGGTTCCGACGCAGCGGTTGTAAGCCATCATATTCTGGCCCTGGCGTCCGTGTGAAGTCGCGGCAACCGGACAAACGGTTTCGCATGGCGCGTGGTTACAGTGCTGGCACAACATCGGCTGGAAAGAAACCTGTGGATTTGCAGCGGCGTGCTCCATTTCACCAAAACCTCCTAATGACCCTTTATCGCCGAATAATCCGTTAAAGCTTTCCTTTTTGACATTATCCTGGGCAAATGTATCTTCGGAAGAATAATACCTATCGATACGCAACCAGTGCATGTCACGGCTTCTTCTTACCTCTTCTTTTCCAACAACAGGAACGTTATTTTCCATGTGGCATGCAATAACACAAGCGCCACAACCTGTACATTGGTTCAAATCAATTGACATGTTGAAATGATGCCCGACCGACCGGTCAAAACCTTCCCAAAGATCGACTTTGGTTGCAGCAACTGGTGCGTGGTCAAGCGATACCGTAGGAACGACATTCCACTCGGCAGCATCTTTAGTATTGAAGATCTCCAGCGTGGTTTCTTTGATGATATCGCCACGGCCCATCAGTGTTTTCTGAGCCTGCACGCATGCAAATTCGTGCTCGCCATCGCCTTTTGCAATGGAAACCGGCTGCACGCTCGAAAATCCTTTGTATAATGTGTAGGCATTGACACCTACTTTCATTTCTTCTTTCATTGCTGCCTTGCGCCCATAACCGAGTGCAAGACCGATTGTTCCGGGCGCTTGGCCTGGCTGAACAATAACCGGAATATTTTCAATCGTTGTTCCGCTTACGGTAATATTGGCGTAGCTACCGTTAAGTCCGCCATTCGCAACAATGTGATTCTCAAAACCAAGTTCCTCAGCGTCAGCTTTTGAAACAGTTATGTAGTTATCCCATGATACGCGCGTAATCGGATCGGGGAATTCCTGAAGCCATGGGTTGTTCGCCTGTTGCCCATCACCCATTCCGGTTTTGGTGTACAGGATCAATTCGTATTTTCCGGCAGCTTTGGAGTCGGCCAACGCATTTGCTGCTCCAGCAAAATCCCCTGTTCCGCCTGTAGCACCTGTCGAAGGTGATGTGAAAACACCATCATGCAGAACCTGATTCCATGTTGATCCTGCGATCATTGTATCCGCGTTACTGCGCAGATAATCGTAATACGGACCAGGAGTTCCGTTCCATGTCAGCAGCGATTCCTGAAACTGCCTTGTGTTGAACAACGGCCTGATCACGGGTTGGGTCAGCGAGTACGTTCCTTTGGTCAACATGTGGTCGTTCCAGCACTCGAGGTAGTGCGGAGCTGCAGCTGCAATCGTAGTTATCGATGCGGTTTCATCTTCTTTGAGTGAAAAAGCGACCGACAGTTTTGTTTTTTTCAGTCCTGCTACGAAGTCTTTGCTGTTTGGCATAGTGTAAACAGGGTTGACTCCGCTCATAATCAGCGTATGCACATTTCCTGCATTCATGTCGCTCACCAGTTGGGCAACAGCACGATTGGATCCTTTTCTGATCTGCCTGGTTCCTGCTGTCGTGAACGCCTCGCTTCCCAAAGCCTGGTTAATGGCCAGCACGAGCATTTGTGCATTTTTGTCTTCAATCCCTGAAACCAGTAAACCTTTAGATCCGGCGGCTTTCAGTTGTTGCGCAGCGTTCATGATCGCATCTTCCATCGGAAGCTTTTGCGTAGGAACAGCAGCATTGGCAATAACATTATATATTTTCAACAATGCCTGTCTTTGTTGAGCGGCAGTCATTGGAATACGCTTGTCGGCAGCAGCGCCCGACAAGGTAAGATTTGATTCAAACTGGATGTGGCGCGACATTTTTCCGTTACGCGGCACACGTCCCTGCGCATATTTGGCATCGTAGCCTCCGCCCTGCCAGTCGCCGAGGAAGTCAGCACCTACCGATACGATCATCGACGCTTTGGAAAAGTCATAATTGACGAGCGCTCTTTCTCCGTACACAGCCTCGAAAGCATCGAGCGCATCAGAGCAAGATACCGCATCGTAAATTACGTGGCGTGAGTTGGGAGTTTTCGCAAGGAATTCAGCAATAAGTTTTTCAGTTGAAGGACTTGCAAGCGTTCCGGTGAGAACTACAACCTGGCCGCCTGTTGCGCGGGCATCGGCCAATCCGGCGCGAACCTTGTCATCAACAGCTTTCCAGGAAGCGACTTTTCCGGCAATCCGTGGATTCTTCATCCGCATGCTGTCGTAAAGCGACAATACAGAAGCGTGAACACGGGCATTTGCAGCGAAACTTGCGCCCGGCATAACGTTGTTTTCAATTTTGATAGGACGGCCTTCACGGGTTTTTACGAGGATATGGGCAAAATCGAAACCGTCAAAAGCGGTAGTTGCATAAAAATCCGGCATTCCGGGAATAACCTGCTCCGGCTGAACTACGTAAGGAATCGACTTATGAACGGGGCCTTCGCAAGCGGCAAGAGAGGCAGCCGCGGTAGTAAATCCGACATATTTAAGGAAATCGCGCCGTGTGGTTGACGAAGACGCAAGTGAGTCTTTATCGCCAAGGAATTCCGTTACGGGGATTTCTTCAGTAAATTCATTATTTCTAAGCGCCTCAACAATAGAACTGTTTTCGTTTAGTTCTTCAACACTTTTCCAGTATTTTTTGTTTGATGACATCGTATAAAGTTATTTGCTCTTAATAATTGATTAGTAGTGGCATTTACCACATTCGAGTCCGCCCATTTGAGCCGCAGTCAACTTGTCGACGCCATATCGTTTGGCAAGTTCTTCGTGGATCTTCGTGTAATAAGCGTTGCCCTCCATTTTAACATCCGTCTTGCGGTGGCAGTTCACGCACCAGCCCATTGTAAGCGGTGAGAATTGCTTCATGATTTCAAATTCCTGTACCGGTCCGTGGCATGTCTGGCACTCAATTCCAGCAACGGTTACGTGTTGCGAGTGGTTGAAGTACACAAAGTCGGGAAGGTTGTGAATGCGAACCCATTTTACAGCGGTGGATTTACCAGTGTAAACCTGGGCATTTTTATCCCATCCTACAGCATCATACAGTTTTTGGATTTCGCCATCGTAAAACGCCTTGCTATGTTCAGGAGTTCCTGTTTTTTCGGCTACTTCGCCAATGTTCTTGTGACAGTTCATACAAACATTCAGCGATGGGATTCCCGATGTTTTGCTGACGCGAGCTGATGAGTGGCAGAATTTACAATCGATTTCATTGTCGCCGGCGTGTATCCTGTGAGAGAAGTGAATTGGCTGCAGCGGCTGGTAATTCTGATCAACGCCAACCTGCATCAGGTAACCGTAAATGAAATATCCGGCAGCAAGGATCAGGAACACCGATGTAACGAACACCAGGAACTGGTTTCTTGCAAATGCTTTCCAGATTGGAACAGTAGCTACTTTTTGAGTTACAGGTATTCCGTTGTTTTTAGCAATCCTGCTTAGAACGCGGTTTACCAAAACCAGCATTACGATCAGGATCAGCATAACTACGGCAAGCGCACCAAGAATGATATTGTTGGAAACTCCGCTTCCTTCAGTTGGTACATTTAGCTGATTTCCCTGAGCTACTCCACCGGCCGGCGTAGATGCTTCAGTTTTTGATTCAGAGGTATAGGCTATAATATTGTCGATATCGGCGTTCGAAAGCTGAGGGAAAGGCGTCATCACCTTTTTGTCGTTCTCATTAAACAACTGCACCGCAACCGGGTCACCCGATTTGATCATGTCTGAACTGTTGTGGACCCATTTGTAGAGCCACTCCATGTCGTGTTTTTGCGCAATTCCGCGTAGAGCCGGACCGGTAGCCTTCGCATCGAGCTTATGACATGCCGCGCAGTTCGAGTTGAACAACGCTTTTCCTTTTGCCACATCGCCACCTCCAGAAGCAGGTGCTGCTGCAGGAGCATCGGCCGCGGGGGCAGCTGCTTTATCCTGTGCAGAAGAATCTATGGTGAAATTCAGAAATAAGGCAAGAAAGAAAATAAGAAGACCGGAAATCGAATTATGGTTACCCACTTTTTTCATATTACAAATGATTATCGACTAAAAAAATTGGTGCAGTTTATAATTTTGAAACCAAACCGACACGTTTTTCAAAACTTGCACAAAAATACGACTTCTCAAGTATTCTTAAAACCTTAAAATAGTCTTAAAAGTCAATTTATAACAATTCTAAATAAATTTTTCCGGCACCGGATATTCATTAATAAGTACATTTGTATCTAAATCACCCTTTTATGAAAATCACGTCGACGCAAACGCTACTCAGCACAGCCCTGATTTTGTGCTTTTTCAGTGCAAAATTACAGGCACAGCAAGGAAACATAACCATTTCGCAGGATCAGAAATTTGAGCAGATGCTAGCCGAAAAACGCCGTATAAATTCGTCAATTACAGTCAATGACAAATATAAAATACAGGTTTACAACGGCGACAGCGAGACGTCAAAAAAGACGTTGGCGGACTTCAAACGGGAGTTCAGGAACTACGACGCAACCATTGTTTTCAGCACGCCTTCATACAAGGTTTGGGCTGGCAATTTTCAAACAAGAATAGAAGCCGAACGAAATCTCGCGGAAGTAAGGAAAAAGTACCCGAATGCCTTTCTGGTAAGGCCGAATAAATAGTGGCCGATCGCTGAAAGCTGAAAGCGGACTGTTAACACGGAACCGCAGCCCGGATCGAAGCGGGCATCCTGCCGACAGGCAGATAAAGCGAAGAGCCGGAAGTTGCTGCCCTAAAAAAAAAGTCCCTTATAAGGGACTTTTCTATTAGACGTAGAATCTATTTCAATTTTTTCTTGACCGCAACTTCCTGGAACGCCTCAATGGTGTCGTTCATTTCGATGTCGTTGTAGTTTTTAAACTGCATACCGCAATCGTAACCTTTTGACACCTCTTTTACATCGTCCTTGAAACGTTTCAGCGCCGCGAGATCTCCGGTGTGGACTACAACGCCTTCGCGGATGATACGTACTTTTGACGAGCGGTAAATCTTGCCATCGGTAACCATACATCCGGCAATAGTTCCGATTTTTGAGATTTTGAAAATCTCGCGGATCTCTGCGGTTCCGGTGACTTCTTCTTTCATTTCCGGCGAAAGCATGCCTTCCATCGCATCTTTCAAATCGTCGATCGCATCATAAATGATCGAATAATTCCTGATATCGATTTCTTCCTTGTCAGCCAACTGACGTGCATTTCCTGCAGGACGCACGTTAAACCCGATGATAATCGCATCGGAAGCGGAAGCAAGCATTACGTCGGTTTCGGTAATGGCGCCGACGCCTTTGTGAATGATATTGATCTGGATCTCTTCGGTTGAAAGCTTCGAGAATGAATCAGAAAGCGCTTCCACCGATCCGTCAACGTCACCTTTCAGGATAATATTGAGCTCTTTAAACTGGCCAAGCGCAATACGGCGGCCGATTTCGGCAAGCGTAATGTGTCTTTGTGTACGAACCGATTGCTCGCGCATCAGCTGTGTACGTTTTGCGGCGATCGCTTTTGCTTCGCGTTCGTCTTCAAATACGTTGAATTTATCACCTGCAGTTGCAGCGCCGTCGAGTCCGAGTACTGAAACCGGCGTCGATGGACCCGCAGTCACAACAATATGGCCGCGTTCATCCTGCATTGCCTTGATCTTACCGTGGTGTTTTCCGGCGAGCATATAGTCGCCCACCTTAAGCGTTCCGTTTTGAACCAGGATTGTCGAAACGTAACCTTTTCCTTTGTCCAGGAAAGCTTCAACCACTGTTCCCGATGCGGGTTTGTTCGGGTTTGCCTTGAGGTCAAGTATTTCCGCTTCAAGCAACACCTTTTCCAGAAGTTCCTTAACTCCGAGTCCGGTTTTGGCAGATATGTCGTGTGATTGGATTTTTCCGCCCCAGTCTTCTACAAGAAGATTCATTCCTGCCAGCCTTTCCTTGATTTTCTCAGGATTGGCATTTGGCTTATCAATTTTGTTGATTGCAAAGATGATCGGTACGCCAGCAGCTTGTGCGTGGCTGATCGCTTCCTTGGTCTGCGGCATGATGTCGTCGTCGGCAGCGATCACGATGATAGCGATATCGGTAACCTGAGCACCACGGGCACGCATTGCGGTAAACGCTTCGTGACCCGGCGTATCGAGGAATGCGATTTTTTGACCGTTGTCTAGAGTTACTCCGTATGCACCGATGTGTTGGGTAATTCCTCCCGATTCGCCGGCAATTACGTTTTCCTTACGGATATAATCGAGCAAAGACGTTTTACCGTGGTCAACGTGGCCCATTACGGTAACGATTGGCGCGCGGTTGGTGAGGTCTTCCGGACGATCTTCAGCAACCTGGATGTTTTCCTCAAGGTCAGTTGTGATGAATTCGACTTCGTATCCAAATTCGTCGGCAACAATTGTAAGTGTTTCGGCGTCAAGCCTTTGGTTCATTGTAACCATGATTCCTAGCGACATGCACGTTCCGATAACTTTCGTGATCGGCACATCCATCATCGTTGCGATTTCGCCAACAGTGACGAATTCGGTCACTTTCAGAGTTTTGCTTCCTTCTTCGAGCGAACGTTGCTCGTCTTCCGATTTTTGGCGGTGAACATCTCTTTTGTCACGACGGTACTTGGCGGCTTTGGATTTTCCTCCTTTGCCCTGAAGCTTTTCGAGTGTTTCGCGGATTTGGTTTTTAACTTCTTCCTCGGTAGGCTCGACTTTGGCAACAATCGCCGGACGTCCTTTTCCGAATCCTGGCCTTGCAGGGCCTCTTCCG
This sequence comes from Bacteroidota bacterium, assembly GCA_023386585.1. Classification (GTDB taxonomy): domain Bacteria; phylum Bacteroidota; class Bacteroidia; order Flavobacteriales; family Flavobacteriaceae; genus Flavobacterium. The sequence goes on along the minus strand of JAEWJM010000007.1, from coordinate 86,515 downwards.
GTATTTGGCGTTATTTTATTTCCACCCGTTCCCGATCCAGGCATTCCCGGTCGGATCGCTCCTCCGGGTTTCGGTGCAATTCGCTTGCGCTTATTTTTACCCGCAGCCCCGGCAGCAGCATTGTTTGCGCCGCCTTTATCCGGAGTAATTTTCGGATCTTCTTTTTTCTTTTTCGGCTTGTCAAATTGCGACAGGTCGATGGTTTGTCCGGTTAAGGTGGCACCGGAAAGTTTTTTGTATTGTGTGGTAATGGTTTCGTCTGCCGGTTTTTCGGCTGGCGGAGGTGTTTGCGCTGCCGGGGCCGGAGTTGCAGTTTCAGGCTTGTCTGAAGTTTCCTGAGGCTGCGCCGGTGCGGCTGCCGGTTTTTCGGGCGCCGGAGATGGAGCTGCTGCAGCCGGTTTTTTCGGGTTGAGATCGATCGTTCCGACTTGCTTCGGGCCGGTAACGACTGCCTTGGCTTTGATCACCTCATGCTGGCGCTGGCGCTCTTCATCATGGCGTCGTTTGTCTTCAATCTCTTTTTCGCGCTCAAGGCGCAATGCTTCTTTTTCCTTTCTCTTTTCCTCGCCTACTTCTTTAGAAGCCTCTTTATTTCCCTTGTCGCCTGCGAATTCCTGCTGCAGGATTCCGTACTCGCGGTCGGTGATCTTCGCATTCGGGTTCGCATCTATTGCGATGCCCTTATCCTTCAGATAATCGACGGCACGTTCAAGCGAAATATTGAATTCCCTTAAAACCTTGTTTATTCTTATTATTCTCTCTTCAGACATAAAACCTTTTATATTTACCTTTTTGTTGTGTTGTTGTAATAAAGAGTTAACTATCAAACTCTTCTTTTAGGATGCGCATCACATCGAGGATTGTCTCTTCCTCAAGGTCGGTACGACGTACAAGGTCGTTTACATCCTGTTTCAATATACTTCTCGCCGTGTCAAGGCCGATCTTTGCAAATTCTTCGATAACCCAATCTTCGATTTCGTCTGAGAATTCTGTTAGTTCAACATCTTCGTCTTCGATCGCGCTTCCTTCCCTGATCACGTCGAGTTCATAGCCTGTCAGCATTCCAGCCAATTTGATATTGTGCCCGCCGCGGCCGATCGCTTTCGAAACTTCTTCGAGCTTCAGGAAAACCTCTGCCCTTTTTGTCTCTTCATTGATCTTGATTGAAGAAACTTTTGCCGGACTCAAAGCACGGGTTATATAAAGTTGCGTGTTCGACGTGTAATTGATCACATCGATATTTTCATTTCCAAGCTCACGCACGATTCCGTGGATCCGCGATCCTTTCATTCCGACGCATGCGCCAACCGGGTCGATACGGTCGTCGTAAGAATCTACAGCCACTTTCGCCTTTTCACCCGGAATGCGGACCACATTTTTAACCATGATCAGTCCGTCAAAAACTTCAGGAATTTCCTGTTCGAACAACTTTTCGAGGAATTTCTCGGAGGTGCGCGACATCACGATCTGCGGCTTATTGCCTTTAAGTTCGACGCTTTCGATAATTCCGCGCACACTGTCGCCCTTGCGGAAGAAATCCGACGGGATCTGTTTTTCTTTCGGAAGCACGATCTCGTTTCCTTCGTCGTCTACCAAAATTACGACTCTTGGCCGAACGTGGTGCACTTCAGCAGTATAAATGTCGCCTACAAGGTCTTTGAACTGCTTGTAAAGATTGGTATTGTCGTGTTCGTGTATTTTAGAAATCAGGTTCTGGCGAAGCGCCAAAATTGCACGGCGGCCCAAATCGATCAGTTTTACTTCTTCCGAAACTTCTTCACCGATTTCAAAATCGGGTTCGATCTTCCTGGCTTCAGTCAGCGTAATTTCTTCATTTTCAAGATCAAGGTCGTCATCGGCAACGATCACACGTCGCCTCCAGATTTCCATATCGCCTTTATCAGGGTTGATGATGATGTCAAAATTATCATCCGATCCGTATTTCTTCTTCAGCGCATTCCTGAAAACATCTTCCAAAATCGCCATCAGCGTCACACGATCAATAAGCTTGTCGTCCTTAAATTCTGAAAATGAATCGATTAATGCTAAATTTTCCATGCCAACTCTTAATTTTAAAATGTTATTGTAACAACTGCTTCTTTAATATCCGTATAGGGAATTTCCTGCTTTTTGGTGACAGTTTCTTTTCCTTTTCCAATTTTTTTTGGCTCCCTCGCCTGCCATTCCAGCACGATATGATCGTCGGTTGCCTCAGCGAGTTTTCCTTCGACGTTTCCTTTTTCCAATTTCACTGCCAACGTCCTTCCGACATTCTTTTTGTATTGCCTTAGATTCTTCAGCGGTGATGAAACGCCGGCGGAGGCAACTTCAAGCGAAAAATCCTGTTCCTCGCGATCAAGATTGTGCTCAATTGCCCGGCTGATGTCGATGCAGTCCTGCAGCGTGACCCCGTTGTCTCCATCGAGTGTAACCATAATCTTGTTGGCATCTGAAATCGAAAGATCGATGAGGAAAATTGACGGCTTTTCTTTCAGCCCTTCCTCAAGCAACTCCATAACCTTATCGCGGAATGTCATATTTTGTATAAAAAGAGGGGACAAATTGTCCCCTCATTATTCAGTTAAACATAAATAACGCTGCAAATATACGTTTTTTTTTCAAAATCAAAAATGATTCTAATTCCCTTGCATAATATAACTTTTAAAGTACCTTTATCCAGCTTTTTAAGTAAACTTTACAATAGAATTTCTTACACCTATTTTATGAAACGAATTTTAGTCCCTACCGATTTTTCGCAGCATGCCGAATATGCGTTGAAAGTCGCCGTGCAGATTGCAAGAAAACACAACAGCGAGATACTTCTGCTCCACATGCTCGAACTTCCTCAGCAAAGCAGCGATGCGCTGGGAAGCGGAAGTGCGATTCCGGAAATCATGTTTTTCAAGGAACGCGCAATGCAAAAACTGGAAGATCTTATGGATGTTGATTATCTTGAAGGCATTCCGGTTTCGCAGATCGTCCAGTTTGAAAAAGCTTTTGAAGGTATACTTGCCGTAAGCCGCAAGAACAATGTCGATTTCATTGTAATGGGATCGCACGGAGCCAGTGGCTTTCACGAAATGTTCATTGGATCAAACACCGAGAAAGTCGTGCGTTCGTCCGACGTTCCGGTACTTGTCATAAAACAGGAAATGGCCGAATTCAAAGCCGATAATTTTGTTTTCGCGTCCGATTTTGCAGACGAAATCAAAAGGCCGTTTGCCAGCGTTAAGCAATTTGCGGAACTTTTCGGATCGCATCTTCACCTGGTAATGATCAATACGCCAAACAACTTCAAGCCTACGCATACTGCCGAACAGCTCATGAATGAATTTACATCTGAATTCGATCTTAAGAATTTCACGACGCACGTTTATAACGACTCAAATGTGGAAAAGGGAATATTGAATTTCTCGGGAAGAATGCAGGCTGACCTCATCGGAATGTGCACTCACGGCCGCACAGGGTTGTCCCACTTTTTCAATGGAAGCATCAGTGAAGATTTGGTGAACCACGCTGTAAGGCCGGTGATTACCTTCAAAATCTGAAACATAAGAATCAATAAATAAAAAAACTCCTCAGATGAGGAGTTTTTTGTTGGCCCACTAGGACTCGAACCTAGAAAGACGGCACCAAAAACCGTAGTGTTACCATTACACCATGGGCCAATTCCGGCTGCAAATTTAGGAGATTATTCCTTTTTCACAAGTCTATTTTCAATTTTTCTGAAAAAATTTTTTTTAGGATTTCTTAATTAAAAAAGCATTTTCTTTGTAACGCAAAAATAATCAATCTTTTCAGTGATATGGCGGCTTTTAACTTCAATAAATGGAATACGATATTGGGCTGGGCCGCATTTGCGATTGCACTCATTACCTACTCTCTGACGGTCGAACCAACGCTGAGTTTTTGGGATTGCGGCGAATATATCGCTACTGCAGCCAAACTTGAAGTCGGACACCCGCCAGGCGCACCACTTTTTCAGATGCTGGGCGCATTTTTCGCGATGTTTGCCGGCAATCCGAACAAGATCGCCCTTACAGTGAACATGATGTCTGTTTTTTCCAGTGCATTTACCATTCTGTTTCTGTTTTGGTCGTCATCGATTATTTTGCGCAAAATCGTTTCCCATTTTGACGATACCGACAACAGGAACAACGCAATCGTAATCCTTGGAAGCTCATTTGTGGGAGCGCTCGCTTACACTTTTTCGGACAGTTTCTGGTTCAATGCAGTGGAAGCCGAAGTTTACGCGATGGCCTCGCTTCTGATCGCGCTGCTTTTCTGGCTTGGATTGCGTTGGGAACAAGATATGGATAAGCCACGGGGAAATCGCTGGTTATTGGTGATCTCGCTTGTCATCGGACTTTCATTCGGTGTACACTTCATGGCGCTGCTGACAATCCCGGCAATTGGCTTCTTGTACTATTTCCACAATTACAAAACCGTTACGGTAAAGAACTTCATAATCGCCAATGTTGTTGTCGTTGCGATCCTGCTAGTCATATTCAAGTTGCTGCTTCCCTACACAATGGCGTTTTTTGGAAAAACCGAAGTGTTCATGGTCAACAGCCTTGGATTGCCATTCGATTCTGGAACAATCTTCGCGTTTTTGGTGCTTGTGGCCTTATTTTACTTCGGATTGCGATATACCAGTAGGAAAGAGCTCGTCCAGTACAACACACTACTGCTCTGCATATTGTTTATCCTGATCGGATTTTCCACCTGGATGATGCTGCCGATTCGTGCCAATGCCGATGTGGTCATCAACGAAAACAAGCCGTCCGATGCGGCCGAAGTCCTTGCTTATTACAACCGTGAGCAATATGGCGTTAATCCGTTGTTTTACGGTCCGCAATACACTGATATGTTTGCCGGGCTCGATGCCGACAATCCTTATCTCGACAAGGCGCCGAACTACGAGCGCGATTACAAAACCGGGAAATACGTCATCACCAACAACTACAAAAACGCTGAGCAAAACAGCGACGACAAGCATAAAACGATTCTTCCGCGGATGTGGAGCACCGAACATGCTGAAAACTACATCAACTTCACGCATGCTCCCGAATTCAGGATCAACCCGAATTATCCGTACGAGGACGAACTCCAGAAATACGGCATTGATCCGAGTACGCTTACCGACGAAGAGTTGTCAAATGCGATCAACCAGCTGCGCGGCGAAGTTCAAAAAACGGTTACCGAATTCCGCAATGCCTATGCGCACAAGCAAATCGACAATGAAGCTTATGTTTCATTCCTTAAAAGTTATGGCGAATACCTGATTGTCGAAAAGCCGTCAACGGTGGACAATCTTTCCTTCATGTTCGAATACCAATTTGGCTATATGTACTGGAGGTATTTATTGTGGAATTTCGCCGGACGACAAAACGACATCCAAGGCAAATACGACAATCTTGACGGAAACTGGCTCAGCGGCATCAAGTTCATCGACGAAATGCATCTCGGCTCACAGGAAAAGCTTCCAGCCGACGTCAAAAACAACAAAGGGCGAAACCTGTACTTCTTCTTGCCGTTCATTCTTGGCGTGATCGGACTTGTGTTCCATGCCAATAAAGATCTAAAGACTTTTTACGTGCTTCTGGTGCTGTTTCTCTTTACCGGGCTCGCGCTAAAAATCTACCTCAACGAACGCCCATTTGAACCGAGGGAACGCGATTATGCCCTGGTAGGATCTTTTTACGTTTTTGCAATCTGGATTGGATTTGGCGTTTATGCGATTTACGATTTCATTCGAAAGTACGTCACCCAACAAATAGCCGGCCCGGTTGCAATTGCAGCATCACTTCTCGCCGCTCCGGTTTTGATGGCGTCACAGAACTGGGATGACCACGACCGTTCGCAAAAATACACTGCGATCGCGATGGCAAAAAACTACCTGAATTCCTGCGAGAAAAATGCGATCCTTTTCACCATCGGCGACAATGACACCTTCCCGCTTTGGTATGCGCAGGAAATTGAGAAAGTCCGCACCGACATTAAAATCGTCAACACCAGCCTGTTCATGACCGACTGGTATATCGATCAGATGAAGCGGAAAACATACGAATCTGACGGTTTGCCTATATCGTTCACGCACGAGCAATATGTGGGCGACAAACTTGACTACACCGTATTTAACCAACGCACTGAAACGACGCTCGACATCAAAACGTTTATCGATTTCATAAAGAGCGACGACCAGCGGACAATGGTTGAAATGCAAAACGGCCAGAAAATCCATTTCTATCCGACAGATAAGGTCCGCATTCCGATCGACCGCAATGCGATAATCAGCAACAAAGTCGTTAGTCCGCAATATTACGACTCGATCGTTCCATATATCGATATCACGATTAAAGGCAACGCGTTGTACAAAAACCGTCTGATGATGCTGGACGTACTGGCGAACAACAATTGGAAACGGCCAATTTACTTTACCGGCGGCAGTTTCGGTGATGACGATTACCTGTGGATGAAAGATTACCTCCAGCTTGACGGAATGGTTTACAAACTTGTTCCGCTCCATAATCCGGTGGCGAAAGCTGCAAGTCCACTTGATATGGGCCAGATCGACAGCGAAAAGATGTACAAAATTGCGATGAGTTGGGATTGGGGGAACGGCGAACGCACCGATATTTACCATGACCCGGAAACCCGCAAGAACAGCATAACGTATCGGACGAACCTGGCGCGTCTTATGGAGCAGCTGATCAACGAGAAAAAACTCGACAAGGCAAAGAATATCATCGATCTTGCGATGTCAAAAATGCCGATGGACTATTACGGATATTATACGATGGTCGAGCCTTTCGCGGCGGGCTATTATGAAGTCGGCGAAAAAGCCAAAGCTCGCGAGACACTTGACCGCCTGATGGCCAAGTACAAGGAAAACCTGACTTATTATGGCACAATGGATCCGTCGCTGCAAAATGCGATTTCAATGGATATCATGACCGATATCGAGCGGTACCGAAGCCTTCTTGAGGTAATGAAAGACCGCGGTGACATTGAATATTACAATAAAAACAAGCCGATCTTTAACAGCTTTAACCAACGATTCAAGCGGTTTGGCCGTGATAACGAGTAACAATTAATGGATGCCATCTTTTAAGGTGGCATTTTTTTTAACGATGAAATTCTACTGGGTAAAAACAAACCGATTTATAAAGATCCTTTTTCGCCGCTTTGTGTGGTCGGTGCCAACCGATGATAAAGTTGTATATCTGACTTTTGACGACGGGCCGACACCGGAAATCACAGATTGGGTCTTGAATCAGCTTAAGCAATTTAATGCGAAGGCAACCTTTTTCTGCATCGGAAACAACATCAGGAACAATCCGGAACTATTCGATAAAATTCTGGCGTGCAAACATCGGATCGGCAACCATACGCAGAACCACCTGAATGGCTGGCATACATCGGACAAAACATACATCGAAAACATTCGCAGCTGCAACGACGAAATCAACTCCAGGAATTCCGGGACAGATCTTTTCAGGCCGCCTTACGGAAAACTCAAAAGTAGCCAGTCGGCATGGTTAAGAGATAATGGATATAAAATCGTAATGTGGGATATTTTGAGCGCCGATTTCGACCGAAATATTACGCCTGAGAAGTGTCTGAATAACGTAATCCGGAATATTAATCCCGGCAGCATAATTATATTTCACGACAGCGTAAAGGCGTTTCCAAACCTGGAATTCGCGCTTCCGCGTACGTTGCAATTTTTAAAGGAAAATGGATTTGAATGCAGGGCGCTGAGTTAAAGCTGCTCCTGTACAAGGCCGATTATGGTGTTGGCGTCGAGCTCTCCGGATTGCCTCCAGACCATTTGACCTTCTTTGTAGATCATCAGTGTTGGCAAGCCTTTGATTCGAAGCGCATCGGCAAGTTCCTGATTTTTATCGATATCGATCTTTATAACTTTCGCCTTGTCACCCAGTGCGGCAGCGACATCCCTGATGACCGGATGCATCGAAACCGACTGCTCGTTCCATTCCGTATAGAAGTCGATCAGGACAGGAATTGGGGCGTTGATAAGTTCTCCGAATTTTGACATTGACAAACGGTTTATATTATGACATTTCTTGGCAATTCGCTAACAAATGTACAACAAATGTAACATTTTTGAACAATTATGCAGATACCGCACGTTTTTTTAGTTCAAACACAGTAATTTCCGGCCAAATCCCCACACGGCCCGGATAAGCGTGATAGCCGAGCCCCCGATTGACATAAATATAACGGCCAGCCTGTTCATACAACCCCGCCCATTGTTTGTAGATGTATTGGACCGGACTCCATTTGATCACGCCGGGAATTTCGATGCCAAACTGGAAACCATGCGTATGGCCTGCAAGTGTCAACTGGAAGAATTTCGGATCCTTTTTGATGATGTGTTCCCAGTGCGACGGATCGTGTGACATCACGATTTTAAAATCGCCTTTGGTCAGTCCCTGTGAAGCTTTGTCGAGATCACCGGCTTTTTTGAAGTTATGTCCCCAATTCTCCACGCCTACCAGTATGATCTGGTCATTTCCTTTTTTGATGGCCGTTTGCTCGTTCAGCATCAGCTTAAATCCAATCTGTCCGTATAAATTCTTTATTGCTTCAAAATTGGCCTGCTTTGCTTCCAATGAATCCCAGGTGACATATTCGCCATAATCGTGGTTTCCCAAAACCGAATACTTCCCAAACTTTGGCGTCTTTATCTTGTTGAACGTGTCGAGCCACGGATGCATTTCCTTCGCGTGCGTATTGACAATATCGCCGGTGAAAAGGATCATGTCGGTTTCCTGATCGTTGATCAGATCGATGGCATATTCGACTTTTTCCTTATTGTCGAAACTTCCGCTGTGGACATCTGAAAACTGCGTTATCCGAAAGCCGTCAAATTCGTCCGGCAGGTCATCAAAATAAATCGTCTGGCGCAAAACACGGAAATTATACTTCCCCACGAAAATTCCATACAGAAGCGAAAGAAACGGAACAGCCGCAAGTCCAAACGCAGCCTGTGTGACAAACTTGCGCCTTGCCGGAAAATGTCCTTTGACAGTCTCGCTGTGCCGAAAATAATCGACAATTGCAATCGGCAAGCGTACGATGTCTTCGGCAAAAAGAACAACTGCAAGCACCACCTTTGGAAGCAGTGTTACCAACAACAATCCGGCTGTGAAAAGGGTTTGCTTATTTTGCCCAACCGACCGGTCGTATTGGGTAATCTGGTAAATTATGAAAAAGATGGTCAACAGGCTGAACGCTTCGTAGGCATACGCAATCCATTTCTGGCGGAAAGCAGTTCGAAAAGCCTGGAACGCATAAATTTCAATAAAAAGAAAAATGAAAACGATTATAATCCAGCGCACGGCTTTAGAATTTTGGCACAAATAAACAAAGATGCGCGTTGAAAGTCATCTCAATTAAAGCAAATTTAACTGTTAACATCTGCTGGTTACGCCTCCGGAGAAGCGTAGTGTTCTTCGATGATTTCCGATACAATTTCAGCGGTCAGCGGTTTATTGATATAGCCATTAACAATTCCCTGGTGCATCGCACGATGTTCGTCATCGGGATTGGTGCTTGCCGAAACCATCATCAAGATGATATTTCCCTTTTGTTCGTCGGAAAGCTTTTCGTATTCCATCAAAAATTCCCATCCGTCCATCAATGGCATATTGATATCCAGGAAGATCAATCCGGGTTGGGGAAAGTGCGGGTTATCAGAATATTTCCCACGGCACGTAAGGTAATCGAGTCCTTCGCGGCCGTTGAGGCAGACTTCAATTCGGGCATCGAGCTTAAGTTCCTCAATGGCCAAAGTGTGGATAAAGTTGGTAGCCCTGTCGTCTTCAATCAGTAAAATACAGTCAAGTCCGGGGATTTTTCTCATGGTAATTATGCAGGTTATGGATTTGGTATCGTAAAATAAAAAGTGCTTCCTTTTCCGGCAGCCGACTTAGCCCAGATCTTTCCGTGGTGCAATTCGACGATCTTCCGGCAATGCGCCAGTCCGATTCCGGTTCCTTCGTATTCGTCGCGCGAATGAAGCCGTTTAAAAATGGTAAATATCTTTTCAAGCTGGTCTTGCGGAATTCCGATGCCGTTGTCGGATACCGAAAATTGCCAGCCCTCCGGAATGTGCTCAGCCGAAATGGTTATTTGTGGAGTGCTCCCGGGTTTCCTGAAACGGATGGCATTCGTAATCAAATTCTGAAAAAGCACCCGAAGCTCGTCGTGGTAACCTTTAACGAGCGGCAATTTTGATGAAGATATCGCTGCACCGGTTTCTTCGATAATTAAGAGAAGGTCTTGCGTGACTTCGCCAAGTACTTTTTGAAGATCGACCGTTTCAAGCCTCGATTTTTTTCCCAATCTTCCGTATTCGAGCAGCGAAACGATCAGCGAGTTCATCCTGTCGGTCGAGTTGTCGATGTAGTCAAGAAACTGCTTGCCCTCGCTTCCGAGAACTTCGGCATATCGCGTTTCAAGAAGCTTCGCCATTCCTTTAACGGTGCGCAATGGTTCGCTCAGATCGTGACTTGCAATATAAATGAACTGCTCGGTTTCTTTCGCGTTCCGTTCAATTTCGGCCACCAGCCGTTGCCTGTCGTGCAACAGCCTGAAACGGATGGCAATTATTGTCGTGAGCCAAAGCGTCAGAATTGTGATCGCGCGGTTCCACAAGACGTAATATTCGGTTTCGATGTCAAAATATACGGCGAGCTTGATCAGTGTACAAAGAGTTGCCAGTACGGCGACGAGCAGGATTTTTTTTCGCGATTCGCGGATCGTAAGAAAAATGCACACACAATACAACAGCCCCAGAGCAACACCGAAAGGCATCAGCAAATCGGTTACAAAAATTACGATCAATAAAGGAAGTGCAATTTTCACTTTTGAAACGCTTCTTTTGGCATCACAATTTAAGAAAGTTTTTAGATTTCCGGCAGCATTTGCGCCATCTGAGCCTCATTTTTGTTTGACTGCCTGTAAGACAGTCGATACTGATCGGAATGCGCCTGAAAAATGATTTGGATTTGCTATTTTTACGGCTAAATTTTTCCGAAATGACGCCACAAAAGAGACTGTTCCTGCTCGATGCCTACGCTTTAATTTTCCGCGGATACTACGCTTTCATCAAAAATCCGAGGATCAATTCGAAAGGAATGGACACTTCGGCAATCATGGGATTCATGAATTCGCTTCTTGATCTGATCAAACGCGAAAAGCCCGATCATCTTGCCGTTGCATTCGATAAGGACGGAAGCCACGTTCGAAGCGAAATGTATTCCGATTACAAATCACACCGAAGCGCCACGCCGGAAGCAATTCTTCTTGCAATTCCATATATCCACCGAATTCTCGAGGCGATGCACATCCCGATAATTGAACTTGCAGGCTGCGAGGCCGACGACCTCATCGGCACGATCGCAAAACAAGCCGAAAAACAAGGTTACCAGGTTTTCATGGTCACCCCAGACAAGGATTTCGCTCAGCTCGTATCGGAAAACATTTTTATGTACAAACCCGCTCGCATGGGTAACGGAATCGAAATCTGGGGAATTCCCGAAGTCCTGGAAAAATTTGGCATCGAACGCCCCGAACAGGTAATCGATTTTCTTGGGATGATGGGCGATGCCGTCGATAACATTCCCGGACTGCCCGGTGTTGGTGAAGTAACCGCGAAGAAATTATTGAAGGAATTCGGTTCGATGGAAAACCTGCTGGCAAATACACACCAGCTGAAGGGAAAAATGAAGGAAACCATCGAGGCCAATGCCGACAAAGGAATAATGTCGAAAAAACTCGCGACGATCATCTGCGATTGTGAAGTGAAATTCGACGAAACCAATTATGAACTGACACGCCCCGATTCCGAAAAAGTGGAAGCGCTTTTCAACGAATTGGAATTCCGCAGGATGGCCGAGCAATTCAACAGCCTTTTCTATAAAAAGCAAGAATATTCCGAAATCGAATCGCAAGGGCTCATCCCAACCAAAACCATTGTAAAAAGCGACCAATTCGACCTGTTTTCAGACGATGGCCAGGCGCCAATCGGCCGCGGCGACCTGCGGATGATCGACAACACTGCTCATCACTACCAATCTGCAGGCGGCGAAATGGCAATGAAGCTGTTGATGCAAAATCTAATGAAGCAAACATCGGTCAGCATCGACATCGAAACTACTTCACCCGACGCACTCGTTGCCGAACTGATTGGATTGTCATTCACCTGGGAAAAAGGAAAAGGCTATTTCGTTCCGGTTCCGCCCGATCGAGAACAGGCGCTGGCAATCGTTGAAAAGTTCCGGCCATTCTACGAAAGTGAAACCATCGAGAAAGTCGGCCACAATCTGAAATACGACCTGAAAGTACTTGCAGGTTACGGAATCGATGTCAAAGGCGTACTTTTCGACACGATGATCGCGCATTACCTCATCAATCCGGACATGCGCCATACAATGGACATACTTTCCGAAACTTACCTGCATTATGCATTGACGCCAATGGAAGCGCTCGTGGGCAAAAAGGGAAAAAGCTCGCTTACGCTGCGCGATGTCGCCGAAGATCTCGTTCGCGATTTTGCGGTTGAAGATACCGACGTAACCTGGCAGCTCAAGGAAACCTTTGCCGAAAAACTCAACCAGACCGGCACTAAAAAACTTTTTGATGAAATCGAGGTTCCGCTGGTTTCCGTTTTAGCCGATATGGAACTCGAAGGTGTTCGCCTCGACGTTGATTTTCTGCGATCGCTTTCGGCTGAGCTTGGCAGCGACATAAGCCGACTTGAAGAAAAAATCTACGAATCGGCAGGCGAAAAGTTCAACATCGGCTCACCGAAGCAATTGGGCGAGATCCTGTTCGACAAACTCAAGATCGGAGGCGTGAAGCAGAAGAAGACCAAAACCGGACAATACGCAACGGGCGAAGACATACTTTCGTTCCTCGCCCAGACAAGTCCGTTTGTTCATGACATACTGGATTGGCGCCAGCTGGTGAAACTCCAAAATACCTATGTCGAGGCGCTTCCGCTGCAGGTTTGCCAGCGCACAGGCCGTGTCCACACCGATTACATGCAGGCGGTTGCGGCGACAGGCAGGCTCAGCTCGAACAATCCGAACCTGCAAAACATACCAATCCGCACCGAACGCGGGCGACAGATCCGGAAAGCATTCATACCCCGTGACGAAAACCATGTGCTGCTTTCTGCCGATTACAGCCAGATCGAACTACGGATCATTGCGGCGCTAAGCGGTGAACAGGCCATGATCGAATCGTTCCGCAACGGCGAAGACATTCACCGTTCAACTGCCGCGAAGGTTTTCAATATTCCGCTGGAAGAAGTCACCCGCGAACAGCGAAGCAATGCGAAAACAGTCAACTTCGGGATTATTTACGGCGTTTCCGCGTTTGGCCTCAGCAATCAGACCTCGCTTTCCCGCGGCGAGTCAAAAGACCTCATCGAAGCTTATTACAATACGTATCCGAGGCTTCGCGAATATATCAGTGAACAAATACAGACTGCACGCGAGATCGGTTACGCCCAAACGATTTCAGGCCGGCGTCGCTATCTCAAGGATATAAATTCGCAAAATGCCGTAGTTCGCGGCGCCGCAGAACGAAATGCCGTCAATGCGCCAATCCAGGGAAGCGCTGCCGATATCATTAAGATTGCGATGATCAACATCCACAAAAGGCTCATCAGCGAAAACCGAAAAAGCAAAATGCTGCTTCAGGTGCATGACGAATTGGTTTTTGATGTGGTAAAAGACGAACTCGAAGACATCAAAAACATCGTGCGGCACGAGATGGAAAATGCCTTTCCGCTTGACGTTCCGCTCGTGGTTGATATGGGCGTGGGCGAAAACTGGCTGGCTGCGCATTAAATTCAGGAGCTTTTTCCCGCCTTCCACGATATCTTTTGCCCTGCTGCGCGGCAAAAGGATGCTGTTTCAGTCGGGGCTAGGCGTTAGAAATGTCAGGAAAATTTTTACATTTGAGGAAGCAATATTTCCGTTATGAAAAAAATCGTACTCACTGCCAGCATCTTAGCCGCATTCATTTCCTGCAAACAAGCTGAAGACAAAGCGCGTCCCGACACGCCGCTGCAGCCTGTGAATACTGCCGAAACCACAACCACAGCTCCCGATTCGGCAACCATACAAAAAGCTTGGATCGAATACATGACTCCGGGCGAAATCCACAAGCAACTCGCACTGGACAACGGCAAATGGAACGAATCGATCACGATCTGGGAATCGCCGGGTGCCAAGCCAACCACAAACAAAATGACCGCTGAGAGCCGGATGATTCTTGGCGGCCGTTACCAGCAAATGACGCACAAAGGCAATTTCATGGGAATGGATTACGAAGGGATCGGCACAATCGGTTACGACAATGCTTCAAAAAAAATGGTTTCAACCTGGGTCGATAATATGGGAACCGGCATGATGTATATGGCGGCCGACTACGATGGCAAATCACCAACGATGGAATTTAAGGGCGAGGTTACCGATCCGGTGACGAAAAAGGCAAAACCGTCACGTGAAATTTTCACAATCGTTGACGATAATACGCGGCAGATCGAAATGTTTGATGTCGCCCCTAACGGCACCGAATTCAAAAACATGGAAATCACAATGACGCGCGCCAAATAAAGAATTACGATTTTTTATCTGAAAGGGTTAAAACAGCGCAACCTTTTCAAAAAATTGGCATCAAGCATCAATACGGCAACCGTGGAATCACTTAAAACCATACTTTATTTCTCTATTTTCAAGTATCCGCTGAAGCTGGAAGAAATCTGCAGTTATTATCCCGAAAAAGACCACTCAAAAGTTGAAACCGAGCTACAGCTGCTGCTCGATCGCAAGATCATACAGAAAGTCGGCGATTATTACCTTCGCGATTGCGATCCGGATTGCATCGAAAAAAGGCAGCTCGGAAACCGCATGGCAGCAAATGCAATGATCAAGGCTTCGGAACGTGCCGGCCTTATTTCGAAATTTCCCTTTGTGGAAGCTGTTGGAATATCCGGTTCGTTGTCAAAAGGTTGCTACGATCACGAAAGCGATATCGACTTTTTTGTAATTACACGCCCGGGCCGGCTTTGGGTCGCAAGGACGTTGTTGATGCTCTACAAAAAAATATTCCTGCTAAATTCCCGCAAATACTTTTGCATCAATTACTTCGTTGCATCCGACAAACTCGAGATCGAAGAAAAAAACCGCTTCACTGCTACCGAAATCAAGACGCTTATCCCAATGCTGGGCGGCAAGCTGCTCAAAGAATTCTATGAAAAAAATACCTGGATCAGTTCGATCCTTGGAGCTCATTGTCCCGACCTTTCCGCGGTTCCCGAAATTTCCAAACCGCTATTCGCTAAAACTATTGAATGGTTCCTCTGCGGATCGATCGGAAAATCAGTCGACAGTTTCTTGCGAAAGCTAACCCTGCGGTTTTGGGAACGGAAGTTCAGTGCAATGACCCGCGACGATTTTAATATCGCACTTAAATCGACGCCGGATGTGTCAAAGCATCACCCGCTGAATTTCCAGAAGAAAGTCATCCGCGCACTCAACGAAAAATACGAAGAGCTTCGGCAGAGCCACAACATTGTACTTCAGAAAGAATATGTCTGAAATTTTATTTTCACATTCCTATTTCTACCGTCTCGACCCGAAACAGTGGAAAAACAAGACGCCTTTTCCGCCTCTCGGCACGCTCTATGCCGCTGCCCTGCTGCGTTCGAACGGATACGACGTTGATTTGCTCGATAGCGCACTCGCTTCCGGTCCGGCAGAAGTTCTTCCTGAAATTGCTTCCCGAAAGCCAAAGTTCCTGGTGATTTACGATGATGGCTTCAATTACCTTACAAAAATGTGCCTGACGATAATGCGTGAAGCGTGCCTCGAAATGGTTCGCAAAGCCAAAGATTGTCGCAGCACGGTGATCGTTTGCAGCTCGGATTCGACCGATCATTACGAAAAATACCTCGATGCCGGCGCCGATTACATCATCCGTGGCGAAGGCGAACAAACATTGCTGGAGCTGATAAGCCAACTCGAAACAGGCAATACTCCCGATCAGATAAACGGAATTGTATTTAAAGTCGACGGCCAGGTGAGGCTGAACCCGCCACGGGAAGTGCTGCGCGACCTGGACACTTTGCCGCTCCCCGCGTGGGATTTGGTCGACATCAACAGCTATAAACTGATCTGGGCCAAAAGCGGTCAGCCATTCACACTGAATATTGCAACCACACGCGGCTGCCCTTACAAATGCAACTGGTGCGCAAAACCCATTTATGGCAACCGGTACAATTCACATTCGCCGCAATATATCGCGGAACAGATCGAATTCCTGCGGCAATCGTATGGCGTCAAACGGTTCTGGATGTGTGATGATATTTTTGGACTCAAACCCGATTGGGTAAGGCAGTTCCGGCAGGAACTTTTCAGGCGGAAATTGGTTATTTCATACTATATCCAAAGTCGCGTTGACTTGTTGCTAAAGGAAAACACAATTGATCTTCTTGCTGCTTCCGGACTTGAAGAAGTTTGGGTCGGTGCCGAAAGCGCTTCGCAAAAAATCCTTGATGCAATGGATAAAGGAACCACCGTGTCACAGATTTACGAAGCTACGCGGATGCTCAAATCACGAAACATCCGAGTGGCGTTTTTTCTGCAGTTTGGTTATCCGGGCGAAAAAGCAGAAGATATCCGCCGCACCATAAAAATGGTCAAAGAGCTGATGCCGGACAACATCGGGATCTCGGTTTCTTATCCGTTGCCGGGAACCCCTTTTTACGATCGCGTTCGGGAGCAGTTGACTACGAAGCAAAACTGGTCCGATTCCGATGATCTTGAGATGATGTTCAACGGAACTTACAGAACCGGCTACTACCGGAATCTGCAGCGCTATGTACACAAGGAATTCCGAAAACTGCAGGGATTTCGCAATCTTCGCAGCATATTGAGTGATCCGGGCGAACTTGATTTCGGGAAAATTAAATCGGTTACCAAACTTGGCTACTACATTCCGAGCGCTTTAATCGACCGGCTTTGGCTAAAACGACTTCAAAATGGAAGCTGATTTTGATATTGCCGCAGCCGTTTACGATGAGCAATTCACCCATTCGGTCATTGGAAGAGCGCAGCGCCGCCAGGTTCATCATCACTTGGAAAAATTACTTGAAAAGCAGAAAGTATCCGATATTCTTGAAGTTAACTGCGGAACCGGCGAAGACGCGCTTTGGTTTGCCACCAGGAATCTGCGGGTGACAGCGTCCGATATTTCCCCAGAAATGCTCGCTAAGGCCCGAAAAAAGCAGCTCAACGGATCGATACGCTTCTGCGAGGCAGACCTTCGAAACATTTCAACCGATTTTGGCGGTCGCGAGTTCGATCTCGTTTTTTCAAACTTCGGCGGGTTGAACTGCCTTTCGCACGACGAGATTGCTGCTTTTATTTCCGATTCCTCAAAGTTGCTCCGGCAAAATGGGTTGCTAATACTGGTTATCATGCCGCGGAATACCGCCTGGGAACAATTGTATTTCCGATTGAAAGGCCAAAAAGCCAATTACAATCGCCGTCAACGACAGCTTTCCGCAAATGTCAACGGCAATCAGGTTCCGGTTTTTTATTATAATCCGTCCGAAATTGTGGCTATGGCAAAGGAACTGTCTGTCGTGCAAATCAAGCCGATCGGCCTGTTCGTTCCGCCATCATATCTCGAACCGCATTTTAAGAAGCAGCCTTCGCTGATTGCTTTCCTTAACCGACTTGACAAAGTTGCCTGCTCTTCATCGTTTGCAAAATACGCCGATCATTATTTAATCGCACTTCAGAAAAGATGAGCATCCTGCTGACACACACCTATTTTCTGTCTGCGGACGCGAAAGAGCAAAAGATCATGCGACCGTATCCGCCGCTCGGTTTGCTCTATGTTTCATCCTATTTAACGCAGCAAGGAATTCCAAATGAAGTCTTCGACAGCACTTTTTCATCCAAAGAAGACCAATTGGCGTTCATCGGAAAGCACAAACCAAAGATCGTGGCTATTTATGCCAACCTGATGACCAAAATCGAGGTCGTCCGACTGATGAAAATCCTGAAATCAAATCCGGAATACGGTTTTCCGAAAATAGTTCTTGGCGGTCCGGACGTAACCTATAACTGTGAAAATTATTTAAAGTCGGGAGCGGATTTTTTGGTCATCGGCGAAGGCGAAGAAACCATGGCCGAACTTTATAAAGTAATTAGCAGCGGCGAAGATTCAGAAAGCGTTAACGGAATTGCGGTTCTGAAAAACGGAATGCTTGTAAAAACCACCCCGCGAACCAAATTCAGGGAACTTGACAATCTGCCATTGCCGAACAGGGCGGCGGCGCCAATGGAAAAATACCTGCAGACGTGGAAAGAAAACCACGGAAAAAGCTCGATGACAATTTCAACGCAGCGCGGTTGTCCGTACACGTGCAAATGGTGCAGCACCGCTGTTTACGGCCAAAGCTACCGACGCCGGCCGGCAATACTTGTTGCCGAGGAAATGGCGATGCTGAAACAAACTTATAATCCCGACACGATCTGGTTCGTTGATGATGTTTTTACGATCAGCCACAAATGGCTCGGTGCATTTCGCGATGCAATATTCGCAAACGACGCTGTCATTCCTTTTGAATGCATTACCCGTGCAGAACGCCTGAATACAGAGATTCTTCAGCTTTTGCGCGAAAGCGGCTGTTATCGGATCTGGATTGGCGCCGAAAGCGGCTCTCAGAAAATTATCGACCTGATGGACCGCCGCGTAAACGTTGACACTGTAAAAAACATCATACAGGAAACAAATTCAATGGGAATCGAAACCGGAACTTTCATAATGGTTGGTTATCCGGGCGAAACGAAATCCGACATCGAACAAACGATACGCTACCTCAAGGAAGCCAACCCGACGCATTACACCATAACAATTGCCTATCCGATCAAGGGAACTTCGCTCTACAATGAAGTTGAAAATGCAATTATAAGCAATCATCAATGGGAAACATCCACCGATAGGGAAATCGATTTTAAACGTACTTATCGGCGAAAATTTTATGAATATGCAGTTTCAAAAGTGGTCAGTGAAGTCGAATTTCACCGAGAAGCACAGCGAAAGAGCCGAAATGCCGCAAAAATGCTAAAACTGAAAACGAAATCGATCCTTGCCGGAATGTTCATGGCAATCAACAAATGAAACCGTTCAATAAATACGCCCTGCTCGCATTCCCGCTGTTATTCTGGCTGGCGATTTGTTTCGGGTTAGGATTTGACGGACGCTACGGCCAGGATGCCTATGAGTACCAACGGTTTGCAATGGCGTTGAAGAATTCCATGCTGACAGGCCAAAACCCCGGTGATTATTTCTGGGGAATATACTATCCGGCAGTTGCTGCCTTAGCCGATTCGGTGTTCAACAATATGGCCGTTTCGCTTCAATTCGTTTCGGCGGTTTCGCTGATCATTACGACGGCTTACCTCCAGAAACTGATTCGGCTGATTTATCGGAAAACAGATGAAATCCCATTTTTGTTTTTCACCCTTTCTCCGTTTGTTCTTGTGCACTCGATTCTTGCAATGTCCGATTTGCTCGCATGCTGCTTCTGCGTGATCGCGGCGTATTATTTCCTGAAATTTGCCGGGCGATTGACCGCGCGTTTTTTTCTTCTTGGAGTTGTTGCTGCGGCATTTGCTTTCTTTACCCGATATGCCTCGGCGGTTATTCTCGTTCCTTTCGCAATTTACGCATTGGTCAAACTTTTACGTGAACGCCAATGGTTGTTGCTTTGCGTATCGTTGATTGCCGCCATGATTATTGCCGTTCCGCATTTCCTGCTGCGGCCGCATCATCCAGCCGAGTTCCTCTCGCATCAGTGGCTGCTTAACTGGAATCCGCTAAATCTGATCAGAAACGATTTTGAAACCATCGATGGACGCATGCATTACAGCACAATTAACCTGATCTACGTGCTATTTTCCATATTCCATCCAGCGTTTCTGTTTGCTGGATTTTTCGCCTTACCGCTATTCTTTTCCAAGGTCAAAAAATTATCCGTCAATCAAAAAATGTTGCTTGTTGCTATCGGATTGTATGCGCTTTTTCTTGCCGGAATCCCATTCCAGAACAAGCGCTTCCTGATTTTGTCGTTCCCTTTTATAATCGCATTATTGTATCCTGCGCTTTCGCGGATGCTGGGCGAAGGCACGCAAAAGAAAATTACGTTTGCGATTGTCGCCACCATCCAACTTTTATTAACTGCTTATTATCTGAAACCCTTTGTTGAACGCAACCGGCTTGAGCAGCGGATTTGCGCAGAAATGCAGCAATATGAGTCGGCAACTCTTTACGCTTTCGATATCGATATCGCGATGAAAGGGCGCAATATGGATTTCAATTATAAAAGCTTGTGGAGGGATGAACTGGCCAACTTTACTCCGAACGCCCTAATTTTAGTCGATGCGCGGCAAATTGAAAAACAATGGGCCGGAAAAAACCCGGAAATCAATTGGCGCCGTCTCAACACGAATTACAGGCTTGCAACAATTAAATCAATCGCCAACTTTACCCTGTATCGGATTGAATCAAAAAAGTAAACATATTGTTGTTATCACGCCCGGATTTCCGGCTGATGAACAGGATACTGCGTGTATTCCGGCCTTGCACGTTTTTGCATTGGCGTTGGCGCAGGTTCCGAATATCAACCTTACGATCCTGCCGCTGCATTATCCGAAAGCAAAATATAACTACAAATGGAATGAAATTCAAGTCCATACACTTGGCGGATCAACGAAAATTATGAAACCGTTTTTGTGGCGTCGGGCGATGCGAAAATTCAACGTTATCAATTCGGAAATGCCCGTCGACATCATTCATTCCTTTTGGCTTGGCGAATGCAGTTTTATCGGGAACCGGCTCGCTACGCGATATAAGATCGGCCATGTAACGACCGTAATGGGCCAGGACGCTTTGCCGCGAAATATTTATGCAAAGTTGTTGGCCTCGACAAAAATGCGGCTGGTTTGTGTGTCCGAATTCCAACGCGGCATCTTCAAAATAAATTATGGAATTGATGCCGATGTAATTCCGTGGGGAATCGCTGCAGGCAGAGCAAAATCGGACAAAACAATCGACATCATAGGAGTTGGTTCACTGACAAAGCTCAAGAATTTCAGTTTGTTTGTGGATGTTATCCAAAAAATACGCGAAACGCGGAAAATCGGTGTGGCAATCGTCGGAAGCGGTCCGGAAGAGGAAATTCTGCGACGCCAGATAAAAAGACTTGGCCTTGAAGATACAATTAAACTGAAAGGCCGATTATCGCATGAACAAACACTCGAAGCGATTTCGCGTGCCAGGATTTTGTTGCACACTAGCCGTTACGAAAGTTTTGGGATGATCTTTCCGGAAGCGCTTCAGTCGGAAACCAAGGTAGTTTCTTTTAAAACCGGGTGCTATTTTCCGTCCGCGAATTGGAAAACCGCCGAAAGCGTTGAAGACTTCGCCGAAAAATGCATTGCGTTGCTCGAATCGGGCTTTGCGCCGGCGGAAAATCCTTTTAGAATTGAAAAAACAGTCAAACAATACCTGGAGCTTTATGATCGGTAAACGCAAAATAAAGTCGATACTGTCCTGCGTTCCGCTGGCTTACCGGCCTAAGATCTTACCTGTATTCCTGCTTTCGCTGGTTAATGTCATTCTGGATTTGCTTTCGATTGCCTACCTGCTTCCTTTCCTGATGCTGGCGATCTCGGATAAGAGTACAATTTTACACCGCTTCGTCAACATTCAAAACCTTACTGTCAGCATAGTGCTGCTGGTTGCTTTTTTTATCGCAAAAAACCTTGTCGCTATTCGGATCATCCGGTACCAGAACAAAGTGATGTTCGATATATCGGCTGAAATTTCAACCAATTTCGCACAATCGCTGCTTCATGAAAACTATTTGGCTTATCAAAACCTCGACAAAGGCGAAATAGTCAAAAATACGATTGAAGTCCCAAATAATTTCGTCAGTAACGTGCTTCTTTCCCTTATCACGATTTTTTCCGATGGCGTCATCATCGCTTCGATTGCACTGGTCGGACTCTACTTTTTTCCATTCATCTCACTCCTTATCGCCGTTACGTTCACAGTCCTTTTGCTCGCCATGAATCTGTTGCGGCGATTGCGGCTTCGCGCTGTGAGCAAAAGCCTTTCAGCAGATTACCGGTCGAATGTCAATCATTTGCTCGACCTTGTAAACGGATTTTTTGAGATTCGTTCTTCGGGAACGGAACGCGAATTTGCAGCCCGTTTCGACGCTTCAAACCGCAACCTGAACCGAAGCTATTCGTATTTGTCGGCAGTCAAGATCTCGAACGCGAAATATGTTGAGATTATCGTGATATGCATCATCAGCCTTCTGGTTCTTTATTTGTCGAAATACGCCTCCGCCGACGTGAAAATCCTCTTGATCACGTTCATGGCGTCGGTATTTTTCAGGCTTGTTCCGTCATTGAACCGGCTGATTATCGCCTCATCGTCATTGAAATCGTACCATTATACTATCGCCGCCATTCGAAAAAACCAAAAAACGACCATTGAAGTTTCCGATTCAGTTTTCGTTTTCCAAAGTGCACTGCACGCCCGCAACATCAATTTCGGTTATGAAGGCGGGGAACCGCTATTCGAAAATGCCAACTTTATCCTGAAAAAGGGAACGATTGCCGGAATAAAAGGCCGCTCGGGAACAGGAAAAACGACGTTTCTGCACTTGTTGCTCAAGCTGATCGAGCCCAATTCCGGTGAAATTCTACTCGATGGAAAGCCGGTTGCGAAATCGCATTCCATTCTTCGCAACACAGGCTATGTAACGCAGGATCCGTTTGTTTTTTCGGGATCCATAATTGAAAACGTAGCGCTTGGCGGGCAATCGAGCGAGATTGATTACGATCGGATACG
Source organism: Bacteroidota bacterium (assembly GCA_023386585.1). Taxonomy (GTDB): domain Bacteria; phylum Bacteroidota; class Bacteroidia; order Flavobacteriales; family Flavobacteriaceae; genus Flavobacterium. The sequence continues at coordinate 63,532 of JAEWJM010000007.1, read as the reverse complement.
AACTCTCGCACAATCATTAGCTTTTGATGAAGTTATAACAGCGCACGAGGGTGGACTAAACGCAGCGACCGGTCATAACGGACAAAAACTTTCCGGCGGCCAAAAGCAAAAGCTGGCGCTACTTCGGGCGCTTTATCTGAATCCGCAAATACTGATTTTGGACGAAGCCACAAACCAGCTCGACCGGCATAACGAGCGGATAGTGCTGACATTCATCCGCGAGCTCGTCAACAATGAACGGCTTTCCGTGATCCTGATCTCGCACGACGAGAACGTTTTGGAATACTGCGATATGATTTACGAACTCGAAAATGGAAGCTTGAATGAAGTTTAGCATCGTAACGATCACGTATAACCGCGCAAAGCTGATTGCGGATACGATTCAAAGTGTCATCGCGCAGGACTTTTCCGATTTTGAGCACATCATTATCGACGATGGCTCAACCGACGAAACTGAAACGGTCGTTAGTAGTTTCAACGATCCCAGAATCAGGTATTTCCGATTCCCGCACGGCAACAAGCGAAGTTTTTTGCGCAATGAAGGAATCCGCAAATCGCAGGGCGAAAATATCTGCATTTTGGATTCGGACGATATCTGGATGAGCAATAAATTGTCCCGGATGAAAGCGATTCTTGAAACACATCCGGACGTTGATTTTATCTTTCACAACATCGAGTTCCAGCCGGAGCGCACCATTGACGGGCCGTTATTTCCGTATAGCCAATCATTTAAGGGCAGCATATTTAAAAATTTGCTCGCCGATAAAATTCTTCCATTTCCGGTTTTTACGATTACGCGAAAAGCATTGGACAAAATTGGTTTATTTGATGAGCGCCTGACTGACGGGCAACACGATCTGTATCTGCGCGCAGCTTCTCAACTGATTGCCTTTTTTGAAACGGAAAAGTTGACAGTCATGCGCAAGCACGGGCAAAACATTTCGGACAACATTAATTTCGCACATTATGATGATTTTATCGTTTCGCTGGAAAAATTGCGCGGAATGAAGCTAATTTCGGCATGGCGCTACCGAGAGCAGCTGAGCCGTGTTTATGGCAAAAATGCCTACATTTATATGAACGATAAAAAGCTGCCGGCTGCAAAGAAATTCTATGGAAAAAGCTTTCTGGCGGCACCCGCAAGCATCCGCGGTTTGAAATCAGCTTTTATGTGTCTTTCGTTATATCTTAAAGGCGCCAATTGAAATTCCACATGAACAAGATCCTACTATTTAACCCGCGAAGCGCGAATGCCAAACACCGGATCCCGAATTCGATCCTGCAGGTAGGCGCGTCGGTGTACGGAAAATACGACTATGTTTTTGTCGATGGCAATCTTGAAAAAGAACCGTGGAAGAAAATTGAAAACTATCTCCGCTCGGGCGAATTCAAATATTTCGGATCCACAGTGATGCCGGGGCCGCAGCTTCGGCAGGCGATTCCGTTCACGAAAAGAATCCGACACGACTTCCCGGGTGTTATCACAATCTGGGGCGGATATTTTGCGTCAAATCAATACCAGGTCGCTCTTGAATCCGGTTATGTGGATTACATTATTAATGGCCCGGGCGATGTTGCTTTTCCTGAATTGCTGAACGCACTGGAATCGGGCGAAGAGGACAAAATCGGCAGCATCAATAACCTGATTTACAAAAACGCGGATGGTGCGATTGTAAAAACGCCGACTGAGGCATTGCTCGATCAGGATTCGCTTCCAAAATTGCCTTACGAATACCTCGATGGCTTTTATCCGGTGCGGAATTATTTGGCGAAAACCTTCATGGGCAATCGCACGCTTTCCTATCATTCCAGTATGGGCTGTCCTTTTTCGTGCTCGTTTTGCGCGGTTGTGCCAATTTATAATGCAAGATGGAAAGGTATGTCGGCTGCGCGCATTTACGAAGATGTGAAATACTTCAAATCCAAGTACGACATCGACGCGATTGAATTTCACGACAATAATTTCTTTACTTCTAAGAAACGCGTACTCGAATTTTGTGCGCTGATTTTGAACGACAACATCAGCTTTTGGGGCGAAGGCAGGATCGATACCATTAATATGTACACCGATGACGAGCTGAAGTTGATGCGGAAAGCCGGCTGCAAAATGATCTTTCTTGGCGCCGAAACCGGAAACGACGCGGTGCTGCAGCAAATGAACAAAGGCGGAACGCAAACCGGACAAATGATCAAGGATTTTGTTCTTCGGATGAAAAATGCGGATATCATTCCGGAACTTTCGTTTGTATTGGGAATGCCCGCGAAAACCGAAAAAGAAGTTTTTGAGCAGATTTTGTGGGACATCAATTTCATCAGGGAAATCAAAACGATAAATCCGAAAGCGGAAATAATCATTTATCTGTTCAGCCCGGTTCCGACCGAAGGTTCCGAATTGTACCGGCAGATAATTGATGCCGGGTTTTCCTTTCCGAAAACGCTCGAAGAATGGATTTCGCCATCGTGGGAGAATTTCGATCTCCGGAAAAATCCGCTTACGCCTTGGCTGAAACCGTACATGATTGATACGATCCGGAATTTTGAAACCGTGCTGAATGGCTACTATCCGACCGTTTCTGATTTTCGCATCCGCGGATACAAAAAAAATGTGCTACAGATGGTTTCGGGAATCCGATATAAAACGCGGGTTTATAAATTCCCCTACGAAATCAAGGCGTTACAGAAAGTCTGGAAATACCGGCAACCCGAACTCGAAGGATTTTATTCGGAATAGGGCCGAGCGTCAAAGAACAGTTCTGTGCACTGTTTTAGCGAAAGGGCCAGGAGACGCGTTGGCCAAATCATCAAAAAAAGCAGGTGCCGACTTCAACGAATATGCGAAATTTACTAAAGAAATTACTCAGCCCGATACTCAAAAAAGCGAGCGCCATCTACCTTAAAAAACCGCGCCTGTATTCTTATAAAAACATCTCCGTATCGGTTCATCCAGGCGTTTTTCCACCATTTCTGACCATCAGTACCAAAATGCTGCTCGACTTCATTCATCCAATGGACTTAAACGGAAAATCCGTCCTTGAACTCGGCTGCGGCTGCGGGATCCTTTCGATTTTAGCGGCAAAGAAAGGTGCGAAAGCTACGGCAAGCGACATAAATCAGGTTGCATTGGATGCTTTAAGAAAAAATTCAGCGGCGAATAATGTTGTTGTCGAAATCATTTATTCCGATTTGTTTGAAAACCTTGATTCCAGGTCGTTCGATCTGATTCTTATCAATCCACCATATTATCCGCGCGATCCACAATCAGTTGCCGAGCAAGCCTGGTTCTGCGGAAGTGATTTCAACTACTTCACGCGGCTCTTCAGCCAGTTATCCAATCTCTTCGGACCACCGGAAATTTTCATAATCCTGTCGGAAGATTGCGATTTGGAAACCATCTTCAAACTCGCCTCGCAACAAAACCTGGAATTGACTGTTGTTCTTGAGAAACGCGTTGCCGGCGAAAAAACCTTCATCTTTAGCATAACAGGCGCTGAGTGACGGATTGGGTCAAATTAGGTGGATGCGGACTGTGCGACGAAAATGGATTCGACTAATCGTGAACGCCGCAAGTATTTTAGTACAACTCTACCCTGAAAATGCGACGACAACCAATAGGTTTTCTTTAAAATTGAGGTATTTTTGCACGTTTATTTTTCCGCTGTCAGAAGGCTTAAAATAATATTTTCCAGCGGTTTGTATTTATTAGAAAAAAATGTACTTTTGCAACCCCTTTATTGGGGATGGAATGTTTAATTAAAATAATTTATTGTGAACACAATTAGCTACAGGACTGTATCAGCCAACAAAGCCACTGTCACGAAAGAGTGGGTTATTGTTGACGCTGAAGGGCACAACCTGGGGCGTCTTGCATCGAAGGTCGCTATGATCCTCAGGGGCAAGTACAAACCAAGTTACACGCCACACGTTGACTGCGGTGATAACGTGATTGTTATTAATGCAGAAAAAATCAACCTTACGGGTAAAAAGATGGACGACAAGATCTACATGCGCCATACAGGTTACCCGGGAGGACAAAGAACATTGACCGCAAAAGTTTTACAGGCGAAAAACCCTGCAATCCTGGTCGAAAAAGCTGTAAAAGGCATGCTTCCAAAAAACAAATTGGGCGCTGAACTTTTCAGGAACCTGAAAGTGAATACTGGTGCTGACCACAAATATGAGGCTCAGAAACCAAAAACCGTTAACCTAAACGAACTTAAGTAATGGCTACAATCCACAAGATCGGAAGAAGAAAAACGGCTGTTGCTCGCGTTTATGTTTCGGAAGGAACAGGAGTTATCACCGTTAACAAAAAAGAATTTGCAACATACTTTCCAACTGCAACTCTACAGTACAAAGTTTTACAGCCAATGTCGATGACAAACAATGCTGAGAACTTTGATGTAAAAGTCAGGGTAAATGGAGGTGGTTCGACAGGACAGGCTGAAGCAGTACGTATGGCTCTTGCCCGCGTAATGTGTGAAGTTGACGCTGAAAACCGCGCAATCCTTAAGCCGGAAGGCCTATTGACACGTGATCCGCGTATGGTTGAACGTAAGAAATTCGGTCAGAAGAAGGCACGTAAGAGATTCCAGTTTTCTAAACGTTAATCTGAATCTGACAGCTGAGAGCTAACAGCTAACAGCTAAAAAATAAATTATTAAAACAGTTATTGTTGCTTCCTTCGGGAAACCAGTTTAGCATCTAAATGAAGCCTTGCTAAAGTGCCAATAGGCGAAAGCCGACAGCCAAAGGGAACATTGCTAATCCAACAGAACGTAAACTAAAAATTAAAATGGCAAACAAAGTAGATGTAAAAGAATTGCTGGACGCCGGAGTTCACTTCGGGCACATGACCAGGAAATGGGACCCAAACATGGCTCCTTACATTTATATGGAGCGTAATGGCATCCATATCATCAACCTTTACAAAACCGCAGCGAAAATCGAAGAGGCTAACGAAGCCCTTAAAAAAATCGCAGCATCAGGACGGAAAATTCTTTTCGTCGCAACAAAAAAACAAGCGAAAGACATCGTAGCTGAAAAAGCAGCTGCAGCAAACATGCCTTACATCACTGAAAGGTGGCCAGGCGGTATGCTGACCAACTTCGTAACGATCCGCAAAGCCGTTAAGAAAATGGCTTCGATCGACAAGATGAAGAAAGACGGAACTTTCGCGACACTTTCCAAAAAAGAGCGTTTGCAGGTAGATCGTCTGCGCGCCAAACTGGAGAAAAACTTAGGCTCGATCGCCGACATGTCAAGGCTGCCTGCAGCACTTTTCGTGGTTGACATCAAAGCCGAGCACATCGCAATAAAAGAAGCTCAGAAATTAAACATTCCGGTTTTTGCAATGGTGGATACGAATTCTGACCCTCGTGAGGTTGATTACGTAATCCCTGCAAATGATGACGCTTCAAAATCAATCGATAAAATCCTTTCATTGGTGACAGCCGCAGTTATTGACGGGCTTTCAAACAGGAATTCTGACGGAGGAGCCGACGACTTGGCACCTGAAGCAGAAGCTCCGGCCACTGAAACTGCAGCGCCAGCAGCAGAAGCAGCTCCACAGGAAGTGACTGCCGATGCAGCTCCGCAAGCTGAAGGATCTACCGAAGAATAAATCAAACAGGTTCCGGTTATAAGATCCTCTTTAAATCACATGTGGTTTATGGCGGAACTTATGACCGGAACTTTTTTTACAAACATTAAAAAACAAATACAATTATGGCAACTATCACTGCTGCAGATGTAAATAAATTAAGGACCATCACCGGTGCCGGAATGATGGACTGCAAGAAAGCGCTTGTTGAATCGGAGGGCGATTTCGACCTGGCTATCGAAAACCTACGCAAAAAAGGCCAAAAAGTGGCTGCAAACCGTTCGGACCGCGAATCGACCGAAGGTGCTGCCATCGCTGTCGTTAACGCCGACAAAACCGAGGGTGTCGTAATCACGCTGAACTGCGAAACCGATTTCGTTGGAAAAAACGAAGGCTTTGTGAAATTGGCGACCGATATGGCAAACCTTGCGCTGAAATACAACAGCAAAGAAGAACTTATGAGCGCCGATTTCAACGGAATCAGCGTTGCTGAAAAACTGATCGAGCAAACCGGAGTTATCGGTGAGAAAATCGAAATCAGTTCGTTTGAAAAACTGAGCGGTGCTTTCGTAGGATCTTACATCCACGCTGGAAACAAAATCGCAACAATCGTTGCACTTTCGGCTAACGTTCCGGGCGCTGAAGAAGCTGCACGCAACGTAGCAATGCAGGCTGCCGCAATGTCGCCAATCGCCTTGAACGAGGACGGAGTTGACGCAGAAACCATTGCCAAAGAAATTGAAATTGCTAAAGACATGCTCCGTCAGGAAGGCAAGCCTGAAGCAATGCTCGAAAATATCGCAAAAGGAAAACTGCAGCGTTTCTTCAAAGACAACACGTTGGTAAACCAGGATTACATCAAAGATTCGTCAATGAGCGTTGCCGCATACGTGAAATCAATTGATTCAAACCTAACCGTTACCGGATTCAAACGCGTAGCGTTGGGATAATTGACAGTTGACACTTGACGGCAGTCTTCTGCTAAAAAGAACAAACCCGCTTTATTGGCGGGTTTTTGTTTTTTCGGCTTGGCCTGCACAGCTGACAGCTTATAGCTCGTAGTTTTTTTTGGCGCCTGCTTCGCACCGCGCTGTCCGCTGTAGTCCTCGCTGACGCTCCGGGCTGCCGCTTCCATCGCTGGCGCGCCCCGCAGGAGATGCGAACCTTAGATTTGGGTCGGCAACCAAAAACAATAAAACACGTAGCGCTCCCGCAATGTTAATCAACAGACCATTCAGCACAATCTGCTTGATTAGCAAAACACCTTACAGCCGGCATTACATTTTGCAAATGAGGTGGCTATTCCTCAACACGACTTCGGGTTGAAATCGTATTTTTGTCACGGGAAGGGGCCAATTATTGATCCCTCGTAAATTCTATTTTACCATGAAAATGGTTTTTCCGTAAAGATGGCAACGAACCACCGTATTTATATTGCCGCTTCCATCGCTGGCGCAATCGTTAGCAATGGCTTAGCCTTGCGCTGCAGCTGACGGCTCATAGCGGGCGGCAGACGGATCGCCTCCGACTTTTTTCTATCTTTGAAAAAAAGCCCTGCATGTTCCAAACCCGTAAAGACACTGTTTACGTCATTCTGGCCGGAATTTTCATCACCAACGCCGTCGTCGCCGAAATGATCGGCGGAAAACTTATCAACGTTTTCGGGATCCCAATGAGCATCGGGATTTTGCCCTGGCCGGTTGTTTTTGTGACCACCGATTTGATCAATGAATATTTCGGCGAAAAAGGAGTCCGAAGGCTATCTTTTATTACGGCCGGACTGATAGCTTACTGCTTTGTCGTGCTTTTTGTGGCACTCCGGATTCCGGCGCATCCCGACATACCCGCGGTGAACGATTCCCAATTTACAGCCGTTTTCGGGCAAAGCCAATGGATAATCGTTGGCAGCATCACTGCGTTCCTGGTTTCGCAATTGATCGACGTCACTTTGTTTCATTGGCTAAAGAACAAGACAGGCCACAGAATGCTTTGGCTTCGAAGCACCGGATCGACGGTAATTTCACAGCTTTTCGATAGTTTTATCGTACTGGGAATCGCCTTTTGGCTGACGGGCAAAATGAATACTCCAACCTTTCTTACGTCTGCGATCACGGGTTATTTCGTAAAACTGATTATTGCCATTCTGTTGACGCCGTTAATCTACCTGGGGCATTATATAATCGACAAACAACTGGAAAAATGAACGACAATAAGATTCGTTGCGGCTGGTGCGGAAACGACGCACTATACATGCAATACCACGACTTCGAATGGGGAACGCCGGTCTATGATGATCAAAGTATTTTCGAGTTCCTGGTGTTGGAAACATTCCAGGCTGGATTAAGCTGGATTACCATACTCCGCAAGCGCGAAAACTTCCGAGATGCATTTGACGACTTCGATTTTCAGAAAGTGGCCGCTTATGACGAGGACAGAATCGGTGAGCTCATGCAGAATTCAGGCATTGTCCGAAACGGTGCAAAGATTCGCGCCGCCGTGTCAAACGCGCAAGCATTTATCAAAGTACAAGAAGAATTCGGAACCTTTTCAAAATACATCTGGAATTTCACCGGTGGAAAGCCCATCGTGAATTCACCCCAAACCTTGAAAGACATTCCCGCAACCACGCCGCTTTCGGACGCCATCAGCAAGGATTTAAAATTGCGCGGATTTAAATTCGTAGGCTCGACCGTCGTTTATGCGCACATGCAGGCAACGGGAATGGTTGACGACCACATTGCCGATTGCTGGCGAAGGAAGAATTAGATTTTGCTGACTGGGAAAAAGTTTACAGTTACGGTTTACAGAGGTGGCTGTTACCGTTGACGATTATCTTTTACCTGCCACATATCGTAAACCAGGCGAAGTTTACAGTTTATGGTTACAGCTGCGGCGGCTAGCTTGCAATTTTCGACTCACGGCCAACACGGCAAACCTCATGGTTGCCCTTTCAGTATCCGCATGAAGTCTTCCCTTGGAATTTCCCGCGCACCAAGGCTTTCGAGATGATCGTTATGAACCTGGCAATCCAAAATCCGGTAATTCTCGCGCTCGAGTATGTCGGCTAAATAAAAGAATGCCGCTTTTGAAGCATTTGAGATTTTCGAAAACATGCTTTCACCACAGAAAACACGACCGAGATCCACACCGTAGAGCCCGCCCACAAGCTCGCCATTTTTCCACACCTCAACTGATTTCGCAAAACCCAAATTGTGAAGGTTCACATAAGCGTTCCGCATCTCGTCTGTGATCCAGGTTCCGTCCTGTCCATCGCGGCTGATCAGCTTACAAGCGTCGATCACCTGATGAAAGGCGGTATTGAATGTTAGCTTGAAAATTCCGCTGTTCAGCACTCTTCGCATGCTTCTCGAAATCTTCTGTTCGCCCGGAAACAACACCATCCGCTGCGGCGGCGCCCACCAAACAATCGGATCGTCTTCGTTGAACCAGGGAAAAATGCCGTTGCGATAGGCTAGCATAAGCCGCTCGGGCGAAAGGTCGCCGCCAATGGCCAGAATACCATCAAAATTAGCTTCTGAAACGGGTGGAAAAACAAGTTCGTGATTTAAAATATGCATATAAAAAACCCGGCTCATTGTCCGGGTTGCATTTTAGAATGGAAGGTCGTCGTGATCTTCTTCCTGGAAGTTTGGCGCCGGTTCAAACGGCTGCGCTGGCATCGGCGGTTGTGAAGGTGCTTCTGCCTGCATTTTTTCGATCCTCCAGCCTTGAATTGAATTGAAATATTTCGTTTCGCCTTGCGGATTGACCCATTCGCGGCCACGAAGGTTGATTGAAACCTTTACCTGATCGCCAGGCCGGTAATTGTTGAGCAGGTCGCATTTGTCCTGCGTGAATTCTATCATAATGTGCTGCGGATACTGCTCTTCAGTAGTGACCACAAGTTCGCGTTTCTTAAAAGTGGCGCTCACCTGCTGCTCGGCATTGATCGCTTTGATTTTCCCTGTAACTTCCATCTTGCTTTTTTTTTAAATAATTATACTTGTTTGGCTAATAACACTTTCCACGCAGATTCCACATCATTGTTTTCAAGGTATTCCTTCGCCTTGCGGTGCAGTTTGGCGTCGTCATCGCTGCTGATGACCGCTTTAACCGCAAAATTCTGGGTGACAAAGGTACCGATTTCTTCGCGCGTTGGCAAGGATTCGACATTTCCCAGGATGCCGAGGTCGTTTCCGTTGAAAATACTGCTTTTTCGCACGAATTCAGGTATGTTGTCAACACCTATTCCCATAGTCGCCAAAGGTTTAGGCACTTCGAAAAGTCCGTCTTTGGACCTTGAATACCAATTTTGCCCCAACCGCGAAACAAGGTCGATTTTGACCGGATCGATGAAGCCGTTTTCGTCGAGAATTTTTGCATCAAGGTGGACTTTCACCACTTCACATATCACCAAATTTCCTGCGCCGCCATTTTGACCCAGGGGAATGATGTCCTGCACTTTACACTCAAATTGTACAGGCGATTCGGCAACGCGGTACGGTTTTACCAGTTCGGAAGGCAACATCGTGAGGCCACTTTTCAGGAATTCGTTGACACCGTCAGGATATTCGGTACTTGAGAGCGAAGCCTGCTGAACGATATCATAATTGACCACATTGATTACCACTTCGCGCGTTTGCTGCACGTTGATCAGCGTGTGCTTGATCGTGTTGTCGCGTACACGCCGCGCCGGCGAGAAAACAAGTATCGGCGGATTGGAGCTGAACACGTTAAAAAAACTGAATGGCGACAAGTTTGGCTTTCCGTTGGCGCCCATTGTACTTGCAAAAGCGATTGGCCGCGGCGCAACGGCGCTTTGAAGATAACCTTGGAGTTTTGCCGGCGAAACTTCCGACGGAGTAATACTAATCATTCGTGTTTGCAGTTTAAGCAAATGTAATAAATCGCCAAGGCATCAATTGAAGTTATTGTCACGATTTATCAACTGCCTTAGCCCTGATCGCAGCGGCATCCCGGCGATTTTAGAAAGAGTTTCGATGATTTGTGATTGCCGCCGGATACAGCGGAGAGCAGGAAACAGCTCCCGATTAAATGAATATAAGTATATTTAGCCAACCAAAGCCAATGTATGGATTTCTCTGAAAACCGCAATGCCGCGCGCTGGGTCATCATCGGTGCCTCTTTTGTCATTATCCTGCTGATTTTGTGGAATACCTACACGTTTTTTCAATATTTTAAAAATGAGGAGCGTGCCAAAATGGAATATTGGGCCGAAGCGCAGAAAACGCTGATCAACGCCGATGAAAATACCGAGGTCGAGCTGCCGTTTAAGATTATCAGCCACAACACTACAATTCCGATCTTGCTTACGAGCGACAAGGATTCGATAATCAGCATTTCGAACATTGACGAACGGATCATGGAGGATCCGGTGAGGGCGAAACAGATGCTGCAGAAGCTGAAAAAGGAAAACGACCCGATCATTATTGAATATGTTCCGGGGAAATTCCAACATCTGTATTACGGCAATTCGTCGCTGCTGAACACGCTGAAATACTACCCGATTGCGCTTTTTCTGATCATCGTGCTTTTTGGGGGAGTGGTTTACAATTTTTACCGAAGCACGAAAATGGCCACGCAGAACAAGCTCTGGGCGGGAATGGCCAAGGAAACGGCGCATCAGATCGGAACGCCGCTTTCCTCGCTGATTGGCTGGCTGGAAATCATGAAGGTTGAAAATATCGATGAAAACATCGTTTCCGAAATTGAAAAGGACATCGTGAGGCTGCAGACGATCACCGACAGGTTTTCAAAAATCGGATCGGAACCGGCGGTTGAAGACAGGAATATCGTCGAAGAAACGCGCGAAACTTTTGAATACCTTCAATCGCGCTTCTCGAATCAGGTCGAATTTATATTTAAGGCACCGAAAAAGCCAATACTGCTTCCGATAAATGCGGCGCTTCACAGCTGGACGATCGAAAACATGGTAAAGAACGCGATCGATGCAATGCGAGGCCGCGGAAAGCTGACGGTGAAAATCGAAGAAGATTCCAAATTCATCAGGATTTTAATATCGGATACCGGAAAAGGAATTGCGAAAACGCAGTTCAAGCGGATTTTTGAACCGGGGTTTACTACGAAAAAGCGCGGTTGGGGACTTGGGCTGTCACTTACCAAGCGCATTGTCGAAGATTACCACAAGGGCAGGATCAAGGTGTTGAATTCGGAGATCGGGAAAGGGACAACGATGCAGATCAGCTTCAAGAAAGAGAAGTCCAAATAAGGCCGACCGGCAATAAAGAAAACATGTTGCGGTTAATCTGCCGGCAGCTCAAAAAAAAAGAGCCTTTCGGCTCTTTTATTATGGTGTACTCACATACCTTTCGATAACGGTGTCGTCGTTTCCGTCTCCGTCGTAGTCGTAAGTGGTTTTAACTTCAAAACGTGTCGACGTAAGTTTTTTGACCGTTCCTTGTGCCGAATTAACGCCGTCACTGATTGTGATCACATTTCCTTCACGAGTCCAGAAACCGGTATCGGTGTATTCATTACATTCAAAAACGTCAACATCGTTGTAGGTGCCATCTGCAAGCAACTGTATGTAGTCTTTTCCACATTCTTCGTTGTCATCATACGGGAAGCTGTGGCCATTGACAACTGTTGTGTCGTAGTACCACTTCTTATTCAATTGATCGTAATCGATTGATGGATCATCGTCCTTTGAACATCCTGCAAATGCTACAGCGAGCAAGCCTAAGGCTAAAAATTTGTTTTTCATGGTTTGGTTTTAAAGGTTTACGGCAATATATAAAAAAATATTAAAACCAAAATATGATTTTCCCTAGATACTACATACGGGAATTAATCAATGCCGCGAGTTCTGTAAACTCTTCAGGCGACATTTTGACTTTTTTGGTGAACCGCATTTCATCCATATCATTTAGCGGTATCAGATGCACATGCGCATGCGGAACTTCGAGTCCGACCACTGCCATCCCGACGCGCTTGCACGGCACCGCTTTTTCAAGTGCGATGGCGACCTTGCGCGCAAACTGCATAAGTGCGGTGTAGAGCGGTTCGTCAATATCGAAAATTTTGTCGATTTCCTGCTTGGGAATGCAAAGCGTATGGCCTTTTGCGTTTGGGTTTACGTCAAGAAATGCCAGAAAATCGTCGGTTTCCGCCACTTTATAGCACGGGATTTCACCATCGATGATCTTTGTGAATATTGATGCCATTATCTTGAGATTTCGAGTACTTCAAATTTGAGAACTCCGTTTGGCACGGTGATTTCGGCAATTTCGCCAACCGATTTACCAAGTAAGCCGCGGCCGATTGGAGAAGTTACTGAGATTTTTCCCGATTTAAGGTCGGCTTCGCTTTCGGCAACCAGCGTGTATTTCATTTCCATTCCGTTTGCCTGGTTCTTGATCTTTACGTTCGACAGAACAAGCGCTTTCGACACGTCAAGCTGCGATTCGTCGATGAGCCGCGCGTTGGCGTGTACTTCCTCCAGCTTCGCAATGCGCATCTCGAGCAGGCCTTGCGCTTCCTTTGCGGCATCGTACTCGGCATTTTCGGAAAGATCGCCTTTATCGCGTGCTTCTGCAATTGCCTGTGAGGCTTTTGGGCGTTCGATATTCTTGAGATGTTCAAGTTCCTCTCGTAATTTTTTTAATCCTTCGGCTGTGTAGTAAGATACTGTACTCATGACTTCATGTTTTATTTATTGCCCATTTTCACAGGTGCGCCCTTCCTATTCTCGTTTTTAAATCTTTGTTGGGGAATTTATATAAAATAGAAAAAATCCCATCACGGGGATTTCTTTTGGCAAAGATATTCTTTTATCGGTATGCCTCGCTTTAAATGCGTAATCATATCCACTTCAAAGTTAAATAATTTATTTTTGTTACCAAGAATAATCACAATGAAAAAATTAGCGCTGCTCCTATTGTCGGTCGTCTTGCTTATATCCTGCAGCAAGGACCATTTCAACAATAACAATCCGTACATTCCGAATTACAGCTTTTCGGAGCAGATCAACACTTCGCTTCCGGCCTACAGCCAGCTTCAGTTTCCGGGCAACGGAATCTATTATGGCGGTGCCGGGGTGCGCGGAGTTTTCGTTTTCAATACCGGGAGCGGCTATACCGTGTTCGAAGCGACATGCCCGAACCAGGCGATGAACTCTTGCTCGACAATGACGCTGAATGGCATCAGCGCGGTCTGCCCTTGCGACAACGCCGAATACAGTTTGTTCACAGGCCAGAGTCCGGGAATGGAATACCCGATGAAACAGTACCGCGTCGAAGTCAACGGACCGGTGCTCCGAATCTACAATTAAAGTTTCAGCGTCACGCCTACAAGGAAATTGATGCCTGCCTGCGGAAAGTAGCTCATGTAATCGGGGCCATACAAGTACGCATTTGAAACATATTGGCGGTCGAAAATGTTATTGATCAGTATACTGAAAACTACCGATTTGAATATTGAGAACTCTTTTGTTTCGTAGTTCAGGTTGAAATCAGTTACTGAATAATCGGTGAGTTTTGTAATATCCGAATCGATATTTCCCGCATATTGCTCACCGACATACTTGCTAAGCAACGCAATCCTGAAGTTGTTGGTAACCGAATAAACTCCTGCAACTCCACCGACGATTTCCGGCGAAAATGAAATGTTCGTGGTTCCCAAATCGACAATTCCGTCGGCAGTTTCAAGCTTGTAATCGCGAATTTTATTCGTACTCAGCGCAAGGTTTGGCGCAAAGGTGAACTTGCCCAACTGTAGCGAAGCATCGATTTCAATTCCGCCGCGGTAACTGCTATCGACATTTGCGTTGATTTCGTTGCCAACATCGTCCAGCGCACCCGTTTTTACCAGTTGATCTTTGTAGCGCATTGCGAACAAATTGGCGTTAAGCCGAAAATTCCTGCTGACATGGCGCCAGCCCAGTTCAAAATCATCCAGCTTTTCGGGACGCGGATCGCCATTTTCATAATCCGTTCGCGTGGGCTCCTTGCTCGCGCGTGCATACGACAAATACAGATTATTCGCATCGTTGATCGTGAATGTCAAACCTGCCTTTGGATTGAAAAAAGTAAAGTCGTCGTTGACTTTCTTGCCTGAATCGACTGTGGTTTCATACGAAACGGACCTAACCTGCAAATCGCCATAAATTGCCCAGTTCCGATTGATCTTGTAGTTTGCTTTTGCGAAGAGGTTGCCGTCGGTTTTGCGCGCATTCTGGTCGTAATAATGATCGCCGGGTTCGGAAGTCGATGCAAATCGCGACCAGACGACTTCACCGTAATGTTTCCCTTCGTAGTTGTTGAGCGCACCGCCAATGATGATTCCTAAATTGTCACCCGCATAATCGGCTGAAAAAGTCATTCCGTAAAAATCGTTATCAAGCCATTTCCGCCGCACCAGATCGGATGTGGTTATTGGCTCGCCCCCGGTTTCGACCGGTGTCATTCCGTACTCGTCAAGCGAAGCGTCTTCTTTATAGTTTTCATAATAGCCTTTTCCTTTGGTGTAATGAAGCGCGAAGTTGGTGCTCCAGTTGCCCGCAAACTGCTGGTTCCAGTGCAGCTGGTAATTGTCCTGAGCGTAATTGTCGACTTCATTCTTATAGAAACGCGTATTTCCGAATTCGTCGGTGTACATTCCCGAATAGTTGAACGTCGGATCGCTTTCGAGCATTGCCGCATCGATCCCGTTCCAGGCCTGGTACGTGCGTTCCTTACCACCGAAAGCCAATGCCTTTATGGTGGTTTTATCTTTTTGATAAGTTCCCTGAAGGAAATACGACTTCAAATCCGATTCGGCGCGGTCGATATAGCCATCGGAATGAAGTACCGATAGTCGGCCGGCAACTTCAAAAGCCGAACCGAGCATTCCGGTTGAAAATTTGACCGTGTGCTTTCGCGAATTGAAGCTTCCGACGGAATTGGCAATTTCGGCACGTGCGGAATCTGACGGTCTTTCTGTTAAAAGATTGAGGCTTGCACCGAACGCGCCTGCGCCATTGGTTGATGTTCCGACGCCGCGCTGTAGCTGGATGTTTTCGAGTGAAGATGCGAAATCGGGAAGGTCGACGAAATAAGTTCCGCTGCTTTCGCTGTCGTTGTAGGGAATTCCGTTGATGGTGACATTGACACGGGTTGCATCACTTCCGCGGACGCGGATTCCGGTGTAGCCAAAGCCATTTCCTGCATCGGAAGTTGTCACGACGCTTGGCAGATAATTCAGCAATAGCGGAATGTCCTGGCCCAAATTGCGACTTTCGATCTGCTTTTTCGAGATGTTGGAAAAAGTCACCGGTGTCTGGCTTGTGGCGCGCACGGCCGAAACCATAACTTCATCAAGAACGACGGCTTTGGTTTTGGTGGAATCGGTTTGCTGTGCGCTGGCTGCCGTTAAGGCAAAAAGTAAAATTGTAGCGGCCAGCCCGCGTGAGCGATTGAAGTGAACCCGAGCGAAAGCGAACTGGCGGAGCAAATCCTTTTTTTTGAAAAAGAAAAGATTGGAACGCAAAGCGCGACCTGAAAGGACACGCCCGGAAAGAAATAAAAGTTTCATTCGTAAAAATGTTTACGAATAAAAGGGGCAATTATTCTCTATTAATAAATTGAATTCAGTGACAGGCCGCGAAGCCTGGCAACAATTCCTAAACAGCATTACCTGTTCAAGGTTCGATGGGTATGATCTCAGCCCGTAACGAGCACCCCTTTGAGACGGGGCAAAATTAATTAATAATTGGAAATTAATAATTAATAATTGGGTTTTTTGCGAAGCTGCTTGACTTCAGCGTTTTGCTTCTTTTCCTTAAGGCGTTGCCGTACTGCTGCTTTCGGAATTTTGGTGGGTTTTCGCTCTTTGGCGACGTGCAGCGCGTCGGTCAACAGATCGATGAGTTTCCTCATTCCGAGTTCGCGGTTGCGGAATTGGCTTCGGTCGTCATCGCACCGAACGACCAATTCCCTTTTAGAATTGAGCCGTGGCCCGAGGTTTTCGAACAGGATTGCTTTCTCTTCATCCGAAAATGCGGCAGAAGCTGCGACATCAAATGTCAGGATGACTTTCGAAGCGACTTTATTCACGTGCTGTCCGCCGGCGCCGCCGCTTCTTACAGCTTTGAACGTTGTTTCGGAGGTGATTTTTTCTGTGTCCACTTTCATGGCTGATGCGCCGATTTTAAAAGGTCATTGACGGTTTTTACCGGATTGAAAGTGATCAGCGGAACTTCGACAAAGATCGTAATCCACTTTTCCATTGCGCCATTCCAAAGCCCGGGAAGCTCATAGCCTTTGAGCGGCCGGCCATTTTTGTTTTTCTCGACGATGAAGCCGCTGTTGTGGTCGACGTATTTGGTAAGGTCGAATTTTTCGCCTTTATAGTTTCGGATCGCGCAAACGAGGTCGACCGGATTGAAGTGCGTTGAACGCTTCATGATTTTTTCCTGAGCCGAGTTTTCCATGTCAACTTGCGAGCTTTCGACGATCTGCAACGAAAGGTAGCCTTTTCGGTCGCGGACCCAGAACGGGCCGCCGCCTGGCTCGCCTTCGTTTTTTACCATTCCGCAAACACGGATGGGGCGGTTGAGCAGGCTTGCGATGTACTCGATCTTGTGTGCTGGAGTGAACTTCGCGACGTCGTCAATGATCTCGGTATTGAGCGTGTCGCGGAGGAATGCAACGATTTGCGGAATGTGCTCTTCGGTGACTTCGCCCGAGTCGATTTGTTTGAGGTAATAAAAAACCGCTTTTTGGATTTCCAAAAGTTTGCCCGCCAATGCTTTTTTGTACAGCGCTATGGTTTCGACATGATTTTGGATGACGTTGTCGATGTTTTTGATGAAAATAATATCCGATTGCAGTTTGTTCAGGTTTTCGATCAGTGCTCCATGACCGCCGGGCCTGAAGACAAGTTTTCCGCTGTCGTCGCGGAACGGCGTGTCGTCGAATGCGACTGCGATTGTGTCGGTTGCTTTATCCTGATAACTGAAAGTCGTGTGGATCGTATTGCCGGATTGCCTCTCGATTTTAGGTTTTACGTCTTCGATTATTTTTTCAAACAGTTTGCGATGATTTTCCGAAACTGTAAAATGCAGGTGCGAAACTCCGTCGGAGCCGCTCGCATAATAGACGGTTTCATTCAGGTGTTCTTCGACTGCGGTCGCGATATGGTCGTCGTATTTGTGAAAAGGAAGCACGCCTTTTGGTTTGTTGCAGTAATCAAAATCGGCTGAATCGAGCATCGTCTTGATGAAGAAATAATGCCGCCGTGTCGCGTCCCAACTCCTGAAGTCGGGATGCTGCGCCTCGAGGCAATTGCGCACTGTTTCATAGAACGGAAATTTTTCGAGTCCGGCGAGGAAAACCTGCAAAGCAGACGCTTTTTTTCGGTTGATGTAGGCATTGATCGTTTCTTCTTCGGGGTCGAATGAGTTGACGAATTCGGAAAGGAATTTAAACATCCGGCTTGCCGCTCCCGATGCGGGAATGAACTTTTCGATTTGAAGTCCGTCCTTATATTTGTCGTAGTATTCGGCGTATTTGCGAAAACCGTCTTCCTGGAGTTTTACGATTCCGTCGTACGGAACAGCAGGCCGGTCGAGCACTTGCTTTGCGATTCCGTTGCGGAAGATTTCAAGTTGCCTTTCGATTTTATTGAGCGCGATTCCGTGCTTGTAAATCTGGACAAAATCTTGTGAAATGAAGCCAAGTGCCTTTGCCTGATCCAGCTTTTCGAGGATTTCAATTGCTTTGGCGAGTCGCTCTTCTGCGCTCCCGGTTAATAAAATAAAGGGTTTGTTGTTTTCAGTCAGCGCCTTTTTGAAGTCGGCAAAAATTTCCTCGCGTGCTTCTGGCCGGTCGCGCAAATCGTCTTTTTCCCATGGCACATCGATATCGGTCAGGAAAAACAGATCGTATTTGTGTTTTCGCGCAGCCTTATCGAGGACCGGATCGCAATAGCCATAATAGATTTCCGAATAGACTTTGGTAACGAGCAGGCATGTATCGGAAAAAATGTACTTCTTTGCCTTCTGGCGAAGTTCGTTTTCAAGCCGTGTCTGGCCGACAGCAATCGGGATCAGATCGTCGGGCTCGCAGATCTTTTGTTCCGTATCCCATTTTTTCTGCAGGTATTCCCGTGCGAATTCAGGAGCCCAAACGGTGTCGTAGTGTTCGGCAAGCTGCTTGGCAAGGGCAGTTTTGCCGGTACTCTCGGGACCGTAGATCGCTATTTTAATTATATCCGATGCTCCGCCCGGGAGCTGCTTAAGATTTTCCTCCATGCCAAATATGCCTGAATGGCTAAAATTGTAAAGATTATGTATTGCAACGAGAGCATTCCGAGTCCGCGGTAAGCGTAAAGCGGAATTGCGATCAGGTCGCCGATGATCCACAGGGTCCAGTTTTCGATTTTCTTGAGCGCCATATACCACATGGCGGTGAAAAATATCCCGGAGGTGAAGATATCGAAATAGTTTTCGGTACGGATCGGGTGGCCGAACAAGGCGTACACAATTAAAATTACAATAATTGTCAGAAAAAACATTCCGATGCCGACGAATTTTTCTTTGGATGTTGTCCGTGAAATCGCAAGTGCGCCATCGGCCTGTCCGTTTCGCCACATGTACCAGCCGTAAATGCTCATGATCGAATAATAGCCGTTGATCACCATATCGCCGTAATACCCGGCTACGTATAGCAAATAAACCGTTATTGTGGTTGCTATGAGTCCGCTTGGATACACCAATATATTTTCTTTTTTGGCATACCAGACACTTGCGATCCCGAAGAGGAAAGTCACCGCCTCCAGGACGATCTGGCTTGCAGGTGCATTTTTGTACGCATCTAGGAAGAAATTGACGAGCTCGTTCATTCTTCGAAAAATTCGGTATTTTCTTCAAAAGCGGTTCCGATGACGACCATGTCAGCTCCGGCAGCAAAGGCGGTATCGATTGCGGATTTTGAGCGTATGCCGCCGCCGACGATCAAAGGAACAGAAATTTCGGAAGCCACTTTTTGAATGACTTCAGACGGAACCGGATTTTTGGCTCCGCTTCCCGCTTCGAGATAAATTAGCCGGTTTCCCATCATTTCGCCTGCCAGTGCGGTATCGACGATTTTTTGCGGATACTTTGTTGGCATTGGTGAAGTCCGGCTGACACGTTCAACGGCGGTTTGCGTTCCGCTTTCGATCAAAATATAGGCAGTGGGAACGATTTCGAGGTTCGTGTTTTTCAATAGCGGTGCGGCCTTAACGTGCTGTGAAATCAGGTATTCCGGATTGCGGCCCGAAAGCAGCGACAGGAACAGGATCGCGTGCGCGTGATTGGAAAGCTGGTCTGAACTCCCGGGAAATAAAACGATGGGCAACTTGCTGAATCTTTGGAACGCTTTGACAACTTCATCAAAATTGACGGCCGCTGTACTTCCGCCGATGAAAATGTGGGATGCGCCGGCGGCGGCTATCTTATTCGACAAAGTCTCAGCCTGGCGCGGCGGGGTTTTTTCTGGATCGATCAGAATCGCCAGTAACCTGCGGCCTTGCGACTTAGCATTTAAGATTTCTTCGTAGATAGAATTCATTCCTGAGGCTAATGGGATGGCAATATACGGTAAAGATTTGGGCAGACCTTGAGGGCCGAAATCAATAAAAGAAAATCCCGAACGGTTTTGATTCGGGATTAAATTTTTAACTAGTCTGTTGGGTTTATCTTCTGATCAGTTTCGTTGTGTAGGATTGGTCTCCGAGCCGCACATTTAAAAGATAGATTCCCTGTGGAAATGAAGAAAGATCCACGGTATTACCCTGAACTTGCAACATAGACCTTCCTGACAGATCATACACATTCAGGTTCATCTGTCCGGTGCCGAGTGGCGCTTCAACATGGAATATGCCGGCCGATGGATTTGGATATACCGCCATTTGGCCATCAACTGAAGCAAAATCTGCTGTTTCCAAAAGGCCCGAATTGAAAAACACCTTCCAATACCGATTACTACCCGTTCCAAAGGCGATGGCCTGGTTTGAAAATTCGGCAAATTCTATTGTTTGGGCAGTCACTACCAAATCCGGTTTATTGTCGTTGTTCATGTCGAGAACACTCCAGGTCTGGTCACCCACATCGCCTCCACCACTATACCCCGCAAGAGCGTTGTAACCGTAATCGATGGTAGAATATACCTCGCCACCCTGCGGAAGTTGCCAATTGGCCGCAGTCGCATTGAATCCGTTACCGTTGTTTAGGTAAACTTTCCAATACTTTGCATTCGCCGGCCCGAACGCCGTTGCCTGGTTAGAAAATTGGGTAAATTCTTTCGATTCTGCAGTTACAACCAGATCGGGCCTGTTGTCGCTATTCATATCGATTATGCTCCAGCTTTGATTTCCGACGTCACCGCCTGTTGTGGAAGCAGCAAGTGCGTTAAAGCCATAATCGATTGTGGAGTACACTTCGCCGCCCTGTGGGATCGGCCAATTGGTCGACGTCGAACTGAAGCCATTGCCATTGTTCAGGTACACTTTCCAATAGTGAGCATTTGCAGCACCGAATGCCGTCGACTGATTTGAAAAGCCGGCAACTGCCTTCACCTCGGCGGCAACCACCAGATCAGGCCTGTTGTCATTGTTCATGTCCAGAACGCTCCAGGTTTGGTCACCAATGGTCCCACCCGATGTGATGTCGGCAAGCGCGTCGTAGCCATATTGGATTGTCGAATAGCTGTGCCCGCCTTGTGGGATCGGCCAATTGGTTGCGGTGGTGCTGAATCCGGTGCCGTTGTTAAGGTATACTTTCCAATAGCGGTTGGTTCCTGTACCAAAAGCAAGTGCCTGGTTTGAAAATGTTTGAAACTCTTGTGTTTGTGCAGTGACCACCAAGTCCGGCTTGCCATCGGCGTTCATGTCCAGGACACTCCAGGTCTGGTCGCCAACGGTTGCTCCAGCCGAATCGGCTAAGGCATCGTACCCGTAATCAATAGTTGAATACGTGTGTCCGCCTTGCGGAATGGTCCAGGTGGTCGGGGTTGTATTGAATCCGCTTCCCGTGTTAAAATACACCTTCCAGTAGCGGTTGCTCCCTGTCCCGAAGGCAATGGCCTGGTTTGAAAATGTGTCGAATTCGACTGTTTGCGCAGTAACCACAAGATCGGGCTTACCATCGTTATTCATATCCATCACGCTCCAGTTTTGATCGCCAACCTCGCCGCCGCCCGTATTACCATAAAGTGCATCAAAACCATAATCGATCGTCGAATAAGTATGTCCACCTTGTGGAATGGTCCAATTTGTTGCAGTAGAACTGAATCCGCTACCATTGTTTAAATAAACTTTCCAATACCGGTTGGCTCCGGTTCCGAAGGCAATGGCCTGATTTGAAAATTGGGTAAATTCGGTCGACTGTGCCGTAACGACCAAATCGGGTTTGTTGTCACCGTTGATGTCTATGACGCTCCAGGTCTGATCTCCAAGGGTGCCGCCGGTTGTATAATCGGCAAGCGCGTCATACCCGTAATTTATGGTCGAATACGAATGGCCGCCTTGTGGAATCGGCCAGGTAGTTGGAGTAGTTCCAAAGCCCTGTGCAAATAAATTGCAAAAACTAAAACACAAAGCTAAAGAAAGAGTAATGTTTAATTTCATAGTTGATTTTAAAATGATTTAGATGTTTATGGATTTATTTGAGGTTTTTCAAACCCGTAAAATTGGCGCGAAGGTAATGTTTTTGCTAAATTAATAAGCCAGGACAAATTGATTATGCAGTTCATTTTTAAACCGATTAGCTGTTGCAAAAAACTGAATTTGAAGAAAAATAGCAGGCGTCCCCGTTTTGAGCATCAAAAGTATGTTGCGCTCGTAATTGTTTGCCTGGCCGATTAATCCTGAAATGCGTAAACCAAAATATAATTTTCCACCTCGATAAAATGGCAATCGTAAGTAATAGTTGAGCCGCCAAAATTGAGTTTCGCGGTACAGACGCCGCTGTTAAGGTCAAATTGCTGCACTTCGATATGGTCTTTAAAGCTGATGCCTTCTTCATTCCGGATTTTGAAAATCGCTTCCTTAACGCCCCAGATTATCGTCAACTTTGCAACATAATCCTCGATTTTGGAGCTGTCGAGCCAGGAAAACTCACAGTCACAAAACTTATCGGCGATCCGGATAATCTTATCACGTTTTAGCTCGAGGTCGATTCCTGCGATGGTGTCGCTTAGGATTATTGCTGAAAATCCGTGTGAATGGGAAATCGAAATGTGCCTGCCGTCTGTAAGGTGCGGCTTTCCGGTGTGGTCGTAAATGAGGTCAAAATCGGAATAGCCGGCGTGTTGCAAAAGCCGCCGCACGCTCATGAATCCGAGGCGGTGCTGTTGCGATTTCATGTTGGCGATTCGCGAAAGGCTGTTCGGATTGAGCGAAACTGCCGACTCCATTGCAGGCGGATCTTCGGAGATCTTCCAGATAAGGATTTGGGCCCGGTTGTTTATTTCTACTGTTTGGTATAAAGGCATTTAATGATGTTCAAAAGTTGAATTGATGATGAAGCCATAGCCCTGATGGAAGCGGCATCCTTTTTTAAACCTCAAAGGTTTTTGAAACCTTTGAGGTTTTACAAAAGATATAGCGGACAGCAGGAAGAAGCTCCCGAAAATGAATGGAAGCATTTGGTTGCATTTCAAAAACTTACATCCGAAAGCGCAATCGATAAATATTTGGCTTTGCACTTTTTAATAAAAAGTAATCCCTAAATTTGCACCGATCAAATCAATACAAATATACTGATGAATACGACGACAATGCCATTCGTGGCTTACAAAGTTAAGGACATTTCCCTGGCAGCCTGGGGACGAAAAGAGATTGAGCTTGCCGAGGCTGAAATGCCCGGACTTATGGCGCTTCGCCGTGAATATAAAGACGAGCAGCCGTTGAAAGGCGCCCGAATTGCCGGATGTCTTCACATGACGATCCAGACTGCGGTACTTATCGAGACCCTGAAAGCGCTTGGTGCGGAAGTTACATGGAGTTCATGCAACATTTTCTCGACTCAGGATCATGCTGCCGCTGCGATTGCCGATGCCGGAATCCAGGTTTATGCATGGAAAGGCCTTAACGAGGAAGAGTTTGACTGGTGCATCGAGCAGACGCTGTTCTTTGGTGAAGACCGCAAGCCGCTGAACATGATCCTTGACGACGGTGGCGATTTGACCAATATGGTACTTGACCGTTACCCTGAACTTGTGGCTGACATCAAGGGATTGTCGGAAGAAACTACAACCGGTGTTCACCGCCTTTACGAACGTGTGAAAAACGGAACGCTTCCAATGCCGGCTATCAACGTGAACGACTCGGTTACGAAATCGAAATTTGATAACAAGTACGGCTGCAAGGAATCGGCTGTAGATGCAATTCGTCGGGCAACCGACCTGATGCTTGCAGGAAAACGCGTTGTGGTTTGCGGATACGGAGACGTTGGAAAAGGAACTGCGGCTTCTTTCCGCGGTGCGGGATCAATCGTTACGGTGACCGAGATCGACCCGATCTGTGCGCTTCAGGCGGCAATGGACGGATACGAAGTGAAAAAACTCGATACTGTTATCGGTAACGCCGACATTATTATTACAACAACCGGAAATAAAGATATCGTTGTGGGAAGCCACTTCGAAAAAATGAAAGACAAGACCGTGGTTTGCAATATCGGACACTTTGACAACGAAATCGATATGGCGTGGCTTAACAAGAACCATGGATCAACGAAAATTGAGATCAAGCCGCAGGTTGACAAATACACGATTAACGGAAAAGATATAATCATCCTGGCGGAAGGCCGTTTGGTGAACCTGGGCTGTGCGACCGGGCATCCGAGCTTTGTAATGAGTAATTCATTTACAAACCAGACGCTGGCGCAGATCGAGCTTTGGAAAAACTCCGATAAATACGAAAACCAGGTTTACATGCTTCCGAAGCATCTTGACGAAAAAGTAGCTGCTCTTCACCTTTCAAAATTGGGTGTTGAATTGGAAACATTGCGTCCCGACCAGGCAGCATACATTGGTGTCGAGGTTCAAGGCCCGTTCAAGCCTGAATATTACAGGTATTAGAAGTGTAAAGTTAACAGTTGACAGAAAATTAACCCTCTTCCGAGGGTTTTTTTATGTCTAAAACTTGCACAGCATATACTGAAAATCTCAGTTTTATATCTTTTTTAATTGCTTCCCCGGGCTGAAATCGCTAAATTAGAGAAACAAAAACTTAAAATGATGAGAAAAGTAGCACTGACATTGGCTGTTTGCGGGATGATTTTTACGACATCCTGTAAAAAAGAAACCACCAGGGAAACTGAAACCGAAATGAACGCTGACGGTACGGTTACTACGACAACCGAGACCGACGTTGACTACGACGCCGATCTGAACGACGCTGAAAGGCGCTATCAGGAAGCGGAGCGCGATGCAGATGCTGCAGCCGAAAGAGGCGACTCGAAAGCCGAGCAAGCTGCGCGCGATGCGTCAAGGGAAGCAAAGGAAGCGTGGGATAAGACAAAAGCTTCAATGAAGGAAGCCGGACAAGACACTAAGGAAGCTTATAACCGCACATTGGAAAAAATGAAAGCTGATTGAATTTAACCCGCCGCGAGCGGGTTTTTTCTTGTTTAGGAACAGCATGCGAAATATTTTGATTATATGATGAGGAAAAATTCAAGTCTTCGACGCCTGAAAATCGGTTGAAAATATTGGCTTCTGACTTTCAGCTTTCGTCTTGAAATTCTTTTTCTTAACTTTAGCTAACAAAATTTCAAAAAATGAAAACGTTCAACCTAACGCTGCTGCTTTTATTGTTAATTCTTTGCGCCTGCAAAAAAGAAAAAGTGACCACCGAGACGACCAAAGTCAACAGTGACGGCACAACTACCACGACTACGGTAACCACGACCACAGAAACCGATTATGACATCCGTCTACGTAAAGCGGAAGACGATTACCGTGAAGCCGAGATAAGGGTTAAGGAAGCTCATGACCGCGGCGACACCAAAGCCGAAGAGGTTGCGCGCAAGACAGCCGACAAAGCAAAGGAAATTTGGGAAAAAACGAAGGAAGGCGTTAAGGAAGGCGCACAAAAAACCGGCGCGGTGCTTGAGCGTGCGGGCGACAAGATCGACAGCACCTTCAGCAAGGACCATGACCACAAATAATTGGGCATAAAAAAACCCGCTTGTTTCGAGGCGGGTTTTTTTATATATGAAACAAATTATGCTTCTGCTTCTTGTGCAAATGGAAGGATGGAAACATACGATTTGTTGTCACCTTTCTTCTGGAACTTCACGATCCCGTCAACTTTTGCATGCAAAGTGTGATCTTTGCTGATGTAAACGTTGTTGCCTGGATTGTGTTTTGAACCTCTTTGCCTCACGATTATGTTCCCTGCAATTGCAGCTTGTCCGCCGTAAATCTTAACACCTAAGCGTTTCGATTCTGATTCGCGTCCGTTCTTGGAACTACCGACACCTTTCTTATGAGCCATGACGTATTAGTTTTAAGTGTTAATTATTCTTCAGTGGTTGCTTCTGCTTTCTTTGCCGACTTTTTAGCGGCTCCGGGAAGCGTGATTCCTGAGATCTGGATTTGCGTCAGGTACTGACGGTGTCCGTTCTTTTTCTTGAAACCTTTTCTGCGTTTTTTCTTGAAAACGATTACTTTGTCTCCTTTCAGATGCTGAAGCACCTTGGCTTCTACCGAAGCACCTTCTATAGCCGGGGCGCCTAAAGTGATTGAACCGTTGTCGTCAAGCATAAGGACTTTTGCAAATGAAATTGCATCTCCCTCCTGCCCTTCAAGACGATGAACGTAAACCTTTAAGTCTTTGCTTACTTTAAATTGTTGCCCTGCTATCTCTACGATTGCATACATAACCAACTGTTTTTGTTTATAAAATGGCTGCAAATATACAATTAATTCACACTCGCGCAACCCCTTGTTGCAAATTTGACAATTATTTTTTGAAGCTTTTTCCCGCTGTACGCTATATCTTTTTATCGCCATTTCATTTCGCTAAAAAGGATGCCGCTTCCATCGGGGCTATGAGCATTGGGCTATGAGCTTTGGGCTTTGGGCTGTGAGCTATGCGCTTTTGGCCTTGCACTCTGAATCTAACCTCGGAAAAACTGTGAACCGTAAACTGTAAACTTACCAAGCTTTGGACTGTGAGCTATGCGCTTTGGGCATTGCACTCTGAATCTAACCTCGGAAAAACTGTGAACCGTAAACAGTAAACTTACCAAGCTTTGGGCTGTGAGCTATGCGCTTTAGGCCTTGCACTCTGAATTTAACATCCGAACAAACTGTGAACTGTAAACTGTAAACTTGCCAAGCTTTGGGCTGACAGCTGATAGCCGATAGCTGATAGCTTAAACCGAAACTTTCAACCCACATCGCCTTCCTTTCCCCAAAAAAAATTACATTTGGCGTAACAAAGTCCAAACGTGCACTACCTATACGAAATTTCAAAAATTATTAATCTTTATGAAAAAATCACTAATGGCTTTAAGTGCTGCGCTTACACTGGGAGCAACAGCTTCAGCTCAGAAAGTAGCTTTTGAAGAGTACAATCTCGACAACGGAATGCACGTGATACTGCACAACGATCCGTCAGCGCCGGTTGTAATCACCTCGGTCATGTACCACGTCGGGGCAAAAGACGAAAATCCAGACCGTACCGGCTTCGCGCATTTCTTTGAGCACCTGCTTTTTGAAGGAACCGAAAACATCAAGCGGGGCGAATGGTTTAAAATAGTAACGTCAAACGGAGGTACCAACAACGCCAACACGACCGACGACCGTACGTATTATTTTGAAGTTTTCCCTTCAAACAATACCGAACTTGGCCTTTGGATGGAGTCGGAACGACTGATGCATCCTGTTATCAACCAGATCGGTGTTGATACACAGAATGAAGTCGTCAAGGAAGAAAAAAGGCTTCGCGTTGACAACCAGCCTTACGGAAACCTGCTTGCAGAAGTGAAGCGCAACATGTTTACCAAACACCCTTACCGTTGGGCAACAATCGGTTCGATGGAACATCTTGATGCCGCAAAACTTGAAGAATTTCAGGCATTCAACAAAAAATTCTACGTCCCCAACAATGCCGTGCTTATCGTTGCGGGCGACCTGAACAATATCCCCAAAGTAAAAGAATGGGTTCAGAAATATTTCGGATCGATTCCACGTGGCGCCGACATCAAACGCAATACATTTGTTGAAGACCCGATCACACAAACGATCAACGCTACGTACCAGGATCCGAACATCCAGATTCCGATGATCGTCGCTTCTTATCGCACGCCATCGATGAAAACGCGCGATGCCCGGGTTCTCGACATGATTTCTACACTTCTGTCTGACGGAAAAAGCTCACGCCTATACAAAAAGATCGTAGACGACAAAAAAATGGCACTCAACATTGGTGCCTTCAGCTACAGCCAGGAAGATTACGGATTGTATATTTTGTACGGAATGCCTCAGGGCGCAACAAAAACTTCCGATATCCTGAAGGAGATGGATGAGGAAATTGTAAAACTGCAAACTGAGCTCATTTCTGAAAAAGACCTTCAGAAGCTGAAAAACAAATACGATAACAGCTACGTGAACAGCAACTCCACAATTGAAGGGATCGCCGAAAACCTCGCTTCTTTCTATCTTCTTTACGGCGACGTAAACCTGATCAACACCGAGATCGAGATGTATCGTTCAGTTACCCGTGAAGAAATCCGCGACGTCGCAAAAAAATATCTTAATCCAAACCAAAGGCTGATCCTGGACTATATTCCTGCAAAAGACAAAGCACAAAACTAAGATGAAACAGATGAAAACTTTTATATTAGCATTATCCAGCCTGTTTTTAACCGTATCCATGACCGCACAAAACAGACCGCAGCCGAAACCAGGACCGGCGCCCGCAATCAACGTAAAAAAACCACAAATGTTCAGGATGCCAAACGGCCTGAAGGTTATGGTTGTTGAAAATCACAAACTGCCACGGGTTTCTTTCAACCTTACAATCGACAACGCTCCGTATGCCGAAGGAAACAAAAAAGGCGTAGACGAACTGACAAGCTCGCTCATCGGAAGCGGTACCAAGAAAATCTCAAAAGACGCTTTCAACGAAGAAGTTGATTTTTTGGGAGCCGACATCAATTTCAGTTCTTCAGGTGCATCGGCAAGCTGCCTTTCAAAGTATTCTTCACGCGTCCTTGAGCTTATGGCCGACGGCGCACTGAATCCTGTATTTACCCAGGAAGAATTCGACAAGGAAAAAACGAAACTCATTGAAAGCTTGAAGTCACAGGAGAAAAGCGTTCCGGCCGTTGCAACGCGTGTTTCAAACGTACTTGCCTTTGGGAAGAATCATCCTTCGGGAGAATACCTGAGCGAGGAAACGATCAACAATGTTACTCTTGCCGACGTAAAAAACAACTATGCAACCTATTTCGTTCCGGGCAATGCTTATCTGGTTGTGATTGGCGACGTGAATTTCAAAGACACCAAAAAGCTGGTTGAAAAATATTTTGGAAGCTGGACAAAAGCGACAGCGCCAAAGCTGACATATACCGATCCGCAGAACGTTCAGT
The DNA here is from genome assembly GCA_023386585.1 of Bacteroidota bacterium. Classification (GTDB taxonomy): domain Bacteria; phylum Bacteroidota; class Bacteroidia; order Flavobacteriales; family Flavobacteriaceae; genus Flavobacterium. The sequence goes on along the minus strand of JAEWJM010000007.1, from coordinate 34,331 downwards.
ACACACAGATCAACTTTGTCGACATGCCGAACGCAGTACAATCGGAAATCGCGTTGGTTAACACGGTACGTCTTGAAATGAAAGATCCGGATTTCTTCCCGGTAATACTCGCGAACCAGGTTTTGGGCGGTGATTTCAACAGCTACCTCAATATGAACCTTCGTGAAGCACACGGTTGGACTTACGGAGCACGCTCAAGCGTTGGCGGAAGCCGCTACGTACAGGCATTCAAATCATCTTCACAGGTGCGGAATGCCGTAACTGATAGCGCAGTTGTTGAATTCCTCAAGGAAATCAAAAGAATCCGCACTGAGAAAGTTTCTGATGAAAACCTGGCTAACGTAAAAGCTGGTTATATTGGACGTTTCGTGATGCAAATTGAAAAGCCGCAAACCGTTGCGCGCTATGCATTGAACATTGAAACCGAAGGGCTTCCTGCCGATTTTTACGAGAATTACATCAAAAACATCAACGCCGTTACCGCGGATGACATTCAGCGCGTTGCCAACAAGTATTTCCTTGGTGATAACACCCGGATAATAATTGTCGGAAAAGGATCGGAAGTTCTTCCCGGTCTTGAAAAGTTGAAGATTCCGATGTTTTATTTCGACAAATACGGAAATGCGATTGAAAAACCGGTCTCTAAGAAACCAATTCCTGCAGGCGTAACTGCCAAATCGGTAGTTGAAAATTACATCAAGGCTGTTGGAGGTGAAAAAGCACTTCGCGCAGTCAAAACCGTGAGTACAACCGCGTCGGGAACCATTCAGGGAACGCCGCTTGAACTGACAACCAAACTCAGCGCGGCGAATAAAATGGCTGTTGAAATGAAAGCAATGGGCATGACCGTTATGAAGCAGGTCGTGAACGACAAAGGCGCATATATGGTACAACAAGGACAACGTCGCGACATCACAGGAGAAGACCTTGCAGAAATGCAGGAAGGCGCAGTACCATTTGATGAACTTACGATGCTAAAAAAGAAAAATCTGGAACTTACCGGAATCGAGAACATCAATGGCAGCGATGCTTATGCGATCAAAGACGGGAAAAGCACCTTGTATTATGACGTAAAAACCGGATACAAAACAGCTACCTCAAAAGAGTTGGAGCGTGAAGGCCAGAAAATGACGCAGATGTCTTACTTCAGCGATTACCGTGATGTTAAAGGAATTAAACTTCCTTACAAGATGGTTATGAATGTTGGCGTTGAAATCGAGTTGAACACGACCGATGTTAAAATCAACGAAGGCGTTGCCGATGCTGATTTCCAATAGAAATAGTTCATTGTTATAAATAAAGAGGCTGCCGAAAGGTGGCCTTTTTTATTTCTTCCCCGAAAGATACACGCCACAAAGTATGATGGCAGCGCCAAGGCATTGCAGTGCAGTCAGTGATTCGTTGTCGATCATTCCCCAGAAGAAGGCGACGATGGGAATCAGATAAGTTACAGAAGTCGCAAAAACCGGCGACGACATCTGGATCAGTCGAAAAAAGAGCAGGTTTGCAATTCCGGTTCCCATAATTCCCAAAAGGATCACCAGCGCAACCGATTGCTGCACATTTTCCGATTGGAGTCCCGAGAAAAAATCCGTGAAGCACAAAATCACAATTGCAGGAACAAGCATGACGAGCGAATTTCCGGCGCTGATGGTTAAGGGATTCAGGTTCGACATATACCTTTTGATCAGATTTACGTTGAGTCCGTAACATATCGTAGCGACGAAAACAAAACCGGCATAGCGATAATCCGAAGTCGCATCTGCCTGATCACCGGCGAAAACAAGAAGCAAGGTACCGGCAAAGCCAATGATTACGCCCCAAATCTGAGTGCGTTTTAAATTGAGTCCGAAGGCTGCAATTCCGAGGACAAGCGCATTCACCGGTGTAAGTGAATTCAGCACAGAACTGATCGTGCTTCCAATGCGCGTTTCGGCAATTGCGAAAAAATACGCTGGAATAAAAGTTCCGCATAAGGCTGTCAATGCAATGTGCCTCCATTGCCGCGTCGGGATTTGCGGTAACGTTCGAAACCCGATAGCAATCAAAAAGCATGAGGCGCAGATTATCCGGACAGAGCCAAGTTGCAACGGCGTAAGGCCCGAAAGTCCGTGTTTGATCAAAATGAATGAGCTTCCCCAGATCATCGCAAGTGCGATCAACAGAACCCATTTTAAGCGACTTGGTGGCATAGAGTTATTTAGCGTTCAAAATTCTGATAAATTCCGAAATAACAGCGCCATTTTTAGTTATTTTTGTGCCATCTAAGAACCTGAAAAATTATTAAATATGAATATTACAAAAACAGTTCTTGCGCTGGCGGTTACTTTAGCCCTCGCAACATCTTGCAAGGAGTCGGCTTCAGAGCCTGCAACAGTAGCGGCTTCAAAAGACGTTACGACTGCAAAAACAGAAAAACTTGAGACCGCAAGCTTTTCGATCGAAGGAATGACCTGTGCAGTGGGTTGTGCGAAGACAATTGAAAAGAAGCTTTCGGAAATGGACGGCGTTCAAAAAGCGACCGTTGATTTTGACAAAAAGACGGCTACCGTGGAGTTTGATGCGGCTAAACAATCGCCTGAAAAGCTGGTTGACGCTGTAGAATCGACTGCTGATGGAAAAACCTACAAGGTTTCAAACATGAAAAGCTCGGGCAACCACGCCATGGTAATCGATCCTGAAAAAACAAAGAAGAAAAAGAAGGCTTCAAAAAAGGATGCCAAAAAAGCAGGATGCGACATGGATGCAAAAGCGGGTGAAAAACCGGCTTGCTGTTCGGCAAAAAAAGCTTGCCATTCAGAAAAAGCATCGATGTAAAAAATCACCAAACAAAATTAAAGGAACTTTCGGGTTCCTTTTTTTATTTCCACCGAAGGGTTTCCATTAGCCTTCGCATGTCATCGCGCACATAACTTGCCGCCGGCATTATTGAATCGAAATTTGGACGCGCATAGAAGTACACTGATCCTGCCACAAAATGCTTCAGGCTGTCGGTTGCGTAAAATTGCGCATTGGTCGCCGCATTTCCCTGAACCTGGTAAAACATCCCAAACACCTTGTCGCTGCTGTTTATAAACGGCTGCTCGATGATGTCATCCGCTTTGATCACGTGTTCAAAGGTGAGTTTCTGCGCATCGCGTAGCAAAGCATCAATGTTGTTGTTGACCGGCTTGTACGTCAGATAGATCGTAGCCTTCATTTTCGGGTAATTGATCGTAAAATTGCACGGCGTTTTTTCGCTAATGACCGCTTCCGAATTCATCTGGAACGCATACGGACACTTGTTTTCGAACGCAACGTATTCCGCTACGGGATAATCGAGCCGCAAATGCGCTGCAGGTTTAGGAAGGACGTCATTTTTGCATGCCGAAAATACAATAGCCGAAAAAGCAGCGATGCCGAGTGATTTTGCGGTCATGATAAAATTGTTTAGAACGGAAGGTCGTTCTCGGGAATATTCTGGCCCTCAAAAGCCGATTTCGAATCGGAGCCATGACGGGTATTTTCGATGTCTTTTTTCGTAGTCAGGAAAGTGAACTCGGTCACCTGAATTTCGGTCGTGTATTTTGTTGATCCGTCTTCAGCCTGCCATTGCCGGGATTTAATTCGTCCTTCGACAAAGATCTTATCGCCTTTTGAAAGGTACTTTTCACAGATTTCAGCGGCTTTATTTCGGACTACCAGATTGTGCCATTCTGTGGAGGTAATTTTTTCGTTTGTCTGCTTGTTGATGTAAACTTCGTTGGTTGCGAGCGGGAAACGGCCGATGCAGTTGCCACCGTCGAAATAGTGCATTTTCACTTCATCGCCCAAATGCCCGATTAGCATCACCTTGTTTAAAGTCCCGTTCATCTGTAAGAAATTATGCAACCAAATATACAAAGTTTGCTACTACTTCCAATGTTCGGCCACAAAATTAAAAAGCACCGCAGGCATTGGATAATCGCGAAGTTGTTCTGCTTTAATTCCGTTTTGGACAATTCCTTCGACTTTAATCTTCCTGAATTTTATTTTGAGATGCTGGTGCGAAAGTTTATGTACAATAGGTTTGCGGTTGATTTCTTCAATTGAAACGATTGCATTTTCACTTGAAATGAGATTTGCGATCGTTTCGGCATCGGCTTCGGTATCGGTTTCAACCAATGGGAATTCGTATAGGTTTTCCCAGATGCCTTTTCCCTTACGCTGTCGCAAAATGGTTTGGTCAAGCTCGTCGGAAAAAACAAGATAGTTGAAAAAGCGTTCGCGGACTTTAGTCTTTTTATTCTTTACGGGAAGCATGCCCACTTTATGATTTCGAAAAGCAAAGCACGTTTGATTTAACGGACAACTCTCGCACTGCGGACTTTTCGGCGTGCATTGCAGCGCACCGAATTCCATTATTGCCTGGTTGAAGACAGCGGCGTTGTGAGCTGGCATTTGCGCGGCGGCAATAGCGGTAAATTCTGCCTTGGCACCGGATGAAGAAATATCGGTCTCAACCCCGAAATACCGTGCAATCACCCTGAATACATTTCCGTCAACAACAGGAACCGGTTCATCAAAACAGAACGATGCGATCGCGGCGGCGGTATACTGCCCGATTCCTTTCAATTTGAGTAGCTCGGCGTAGGAGTTGGGAAAGCTGCCATTTAGTTCTTCCGAAACGTATTTTGCGGTGAAATGAAGGTTTCGTGCCCTTGAGTAATAACCGAGGCCCTGCCACAATTTTAGAACGTCATTTTCGGTCGCATTACCCAAATCGGACACCGTCGGAAAGGCTTCAGTAAATGCCAAATAGTAAGGAAGCCCTTGCGCAACACGCGTTTGCTGGAGCATTATTTCAGAAAGCCACACAAAATACGGGTCTTTTGTTTCCCGGAATGGCAGCTCGCGCTTGTTCGCTAAATACCATTGGATTAATATCTTAGGAAAAATCATAATAAAAATTCGAGCGGGTAAAAGTAAAAGTTTATGTTGTTAAATTTTAATGATTTAGCTTGAATAATTGTTTTTTTAATTCCTATATTTGCAACCTCAAAAATCACATAAATTTAAATACGCACAAAATGACGAAAGCAGATATCGTAGCTAAGATTGCTGAAAAACTAGGGCTTGAAAAAGGAGATGTTCAGGCAACAGTTGAATCTTTCATGGACGAAGTGAAAACTTCACTGGAAACGGGAGATAATGTTTACTTGAGAGGGTTCGGAAGCTTCATCATTAAGACCAGGGCTGAAAAAACAGGACGGAATATTTCTAAAAATACCACTATAAAAATTCCTGCCCACAATATTCCTGCATTCAAACCGGCAAAAGTGTTTGTTGAAGGCGTTAAGACGAATAACGAAACCAAGTAATATTAATCACAAAACCAACAACTTATGCCAAGTGGTAAAAAGAGAAAAAGACATAAGGTAGCGACCCACAAAAGAAAAAAGCGGGCGCGTGCTAACCGTCACAAGAAGAAAAAGTAGTGCAAACTACTTTTTCTTTTTTAATGTTCTTTGAAATCGATCCAAAAGTTGAAATAGCCGCCTAATACGGCACAACGAGGATCACCGGCGTACAGATTTCTGTATAAAAAATGTTTTAACCATCCAGGATTGGTTCATGGCACAAGGCACAAGGCGCAGGGTTTCCCTGTACCCAAAACCTTTTACCCTGTACCTTTTGGATAAAAATTTACAGTGTGAATAAAGAATTAATCATCAGATCGAGTTCTGAAGCCGTAGATTTTGCCCTTTTAAAAGATGGAAAACTGATTGAACTACACAAAGATGAGGAAAAAAGCGATTTCCAGGTGGGCGATATTTTTATCGCAAAAATCCGGAAACCCGTAGCAGGACTGAATGCAGCCTTCGTAAATGTCGGCTTTGAAAAAGATGCGTTCCTGCACTATCACGACCTTGGGCCCAACCTGGCCTCGTCGCTGAAATTCATCAAGCTGGTTGCAGCAGGGAAAATCAAGGATTATTCCCTCAAGAACTTCCAATTTGAAAAAGAAATTGACAAAAACGGAGCCATCACCGATGTGCTGAGCCCCAACCAGTCAGTCCTCGTCCAGGTCGTCAAAGAACCTATATCGACCAAAGGTCCGCGAATCAGCTCAGAGCTTTCGCTGGCAGGCCGCTTTATCGTTCTCGTTCCTTTCTCTGACCGAATCTCGATTTCACAAAAAATCGAGTCAAAAGAAGAGAAGGATCGTCTTAAACGACTTGTACAATCAATCAGGCCAAAAGGATTCGGAATTATCGTTAGAACGGTAGCCGAAGGGCAAAAAGTCGCTGAACTCGACAAAGATCTGCAGAACCTCCTGGGAAGGTGGACTGCAATGTGCAAAAAATTACCAACTGCCCATCATCCGTCAAAAGTATTGGGAGAGCTCAACCGGGCATCTTCAATACTGCGCGACGTCTTCAACGATTCCTTCAGCGGAATCCACATAGATGATGAGGAGTTGTATTACGAAATTAAAGATTACGTACTGGAAATAGCACCGACAAAACAAAATATAGTGAAGCATTACCAGTCCAAAGACCCGATATTTGAAAAATTCAATATCGAACGGCAAATCAAGACCTCCTTCGGGAAAACGGTGTCCATGAGCAAAGGAGCCTATCTGATCATCGAGCATACGGAAGCACTCCATGTCATCGATGTAAACAGTGGAAACCGTTCCAACAAGGCCAACAACCAGGAAGACACCGCTCTGGAAGTCAACATGATCGCCGCCGCCGAAATAGCCAGGCAATTGCGCCTGCGCGATATGGGCGGAATTATTGTTATTGATTTCATCGATATGTCCAATCCCGATAACCGCAAGAAACTTTTCGACTTCCTGCGGCAGGAAATGAGCGACGACAAGGCCAAACACAAGATCCTTCCGCCAAGTAAATTCGGGTTGATCCAGATTACCCGCCAACGCGTCCGCCCTGAAGTCAACATCAAGACGCGCGAAGAAGATCCGCACAACGGAAACGGCGAAATTGAGGCACCGATCGGAATTATCGATAAGATCAAAACTGATATCGACCGGCTGCTGAAAAGCCGCAAAAGGCTTACGCTTAACACGCATCCTTTTGTGGAAGCCTATCTTACCAAAGGCTTTCCATCACTGCGCTCAAAATGGTTCATGGAGCACAAAAAATGGATAAAGATCAAGCCGCGCGACGCATACACATTCCTCGAATATCATTTCTTTGACGAAAACGGAAAAGAGATAACAGATTAATACCAACCGCCTTTCGAAAGAGAGGCGGTTTTTTTATGGGCTGTGGGCAGAGAGCCGTAGGCCTGGCCCTGCACCTCAATCATGCACCCTATCGTTGGTTTTTTGAAGCTTTTCCGGCTATTCACTGCAATCTGTTGCGGCTTCGTTTCTCTGCGCCACAACAGGATTTCCGTTTCTATCCGGGCTACTGTTCGTGGGCGGGTTGGTCCTTTCGACTGATAGAAACGGGCCAAAAGCTGCCTTTCAAAACTAAAAGCTTACAGCTCAAAGCTCACAGCTTTCTCCTTCTGTCCGCAAAAAACCTAAGCATCAGATCGCCGCACTCTTTCTCCATCACTCCCGAAACAACCTTCGTCTTCGGATGCAGCTTTGTCCCCATCGAAATATATCCGCGCTGCTCGTCACGTGCGCCAAACACAATTTTAGAAATCTGGCTCCAATACAATGCGCCCGCGCACATCTGGCAGGGTTCAACGGTAACATAAAGTGTGCAGTCCTTCAGGTATTTGCCGCCAAGGAAGTTCGCCGCCGCAGTGATCGACTGCATTTCGGCATGCGCGGTTACGTCGTTGAGTGTTTCCGTAAGGTTATGGCTGCGAGCAATCACTTTATTGCCAACAACAATCACAGCCCCGATCGGAATTTCGCCCCTTTCAAAGGCGGCTTCGGCTTCCTGGAAAGCCTTCTTCATAAAGTATTCGTCGGTGAAAATGTCTACCATCTCCCAAAAATACAACTTCAGGTTTGTACATTTGTATATGCCTGAAAAATTGCTGCCACATATCAACGATCCCGCACAATTAAGAAAACTGGACACGCGACAATTGATCCAGCTCGCTGCAGAACTCAGGCAATTTATAATTGAAATTGTTTCGGTAAAAGAAGGGCATCTCGGCGCAAGCCTGGGCGTGACCGAACTTACAATAGCGCTTCATTACGTCTTCAACACGCCGCACGATCTGTTGGTTTGGGATGTCGGACATCAGGCGTACGGACACAAGATCCTAACGGGCCGTAAAGATCTGTTCCACACCAACAGGCAAAAAGGCGGAATCTCGGGCTTCCCGAAGCGCTCTGAGAGCGAATACGACACATTCGGTACCGGACATTCCTCAACCTCGATTTCGGCTGCGCTGGGAATGGCAATCGCCTCAAACCTCAAAGGTGAAACCAGGCGAAATCATATTGCGGTGATTGGCGACGCATCAATCGCTTCTGGAATGGCTTTCGAAGCCTTAAACCACGCCGGTGTGACCAATGCAAATCTTCTCGTAATCCTGAACGACAATGCCATCGGTATCGATCCCAGTGTTGGTGCGTTGAAAGAGTATTTTACGGCGGCCAAAGAAGGTAAAGTTGGCCAAAGTAACTTGATAAAATCGTTGAATTTCGATTATTCGGGACCGATTGACGGACACGACCTTCCGTTGCTGATATCAGAACTCGAGCGCCTGAAAAACGTTCCCGGACCAAAATTTCTGCACATTATTACTACCAAAGGAAAAGGACTGCGACAAGCCGAAGACAATCAGGTTAAATATCATGCACCCGGAAAATTCGATGGCTCAACCGGCGAACTGATCGCAACAAGTGAACAAGGCCTGCCTCCAAAATTCCAGGATGTTTTCGGCAAAACCATATTGGAACTCGCGCTTAAAAACGAGAAGATAATAGGAATAACTCCGGCGATGCCTACCGGAAGTTCATTAAAAATCATGATGGATGCGCTTCCAGATCGCGCACTCGATGTGGGAATCGCCGAGCAACACGCAGTAACCCTTTCGGCCGGAATGGCGACACGCGGAATGATCGTCTTTTGCAACATCTACTCGACTTTCCTCCAACGCGCATATGATCAGGTTATTCACGATGTCGCCTTGCAGAATCTACCGGTGATTTTTTGCCTCGATCGCGCCGGGCTTGTCGGAGAAGATGGCGCCACGCATCAGGGCATATTTGATCTCGCTTATTTGCGCTGTATTCCGAACATGGTGATTTATTCGCCACTAAATGAGGTAGCATTGCGGAATATAATGTACACTGCCCAACTCGGAATAAACTTTCCAATTGCGATACGTTATCCTCGCGGACGCGGCGTGATAACCGATTGGCAGCAGACGTTTCAAAAAATCACAATTGGAAGGGCAGAATGCCTTACTGAAGGAAATGAAATCGCAATACTATCGAACGGCTTTATCGGAAATAATGTAATCGCAGCTATTGCGGACTTTCCACATGTTTCAATTGCCCATTTCGACTTTCCTTTTGTAAAACCGCTGGACGCGGAATTACTTTCCGCAATTTTCAAAAAGTTCAACAAGGTTATTACAGTTGAGGACGGAGTCGTTTCGGGCGGCTTTGGCAGTGCGGTAGCCGAATACGCACTCGCAAATGATTTTTCTCCAAACATAAAGATGCTTGGCATTCCGGATGTTTTTATTGAACATGCAACAATCAGCCAACAGCAGGCAGAATGCGGAATTGACGTTGCCGGGATTAAAAAAGCGATCGCTGAAATGATTGCATAAAAAAGCCCCGCATTCCTGCGAGGCTTCTTCACTTGATTCAGTTACTATTTCAAAATCAGCTTCTGCGAATAGTTCAACGCTTCGCCGGTCAGTTTTAATAGATACATTCCCGACTGGAGTCCGCTCAGATTGATCGTTTTTTCAATATTCAGTTCGCTGTTTTTCAAATCATATACAACGCGACCGTTCATATCGGTAACCATTATATTGGCTTTGCCGCTAAACTGGCTGACCTTGATTGTGAATATTCCGTTCGATGGGTTCGGATAAACCCTGATAAGATCATCGTGCTGGAAGTAATTGACTGCCAATGAACAGTTTGGCCCAGCGGGCGGTTGCTGAAAGTTCTCCACCTGGTCAGTAGCGCTTGCCGACGAACCTGAAGAGGCATTGATTCCCATTCCGCGACGAGCGAAAACAGTCCAGATCATGCAATAATCTGCCCCGCCTGTTGCAGCCTGGTCAGCGGCAATAATAGAATTCCTAAAGTCAATGAACGTGGGGCTGCACGGTTGAAGTTTCATTGCATCGATGACAATCTTCATTATTTTGTTGTTTCCGCCGGAACCCGAATAGATGTTCGCGTCGAATCCGTATTTGTCGATATATGCCCAAGTCAGATCCCAAAGCACAGTGGTCATGAATTCGCCCCTGTTATGAGATTCAGTGTCGTTTGAATCCGCGAAAGTCAGCGGATTAACGCCCATATCCGTTGAATACGGGAAATTCCTGATTCCCGAACCTGTTGCAGTCTGGCTGACGGCCCAAGTGGCAATGGTACGCGCATCAGTTGGTTGATCGGTTGGCTTGATAAACATCATAAGGGCAAACCAGTCAGACCAGCCCTCGCCTGCCTGTTCAGCGTTATTAAGACAGCTTGAATTCCCTGCTCCGCCTGTTAGTCTAGTTGAAATTCCGTGGCCAAATTCGTGTGCGATAATTCCGTTATCAAGGTCACCATCAGCATTAACATACGGCGGCTCGCCTAATTGGATCTTACCGTTGACCGTTTCGATCTTCATTCTTGCGATCAAGGCTTCGCCAACTGCCTGGGTCAGGCTTATTGCCGGAATTGTAACCGCAGCGTCTGCTCCCGACATGTTGATTCCTGCCGGAACCGTATCGGACGGAGCCACATTATTCACAATGATCGCCGCAGTTGCACCGGCGTTTTGCGCATTTTTAACTTTTTCGATAAACGTACAAGGTGAACCTCCCAAAGCTTCGGCCAACGATCTTCTGATGACAACAATATGACCATTGATGGCGGCTGCATTTACTGCCGGGCCACAAGCATCGGCATTATCGGTCGTTCCTGCATCAGGCGTTCCGTCGTCGTAGAGTACGAGATCACTCTGAATCAATGCCGGTGCAATCGGAATGTCTACGTGTCCCGGATTGAATACGTTGTCGCGGCCATCGCGCGGACCGGCGAAATCTGCAGGAGAAATTATTGTCAGCGGCTGGATCGAAGGAGCAACGTTCCAAAGGTACATCTGCATCCTTGGCTTGCTTCCGTCGACAGGAGTCGCAAAATTAGCATTGTTCAGATTTTGCGGATTTGAGCCCGAGCCGTCCTGTGCGTCGGCATTTACTGCATCGCCACCAAATCCGGGCTGCGAAAATCCACTGTAATTTTTTTGCTGGAAGTTTCCGTTTTGTTCGTTGAAACCATATTGAAACCACACATCGTGCATGATGTTGGTCATATAAAACAGGTTCGTTATTGAAGCATCAACATAAGTCGAAGGTTGTGCTGATACGCCGCCATACGGAAAATCGAACGTCAGGGATGCGCCACCGTTGGCAGTTGCACCGGTTCCATTGCCTCCGTCAGTGTCTTCCATCGCATAGGAGTTGTTGCCGCGGGTAATTGTATACTCGGCGCCGGCCACACCATTGGTATCGTGCCATCCGAAAGGCGATGCAACTGGATTATCAGGTGAAACAACGAGTTCACGCGGGCTAAAATTCAGGCTTTCCATATTGTAAGGAATTACACGGTAGGAACCTGCCTGGATTTCCATCATTGAACTTTTGCTTTCTTTGTAAAATGAGCGGGTAAAAGCGCTTCCGGCCAAAGCAGATGCTGTCAAAGGCGCAGCTTCATAGGTGCAAGAGATGATCATGTCTTGCTTATCAAGCACATTTCCGTTCAACGCGTCGATGCGAACGCTCCAAAGATGTTTGTAATCTGAAGTGTAAAAAGTATAATCCCACGCAAGACGAAGCGTGTTGTCGTCCAGCGGTTGATAAACCAACTCGGCAATTACCGGATCTTCGTCTGTCAAAGCGCCGTTACTGATGGTGAAGTTTCTTGAACCCTGAGTCGAGATGATGTGAAGATCACCCGGATTCTGCGCCCCAAGTTGCGCCATTGCATCGGACAAGCCTTCGAGAACAGAAATCGACGGCGACACAGCGTTAGCCTTGGCGGCTGCATTGCTGACAAAACGGTCACCGATGTTGATGACTTCTCCGTTTTTCACCCAAACATTCGACACTGCCCGGAATATTTCAATCCCAGCGTGGCGCTGCTTCAGGTAATAGTTGTTGATGTTTGTATTGCTCGAACTGGCCTCGCTTTCGATAAACCAGCCGGTTACATCCTGTGCTGTCAGCCCAAGCCTGTCGTGGTTTGCATTGAGGTAAGCCTGGATTTTTTCTGTAGGTGCCTGTGAGTAGCTAATGAAAGGCAATATAGCGACAAACAGCAGGGTAATTTTTTTCATTCGTAGTCCATTTTTTAGTGGTTTACAAACTTAAAATATTTTTTGAACCTGCAGTCGGAGAATTGTTAAAATCTTTAACAATTAACTATTTTCAGCCGAAATTATCTGATTATAAATCAAAGCTTTCCCGTCGGTAAGCATGGAAATGAAATGGCAGATGTGCATCAGTCGGCCATACAAAGTTTCCTTCTCCTGATGATGCTTTTCCGGTATGAGCTTTAAAAGCAGGTTGTCGAGGTTAGTAGGCGTTCCGTCATGCTTGTTGTTATAAGCCGTAATGAACTTGTCAAGGAGATTGTTGATGACGTGATAGCCGGTAATTTCCTTTTCGATAACTTCCCTGCTCTGGTAAATATTCCGCACGCTGAGCTTGATTATGTCGTCCATTTGCGCCTTGTACTTACTTTTATCCATCAGTGCGAATGGAAACTTTCCTTCGAGGATCAGGTGCTCATTTTGCATAAACACGGCAACAGCATCGTTAATCAGGCTTCCGATGGCCAATGCACGCAAATAACTGATGCGGTCTTCTTTGGTGATGAGCGTTTTGTATTTCGCAGTGTCAATAGAATCTTTTACCAATTTTATCAGGTATTCCAAAGCAAAATCTTCGGACACCAATCCCAGGTTGATTCCGTCCTCAAAGTCGATTATCGTATAACAGATGTCGTCGGCAGCTTCGACAAGATAAGCAAGCGGATGCCGTTCGTAACCGATATCGTTTCCGGTTTTGTTTGGGATGAGGCCCAGCTCGGTTGCGACTTCACGAAAAAAATCCTTATCTGACTGAAAAAATCCGAACTTCTTATCTGCAATTCCTGAAGTGGGCTTTTTGGGAAGGCTTTCTTTTGGATATTTGATGAATGCGCCCAAGGTGGCGTAGGAAATCCGGAGTCCGCCCTCATTTCCTGGACGCGAGCCGGTCAGCACGGAAAAACCGTTGGCATTTCCTTCAAAGTCAATCAGATCCTGCCATTCCTTATCGGAAAGCTGTTCGCGGTATTGGCTTCCCTTTCCGGTCTTGAAATATTCGCCGATCGCTTTTTCGCCCGAATGGCCAAACGGCGGATTGCCGATATCGTGTGCGAGCGCTGCCGCGGCGACAATTGCGCCAAAATCATTCATATGGAAGCCATAGCTTTCCTTAAGGTGCGGATATTTTTCGATTATTTGCTTACCGACAAGCCTTCCTATCGACCGGCCGACAACCGAAACTTCGAGGCTGTGCGTCAATCGCGTGTGCACGAAGTCGGTTTTTGAAAGCGGAATCACCTGCGTTTTATCCTGCAGGCTCCGAAAGGCAGCTGAAAAAATAATCCGATCGTAGTCGACTTCAAAGCCGAGGCGCGTATCGTCCTGCTCGGCGCGGAGACGCTTTTGTTTGTCGCCCTGCCGTTTAAGCGAAAGCAGTTGTTCCCAGTGCATCATGAGTTGGTGGTTGGTGTTTGTTGCTGGAAGGTTCAGGGTGCAGGGTTCAGGGTTCACGGCGCAGGGTTTAGGGCGCGGGGTTAATACCATTACCTTATTTTCAAACTTTCCAATTGCCTGATTTTATGCTTCCTAAATTATCATAATATCAAATTCTTTATCTAATCCGAAATTCCTACGGCTTGTCGTTCGCGAGAAAAAAATTGTTGCTTTTCATCGGATACCAGCCTGCGCTGGCGTCGCTCGGATTGGCAATTACCGTTTTGATGTTGATCACATCGCCGACCTTGAATTTATTAGCGATGGTATATTTGTAATCCAGCAGGTATTCTCCACAAAAGAAATTGTTGAATTTATCCTGTTCGATGGGCCCGGTATAGACGCCTTTTTTTTCTTTGGACATATTTTAAGCTATTAGCTGTCAGCAATCAGCCTTCAGCGAGATTGACTAATATTTTGTTTTCCGGTTTACACTTTACGAGGCGAAAGCGATCGTGATTATTAGTCTCTGTTAACTGTTAACTGTTGACTGTTAACCAAAACTCCTAGCCCGGATGGCAGCGACATCCTTTTTTAAACCTCAAAGGTTTTTGAAACCTTTGAGGTTTGGAAAAGATACAGCGTACAGCCGGATCAGCTTCCAGAAATTTGTAAAATCAAAAAACAGCCATCAGTGACGACGGCTGTTTTCGCTATGAAAATTATGAACGTACATTAAGATCCGCACATTTCGCAATCGTCGGGTTCGGCGCTACGGGAACGCTCGATCATCGCGCGGAATTCATCGGCGGCAATTGCCTGAACCTCAACTTCCGGGGCGGCAACAGCCGGTGTAATCACGGCAACTTCCTGAGCTTGTGCAATCGGCTCGGCTTTTTTGTCGTTGTTGATTGTGAATTTGATCGCATCGACGGCCGATTTCGTCCTGAGATAATACATTCCGGTTTTCAATCCCGACTGCCATGCGTAAAAGTGCATCGATGTGAGTTTCGAATAGTTTGCATCCTGCATGAACAGGTTCAGCGACTGCGACTGGTCGATGAAATATCCGCGTTGGCGCGACATGTCGATAATGTCTTTCATCGACATTTCCCAAACCGTTTTATACAATTCCTTCAAATCCTGCGGAATCGCGTCGATATTTTGAACCGATCCGTTGTGGCGCATTACTTCCTGTTTCAGGTTTTCGTTCCACAAACCGCGTTTCACCAGGTCTTCCAAAAGGTGCTTGTTTACGACGATGAACTCGCCCGAAAGCACACGACGGGTGTAAATATTCGAGGTGTAAGGCTCGAATGCCTCGTTGTTGCCAAGTATTTGCGACGTTGAAGCGGTTGGCATCGGAGCCACCAAAAGCGAGTTGCGCACACCGTGCTTAACGACTTCCTTGCGAAGCGAAGCCCAATCCCAGCGGCCGGACAAGTCTTCGTCTTTCAATCCCCAAAGGTTGTATTGGAATTCTCCTTTTGAAATTGGCGAGCCTTCGAAAGTCGAGTACGGGCCTTCTTCCTTAGCCATTTCCATGGAAGCGGTAACGGCGGCGAAATAAAGCGTTTCGAAGATTTCCTGGTTCAGCTTTTTGGCTTCGTCGCTGGTGAAAGGCATGCGAAGCAAAATAAAGGCATCGGCTAATCCCTGAACACCCAATCCGACCGGCCTGTGGCGCATGTTCGAGTTTTCGGCTTCCGGAACCGGGTAATAATTGCGGTCAATGACCTTGTTCAGGTTTTTGGTCACGCGCTTGGTTACGTCGTACATCAACTGGTGGTTGAATTCGCCGTTTTCGATGAACATCGGAAGCGATATTGAAGCCAGGTTGCAGACCGCAATTTCGTCGGCCGCGGTGTACTCCATGATCTCGGTACAAAGGTTCGACGAGCGGATCGTTCCGAGGTTTTTCTGGTTCGATTTACGGTTCGCGGCATCTTTATAAAGCATGTACGGTGTTCCGGTTTCGATTTGCGATTCGAGGATTTTTTCCCAAAGCTCGCGGGCGCGGATGGTTTTGCGGCCTTTGCCCTGCGCTTCGTATGATTCGTAAAGCTTTTCGAATTCTTCGCCGTAGATATCGTACAATCCGGGGCATTCGTTCGGGCACATCAATGTCCACTGCGCATCGTCCTGAACGCGCTTCATGAACAAATCGGATGTCCACATCGCAAAGAAAAGATCACGCGCGCGCATCTCCTCTTTTCCGGTGTTTTTCTTCAAATCGAGGAATTCAAAGATATCGGCATGCCAGGTTTCGATATAAATGGCGAAACTTCCTTTGCGTTTTCCTCCGCCCTGGTCGACATAACGCGCAGTATCGTTAAAAACGCGAAGCATCGGAACAATTCCGTTTGAAGTGCCGTTTGTTCCGCGGATGTAAGACCCGGTTGCGCGGACATTGTGGATTGAAAGCCCGATTCCTCCAGCCGACTGCGAGATTTTCGCCGTTTGTTTAAGCGTATCGTAAATTCCGTCGATCGAATCGTCCTGCATTTGTAGCAGGAAACACGAAGACATTTGCGGTTTTGGCGTTCCGGCATTGAAAAGTGTCGGAGTTGCATGGGTAAAATATTTTTTCGACATCAGGTCGTACGTCTCGATCACCGCATCAAGGTCATTCAGGTGAATTCCAACAGCAACACGCATCAGCATGTGCTGCGGCCTTTCGACGATGTTTCCGTTGATTTTGAGCAGGTACGAGCGCTCCAATGTCTTAAATCCGAAGTAGTCGTAATTGAAGTCCCGGTTGTAGATCACGTGTGAATCAAGGACAGCCGAGTTGGCTTTTATCACTTCGTAAACCTCATCCGACAACAGCGGCGAAGGCTGATTCGTGCGCGGATTTACGTAGTGGTACATATCCGACATCGTTTCGGAAAATGATTTTTTGGTATTCTTATGCAGGTTCGAAATGGCGATCCTTGCAGCAAGCTGTGCATAATCGGGGTGTGCAATTGTCATTGCGGCAGCGGTTTCCGCGGCAAGATTGTCGAGTTCCGACGTGGTAACGCCATCGTAAAGTCCCTCAATAACGCGCATCGCTACCTTGACTGCATCAACAAGATCGTTGAGGCCGTAGCACAATTTCTTGATCCGGTCAGTGATTTTGTCGAACATTACCGGCTCGCGTTGGCCATTCCTTTTAACTACATACATAAGTTTGGTGTTTTAGTGAAACAGGAAATCCCTTTCCCGTTCCGGGTTATTTGTAATTGATTTATTCAGAAGCTGTTTCCCGCTTTTCATTTCAATCTTTTTATCTGCTTCGGCACGCTCAGCATAAAAAGGATTTCCATTTCAATCGGGGCTAGGGCATTGTTGACAAATTAAAAATCCGCGTCGAACGAAATTTTCTGGGCATCGGCATCGCCCGATTGCGTATTGTTCATCACGCCGGCCTTCTGGTATTCGGCGACGCGTTTTTCAAAGAAATTGGTTTTTCCCTGAAGCGAGATCATGTCCATGAAATCAAACGGATTCGCGGCATTGTAAACCCTGTCGCAGCCCAATTCGACGAGCAGGCGATCTGTTACGAACTCGAGATACTGCGTCATGAGGTTCGCGTTCATCCCGATCAGGCTCACGGGAAGCGACTCGGTAATGAACTCACGCTCGATATCGAGTGCATTGACCAGGATTTCCGTTATGCGTTCTTTGGAAACCTTATTCACCAAATGATGGTTGTGCAAATGAACCGCGAAATCACAATGAACGCCTTCGTCGCGCGAAATAAGCTCATTTGAGAAGGTCAATCCAGGCATCAGCCCGCGTTTTTTAAGCCAGTAAATCGCGCAAAACGCTCCTGAAAAGAAAATGCCTTCAACGGCCGCGAATGCGATCAATCTTTCGGCGAATGAATCGGAAGAAATCCATTTCAACGCCCAGTCGGCTTTCTTCTTAATCGCAGGAAAAACTTCGAGCGCGCGGAACAACTGGTCTTTCTCAACTTCGTCTTTTACGTATGTGTCGATCAGCAGCGAATAGGTTTCACTGTGGATATTTTCCATCATGATCTGGAATCCGTAGAAGAATTTGGCTTCGGCATATTGAACTTCATTGACAAAATTCTCGGCCAGGTTTTCATTTACGATTCCGTCCGATGCAGCAAAAAACGCAAGGATGTGTTTGATGAAATACTTTTCGTCGTTGTTGAGCTTATTGTTCCAGTCGGTCAGATCCTGGTGAAGATCGATTTCTTCTGCTGTCCAGAAGCTCGCCTCCATCTTTTTGTACCATTCCCAGATATCGTGGTGCTTGATTGGGAAAATCACAAATCGGTTCTTATTTTCCTGCAGGATGGGCTCAATTGCTGACATAATCGGGGATTATTTGGGGTAGTTTTTTAACAAATATTTAAGCTTTATAGCGATTACAAAGATTGCGATTCCAAACTGAAATTGAAAGCCAAACTTATCCACAATCAAATTTAGTTTTGAACAATGGAGTGAAACGTCACGGTCGGCTCAACACTATATAATTTATTGAAAACTAACAGATTACCCTTTTACAATAGAACGCAAAAACAGGCCAATACGTATGTCGGAAAGCCTTTAAATGCTGGTTTTTACGCAATAATCAGTGTCTTCTGCACAGACGGTTGATAACTTGGATTTTCGATTTGGCAACCCCGATTAATATCCATTTATTTACGGCTAACAAACAAAACAAATGAAAAAACTCAAAACGCTCTTGCCGGCATTGCTTGGCGGTGTACTTATGATCAATTGCTCGGGCGACGGTTCCGGCGACAATGGCGACGACTGCAACCTTCCAGCTCCTGAGATCACAACCAATTCGCCGGTGCAGGAAGGCGCCGACATCATACTTGAAACTCCGTATGTAAACGGGGCAATTTATTATTGGACCGGCCCGGACGGATTTGAATCCTATGATCAAAATCCGGTCATTCATTTGGCAACACCTGCAAAAGCGGGAACTTATTCTCTCGAACTTGGAAGCGAATTTGCCGATGTCTGCTTACCTCCGGTTGCAACTACGACAGTAGAAGTTATTCCTGCGGTCGCGCCTTGCAACCCGACTAACAATACAGCTACCAATTCTGTTTTCCCAACAATGACGTTCAATTCGGTACTTGCGCACGTTTCTCTTGATCAATATGAAATCAACGCAGGTGGCTCGAACGGCGATCTTACGTTTACTTTCAAAACCGACGCGCTTCCATCTGCCGGAATGTATTCGGTGACCTCGAATCCGTCAACATTTGATATGGCTGATAACGGCGTGAACGTTTCGATTGTTACCGGCGGAATGTTTTCCTATTTTTATCGCGCAGCGTCAGGCGATGTGTACATTTCGTATGTAAATGGCCATATTTCGGCTACCTTCTGCAACCTGCATTTTAGCGGGCCGGATGGCGGGACCGACTTCAATTCTTCAGCAAAGGTTACAGCCTCAAACTAAAAAGAGAAAACCGGATGAGAATCCGGTTTTTTTTATTTTACTGCCTTTAATTCGGCCGCAACTTTTTCAAGTTCCGAATACCAATCGACGCCAAATCTTCTGATCAACGCCTCTTTGACAAATTTATATACGGGAACTTCAAGTTCTTTTCCAAGCGAACATGCATCGTCGCAAATTTCCCACTTGTCATAATTTACAGCGGCAAACTCTGAAAAATCCTTGACGCGAATCGGGTAAAGGTGACAGGAAACGGGTTTTTTCCACGAAATCAAGCCTTGGTTATATGCCTGTTCTATGCCGCAAAGGGCGGTTTTTCCGTCGAAAATAACGTAAGCGCAGTCTTTGTTGTCGATCAGCGGAGTTTCAAGCGTGCCGTCGGTTCCGATGACCCAAGTGCCCTGCGCCTCAATTGCAGCAATGCCTTCTTTTCGGAGAAATGGTTTTACTGCGGGATAAATTTCATCAAGGATGTGCGTTTCGTTTTCTGCCAAAGGTGCTCCTGCATCACCATCGACGCAACACGCTCCTTTGCATGCTGAAAGGTTGCAAACAAACTCCTTTTCGAGAATGTCTTCAGAGACTATGGTTTTTCCTAATTGAAACATGGGCGCAAAAGTAATTGAAATCTTCTACGTTGCACCATCCGATAATATTAAAGTTTTTGAGGCATATTGATTTTATGCCATTGGCTGCGAATACTTTATGATATTATATTCGCTTTCAAAAAAATAAAGGATGAATTGCAAAGATTTTTAAAATTAACCTGCCGTTCACAACTTATCTTTCAGAGCGTTCGTACTTTTGCAAACAAACTAACTCTATGAATCTGGATTTTCGAGAAATCATAACGGTCAGCATGGTTCTTTTCGCTGTCATTGATATTGTTGGAACGGTTCCAATAATGGTTGACCTTCGCAAGAAACACGGACACATCGAATCTGAAAAAGCGTCGGTGGTCGCCGGGCTGATCATGATAATCTTTCTGTTTGCAGGTGAGGAATTCCTTAACCTGATCGGGATTGATGTCAATTCATTTGCCGTCGCCGGTTCGTTTGTGTTGTTTTTCCTCGCTCTTGAGATGATTCTCGGAATCCGTCTATATCGCGATGAAGAAGCACAATCGGCATCGATTGTTCCGATCGCTTTCCCGTTGATTGCGGGCGCCGGAACCATGACGACTTTGCTATCATTGCGCGCTCAATACGCAACGCTCAATATTATTATTGCAATTGTCCTGAACATTATCCTGGTTTATATCGTCCTGAAATCGTGCGCGAAAATCGAAAAAATCCTTGGGAAGAACGGCCTTGACGTGGTTCGGAAAGCCTTCGGGGTTGTGCTTTTGGCGATTGCCGTTAAATTATTTGCCGCTAATGTTAAAGCATTGTTTGCCTAAATGTTTTTTATATACTTTTAATTTCCTGAACATCTGAGAAATGAAAATTTTCACCTACACCTTGGTTTTCCTGGCCCTCGCGCTAATCATTTTCAATATTACACTGCTTGATTTCAACAACCTTCTTCAAGGTGACAGTATGGTCGCACTGATTGGAATCGCAGCATCTTTTTGCGCCATTTTCATCCTGCTTATTTTCAGGATGTCGAAATTGGTTGAACAGAAAATGAACGACAAATAATGTTCGATGTTTTGATTATTGGCGGCGGCGTTTCGGGAATTTCCTGTGCGCTGGTCTTGGGTTCGGCAAAGAACAAACCTTTCGTATCCGATAAAAAAATCGGTATCATTACCCATCAAAAAGCATCCTCACTGCAGGATGCTTTGTTCAATAATGTCTACGGAATCCCACCTGGAAAAACGGGCGCTGAACTTCTGAGTGAAAGTACCGCGCACCTTTCATCCTCGTATCCGCACGTGGTCCAGATTCCAAATGAAAAAGTCCTTAAAGTATCGGGAACGCCCGGAAATTTTGTGGTGAAAACCAATAAGTCGGATTACCAGGCTGCAATTATCGTTGTAGCGGTCGGCTATGCGAATACCTTTTTCATTGATGGCCTGATGCAATACGTCGAGCCGCATCAAAAAACCGATCCGGCAAAGGAGCGGATAAAATTGGCGAACGACGATCATAAAGTTGCAGAGGGAATTTACGTCGCCGGAAACCTGGCGGGCTGGAGAAGCCAGCTGTCGATTGCCGCCGGAAGTGGCGCCGCGGTCGCAACTGACATTCTCACTTTGTGGAATGAGGGAAAGCAGACACAAAGCCATGACAAGATCGCAAAGTGATCATTTATCCATTACGGCTTTAATCAATGAATCTTCTTTAACCGTCATTTCATAATATTTATCCTCACTAAAAAGTTGGCGAGCGAATTCTGCGGCGAGATAGCGTTTCACCAACAATTTGTTTTTCGAGAGCCGTATTCCGAGCCCATTCGATAGCAGATAATTCTGGAACGCATCGAAATATTCGTCTGTCGAATCCATTTTGTTTTGGAATTGCTGGAAAGTCAGGTTTTCGAACTCATTTCTGTGGCGGTCGATTTGTTCGAAAGCAAAATGGCCGACCAAACCGCTTTGCATGAGGTATGCGATGCTTTCCTGGCCGTGTTCAACTTCCAGGGGTACGAAAATATCAGGAACAATTCCGCCGCCGCCATAAACGATCCGGCCTTTTTTGGTTTTGAATTTTAGCGTATCGGCAATCTTGATGCTGTCTTTTTTATACAATTCGCCACTTTCGAATCGCTTCTCAAAATCATTGAAATATTCGTCGTTGCCTTTTTCGTAATGCTTCTGAATCGACCGGCCGCTCGGCGTATAATAACGCGCTACCGTCAGTCGCACGGCAGATCCATCATCGAAATCCATTTCGCGCTGAACAAGCCCTTTCCCAAAAGACCGCCTTCCGACGATTGTTCCCCGATCATTATCCTGGATCGCTCCTGCGAGAATTTCACTCGCCGAGGCGCTGTTTTCGTTGATCAGTATAAAAACCTTTCCGCGTTCAAAATCGCCTTTTGCAGTCGCATATGTCTTGTCGATCCGGCCTTTTTTGTTCTTGGTGAATACGATCAGGTCGTGGTCGGGAAGGAACTCATCCGCAATCTCAACAGCTTGCTCCATATAACCGCCGCCATTATCGCGAAGGTCGATAATCAGCGATTCGGCACCATATCGGCGGAGTTGCTGCAGGCCGCGTTTGAATTCGGAATAAGTCGACAGCGCAAAACGATCCACTTTTATGTAACCTGTTTTTGGATCGAGCATGACTGCGGCATCGACGCTTTTTATGGGTACGACTTCGCGCCGAACGTGAATATTGAGCTTTTTGTGCTCACTTTTGCGATAAATGGTCAGGTTGATATCGCTGCCTTCTTTTCCTTTCAGGATGCCGAAAAGACTGTCGGTTGGCATTTGTTTTCCGAAGAGCTTTATCTTGTCTGCGTAGAGTATGCGATCACCGGCTTTGAGTCCGGCTTTCTCCGACGGTCCGTTTTCAATTGGTTTTATGATGGCTACGGTATCGTTGTACATGTAGAAGTTGACACCTATACCCACAAAATCGCCCTTCATGTATTCGGCGACCTCAGTTTGTTCGCTGGGCGGAATATATACCGAATGCGGATCGAGTTTTGCCAAAATGTTGTTGACGGTAAGATCGACGATCGAATCGGTGTTGATATCATCGACGTATTCGTTCTCGATAAAATCGATCAGCCTGTTAAGTTTTGTTTTATAGGCGTTTTGTGGAACGCTGACTGTTGCGCTTTTCGGAAAGTTTAGCATGGCGCCCAATAAGACGCCGAAAGCAAGACAGGTAAAAATCAGCAGTGGCTGGTATTTGGTGTTTTTTTTCATTGGATTGCCTCGTCAGGCATCGGAATGTGGTTGACTTCAACGCCTGCGCGCACCAGGAATTCGAGTCCGGAAGTGTCACGGTAGCCGTTTTGGTACACAACGCGTTTGATTCCCGCCTGGTGGATCAGCTTGCTGCAATCACGACAAGGCGATAATGTAATGTATAATGTCGCGCCTTCGCAGGATTGTGTAGAACGCGCAACTTTCAGTATCGCATTGGCTTCTGCGTGCAGGACATACCACAGTGTCATTCCGGTTTCGTCTTCGCAGCAGTTTTCAAAACCCGACGGCGTTCCGTTGTAGCCATCCGAAATAATCATCCGGTCTTTCACGATAATTGCACCGACCTGTTTTCTGCGGCAATAGGAAAGCTGACCCCATTCTTTTGCAATCCTAAGATAGGCCTTATCATATTTATTAAGTTTCTTCTCTTCCATTTTGTTTTATATCATTTCCATATTTCGCTCTCGATGATTATTGGAACTACAACTCCTGCAACAAATGCGGCAGCGGTCAATGTCCAATCCCGACGCGAAAATTTGCCGAGGGTTTGCACCAGATGCGCGATTAGCAGCACCGCAATTACTATGATTATCTGTGCGGCTTCAATTCCGAGTGCAAACTCGATTACAGGCGCAAGTTTATCGGTTGCCGTTCCCGGAAGCATCGTCTTAAGGTACGTTGAAAATCCAAGGCCGTGAATAATTCCGAAAAAACCGGTAATGAACAAGCTGGTTGAAAATGCGCCGGGTTTAAGCGTTTTTCCCGCCGTTACCAGGCTAAAAATTGCGGCAGCGAGAATTGTGCACGGAATCAGGAATTCGACCAAAACCGAATTGCCCGAAACAACATTAAAAACCGAAAGTATCAGCGAAAGCGTGTGTCCGAGTGTAAATACCGAAACGAGGGCAAGAATCCTGCGCCAATCGCGAAATACAAAAGGCACAGTTAGGGCAATCAGAAACAGCAGGTGATCGTAGCCGTTGATGTCGAGCACGTGCCGCAGGCCGATTTTAAAGAATATCCAGAAGTCGGGCATAAATACCATTATCGCGAACACGCCAAACTTACGACATATTTTGCTTTTTGAAGCGACCGCCAAGGCCTGCAATTTAAAGTTTATCAAAAAGATTTTCACCCACAGGAAATAGATTTATCTTTGGCGAAAATTTACGATATGTCTATTTCAGATTTGTTTGACAGCGAGTTCAAAACCCGGAACAAAGGGCATTTTTCAGCGATTGTCAGGGTTGCGCTAGCCGATGGAACCATTGAACCTCAGGAAAAAGTATTTCTCGACCGCCTTGCTTCGAAGCTTGACATCGATGAGAACGAGTATATCGAAATTCTCGAAAACCCGATGAAATATCCGATCAATCCGCCGTATCTGTACACGCAGCGCCTGGAAAGGCTTTACGATCTGTCGCGGATGGTACACATCGATCACCAACTGGGCGACAAACAGGATATAATGCTTCGCCGGTTTGCACTTGCGCTTGGTTTTACGCCGGGAAATGTTAATTACATTGTCGACAAAGCGCTTTCGCTGATTGACAAGCATGTCGATCTTGATACTTTCATTTACGAAATGACGAATATGAACAAATAAGGTCCGGGGTTAACCGGGTTTCGCGTTAGGGATGGAAGCGGAAATCCTTTTGAAACCTCAAAGGTTTTGGAAACCTTTGAGGTTTGACAAAAGATTGCAGCGAACAGCCCGCCCGAAGGGAACGCCATAATAAAAAAAAAGCTCCGCGTGGAGCTTTTTTTATTGGTGTGCCGCCATGAATTCTTCGGCTTTTTCGACCATGTTGGTCGAGCCACAAAAGAATGGCACGCGTTGATGCAGTTCTGTGGGTTGTATTTCCATGATTCTCGAAAATCCGTCCGACGCCTTGCCACCTGCCTGTTCGACAATAAATGCCATTGGATTGCATTCGTACATCAGCCGTAGCTTGCCTTTCGGCGCTTTTGAACTTGTTGGATAGATATAAATTCCGCCCTTGATCATGTTCCTGTGAAGGTCAGAGACCAGACTTCCGATGTATCGCGAAGTGTACGGCCTATCGCCTTCTTCGGTCTGGCAATATTTGATGTAATTTTTTACGCCCTGCGGAAAGTGGACGTAGTTGCCTTCGTTGATCGAGTATATATTTCCATCTTTTTTGAATTGCATGTTGGGATGCGAAAGGTAAAATGTACCGATCGCCGGATTAAGCGTAAAACCGTTAACGCCGTGGCCTGTCGTATAAACGATCATTGTTGACGTTCCGTAAATTACGTAGCCGGCAGCGACCTGGTTGATTCCGGGCTGGAGAAAATCCTCGAGTTGGACCGGGGTTCCCAACGGCGTGATGCGACGGAAAACGCTGAAAATCGTGCCCACGGAAACGTTGACATCAATATTCGACGAGCCGTCAAGCGGATCCATCAGCACTACGTATTTGTTGTTGTGGCCGTTATCGCTGCCCGCGACGGTGATAAAATCGTCATTTTCTTCCGACGCTATCCCGCAGACGATTTCGCGGTTGATGAGCGTCTGAATGAAGACTTCGTTGGCATAAACGTCGAGCTTTTGCTGGTCTTCGCCTTGGATATTCTGCTCGCCGGCGGCTCCGATGATATCGACCAGTCCGGCTTTGTTGACTTTATAATTCACGACCTTGGCGGCGAGGCGGATCGAATTGATAATGCGGGAAAGTTCGCCCGAAGAGTATTTGAATTCTTCCTGTTTTTCGATAATAAATTCACCGAGCGTCCTGTTGCGTTCTTTCATGTTGTGGTTTCCGATTTTTGTTGGTTGAGTTGTTTTTAATTCGAAATCGTTGTAGCTACGCAAATATCGGCTTTTTTGGCAAATGCGGGTTTAGCCTGCGCAATGTTTATTGTTATATTTGTTTCGGCCGGACGCGCTGTTCGCCGCTTAATTAATTTTTGATGATTATCCGCGACGGAAGAAAAGACGATATGCCGGCGGTGCTGGCGCTGATAACCGAATTGGCAATTTTTGAGCGTGAGCCTGAAGCTGTTGTTATCACAGTTTCGGATCTTGAACGCGACGGATTCGGGGACAACCCGCTGTTTCAAACGATCGTAGCCGAACACGCTGGCGAAATTTTGGGCGTGGCGCTTTATTATTTCCGGTTTTCGACCTGGAAGGGCAGGACGATCCATTTAGAAGACCTTATCGTAACTGAAAAAAGCCGCGGAACCGGAATCGGGATGGCGCTATACAGCGAAATCATACGGCGTGGAAAGTTGGCTAATGTGCGACGGATCGAATGGAACGTGCTCGATTGGAATGAACCGGCAATCCGGTTTTACGAAAAAAGCGGCGCGAAAGTGCTTCCCGACTGGCGTGTCGTTCACATGGACGAAACCGGAATCGAAATTTTTTTGAATAATTGTTCATGAGATCATTCCAACGTTCGAAATTCGACATTCGATTTATAGCCCATGAGAATATTTAAATTTGGCGGTGCGTCGGTAAAAGACGCAGAAGGAATTCGCAACATGCATCAGGTTTTGATGCAAACAGGCTATGATGACGTGTTATTGGTGGTTTCGGCGATGGGAAAAACAACCAATGCACTGGAAGCCGTCATCAACAATTACTTCCGGAAATCGGCATCGCTGAGCGCTTCCATACAGGAAGTCAAAAAGTACCACAACCAGATTTTACTTGATCTTTTTGATGAGGAGGCTCATCCGGTTTTTGCCGCTGTTGCCGGGCTTTTCGCTGAACTTGATCTCTTTATCAAGAACAACAAGTCGCCAAATTACAATTTCGTTTACGATCAGATCGTCAGCTACGGCGAACTGCTTTCGACGACGATTGTCGGCCAATTTTTGTCGACAACCGGAATGAAAACCCAGTGGCTTGACGTGCGGACATTCATAAAAACCGACGCAAATTATCGCGATGCCGCAGTCGACTGGGAACGGACGCAAAAAAATATTTCGAAAAACGTCCGAAAAAAAGTCCTGAACATCACTCAGGGTTTTTTGGGTTCAGACGAAAACAATTTCACCACAACATTGGGTCGTGAAGGTTCGGATTACACGGCCGCAATTTTCGCTTATTGCCTCAACGCCGAAAGCGTTACCATCTGGAAAGACGTTCCCGGTGTAATGAATGCCGACCCGCGGCTTTTCGAAAACACCGTGCTGCTGAACCAGATTTCTTACCGCGAAGCGATTGAACTCGCTTTTTACGGGGCGAGTGTCATCCATCCGAAAACGCTGCAGCCGCTTCAAAAAAAGGAAATCCCACTCTACGTAAAATCGTTTATCAATCCGCAATTGCCGGGAACGCGGGTGAGCAAAGGAGCCGATCTGGAGCCGAGTATCCCGTGCATTATCGTCAAGAAAAACCAATTGCTGATCTCACTTTCGTCGATCGACTTTTCGTTTATCGTCGAGGAAAACATCAGCGAGATCTTTTCGTTGCTGCATCAATTCAAAATGAAAGTGCACCTGATCCAGAACTCGGCGATCAGCTTTTCGGTTTGCGTCGATGATAAATTCGGCAATTTCAATGAGCTCAAGGCTTCGCTGTCGCGCAAATTCCGGATCTCGTACAATGAAAATGTTGCGCTATATACGATCCGCCACTTTAATGATAAAATCGCCCGGAGCGTTGCCGACAATAAGACAATACTGCTTCGCCAGGTCAGCCGCGAAACAATGCAGATCATCACCAAGGAAAGCTGATCGGCAAGGTATAACAGGCGCAAATCGGCGAAAAGACACTACTTTTGACGCGACGGCGTTATACTTTTATGTTGAAAAACCTGCTCTTTCTGCTTTTTGTCGGCTTTGCCTGGACGCTATCGGCACAGGAATCCGGCTCGCCCTATAAAAGCAAAAAAATCGCGGTTTCCGATACCGTGCGAATCGACAGCGTCAGCATCAACAAGGTCTTTTTTAAGTTACTTGACTCCAATGGCAATCCGGTCGACACTACATTTTTTGCGGTCGATTTTAGCAAAAGTATGCTGACATTCAGAAATGGCTATTCGAATCCGGACAGCCTTACCGTTCGCTATCTCAAATATCCCGAATACCTGACCCGGAAATACAGCATTTACGACCAGAATCGCGTACTCGACAATGAATCGGCGCTGGGAAACCTGTATAAAGTCTCCCGCGGCCCGTTGAAAAAATTTGTCCCGTTCGAAGGACTTGCGACGTCGGGCAGCATTACCCGAGGCGTTACGATCGGAAATAACCAGAATGCAGTTGTCAACTCCAATCTCGACTTGCAGATAACCGGGAAGCTTTCGGACAAGATCAGCCTTCGGGCGTCGATACAAGACAGCAACATCCCGTTGCAGGAAGGCGGCTATTCGCAAAAGCTGGATGAATTTGACCAGATTTTCATTGAAGTCGCAGGTGAACGATGGACAGTGCGCGCGGGCGACCTTTTTATGGAAAACCGGCAATCGCGTTTTCTGAACTTCAACAAAAAAGTGCAGGGGCTTTCGGGAACTTTTGCTTTTGGAAAACCGAACAAAAAAACAACCATATTCGCTTCGGCGGCTTTGGTACGTGGCCAGTATGCGCGAAGTTCGTTCACCGGACAGGAAGGAAATCAGGGTCCGTACAAACTGCGTGGGCCAAACGGTGAACTGTACGTTCTTGTGGTTTCGGGTTCGGAAAGGGTTTTTGTGAACGGAATCCTCCTGAAGCGCGGCGAAAACAACGATTATATTATCGATTACAATGCGGGTGAGATCATTTTTACCTCGCTTTTCCCGATCACTTCCGAGATGCGGATCAATATCGAATACCAGTATTCCGATCGCAATTATACGCGGTTCGTAGCCTATGGTGGCGCCGTTCACGAAGAGGAAAAATGGTCGCTTGGCGGATTTGTCTATTCGGAATCGGATATCAAGAACCAGCCGCTTCAGCAAAACTTGTCAACCGAACAGGCGACGATCCTTGCGGCTGCAGGCGACGATCCTGCACTGATGACAGCGCCTTCCGCCTATCCCGACAGTTATTCGGCGAATAAAATATTGTATCGAAAAATCATTGTCGACGGAATCGACGCTTTTGAATATTCCAACAATCCCGACGACGAACTTTTCAATGTCCGTTTTACGCTGGTCGGAAATAACCTTGGAAACTATGTTTTGGCCAGTTCGGCGGCAATCGGAAAAATATACCAGTATGTTTCGCCGGTCGATGGCGTGCGGCAGGGAAATTACGAACCGATAACGAGGCTTGTGCCACCGACAAAAATTCAAATCGCCACGGTGCTCGGAAAGTACTCGCCATCGGAAAAGACGGCTGTTGATTTTGAATTTGGTGTCAGCAAGAACGACAAGAACCTGTTTTCGTCGATTGACGATGACGACAACACCGGAATTGCCGCGAAGATCAATACGCGACAGCGATTGTTTTCAAAAAAGTGGAAGACCGATGCTTTTGCCAACTACCAATATGTCGCAACGGAATTCAGGACGATCGAACGACTTTTTACGATAGAATTCAACCGCGACTGGAACCTTCTGAACCCGATCGGGAATCAAAGCCTTCTCGTGAGCGGAATCGAAACAACGCTTTTGCCTTTGGATGCATCCGGAAACAGCGGATTTGCGAAATATCAGTTCGAAAAACTCGATTTTTCCGAAAACTTCTCCGGAAGCCGACATGTTATTGATGCGGTGCTGAAGCTCGGCAAATGGGATGTGCGTACTTCAGAAAGTTTCCTCAATAGTAATGCTGCCGAATCGGATTCGAAATTCATACGCAGCTACAGTCAGGCGAAATTTCGCTTTGGCAAGAATTGGGTTGGCGGCAGCCTTAAGATCGAAGACAACCGGCAAAAGCTCACAACGACGGGTCAATATACGGCATTGAGCCAGAAATTTTCCGAATGGGGCGCATTCGCAGGCCGCGGCGATTCGACGAAAGTCTTTGTTGAAACAGGTTTTCTGGCACGTTCAAACGACAGCCTTCGCAATGGATTTCTACAACGCGTGAACAATTCGCAATCGTACTACGTGAAATCAAAATTGATCCAAAACGAAAAAACGGATCTTTCCATTTTCGCCAACTATCGAATTTTAAAATTCAGCGATCCGGCGTTGGTTGATGAACCTTCGTTGAATTCCCGAATATTATACAACGACAAGTTTTTCAAGCAGTTGCTTCAAACGACGATCGCTTACGAAACTTCTTCGGGTACGATCGCACAACAGGAATTCACCTATCTCGAGGTCGATCCCGGCCAGGGAGTTTACACCTGGAACGATTACAACGGCAACGGAATTCAGGAATTGGAAGAGTTTGAAGTCGCACCATTTCCCGACCAGGCGATATTTGTACGCGTGTTCCTTCCGAATCAAGTCTTTGTCAAGACGCACCAGAACAAATTCTCGCAATCTATGACGATAAACCCGGGAATCTGGCAAAACAACACCGGATTCAGGAAGTTTTTGTCCTATTTTTATGACCAGGCGTCGTTTTCGGTCGACAGGAAAATCAGGCGCGAAAATGGCAATTTTAATTTGGATCCGTTTTCGAATTCTGCTGGCGATGATTTACTCGGACTCAACTCAGGATTCCGCAACAGCATATACTACAATCGCGGCAAACAGGATCATTCGGTTACTTATACGTATTTGCAAAACAAAGCGCGAACCCTGCTTTCCATCGGAACACAGGCAAGTGAAAACAGCTCGCACCAATTGCAATACACGCATTTGTATAAGAAGCACTGGCTTTTCACTATGGCGTCTAAAACGATATTTGCCGCAGTGAGTTCTGAGAATTTCCCGGAAAAAAATTATGAAGTCAACGGCTGGCAATTGGCGCCAAGAATCTCGTATATCTTTTCGAAAAATGCGGCGTGGGATGTATTTTATGAATTTCAGCAGAAGGTCAACCAACTCATTGGCGGCGAAGAGCTGAAGCAGGATCGGATTGGAACTGCCTTTACGTTTGCAAGCGAGAAAAAGCTCACGATGAATGGCGAGTTTTCCTACTACAAAAATGCTTTCACCGGAAATTCACAATCGCCGGTCGCTTTTCAGATGCTGGAAGGTTTGCAGCCCGGCGAAAATATGACGTGGCGCCTGCTGCTTCAAAAAAACCTGACTCAATATCTTGATGTGAATGTGAATTATCAGGGACGTAAAAGCGAGACAAGCCGCGCAATCCATACCGGAAGCATACAGTTACGTGCGTTCTTTTGATTACCGTTTTAGCGAAAAGTGCGCTTTGAATGTCCGCGGTACACTATTTTCACGGTAATCGATGCTAAACCAATAATCGGTCGATGGCAATGGCTGTCCGTTGTAAGTTCCATCCCAGCCTTCGCCGGCGGGCGAAATTTCCTTGATGAGTTTTCCGTATCGGTCAAAGATGAATATTCGCGCGTCGAGCTCAAACGCAAGGTCATAAATATTCCATAGGTCGTTAACTCCGTCGCCGTTCGGGGTAAAAAAGTGCGGATAATTCACAACGAAAATATCTACGACAGTGATCGGGTCGGAACATCCATAAGGATCGTACACCGTAATCGTATGATAGCCACTGCTAACGTTATGAATCACGTTTGATGTCAGGATCGTGTTATTATCCAGTTGGTAAAGGTAATTTCCAGGTGGCGCGGTGAACACAGTGACATTCTGGTCGTCGGCAAAGTAATTCGTCACGACATAATCAACAGTTGACAATATCTGGGTGTTGACTATACCCGCAATAACTTGGGCGGAAGCGCATTGACCGGCATTAGGCGTAAAAGTATAGGTTCCGCCGGCAAGGTTGTCAAAAACGGCCGGCGACCAGGTACCATGAACCCCGGTCGGCGACGTCGTCGGCAAAAACGGAGCAGCGTCACCCTGGCAAATTGAAATGTCACTAAATCCCGGCGATGTCAACTGTTGTACGATCACGTTCAACGTTTGTTGGACGCCACAAGCATCGGTGGGCGTAAACACATAAGAGCCGCTGATCGTATTATCGATTGTCGAAGGCGACCAGGTTCCATTGATTCCATTGGGTGCAGTTGCAGAAAGGACTGGCGCTGCCGAGCCGACACAAAAAGGCGCAATCGGAGGAAAATTTGGAACGGGCCGGGGCAAGACTGTGATGGTCATCGATTGAATCGTGGCGCATTGTCCGGCAGTGGGTGTAAATGTATAAGTTGTAGTAGCGTTATTGTTTACGACTGCGGGCGACCATGTACCGGTTATTCCGTTCGTCGATGTCGTCGGCAACACGGGTTTTGGGGTAACGCCGTTGCAAATCGGGCCAATCGGATCGAAAGCAGGCGCTGTCATCGGAGTAACATTGATCGGAACTGCAGTAACACCGGATGCCGCACATTGTCCGGGATTAGGCGTAAACGTGTAAACAGAATTGCCTGCTGTGGCCGTCGTTACGATTGCGGGTGACCAGCTGCCTGTAATTCCGTTCGAAGACGTAGCCGGAAGAACCGGAGGCACACTTCCCTGGCAAACAGACGACGGAATTGTCGTAAACGTAGGAGTTGGCGCAGGAGAAACCGTGATGTTCATCGTTTGTGTGCTGGCGCACGGAAAAAGTACCGAATTGGGAGTAAAAGTATAGGATCCGGTTCCCGTGATTGTTGGTGGGTTCCACGTTCCCGAAATGCCGTTGAGTGACATCGGCGGAAGTGTTGGCGGTATTACGCCGGCGCAAACGGGAGCTATCTGCGTAAAAGTCGGCGTGACCGAAGTAATGCAAAGCGAGTTGCAGGTAACAGTTTCCGGCGCAACACCCGTAACGCCGTTGGCTACAAGTGTAAAGGTCACTGATTGCCCGGGGGTTAATCCGGTTACAATCAGGTGCGAAGGCGCTGCAATCGTTCCCGTAATCGGCGGTCCGCCCGCAATGCTATAAGTATAAGTGAAATTGGTCTGTCCTACGTTGCTCCAGTCAAAATAAATCGATGTTGGGGTCGACAACGTGCTGTCGCAAAATAGATTTACTGGAGCCCGCAACACTGCACTTTCCACCTGCATTTGGGCAAAAGCTGACACGGATAACAAACTGAATAATAAACAAAGAAATTGTCTGAAGCAGTGCATCAAATCTGCTGTCGGCAACGTTTTGACCGCGGGATTTACCATAAAACTTTTAGTCAGGATTAAGCTCCTAATAAAAAGTTAAAAGTAAAAGATTTATTTGTTCCGCAACAAAAACTTATAAACAATAAAAAAGCCTTCTGTAAAGAAGGCTTTGTGGAGAATACCGGATTCGAACCGGTCACCTCTTGCCTGCCAGGCAAGCGCTCTAGCCAAATGAGCTAATCCCCCGTTCGGGGGCAAATATACTGCATTTACAATTTATAAAGCAAAATTAAAGAACCGTGTTTTTACCTAAATTTGCAGGATAAAATAAAACCATGCAGAAAATCAGGATCACCAAGCAATTCAACTTTGAAACCGGGCACGCCCTGTATGGTTACGATGGAAAGTGCCGAAATGTCCATGGCCATAGTTACAAATTGTCAGTTACTGTAATCGGAACACCGATTGACGATGTGACCAATGTTAAGTACGGAATGGTGATCGACTTCTCCGACCTGAAAAAGATTGTCCGTGAAGAAATCGTGGACTTTTTTGACCATGCAACGGTTTTCAACCAGAATACGCCTCATGTTGAGTTGGCTAATGAACTCAAATCGCGCGGCCACCATGTGATTCTGGTACCCTATCAGCCCACCAGCGAAAATATGGTGATCGATTTTGCCCAAAAGATCAGGAAAAGGCTTCCCGAACGCATTTCACTTCATTCGTTGCGATTGCAGGAGACTGAAACTTCCTTCGCCGAATGGTTCGCCGCGGATAATCTGTAATTTTTTTTGGGCGTGCCCCTTCGGGTCAGGCTGTGCGCTTCAATCTTGCACAAGTTTGTTGCAACCGATGAGCATTCCAAAGCAAGGATTTGCGCTTCCATCCTTCACGCGAGGTGGCTATCATTGACATTGGCTGACACCGGCGTGATCGTGGTCCGCAAGAATCGCCCGAAGAAATTATACCGCAAAATCTGTGAAGATTTCAGTCTTCACCTCTGATTTCATCCCTTATTGCTGGGCAATCGATATTGTGCTGGCCCACACGCCCGATAGCCGGACTGCATCTTTTGCGTATTTACAAACTTTTGCGGGAAATCCTCATGTGCTATAAAAAACGATTTACGAGGGATTATTATGGGCC
>JAEWJM010000018.1 GCA_023386585.1 Bacteroidota bacterium | reverse complement strand
GATCGCGGCGAGCTGGCGCGGCATTCCGGCGGGATAGAAGGAGCGGCGGAAATCGCGGGTGACATTGGCGCGTAGCCGTTCCTCGTCAGCCGGATAGGCGGGCGATCCGATGGTCCGCCCGATCTTGACGCCGTGATCGACCAGCACGCTCTCGGCCACGCTCGCGGGCCGCCTGGTCAACACGTCGAGCGCTTCCTTCCGCGCGGCCGGCAGCCTGGGATTGCCGGTGGTCGACATGATTGAAGTGAGGCTGAGAACCTTCTCCGGATGGCTGAACGCGATGTGCTGGGCGATCATCCCGCCCATGCTCGCGCCCACTACGTGCGCCCGGTCGATATTTAGCGCGTCGAGCAGGCCGACGCCGTCCGCGGCCATGTCTGCAAGTGTGTAGGGCACGCGCGGATTGAGTCCCAACCGCTTCATCAGAATGTGGCGCATCATGCCGGGCGCCTTCGCGCCCTCCATCTTGTGGCTCAGGCCGATGTCACGGTTATCATAGCGGATGACGCGGAAACCGCGTTCGACGAGTGCTTCGACCAGCTCGATCGGCCACAGGGTCAACTTCGCGCCGAGTCCCATCACCAACAGCATCGGCGGCGCGGATTTGTCGCCCTGGTCCTCGTATTCGAGCGTCAGCCCGTTCGCTTCGATCTGCGGCATCTTGCCTCCCGTGTCGCCAGCTTCCGGGTTTACGGTTCTTTAGGCAATTTCGGCAATGAGTTTGAACATCCGGAAGGCGGATTCCCGCAGGGGCGGGGCCACGAGAGACCTGCAGGATCGCGGGATCGTGGCGGGGATTGGGACGAAGATCATGGACGAACGCAGGGCCGAGCGACTGACCAGCGAAACCGTGGTGCATTCCTGCAAGCAGGGCATGCGCCGAACGCACGTCTGCCGCAACATCTCGCGCCTCGGCTGCATGATCGCCGACGACGGCCTCGCCGCATCGACCGGGGAAGACCTCGACATCGAGCTGGTCGACGGCGTCGTCGTGCCCGCGCGCGTCATATGGGCCCGTCAAGGTCACCTCGGCCTCGCCTTCAAGCGCGAGATCAATCCCGCCACCGTCCGCTTCCTCGCCGCGGTGGACCAGGAGGCGCTCCAGGACACCGGCCTGCGCGACCGCTTCGGCCGCCTGCTGCCCGACCGCTTCGGCCGCCACGCGGCGTAGGTCTACTGACACTCATCGTCCGCACCCCCTGAACTCGTCGAAGGGTTCAGTCGAACGGTGTCGAGGCCATTCCCCGCTTGGTTCTCCGCTTCATTCCAACTTGTCCCTCGACAGGCGCCCGACGAACGGGGGATGACGAGAACTAAGGAACCAGCACCGTATCCTTGGCTACGGGGTCGGTCTGCGGATAATCCAGCGTGAAATGCAGCCCGCGGCTTTCGTGGCGCTTGAGCGCGCTGCGCACGATGAGATCCGCGGCCTGGTGCAGATTGCGCAGCTCGATGAGGTCGGTGGTGACGCGAAAGCTGCCGTAGTAATCCTCGATCTCGCGCCCCAATGTCTCGATGCGGTGCGCCGCCCGCTGGAGCCGCTTGGTGGTCCGCACGATCCCGACATAGTTCCACATGAAGCGGCGGATCTCGGTCCAGTTCTGCTTGATCACCACCTCCTCGTCCGAATCGGTGACGCGGCTTTCGTCCCAGGGGCGGATCGCAGGCGGGCCCTCCAGGCTGTCCCACCCCGCCAGGATGTCGCGCGCCGCCGCTTCGCCGAAGACGAAGCATTCGAGCAAGCTGTTTGAGGCGAGGCGGTTGGCGCCGTGGAGCCCGCTCTCGGTGCATTCCCCCGCGGCCCATAGCCCCGGCAGATCGGTGCGCGCGGCAAGGTCGATGCACACGCCACCGCAGGTGTAGTGCTGCGCCGGGACCACCGGGATCGGCTCCTTGGTCATGTCGATCCCGAGCCCGAGCAGCTTCTCGTAAATCGTCGGGAAGTGACCCTTCACGAACTCCGGCGGCTGGTGGCTGATGTCGAGGTGGACGCAGTCGAGACCGTAGCGCTTGATCTGGTCGTCGTTGGCGCGGGCCACCACGTCGCGCGGCGCCAACTCCATCCGCTCGGGGTCGTATTGAGCCATGTAGCGCTCGCCGGTCTGCGGGTTGATCAGCCGCCCGCCTTCGCCGCGAACCGCCTCGGTGATGAGGAAGTTCTTGACCTCCAGATTGTAGAGGCAGGTCGGGTGGAACTGCATCATCTCCATGTTGGAGACGCGCGCGCCCGCCCGCCAGGCCATCGCAATCCCGTCGCCGGTAGCACCGCGCGGCGCAGTGCTGAACAGATAGACGCGGCCTGCGCCGCCGGTGGCCAGCACCGTGGCGCGCGCAACATGCGCCACGACCTTGCCGCTCATTTCGTCGAGCGCATACGCTCCCCACACCCGGCCCGAGCCGCTGAAGCGGTCCTGATGATGGCCGGTCAAAAGATCGATGCAGCTTTGCCCCGGCAGCAGGGTGATGTTGGGATGCGCCGCGGCGGCCTTGAGCAACGCTTCCTGCACCGCCCAGCCGGTCGCGTCATTCACGTGGACGATGCGGCGGTGCGAATGGCCACCCTCGCGGGTGAGGTGGAGGTCCCCGCTCTCGCGGTTGAAAGGGACGCCAAGCTCGCACAGCCGGTCGATCGAGGCGGGGGCCTGACCGATGACATATTCGACCACCTCGCGGTCGTTGAGCCCGGCGCCCGCGACCATCGTGTCGCGGACATGATTCTCGAAGGTGTCGCCGGCCTCGAGCACGGCGGCGATCCCGCCTTGCGCCCAGGCGGTCGCGCCTTCGCTCAAGCCCCCCTTGGCGAGCACCCGCACCCGCCTGGTCTCCGCCAGCGCCAGCGCCGCGGTGAGCCCGGCCGCGCCCGAGCCGATGACGAGGACGTCGGTGTCGTTCATCGCAACGCTGTTGCACAGCCGCGCGCGGCGCGACAGTGTCAAGTTGCCGTCGCAGGAGACAGCCATGGAGAGCATCGCGAACACCGCGCTCGGCCGGCGGGCGGTGCTTGCGGCGATGGCTGCGCTGCCGCTGGCGGGATGCGCGCGAGACGTGGGTGGCGGTCCGGGCGATGCGTTGAGCGTCGCCACCTTCAACATCTGGCACGACGCCGGCGGACACTGGCCGCGCCGGCTTGAGCTGCTGACGGAGGCGCTGCGGGCCGCGAACACCGACGTGATCGCGCTCCAGGAAGTGCTGGAGGATTCGGCGCGCGGGCTGCCCAATCA
>JAEWJM010000004.1 GCA_023386585.1 Bacteroidota bacterium | reverse complement strand
GTTGTATATCTTGCACAATGTCACGGCAAACAATACAATTGAACTTTCAAATCTAAGTACGATTTCGCTACCGATTGGCGAACGGAAAATGGTCACGACAGCAGAATATCATATCCCTGATTCGGGTGCAAATGCGAACATTGAAGGCTTTGCAATTACCCCGAAGTGCGATCCATTGGGTGTGAGCGTTTGGCTTTGCCGAGATGTCGAAAGCTCCGAAAGCCTCACAACACAGCAGGATGTTTTAAGATGGTTTTCTCCGTTTGAGGATATTTCCAGTTGCTTGTTGGGCGTTCATGACAGCAACGTCACCAAGATTTCAATTGCTCCGAATCCGGTCGGAGAACGGTTAACGATCAGCGGAAACAGCCTGGACGGAGCCGATGCAATTATTTACAATTCTGTCGGGCAGATCGTATTTCACGGGCGCTTATCCGGGCCTCAGCCTGAAATTAACACTCAATATCTTACGAGCGGAATTTACTTTGTAAAGGTAAAGTCCAATAACTCAGAGTGGTGCGCCAAGTTTGTAAAGCGCTAAAACTTGGAATTCCTGTCAGATTTTACTTTCTGTAGAAGGGTTTGCTAAAATTTTAACGCAGTTTGTCGACTCATTTTGCAGTTCGCCGACAATTTTTCTTGGAAGTAATAGTTTAATCTGTTAGTTTAGCGATTGTAAAACCCACAGATGAAGATTATTGCCCAAATATTAATGTACCTCCAGATTCCTTCGAAGGTTATTGCTTCCTCTGTACCTCGCCGGCTTTACATTGCTGAGAACAAGTTCCAACTTCGACGCAACAAGATGCAATGAGAACATTACTGCTATTGATCTGTCTTGCCTGCTGTAAGTCGTTTGCCCAATCCGGGCCTTCGCTTCAGTCGGACAGCGATACAATTGTCAGTACTCGTGTTAACGGTAAGATTTCGCGCAAGCCGGTGGGACTTGATTTAATGGGCGGCAATCGCAATGGCGTGACCGTATTTCCAAATCAGGCGAACGATCATTTGATAATTTCTTCCCGCGTTGAAACCGGTTCGCACAACGAAGTAACGATGATCAGCAGCAGCGGACAGCCGGTTATGAGGCTGCACGATGTCAGGGAGAACACGCTTTTGGTGGATGTTTCGGGATTGAATCGTGGACTCTACTTTATTGAGGTTCGATCGGCCGGGAATATCTTCCGCACCAAGTGGATTCGGCAATAAAAAAAGCACGACTTTCGACGTGCTTCTTCAGTAACCAATTATAAAACAAAAACTAACGAACCAATGTGATGAGGTAGCCATCGGCTTCGACTTGTCCGAAGGTGAGTTGATTTGATCCGAGGTTGTAGCATCCGAAATTGACTTCGTCTATGAAGAAATTTTCTTCGCAAAGCTGCGGTGTTGTTGTGTTTTCCTGAATCGAATAGGTATAACTTCCTGATGGCAGCATGTCTTCGGCTGCGTCGTTGGTGTTGTTGTTCGTGACTTCGACGGTGTTGGTGGCAGTGTCAAAATTATAAGTTATCAGTCCGGGTGGAAAATCAAAATCGGAGCCTGAGATTCCGCCTTTAACATTAATTAGTTTCCAATGTCCGTCAAGAGTTGTTTTTCTGTCGGAACCGCTGTCGCAGGCGCTCATTGCGACAAGGAACAGCATCGGGATCAGCTTTGTGATTTTCATGTTTGATTGTTTTGATTTGAATTAAAGATACTAATATCTGCAAAAGGTTGCTTCATTGATGGTTAAATGCGGGTCTTCGGGTTTGGAAGCCCTAGCCCTGATGGAAGCGGCATCCTTTTGCATTTTAGTTCGACGCAGTCGGTTGGCACATACAACGGATAAAATGCAAAAGATACAGCGGACAGCAGGAAACAGCTTCGGATAAAATCAAACCGGAGCTGGTTAATTAAGCTAATTTGGTTATTTTTGTGACTCGTTAAAAAGACTAAAACTTTTAAGATGGATATACACGAATACCAGGGAAAAGAGATATTGGCCGGATACGGTGTTAAGGTGCAGCGCGGTTATGTTGCGAACAACCCTCAGGAAGCGGTTGCTGCGGCAAAAAAACTGACCGAGGAAACCGGAACCGGATGGCATGTGATCAAGGCGCAGGTTCACGCAGGCGGACGCGGAAAAGGCGGCGGCGTAAAGTTGGCCAAAAACCTTCAACAGGTTGAAGAGCTTGCCGAACAGATCATCGGAATGCAACTGATCACGCCACAGACTTCGGCTGAAGGCAAGAAAGTGCATAAAGTCCTTGTTGCTGAAGACGTGTATTATCCCGGCGAAAGCGAAACTTCCGAGTTTTACATGTCGGTTTTGCTCAACAGGGGCAAGGCGCGCAACATGATCATGTATTCGACCGAAGGCGGAATGGATATCGAGGAAGTTGCCGAAAAGACGCCACATCTTATTTTTACTGAAGAAATCGACCCGACGGTTGGACTTCAGGCGTTTCAGGCGCGACGGATTGCCTTTAATCTTGGGCTTTCAGGAAATGCGTTTAAGGAAATGGTTCAATTCGTGACGGCACTTTACAACGCTTATATCGGATCGGATGCGTCGATGTTCGAGATCAATCCGGTTTTGAAAACTTCTGACAATAAAATCATTGCCGTCGATGCTAAAGTGAATCTTGACGATAATGCCTTGTATCGCCAGCCGAAATATGCTGAGATGCGCGACATCAGGGAGGAAAATCCGATCGAGGTTGAAGCGAAAGCGGCCGGACTCAACTATGTTGATCTGGACGGAACTGTTGGCTGTATGGTTAACGGAGCCGGTTTGGCGATGGCGACAATGGATTTGATCAAATATGCGGGATACGAGCCGGCGAACTTCCTTGACGTTGGCGGAACTGCCGATGCAAAACGTGTCGAGCTTGCGTTCAGGATCATTTTGAAAGATCCGAATGTTAAGGCGATCCTCATCAATATTTTTGGTGGAATCGTACGTTGCGACCGCGTGGCTCAAGGTGTAATTGACGCTTACAAAAATATGGGCGACACGATCAAGGTGCCGATTATCGTAAGGCTTCAGGGGACGAATGCCGAGCTCGCGAAGGAAATGATCGACAATTCGGGAATGCCGATTTTATCAGCGGTGCAGTTTCAGGAAGCTGCCGACAGGGTAAAAGAAGCTTTAAGATAAAAAGTAATGTGAGTAATAAAAAAAGCAGCAAGATGACCTTGCTGCTTTTTTGTTTTAGTGTTGTTGTTTCGCCGGATCGTCGTAGTTCATCATCCAGTGAATCCCGAACTTGTCGGTCCACATCCCGAAATACGCGCCCCAAAATGTGTCGGCCATTGGCATAGTGACGTGGCCGCCTTCCGAAAGTCCTTTTGAAAGCCGATCGGCTTCTTCACGGCTGTCGGCATCGATTGAGATCGCGATATTATTTCCCATTACTGTGGCGTGGCCAAACGCTTCCGAGCTATCGCTTCCAAAAAGTGACGTTTTGTTTCCTATGGGAAGTGAAACGTGCATGATTTTTTCGGCGTCTTGTGGCGGACAAGTCTGGCCTTCGGTCGGCGGCATGTCTTTGTAGCGGCCGATGAACTGGAATTCACCTCCGAATACGGATTTGTAAAAATTAAATGCTTCTTCGCAGTTGCCAGCGAAAGTCAGGTAAGGGTTGATTGTTGCCATATTTCAATTATTTACTTTTTCTTTCTGTCTTTTCCGTTATTGAACTTTACGTTTTCAACAACGCGCACGGGTGGTTTCTTTTTATCCATCGGCTTTTTTGCTTGCGGCTTACTTGCGGGTTTTGCCGCTGTCGTTTTGGTTTTTGCTGTTGTGATCGAAACGGCAGGCTTGCCCAAGACCTCTTGCGGATTTTTCGGGTTTTCCTTTGTACCGCGCAAATGGATTACGAGTCCGTTGAGGAAGTTGCGCAGAACCTGGTCGCCGCATTCCATATAGTTCGGATGGTCGGGATTGCGAAAGAACGCACCAAGTTCAGCTTTTGAAATCCTGAAATCCACCAGCTGCAGAATATCTACGATCTGGTCGTCGCGAAGCATCAGTGCCACGCGGAGTTTTTTGAATATGTCGTTATTGTTCATGATGATAATATGTCAAAAGTCGAAAGTCCCAAGTCGAAGGTCGAAAGTCACAAGTTTAAAGTTAATGGTCGAATGTCGAATGTCAAACGGAACCAAGACCCAAGACCTCAAATCTCAAACCCGCTCTAGAATAGCCAAAGATACGCTTTCACAAAGGAATCGCGCCAAAGTTTTTCATTGTGGTGTCCGCCTTTTACGATGACTTTTTTATCCAGCTTCAGGCAGGCGCAGCGGTTTTCGTGGATTATTAGTTCCATTTTGTTCAAATCGTTTACCATTGCTTCGTCTTCCGAATCTCCCGCGAGGAAATATATTTTGGATTTTATTTTTGGCGCCGATTTGGCAAACTTGAAGATTTCATCCGAAAACCAGAACGACGGTGAGAAGACTGCGGCTTTGCCAAAGACATCAGGATATTTCAGAATGGCGTAGAACGAGACCAGTCCGCCCAGCGAGCTTCCCATAATTGCGGTGTGTTTCGCATCGGGTTTGGTCCTGTATGTCCTGTCGATTTCCGGTTTTACCACATCAATCACAAATTCAAGGTACTTATCGGCCTTTCCGCCACCGTATTTTACGTTCGGAAAAGGAGTGAGCTCATCGATCCTTTTCTCGCCGCCATTGTCAATCCCGATTGCGATTACCTGTGCATTCAGGCTGTCGAGTTTTTCATCTATATTCCATTCGCCAACAAACGAAGTCGATTTATCAAACAGGTTCTGGCCGTCGTGCATGTAGATAACCGGATATCTTTTTGTTGGGGAATCTTCGTAAGATTTGGGAAGGTAAATCCAGACCCGGCGTTCACCGCCAAGCTGCGGCGCGTTAAGTGTAATTGTCGAAACTTGTTTTGAAGCCGTACTCTGTGCTGTTGCTGCGATTGACAAGAACAGCAGTGCGGCAGCAAAATAGATTTTCATGAGCTTTGAATTTAAATTTAAAACCGATATTTTAGCTAAAAATACTTCATTTATGAATACCCGTGAACAAAAGCTGGGACTGTTGGCAGAAATGATCGCGTTTGCAAAAGTCGATGGTGAAGTCCACGATCGCGAGCTCGAATTTCTGGCGCTTGTCGCCCAGGAACTCAGAATAGAAAAAGAAGTATTTTTTCAGATGTTTGAAGAAAAGCCCGAAAAAATGGTGCTTCGTTCAGAGGAGCAGCGCATCCAGCAATTTTACAGGCTTGCCTTGCTGATGCATGCTGATGGAAGGCTCCACGAAAAAGAAGACTCGACAATCAAGCAACTCGGAATCAACATGGGTTTGAGTCCGTATGCCACGAACCGCGTGCTCCAACTGATGATGAAATCACCGAATGTGGTCATCGACCCTGAAGAAATCCTCAACGCCTTCCGGCAGCAGCAGAATTAGAAGCTATGAGCTGTAAGCCTTGCGCTATCAGCCGTCAGCTATCAGCAATTTTGTACCGGGAGTTGGCGGTTTGCTTGTCGGTTCAAGATTTAGGATTCGCCAACTTTAAATTTCAAACCTCACCGCTCTCACCAGCAACTAACTTTTCTCCTGCAACGCCTTTATTTCATCGCGCCATTTTGCGGCCTGCATGAAATCGAGTTCTTTGGCCGCTTTTTCCATCGCTTTTCTGGCTTCGCGGATTTTTTTGTCGATGTCCGCCGGCGATAGATATTTCGTCGAAGGTTCGGCTGCCTTTGCTGCCATCGTTTCGAGATAATGAACCGACGGCGGCAGTTTTCCGAGCGGATTTTCGATTCTCTTATTGAGCGCCTGCGGCACAAGGTTGTTTGCTGTGTTGTATTCGATTTGTTTTGCCCGCCGGTAATTTGTCTCGTCGATGGTTTTTTGCATGCTGCTGGTGATCGTATCGGCATACATAATCGCCTTGCCATTGATGTGTCGCGCGGCGCGGCCGACGGTCTGTGTCAGCGATCGGTTGCTTCGAAGAAAACCTTCCTTATCGGCATCCAAAATCGCAACAAGCGAAACTTCCGGCAAATCGAGTCCTTCCCGCAAAAGGTTCACCCCAATCAAAACATCAAAAATTCCTTTGCGCAAGTCCTGCATGATCTCGACCCGTTCCAATGTGTCAACTTCCGAGTGAATGTACCGGCAGCGGATTGAAACCTTGGTCAGGTATTTTGTCAGCTCTTCAGCCATTCTTTTGGTAAGTGTGGTTACCAGTACACGTTCATCGACTTCAACCCGCTGTTGGATTTCTTCGATAAGGTCGTCGATCTGGTTCAGGCTGGGGCGAATTTCAATAACTGGATCCAAAAGGCCTGTCGGGCGGATAACCTGCTCTACATAAATTCCCTCTGATTTTTCAAGTTCGTAATCGGCCGGAGTCGCCGAAACGTAAACGACTTGGTTTTGCATCGCCTCGAATTCTTCGAACTTCAACGGACGGTTGTCCATTGCAGCGGGAAGGCGGAATCCGTATTCGACCAGATTTTCCTTCCGGCTTCGGTCGCCGCCGTACATCGCATGAACCTGCGAAATCGTAACGTGGCTCTCGTCA
The DNA here is from genome assembly GCA_023386585.1 of Bacteroidota bacterium. Classification (GTDB taxonomy): domain Bacteria; phylum Bacteroidota; class Bacteroidia; order Flavobacteriales; family Flavobacteriaceae; genus Flavobacterium. The sequence continues at coordinate 230,685 of JAEWJM010000004.1, read as the reverse complement.
ACGACCATCAGAAAATCCTTTGGAAAATAATCGATCAGGCAGAAAGGCCGCGTACCGGGAAGACGTCCGTCAAGGTAGCGCGAATAATTTTCAATTCCCGAGCAATAGCCGAGTTCGCGAATCATTTCCAAATCAAAATTGGTCCGTTCTTCGAGCCGCTTCGCTTCGAGGTGTTTTCCCTGGCTGTTGAAAAAATCCACCTGTTTTACCAGATCCTGCTGAATTTGCCAGATTGCTCCTTGTAAAACTTCGGGCGAGGTGACAAACATGTTGGCGGGATAAATATTGAGCTTTGCGTACTTTTTAATGACAAGAGACGTCTTCGCATTAAAAGCTTCAATTTCTTCGATTTCGTCGCCGAAGAAGTGAATCCGAAACGGTTCGTCGCCGTAACTTGGGAAAACTTCCACTGTATCGCCTTTGATCCGGAATGTTCCCGGAGTAAAATCGGCTTCAGTACGGGCGTAAAGGCTTTGCACAAGCCGATGCAGCAGCCGCGTACGGGAAATAATTTCGCCTCGGGAAATCGATATCACGTTCTTTTGGAATTCTGTCGGATTTCCGATACCGTACAGGCACGAGACGGAAGCAACAACAATCACATCGCGTCGTCCGGAAAGCAATGACGAGGTTGTGCTTAGCCGCATCTTTTCGAGTTCTTCGTTTATCGAAAGATCTTTCTCGATGTAGAGTCCGGTTACCGGAATAAAAGCTTCCGGTTGATAGTAGTCGTAATAAGAAACGAAATATTCGACGGCATTGTTCGGAAAGAACTGCTTGAACTCGGAATAAAGCTGAGCCGCCAGCGTCTTGTTATGCGCCAGGACCAACGTTGGTTTTTTGACCTGCTCGATGACATTGGCCATCGTAAATGTTTTCCCGGAACCGGTCACTCCCAAAAGCGTCTGGTACTTCTCGCCGGCTTCGAGTCCGCGGACTAATTTTTCAATTGCCTGCGGCTGATCGCCGGTAGGTTTATAATCTGATACGACCTGAAATTTCATATTGTTTTTGCTTCCGATAAAATTAGCAAATACTTCAGCTTCAAAGTGCTTTGTTTGGATTTCCTTAAGAGCTTATTCGACCGTATAAGTGCGGTTGTCAACTTCAGAAGCCGCAAAAAAACCAAGCGGATAATCGTCGGGATTGGTAGTATTGATTATGTTTCCGCGAACCGTTGCCGATGGCGATTGGAACGGGCTTCCACCGTTGCTTCCTGCAATGCTTGTCAGGATGTTCATGTAATTGTAATACCGCTGCGAAATGCCAAAAATTGACACCTGGAGCTCATCGCCATGATCCAGGTCTTCATCCGAATAGAGCGCAAAGATTTCATTTCCCTGAAAAAACCGGTCCTCAACTACTTCATATTCCGGGATGGCGTAATAAGACGGCTTGAACCGGAACAGGTAGAAGTCGTCGGTGGCGCCGTTGTCGCTAAAGAATGTCCTGACTTCGATGTCCTGGCCGGTAAATCCGCCTTCATCATTTTGGGTCAGGTTAGTAATCACCGGCGCTGCTTTCATGGCCTCGGTGGCCATATACGTTTTCCCTGCCGAAATTACCGTCAATGTGTATTCGCGCCCGATTTCAGGAATAAAATTGTTGCATTTGTAGACTCCGGTTGTGCCGTCTTCTATAAATTGGAACGTATTTCCTTCCGTATCCAAAACAGAAACCTGCGCTCCAGAGACCGGCGGAACCTGCTCACTGAAATACGGCGCAGTCATCGAAAGCCTCACTTGCTGCTCGTTTCCGGGTGTCCCGCGGTTCCATCGGATCAGTGCGTCTATGACAAGCCGCGGCTTTGAGGTGCCCAGATCGACGTCAACCGTTTCTTCACACGAAATCGCGGCGATGGCAACTAACAAAAGGATCAGATATTTTTTCATGGCTAAAATTTAAAATTGTAACTCACTCCCGGAACGATTCCGAAAATTGAAAACCGTATCGCCTCGTTGGCGGCGGTTTCCTGGTTTTGGGTAAAGCTGATCGAAGCGGCATTGTGCCGGTTGTAAACATTATAGAGGCTGAAAACCCATTCGGAGCGCCATCCTTTTTTCTTGTCCGGCTTTGGCGTATAGGTCGCAGACAAATCAAGATGGTGGTAAGCCGGAAGGTTGTTGTGGTTGCGCGGGCCGTAACTCGGAACGGTGAAGTCCTGATATTGGTATTGTCCTGTCGGAAATGTCGCAGGTTGGCCGGTCTGGAGCGTAAAATTGGAACCGAAAGCCCATTTTTTACTGTATTGAAACGACGCGGTAACAGCCAGGTTGTGCGTCTTGTCATATGCCGACCGGTACCAGTTCCCGTTGTTGATTCCCGGTTCGGATATATTTCGTCCCGGTGTTTTCTGCTCGGAACGCGACAGGGTATAGGACAACCAGCCATTCAGTCGGCCGGTGTTTTTCCTGAACATCAGCTCTAATCCGTAAGCGCGCATTTTCCCGTTCAGGACCACCTGTTCGAGCGCATCGTTGGCAATCAGGTCGGCACCGTCAATGTAATCGATCCGGTTGTGGACGTTTTTGTAGAACGTTTCCGCTTCGAACGAATACAGATCGTCTTTGAAATTTGCAAAGTAGCCAATCGCATACTGGTCCAGCAGCTGCGGCCGGATATAGCGGTCGCTCGGCGTCCAGACATCGAGCGGAGTGGGAGATGACGTGTTTGAAACCAGCTGTAGGTATTGCGCCATCCGGTTGTAACTTATTTTGATCGAACGGTCATTGCTCAGAGAATAGGAAATGGCCACCCGCGGCTCGATGTTTCCGTAGCTTTTCAGCACTTCGTTGGAATTGTAATAGTCGGTCCCAATCGGTTCCGCCTTTTGGTAGACCTGCATCTGATCGTCAAAGCGCACCGGAGTATCTTCGTAAATGTTGACCGTGGAAGGCCCGAGCCGGTAAAAAGCAGAGCATCGCAAACCGTAGCGCACCGACATCTTTTCGGTCACTTTGTACTCGGCTTCGGCATAGGCCGATGGCTCAAAGGCGTATTTCCGGTCGAGCTGCGCGAAGTTGAATCCCGAATCGGCGCCAAGCGGATAAATCGTGCCCGGATTGAACTCATAATAAATCGCGTTCACGCCAAACTGCAGCCCCAGCTTTTCGCTGATGTAATTCCGGAAATCGTAGCGCAGGTTGTAGTTCTTGATTCCCGAATCATAGCGGAAGCCTACAAAATCAAGGTCGAGTCCGTAATAATAGTCGCTATAGATCAGCGACAGATTTGAAAAAAGCTTGTCGGTAAACAAATGGTTCCAACGCAAATTAAGCGTGGCGTTGCCATAGGTGTTTTTGAAACTTCCCGACAAATCAAAAACGTCGCGGCCAAAATAGCCCGAGAGAAAAAGGCTGTTCGACGCGTTCAGCTTGTAGTTGAGCTTGGTGTTCAGGTCGTAGAAATAAACCGAATTTTTGATTTTGGATCCTTTTAGCAGTAAATGCCCGTATGAAGCGCGGCCGCCGGCCAAAAACGATCCCTTGCCTTTCACGATCGGGCCTTCGGCAAGCAATCGGCTGGTGATGAGCCCGATTCCGCCGCTCATCTCAAAATCATTCGCGTTTCCGTCTTTTTGGTAAATATCGAGCACCGACGAGACGCGGCCGCCGAACCGCGCGGGAATTCCGCCTTTGTAGAGCTTCAGGTCCTTGATTGCGTCCGGGTTGAAAACCGAAAAGAATCCGAAAACATGCGAGGAATTAAAGATTGTAGCCTCGTCGAGCAGGATCAGGTTCTGGTCGGCGGCGCCACCGCGGACGTTAAAACCCGATGCGCCTTCACTGGCATTGGTAACCCCCGGAAGCAGTAAAATCGACTTTAAGACGTCGACTTCGCCCAATACGACGGGCATTTTTTTGATCGACTCGACTGTGAGTTTGTTGGTGCTCATTTCGGCGCGCCTGATGTTGCTGCGTTGCTTTTCAGTAACCGTAACTTCCTCAAGCAGCTCGCCATCGGCTGAAAGTGCGAAATTTCGCTTCACATCCGAAACAAGATCGATATCTGCAGTGATTCCGGAGTAGCCAATCGAGGTTATTAAGAGCGTGTATTTTCCGGCCGGAAGCGTCAGTGAGTAAAACCCGTATTCATTGGTGACAGTGCCTGAACCCGCGTTTTCAGCCCGAATATTGACCCCGATCAAGATCTCATTTGATTTTTGGTCGGTGATGGTGCCACTGATGGTAAAGCGCTGCTGCGCCCCGGCAAACTGCGCCAGCATCAGGCATAAAAAAAGCTGCAAAAAGCAGCTTCTAATCTTATTGTAGTTTTGCATCGAGATTTTCCTTTATCGCAGCGAGAAAATCTTCGGTGTTCAGATAATCTGCTTCGTTCAGTCCGTGAGGCTTGACAAGCATCGCGAGATCTTTGGTCATTTTTCCGCTTTCGACGGTGTCGATACAAACCTGTTCCAACGTATTGCAAAAACGGATCAGCTCCTGATTTCCGTCAAGTTTGCCCCGATGTTCGAGTCCGCGCGTCCATGCGAAAATTGAAGCAATCGGATTCGTCGAAGTTGATTTCCCTTGTTGGTATTGACGGTAGTGGCGCGTCACCGTTCCGTGGGCAGCTTCGGCTTCGACCGTTTTTCCGTCAGGCGTAACCAACACGGAAGTCATCAATCCCAAAGAACCAAATCCTTGCGCGACAGTATCCGATTGAACGTCGCCATCGTAATTTTTGCAAGCCCAAACGAAGCCGCCACTCCATTTCATTGCCGATGCGACCATGTCGTCGATCAGCCTGTGCTCGTAAGTCATGCCGTTTTTATCGAAATCGGCTTTGTAATGCTGCTGGTAGACTTCTTCAAAGATGTCCTTGAACCGACCGTCGTAGGCTTTAAGGATTGTGTTTTTCGTGGACAGGTAAAGTGGCCATTTTTTCGTGAGCGCCATCTGGAACGACGAGTGCGCAAATCCGTAAATGCTTTCGTCAGTATTGTACATTGCCATTGCAACGCCGTCGCCTTTAAAATCAAAAACTTCCCAGGTTTGGGTTTCTCCGGCTTCATTGGTAAAGCTCATCGTCAGCTTTCCTTTGCCTTTGATTTTTGTATCGGTGGCTTTGTATTGATCGCCGAATGCATGCCGCCCGATAACGATCGGCTTTGTCCATCCCTGAACATAGCGCGGCACATTGCTCATGATGATCGGCTCGCGAAAAACGGTTCCTCCAACGATGTTGCGGATGGTTCCGTTTGGTGATTTCCACATTTTCGAAAGATTGAACTCTTTTACGCGTTCTTCGTCCGGTGTAATCGTGGCACACTTAATTCCAACGTTGTATTGCTTTATGGCTTCAGCCGAATCGGTCGTAACCTGGTCTTTGGTTGCCTCGCGGTTTTCCATACCAAGGTCGTAATATTTGATATCCAGATCAAGATAAGGCAAGATCAGTTTGTCTTTTATGAATTTCCAGATGATCCTTGTCATCTCATCTCCATCGAGCTCGACAACCGGATTGGCTACTTTAATTTTTGTCATATTGTGATCGTTTGTTTATCCCACAAATATAAGAAAAACGACTGCGAAAAATGTGGCTGACGTCCACTCGGAGTGTACGATTCGAACCGATTTGCGAAATCGGGATTTTTGGGCGTTCGATTTTACGGCTATCGAAAGTTTAGGACAAAAAAAATCCCGCTCTTTTGAAGCGGGACTATTCTTTGAAGAAAAATTACCTTCTCTTGTCTCTGATTTTTGCTTTCTTACCGGTAAGTTCACGGAAGTAGAAAATACGAGCTCTTCTGACAGCGCCTTTCTTGTTGATTTCAACTTTCTGCAATGCCGGAAGGTTTACAGGGAAAATACGCTCAACACCTACAGAACCCGACATTTTGCGGATAGTGAAAGTTTCAGTGCTTCCTGAACCTCTTCTCTGGATTACAACACCTTTGAAGAACTGTGTACGGGTTTTTTCACCCTCTTTGATTTCGTAGTAAACAGTGATTGTATCACCAGCACCGAAATCAGGAAAATCTTTTTTAGCTGTGAATTCGTCCTGAACGAATTTCATTAAATCTGCCATGACTTAAATTTAAAGTTGAACTAGAGCAACATTTCACGAGTTTCGCCAGAGGTTGGTCCAATGTGGGCGCAAAGATACTCAAAAAGACAAACGATGCAAGACAGAGAATAAAGTTTTTTACTTTACAGTTCAAGATTTACAGTTCACAGGCGCCATAGTAATGCAAAGGCCATGCAAACAGCCTGTTAATTGTAACCTGTAAACCGTTAACTGTAAACTGTAAACCGTTAACTGTAAACCGTTAACTGTAAACTATTAACTACTCTCCATTCAAGAGATCCGGCCGCCGGTTTTTTGTGTGCTCATAGGCCATATCATCACGCCATTTGTCGATTTTCGCAGCGTGGCCGCTTGTGAGCACTTCGGGGACTTTCCACCCTTTATAATCTGCCGGCCGCGTATAAACCGGTGGCGCGAGCAAGTTGTCCTGGAAGCTGTCGGTCAGTGCCGAGGTTTCGTCGCTGAGAACGCCCGGAATAAGCCGAATGATCGCATCCGAAAGAACCAGCGCACCAAGTTCACCGCCGCTCAGCACATAATCGCCGATTGAAATCTCCTTTGTGATAAAATGGTCGCGCACACGCTGATCGACCCCTTTATAATGTCCGCATAAAATAATAAGGTTTCCAACAGTTGACAGCCGGTTCGCCATTCGCTGGTTGAGCGTTTCGCCGTCTGGTGTCATGTAGATTATCTCGTCGTAGTCGCGTTCCGATTTCAGTTTGCTGATGCAATCGTCGATTGGCTGCACCATCATGACCATTCCCGCGCCTCCGCCAAACTGGTAATCATCAACGCTTTTCTGCTTGTTTGTCGTGTAATCGCGAAGGTTGTGAAAGTGGACTTCCACCAATCCTTTGTCGATTGCGCGCTTCATGATCGAAGCTTCGAACGGACTCCGTAATAGTTCCGGCAAGACGGTGATTATATCGATTCGCATTGATTGTAGTTTTTGCAAAGATAGTTGCTAAATTGTTTTTTAATGGATGTAAGGCTAACGCAAGGTATTTCAGGGATAAACTGGAAAGGAATGAAAAGCTCGGTCGCGAAAGCAGTCAATCGATAACAAATCTTTCGCCCATTTCTTGTAATTTTGCCGTTCATTTTAAAATTGAAAATGATGGAAAACGGAATATACTCCAGGTTCATTACCAAAAAAGGATCGATATTGGTCAAACTTACATACGAACTCACTCCCGGAACTGTTGGGAATTTCGTTGCGCTCGCAGAAGGAAACCTTGAGAATTCGGCTCGGCCGCAGGGAAAGCCGTTTTATGACGGACTCAAATTTCACCGAGTAATTCCCGATTTCATGATTCAGGGCGGTTGTCCGCAAGGCGTCGGAACAGGCGGGCCGGGTTATAAATTTGACGATGAATTCCACCAGGATTTGCGTCACGATGCGCCGGGCGTACTTTCGATGGCCAATTCGGGACCGGGAAGTAACGGCTCGCAATTTTTTATCACGCATGTTGCCACGCCTTGGCTTGACGACAAGCACACGGTTTTTGGAAATGTGGTGGAAGGACAAGACGTTGTGGATGCAATCGGTCAGGGCGATGAGATTGAAAAGGTCGAAATAATCCGTGTGGGCGAGCAAGCCGAAAAGTGGAACGCTGTGGAAGCTTTCCGCACATTTGAAGGTTCACGTGAAAAGCGCGAAGCTGCAGTCCGTGAAGCCGCCGAGGCAGAATTGGAAAAACTGGCTGCCGGTTTTGAGAAAACTGCGAGCGGACTCCGATATAAATTCATTCAGAAAGGAAATGGAAAGAAAGCCGAAAATGGTAAAATTGTTTCCGTACACTATTCCGGTTCGCTTGAAAACGGCCGGGTGTTCGACAATTCGTATTCAAGGAAGAAGCCAATCGAATTTCCTTTGGGACGCGGACACGTAATTGAAGGTTGGGATGAGGGAATTGCGCTGCTTCAGGTAGGCGACAAGGCCCGATTCGTCATTCCGTCGTATCTTGGTTACGGCGCGGCGGGCGCGGGAGGCGTAATTCCGCCGAATGCAACGCTGATTTTTGATGTCGAACTCATGGATGTAAAATAGCAGAGCGCCTTCGGGCGCTTTTTTTGTGCGGGTATTTTACGGAATGGGAAAAATATTACATTTGTAAAAACCAACATTCAATGAAATCAAAAATAGTTGCGATTGCATTTGTCCTTAGCGCACTAGCGTGTTCAACAAAAAAGCCGGTTGCCGACAAAAAAGAGGAAGCGCCTGCCGTTTCTACCGAAATAGCCGAAGGAAAATCAATGTTTGAAAACAACTGCGCACGCTGCCACAAACTTTTCTCGCCAACTGCTTTTACCCGCGAGCAATGGGAACCGATCTTAGTGAAAATGCAGCGCAAGGCCAAACTTGACGACGCGCAGATGGCGCAAATCCGTACCTATATTTTTTCGCAGGCCAGGTAATTACAGTTTCCATTTTATATTACACCCGATCGACGGCTTTTGCTCACCGCGAAAGCTGCGGTTGTAGATCAGTGCGTCAATGGCGCCGCGAAGTGATGATCCGCTGAGCGGGATCCCGTTTCCGGGACGCGAATCGTCGAGCTGGCCACGGTAGTAGAGTTTGTCGTCGCGATCAAAAAGAAAGAAATCCGGAGTGCACGCGGCGTCAAAAGCACGCGCAACTTCTTGTGATTCGTCGTAGAAATACGGAAAACTGAACTTGTTACGGAACGCGAATTCGGCCATCAGCTCGGGTCCGTCCTGCGGATATTGTGTTACATCGTTGCTTGATATCGCGATAAATCCGATTCCCTGAACGCGGTAATCGCCGGCAATCATCAGCAGTTCCGGAAGCACGTGATGCACGAAAGGGCAGTGGTTGCAGATAAAGCAAACGAGCGTTCCTTTGTCGCCTTTGAGTTCGGAATAGGAGTAATCCTCGCCCGAGATAACATCGCGAAGACGAAAAGCGGGAGCTGCGGTTCCCAGGGGAAGCATTTTGGATGCGGTGCGTGACATACGGCTTTTGGATAAGTTGAATTAACGGATCAAATATAATAAATCCATCGCCTGCGTGAGGGATGGAAGCAAGGTGCCGTGCACAGCGGACAGCCCGACAGCGGCGGAGCTTGCGGAGCCGGTGGCACGCCCAAAATAAATAAGTTATGGAACTGACCTGGGAAGAATTTGGACGCGTCGAAATGCGTGTGGGAAATGTGATCGAAGCACGCGATTTTCCCGAAGCGCGGCAACCGGCGTATCAGCTGGTCATCGATTTTGGACCGGAAATCGGAATTCAGAAATCGTCGGCGCAAATCACAAAACGATATACTAAAGAAGGGCTTTTGGGCAAGCAAGTCGTGGCGGTGGTGAATTTTCCAAAAAAGCAGATCGGAAAGTTTATGAGTGAATGCCTTGTGCTGGGTGCTGTCGGTCCGGATGGTGACGTGGTCTTGCTCGAGCCGGGACTTAAGGTCGAACCCGGACTGCGGATCAAATAAAAAACCCGGCGATAAACCGGGTAAATTTTTAAATGTCGTCGAAATCGATGTTTGTAAAGGTTTCGGCTGCAGGAATCTCGCTATCGATCTTTTCGGTGACCGGATATTCGCGCTTGTAGTCTTTCTGGTGTCTTTCGGAGATAACTTCCTCGCCTTTGTTGTTGAGGACGTACCGTGTCATTTCGTCAAGGATTTCTGAAAACGCGGCGAAGTCTTCCTTATAAAGATAAATTTTGTGCTTCTTAAAGTGGAACGAACCGTCTTCCTCGGTAAACTTCTTGCTTTCGGTAATCGTGATGTAGTAATCGTCGGCCTTGGTAGCCCTGACATCGAAAAAATAAGTCCTTCTTCCTGCCCTAAGGACTTTCGAAAAGATCTCCTCTTTTTCTAATATATCATTTTCTCTCATACGTTCGATCAGATTAGTTTTGTGTTTGACCTTTCAAAAGTGCTAAAAAAAGGGTTACAAAACAAAAAATCATGTCAATTCTTTTTCCGACAACTGTTTCAGGTACAGTTCGCGGTAATATCCTTCGGCTGCCACAAGCTGGTTGTGCGTGCCTTGCTGGATGATATTTCCGTCCTCAAGGATGATTATCCGGTCGGCATTTTTGGCCGATGAAACCCTGTGGCTGACGATGATCGTCGTTTTGTTTCGGGTGACATCCATCAGGTTGCCGAGTATCGCTTCCTCGGTTTCGGTATCGACCGCCGAGAGGCAATCGTCGAGCAGCAGTATTTTCGGGTTCTTGATGATCGCGCGGGCAATGGAGACACGTTGTTTTTGTCCGCCCGAAAGCGTGATGCCGCGTTCGCCAAGTACGGTTTCATACTGCAAGTTGAATCCTGTAATGTTGTCGTGGACGACCGCATTTTTTGCCGCGGCTATCACTTCGTCGTCGGTCGCATCTTCTTTCCCGAAGCGGATGTTGTTCTTTATTGTGTCGGAAAACAGGAACGCGTCCTGCGGGACGATCCCGATGCTCTTGCGAAGGTCGAACAAATTCACCTGCCGGATGTCGCGGCCGTCAATCGCAATTTTTCCGTCAGTAACATCGTACAGCCGGCTGATTAGCGAAAGTATAGTCGATTTGCCGCTGCCGGTTTTTCCGAGGATCGCAAGCGTTTCGCCTTGTTTCACCTTAAAAGAAATGTTTTTCAGCGCCGTAATATTGGTGTCTTCGTATTTAAAGGTGACGTTGTTGAATTCGATTTCACCCTCAATCTCCGATTTTCCGGGATGGTTATTCTTGATTTCGGGCTTGATGTGAAGGAATTCGTTGATCCTTTTCTGAGAGGCTTCGGCTTCCTGCACCATCGACGAAACCCAGCCCAACGAAGCCACCGGCCAGGTCAGCATGTTTACATATAGAATGAACTCGGCTATCGTACCGATGCTTTTGATGCTGCCGTTGATGTACATCACTCCGCCAAAATAAATCACGACCAGGTTGCTCACGCCGATCAGCGCCATCATCAGCGGCCCGAAAAGCGACTGGACTTTTGCCAGGCTCATGCTTTTTGCCTTACTTTCGGCTGAAAGATCGACCATATTGGACTGGTATTGATTTTCAAGTGAATAGGCTTTTATCACACGGATTCCGGAAAATACTTCCTGGGTGAAGCTGGATACTTTTGACAAGTATTGCTGAAAGGTCGTGCTTCGGCGGTTGATTTCACTGCTGAGCCTGAAAATCGCATACGAAAGCAGCGGAAGCGGCAGCAGCGTGTAAAGCGTCAGCCGTGGCGAAACGTTGTACATATAAACTATTACAATCGCAAAGCGGATGAAGGTGTTGATGGTGTACATCACTGCCGGCCCAACGTACATGCGCACTTTTCCCACGTCTTCGCTGATTCGGTTCATTAGGTCTCCGGTGCGGTTTTGTTTGTAAAACTGCTGGGAGAGGACTTCATACTGGCGGAAGACTTCATTTTTAAGATCGTACTCCACGTGGCGCGACATTACGATCAGCGTTTGGCGCATCAGGAACGTGAGAAACCCGGCGATAATTGTGGTGGCAATGATCAGTAGAATGTTGTGAAACAACTCGGTACGGATCAAAGCAATATTCAATGCGTCTGATTTTGCGTAGTCTTCGATAGCCTTAAATGACTTGCTGATCAGCTTTGGCGTGAAGAGTGAGAAAATTTGGGCAACAATTGTAGTGATTATACCGAACAGGAAGCGGTATTTATATTTTATAAAGTATTTGTTTAAATATTGTAATTCTTTCATTTTAATATTGAAAACGGCATCGCTTAAGCCACGTAAATGTTAATTTCAATGCGGTTTCCCCAGCAGTAAATTAGTGGCCGTCAATCCAAGAGGTTAAAGGATTGACAATTATTGCTAAAAATCCTGCGGGCTTTTGATTTTAATTTTAATTTTGCGGTGGCTTTTTGAAAATGCCACAACTTTAAACGCTTACTCATGACTACAGAATTTACCACGGCGGCAGAACTTCATAAGATTGATCCTGTTTTTGGACAAACGTCTTTCGACAACCACGAGCAAATCGTTTTTTGCAATGACAAAGATACTGGATTAAAAGCAATAATCGGAATCCATAACACGGTTTTAGGACCTGCGCTGGGCGGTACCCGGATGTGGAAATATACGAATGAATGGGAGGCGCTGAACGACGTTTTGCGGCTTTCCCGCGGGATGACTTACAAATCGGCTATTTCTGGTTTGAACCTCGGCGGAGGCAAGGCTGTAATTATCGGCGATGCGAAAAAAGACAAGACTCCCGAGCTGATCGTAAAGTTTGGTGAGTTCATCCACTCATTGAGCGGAAAATACATCACCGCCGAAGATGTCGGGACAACAACCCCTGATATGGATCTCATCCGCGACGTCACTCCGTACGTTACCGGAATTTCGGAAGAGCGCGGCGGATCTGGAAATCCCTCGCCTGTAACCGCTTTTGGCGTTTATATGGGAATGAAGGCAGCGGCAAAATACAAATTTGGAAGCGACAAGCTCGAAGGCAAAAAAATCCTGGTTCAGGGAATCGGTCACGTTGGCGAAACTCTTGTGGATTACCTGACACGGGAAGGCGCATTGGTGCAGATTACCGATATCAACGAAGCAAGGCTGCAGGAAATCGGAAGCCGTTATGGCGCAAAGATTTTCGCAGGAGAAGATCTTTACAGCGCCGATGTTGATATTTACGCTCCTTGTGCACTTGGTGCGACTGTAAACGATAACACGATATACAAGATCAAAGCGCAGGTGATTGCCGGTGCTGCGAATAATCAGCTTGCGAATGAAGAAGTGCACGGAAAGATTTTGCGCGAGCGCGGGATCCTTTATGCTCCCGACTTCCTGATCAATGCTGGCGGAATCATCAATGTTTATGCAGAAATTGTCAATTACGACAAGGCCGAGGCAATGCGCCGTACGGAAAACATCTATAACACCACTCTTGAGATCTTTAATTTTGCCGACAGCAATAACCTGACGACTTACCAAGCTGCGCTTTCAATCGCTCAAAAGCGCATTGACGACAGAAAAATGGAGCACTCGAAGTAATCCGTTTTATTTTTAAATTTATATCGCTGAAATTAATTTGCGATAACTTATAAAGTTCTTATCCAGTGTTAAACAGGAGACATATTCGTGTAAAGGTGATGCAATCCATTTATGCGATGCACCAAAATGGTTCTGATAATCTTGAAAAGGAAGAAAAGTTTCTTTTTCACAGCATCGAAAATGTGCAGGACCTCTACCTGATCATGCTTTCGGCGCTGGTTGAAATTCGCCAAAAGGAAGAAGAGTACCTTCACAAGGCATCAAAAAAGCACCTCGCGACAGCTGAAGAGCGCAATCCGAACCGGAAATTCATCGACAACAAAATCCTGGTTTTCCTGGCTGAAAACAAGTCGCTTTCAGATGCGCTCGAAAAGCGAAAAATCAACAACTGGTCCCGCAACGACGACTACATCCTACTGATGCTTGATGAGATCCGTCAGAGTGAATTGTACAAAAAGTACATGGCGACCGCTGCTTCTTCAGTTGAAGCCGATCGCGATTTTGTTGCCGATATGTTCATGGAACTGATCGCGCCGAACGAAAAACTGTACGATTACCTTGAAGACCATAAGCTGACGTGGGTTGACGATATTCCGCTGGTGAATACCCAGATCATCAAGCAACTCAAGCAAATCGATCCTTCCGACGCGCTGTCGTTCCGCGTGCCGAAACTGTACAAGGACGAGGAAGATTCCGATTTTGTAAAAGACCTTTTCCGGAAAACCGTCCTGAATGAAATTGAATTTGGAAAGGAATACATAAACAAGACGCCCAATTGGGATACGGAGCGGATTGCCGAGATCGACACCATCATCCTAAAAATGGCCATCTGCGAATTCCAACGGTTTCCGTCAATTCCGGTCAAAGTGACCATTAACGAATATCTTGAGATTGCGAAGGAATATTCAACACCAAAAAGCAGTATTTTTATCAACGGAATTTTGGACAATCTCGTTAAGGAATTCCAGGCTGCAGGCAAGCTCAATAAGGCAGGCCGCGGATTGATGTAAAACCAAAAACAAAACAAATATGATCAAAAGATTCATTTGCATTTTTGCCATTACCACGTTGGCACTGACCGCTTGCAAACGCGAAGCTGCCGCCGAAAAGATCGATGACAGTTCAGTTTCGATTCCGCCAGCGGACCCGAACGCGGTTGCGACTCCGGAGCCGAATATTTCCGCCGGGCCGTCAGAGCAAACAAACACACCGCCACCGCCGCCTGTTGATGGCAAATATCCGGAAATGGCGTTTGCTTCAAAAGATCACGACTTTGGAAAAATCAACGAAGGCGATAAGGTAACTTATTCTTTCAGTTTTGAAAACACAGGAAAAGCTGACCTGATCATCAGCGATGCCAAAGGTTCTTGCGGCTGCACTGTGCCTGAATATCCAAAAGCGCCGTTAAAACCGGGCGAATCGGGAAAAATCAAGGTATCGTTCAACTCCGCCGGCAAACACGGAATGCAGCACAAAACGGTTACATTAAAAACAAACACTGCCAAGGGCAACGAAGTTCTTAACATCACAGCAGAAATCAACGGGAACGCAGGTTCCAAATAATCAATATGGGAAATTATACATTGTACTTTCAGCTGGGGCTGATGTTGGTCGTAATCTACTTCTTCATGATCCGCCCGCAACAAAAAAAGGCACGGCTGGAAAAGGAGTTCGAAAGCGGATTGAAAGTCGGCGATAAAGTTGTCACCAAAAGCGGGCTACACGGGAGAATAGCCGAAATAGCCGAAACAACAGTGATTCTTGAAACAATGGCCGGAAAGCTTAAAATGGAGCGTTCTGCTATTTCATCTGAAATGAGTGCTGCTGCTAACGCTGCAGAAGTAAAGAAATAAGAAATGCCTCCGCGAGGAGGCATTTTCATCTGTATTTGTCATTGAGCCCAATCCCTTCCAGGATCATGGGCTTTATTTTTTCGATCCTGCTAAGTTTTGTCTCATCGCGTTTGGCACTTTCGACGTATTCCAGAAATTCCCGCTGTTTGTAGGGTGAAAAAATTGTAAATTTTTCGCTGAGCGTTTTGTCGGATTTTAGCGCATCACCAAATAATTGCGAAACGATTGCTTCCTTCTTTTGCGGTTTGCTTTCGATTCCCGCCTTCTGATTGGCGATGGCTTCGTTGATGTACGCAAGGATTTGCTTTTCGTTTGACCGGATTTCTTCCATAGATTGAAAACGCCATTGACGAAGCGCTTTGGTGACTCCTTCATTCGCGTTCACCAGCACGCCGGCTGCATCCTTTAGGTAAACGCCGTTGAAAAACCAAATCCCGACATACGATTTAAAGCCGCCGATTCCCACCACATTTTTGCCATTTATGGTAAAGATCGGGCCGCCCCATTTGGTCATCTCAACCAATTCGGTTTTGGCAATAATGGCGCGCAGGGCTTCGAGTTCCTTTTCCCACTGATTCGTTTTGTTCCAGGGATTCTTTTTTTCTTCCATGGCTACTTTATTTTTTTCGGTGCATTTTGAGATTTTCCATAAGTTGAAAAATCGGTCAAAGCGGTCAGCTCGGCAATCCGGACGATAACATCGGTGGCTTTCTGCATGCTTTCTACCGGGACATATTCGTATTTCCCGTGAAAATTGTGTCCGCCCGCGAAAATATTCGGGCACGGAAGTCCCATATATGAAAGTCGGCTGCCATCGGTGCCGCCACGAATTGGCTTGATGATCGGCTTGATGCCAAGATCGTTCATCGCTTTTTCGGCAAGATCGACGATGTACTTTACCGGTTCGACCTTTTCGCGCATGTTATAGTATTGGTCTTTGATTTCCGCCGTCGCGATATCGCCGCCAAATTGTTTCGCAAATTTTTTGTTGATTTTTTTTACGATATCGGCAACCGTCTTTTTGCGTTTCTCAAATTTTTTCATGCTGTGGTCTCGGATGATCAGCTCCACCACCGATTCTTCGATGCTTCCGGAAATTCCCGTCACGTGGAAAAATCCTTGGTATCCTTTCGTATGCTCGGGAACTTCGTCCTGGGGAAGCGCCGAAATAAACGCGTTTGCGATCAACATCGAGTTGATCATTTTATTTTTTGCGTAGCCGGGATGCACGCTTTTTCCACTGAAAGTGATTTTCGCGCCGGCAGCATTGAAATTCTCGTATTCGAGTTCACCAATCTGGCTTCCGTCCATTGTGTACGCCCATTGCGCGCCGAATTTTTCCACATCAAAGTAATCCGCCCCGCGGCCAATTTCCTCATCAGGAGTAAAACCCACGCGGATTTTTCCATGTTTTATCTCCGGATGCCTGATCAGGTATTCCATCGCGGTCACGATTTCGGTCAGCCCGGCTTTGTCATCGGCGCCCAGCAATGTCGTGCCGTCGGTCGTGATCAATGTCTGTCCTTTATACTGCAAAAGATCTTTAAAATATCCTGGTGAAAGCACCACATTCAGGTCTTCATTCAGCACAATATCGCCGCCATTATAGTTGCTGACGATTTGCGGCTTCACATTGGCACCCGAAAAATCAGGCGAAGTATCGTAATGCGAAACAAACCCGATCACTGGAACTTCATGATCAACATTGGACGGGAGCGTTCCCATAACATATCCTTTTTCATCAATCGAAACGTCCTGCATTCCGATGTCATTCAATTCTTTGGCAAGTAAATTTGCGAGCACAAGCTGTTTGGACGTACTCGGCGTTGTAGGTGAAGTTGCATCAGATTCGGTGTCAATTGTGACGTAGCTGAAGAAACGGTCGATGATATTTTGCATAAGTTTGATTTTCCTAACAAATATAATTGATTTCTTTGGTCATCGCCTGCTGCTGCGCCCGATAGTGTTTTGATTACCTTTGCAAGGCAAAACCGACTTATGTACAAATTGCTGATCCGGCCCCTGTTTTTTTGTTTTGATCCCGAAGACATCCACCATTTTACCTTCAGGATGATCCGTTTTCTTTCGAAAATTCCCGGAATGCCAGCCGTTTTCAAAAGCCTTTACCAGGTTTCAGACCCAAAGCTGGAACGCACGGTATTCGGATTGAAATTCAAGAATCCGGTGGGACTGGCCGCGGGATTTGATAAAGACGCGGCACTATTTGACGAGCTTTCCAATTTTGGTTTCGGATTTATAGAAATCGGAACGCTGACGCCGCTTCCGCAGCCCGGCAATCCGAAGAAACGTTTGTTCCGGCTTCGGGAAGATTCGGCGATAATTAACAGGATGGGATTCAATAATGGCGGTGTAAAGGCTGCCGCCGAACGTTTGAAAAAGAACAAAAACGTCCTCATCGGCGGCAACATCGGCAAAAATAAAGTTACTCCAAACGAAAACGCAGCTTCAGATTACCTGTTGTGCTTCGATGCGCTCTATGATTATGTAGATTATTTTGTTGTAAACGTCAGTTCTCCAAATACGCCAAACCTCCGCGACCTTCAGGAAAAGGAACCGCTGACCCGATTGCTGATGGCGCTTCAGCAACGCAACCAACAAATGCATAAATCCAAACCGATATTGCTCAAAATTGCGCCCGATCTGACCGAAGGACAACTTCTCGATATCATCGATATTGTCGCCGACACTAAAATCGCGGGTGTTATCGCAACCAATACAACCATTTCGAGAGAAGGCTTAAAATCCGAAAACAAAAGTGAGGCAGGCGGATTATCCGGGAAACCGCTGGCCAGGCGCTCAACCGAGGTCATTCGTTTCCTCGCCGAAAAAAGCGGCAACGCCTTCCCGATCATCGGTGTCGGCGGCATCCATTCGGCAGATGACGCCATCGAAAAACTACGGGCAGGCGCCAGCCTTGTGCAGCTTTATACCGGATTTATTTACGAAGGCCCGGCATTGGTGAAAGCGATTAATGACAGAATCCGGAAGTTGTAGAAATTATTCGGGCAAGTTCAGTTGCAGCAGGATTTCGGCGTACTGGTAAAGGATTCCGGTCATAACCGCAAATCCAAAACTCAATAAAGTTCCAATCAGAACGTACTCGGTCAGCCTTCGATCCTTTCCCTGCGTCAGGTCACCAAACCTGAAAATCGATTTCGCCGCAAGAAGGAAACCGATCGCTTCAAAATGTCCCGAAACGATAAAACCGAAAACAAAAAGCCGCTCAAGGATTCCGATGTACTTGCCGGCGCTTTCCAGGTCTTCTTTCGTATGGTTCGAATCCGGCGCCCAAACCGAGATCAGGTTCCTGATTATTATCGACGCGGGAAATGTCAGCAGGTAAACAGCCGCGATGAAAAGCCAGAATTCATTCGTAAGTTCATATCTCGTGAGCTCAACGCCCGAATATGAGGCAGCGATGACAGCCAGCACGGCAACATGAAGAAACTGATCGGCAATAAACCAGATGCGCTTTGTCTTGTTCCGCTGGAGGTAGAGTTTTAGTAAGTCGATAAGCCCGTGCGTGACCGCAAGAAAAATTGCATACACGATAAAATCCATCTTCGCGACAAACAGCAATGCCAGCAATCCGTGAATCAGGATGTGATAAAAAAGCCTGCTACTTTTGTGCTTTTTCTCCTCCTTTTCGTTAACCCACGACGTCGGCTGCAGCATGAAATCGCCAAGCAAATGTGCAAGCAACAACTTTATGAATACAATCATTGGTTTAGTATTGATATCCGGTTTGAAACGTATTTTTCGAGATCCATTATCAGATCATAATGCGCCCGCTTTTGCCTGCGGCTCACGGCGGCCTGGTTGATTCCGAGCCTCATTCCCAGTTCTTCCTGTGAAAGCCCCGGGTTTTCTATTGCAGCCAATGCGAAAGCTCCCGATTGCGCGAGCCAATTATCCATTATCGCAAGCGCCAGTCGCAACATCAGGTTGATTTCGACGTTAAACGCTTCATCGCCGCTATTGATTGCCAGCGTGACTTTCTGTTGCTTTAACTGGTCGAATTGTTCTCCCGACCGGACAAAAGCGCTTCCGTTGCTTTCCGAAATGCGGTCGCCCTGATGGTTTTTATCGCCAATTCCGATTGCCATTCGGGCGTCGAGTGAGCGGCTTCTCAAAAAAGCCTTTATCCGAAGCGCCGTCAGCAGCGATTTCTCGGGCTGGTCAATTTCTACCTGGAACTCATCGCCACGGTAAATTTCCCACTGCCGCGGAGTGGTTCCAATGGTGCTCAGCAGCGCTTTGAAATCGGCAATCCAATCTTTCGGCGCCAGCTTCCTTGAGTTGATTATATCTCCTGTTAGGATCGCTATCATAATTCAAATATAGAAAAAACTCTTTACATTACGCTTTTAGGTAATATTTTAATTTATTACCAAATTTTGTAATATATCGCTTTATTCCTGAAATTGGTAATACATCACTCTTAATAAAAATGTTTTTCTTTCATATCTTTGGCAACTATGAGCGGAATAAAGATAATCGAATGCCCGCGCGATGCCATGCAGGGAATACGCGCATTCATCCCGACCGAACGCAAGATTACCTATATCCGGTCGCTGCTTCGCGTAGGTTTTGACACAATCGACGTCGGCAGCTTCGTCTCGCCAAAAGCAATTCCGCAAATGCAGGACACCGCGCAAGTCCTCGATGCGCTCGATCTGTCAGAAACCCGAAGTAAACTCCTCGCCATAATCGCAAACACGCAGGGCGCCGAAACAGCCGCTCAACAGGATTGCATTACGTATCTCGGTTTTCCGTTTTCGATTTCCGAAAATTTCCAGATGCGAAACACGCACAAAACGATTGCACAATCGCTCGTAACGTTGCAGGAAATCCTCGAAATTGCCGGCCGAACCAATAAAGAATGTGTCGCGTACCTGTCGATGGGTTTCGGAAATCCTTATGGCGATCCGTGGAATGTCGGCATTGTGGGCGAGTGGACCGAAAAGCTTTCCGATATGGGCGTCAAAATCCTCTCACTATCCGACACGATCGGCAGCTCCACACCCGATGTCATCAGCTATCTTTTCTCGAACCTGATCCCGAAATATCCGCATATTGAATTTGGCGCGCACCTTCACACAACGCCCGATAAGTGGTTCGAAAAAGTTGACGCCGCCTACAACTCCGGCTGCAGGCGTTTCGACGGCGCGATCCAGGGCTTTGGCGGCTGCCCAATGGCAACAGACGACCTCACCGGTAACATGCCAACCGAAAAGTTGCTTTCGTATTTCACCACCAAAAAAGAAGACACCGGCACAAGCCCGATGAGTTTCGAAAGCGCATACAACGAGGCTTCAAAGATTTTTGGCGAGTTCCATTAGAAGCTGATCCGGCCATCCGCGGTATCTTTTGCCGCTGCGCGAGCAAAAGGATGCTGCTTCTGTCCGGGCTAAAAATCGCTGCTTCCACTTATTTTCCTCTGCTAAAAAAGACGTATATTTGCCTGCAATTTAACTACAACCACAAATTGCAATGGACGCACACAACTCAAAGATCATCGGTGAAGGATTAACTTACGATGACGTCCTGCTGGTCCCGGGATATTCTGAAATCCTCCCGCGCGAAGTCAGCATCAAAACACGCTTTTCACGAAATATTTTCCTAAACGTTCCGGTCGTTTCGGCAGCAATGGATACCGTTACCGAAAGCGCAATGGCCATCGCGATGGCACGCGAAGGCGGAATCGGCGTACTGCATAAAAACATGACCATCGAGGCCCAGGCGGCAAAAGTCAGAAAGGTTAAACGCGCCGAATCCGGAATGATAATCGATCCGGTGACGTTGCCTCTTACCGCGACGGTCGCCGACGCAAAAAATGCGATGCAGGAATTTGGCATCGGCGGAATACCAATCGTTGACGAAAACATGATCCTGCGCGGAATCGTCACTAACCGCGACCTTCGCTTTGAAAAAACAAGCAGCCGGCCAATCATTGAGGTAATGACCTCATCCAACCTGGTTACCGTCTCTGAAGGAACTTCGCTCGAACAGGCAGAAGTCATCCTGCAAGGACACAAAATCGAAAAACTCCCCGTTGTAAATCGCGAAAATAAGTTGGTCGGACTCATTACGTTCCGCGATATCACGAAGTTCACCCAAAAACCAATGGCGAATAAAGATTCATTGGGAAGGCTTCGCGTTGCGGCCGCCATCGGCGTTACTCCCGATGCTGTCGAACGTGCCGCCGCGCTTGTGGCTGCAGGTGTGGATGCGATCGTGATCGATACCGCTCACGGACACACACGCGGCGTTGTTGAAGTCCTTCGTCAGGTGAAAGCAAACTTTACAGAAATCGATGTCATCGTTGGCAACATCGCTACGCCCGAAGCGGCAAAATATCTTGTCGAGAATGGCGCTGATGGCGTGAAAGTCGGCATTGGACCGGGATCGATTTGTACGACGCGCGTGGTTGCCGGAGTGGGATTCCCTCAGTTTTCGGCCGTGCTCGAAGTCGCAGCGGCAATAAAAGGTTCCGGCGTGCCGGTCATCGCTGATGGCGGAGTCCGCTACACCGGAGACATTCCGAAAGCCATCGCAGCCGGAGCCGATTCAGTAATGTTGGGCTCGCTGCTTGCCGGAACAATGGAGTCACCGGGCGAAACGATTATTTTCGAAGGAAGAAAATTCAAATCCTACCGTGGAATGGGATCAGTCGAAGCAATGAAAGAAGGTTCAAAAGACCGTTACTTTCAGGATGTTGAAGACGATGTCAAAAAGCTCGTTCCCGAAGGGATCGTCGGCCGGGTGCCGTACAAGGGTGAACTCAACGAAAGCATGCAGCAGTTTATAGGCGGCCTCCGCGCAGGAATGGGTTATTGTGGCGCGAAAGACATTCAGACACTTCAGGAAAATGGCCGTTTCGTTCGCATTACCGCCAGCGGAATTACCGAAAGCCATCCGCACAATGTGACGATTACCAAAGAAGCACCGAACTATTCGCGCTGATCTTCCATAAACGAACCCGTCTGGCGCATTAGCTTGTTCAGCAGTTTTTTATCGCCTACGATCCACAGGAGGTCGTCTTTCTCAAGCACCATATGCGAGTCGGGGTTAAGAATACGCGTGCCGCGGCGCTCTACGCCAACGACCAGACCTTTCGTCTTCTCGCGAAGTTGCGATTCACGGATGCTTTTTCCAACAAACGGCTCGCCGATGAGCTCAAGTTGGCGCAGCACAATATCGGAATCATCTTCCAAAGGCGGCTCAATTTCGTTTTGATCCAGGAATTTTTTGAATTCCCGCACCTGGAAATCGGTTCCGATCACACAAACCTCGTCACCCGGAAAAAGGCGCTCGTTTCGGCTGGGAATATTTATAGTCACGTCGCCGCGTTTTATAAACGCCACATTGATTCCCATTTGCTCACGGAGTTGAAGTTCCTCAAGGGTTTTTCCCGCGACGTTCGATTCCTTGGCGATATCAAACAAAGTCATGTGGCCTTCCCACGGAGTCAGCTCGCTGCGCCGCCGCTTATTCTTAATGAATTCCCGCTCATGCAGGTTGCGCAGAAAGTGTTTTTCGATGCGTTGGTATTGCGCATGCAGTTTCTTCGGGAAAAGGACGTATATCGCAGCAGCCGCCAACATCGCCATCAAAGCAACCGCCGGCGAGAAAAAGTTGTCGAGCAAAAATCCGATATAAAACAACGTCAGCACGAACCGAAGCAGGATCATCATGATGATTGGTCCGCGGTATTTTCGTTCCGACATCAGGATTTGAACTTCATTCACGGCAACCCTGCGGAGCGAAAGCGCGTAGAGAAATGGCGAAAGAATGATCAGCGTTGCAATAGCAGCCAAAAGGTTGCCGTATTTCGATCCGGCCACGAACGGGAGCAGGAACTTTGAGGCAAACAATATCACTGCGATAATTATTACCGAGTGAACTACGACCTGGATCAGATATGCCCGAAGAACGATCTGCCAATTGCTCGCCGAACGGATCGCCTGTGCATTCGCACTGTACCGCTCGATTCGCTTCAGCCAGCGTCTTGGCAACTTCCTGCCGAGATATTCAGCAAACGGCGTTGAAAGCTTGATCATGAACGGCGTCGTAAATGTCGTAATTGCCGAAACGGCTACAACAATAGGGTAAAGGAAGCCGCTTGTGACTTTAAGTGTCGCGCCCAGTGTGGCGATTATAAATGAAAATTCACCGATTTGCGAAAGGCTCATCCCGGTTTGCACCGATTGCTTCAACGGCTGCCCCGAAAACAGCGCACCAATTGTCGAGCTTATCGATTGGCCAAAAATCGTTACAAGGGAAAGCAGAAGCACCGGCCAGGCATAATCTACAATGGTCTGCGGATTGATCAGCATCCCGACGGAAACAAAAAACACGGCGGCAAACAAATCTTTTACCGGCTTTACTAAGTGTTCAATGTGCTCGGCCTGCGTGGTCTCGGCGATGATCGACCCCATGATGAACGCACCGAGCGCCGGCGAAAATCCCACCCGTGCTGCGAGGATGACCATCATCAGGCATAACGCAATCGACAGGATCAGGAGCATTTCGTCGGTCAGGAGTGACTTCGCTCGCTTGAGCAGCGTCGGAACGAAGAATATGCCACCAACAAACCAGATTACAAGGAAAAACGAAAGCTTTAAGACCATTTTCAGCAGTTCGCTGCCCGAAAATTGCTGTGTCACCGCGACAGTCGAAAGCATTACCAGCAGCAAGATCGCGACAATATCCTGCACGATCAACGACCCGATAACATTTCCCGCAAATTTTTGCGCCTTCACGCCGAGTTCGTCAAATGCCTTAAGTATGATCGTTGTGGAAGAAACCGACAGCATTACTCCAAGAAAAACACAATCCATCGTTTTCCATCCGAGCATGGTACCGATAAAATAACCGAGGAAAATCATCGAAAACATCTGCGTCAGCGCGGTTATCGACGCCGTTCCGCCAACCTTCATTAATTTCTTAAAACTGAATTCCAGTCCAAGGCTAAACAGCAAAAAGATAATCCCGATTTCGGCCCACACCTCAACGCTGTGAATATCGGTTACTGAGGGGAAAAAATCAAAATGGTTTCCGGCGAGGAATCCGGCGATCAGGTAACCCAAAACGACCGGCTGCTTAATTTTTCGGAACAGCAAAAGCGCTATTCCCGCGGTCATCAGAATGAGGCCGAGGTCGATGATCATCGGGTAAAGTTGATGAACGGTTTCTGTCGCGGTTTCGTCCATTTTATATTTTTAGGAGCTTTTTCCTGCTCTTGTTGCAATCTTTTGTGCCTGCCTGCTGCCGGCTACAAAAGGATTTTCACGACGATCAGGGCTATTGGCTGTTATATCGAAAGTCCAAGATAATTCGACGGCGTGATTTTCAGCAGCTCTTCCTTGATTTTGTCGCTCACGTCAAGCGTGGCAATAAAATCGTGTATCGAAGTGCGGTCAATTGCTGCGTTTGTCCGCGTAAGGCCTTTCAGTACTTCATACGGATTTGCGAAACCTTCCCGACGCAATATCGTTTGAATGGCTTCGGCAACAACAGCCCAGTTTTTATCAAGATCTTCGGCGAGTTTAGCCTGGTTGAGCAATAGCTTGTTCAGGCCTTTTAACGTTGCGTCAAGCCCGATCAAAGTGTGGCCCATCGGTACGCCGATATTGCGAAGCACAGTGCTGTCGGTCAGATCGCGCTGCAACCTTGAAAGTGGCAGCTTCGCAGAAAGATGTTCAAAAACCGCATTGGCCAGTCCAAGGTTTCCTTCCGAGTTTTCAAAATCGATCGGGTTGACCTTGTGCGGCATCGCCGAAGATCCGATTTCACCTTCACGAATCTTCTGCTTGAAATAATCCATTGAAACATACGTCCAGATGTCGCGATCGAGATCGATAATGATGGTGTTGATTCGTTTGAGCGCATCAAAAAAAGCGGCGAAATGATCGTAATGTTCGATTTGGGTGGTTGGAAACGAATGGTGCAGTCCAAGGGTTTTCTCGACAAAATTATTTCCGACTTCGCGCCAGTCGATTTCGGGATAAGCGATTTGGTGCGCATTGTAATTTCCGGTGGCGCCGCCAAATTTTGCGGCAAAAGGAATATTGAACAGCAGTCTCAATTGTTCTTCAAGGCGGGTCACGAAAACACCGATTTCCTTTCCGAGGCGCGTTGGCGATGCGGGCTGGCCGTGTGTTCTTGCAAGCATCGGAACGTCGCGCCATTCAATGCTTAATTCTTTTAGTTTCGAGATTACGGCGATCAGTGCAGGCATGTACACATCTTCAAACGCTTCCTTCGCCGAAAGCGGAATCGCGGTATTGTTGATATCCTGAGACGTGAGCCCGAAATGGATGAACTCCTTGTATTTTTCCAGGCCAAGATCGTCGAATGCTTTTTTAATGAAATATTCGACTGCCTTTACATCGTGGTTCGTGATTTTTTCGATTTCCTTGATCGATTGCGCATCTTCTGTCGAAAAACGTTCAGCGATCGATCGAAGTTTTTCCAGCGATAATGACGGGATGTCCTTGAGTTGCGGAAGCGGTATTTCGCAAAGAGCGATGAAGTATTCTATTTCTACAAAAACGCGATAGCGGATAAGCGCTTCCTCGGAAAAATAGCGTGTCAGTTTTTCGGTTTTTCCTCGGTAGCGGCCGTCGATCGGAGAGATTGCGTTGAGTTCGTTGAGCTGCATTGTTGTTGGTTTGCCAGTGAAAGCAAATATACCTTTTACCCAAGGAATATAAAAGCCGCCGCGGTAATAATCGGCAAATTTTTACTGCATGGCGAGTAGCTTTTCCCGCACAATCTGCATCCCGGCCGAGGCTTTCATGGCGATCACTTCTACCGGACCGTTAGTATGGTAAATGGTTGCCGGATTCGGATCGACATAGAACAGCGAAATTCCGGGTTTTGCAAACGAAGACAGTCCCGCGGCGGGATATACCTGCAGTGAGGTTCCCACCACTAGAAAGACATCGGCTTGCTGCGTGATTGAAATAGCTTCTTCCAACGCTGGAACTTCTTCACCAAACCATACAATATGCGGCCGCAGCGGATTGCCGTCGCTGTCGGTATCCTCGGCGGTAAGATCGTGTTCCCAATGCAGGATTTCGTTGTGATTTTTGGTGCTGCGCACTTTAAGCAGTTCACCGTGCAGGTGCAGGACTTTGGTGCTTCCGGCGCGTTCGTGGAGGTCATCGACATTTTGGGTGATGACATGTACATCGAAATGCTGCTCCAACCCGGCTATGATTTTGTGTCCGATGTTGGGTTCAACGGTTTTCAGTTGCGCGCGCCGCTTGTTGTAAAAATCAAGTACGAGTTCCCGGTTTCGCGCCCAGCCGTCCGGGGAAGCAACATCCATGACATTGTGCCCTTCCCAGAGTCCGCCCGCATCGCGAAATGTTGCAACGCCACTTTCGGCGCTGATTCCGGCACCGGTAAGGATAACAAGGTTTTTCATATCTAAGTGGAATGGTTGAAGTTGGTTAACAAGTTACAAGATTTTTGTCAGTAGTTTACGGTTTCCAGTTGTGGAGGCCACACCAACCACCAGCAACATCCCGCGTGAGGGATTGCAGCGTGCACCGCGTGCAGCGGAAAGCCCGACGGCGCTGTTGGAATTCTCAAAAGCGAGGAATGTTATGCGCCGGCACGCCCAAAAAAATAAAACCGGTATGTTTGCAAAAAAAAGTTTTGGTTGACCTGGCGCTTCTTGAATATCTCGAATCTTTCCTGACGGAAAACCGCAAGGCCAAGTTTCTTCGCGTGCTGCAACAACGTACGAATCACCTGACGGTGGCGATGGAAGACGTTTATCAATTGCATAACACGAGTGCCGTCATGCGCAGTTGTGAGGTTTTTGGCGTGCAGCAGCTGAATGTTGTCGAGGAGCGTTACGGAAAAAAAATCGACAAGGAAATTGCGATGGGCGCCCAGAAATGGGTTGATGTGAACCGGTTTGACGACATAAAAACATGCATCGCTGACCTTAAGTCAAAGGGTTACCGAATTATTGCCACGACGCCGCACGAGAATGATACATTGCTTGATGATTTTGATATTTCGACGCCGGCGGCCCTGTTTTTTGGAACGGAACGCGACGGGCTTTCACCGGAAGTCCTGGCTCAGGCGGACGGTTTTTTGAAAATTCCGATGGCCGGATTTACAGAGAGCCTCAATATTTCGGTATCGGCGGCGATCATACTTCAGAACCTGACTTCACGGTTGCGGAACTCGGACGTCCGCTGGCAATTGTCGGAACATGAAATCCTGGAAAAGCGGTTGGACTGGGCGCGGAATTCCATCAGGGATATTAAGAGGATTGAGGCGAGGTTTGCGGACGGAGGAAGCCGAAAGTCTAATGACTAATGACGAAAGTCAAACGTCGAAAGTTAAAAGTCTAAAGATGAAAGAAGACCGTGATTTTCCTACTTTTTCAGCATTTTATATTCTTCATAGCAGTCGCTGATAGCGTCGAGAATTTGCAGGTCGTTGGCGTTCTGGATGAATGACTGGGAATAATTGCAACGTTCGAGGATTTGGGGGATGTCTTTTTTATCCACTCCCAAAAGCACGGCAATCATTTCGCGGTCGAATTTTGATTCGAGCAGGTTGCGTACGGTATCGTCCTTTTTCATCTTGCGGAGCTTTTTCAATTCCTGCGGCTTTTTCCCAAAGAAGTTATGCAATGCGTCTGCCGGATTGAAGATAGCACCCAATGTGCGACCCAAAGCGCTTGGCGAGGTGTCGCCGACTTCATAGCCGCGTGGAAGTCCGGAAATGCTGTAGCGGTAGTTTTCCTGCATCGGAATGTGCCTGGAATCGATTTCGAGATATCCTGTGAGGTTGTAGGGCCGCACGACGACTTCTTCGAGTGCGATCGCTTTTTCGGTAAGTTGGATGGTGGTTGTTTTGTTCTTGATCCAATCGTTCGTCACCCGCACGCGAATCGACTTGAATCCGATCAGTGAAATGTGGAGCGTATCGTTCATTTGTACGTAAAGTTCAAACCGCCCATTTTTATCCGAAGTTGTCCCTGTAACCTTATTGATGTTGACAATATTGGCATTTGCCAATGGCAACAGCGTGTTGTCATTGATGATGATGCCGGAAACTTTTTGGGGTACAACCTGTGCGGACGCGCCTTGAAAAAAGAGTGCAAATAAAAGGACTGCGAAGAATCTCATTGCCATTTTTGATGTGCTAAAAGTAATCAAAGACATAAAGATAATTCGCAGCCCGTATAGAATTATAAGAAAATTAACAGGTTATCCCTTGCGTGGCCTTTTTGAGCGCGGCGCATCGGCTGAACCTTCAGAGCGGCGTCCGGCCCGAGGTGCAAAACCTTCTGAACGGCGCGGTGAATCTGACCTTCGTGGCGCGCGGTCGGAGTAACCGCCTTCACGGCGTGGTGATCCGCTTCTTTCTGAAAAACCTTCTTTGCGTGCCGGCCTGTCGGAAGTAAATCCGCCTTCGCGTCGTGGTCCGCGGTCGCCTTTCGAAAAGTTCTTCGGACCAAAACCACCTGAACCGCTACGACCATTGTGATCGCGTCGTCCGCCGCCATCGTTCTTCGAAATTTCGACGTTGATGCGTCGTCCTTCCAACTGAATGTTGTTCAAAACTTCCATTACGCGATCGGAATGCTCGGGATCGGTGTTGAAAAACGAAAAGCCTTCTTTTACGTCGACTTTATAAACGTCGTCGCGGCCGAGTTCGAGCGTATCGCGAAGAAAATCTTTCAGCGACATCCAGTCGAAATTATCACGCGATCCGATGTTTACGAAATAGCGAACCGCGCTTCCGGAATTACCTGAGAAACTGCTTTCGCCTGCGTCGCGCCTTTCGGAACCGGCAGATTGTGAAGACAAATCGCGGGTTTTTTTGTAATAGTTCAGGAATCGGTTGAACTCGACCGAAACCATTTTCTTGATTAGTTCTTCTTTAGAAAGTCCTTCCAACACAGTGTTGATCGCCGGAAGATAGTTGTCTATTTCGTGATCGACTTCAGTATCCTTGATTTTTGTGGCAAGGTGAAGCAACTGGATTTCGCAGATTTCGATTCCGCTTGGAATTGTCTTTTCTTCGAATTTTTGTTTGATGATCCGCTCGATGGCAGATATCTTACGGAGTTCACTTTTGGTAATGATTACGATTGAAGTCCCCAGCTTACCCGCGCGGCCTGTACGGCCTGAACGGTGGTTGTACGTTTCGATTTCGTCCGGAAGCTGATAGTTCACTACGTGCGTTATGTTGTCAACGTCGATTCCACGCGCTGCGACATCGGTGGCAACAAGCATCTGTATCTGGCGCCCGCGGAACGATTTCATAACCGAGTCGCGCTGTGCCTGTGAAAGGTCGCCGTGAAGAGCGGCTGCGTTGTAACCATCTTCAATTAGTTTTTCTGCAACCTGTTGCGTGTCGCGTTTCGTGCGGCAAAATACAACCGAGAAAATATCAGGGTTCGCATCGGCAAGCCTTTTTAGCGCTTCGTAACGATCGCGAGCGTTGACTAGGTAAAATTCGTGTGAAACCGTTGCCGAACCTGAATTTTTTGCTCCAACCGTGATTTCGATCGGCTCGTGCATGAATTGTTTGGCGATGCGCGAAACTTCAGCCGGCATTGTAGCCGAAAACAGCCACGTGCTTTTGTCGTTTGGCGTTGTTGAAAGGATCGCGACCATATCCTCATAGAATCCCATGTTGAGCATTTCGTCGGCTTCGTCGAGTACGCAATACCCGATTTCCGAAATGTTGACCAATTTGCGATTGATCATGTCCTGCATACGACCGGGAGTTGCGACAATAATCTGCGCTCCGCGTTTGATATCGCGCGCCTGTTCGGTGATACTTGCACCACCGTAGATCGCGACAACATTAATGCCTTTTTCGTATTTCGAGTAATTCTTAAGTTCGTTGGTAATCTGCAGGCAAAGTTCACGCGTTGGTGAAAGGATCAATGCCTGTGTGCTTCTGTCCGAAGCGTCAATCTTCTGGATAAGCGGAAAGCCAAAAGCGGCTGTTTTTCCGGTTCCGGTCTGTGCCAGCGCCACCAGGTCGGTGTCTTTTTCCAATAATAGAGGAATGGCTTTCTCCTGTACTTCGGTTGGATTTTCAAATCCGAGGTCCAAAATCGCCCGCTGTAACGACTCCTGCAAACCCAGTTGTTCAAATTTATTCATATAGTTTTTAAAAATATGGCGCAAAAGTAGTCTTTATAAACCATATACGCTAATGGAAAATTTGACTTTCAGATATATTTAATAATTGAAAATCAAAAAGATACAGATTCAGTGGCCGGAAAAAACATTGTACAAGCGATAAATGTCGTCTGATATCGATCAAAGCGCGGCAAAAATGATTGAAATTTCAGCCTTCCGCTTGCTGCTCAAGGTAATGTATGAGCTGTCGGACTGCAATTCCGCGATGACCGATCCGGTTTTTTTCATCTGAATCGATTTCGGCGAAAGTGTGTTTGTAACCTTCTGCCTTAAAGACAGGATCATAGCCAAATCCGCCGCTTCCGGAAGGTTCCTTCGTAATTTGTCCTCTGGCAATTCCTGTAAACAAAACCTGTTTTCCGCCGAGATTGAGCGCTATCACCGTTTTAAATTGCGCTTGCCGGTTGGCTTTGCCTTCAAGTTCGTTCAGCAGTTTTGTGATGTTGTCTGCATCGCTTCGTTGCTCGCCGGCATATCTTGCCGAAATCACTCCCGGTGCGCCGTTCAGCGCATCGACTTCGAGTCCGCTGTCGTCGGCGAAGCAATCCAAGCCAAAATTAGTGGTTACGTAATCTGCTTTTAAGATTGCATTTCCTTCAATCGTGTTGGCTGTTTCGGGAATGTCGTCGTGGCAGCCGATATCGTCCAGCGAAAGAAGTTCGATCGTTGGCGGAAGCATCTGTGAAATTTCCCTGATTTTATTTTTGTTGTTGGAAGCGAAGACCAATCTCATGGATTCCACGTGCCATTGTAGGCTTCTTCAAGTTTTGCAAGATCGAATTTGACCATTGTCATCATCGCTTTCATCACGCGCGTGGCCCTTTCGCGGTCGTCGTCTTCAAAGTTGTTGATCAGGATTGGAGGGCAAATTTGCCAGGTTACGCCGAATTTATCCTTAAGCCAGCCACAAGCCATGGTTGATCCGCCGTCGGAAAGCTTTTCCCAATAATAATCGATCTCTTCCTGAGTGTCGCAGCGTATCAAAAAAGATGTTGCTTCCGAAAACTGGTATTGCGGATTTCCGTTGAGCGCGGTGAACTGTACGCCTTCAAGCTTGAAGGTAACAACCATCACTTCGCCTTCAATCCCGGCGCCTTCCTGGCCATACCTAACGATTGTTCCTTCTTCGGAATTTTTAAAAACGCTGACGTAGAAAGCAGCAGCATCGGCAGCATTGTCCTTGAACCAAAGGAACGGTGATATTTTTTGTATTTCCATATTTTACGTATTTACGTTTGAAATCAGCTATTTCGCAATCGGACGTAAACGTGCTTGATGCCTTTGCGGTCCGAGTCGCGCTCATCGATTTCGAGCATGTCGGAAAGTGACTTGAGCAGCGGAGTCAGCTTGTTGAATCCGTAATTGCGTGGGTCGAACTCGGGTTTTTTTCGGACCACCAGATTGCCCACATCGCCAAGAAACGCCCAGCCGTCGTCGTCGCCGAGATCTTCGATTGTCGATTCGATCAGGTCAAGCGTAGGTTCGTCGATTTTGCGGGTTTGCTTTGCAGGCTGTGGCTTTTGGACATCCGGAGTTACAGGCTCCGGTTTTGGATCTTTTTTCTTTTTGGAATAGCCTTCGAGTACTTCGATGAAGATGAAGCGGTCGCAGGCAGCGATCAGTGATGGCGGCGTTTTTTGTTCGCCCATTCCGATGACCAGCATCCCGGATTCACGCAAGCGGATTGCGAGCCGTGTAAAATCGGAGTCGCTGGATACGATGCAGAAGCCGTCGACTTTCCCGGTGTAAAGCAGATCCATTGCGTCGATGATGAGCGCCGAATCCGAAGAATTTTTCCCCACGGTATAGCTGTACTGCTGAACGGGCGTTATCGCATGTTCCAGAAGAACGCTTTTCCAGCCGGTTGCGTTCGGCCGCGTCCAGTCGGCATAAATTCTTTTCGTAGTCGGCGTGCCGAATTTTGCGATTTCTTCCATCATTCCGCGCACGTTGCTGTAAGGAACGTTGTCGGCATCGATGAGTACGGCAAGTTTCAGGGCGTTATTGTTGTCGGCCATATCTTTAGGTTGTTCTTCAAATATACAAATGATTTTTCCGGTGGCGGAAACTTTTTTAGCCCCGATTGCAGCGGCATCCTTTTTCGAGGTTACGAGAAAAAGATACAGCGGAAAGCGGGATGAGCTTCAAATAATCGATTAACGAAATTGAGGGAATGGTATAAATCTATATTTTTGCACGCGAACCGGGGCGACCCTGACAATTAGCGAAAGAAGATGGTTAAAGATTTATTCGAAAGAATTCAAAACAATAAAGGTCCGTTAGGAAAATGGGCTTCGCAGGCGGAAGGTTATTATGTTTTTCCGAAGCTTGAAGGCGAACTTGGCCCGAGGATGCAATTCCACGGCAAGGAAATCCTGAACTGGAGCATTAACGATTACCTCGGATTGGCGAATCACCCTGAGGTGAGAAAGGCAGATGTTGACGCGGCGATACAATATGGCGCGGCGTATCCGATGGGAGCGAGGATGATGAGCGGCCAAACCGCCGCACACGAGCAGCTTGAAAAGGAGCTTGCCGAATTTGTGATGAAGGAATCGGCTTATCTGCTGAATTTTGGTTATCAGGGAATGGTTTCGACAATCGATGCTTTGGTCACCAAAAACGATATTATTGTTTACGACGTCGATTCGCACGCGTGCATCATCGACGGCGTAAGGCTGCACATGGGCAAGCGTTTTACCTACAAACACAATGATGTGGAAAGTATGGAAAAAAACCTGCAGCGCGCTACAAAAATGGCCGAAGAAACCGGAGGCGGAATCCTTTTTATCACTGAAGGTGTGTTTGGAATGCGCGGGCAGCAGGGAAAGCTGAAAGAGATCGTCGCGCTCAAAAAAGATTACAATTTCAGGCTTTTGGTTGACGATGCGCACGGCTTTGGAACCCTTGGAAAAACTGGCGCCGGAGCGGGCGAGGAGCAAGGCGTACAGGACGGGATTGATGTTTACTTTTCGACTTTTGCGAAGTCGATGGCGAATATCGGTGCGTTTGTGGCGGCCGACAAAACGATAATCGATTTCCTGAAATACAATTTGCGTTCGCAGATGTTTGCCAAGTCGCTCCCGATGATCCAAACCGTCGGATCGCTGAAAAGGCTGCATATGCTTCGCGACATGCCGGAACTGAAGGAAAAGCTTTGGAACAACGTGAATGCGCTGCAAAACGGACTTCGTGAGCGCGGCTTTGATATTGGCGACACCAATACGTGCGTGACCCCGGTTTACCTGAAAGGAAGCATTCCCGAGGCGATGATGCTGGTCAATGACCTGCGTGAAAATTACAATATATTCCTGTCGATCGTGGTTTATCCGGTGATTCCAAAGGGAATTATCCTGCTTCGGATGATTCCGACGGCTTCACACACGATGCGTGACATAACTGAAACGTTGGATGCCTTTGAAGCGGTGCGCGAGAAACTGGTCAACGGTACTTACGCAAAGCTGGCAGAAAAGCACACGGTTGACGTGAGCGACGAAAGATAAAAACAACCGCCGGAATATTGTGTTCCGGCTTTTTTTTACACTATGAAAAAATGTTTAGCATTGTTTAGCGCCTTGATTGTGCTGGCGGCATGCAAAGGCAAGGAAGAAACTGAAGCGCCTAAAGACGAACAACAGAAACCAAAGGAAAAGTTGTGCTATGCATTGGAAAGCAAAGGCGATACGATCCGGCTTTCGCTGATACAGAATGCAAACAACGTTACTGGTGAATTGCTTTACAGCCTGAATGAGAAAGATCGCAATGAAGGTACCGTTTCCGGCATTTTCGTTGGCGATACTTTGTATGCCGATTATACTTTCCGGTCAGAAGGAACTACTTCGGTGCGTGAAATTATTTTTGTAAAACGCGGCAGTGAAATCGTCGAAGGCACCGGCCCGATGGAAGAGAAAGCGGATAAGCAAACGTTCATCATGCCGCGCAAATTGAGCTTTTCGGGAGTCAGGCTACAATCTACAGACTGCAATTAATATTTTCTAAAGATCTTTTTTATAGGTTCGACGCCGTTTGTGGATAATCGGATTGAAGTTCTTCCATAAATTGTGGATTGCATGATTTTCGTCGAGTTCAGGCGTCCGGATGCACGTCTCGATTTTATTTTTGCTGAAGGTTTTGAAATACTCTTCAAAAATTATCGCGGTCACGCCTTTATTTTGATATTCGGGTAAAATCCCGATCAGGTAGAAAATCACATCTCTCGAATTTTTCCGCGCATTCATCAGATGAAGGAACCCGAAAGGGAATAATTTTCCTTTTGCTTTCTGCATTGCGTGCGAAAAGGATGGCATAACGATGCTGAACGCGATTAATTTGCCCTGATCGTCATCTACAAATTTAATATACTCGGGATTGATCAGGTTGATGTATTTCTTTTTGAAGTATTCTTTCTGGATGTCATTGACCGCAACAAATGACGAAAGTCCGGCGTAACTCGTGTTGAAAAGATCGAACATTTCATCAACGCGCGGCATGACTTCGCTGGTTTTGGTGAAATTGACTGCGTGAAGGTTGTAGCGCTTTTTGATCAGCGCCGAAGCTTTAAAAAACGGCTCAGGGTTGACATTTTTGAACGAAAATATGCTCTCGATAAATTCCTTTTCCTTGACAAACCCCAGTTGTTCGAGATGATCGACGTAATACCGGTGATTGTACCAGGTAATCATCGTTCCGATCTGGTCGAAACCTTCGGTCAGCACGCCAACTTTATCCAGGTTTGAAAATCCCATCGGGCCTTCGACATGATCCAGGTTATTGCGGCGGCCGAGCTCGTAGACTTTCTCGAGCAGCGCCTTGGTGACTTCAATATCGTCGATAACGTCGAACCATCCAAAGCGGACTTTCTTCTTGTTTTGCTTGTTGACTTCATCCCAGTTAATGATTGCGGTGATCCTTCCAACGATTTCCTTGTTACACATAGCCAGGAAAAAATGAGCTTCCGCACTTTCGAAAACCGGATTTTTCGCAGGATCGAAGCTTTCAATTTCGTCGTGAATCAATGGCGGAATCCAATAGGGATTGTCTTTATACAGCGAAAACGGAAACTTTACATATTGGCGGATCAATGCCGGAGTATTGGCCTCAATAATTTGGATCGGTTGGCTATGGTTTTTCATCTCCGGTTCCTTCGATTGCATCTTTACGTTTTTTTGCTTCTTTTTCCTTTTTCTTTTCTTCTTTCGATTTTTTGTCCTTTTTGTCTTCTTTCGGCGCCCGAAGAACAACGTCTTCATAATTTTCATCAAAACGCCACGAAATCCCGATCCCGCCCGACAAAATCGATGGAGTATCTTTCACATTTGTCCCGAAGGACGCATCGATCTGGATGTTTTCCTTTATGAGATAAGCGGCGCCGGCGCGGAAGATCATATCCGAATATTGATCGCTTTTGACTGCCTGACCTTCCAAAAATCCCGACCAGCGCTCGTTGAAGCCGCGCGTGACGGTGCCAACAAATCCGTAGGACATGTATTTCGAAACTATCCGGTCGGCAATAAAATTGGTCACCAAAACCCATTTGCCAAACTGGTTTTGTGTGATGATCATGAATTTAGGTGTCACTTTTTCTTCGTGGTCGTAATAATACGGACTGTTGAAAAAGTTGAGGTTGAACCCGGCGTATGCGGCAACAGCCGGAATGAACTCGTGCCAGCTGAACGAGTGGTTTGCCTTCCAACTGTACAGGTCAGGTTTTTTTTCGTAATTTTTATTCGGATCGTAAATCAGGTATTTCGCGCCGAATGTCGTCTGGCGGAACCCATTACGATAATAATCGTCAACCGGAGTTTGCACGTGGTCTCGCTGGTATTGCAGTTCCAGGATCAATTCGAGTTGCTCGAAAAAAGCTCCGTAACGAACCGCCAGGTCGCCGCCAAAACCGGTAGCATCAGTTTCGTAGAAATCGTACTTTTCATCGGAAATGTATGTGCCCGCTTCTGCCTGGATCACTGTTTTCCCGACAGAGAAAGCCGACATCGATTCGCCTGGCCGGTTGGAGTTTATGACATCGGTAAATTGTCCGGATGAAATACAGGCGGTCAGCAGCGCAGCGGCTGCGAATAAAGGTTTCTGGCGAAGCATAGGCTCAGTTTTTACGGCATTTTGTGCCTCCCAAATGTAGTGATTTTATTAATAATTTATGAGGCTCGTGTCGATTTCACCCGCTCGAATTTGCTAATTTTGCCCCAAATTCGACTTTATGCAGACTGCCTCGTTTCTAGGTGCCATCCGAACCATTGTTTACATTATCGCCTTTTATTATGTATTCAAATTCGCCATGCGACTGCTTTTGCCTGTGCTGTTGAAGAAAGCAGTAGAGAAAGCAGAGGAGAACCTGCGGCAGCGCGATTTTGGTCAGCCCAACAATAATCCGTACAGGGAGCAACAGAAGCCGAAGGTCGATTCGCGTAAAGAGGAAGGCGAATATGTGGACTTTGAGGAAATCGAGTAGCCGCGCGGCCTTGTTGATGATTTTATTTTACTTTTACGGTTTATTCAGCAACTGATGCCTTCGCGCCTATGAAAATCCTTGAGAAGTATTACCCGCATCTCGCTGCCATCGCTGGCTTTATCATCATTTCACTCATTTATTTTTATCCGGTGCTTCAGGGAAAGGAAATTTTCCAGTCGGATATCGCGCAGTACACCGGAATGGCGCGAGAGCAAAATGAATTCCGCGCAACTGAGCACGCCGAGCCGTACTGGACGAATTCTGCGTTTGGCGGCATGCCGACCTATCAGCTGGGCGCAAAATATCCGCACGATTACATCAGCCTTCTGGACGATGCCATTCGATTTCTTCCACGGCCTGCGGATTATCTCTTTTTATATTTCTTCGGATTTTACATCTTATTGCTCGTCCTGAAAGCCGATCCTTTGAAAGCCTTTTTCGGGGCGCTTGCTTTCGGATTTTCGACTTATCTGATCATAATTCTCGGTGTCGGGCACAATGCCAAGGCGCATGCTATCGGTTACATGCCAATGGTCGTTGCCGGCGTGTTGCTGGTTTTTCGAAGGCGATATGTACTTGGCGGACTCTTGACTCTTTTGGCTTCGGCGTTGGAAATCAATGCAAATCATTTCCAGATGACCTATTATCTTTTGGTTTTGCTATTTCCGATCGCGATTTTTTACCTCTACAAATACATTAAAAATAAAGAATACAAACCGTTGCTTGTTGCTTTGGGTACTTTCGCAGTTGCGGCTATAATGGCAATTGGTGCGAACGCCGCGAATCTTTTGGCGACTGCCGAATATACCAATTTCAGCATGCGCGGTAAAAGCGAGCTGACGTTCAATCCCGACGGAACGCCGAATACGACTACCTCGGCAATGAAGTACGATTACATTACTGAATATAGCTACGGAATCGCCGAAAGTTTCAACCTGATCGCGCCGCGGCTTTTTGGCGGTGGGAATGGCGAAGTGCTCGGCCCGGATAGTGAAGTCTACAAATACGCCATCCAACAAGGTGCGTCCGATGACGAAGCGCAGCAATTTTCAGCGCAGCTTCCGGTTTACTGGGGCGAGCAGCCAATTGTTGCCGCGCCAGCCTACATTGGCGCTGTTGTGTTTTTTCTGGCGATTATGGCGCTGTATTCCGACAAGCGAAAGATAAAATACGCTTTTCTGGCCGGTGCAATTTTATCGCTGCTTCTTTCGTGGGGCAAGAATTTCGCTCCGCTGACCAACTTCTTTATCGACTACATTCCTTTGTATGATAAATTCCGAGCAGTATCGTCGATTCAGGTTGTGCTGGAACTTTGTTTTCCGGTATTGGCGATAATTGGCTTGCAATCGTTTTTTGAAGAACGGGAAGACAGAAAGCAGATTTTATGGAAGTCAGCCGCGACAGCGTTAGGCGTTATCGTGTTGCTTTTCCTGGCAAAAGGAATGTTCAGTTTCGCCGGAATGCACGATGATAGCTTTTCCGAAAGTGAAGCGGGAAGGGTTATACTTGATGCGTTGAAGGCAGATCGCAAAAGCCTTTATTCGGCAGATTTGCTTCGTTCAGGATTTTTGATTGCCGTTTCAGCCGTTGCGCTTTGGTTCTTTGTCAAAAACCGCATCAGCCGGAACACCGCGATCATAATTGTTGGAGTAATTATGGTTGGCGACTTGTTTTTTGTAGATAAAAAGTACGTCAAAGCCGACGAGCACACTTTTGTGAGTTCACTTCAGATTCAACAGCCGTTTGAGCAAACTCCGGCGGACACTCAGATTTTGAAGGATTCGGGCCATTTCCGGGTTTACGAAGTTTTTGGAAGGCTGCAGGGAAGAACGTCTTATTTTCACAATTCCGTTGGCGGATACAGCGCTGTTCGGCCGCGTCGGATGGATCAGCTGTTTGATTACCAGGTCGAGAATAATCTGAAGTCTTTATTTCAGGCAATCGATACGGCGACGTTCAGCCTGAAGCGCGACAATCCGGTGCTCGACATGCTCAATGTGAAATACCTTATCGTTCAGACTCAGGACGGAAGAAGTGTCCCGATCATCAATACGCATACGCTCGGAAATGCTTGGTTTGTTTCGTCAGTGCGGAAAGTCGGTTCTGCAAATGAGGAAATGAAGGCAATTTCGAAGACCGATCTTCGGCACGTTGCCATTGTCAATTCGGATGATTCGCAAATTCAGAAACAAAGTTTTGCGGCAGATTCGCTGGCAACAATTACTGTCGATACATACAAGTCGAACCACATAACATATAAAACCAACAACCCTAACGAAGGTTTGGCCGTTTTCTCCGAGATTTTTTATCCAAAAGGATGGAAATCGTACATCGATGGCAAGGAAACGCCGCATTTCAGGGCAGATTATACTTTGCGGGCGATGCAAATTCCGGCAGGAAAGCATCTTGTCGAATTTAAATTTGAACCTTCAGTGGTGAAAACAGGCGGAATGATTTCACTGGCCAGTTCGATCCTGATCGTATTGCTTATCGGTGGCGGAATATATTACCAAACCCGACGCAAATCCACATCCGAATAGATGAAAAAGGTACTCATCATCGCGTATTACTGGCCACCTGCTGGCGGTCCCGGTGTGCAGCGATGGCTGAAATTTGCCAAATATCTTCCAGAGAACGGATTTCATCCTGTTGTTTATGTTCCTGAAAATCCTTCGTATCCGATTATTGATGAAGGCTTGTGCGCCGATGTTCCCGAAAATATTACGATCATTAAGAGAAAAATCTGGGAACCGTACCAGATCGCGTCAGTTTTCTCGGGGAAGAAAATCAGTAAGTTCAGTTCCGGGATCATAACCGAGAAGAAAAAACAGAGTTTAACGGAAAAGCTTTTTCTGTGGATTCGCGGAAACCTGTTCATTCCGGATGCACGGGTGTTTTGGGTGCAACCATCCACAGCTTTTCTTCAGCGATACATTTCTGAGAATAAGATTGATATTGTGATTACGACCGGTCCGCCGCACAGCCTGCATCTGATTGGAATGAATCTTAAAAACCGGCTTTCGATACCATGGGTTGCAGATTTCCGGGATCCGTGGACAACGATCGGATACCAAAAGTCGCTTCGATTGTCGGCCTATGCCAAAAGGCAGCATCAGAAACTGGAACGGCAGGTTTTGAATTCGGCCGACCAGATCATTGTAACGAGCAAAACAACAAAGACCGAGTTTGCAGAATTGACTACCAGACCGATTGAAGTCATCACCAACGGCTACGACACTTTTTCCGCGCTTCGATCAAAACCGGATGAAAAATTCGTGATTGCGCATATCGGTTCGCTATTGTCTGGCCGTAATCCGAAAATACTTTGGGAATGCCTTTCCGAAATGGTAACGGAACTTCCCGGTTTTTCTTCTGATTTTAAATTGCGTTTGGTTGGCGCAACGAGCAGTTCAGTGCTTGATTCAATAAATGAAAACGGATTGCAATCGTTTACCGAAGTATTTGGATATGTGCCACATCCGGAAGCGGTCCGGCTGCAACAATCGGCGCGTGTACTGCTGCTGATTGAAATCGATTCGGAAGAAACGAAAAGCATATTGCCGGGGAAACTCTTCGAATATATGGTCTCGGAGCGCCCGATCATCGCGATAGGTCCGGATGGTTCTGATATCGCCGGAATCCTTTCGGAAACCAATTCCGGAAAGTTCTTCACTTACCAACAAAAACACGAAGTTAAGGCGCAGCTAATTGGATTGTATGAAGATTTTCGCAACGGAACGCTTCAATCACATGCTGTTGGATTGCAGCGTTACAGCCGGAAAAGCCTGACGCGCGATCTTGCGCACCTACTAACTAAAATTGATTCGCCAAAATAATGGGAATTGTTACCAGCCAGTCAATCAGGAACACGGTAATCACCTACGCAGGATTTGTAATCGGTGCGGCGAACGCACTGTACATGTATCCGCACTTTTTAGGAAAGACTTATTACGGATTGACAGCGTTCCTGCTTTCGGCGGCGAATATCATTATGCCATTGATGGCGTTTGGCGTGCACAATACGATGGTGAAGTTCTATTCGACGTATAAAACCGAGGAAGAAAAATCGCGGTTTCTGACCTTTATGCTTTTCCTGCCGCTGGTTTTTGTCGTTCCGATGGCGATTTTCGGATATGCTTTTTACGATGTGATTGCCGCGAGGCTTGCAGTGAAGAATCCCATCATTTATAATTACGTCTGGCTGATTCCGCTGATCGGCCTTTCAATGGGTTACTTTGAGATTTTTTATGCGTGGGTAAAAGTGCACATGAAGTCCGTTTTCGGCAACTTCATTAAGGAAGTTTTTTTGCGGGTCCTGATAAGCATTGCTTTGTATGGAGTGCTTTACGGATGGATTTCGGTAGTCCAATTTGTTTATGTTACCGTGGCAATTTATTTCGTGATCATGCTGGTCATGGTTTATTTTGCGCTGCGGGTGAAAATGCCAACGCTGAGCTTTAAATGGCCCGGCGACCGGCGAGCGGTTTTCATTTATTCGATTTTTATCATTTTATCGGGCAGCGTTGCGACGCTTTTGCTGGATATTGACAAGGTCATGCTTGGCCATTACATCAATCTGGATAATGTAGCATTTTATTCGGTTGCCATTTTTATTGCTACGGTGATCGCGGTTCCAAGTCGTGCGATGCATCAGATCACTTATCCGATTACGGCGAAATTGATGGCTGAAAACAAGCACGACGAATTGAACGAGTTATATAAGAAGACATCGATCAGCCTGCAGATTGTAGGCGGTTATATTTTGCTTGGAATCCTGGTGAACATCAAATCGATTTACATGCTTTTGCCGCCGGAATACGGAGGCGGAATCTTCGTCGTATTTACTATTGGGCTTTCAAAGTATTTCGACCTGATCCTGGGAAATAACAACGCAATCATTTTTAATTCGGTTTACTACAGAATGGTTCTTTTCCTGGGATTGTTTTTGGGATTCGCTGCCGTGGTGCTGAATATGATTTTTATTCCACTTTATTACATTAACGGAGCCGCGATCGCGACCTTGATTGCAATTACACTTTACAGCCTTTCAAAGCTGATGTTTGTTGTCTTGCGGATGAAACTTTTTCCATTTACCCGGCAAACGCTTTATTCTATTGGAATTTCGTTGCTGACGTTTGCGGTATTTTATTATTGGGATTTTGGATTTCATCCGATGGTTAATATCGCATTGAAGTCGGCGCTAATGACCATTTTCTACGGATTCCTCAATTACCGGTTTCGGTTGTCGGCTGAAGTCAATCGTGCTTTCGACGATGTTGTTAAAAGGTTCGCGCGGCCCTAGCCCGGATGGAAGCAGCATCCTTTTTATGAAGCCCTGCGCAATAAAAAGATAGCGCGGACAGCCGGAATAGCTTCAAAAAAAAACCCGCCGCACATTTCTGTACGACGGGTCCAAACAAACCAAACCAAACTTTAAACTCAACAAACTATTTTCGAATGCCTTCTTTCTCTTCTTTTTTCGGAGCAGCGACTCCATTTTTATAGTAATAATTATCGCTGCTTCCGTAATAGCCGCCATTGTAAACCTGGTATTGCGGCTGATATGTATATGCGGGTTGCGAATATCCGTTTATGTTTCCGACGGTGTCGATCAGCTGACCGGAACGGTTATAGATCAATCGCATTGCGCCAACCTGCATCAACATTGACCGATAGTAGCTCATATAAACGCCACCAATTCTCTTGATCCTATTGGCGTTGTCGTAGTTTACAAAAACGTTGCCAATCCTGCGGACCCGTCCGTAGGCGTCGTGTTCAATTGTTACTCCGACAGGTACATAACTGTGGTCATTTCCTCTTTTGTAGTAGATGTCCTGGCCGAGAGTCGGTTGCGTGTTAAAATCGAAATCGCCGTTCGGAAATACATAAAATTCAATTCCCCTTTCAATGAACGTAACCGGTTCTTCATTGCGGAAGCGGTTTTCTGTTGGCGCTGGGGTGGCTGCCTTCGTGTTTGCTGCAGTAAACAATAAAGTGACTACAGCCAGCAAAGTAATGTTTTTCATGATGTGTGATTTGCTGTTGCCTACTCTGTTCGCTTTTCGGCTGTCGCGTTAGGATTGCTCCTGGTTTGCGCTTTCCAATTAGCGTGCCAAAACGGAAACTGCAAAATCGGTTTTGAAGGTTCGGGAGATGAATGCCGATTTCTTATCTTAGCGATCTTTAATGCCTAACAATTAATCTTTTCTACCATGTTGCAACCTAAAGCCACCATATTTGGTGCAGTTCTCGCGGCGGTGCTATTCACGGCGAAAGTTTCATCGCAAGTTTATGTTCCGGCGTATGGCGCAGTGGTTGAGCAATGCTCGGCGGCCAATATTTTGCAGAACCTGACCGAGTTTCAGGCTTTGGGAGTAAAATTCCGCGGCACGACTGCGCAGGCAAATGCATTGACGTGGCTAAAGAACAAGTACCTCAGCTACGGCTATACGGCTGCACAACTCGTCGAAGATACCTACAGTTATAGCGGAAGCAGCTGCAAAAACCTGATCGTCACAAAAACGGGAACCTTGTATCCAAATATTTTCGTCATTGTGGATGGACATTACGATACCGTTGTTGGCCCAGGAACGAACGATAATGGAAGCGGTACGGCGGTGATCCTTGAAATGGCCCGACTGCTGCAAAGCATTCCGACTGAATATTCTGTGAGATTCATCAATTTCAGCGGGGAAGAAGACGGATTGATGGGCAGCCAGCATTATGTTTCGAGTGTGGTCAACGGGACTACGCCCAAAATGAATATCAGGTTGGTTTTCAATCTTGATGAGGTCGGCGGCGTAGCCGGAGAAACCAATGATTCGATAATGTGCGAACGCGATCTTTCGTCTCCAACGTCGAATAATGCGCAATCTAGCACGATGACCACGCAACTGATGAATTGTGTTGAGCTGTATTCTCCGCTGAACGCAATTCTTTCCTATGCTTATGCCTCCGATTACATGCCTTTTCAAAGCAATAATGAAATTATAACCGGCTTTTACGAAGCGAACGAGTCTCCTTATCCACATTCGGTGAACGATGTTTTGTCGAATATGGATCCTGAATACGTACACAATGTTGCCAAGGCTGCAATTGGCGCAACCATGCATTTTGCCGTTGCCTGTACGACCTGCAGCCTCGGCAACGAGGAATTTTCTGCCAGATCTTTTGATATTTTTCCGAATCCTGCGCAAACTTCGGTTACCATTGTTTCTCCAGCAATGGCAGGGCAAAATTATTCGTATGAGCTTATTAATATGTTGGGAAGCGTTGTCAGGAAAGGAGTATTCACTGAAGCGGTAGAAACTGAAAATATTGATATTAGCGGAATAACAACCGGCATATATTCTCTTCGTCTTAGGTCGGATGGAAATATCTTTACGAAAAAGCTTATTATTCAATAATCATCAGCCTTTGTTTGAAGGCATTTTATTTATCTGAAGATGAAAAAGATCAAGAAGAACCACATGTTTGAAAAGTTCGCGACAAATACTGCGAAGGCAACCGGAAGCACAGCTGCGTTTACGGTGGCATTTCTTATCATTATTCTTTGGGGCTTGACCGGGCCGTTTTTCGATTATTCTGAAACCTGGCAGCTGATCATCAACACAGGAACAACCATTATTACCTTTCTTATGGTATTCCTGATCCAAAAGGCACAAAATAAAGATTCGCTAGCGATCCAGCTGAAGCTTAACGAATTGGTAGCGTCGAGCGAGCGTGCCAGTAATCGCTTGGTTGATGTTGAAGATCTTACCGAAGAGGAAATGCGAATTCTTCAGGAATATTATTGCAAGCTGAGCGACCTTACCAAAAAGGACAAAAGCCTTGTCA
Source organism: Bacteroidota bacterium (assembly GCA_023386585.1). Taxonomy (GTDB): domain Bacteria; phylum Bacteroidota; class Bacteroidia; order Flavobacteriales; family Flavobacteriaceae; genus Flavobacterium. The sequence continues at coordinate 186,283 of JAEWJM010000004.1, read as the reverse complement.
TTTCACACTCTATTGACGAAGCGGAAGAGCGACACACTGAGAAATTCGCGTCGTTCAAAAACAAGAAGCAATCGGAGAAGAAGTAATCTACAATTTCTCCCGCAGGTACCGGCCTGTAACCGATTCCTTGTTTTTTGCAATCTCTTCCGGCGTGCCGATAGCGAGAATGCGCCCGCCGTTTTCACCGCCTTCAGGACCAAGGTCAATTACCCAGTCGGCGCACTTTATCAAGTCGAGATTGTGCTCAATGACAATTATCGAATGTCCTTTATCGATCAGGGCATCGAAGGCCGCAAGCAGCTTATTGATGTCGTGAAAATGCAGTCCTGTTGTCGGTTCATCAAAAACAAAAAGTGCTTTTTCCTTTAAAGTTCCTTTTACGAGAAATGAAGCGAGCTTGATCCTTTGCGCCTCGCCGCCCGAAAGTGTTGATGACGATTGTCCCAATTGCACATAACCCAAGCCCACATCCTGCAAAGGCTGGAGTTTTTGTACCAGCTTTTGTTGCTTCGCAGCGGTAAAAAACGCAACCGATTCGTCGATTGTCATCGTCAGGATGTCGTCGATATTTTTGCCTTCGAAAGTAACCTCAAGAATTTCCTTTTTGAAACGTTTGCCATTGCAGGTCTCGCATTTCAGTTGGACATCGGCCATAAATACCATTTCAACATTGATCGTTCCTTCGCCTTTGCACGTTTCGCACCGGCCGCCATCAACATTAAAAGAGAAATGTTTTGCCTGATAACCCCTGATTTTAGAAAGTTTTTCTTTTGAAAATATGTCGCGGATGTCGTCGTACGCCTTGATGTACGTCACCGGATTTGAGCGCGAGCTGCGACCGATCGGATTCTGGTCGACATATTCGATATGGCGTATCTTGTGGTAATGGCCGCGTAATTCGGTGAACTGGCCCGCTTTTTCGCTGGTGCCTTCGATCTGTTTTTGGATGGCCGGAAATAGAATTTTTTTGACAAGCGTACTTTTCCCGCTTCCCGATACGCCGGTGATGACCGTTAGCATATCCAAAGGGAAGCGTACATCCACGTTTTGCAGATTGTGCTCGCGCGCGCCGAGAATTTCGATATAAGCGCTACTTTTCCGGCGGTTGCGTGGGACTTTAATCTCGAGTCTGCCGCTCAGGTACTTTCCTGTCAATGAATCGGCCACCAGAATTTGTTCGTACGAACCTTGTGCAACGAGTTCTCCACCGAAAGTCCCGGCTTCCGGACCAATGTCGATAATCATATCTGCTGCCCGCATTATGTCTTCGTCGTGTTCAACAACAATTACAGTATTTCCAAGGTCGCGTAGTGAAAGTAAAACTGTAATGAGCCTTTCGGTATCTTTTGGATGGAGTCCGATACTGGGTTCGTCAAGGATGTACATCGAACCGACCAGGCTGCTTCCCAATGAGGTCGCAAGGTTGATCCGCTGCGATTCGCCACCAGAAAGCGACGCTGAATTCCGATTAAGCGTCAGGTAGTCGAGCCCGACTTCCGACAAAAACCGCAGACGGCTATTGATTTCCGTCAGCAACCGTTTTGCAACCTGCGAATCAAATTCCGATAGTTCCAATTGGTTGAAAAACGTCGTAAGTTTCTTGATTGAAAGGTCGACAAGCTCGGAGATGGTTTTGTCGCCGACCCTTACATAGTTGGCTTCAGGCCGCAATCTTTTGCCCTTGCACGCATGGCATTTGGTTTTGCCGCGGTACCGCGAGAGCATAACCCTGTTTTGGATTTTATAATTTTTCGCTTCGAGTTCGGCAAAGAAGGCGTTTAATCCGGTGAAGTAGCTGTTTCCCTTCCATATCAGGTCTTTTTGTTCTTCGGTTAACTCGAAATACGGTTTGTGGATCGGAAAATCGAATTTGTACGCATTGTTCACCAACATGTCGCGGTACCAGCTCATGCTTTCGCCGCGCCACGGATAGATCGCATTCTCATAAACCGATAACGCCGTATTCGGGACTACAAGATCGGCATCGATTCCGATTATATTTCCGTAGCCTTCGCAAAGCGGGCATGCGCCGTATGGATTGTTAAAGCTGAACAAATGCACATTCGGCTCGAGGAAGTTCATTCCGTCGAGCGAGAAGCGATTGCTGAAAGTAAGCCTCTTTGCGGTGTCGACTTCCTGCAGATAACAGGTTCCTTTTCCTTCGTAAAATGCAGCCTGGACCGCGTCGGAAAGCCGGTTGAAGAATTCTTCTTCATCTTTTACGACGATACGGTCGAGGATAAGAAGCACATCTTTATCATCAAACTGGTGCGATTCGATTTCATCGAGCCGGACCATTTCATTGTTGACGAGAATTCTTGCGAAACCTTGCTGCAGAAGTATTTTCAGTTTGTCCTCCAACATTCGGCCGTGTTCTAGATGTATTGGCGCGAGCAACAGCCATCTGCTGTCGGATGTAAAGCTTTTTACGGTGTTTATTACGTCAGTTACCGTATCTTTTTTGACTTCACGTCCGGAAACCGGGGAGAATGTTTTTCCGATTCGGGCATACAACAGTTTGAGATAGTCATAAATCTCGGTCGATGTGCCAACAGTGGAGCGGGCGTTGGTAGTGTTGACCTTCTGCTCGATTGCAATGGCGGGCGCAATTCCTTTTATATATTCGACTTTAGGTTTGTCAAGACGACCCAAAAATTGACGCGCATAGGAGGAAAGGCTTTCAACGTAGCGCCGTTGTCCTTCCGCGTAAAGCGTGTCGAACGCCAAACTCGACTTTCCGCTTCCCGACAATCCGGTCAGGACTACCAATTTATTGCGCGGTATAACCACGTCGATGTTCTTCAGGTTGTGAATCTGTGCACCTTTAATGATGATATTCTTTTTTGGCTCACATTTTGCAAGGTCGATTTTCATGCAGCGAAACGTTTCCTGCAAAGATAATCAATAGAATTTCCTGAAAAGTTAATGAAAGCCTTAGGCGAAATATCTGAGGCTGTATTTTGGTTTATTGCGCTGTTTCTGTTAAAGTTTCGGGTTTAATTTGGAAGTTAGACAAATAATCTGTTAAATTTGAACTTGTAACCCTCAACGAACAATTGCCTATTACATAGAAACTACTTTTTAGAGAAAAATCTCGATTTTTTTAACCCAAAACTAAAAGGTACGACTATGGCTAATGTTCAAATCCCCGATGCTTTATTGGTTAAGAATTATGTGGCAGGTGATGAAAATGCATTGTCTACGCTCATAAACAGGCACCAATCAAAGATTTATGGTTTTATATATTCGAAAATTTCCGACCGCGATATTTCGGATGATATTTTTCAGGACACTTTTATTAAGGTAATCAAAACCTTAAAATCAAATTCATATAACGAAGAAGGCAAATTTCTCCCTTGGGTCATGCGTATCGCGCACAATCTGATCGTTGACCATTTTCGAAGGAATAAAAAAATGCCGATGTTCCGCGAAACGGAGGAGTTTTCAATCTTTTCTGTGATGTCGGACAATTCGCCCAACATCGAAAGCAGGATCATTACTTCACAAGTTGAAAGCGATCTCCATAAATTGATCGATGAACTTCCGGCTGATCAGAAAGAAGTGCTCGTTATGCGAATGTACCAGGATATGAGCTTCAAGGAGATTTCCGAGTTGACCGGCGTAAGCATCAACACCGCCCTTGGGCGTATGCGATATGCATTGATGAACCTGCGGAAAGTGATCGACAAACATCAAATAATTTTGACGAACTGACAATAATATTGAAGCGTAGCCGTTGTAATACAAATCAAATTTACATATGGCAAAAATTTACTCTGAGAAATCTGTTACCGCTTCAGCAATGTCACCAAAAAAAGAAACAGTCAATTTTTTGATCAATTATTCCAAAGCCCTGAAAATTGTCAGGGTAGGGAAGATGACCTTCGAATGCGTAGTTAACTAAAGAACATCCCGATTATTGTCGGGATTTTTTTTTGGAATATTCGGCAATTATTTCCTTTCTTCCTACAGTTCTCGTAATCACATCTTTTTCAAGATCGAGTCCGCGCGCAGGCGAATATTGGCGTCCGTACCAAATAATCTGTAGGTGAAGATCGTTCCATTTTTCTTCTGGAAACAACCGTTTGGCGTCTGCCTCGGTTTGTTTTACGTTTTTTCCATCCGAAAGATTCCATCTATACATAAGCCGGTGAATGTGCGTATCTACAGGAAACGCGGGCACTCCGAATGCCTGTGACATCACAACGCTGGCTGTCTTATGGCCAACGGCCGGCAAGGATTCAAGCGCAGCAAAATCGGCCGGAACAGCACCGTCGTATTTTTCAAGCAAGATTTGCGACAGGCCGCGAATTCCTTTCGATTTCATTGGCGACAATCCGCAGGGCCGAATGATCTCCCTGATTTCCTCAACTGAAAGCCTGACCATGTCCTTCGGGTTATCGGCGCGATCAAACAATAACGGTGTGATTTGGTTTACGCGGACATCAGTACATTGCGCCGAAAGCAGGACCGCAACCAACAATGTGTACGGATCTTTGTGATTGAGCGGTATCGGGACTTCAGGATAGAGTTCACCGAGTTTATCCATTACAAACTGCGCGCGTTCTGTTTTGGTCATTTATAACTATATTTATGACAAATATAGGTTATGGAAACTTTACAAAAAGGAGATCAAGCGCCCGATTTTCATGGCGTCGATCAGTATGGCAATGAGCATCGATTATCCGACTATGCAGGGAAAAAACTGGTGGTTTTCTTTTACCCGAAAGCCAATACACCAGGCTGCACCGCAGAGGCGTGCGACCTTCGCGATAATTTTGATAGATTCCAAGCCGGCAATTATGCGCTTCTTGGCATCAGCGCCGATAGCATAAAAGCACAGTCAAAATTTAGCGAAAAGTACAAATTCCCGTTTCCGCTTTTGGCGGATGAAGACAAATCGATCATCAATGCGTTCGGAGTCTGGGGCCCGAAAAAATTTATGGGGCGCAACTACAATGGCATCCACAGGATTACGTTCGTTATTGATGAAAATGGAATTATAAGCGAGGTCATCTCGGACGTTAAAACCAAAAATCACGCTTCGCAAATCCTAAAATAGCAGAAGCCGGAACTGACAGCAATTCCGGCTTCTGCTTCCCAAATCTAATTAAACTACTTCGTGTTTTCAGCCAGTTCTCTCGAGGGATCGTAGCCGAATAAATTGTCTTTTTTTATGAGGTTTGCAATGCCTTCAGGAAGCATCTCTTCCCATCCAGGCTTGCCTTTACTGATCATTTTAAGCACTTCGCGTGAGAATACCTGCAGGTTGTGTGGATCGAAATCGTCAATGTCAATTACCTTTCCGTTGAATTTAAAGAATTTGTAAAGCTCTTTCATTCTTGGGTGGACTTTCAGGTTTTCTGAGTTTATGATTTCTCCGTCATCACCCAACATCGGATACAAGAAAACTTTCAAGTCACGATAGAAAAGTTTCCCGAACGCTTCGAGAATTCCACCGCTCAGGTGCCGGTAATATTTTTCATCAAAGATGTCGACCAGGTTATTGACTCCCATTGCGAGTCCCATTCTTGCTTTGGTATAATTTGAGAAATATTCAACGACTTTATAGTATTCCTGGAAGTTCGAAATCATCACCGTTTGACCTAAAGAACACAGAAGTTCAGCTCGGTCCATGAAATCGCGCTCGTCAATTTCACCATCCGACCGCAGGTTCGAAAGTGTAATCTCGAAAATTACCAGAGTATTTTTAGGTTCGACCTTACTTTCTTCGAGGAACATTTTCAGCGATTTCTCGTACATGTCCATGTTGACCTTTGTCACCGGCCTGAAACTGCCCCGAAGCGCCAGAATATTCTTTTTGTAAAGAATTGATGCCGGAAGAATGTTGTTGCCGTCAGGATCGAACATCACCGCATCGGTCATGCCGTTTTTCACCAATTGAAGGCTCATCAAACGGTTGTCTACATCGGCGAAGCGCGGTCCTGAAAAGTTAATCGTGTCAATTTCAATCTGATCTTTATCAAGGTGATCGTACAGATAACGCAACAGTTTCTTTGGATCATTGTGCTTGTAGAAGGCGCCGTAAATCAGGTTTACACCAAGTACGCCAAGCGTTTCCTGTTGCAGCCTTGCGTCGGTTTCCTTAAAGCGGATGTGGATAATGATTTCGTTATAATCCTCGTCCGGCTCAAGCTGGTATCTGATTCCGACCCAGCCATGGCCCTTGAACTGCTTCGCAAAATCAATTGTAGCAACGGTATTCGCATAACTGAAAAACAATTTTCCCGGATGCTTGTCGCGTTTTAAACGGTGTTCAATTAGTGAAACTTCATGGCGAAGCATTTTTTTCAACCGGCTTTCCGTAACATACCGGCCGTCATCTTCAACACCGTAAATCGCATCGCTGAAATCCTTATCATAAGCCGACATTGCCTTGGCGATCGTTCCTGATGAACCTCCAGATCTAAAGAAATGCCTTACAGTTTCCTGTCCGGCTCCGATTTCCGCAAATGTTCCGTAGATGTTTTCATTGAGGTTGATGCGGAGCGCTTTATCCTTAATCGAAGGTATTTGTTCAATTACTTTATCGCCCTTTAAGGTTATTTCAGTTTCCATTCTTTATCACACTTTCTGGTTTTACAAAGTTAACAAAATAGGGTCTTGACAAAGGAGAATTACTCTATTTTTGTAAAAAAATAACAGCTTGAAAGTCTATTTTCTGGGCACCGGCACTTCACAAGGCATACCTGTAATAGGCAGCCGCCATCCGGTTTGTCTGAGTAATGATCCGAGAGATAAAAGGCTCAGGGTTTCGGTTTGGATTCAATGGGAAGGCTGCTCGCTCGTGATTGATTGTGGACCCGATTTCCGTCAACAGATGCTTGCCAGCGGGTGTTCCCATGTAGATGCGATCTTTTACACGCACGAACATGCCGATCACACTGCAGGCCTCGATGACATAAGGCCATTGAACTTTCAAAACGGACCGATGCCTTTATATGCGCATCCACGCGTACTCGACAATTTGCGTAAGCGATTCGATTATGTATTTCAGATCGAGAATCGATATCCAGGCGCGCCAAGCGTCATTTCGCATGTAGTTGAAAATGGAAAAAACATTCACTTTAAAGGCAAGGAAATTATTCCGATTAATGTGATGCACGGCGGACTCCAGATCTTTGGATATCGCATCGACGACTTTGCGTACCTGACCGACGTAAAAACTATTGATGATGAAGAAATGCTGAAATTGAAAGGCATTAAAATACTGGTTGTCAACGCACTTAGGTTTGAACCGCACGACATGCATTTTAACTTGGAAGAGGCGCTTTCTTTCATTTCAAGGGTCAATCCGGAGAAAGCATACCTCACGCATATCAGCCATCTTTTTGGTTTTCATGAAGAAGTTCAAAACCAACTTCCTGAAAACATATATCTTGCCTTTGATAATCTTGAAATTACAATCTGAAACAATGAAAAAAAATCTATTTCTCTATCTATTCATCTTTGCAGTGCTCTGTAACGTTTTTACCTATATGTATTTTTCAAAACGAGGAATTGCTAAATCGCAGGTTAAAGTCGATAATTCTAAAATACTGAGAGACAGTCTTTCCAATGCCGAAACTAAACTTGCAGACGCCAACTATTTTTCGCTTGAAAACAATCAGAACGCACAGGATTATTTTTACAATGGGAATTCCGGCGAGATGACTTTCGACCAACTTATTCCCTACGTCAAGGACAAGCTGATGGATTTTAATAACAATCCGAAAGGCAACCCGTACACGGGACAGGATCAGCTAGGTGCGCAGAAGTTCATCATTAACAAAACGAAAATCCTGAATCACCGATGGATCATCGCCGATTACAGTGACGGTGAATACTGGGGCGAAGTACTTTTGAAATACTTTATAAACGATGATAAATCCGTTTCGTTCGAAGTGATACAATCGATACTTTATCCGAAGCAAAAACAGGAATAAGTTATTTCAACCACGCAAGAACGTCGTAGAAGTTTTGTGGCGCAACGCCGTGTCCAACCGGATATTCTTTATACACATAATCAATATTCAGCCTATCAAGGACTGGCTGCGCTTTCCGTGCCCAGGCAACCGGAATCGTCTGGTCGGACGTGCCGTGCGAAACAAACATTTTCAGGTCGCTGAAATCATTTTCTTCATAATTTTCGGTCAGCAGGTCCGTGTTCAGATAACCGCTCATAGCGATTACGCGGCGAATGAGATGCGGATACGACAATGCAACTGCGTAGCTTAAAATGCAACCTTGGCTAAAGCCGATCAGCGTGACGTCGTTCGTGTCGATATTGTATAGTTCACCCGCTTCACCAATAAATTTTGCTATCAGGTCGCGTGATTTTACCGCTTGGATGTTGTCGGTGAAATTGCTCTCATTTCCCGTGAAATTAATCGAATACCAGGCGTATCCGTATGGAGGCAAATGATAAGGCGCGCGCACGGAAATGATGAAATACTCGCCCGGCAGTTGTGGTGCGAATGCGAATAAATCTTCCTCATTGCTGCCATATCCATGAAGCAAAAGTAGTAAAGGGTTCTTGTCGCGGCGCTCCAACGGCTCACGAACGACATGATATAACGAATGGTCCATTTTTTATATGTTTTTAAACGTCCGCTGATAAAAATTTCCCAGCAGTGGAAGCGGTTTTGTGTTGCCTTGAAGTGCCGAAAGAAAGCCGTATAGCCACAGTACAAAGATAAATATCCAGAACGCTGTCGTCACCATCCAGCTATCGAAGTAGCCGATAAAATATCCAAGCAGAAAAAACGTCAGAAAAATTCCGAGCGCCTGGCGGATGTGGAACGATGCATACGCGTCCTTCTTTTCGCTGTTCATAAACAATGCGATAACGGTTCCGATCAGGGTAATATAGGCAATGATTGCGATATTTCTTCCTTCCCGACTCGATTTGGCCATATTAAATGTTTGATTTTAGTTGTCCGTTATTATAAATTCCTTTTACACGGCCGCGCATTCCAACTTCCATAAAAGCGCTGTTTTTTGATTTTGAACGTATGTCCTGCGGGCCAAATTTCCATTGGTCGTTTGTGGTGAAAAGCGTCAGGTTGGCTTCCGAATTCTCTTTAATCGATGGCATTTCGATGCCAAATCTTTGTCTGCCCGCAGTTAGCTTTTGAACAATCAATTCTACTGGCAGTACGGTCATCAGTGCACCGAAAGCGCTTTCCAATCCGATGGTGCCGACCTTCGCGTGGTCAAATTCCATTTTTTTATTTTCAATGTCGATCGGATTGTGATCGGAAGTGATCATGTCGATAGTTCCCTCTTTTACGCCTTTAATCAGCGCCTTGCGATCCGCTTCCGAGCGCAGCGGAGGCGAAACTTTGAACCGTGTGTCGAATCCTGCTAAAACTTCTTCCGTCAAAACCAGGTGATGAACCGAAACGCTGCAGCTGACATTTACACCGCGTTGTTTTGCATCTTTGATCAAGGCTACCGATTCGGCGCAGGAAATAGTCGGAAAATGGATTTTGCCACCGGTATATTCCAAAAGCGAAATATTGCGCGCCACCTGAACCGATTCAGCAAGAGTGGGAATTCCTTTCAAGCCGAGCTTTGTCGAAACAATTCCTTCATTCACAACGCCACTGCCTTTTAGTTCCGCATCTTCTGAAAAAGCGATCAGCAATCCCTCGAAATCCTGCACATATTGAAGCGCAATCTTCATCAAGTTGCTGTTTGCGAGGTTTCGATTATAGTCGCCAAAAGCAATAGCGCCGGCGGTTTTCATGTCGTACAATTCAGCGAGGTCTTTTCCGTCCGAATTTTTTGTCAGCGCTCCGACCGGATAAACATCAACTGCTGCAGATTTGCTCTTTATAAACTTTACCTGCGACTGATTATCGGTAACCGGAAATGTGTTCGGCTGAACCGCTACTGCAGTAAATCCGCCGCTCGCCGCCGCAGTCAAGCCGTTTTCGATCGTTTCGCGCTCTTCAAAACCGGGCTCGCCAAACGAAACGCTGCTGTCGAACCAACCTTGTGAAATGTGAAGGTCATCGATCCTGATTTCATTGACATTATTCTCATTTTTAATCCCGGTGCCGATGTTTCGGATTTTTCCCGCCGAAATCTCAATGTCAACCACGGAATCATGCAATGGATTACCGGGTTCAATTATCCGCGCTTGTCTGATGATCAGGTTCATTTTACAAATTTTTGGATTAATACTTCGGCAAGAAGGAAAAGCAACGCCAGAACGGCAAACCATTTCCAGATTTCATTGTCGGTACGGCCCGTTTGCATTGCCGTCAGTACATCGTCCACTGAATTGGCAATTTTATAATCGGATAACAAGCTGCTGCCGTCATTGAACAGGTCGCTCTCAGTCCGCTGGTAATTAAAACTGATGCTTTTCAATGCCTGATTTTGTTTGAAAATAGTGAAATTTCCAGCCTGTTGCGGATAACCGTTAAAAGTCAGTCGCACTTTATTGTTCAAGACCTGCTGGACCGGAATGAATTTTTCGTTCTGGTTTCGGATGTCAATTATCTCATCTTTCGCCAGCGCCGCATCTACAATTAACGGCTTGTCATCGCCAATCGTAACTGCGGAAACGCCGGTCGTAGAGGAATTTAGCGCCATATTGTAAAACGTCGGGACGATCAGTGGCGAATTCCTGAAGTTGCTGTTCTCTTTGTTGATTGGCGCCGCGAAAATATAGACGGACGAAATTCTGTTGTTGATCGTGGCAAGAAACGTACTTTGATTGTCGTAAGCCAACGCTGCGGGCGCATTTCCTTTGATTTCAAACGTTGCCTTGGTTTTTGGATATTGGAAGTTTTCGATTTTCTTTTCAAAAACACCCGAGTAGAGCGGATTATTGAAGGTAATTTTGGTCACCTGACTTTCCCGGCTTTGGATGGCAGAAAAGCTTGCGTTTGCAAATCCGGCCACGAAAGTGTTCATCGTGGCGAGATTCGCTTCGGCTGCCGGAATGAAAGCGAGGTTTCCGCCATTTTCAACAAAGGATTTCAACGTCGTCTGCAACGCCTGAGGAAGCTCGCGAAGCTCATTCAGAACGATAAGGTCCTGTTTTTCCAATTGATTGTAATCCAATTGCGAAAGATCGAAATTACTGTAATTAAATTCGTCGTGCGTATAAATTTTCGCCAGAAAGTCGGCTTTTCCAGGATCGCCGATGCTGAGTACATCGATTTTCTGCGGTTTTGCGATGCTGAAATAATAGGTGTTGTCGTATTCTAATCCGTTGTCGCTCACCGAAACAAATCCATCGAAATCTTGTTTCGGAATCGTAAAAGTTACTGATTTTTTCTTTGTGTCGAGCTTCGCCTGCATTTTCGCAACGAGCTTTCCTTTGTCATAGAGCGCAATCGGAACGTCCGAAGAGCGCTCGCCAAACGAACGAATATCGACACCCAATTCATAAAACTTGTCGGTCGTCTGGCGTATATAAACGCTGTCAACCGAAACATTGTTTTTTTGCTCGGCTTCGGGAATGACGAACGTCTTGTTCAGATCGTTTTTGAAGCTTTTAGCCGGCCCAGCCTGTAATCCGACCGCATCCGAAATTACGATCACATCTTTGCTGAATGGCGTTTTTCGGGCCATCAATTTTGCCATTGCACTTTGCGGATCAAACGGAATTGCGCTGTAATTCACGTTCTGCAGGTCTTTTCGAACCGACTTGATATCTACGTCCCAAAAAGCATCTGAATTGGTAAGCAACGAGAATTGCTGGTCTTGCGGCATGTGTTCGAGCAGGTCTTCGACAGTGCGTTTCAACAATTCGCCTTTTTTTCCTTTCGCCTGCATACTGAACGAATTATCAAGTACAACGTACAGTTCGTTCGTAGCATTTTTCTGGTCGGGCGCGTTAAAGAACGGCTGGGCAAATGCGAAGATCAGGGCCGCAAGCAACAAAAGCCGCGATGCAAGAAGCAGGTATTTTTTGATTTTGGAGCTTTTCCGGGTTTGGATGGATAGCTCTTTAAGAAAACGGACGTTCGTAAAATATTCCTTCTTGAAACGCCGCAACTGGAAGAGATGGACGATAATGGGAATGGCCAGCAAAAAGAGGAAGTAAAGGATTTCAGGATGTTTGAATTGCATTCCTATGTGTTATTTCGACCGTGAAGCTGGTTGTCAAAAATAGCAATCGTTTTTCACTTTTCCATTATTTCTTTTTGCGCTTGTCGTTCTGCGAGCGCAAGAGGTTCCGGTTTACAGATCCCGATTTTTTCTTTTTTGTCTTCGATGGTCCGCCCAGGTTCACCTTTTTGTTTTTCGCGGTTTTTTCGTGAAAAGCGCCATCGCCTTCGATTTTCGGCTTTTTGAGAAGAAATTTGACCTTCTCTTTTTCTTTTTCCGGTCCGATCAGCAACTTTGAAATCTCAATTGCTTCAGGCATTGGCAGAGTTTCGATTTCGCGATTCATCAGCAATTCCGACTCAATCTTCAGTTCTTCCTCGCGCGGCGAATAAAAGCTGATTGCGGTTCCGGTTGCGTCGGCACGTCCTGTCCGACCTATCCGGTGAATGTATTGCTCGGGAAGCTCCGGCATTTCAAAGTTGATAACGTGCGAAATATTCGAAATGTCGAGTCCGCGCGCCATGATATCTGTCGTAATTATCCCGCGCAGTTGCCCGTCGCGAAACGATTGCATGGTGTTCAGCCTGTAATTTTGCGATTTATTCGAGTGGATTACGCCAAACTGGCCTTCAAAATTTGCCTCGATCCGCTCGTGCAGCATGTCGGCAATCTTTTTATTGTTCACAAACACCAATAGCCGATCCATTTCTGGGTTTTCGTTCAGTAAGTGAGTCAGCAGATTTATTTTTGTATTAAAATTCGGAACCGGATAGGCGAGTTGCGTGATCTGCTCGAGCGGAGTCCCCGATGGAGCCAGCGTCACTTCTTCAGGGAAATCGAAATAGTCGTTGAGGACTTCGTCCACGTCATCCGTCATTGTCGCTGAAAAAAGTATATTTTGCCTGCGTTTTTTCAGCATTGCAAAAATCGACGTCAACTGTGGCCTGAAGCCAAGGTTCAGCATTTCATCAAATTCGTCGATTACCAGTTTTTGGGTTTCATCAAATCGGATGTAACCGTCAAGCGCGAGATCCATGACGCGGCCTGGAGTTCCCACAAGGATATCGATTCCCTGCGAAACTGCCGTTTTCTGAGTATTGATATTGACACCGCCGTAAACGCCCAATGTTCGGATAGAAGTGTATTTTGACAGTTTTTCCACGGTTTCTGTCACCTGCACGACGAGTTCGCGCGTCGGTACCAGGATAACGATCTTCGGAGTTTCGGCAGGATTGAACTTGTATAGCTTAAGCAGTGGCAGTAGGTACGCCAAGGTTTTTCCGGTGCCTGTTTGTGCAATTCCCATCATATCGCGTCCCGACATAATCACTGAAAATGACTTTTCCTGAATCGGTGTTGGCGATTCGAATCCAAGTTCGTCAAGCGCTTTTTGAATGGATTTTGGGAGGTTGAACTGAAGGAAATCAGGCATCTGAAACTTAATTTGGCGCAAAGGTAATCGAAAAATGCGGTTTTATCGGTTATCGGCGTATTGCCAAAATCGATTGCCGACACAACACACCGGCTTTTGCTGCGTTATCTTTGCGTTAATGTTAGAAATGCATCCCGAAATAAAGGAACTTCTCGACGCGAAAACCGCGCAGTACAACCGCCCGGATTTTATCGAATCGGACCCGATTTGCATTCCTCATCGTTTTTCGGTTAAGGAAGATATTGAGATTGCCGGATTCCTTGCGGCAACAATTGCGTGGGGAAATCGCAAGGCAACGATAAAGAGCGCAAAAAATATGATGCAGTTGATGGGAAATTCACCATACGATTTTGTAATGGCGCATTCCAAAGACCAGCTGGAACGCTTTAACGGTTTTGTACACCGCACATTTAATTCGACCGATATGGTGACTTTTATCGGCGGACTCCAGAATATTTACCAGAATCACGGCGGAATGGAGACGGTTTACGCCAATCACGTGCGCGACGGTTTTATGCATCAGGGAATCCACACGTTTCGAAATTTGATGTTTGAGGTCGAACACCAACAGCGAACCCGAAAGCACATTGCCGATCCGATGTCGAATTCGGCTGCAAAGCGTATTCATTTGTTTTTGCGCTGGATGGTGCGTAAGGATAATAGGGGAGTTGACTTTGGGATCTGGAAATCGATTTCGCCGGCTAATCTCAGCTGCCCACTGGATGTTCATAGCGGAAATGTGGCAAGACGGCTAGGATTATTGACCCGAAAGTACGACGACGGAAAAGCGCTTGCCGAACTCGATTCACAGCTTCGCGCGCTCGATCCCGATGACCCTGTTAAATACGATTATGCGTTATTCGGACTGGATCTTGAAAAATTCTGACAGTCAACTTATTAACACTTTTTATAGTTTTTTAACCGGCGATATTGCCACGACCACTTTTTAACTAGTTTTGCGACAAATTCAAGAACATGGAAAATCTGTATAATCACGCAGCAAAAGAGCTTTACCGCAAAGGATATGTTTTCGGGCAGAACCCGATCTTTATCGACTGTGAAGATATCCGAAATGTGGCGCCGCGGTACGACAATGCTGCATTTTTATCGGGTTTCCACGATGGCCGCAAAGCTTACGAAAAAATGAATGGAAAAGTAACGGATGGAATTCCTGATCTGATACTGACCTCAAAAAAGCTCGAAGAATTTACCATGCTCGGCGAAGCTGGAATTCCATTGAATGACGAAGGCTACTCTCGCCATCAAAAAACGGTTATTTTCAGGTACTACAGGCGCGGTTACGCGAATCATGATACCGACCAGGACATTTCACTTTACCTTCTGCTTGCAGAAAACGGAATCGATCTATAATTCCTGCAAGATCGTCGACTCGCCACTGATTTTTCCATCAACCATTACCAATTTTCGATCGGCCATATTCGCCAATTCTTCGTTGTGCGTTACGATTACGAAGGTTTGCCCGAATTCATTCCGAAGATCGAAAAACAATTGATGCAGGTTTTCAGCCGATGCCGTATCGAGATTTCCCGACGGCTCGTCGGCGAATATGATTGCAGGCTTGTTTATTAGTGCCCGCGCAACGGCAACCCGCTGTTGTTCGCCGCCGGACAATGCGTTTGGCTTGTGGTCGGTGCGATGCGACAAACCCAAATACTCCAATAATCTTTTGGCTTCCGACTCGGTTTCGGCCGGAGTTTTTCCCGCGATGAATGCCGGAATGCAAACGTTTTCTAGCGCAGTGAATTCGGGAAGCAACTGATGGAACTGGAAAATAAACCCAAGATTAAGATTCCTGAATTTCGAAAGCGATTTATCGTTCATCGACAGAATATCCTGGCCATTGATTACCAGCGATGTCCCACTTTCTGCAGCCGGTTTGTCCAAAGTTCCAAGTATTTGAAGCAACGTTGTTTTTCCTGCACCGGAAGCGCCGACGATAGATACGATCTCAGCAGCTTCAATATTCAGGTCAACACCTTTAAGAACCTGAAGTTTGTCGTAATATTTGTGGATATTTCTGGCTTTGATCATAAAAAGTGTTTGTGTTACAAAGAAACAACAATTTGCAGTAAATCTACCCTGCAGCACCTGAACGACCGATAAAGTTTCGTTAAGGCAGATGTTTTCGCGCAGGTGATTATATATTTTTGAGACTCAATATTTCATGATGAAAAAGTTAATGGCGCTGCCGATCCTGGCTATGGTATTTTCCTGCCATGCGCATGAAAAAGAAATGATTTCCGAACAAATTAAAGAACCTGTTACAATGCAATTGCAAAATGGAGAAGAAGTGGCAACGTTTGCCGGCGGCTGCTTTTGGTGTACCGAAGCGGTTTTTCTTGAAATGGACGGCGTGAAAAGCGTCGTCTCCGGATATATCGGCGGAAAAACGCCAAATCCAACTTATAAGCAAGTCTGCACGGGCGAAACTGGCCACGCAGAAGCCATCCAGATTACGTACGATCCGAAGAAAGTCAGTTTTGGTGACCTGTTGGAAATCTTTTTTGCCACTCACGACCCAACAACACTGAACCGCCAGGGCAACGACGTCGGAACACAATACCGCAGCGAAATATTTTACCACAATGATGCGCAGAAAAAGCTTTCTGAAGATTATATCGCGCTGCTTAACAAGGAAAATACGTTTGGAAAACCGGTAGTGACTAAAGTGACGCCGGCGCCAACGTTTTATCCCGCCGAAGATTACCATCAGGATTATTACAACCAGAACAAGGAGCAATCGTACTGCACTTATGTGATAACGCCGAAAGTGGAGAAAGTCCGCCAAAAATTTAAGGACAAACTCAAGAAGTGAAGCCACTTGTCAATACAGAGCCAAACAAGCAGCGCGATCTCATACTCAGCCTGATTTTCGACGCATTGGGAATGCTCTCGTTTACAATTCCTGTAATCGGCGAATTTGAAGATGTCATTTGGGCACCGCTATCGGCCTATCTTTTTGCGAGAATGTACAAAGGAACTGCCGGAAAAATCGGCGCTGTTGTTGAATTCTTTGAAGAGGCGCTTCCATTTACAGATGTACTGCCGACGTTTACCCTGATGTGGATCTATAAATACCTGGTAAAAACCAAAAAGGCATTTTAAGGCTTTTCCTGCAGCAGAAATCCCAATCCCATTGCGCGGAGCATTTTTTTCTCGAATTTCCAGAAGAAGTTAAATTGGCCGAAAATCGTTCCGATCAGTACCAGCAATACCTGGTAGAGAGGAAAAATCAGCACCAACCGCACCGGAAGGAACCATCCGCCAAGGTTTTCGGCCGACAATCCAATCCAGTTGCAAACAATTTTTGAACTCCATGCAGAAGCCGACCCGGTGATTGCAAAGACGATAAAGATGACGGTAAGCTGAAAATCGGAAGTGATTCCCCAGCGTGTCTTTAGATTTTTCATTCCCAAGAGCTTATCGCCCCCAAAAATACGATTTAAATCCGCGGCTCAAAACTGCCGAGCCGGATATTGTTCTTCAATTGAAAATACGTCAGGTAGTTGAAAAGCAGGTAGTTGACTTCATATCCATAATCAACTGTCGAATCGTAATTTATCGGTGAATCAAAAAGGTTCCTTCCCGAAGGGATTCGCGAGCGGTTGTTCCACTCATTAACCCAGACGCGGTTGCGCGTTTCCATATACGATTGAGTGTAAAAGTTGCGTGGCCGCGCCCGCGTGGTCAGCCAGGTGTTGAACCCAGGATCGATGATTATGACTTCGTATTGAAGCTCATCATTGGCAATTCGTACAGTGTCGTTCGAGGTGGCGGCCGACTTCCCGTCGGCAACGGTGCGGTTTTGGCCGCCGCAGCCCACGAGTATCAAAAAAAACAACGATAATAGGGCTAAAGTCTTCATAACGTTTTGTTTATAAAGTTATGAAAAACATGTTCCGCGTGTGCCCGATTAGAAAAGATTAACAGTCAATTCGGGTCAGTTTTTTAAAAGGCTGATTATTTGTTCGGCCAATTCGGTTCCGATTCGGTCCTGGGCTTCGAGTGTTGCCGCGCCAATGTGCGGTGAGAGCGAAATCTTGGAATGCATCAGCACCTGTACCGCCGGTTTTGGCTCATTTTCAAAGACGTCCAAACCTGCAAAAGCAACTTTTCCGCTGTCCAGCGCATCAACAAGCGCCACTTCATCAATCACACCGCCGCGTGCACAATTTATTATCCCAACGCCGTCTTTCATCATTCCGAATTCTTTCTCGCCAATTACATAGCCCTGCTGCGCCGGAACGTGCAGTGATATGAAGTCCGACTGGCTAAAAATCGTTTCAATGGGCTCGGTGGCAAGTTGAAAAGTCACCGACTGGCCGTCATAAAACGAAAGCTTAATGTCAGTCGATTTTTGTGTGCGGCTCGAAACGATCACCCGCATTCCCAGACCCAGCGCGATTCGGGCAACGGCTTGTCCGATCCGGCCAAATCCAATGATACCAAAGGTTTTTCCGCGGAGCTCGATTCCGTTTGCATACGCTTTTTTCAGCCCTTCAAAATTGGAATCGCCTTCCAGCGGCATGTTCCGGTTTGAATCCTCAAGAAAACGAACTCCCGTAAAAAGGTGTGCAAATACAAGTTCCGCCACCGATTCCGAAGACGATGCCGGGGTATTGATAACGTGAATTCCCTTATTTCGCGCGTATTCAACATCGATGTTGTCCATCCCAACGCCGCCGCGTCCGATTATCTTCAGTCCGGGACAGGCGTCGATAATGTCCTGGCGTACTTTAGTCGCACTGCGCACCAGCAACACGCTCACGTTATTTTCGTTGATGAAATTCGCCACTTGCTCCTGCGCGACTTTTGTTGTGATCACTTCAAATCCGCCCGCCTGGAGTGCCTCGATCCCGCTTGGCGAAATCCCGTCGTTTGCTAATACTTTCATAGTTGTTTTTTGGGCAGCTTTTCCGGCTATCCGCTATATCTTTTTTTGTTGAAATTGGTTTAAAATGGAGTCGGTACGCGACAAAAAAAGGATGCCGCTGCTATCCGGGCTGCTATGCGCCCCGCTCAAGTGATTGCATGACATCAACCAAAACCTGCACGCTTTCCAGCGGAAGCGCATTGTACATCGACGCGCGATATCCGCCAACAGACCGGTGGCCGGATAATCCCGAAATATTCGCTTCCTTGATCATTTTGTTGAACTTCTCGCCGTTCGCTTCATTTTCAAGTATAAAGGTCGCGTTCATTTTCGAGCGGTCTTCGTTATTTGCCGTTCCTTTGAAAAGCGGGTTGCGATCGATTTCACCGTAAAGCAATTCCGCCTTTGCATTGTTGATTTTCTCGATGGCATCGATTCCGCCACTGTTTTTCAACCATTGCAGCGTAAGAAGCGAAACGTAAATCGAAAACACCGGCGGCGTGTTATACATGCTTTCCTTTGCGATGTGCTGCTGATAATCGAGCATCGTCGGAATTTTGCGTCCTGTTTTCCCTAAAATCGATTCTTTGACAACGATCAAAGCAACTCCTGCCGGGCCCATATTTTTCTGTGCGCCGGCATAAATCAGGTCAAATTTCGAAAAATCGATATTCCTCGAAAAAATATCCGAACTCATGTCGCAAACCATTGGCACCGGCGAATCGGGAAACGATTGCATCTGGGTTCCGAAAATGGTGTTGTTGGAAGTACAGTGAAAATAATCCGCATCGGCGGGAATTTCAAATGTTTTGGGGATGTAATTGTAATTTTCGTCTTTTGAAGAAGCAACGACAAGGGTTTCGCCCAATATTTTGGCTTCCTTGATTGCGCCGCTCGACCAGGTTCCGGTATCGAGATACGCTGCCTTGCCGTCCGTACGAAGTAAATTATACGGAACCCGCAAAAACTCGAGGCTCGCGCCTCCACCCAGGAACAATGCTTGATAACCTTTTCCCTGAAGTCCCATCAGTTCGAGCACAAGGGAGCGTGCTTCTTCCATCACATCTACAAAAGGCTGGCTGCGGTGCGAAATTTCAAGTATCGATAAGCCTGAATTATTAAAGTTAAGAACGGCCTGTGCCGATTTTTCAAAAACCTCCTGTGGCAGGATGCACGGCCCTGCACTATAGTTGTGTACTTTCATCTGGATTTGTTTGGTTGCCCAAATTTCGGCAAATCCGCGTGAAATTAAAAGTCTTTAGGTAAATATTGTGAGGCTAAAAATGAGAAAAATCTAATTTTTTATCACTTTCCGATGAATGGTGATTCCGCTGTCCAAATAAATGGTGAGCAAATAAACACCGGAAGAGATTGCCGAAAGATCAACATCGGCAGTAGTGTTGCGCGAGGCGAATATCAATTGGCCTGTCAGGCTGCGGACTTCAATTTTGGCGATTGCATTCGGATCAATTCCTCCAATCGAAAGCATTTTGACGACCGGGTTTGGAAACAGTGCAATTTGTACGTTGTTGAAATGATCCACGCCAAGTTCCTGCATATTCAGGTAGTAAGCCATCCCTGTATGGATCGGAAGCGTTTGGCCCGGCGCTCCAATAACGAGATTGTCACCGTCGCCTGAAATCGATTTTCCGAAAAAGTCGTCGTCACCAGTGGAAGAATTTCCGTAAAAGACGCTTTGGAATGTCCAGGTACCATTTATCTTTTTGAAATACTGTAGTGGAAACTTTCGCATCATCTGCAAAATGTACCCATCGGAACCGACGAACATATTGTCTCCCAAAACTTCAACTGTTGAAATCAGTTGGTCGTTGTACTGGGCCGGAACGGTTGCAGTGGGCTGCCAATTGAGTTGAGTATAATCAAAAACCTCAATTTGTTGTGTTGAATATCCCTCAACCACATACATTTCGTTATTCTGAAGAACAAAATCGCGTAGCGTTTCAATGGCCGGACTGCTTCCCTGATATTCCCAAAGTCCTGAAACCAGCTTGAAGATATGTATTGCGCCTGCAGAACCAACGGCTAAAAAATCATTCTCGGCCTTAATTCTCGACCCAAAGTTCAATGTGCCCGGAACAACCAATTTGGTAAGAAAAAACCATTCGGATCCATTATACTGATAAACATGCACCGAGCCGAAATTGTCGTTGTTCGGACTTTCGATATCATCCTCAGGCGCGCCAATGAACAAGTAATCGCCGTGCAAGGCTACGGTACCAAACCGGTCGTTCGCAGTCACTAGATCTCCGGAAGTTATTTTCTGGAAGAAATCCCACGTATCGCCGTTTCTCTTAAAAGTATATACGGCGCCGTCTTCGTTATAGGGCGCGCCAATTGCCACATTTTCGCCTTCAAGCGCTATCGAACTCCCGAAACCGTCTGTCGCTAGTCCGTCAGGCTGCGAAAAAACGTGGCGCTGAGCAATATCGGATGGTGTTTTTTCATAAAGTACGACAGTCGGCGCGGAATAATTCGTAGGATTGAACATATATGCGCCGGTCGAAACGAGCATTTCATTTCCCGCCATTTTGGTTTGGTAGCCAAAATAACTTCCGGTAGCGGTATCGTCGTGAAAGAACGGCGTTTGCGCAATTGCGGCCGTGCCTAAGAGTAAAGTTAATAATGTAGTGATTTTCATATACTTGCGTTTGAGCAAATATATTGAAAATGTCAAAGCGATAGCAAAAACTTCATCGTATCGACATCATCAGCATAATCCCAAAGTTTCGGCTTTTGTGTAGTGCCAAATGGGATGCTGCCATCAACCAAATCATTCGAGACAATGCACTGAAGCTGTTCGCGATCGTTGGACATCCGCTCCCTAATTTCGTTGACATCCGAATAAAATTCATAAAAGACACTCGAAATAGGCGAGGCGTAGCTTTTGTCTTCGCGGATTGTCATGAAGCCGTTGTCGAGCAGTTTGTAGTTGCTCATCAGGAAAACCGCTTTGTTGTAGTCGTAGTTGTTGGCGTATTTCTCGTATTTGATGATATCGCTATATTCGTACATCGCATCAAAAAAGGCATCGAAGTTATAATCTTCCGGGACAAAAAGTTTCGAAACATTACGGCATCCAAGTCCGAAATACCTGAAAATATCTTCACCCAAGGCAACCAGCTGATCGCGGCTTTCGTTTCCGTCCAAAACGGCGACCGAATTGCGGTTTTTGCGGATGATCGACGGCTTATCCTTAAAATAATATTCAAAATAGCGCGCAGTGTTGTTGCTTCCGGTGGCAATTACAGCGTCAAAATTTTCAAGCTTTCCTTCCGTGAAACTAATAAAATCCTGGATCCGGGGCTCGATTGCAACAAGGTATTTCGCCAGAAAAGGTAGCAGATGCTGATCGTTCGACGACAATTTGACCAAAGCACGGTTGCCAGAAAGAATCACCGACAAAAAATCGTGAAAGCCAACCAAAGGAATGTTGCCGGCCAAAACCAACGCCACCGTTTTCGGTTCCTTGTTGCGAATTTCATACGCCGAAAGCCATTGGTCAAGATTGTTCGCCGTTAGCGCCCCGGCGCAGGACGACAACGCAAACCGAACCTGCTGTGGTGTATACCAGCCATTGTGCGACTGCGATAATTCGATCAGTTTTTCCAGTTCGCCAAAGAACGGCTCGTTTGGAGTTACTTCATCATTTTTAACCGTTTCAGCGCCAGAAAATTGTGAGATGAATTTTCCCAATTGGATGAACGCTCTTTTTTTATCAGCTAACTGCATTGTGCTTGCTTATGAAATGTTTTGGACGTAATTTTGCGCAAAAATACGAATAAAGGCATGGAAGACTGCGATCCGCGCCTGAAACCATAAATCCACACAAATGGCAATAGTAATAACCGACGAATGCATTAATTGCGGCGCATGCGAACCAGAGTGTCCGAATACTGCAATTTATGAAGGTGCCGACGACTGGAGATACAAAGACGGAACTGCACTAAAAGGAAAAGTGGTTTTGCCATCCGGCGAAACTGTCGATGCCGAAGTGCCAAACAAGCCGATATCCGATGATATTTATTTTATCGTTCCGGGAAAATGCACCGAGTGCAAAGGCTTCCACGAAGAGCCGCAATGCGCCGCCGTTTGCCCTGTTGATTGCTGCGTTCCCGATCCTGACCACGTTGAAAGCGAGGAAACGTTGCTCAACCGTCAAGCATTCCTTCATAACGAATAATAAAAAAATCCTGAATTGCTTCAGGATTTTTTCATTTATATAAGTAAGCAGATTTAATTTCTGGTATAGGTTTCAACAATAACCTTGTCGCTCTTATCGTCGTAGGTTTCGAGCACCAGGTTTCCATTGGCATCAAAATATCCAAACGACGTTTTGTCTTTTGAACGGTAAATGTAATTGTTGTTGGAAGTACGCCTCAAAACTCCGGCCCGCTTACCGGTTGTGCCTTCGTTTAGTGAATATCCCGAATTGTCCATGCTGACTTTATACCGGCTTCCGCCAAGTGAATAATAAGCCGAGCGGTCAACATCTACCGTACGCGTCGTGCCGTCAGGCATTGTAACCTGAGTGGTCGAAGTCACCTGTACAGGCGATGGTTTCACGTCTTTATTCAGCGCAGGCGAATTCGCATCCTGAAGCTCTACATTCTGTACTTCTTTCGTATTTTGTGTCTTAACGAGCTGCTTTTCTCCTTCAGAATCCTTAATTGTTGTAGTGGTTGTTTTGCTCACGTCGGTGACATTCCTATTCTGTGCGGAAGCATTCACGCAAAAAAGCGCCGCAGCAATTCCAATGATGAAAGTTTTCATAAGATATTCTTTTGGTTACTGTACAAATTTAGTTGCAGCAGTACGAAATACCTTATATGATTGAAACCAATGTTTATATAATTTCGCCTAATTCGTCAGACGGAATCAGCTGAACATCGTTAAATGACAATCCGATTTAAACCGTATATTTGCGGACTTTTAAAACGTACCTATGAAAGCCGGAATTGTCGGATTGCCGAATGTTGGAAAATCAACCCTGTTTAACTGTCTGTCAAATGCGAAAGCGCAAAGTGCAAACTTTCCGTTCTGCACCATCGAGCCCAATATAGGCGTCGTAAACGTTCCCGATCCAAGGCTTGAAAAGCTGGAGGAATTGGTCAAACCCGAACGCGTGATGCCGGCTACGGTTGATATTGTTGATATTGCCGGACTCGTAAAAGGCGCCAGCAAAGGCGAAGGATTGGGCAACCAGTTCCTTGGAAACATCCGCGAATGCAACGCCATAATTCACGTTTTAAGATGTTTCGACAACGACAACATTGTCCACGTCGACGGCAACGTGAACCCGATCCGCGACAAGGAAACAATCGACATAGAACTACAGCTCAAAGACCTTGAAACGGTTGAAAAGCGCCTGGAGAAAGTCAACCGCGCTGCCAAAACGGGCAACAAGGAAGCACAGGCCGAACAAGATCTGCTGAACCGCATCCGCACGGCATTGCTGCAGGCAAAATCGGCCCGGACCATCGCTCCAAAGAATGCCGACGAAGAAAGCCTGATGGAAAGCTTCCAACTGATCACGACCAAACCCGTACTCTACGTTTGCAACGTCGATGAGAATTCGGCCGTTTCCGGAAATCAATATGTCGAGCAGGTTCGCGAACTCGTTAAAGACGAAAACGCCCAGGTAATCGTTCTTGCAGTCGCCACCGAAGCCGATATCACCGAACTCGAAACTTACGAAGAGCGCAAAATGTTCCTCGAGGATCTCGGACTACAGGAACCGGGCGCATCGGTTTTGATCCGCGCCGCATACAAGCTGCTCAACCAGCAAACCTATTTCACCGCAGGCGTCAAGGAAGTCCGCGCCTGGACGATCAACGTTGGCGATACCGCGCCGCAGGCCGCCGGAGTCATCCACACCGATTTTGAAAAAGGTTTTATTCGCGCCGAGGTCATCGCATACGAAGATTACGTAACTTACGGAACCGAAGCAAAGGTCAAAGAAGCCGGAAAATTGCGCGTTGAAGGCAAAGAATACATCGTCAAGGACGGCGATGTGATGCACTTCCGATTCAACGTTTAATGGCGTTTCCCTGCGGGCCGGGCTGTACGCTGTATCTTTTTTGGAGTCTCGCAAGCTCAACACCAAAAAAGGATGCCGCTTCCATCCCTAACGCAATTTGAGCTATAAGCTATAAGCTGTCAGCTATCAGCAATTTGCTGTTAGCCACCAGCCACAAGCCTCTATAGGTTGTCAGTGAACAGTTCACAGTTAACAGCAGTTCTGAAGAGAAAATGAACCATTAGTCATTAATCTAAATCCGCAAACCGCAAACCGCAAACCGTAAACTAAACTCATGAAAATACTCGCATTCGCAGGAAGCAGCAGCAAAAACTCGATCAACAAGCGGCTCGCAATTTACGCGGCCGGACTCTTCAAGCACGGCCAGGTGGAAATCATCGACCTGAACGATTATGAGCTGCCGCTTTTCAGTGTCGACCGCGAGATGGAACTTGGCAAGCCCGAAGTTGCGCGTGCATTTCTCGATAAAATCGCGGCTTCCGATATTTTGATTTTGTCGCTTGCGGAGCACAACGGCGCTTTCTCGACAGCGTTTAAAAATATTTACGATTGGGCGTCGCGGCAGGATAAAAACGTTTTTGCCGAAGTTCCAATGCTGCTAATGGCGACCTCGCCAAGCCGTAACGGCGGAAAAAACGTAATTGAAGTCGGCAAAATCAGCATGCCACGTTATGGTGCGAACATCAGGGCGGTTTTTTCGCTTCCGTCGTTCAACCAAAATTTTGACCTCGAAACCAACACCATCTCAAATCCCGAATTCGATAACGAGCTCCGCCAAATCGTGGACTCGTTCAATTGGACGAGATAATTCGTTCTTCGTTGGTCATTATTCGTTCGACCTTTGACTTTCGACTTCCATCGCTGGCTCAATTCTTGCTAAGCGGCGCGCCTATGAAAGCTATTTTTGCCCCAATCCGAGCGCTTTTACTCCTTTTAATTTTTGTTTCAATTTCACCCGCGTATTCGCAATATGAACGGGTGGATGCGCTCGTTAAAACCTATCCGAAACGGTTCAGCGACCCCAATGCGCTTGCCCGCCGAATCGCAACCGATTTTTCGAAACCAGAGGAAAAGATCCGCGCTATTTTTACATGGCTTGCAATCAACGTAAATTATGACATGAACGAATATCGCGAAGGCGGAAGCATTGCGTACAGCTACCGCTCGCCTGAAGACCGTATCATCAAAGAGAAGAATTTCCGTTCGGCGCTTGTCAGCCGAACGTTAAAAACCGGCAAGGGCGTTTGCGAAGGCTATGCAAGCGTATTCAAGGATGTTTGTGAGCGGCTGGGATTTGAGGCTGCGATCATTCCCGGAGTTGCCCGGAACGACGAATCCCAGATCGGAAAATCGCCGGGCGAAAGCGACCATGCGTGGAACGCCGTAAAAGTCGGCGCCGAATGGAAATTGGTCGATGTAACCTGGGCAGCCGGCGTGGTTGACGGACGCAAGGGCTTTGTGCGTTATTTCAATGACGGTTACTTTTTTACTTCGCCTGAGCGCTTTTTCCTGAACCATTTTCCTGAGGATCCGAGGTGGCTTTTGATGAAAAAAACAGCATCCGAATTTGCGAATTTACCATTGTATTTTCCGTCCTTCCTGGAGAATGATTATGTTTTTGACCGGAAAGGCGGTGTGGTGAAATTCACTAAGAACATTCCGGTTGTTTTTAAAATCGGCAACCTTGAGCCCGAAGACAAAGTTTACTACATCACCAGTCGGGACAATGTCCTGCAACGTGTTCGGTTGGCAGCCGACAGTTCTTTCCAAATTTATCCAAGCTCGAAAACGAACGGTTTTCTCACGATCTTCATCAATGAAAAACCGATGGTGAGCTACAAGATTAGTCGGGAATAATCAACTTTTTTGTCAATATCCTATTGATAACTTTAGCTGCCGCGCCTTTAAAACACGGCGGTTATCCCATATATTAGCGCACTCAGGCGATAGTTGAATTCTGCATGCCTGACGAAAAAATACTTTTATAATTCCGCAGCTGAAATGGCCGAAACCAATCAATATACCGAAGACAACATTCGCTCGCTCGACTGGAAAGAGCACATCCGCATGCGTCCCGGTATGTACATCGGGAAACTCGGCGACGGCTCATCACCCGACGACGGTATTTACATCCTGCTGAAGGAAGTCATCGACAACTGCATCGATGAATTTGTGATGGGCGCCGGAAAAACCATTGAGGTCACGATTCGCGACAAAACGGTTACCGTTCGCGACTACGGTCGGGGAATTCCACTTGGAAAAGTTGTTGACGTTGTTTCGCGGATGAACACCGGTGGAAAATACGATTCGTTGGCTTTTAAGAAATCGGTTGGATTGAATGGTGTTGGTACGAAAGCCGTTAACGCGTTGTCGAATTATTTCCGTGTCGAATCGGTGCGGGACGACAAACAAAAGGCTGCCGAATTTTCTGCGGGAAACCTGACCATTGAAGAAGAGGTTGTCGAAACCACCAAGCGCAAGGGAACGAAAGTCATTTTCACTCCTGATGAAGCAATCTTCAAGAATTACAAGTTCCGGAATGAATATGTCATCCGGATGCTCAAGAATTACTGTTACCTGAATACGGGTCTGACGATCATTTACAACGGCGAGAAATTCTATTCGGATAATGGACTGAAAGACCTTTTGATGGAAAACATCAACGAGGACGACATGGTTTATCCGGTGATCCATTTGCTGGGTGACGATATCGAGATTGCGCTCACACATAGCAAATCACAATATTCCGAAGAATACCATTCATTCGTAAACGGCCAGAACACGACCCAGGGCGGAACGCACCTCGTCGCTTTTCGCGAGGCGCTCGTCAAGACGATCCGCGAATTTTACAACAAAGGCTTTGAGCCGTCCGACATCCGAAAATCGATTGTTAGTGCGGTCAGCGTTAAAGTTATGGAGCCGGTTTTTGAATCACAGACGAAGACCAAATTGGGCTCGACCGATATGGGTCCGGATTTGCCTTCAGTGCGGACGTTCATCAACGATTTCATCAAGAACAAACTCGACAATTTCCTGCATAAAAACCCGGAAACCGCCGATCTTTTGCTTCGCAAGATTTTGCAGGCAGAGCGCGAGCGCAAGGAACTTTCGGGAATCAGGAAGCTGGCGCGCGACCGTGCCAAAAAGGCAAGCCTCCACAATAAAAAATTGCGCGACTGCCGCGTTCACCTGACCGATTCGAAAAACCCGAAAAGCCTTGAGAGCACGCTTTTCATTACTGAGGGCGACTCGGCTTCGGGATCGATCACGAAATCGCGCGATGTGAACACGCAGGCCGTTTTCAGCCTTCGTGGAAAGCCGCTCAATTCGTATGGGATGAGCAAAAAGATCGTGTACGAAAATGAGGAGTTCAATCTTTTGCAGGCTGCGCTCAACATCGAGGAAGATCTGGGCGACCTTCGCTACAACAACATTGTGATCGCGACCGATGCCGATGTCGACGGAATGCACATCCGGCTTTTATTGATCACATTTTTCCTGCAGTTCTTTCCCGAGCTGATCAAGGAAAACCACTTGTATATTTTGCAGACACCGCTTTTCCGCGTGAGAAATAAGAAAGAAACCATTTATTGCTACTCTGACGAAGAACGGCGCGAAGCGATTGAAAAGCTCAAGCCGAAGCCTGAAATCACGAGATTTAAGGGATTGGGAGAAATCTCGCCCGACGAGTTCCAGCATTTTATTGGCGAAAACATCCGGCTCGACCCGATTATGCTCGACCATGCGACTTCGATCGAGCAGCTGCTGTCGTTCTATATGGGTAAAAATACGCCCGACCGCCAGGATTTCATCATCAACAATTTGAAGGTGGAACTGGATGTGATGGAAGGGTGAGACAAGTTGACGGTTAAGGGTTTACAGTACTGAGGCTGCGTGAAGGATGAAAGTGAAAATCCTTTTCGAGCGAATGCGGAAAAGATTGAAGCGAACAGCCTGACGGCGTGAAAAAATAATTTTTCTTGACAGGTGCCGATACGCCGGCACGCCAAAAAAGCGTAAAAAATGGACGAAGAAGAAAATTTCAACATCTCTGACGGCAACACCGGAGGCCACTTTTACGAGAACAACGAAGATCCCAATGACACGATCACGAAAGTCACCGGGATGTATAAGGATTGGTTTCTCGATTATGCTTCGTATGTGATTTTGGAGCGTGCGGTTCCTGCGATCGAGGACGGATTTAAGCCGGTCCAGCGCCGGATCATGCACTCACTCAAGGAACTGGACGACGGCCGCTACAACAAAGTAGCGAATGTGGTTGGCCATACGATGCAATACCATCCGCATGGCGATCAATCGATTGCCGATGCCATGGTCCAGATTGGCCAAAAGGATTTGCTGATCGATACCCAGGGAAACTGGGGAAATATCCTGACGGGCGACGGCGCGGCGGCTTCGCGTTACATCGAGGCGCGGCTTTCCAAGTTTGCGCTCGAGGTTTTGTACAGTCCGAAAATTACCGAATGGGCAGCTTCGTACGACGGACGGCGCCAGGAACCGGTGAATCTTCCGGTGAAATTCCCGTTGCTGTTAGCCCAAGGCGCAGAAGGCATCGCGGTTGGATTGTCGACCAAAGTATTGCCGCACAACTTTAATGAACTTATCGATGCGTCGATCAAGATATTGAAAGGGAAAACGTTCCAGTTGTTTCCCGACTTCCAGACTGGGGGAATTGCGGACATCTCAGGATATAACGACGGAATGCGCGGCGGTCGCGTCAGGGTCAGGGCAAAAATCAGCCAGCTCGACAAGAATACGCTCGTCATTACTCAGATTCCGTTTTCTACAAACACGTCTTCGCTGATCGACAGCATTTTGAAGGCCAATGAAAAAGGCAAGATCAAAATCAAGAAGATCGAAGACAATACGGCCGCGGAGGTCGAGATACTGATTCACTTGTTTCCTGGAGTTTCGCCCGATAAGACCATCGACGCGCTATTTGCCTTCACTGCGTGTGAAACATCGGTGGCGCCTCTTGGCTGCGTGATTGAAAATCACAAACCGCTTTTCATCGGGGTTTCGGATATGCTTCGGATTTCGACCCGGCGAACTGTTGAATTACTTAAGAGCGAACTTGAAATTCACCTCGGCGAGTTGGAAGAGCATTGGCATTTCCTTTCGCTGGAGCGGATATTTATCGAGAAGCGGGTATACCGGCTGATCGAAGAAGAAACTACAAGAGAAGGCGTGATCTCGGCAATCGATGAAGGCCTGAAACCGCACATCAAACACCTGAAACGCGCCGTCACCGAGGAAGATATTTTAAGGCTGACCGAGATCAGGATCATGCGGATTTCGAAATTCGACAGCAATAAGGCGCAGGACAAGATCGAAGCGCTTGAAGGCGATATCGAACAGGTAAAATACGACCTCGAACACCTCACCGATTTTGCGATTGCGTTCTTCACCAAATTAAAAGAGAAATACGGAAAAGGCCGCGAAAGACAGACCGAACTCCGAATTTTCGACGACATTGAAGCAACAAAAGTTGTCCTTCGGAATACCAAATTGTATGTCAACCGCGAGGAAGGATTTATCGGAACGAGCCTGAAAAAGGACGAATACGTTACCGATTGCTCCGATATTGATGACGTGATCGTTTTCCTTCGCGACGGAACGATGATGGTCACGAAGGTTGACGCAAAAACGTTTGTCGGAAAAGACATTATCCATGTTGCGGTGTTCGACAAGAATGATCGTCGGACAATATACAATATGGTTTACCGCGATGGAAAATCGGGGCCGGCGTACATTAAACGGTTCAATGTTTCCGGCGTTACGCGCGATAAGCCGTATGATCTGACGAATGAAACGAAAGGTTCGCAGATTCTTTACATGTCTTGCAATCCGAATGGCGAGGCCGAAGTCATTACCGTTTTGCTGCGCCAGGTTGGAAGCATTAAAAAGCTGAAATTCGATATCGATTTTGCCGACATCATGATCAAGGGGCGGGCGTCAAAAGGAAACCTGGTGACCAAGTATCCAATCAAAAAGATCGAGCTCAAGGAAAAGGGAATTTCGACACTGAAGCCGAGAAAGATCTGGTTTGACGATACTGTACAAAAATTGAATGTTGACGGGCGCGGTGAATTGCTGGGTGAGTTCAGGCCAAATGACAAGCTACTTCTTATCAGCCAGACCGGGAAGCTCAAGACCATAACTCCGGAGCTGACGACGCATTTTGATGCGGATATGATCATCCTTGAAAAGTGGAATCCAAACAAACCGATTTCGGCGATCTATTTTGATGGTGAAAAGCAGAAATATTACGTGAAGCGCTTTTTGGTCGAAAGCGAGGGCAGGGAAGAGGTATTTATTTCGGAACATCCAAACTCACAACTTGAGATCGTTTCGACGGATTACCGGCCGGTAGCCGAGCTTGTATTTGCAAAAGTAAAGGGAATCCAAAAAGAAAATCTGAAAGTCGACCTCGAAGCATTTATTGCTGTGAAGGGTATAAAAGCCTTGGGCAATCAGCTCACTAGCGATAAGCTGAAGCAGGTCAATCTGCTCGAATCGTTACCTTATGAAGCGCCGGAGGAAATCATTCCCGACGAGCCGGAAATGGACGTTGAGGCGCAACCTTTGAGCGACGACTCAATCGAGACTCCGCAGGTTGACGAAGAAGGCCAGATTACATTATTCTGATAAAAAAAGCCACCGATTTGGTGGCTTTTTTATTGTCTTCAAGTTTATTTCTTTTTCTTTTTTGAATCGATCACCGCTCCGGTTCCGGCTCCGACGCCTGCGCCTGCGAGTCCACCGATCACTGCGCCTTCGGCGTGGTTTTTTTTATCGATTACGGCGCCGGTTACCGCACCGACACCGGCTCCGATGACTGCACCTTTAGCAGCGCCGCTCCAGCCTTTGCGTTTTGTTTCGGTTGTAGTTGTAGTTGCGCCGCCATCATGGTGATGTACGACTACTGTTTTTTGTTTTTCCTGGGTTTGCATGACTAATTTCATCGAATCGATTGTTTTTTGCTTGGCGAGTTCAACTTTTTGTTGCTCGACTACAGTTTTCATCGAATCGATTGTCGCCTGTTTGTCCTGGTAGACTTCGGCTTTGCCGGCGGTATCCCGGCACGAGATTGAAAGTGCGGCGATTGCGATTATTGACACGAACGTTTTCATAGTTTTTCTTTTTAAATCCTACGAAAAGTTATTCAATAAAATCGGCTAATTGAACTGATTTGTCATTTCATTAACACCAATTCAAAGGTCGGCATTAGCCCTTTTGTTTCTTTTTGTTCTTGAACATTTTCATATTCAGGACTTCTACCAACAGTGAAAAAGAGATCGCAAAATAGAGGTATCCTTTTGGCACCGCTTCAACGTGGTTTCCGAAGAAAGATGCGTTTGAAAGGTGCGCCGCTTCGGTCAGCAGCATGAATCCGATCAGTACCAGGAATGAGAGTCCAAGAATTTGTATCGACGGATGTTTATTGACAAACTTCCCAACAGGCACTGCAAATTGCATCATAATCAACACCGAAATCACAACGGCCGCAATCATTATATAAAGGGCGCCATGGATTCCGTTGGTCATTCCGACTGCAGTCAGGATGCTGTCGAACGAAAAGACAATATCGATCAGGATGATCTGGAAAATAACCTTTCCAAATGATTGGGTGGCAGTACGTTTGAGTTCACGTTCCTCGTGACCTTTCTCCTCAACTTTCTCACGTATTTCAGTGGTGCTTTTGTACAACAGGAAAAGTCCACCCAGCAACAAAATGACGCTTTCGCCGGTAATATTTGCTGAAAACCAGCTTTCATGAATTATCATCCAAGGCTCTCTCATGTGTATCAAAAGGCTAATGCCAAATAGCAGTGCGATACGCATGAACATCGCCAGAAACATACCGATCTTCGTTGCGCTTTTGCGTCTTTCCTCCCGAAGTTTTCCCGTCGCGATTGATATGAAGATAATGTTGTCGATCCCGAGCACAATCTCAAGAAAAGTAAGCGTGAGCATGGCGATCCATGCATTCGGATTGAGAAATATCTCCATTAATCGTGAGTTTAATTCAGTTTTGTTGCGGTGCCTTGCTGCTTGGTATTGCTGCCCACAACGCCAAATTCAAAGGTATACGAATTTTTTGAGGTAGTCAATATTTTCATGGCGATCGCCTTTCTTTCCGCCATGTTTTTCGGATTTTTTTTGCGCAAAACATACTCGCAATCGTTGACCCACCGAACGATCGCCGTATCGGTTTTACCTTCATAGGTTCCAATTTCGAGACTGTCACGCCGCTCAAAAATGGTGACTTTCTTCACCCCATTGACATCGTGTTCAAAACGAAATTTTCCATTTTTAAAATCACTACAGTTGCGCTCGCCTTCATAACACGACATCAGTAAGAAACCGCACAAAATGGTCAACAATACTTTTTTCATTAACGATAACTCTTAATTATTAAATTTTCCTTGTGTTTTCGCCATTTCGTGCTTTCTCGTAGTAAAACCGTGCGTCGGGGATTAACGATTATTGTCGTTCTTCTTTCGCATTCCGATCTCCGATTTCAGAGTCGGTGAAATGGCGGACCGATTTTTCTTTTGAAAACTTATCCTTATTGTAGCTGGCCGACGCGTTCCTCGGAATTGACAAGCTTTTCCAACCTCCGTTTTTAAGCATTTTTGCGTAAAATACTATTTGGCCAACATGGTACGGATAGTGCGCGAGCTGCCGGTTGCTGGCATCAGCGGCGGTATGGCCTTCATTCCTGATGTAAACAATTTGATCCAGTTGTTCCGGCGAAAGGTTTTCCAGTGCCTCGAAAAGGCACTTCCACCCCGATTCCCAGTCACTCATCAATGCTGACTTTTCCTGGGGTTCTTCAATGAATTCGCCATCGCGGTTCCGCCACTGTTTTTCACCGTCGGAGGTAAGGAAATCGGTCCACCGCGATCGCATGTTACCGGCGAGATGTTTCATGATGACGGCAATGCTGTTGCTGTCTTCATTTGCCGTGACAAAAAGTTGGTCAGGCTCAAGCTGGTCGATTGCTTTTTCGGCCAGGGCTTTATAGTAACTGAACAGCTTTATTACACTTTCGAGGTAATTTGCATTTGTTTCCATTTAATCTCCGAATAAACTTTTAACGATTGTACGCAATCCGCGAAACATCAGGATTGTGGCCATTATACAGATCACGGCGCCAATTCCCAAAATCGGGATGAAGAGAACATGGCCTTGATTTTTGAATGCGCTGTGGATGATCGACGGCCCGATAAAGAAAAGCGGTACGGCCCATACCAAGTATTTTATTCCTCTGTTCAGGATGTTTTTGTCGGCCATGATCAAAGATTTGGGTTTTCTGAAGCAAAACTATCGACTGCCTTTCGGACGCTCCCGTGGGTTTCAAGCAGCTTGGCAGCCTCATCATACGAGACGGGAATTTCGTCCATGATCATTTTCACGCCACGATCTACCAGCTTGTTGTTGCTGAGCTGCATGTCGACCATCTTATTGCCTTTGACTCGTCCTAACCGGATCATTGCAGTTGTTGAAATCATATTCAACACGAGTTTTTGGGCAGTCCCGGCTTTCATTCGCGAACTTCCGGTGACAAATTCCGGCCCGACTACAACCACTACCGGAAACTGCGCCGTGAGTGCGACAGGGCTTCCTTCGTTGCAAGTTATACCACCCGTTATGATTCCCTTTTTGTTGCATGCTTCGAGTCCGCCCACAACATACGGCGTCGTTCCTGAAGCGGCGATTCCGATCACGACATCATTGTTTGAGATATTGTATTCCTGTAAGTCTTTCCACGCCTGGGCAGTATCGTCTTCAGCATTTTCGACCGCGCGGCGGATTGCCCGGTCACCGCCTGCGATGATTCCGTTAACAAGGTCGAAAGGAACGCCGAAAGTGGGTGGACATTCTGAAGCATCAACAATTCCGAGCCGGCCAGAAGTTCCTGCGCCGATATAAAAGAGACGTCCACCGTTACTGAGTTTTTCAATAATCTGTAAAACAACCGCTTCAATTTGTGGTAGTGCTTTTTCGACCGCCAGTGGAACGGTTTGGTCTTCACGGTTCATATTTGCCAGCAGTTCGGCAACCGACATTTTTTCGAGGTTTTGATAATGCGAAGGCTGTTCGGTTGTCTTTGTGAAATCCATAGCGTTTTTTTGCCTTACAAATATACGGTTTGGCCGGCAAAATAGATGCTCATTTCGCGCAAAAAACCCGCGTTAGGGATTGTAGCGGCACCCTTTTTCTGACTGGAAAAAATACCCGGCGGCAGATTGTGAAAAAGGTACAGCGGAAAGCCCGGCCGGGCCAATGTGTGAAAAAAAACAGTCGGGCAGACTGCTTTATCGAAGCGCCAACATTTGCGCACGGCGGGAGCAAGGCAACGGCCAAAACAATAACTGATTTTTCTAAATTTCAGTTTCGTTGGCGTAGACCTTTGAGGTTTTTAAAACCTCAAAGGTCTGTCGGTAAAAACCAGTAACGATGAGCCTTTACCGCATGATTTCCCAACGTTTTCGTTTTCAAAGCATCGAAGCGAGAACAATCCCAAGAATGATCATGGACACTTTTGCAATGTTGAATTTGTGGCCTTCGGTAGTTTCGAAAATAATCGTTGATGCAATATGGAAAAGTATTCCGATGACGATCGCGGTGATTTGCGTATAGTAAGCACTTATCATCGGGAAATAGGCCGAGATCGCGGTTCCCAGCGGAGTCATGAGTGCAAAAGCGAACATAAAACCAAGGATCGAAAGCTTGTCGAGGCGTGCATTCACAAAGAAAATGGTCAGGATCATCGCTATTGGAAAGTGGTGGACAGCAATTCCGAGGGCGAGATGCCCGTGACGACTGACGGGAAATCCTTCGAGCAACGCGTGGATGCAAAGACTGATGAAAAGCAGCCATGGGATTGTGCGCATTTCCGGGTGGCCATGAACATGTCCGTGCTCTGCGCCTTTGGAAAAGAATTCCAAAATAATCTGGAACAATATCCCGACCATTATAAAAATCCCGATTTTCGGATCGTGACTTTCATAAATTTCCGGCAAAAGATGCATTACGGTCAGCGACAGCAAGAACGATCCGCTAAAAGCGAGAAGCATCCGAAGTCCCATTTTGCCCTCTGGACGCAGCAATAACGCGATGACATAACCCGCCAAAACCGCAAGAAGAGGCAGAAGGTAATTCATTATTTGAATATCATTATTAATCGCTCGGAGTCTTTCCTGCTGAATTTGTGTAACTTGTAATCACCAAAAACATCGAGCAGGTTGATGTTTGCCGATTCCATCAAATGTTCAAAATCGGAGAGTGTGAGTGCACGAACTTTTTCAACGTGGTGGTGCCGGCGGCCCTGAACTTCGAAATCGATTTCTTTGATGATGTAACCGTCGAGCTCGAAACGCTTTATGTGAAAGTCAATTCCTTCCACGGTTTTTGTCTCTTCAGGAACCAGGTTGGCGATCACGTTCTCGGCATTCATGAAGTCGATAACGCCAAAACCGTATTCCGAAAGGCTTTTGCAAATCGATTTTAGCGTTTTATAGTTATCCTCGTCATTTTCAAAATAACCGAAGCTGGTAAAAAGATTGAATATCGCATCGTACTGCTCATTCATTGGCTCGCGCATATCGTGAACCTTAAAATGGAGCTTTTCATTGGCAAATTCTGAGGCTTCCGCGATGCTGTTCTCCGAAAGGTCGACACCAGTAACATCGTATCCAAGCTTGTTCAGGTATACCGAATGGCGGCCTTTTCCGCAGGCAAGGTCAAGAATCTTCGCATTATCCGGCAGGTTCAGATACTGGGTAATGTTATCCATGAAAAGCTGTGCCTCAGCATTGTCACGATCTTTGTACAAAATATGGTAATAGGGCGTATCGAACCATGATGCGTACCATTTTCCTGAATCGTTTTGTTGTTCCTGCTGGTGCTTTTCGGTGTTGGGCATTTAATTTTGGTCAAGGATTCCTCACCCGCAAATTTAACTTATTTTTGCCGAGTTAACCACAACCGCCCCATTCGACTATGGAAAATAATTTTACAATGATCGCCAAGACATTTTTCGGCTTTGAGGAGATTCTCGCTGCCGAGCTTCGTGCGCTTGGCGCGCAGGATGTTTCAATGGGCGTGCGGATGGTGCAGTTCAAAGGCGACAAAGGCTTTATGTACAAGGCAAATATCGCTCTCCGGTCGGCGTTGAAGATCCTGATGCCGATTCACCAGTTCCGTGCGACGCATGAAGATCATCTTTATCGCGGGATTTCGGCCGTCGACTGGTCAAACTATATGGACGCTTCCGATACATTTGTCATTGATGCGACGGTACATTCGGATTATTTCCGCCATTCGCAATTTGCGGCGCTCAAGGCAAAGGATGCAATCGTTGACCAGTTCCGCACCCGGACCGGCCAACGCCCATCGATAGAAAAAGACCATCCCGATTTGCGGATCAATTTGCATATCGATCGTGAACAATGCTCGGTTGCGTTGGACACTTCAGGCGCGCCGCTCAATCACCGCGGTTATCGCTCGGCAACGAATATAGCTCCGATAAATGAAGTCCTGGCGGCAGGTATGCTGCTGCTTTCGGGTTGGGACGGACAAGGCGATTTCCTCGATCCGATGTGCGGAAGCGGAACAATCCTGGCCGAAGCCGCAATGATCGCGTGCAATATCCCGGCAAATATCAATCGGAAGGAATTTGCGTTTGAAAAGTGGAAAGACTGGGACAACGCACTTTTCGATACCATAATGGATTCACTGCTCAAGAAAGTGCGCGAATTTCATTATACCATTTCGGGCTACGATAAAGCGCCTTCCGCAGTGGCCAAGGCAAAAGACAACATTGCCAACGCGAACTTTTCGGAATACATAACAATCCACGAACGTAATTTTTTCGACACCAAAAAAGAAACCCGCGGTCCGCTGCATATGGTTTTTAATCCGCCATATGGCGAACGTTTGGATATCGATCTGGAACGTTTTTACCGCGAGCTCGGCGATACTTTAAAGCAAGGTTAT
Organism: Bacteroidota bacterium; assembly: GCA_023386585.1. Classification (GTDB taxonomy): domain Bacteria; phylum Bacteroidota; class Bacteroidia; order Flavobacteriales; family Flavobacteriaceae; genus Flavobacterium. Next base: position 148,798 of record JAEWJM010000004.1, on the reverse strand, counting down.
CCGAATACCAACGCATGGTTTATTACCGGAAACCTCGAAGCGCTCAAATACGTCGGATTGAAACCTTCGCGTAAAATCAAATTGTTCAACGGCAGCATCGAAACGCGATTTGTGAAGTTTGAAATGTACGAAGGAAGCAAACGCGCAAAATTCAATTCAGAAAACGAACAACTATGAACTTACAAACCAAAGCACTGATCTACCAATTGGTGTGTTTTGCCGCCCTTTTCTTATCCTTTCGCTATCTCATCGACGAATATACCCATCTGCAGGGAATCTGGATTCCGGTGACTGCATTTGTGGTGGGAACGCTGCTGTCGCCAAAGTTCCAGGCCGTAAAGACAAAAACAGGTGACAAAATGTTCGTAAAGTGGCTTTTCATTAAAGGAATCCGCGAAATAAAGTAATCAACTGTTCAGCAGTTTGCTCTTTTTGAATGTTTTTCCCTTACGTATTAGCATTGCATGATAGCAACTCGGAATGTCGTGCTGCCACTTTGGAAGGATCAACACGATCAAGATCACATCCAGTTGTGAAATGCACGCCATGACGAACATCAATGTGAACAATACGCCGTCATGATTAAATCCGATCATCGAGGTAAAAGCCGCAAGCAGGGTTATTCCCCAGATTTTTGAAAGAAAGGCATGCGTACAGGTTTCTTTTCCGAATTTGACGATGCTTGTCAGGTAACAGAGCATTTCCAGCACGATCACAATCCCAATCTCATATTTGTGCCGTAAAACAATCTCGGGACGAAGAAGCCAACAGCAAACACCGACGCCAATCCAGAAAATAAGATCGGTTTGACTATCAAGCCGACGCAGTTTCTCGGTTGAAAGGTTCTGTTTTCGTGCGATGATTCCGTCGAAAATGTCGGAGAGAAGTCCGATGTACATTAATACAGTCAGGAGCATCGGCGCAATCTCTTGAAATTTCCATGCGATAACGACCATTATCGGCGCGAGAATCAATCGCAATAAGATGAGCAGTTGCGGAACGTTCAATCCAACTATCCTGTTCAATTATTTTTTTGGTTTTTGTTCGCTTTCCTTTGGTTTGACTTTCGATTTGTAAAGCGGAATAAAATAGGAAACCGTGTAATTAAAGCCGACGCCAAAATCACCGCTGTAGGTGCGGTTAAATCCCGGAATATACAGGTTTTCAAAATTTGAAGGCTGTTTGTTTGAAACCATCCGGTTCAACCTCGCGCTGAATCCGGCATAAAAATTCTGGAAAAGTTCGACTTTCACTCCAGCGACCACTTCAACCCAACTTGCGGTGAGTCCGCTGAACTTTTGACCCGCCACAATATCCGGCATTTCGCCAAAATAAGGCGTTGTGTTGTAGGTCTTGTAGCTGTTCAATTCCTGGCTGAAGCTGCTTACGCCGTAACGAAGCCCAACGTAAACCATGTTTTCCATATCGAGCCAGTTTTCGTAGGTGTTGTAGTCGAAACCCGCTTTAAGGAACGTGCCTTTGGTAGTGAAATTCAGCCGCGCATCATCGGTTGTCTTGTTTTCGTTTCCAAGTTCAGCGGCGAGATAAAACTTTCGTGTCAGCCTGTAATCGCCAACGAGTTCAATTCCTTTGTAATCTTTATCGTAAACCGATCGTGCCAACTTATAAAGATCGGCGCCAACGCGTATTCCGTACCTTTCGGTCTTCACCGGAACAGTGTCTTTCTTTGTTGTCTGACCGATTGAAGCAGAGACAACCAAAAGAAACAGACTAAAAGTAAATATTGACGTGCGTCTCATCTTCGTTGTTGATATTGGCTTGGTTTACCGTGATGTTCTGAATCCAAAAACCATCGGCGACGGGATCTGTTTTGACAACCGGAATCACCGGGTCAAGGTTGAATAATGTCTTATATCCACAAGCGCGTGAAATATAAACGTCGTTGCGTGCGTAGTTGAATTCGAGGTTATCTGAGTTGGAAAAAGTCGCGTCGGTACTGTTTAGCACGAGCGAATAACGGGTTATGTCGTCGGTCGTTTTCAATGGAAGCTTTATCGTGCTCACAGCGCTGTATGTTCCGATTGGATCCGTGACGCCTTCGCCGGTAATTGCCAGCGAATTGACGTTTTTCAACGTTGTCGGATCGTTGATGTCATAAAAGGATAAAACAATTCGCGGCGTCGTTGCCGTGCTTTCATCGCAGATATCGTCTTTTTCACAATTCCAGAAAACAGCGCCAACCAGAAGTAAAAGGAGCGAGGCGAAAACAATTTTTTTCATTGGCTTTTTACCTTTTGGTCAAAAGTACGACATTTTCAACGTGGTGCGTTTGCGGGAACATATCAACGGGGCGGACGCGTTCCACCTTGTATTTTTCATCAAGGATCGCGAGGTCACGCGCTTGTGTTGCGGCGTTACAACTGACATAAACGATTTTCGGGGCGCCAATCCGCAGCAGCTGGTCAACAACATCTTTATGCATTCCGTCACGCGGCGGATCGGTGATAATCACGTCCGGTTTGCCGTGCACTTTCAGAAAATCATCATTAAAAACGTCTTTCATATCGCCAACGAGAAATTCACAATTGGTAATGTTATTTCTTTTGGCATTTTCGCGCGCGTCTTCTATCGCCTGCGGAACGGCTTCAACGCCCACGACCTTTTTCGCATTGCGGGAAACAAATTGTGCAATAGTCCCGGTTCCGGTGTAAAGGTCGTAAACGGTTTCATTGCCGGTGAGTCCGGCGAAATCGCGGGCAATGCTGTAAAGTCGGTAGGCCTGTTCCGAATTCGTCTGATAAAATGATTTGGCGCTGATGCTGAACTGCAAACCTTCCATTTCCTCAAGGATGAAATCGCGTCCTTTGTAAAGAATGATTTCCTGGTCGTACAACGTATCGTTCGGCTTTTGGTTGATTACGTAAAGCAGCGATGTGATCTGCGGAAAAGAATCGGAAAGGAACTGCATCACCTGTTCGATCTCCAGCGGTTTGTCGTCGAAGAACTGAATCAACACCATAATTTCCCCCGTCGATGCCGTGCGGATCATCATCGTGCGCAGGAGCCCCGAATGGTGGCGCGGGTTGAAGAACTCGAGATTGTTGGCTTTGGCAAATTCACGGAGGGAGTTCCGGATTGCGTTTGACGGATCTTCCTGCAGGTGGCATTTCTGGATGTCGAGGATTTTGTCCCACATTTTGGGAATATGAAATCCGAGCGCATTCCGGTTGTCGATCTCGCCATCGCTTCCTATTTCGTCCTCGGTAAGCCAACGGCTATCGGAAAACGAAAACTCCATTTTATTGCGGTAAAAATATTGCTTTTCGGAGCCAAGAATCGGCTCAAATTCGGGCAAGTCGACTTTACCAATGCGCTTGAGCTGGTTGTAAACTTCATTGTGCTTGAAGTTCAGCTGCTGGCGATATTCCATGTTTTGCCATTTGCATCCGCCGCAAATGCCGAAATGAATACACGGCGGATCAACGCGAAATTCGGAAAACTCGTGAATTTTGATGACTTTCCCTTCGTAGTAGGCCTTACGTTTTTTGAATGTCTGCACATCAACGACATCGCCTGGGACCGCGTTGGTAATGAAAATCACTTTTCCGTCGGGTGCCTTTGCCACAGATACGCCTTTCGCGCCGGCATCGGTGACTTTAATATTATAAAAAACGAGCTTATCGGTATTTTTTCTTGACATGGCGCAAAAGTAGTCATTTCGGTAGAAAATAATCGGCAGATTTGGTAACTTCACGGCTCACGTACAATTATGAAAAAATACATTGCCTTACTGCGCGGAATCAATGTCAGCGGACACAAAATCATCAAAATGGAAGACCTGCGCCAGAAAATGGAACGTAGCGGATTCGAGAGTGTGAAAACGTATATCCAAAGCGGAAATATTGTTTTTAAAAGCAAGTCATCCAGCGCCGAATGGGTTCAAAAATCGATTGTCAGCCTCATCAAAAAGGATTATGGTTTTGATGTGGGCGTGATTATTTTGGATGAATCCGATATTGAAAAGGCAATTGCAAACAATCCTTATTCGCACGAGAAGGAAAGCGGGACGAAGCGGATTTACGTCGTGTTTTTATCGGCTGTACCTTCAGCCGAAAATGTGGCGCTGCTCGATGTGCAGAAGTTCGCACCGGATGAATTTGAGGTTGTCGGTAGCAACATTTATATCAGGTTTGCAAATTCTGCGTCGGATTCAAAATTCACAAACACCTATATCGAAAGCCGTCTTAAAGTCGTTTCGACTACTCGCAATTGGAATACAACGCTCAAACTGCAGGAGATGATTACCGCAATGGATTGATGTTAAACATTTTAAAATTCACGCCGTTGATTACGGGTTGAAGGCGTACTTTTAAAAGTCAAACCAAAAACTCCAACATCATGAAAAGAAATGCAACGGCAGTCTGGAAAGGCTCAATCAAAGAAGGGCAGGGAACACTGACAACCCAAAGCAGCGTTTTAAACAACACTCAATATTCATTTCACTCGCGTTTTGAGGAAGGCAACGGCACCAATCCGGAAGAGCTTGTCGCCGCAGCGCATGCCGGATGCTTTGCAATGCAGCTTTCCGCATTTATAACGGAAGAAGGCAAGGAGGCGACTAAAATCGAGACGCGTTGTGTGATCGATTTGCAAAACGGAAGCATCTTCAGCTCGAGGTTGACCGTGAACGCGCAGATTCCGGGAATGGAAAACGAGAAGTTTCAGGAATTGGTGAAGAAAGCAGAGAAAAACTGTCCGATTTCAAAACTGCTGAATACCGAGATTACGTCAGAAGCGACCTTGTCTCAATAGTGAAAGACATCGAAAGTTCCGCCCGTGACGTTAATGATTTCGCCGGTTTGGGGTGATTTTAACTTACCGGAAAAAATGCCTCGGAGTCTGGTCGCGGAGTTTTCAACTACGGTAAATACAAAGGAATCGTCGAACTTTTCATATGAAATTCCGTCGTCGATATAGACGAAATAGTAACAGGCTTCGGTGCCCAAAAGATATTGCTCGACAGTAAATCCGATTACGCGCTCCGGGCTTCTTTCAATTGACGCGGTGACGGTGATTTCGGTATAAGCGTAATCCGGTGTTGTGAAATCGTGTGAGTCGACGTGAAAGGTATTGAACAGATGAATCGTATCATTGACGCGCGCATCAAGGAACGTAATCGACCGGTTGTCTTCGGGCGCACAGGCAAATAGAAAGAAACACGCTATGAGAATAGTAGTTAATTTTTTCATGGCAATTTTATTGAGGTACTCAAATTTAACTCTTTCCGCGCTTTCGTGTCCGATGCTTTAATGTTTACTTAACTTAAGATTTTACTAAAAATGTCCAATTTGCCGCTTAATTTTAGCTCGCGTTGAGGCGCCGAATATATAGAAATATGACTAATTTTGCATCGTTTGATCCAACAATCTAGTTTTGAGCAATTTAAATTTCCCATCAATGACAGCTACTGAAAAAATCACATCCGCAGAGATAATGAACCTCGAAAACAAGTACGGCGCGCACAATTATCATCCGCTTCCGGTAGTTTTGTCAAAAGGTGAAGGTGTTTACGTATGGGACGTTGAAGGTAAAAAATACTACGATTTCCTATCGGCCTATTCGGCGGTCAACCAAGGTCATTGTCATCCGAAAATTGTCAATGCAATGGTCGCACAGGCGCAGAAGCTGACACTGACCTCGCGCGCGTTCTATAATGACAAGCTTGGACCGTATGAACAGTTCATGTCGGAGTTCTTTGGGTTTGACAAAATCCTTCCGATGAATACCGGAGCCGAAGCGGTTGAAACTGCCATCAAGCTGACGCGCAAATGGGCGTACGAAAAGAAGGGAATTGCCGAGCATGAAGCACAAATCATTGTTTGCGACAATAATTTCCACGGAAGGACTACAACTATAATTTCATTTTCAAATGATGAGAATGCAAGGAAGAATTTCGGGCCATACACCGCCGGATTTGTAAAAATTCCATACGACGACGTAGATGCGCTTGAAAATGCGCTTCAGGATAAAAATGTGGCAGGGTTCCTCGTTGAACCGATCCAGGGCGAAGCCGGTGTTTATGTTCCTGCGGACGGTTATCTCGCCAAAGCAAAATCGCTTTGTGAAAAATATAATGTACTTTTTATTGCTGATGAAGTCCAAACCGGAGTTGCACGTACCGGAAAGTTGCTCGCGGTTGATCACGAAAACGTAAAGCCCGACATCCTGATACTTGGAAAAGCGATCTCGGGTGGAGTTTACCCTGTTTCGGCCGTACTTGCCAATGACGACATTATGGAAGTGATCAAACCCGGCCAGCACGGATCGACCTTTGGCGGAAATCCTGTCGCTGCTGCGGTTGCAGTTGCTGCACTTGAAGTCGTACGCGATGAAAATCTTGCCGAAAACGCAGTTTACCTTGGAAATATCTTCCGCGAAAAGCTCAACGAGTACATTCGCACATCGAATATCGCGACTTTGGTACGCGGCAAAGGATTATTGAATGCGGTCGTAATAAACGATTCCGAAGACAGTTCAACAGCTTGGGATATTTGCATCGCAATGCGTGATAATGGACTTCTGGCAAAACCAACTCATGGTAATATCATCCGTTTTGCGCCACCCTTGGTCATGAACGAGGAACAGCTGAACGACTGTGTTTCGATCATAATCCGCACACTGAAGCAATTCGAGAAATAGAATCGTTTCTGTTGATTTTATCTGAAAAGCCCTGAATCTAGGGCTTTTTTTTATTGGTTTTCTTGCTGGTGTTCGATCTTTACCTTCAGGTTATCCAGGAACGACTGCATTCCTTCTTCTCCCACAACGGCTATCATGTACACGCTGAATGCGAAATAAACGATGCTGACTACAAGTCCGATGATCGCCAGGATACGTCCGATGTTCAGGTTGGAATAGTCAATGTAGAGCTCAGGGTTCTCCACATAGAGTTTCATGTCTTTTGACGCAAGCACCAGAGCGATAACCGCCAGGATAATTCCTACGATTCCGTAGCAGCAGCATCCGATAAAAGAGCAGATTCCAAGAACAAGAACTGCGGTTGCATTGGGTAATTTTCTTTTTTCCATAGTCAGTTGATGAGTTTGTAAATATAGGAAATTATGATAACGAGCGCGTTGATGATCGCGACGGTTATTACTGCTCGCTCGTAATTGCGAGACTTATCCGTAAGGTGAAGTCCAAGCAACACCAACAGGAATATGAGGCTGTAGATCGCGGGAAACATTTGAAAGGCATCTGTAAACCGGCCATGCAACAGTAAGGAAATCGATCGCTGCATGCCGCAGCCCGGGCAATCAAAGCCGAACAGCCACTTGTTCATACACGGAAGCATGAATTTTTCAAGATTAAAGCTTATTTTGAGCAAAAGCATTTTCAAAGTTCTTAATTTTGGCATTAGTAGCCAAGGCTAAAAAGAATAAAATGTTTGTAGAAGGAGATCATGTTGCCGTACTTGACGAAGCGATTTCGGGTGTTGTTATTTCGGTAACCGACCACAACATTGAAATTGAGACCGGCGATGGTTTTACATTGAATTATCATCCACATGAGCTGGTGAAGATTAGCGATGGTGCGGTGTTAAAAAACATCAATATGTTTGAAATTCGCCAGGCTTCGCGTCTTAAAGACGTTCCAAACCCGAAAAAGAACGTGACCGAACGGGTGCGAGGCGAAATTCCGCCGCCCGATTTTGACCTTCATATCGAAAAGCTGACTAAAAACCACCGATCGCTTTCTTCATTCGAAATCCTTGATTTGCAGGTTGAAACTGCGCGCCGCCATATCGATTTTGCAATCCGCAACCGGATTCCGAAAATAGTCCTCATTCATGGCGTAGGCGAAGGCGTTCTAAAGGAAGAATTGAATTCGCTCTTCAGCCGATACGACAATCTTACGCACCGCGAAGCTAACTATCAGAAATACGGGCTCGGCGCAACCGAGTTGATCTTCAGGCAATAATTATTCTGTCAGCAACTGGCCGAAAAGATAATCGGTCGCCAGCAGAAAGCTACTATTTCCTTTTTTCAGCGTTACATTCTTCAGATGAATTTCATGCAGAAAGGCACTTCCGCTTGTGGTTGTAGTGACTTCAACAATTCCGCTGACGCCTTCAACACCATCGACTCCCGTCCATGTTTCGGCAATTGCCGGGGTTGCCGGCGTTGGAATTGTGCAAAAATAATCGGAAGTCAACGGACCGCTTGCAAATAAAGTATAAGTAAGGACATTTTGGGTTGTACCTAATAAACCGGTTCTTGGTTCACCTGGCGGAGTCACTGAGCTTTGCAGCAGGTTTTGGTCGATGATAAGTGTCAAGGCCTGCGTCCCAACGTAATCAAAAATCAGGTTTCCGGCGGCACATTTCTCCAATGTTCCGTCAAAGTTGAATGGCAACGGCGTCACCGTCGAAGTATAGTCGCCAAAATTAAATGTTTCATACAACTGCTCGCCGTCTGGTTTGACGAAGTTGATGTTCCTGAATGTAATCGTATGCTTATAGCCTGTAATGCGCTGGCCACCGGGAAGCGCCGGATTATCCGCAAGGACGGCCGTGGTTGTAATTTCGATTGTTCCCGATGTTGCAATCCATTCGGCGGTTACTGCAGGAGATGCCGGAGGTATGGTTCCGCAGATGCTTTCGCTGGAAACGGCTCCGTTATAGCTTCGGTAAATAACACGATTCGAGTTGTCGATCGAGTAGGATAGTGGCATTCCAACCGGCGTTGGTTCGTTCATAAGCGCTGTCGCCGCGGGGATTTCTATTATTAAGGCTTCGTTTGTGCCCAATTTATAAAGTACGTTTCCATTACTGCAGCGCTGTACCGCAACCGAGTCAAAATTCAGCGTTTCCACAGTCAGGTCGCCATCGTCACAGCTATTGATAAATTGCGCAAATAGCAATAAGGCGAATATCCGTTTCATATCAAATATTTTAAGCAAAAGTAAGATATTTCGGCACCGCAAAAAGCTTTAAGATCCAAAAGGCGACGATTTCTTCCTTATTATTTATCTTTGCCACTTCCCACAATTCCCATCCGATGAAAAAGGCAGCACTGCTTTCTTTACTGTTATTAACTTATGCGGTCCATTGCCAAATATTAAATTCACCGTCTAAAAATATTGAGCTGAAATTTGCTTTGGAAGATGGCAAACCCGCATATATGATTTCCTATAAAGGCAAACCGGTACTTGAAAAAAGCTATCTCGGAATGGAACTCAAACAAGGCGATTTAACATCCGGATTTGAATTGACAGGCACTACGACCAATGCGGTCGACGAAACATGGAAGCCGGTTTTAGGCGAAGTGGCGCAGATCCGAAACCACTACAACGAGATGACGGCACATCTGATACAGCGCAAAACAGGCAGGAAGATGGATCTCGTTTTCCGCGCATTTGATGAAGGAATTGCCTTTAGATATGTTTTTCCCACACAGGAAAAGTTGAATTATTTTGTCTTGTCGCACGAAAACACGCAGTTCAATCTTGCCGGCGATCACAAGGCATTTTGGATTCCCGGCGATTTCGACAGCCAGGAATACACTTACAACGAAACATTGCTTTCGGAAATAAATACCGAAAAGCTCAACCTGGAAAACGGCATCGCCTTCAAAGGCCCGATGAAAACGACCCGCGTTCAGTCGCCTTTGATGATGAAAACGCGCGACAACCTGTACATTAACATATTCGAGGCCGCGGTTGTAAATTATCCGGTGATGCACCTGCTTCTCGACCCCGAAACTTTTACTTTCACTGCTGATCTTGCTCCGTCCGCGGTTGGCGATCTTGCTTATCTGCAAGCGCCCTGCACGACACCGTGGCGAACGGTAATGGTGACCGATGACGCACGGCAGGTACTTGCTTCAAAAATGATCCTCAACCTGAACGAACCTTCTAAAATCGACGATACTTCGTGGATCAGGCCAATGAAGTTTGTCGGGATCTGGTGGGAAATGCACGTCGGACTTTCAACGTGGGATTATGCCGGTTCACAAAACGCGCAAAATGCGGCGCCCGGTGAATTGAAGCCAACCGGTAAGCACGGAGCGACAACCGCCAATGCAAAAAAGTACATCGATTTTGCCGCTAAATACGGCTTTGACGCTGTCCTGATCGAAGGCTGGAACGTTGGCTGGGAAGATTGGTTTGGCAACTGGAAAGAAGAGGTTTTTGATTTTGTGACGCCTTATCCGGATTTCGATGTTAAGGCAGTTACCGCTTACGCGAAAGATAAAAAAGTGGAGCTCATCATGCACCACGAGACTTCGGGATCGGTCACGAATTATGAGCGCAGGCTCGACAGGGCATTTGATTTTATGAAGGCAAACGGATATAATTCGGTGAAAACCGGTTACGTTGGACGGATAATTCCACGTGGTGAATGGCACGATGGCCAATGGATGGTCAATCATTACAATTTCGTTGCTCAACGGGCAGCGGAGCGGAAAATCATGGTCGATTCGCATGAATCCTCGCGTCCGACGGGAGTTCAGCGCACGTGGCCAAATTACATATCAGCCGAAGCAGCCCGCGGAAACGAGTTCAATGCCTGGAGCGTTGGCAATCCGCCGATGCACGAAACGATTCTGCCTTTTACCCGCCTTCTGGGCGGCCCGATGGATTACACGCCCGGAATTTTTGAGATTAAAATGAGCTTTTATGACAAAAGCAAAAAGGAACAGGTACATACGACTTTGGCGAAGCAACTGGCCCTTTATGTCACGATGTATTCTCCGCTGCAGATGGCTGCCGACCTGCCTGAGAATTACGAACGTTACCCTGATGCTTTCCAATTTATTCGCGACGTTGCCATCGATTGGGACGACACGAAAATCCTCGAAGCCGAGCCCGGAGATTATGTAACCATTGCCCGCAAGGCAAAAGGAAAGGAAAGCTGGTTTTTGGGTGCGATAACCGATGAAAATGCACGGAAATCATTCGTTCCCCTCGATTTCCTGACGCCCGGAAAAAAGTATAGTGCAAAGATCTACGAAGATGGAAATGACGCCGACTGGCAGAAGAATCCGAAATCATACAAAATACGCACTCTCGAAGTGACCTCAAAATCCAAAATTGATTTGAAGCTGGCCCCGGGCGGCGGAACGGCAATCAGCATTATTCCAATAAAATGATGAGAAAAGTATATCTTGACAATGCGGCGACTACTCAGTTGCGCCCGGAAGTAATCGATGAAATGGTGAGGGCACTTCGCGAGGATTTTGGAAATCCGTCCTCATCGCACAGCTTTGGCCGGCAGGCGAGAAGCGTTGTTGAACTTGCGCGCAAGAACATTGCAAAACTTCTGAATTGTTCGGCTGCGGAAATAATTTTCACGTCAAACGGAACCGAAGCCGACAACTGGATATTGCGAAATGCTGTGGCAAAATTAAACGTCAACCGTATCATTTCAAGCCGGATCGAGCACCACGCGGTTTTGCATACACTGCAAGAGTTGGAGCGGGAACGAGGCATTCGGGTTGATTATGTGCAAATCAAAGCTAACGGATCAATCGACATCGATCACCTTTCTTTGTTGCTTGACGAGGCAATTCCGACACTGGTTTCGTTAATGCACGTGAACAATGAGATCGGAACGGTGCTCGACCTGGATAGAGTTGGCCGGATTTGCAGGCAATACAATGCGTATTTTCATTCCGATACGGTGCAATCGGTTGGCAAATGTGAATTGGACCTGCAACAGATTCCGGTTGATTTTATCGTAGCAAGTGCGCACAAATTTCATGGACCGAAAGGCATCGGATTCGTGTACATCCGAAAAGGGATACCGATGGAGCCAATGATTTTTGGAGGTGAACAGGAAAAAGGCCTGCGCGCCGGCACCGAATCGGTTCATAACATCGCCGGAATGGCAAAAGCGCTCGAGCTGTCGCTTGGCCTACTTGCCGAAGAACGTGCTTATGTTTCGAACCTGAAAAATTACGCGATCGGTCAATTGCAAAATCATTTTCCCGGTATCAAGATCAATGGCGAAAATAGCTTTTACAACCTGGTAAACGCGTGTCTTCCAATGGGTGAAGAAAAGGCGGTCCTGTTGTTGTTTTCACTGGATATGAAGGGAATTGCCGTTTCCCGCGGGAGTGCATGCCAATCGGGGAGTCTGAAGCCATCCCACGTGCTGGCTGAATTTCTTTCGGAAGAAGACATCAAAAAGCCGTCGATCCGGATTTCGTTCAGCCATTACAATACGAAGGATGACGTTGATTATCTTGTTGAGGCGCTGGCTTCAATCTGAGGTCATTTTACCTTTACAAAAACCTGGTATTTCCACGGATCGAATGTAATTTTGTCGTTGCCTCGCAATTCTATCGTTTTTCCTGAAAACAGTTCCTTGTAAATTCCCTTTTGATGTTTGAAGTCGAGTGTTACCGTTACCGGGTGTGCGCTATAATTGATTACTGAAATTACCCGATCGGCGTTTTTCTCGCGTGAAAATGAAATCACCTGAGCTGGTTTGTCATTGAAGATCCGGATCATTTCGCCGCCCTTGCTACCATTCCACAGCGCTTGGTTCTTGTGTTTCAGTTCGAACAAAGCCTGATACATCTTAGCGAATGGATGTGGCTTCCACACGATTTGATCTTTATCGAAAAATTTTAACGAGCGGTCCAGCCCTGCTTCTTGTCCGCTATAAACAAGCGGCATTCCGTTGACGGTGCAGGCTAGCACCATTGATGCTTCGAGCGCATCACCAAAGTTTGAGAATTGATTTCCTTCCCACGAATTCTTGTCGTGATTTTCGGTGAATGTCATCCTATAGGCGTCGGCCGGGAAAGTGTTCACATCGTGCGCCATGTATTCGATCAGCGGGCCAATCCCTTTATTGTCGATCGCAGCGGCGTGCATTTTATCCCACAGGCTCCAGGAATAGGTCATATCAAATGCCTTTTTGTGAAGATCGCGCGATTCCCATTCCGCGAGCATGAAAACCGGCTTGATGGAATCGAGTTCCGAACGAACATTTTCCCAGAAATCAATGGGAATGAATCCGGCGACATCGCATCGGTAGCCGTCAATGCCCACCTCGCGCACCCAATACTTCATCGCTTCGGTCATGTATTTCCGCAGCTCGGGATTTTCGTAATCAAAATCGATGATATCTTCCCAATCGTACCACGGCGTCGGCTGAAAGTTGCCTTCAGGTGTTTTCGAATACCACTCGGGATGTTGCTTTGCCAGCGGATTATCCCAAGCCGAATGATTTGCCACCCAGTCCAGGATAACATGCATCCCGAGCGAGTGAATTTTATTCACCAGGGATTTAAGATCGGCCAGCGAACCAAATTCGGGATTGACCGCCAGGTAATCCTTAACCGAGTAATAGCTGCCAACAGTTCCTTTGCGTTTTTCTTCACCGATCGGGCTTATCGGCATGAGCCAAATGATATCGATTCCCATTTCCTTAAGCCGTGGCAAATGGGCTTCGAACGCCTTAAATGTTCCTTCAGGAGTAAACTGCCTGATGTTTGCCTCGTAAATGGTAGCGTTTTTGCTCCAGTCCGGATGCCTGATTTCAACGTACGGCTTGGGAATATACCGGCTGTCAATATTGTTTTCGACTTGCGCAATGCCTTGAGTCCGCGATATCAGTAGGATTAATGCAAAGATAATGTGCTTCATAAAAAAAAATATTTTTTTTAATAAAAGTACTTGTTTTGTTGTAGTTACTGTTATAATTTTGGTCTCACATTACCCTCGCCCGAGGAGCTAATACATCTTGCAATATCGTATTTATGGGGTCGCATTGGCCTGGTCTGGCACACTTCTGCTTGGCAAAATACAATCAAACAAACTATTATTTTTTTTGCGGAATTCCGTAATAAAGAGTCGAGTTCAAACTTAAGACAAACGAAATTGACCATGCCGAAGAAATTACTCTTGATCGACAACGACCCGGATGAATTTGATTTTCTGACCAGTGCGTCTGAAAAAATTCCGGGAACTTTTAACTGCAGTTATGCGTCCAGTGCCGAACAAGCGCTGGCCACTGTTATGGAAAGCCAGCCTGATTACATTTTGGTTGACATGAACATGCCGGAAGTTGATGGCCTGGAGCTGATTGAACAGCTGAAGCAGCATCCTTTTGGGGCAAAGGTGCCTACTTTTCTTTACACAGTTTGCTATGATGACGCACTGAGGCGTGAGGCCATGAAACGCGGCGCGGACGGTTATATCGCCAAACCCGCGTTGCCAGAACTTTTGGCTGATATGCTCCAAACACTTTACAATAAAGGGAAATTTTAATCGGCGGGTTCCAAATACGTGCTGAAAACTGCGCCTTTACCTTGCTCGCTTTTTGCTTTTATTTCGCCATTGTGTATTCCGGCGATTTTCCTGCAGATTGTTAGCCCGATCCCGGAGCCTTTGTACTCCTTGTGCAGTTTGTAAAACATCCGGAAGATTTTTTCGGCTTCGTCCTGCGGGAATCCAATTCCGTCATCGCTCACCGAAATATGGTGCTGCATCGCGCCCGATTCCACTTTTTCAACGCGTGAGGAGATGTTTATATGTGGACTTTTCCCTGCATAGCGGAATTTTATGGCGTTGTCCAGCAAGTGGTAAAAATGCAGCTTGAGTAAGTACGGATATCCGACCAGGAGGGGAAGGCTTCCGATTTTTATTTTGGCATCGGCCTCAGCTATTTTTTCTGCCAGTTCGTTGATCACTGCCGAAACAACTTCGTTCAGGTCGACACGTGACGGACTGGTCTCCGGAATCTGGATCTTTGAAAGTGCAACGATATCATCGGTCAGCAATTTCATTTTTTGAATGGCTGTTTGCGCCTTCCTAAGATTGCCTTTACCGGTGTTGCTGAGGTTTTTGCCATCTTTCAGGATGATGAACTCAAGATTGGTGTAGAGCGTTTTCAGGATGTCCTGATAATCATAGGAAGCAATGGTCGTGAATGTCTTAAGTTCGTTGTTGGCCGTTTCGAGTTCACGGTTCTTATCCCTCAACGATTCATTGAGCAGCCTGATCTTCTCATCAGCAGCCTTTCTGTCGGTAATGTCGTGAGAGATTCCCATTTTCTGGATTGGCGTGCCGTTTTTGTTCCTTTTGAAAATCGTATTCCGGTCTTCAAACCATCTGATTTTGCCATCGGAAGATATCATGCGGTATTCGATCTCACGAACCTCGCCATCGCCGGCACTTTTCATTCCATCAACATGGGCGAGCATTCTAGGAAGATCTTCCGGATGAACAAGTTCGGTAAACGGATTTTCCATTGCAAGGATCTGGTTATGATCGTACCCCAACTCGTGTGCGATATTGCGGGTTGCAAAGATAATTTCCTTGCTTTCGATATCCATCACAAATATGATGTCGGGCGTCGCACTGGCCATGCGCTGGATAAAATTCTGATTGAGCTCTATGGTTTCGGTGCTTCCATCGGAAGAATCGACTTTGATGCTGTTCGAAATCCAGGTTTTGTCGAGAAAGGTTAGTAGTACGCCGTTCTTCAGATGACTCGCAGTAAAGTGCAACCATTTTTCACCGCCTGAATTCCAGTTATGTATGAATGTGGCACCGTCATTTGACGTGGAGACGCCCTGAAGTTTTTCGTAAATATAGCCGTCGTCTTCTACAAAATGCCGTCCCTGCAAATGCTCGCCGGAAATTGAATCAGCCGCTTTGTTTGCGTAGGTGCAAGTGTAAAAGGGTTTTCCATCGGGAGTTTTTTCGCCATCCTGAAGCAGTGCAATAGCCGCAGGCATTTCCTCTAAAACGTTGCGGACAAGCTTGTCGCTGAACGCTTTCTTGATTTCCTCTGAGGTGAAAGTAGAAAACAGATTTTTAGCCATACAATTAAGCGCTTGCCGTTTAGAGGTCATACACTACCAGCAGAACAGCTTAATCGGTAAAAGAATAGGGTTAATAAGGATAAACTACAGCATAACCTTTCGCATGTAAAAAGTAGTGTATGTATTATCCTGCGTAGAAGCGTAGGTCAAAGATAGACATTAATAACAATGAACCACTTAAAGTGTAATTTATTTGGGGTGTTTTTTTAAAATAAACGCTAAATGATTGACCTTTAAAAAGTTATTTTACAGGTAGTAAAATGGTGAATGTTGTGCCTTCGCCGCGGACGCTTTTGACCGAAACGTCGCCATGGTGGTTTTCAACTATTTTCTTACAAAGTGCGAGGCCGATTCCGGTGCCTTTTCGCTGGTCGTCGAGGCGTTGGAACATCTTAAAAATCTGCTCTTCGTACGCCTGATCAAACCCGATTCCGTTGTCGCTGATCGTTATTCGCAGATATTCCTTTTCACGATTGTAGTTGACAAACGGTTCAACATCCTTTCCCGAAACTTTTTGTCCGACTATTTCCACGCGAGGTTGGCGGTCTGAGAATTTTAACCCATTGTTGATCAGGTTTGAGAACAATTGGTGCATCTGGATCGGGATTGCGCAAATTGGCTGCAGGCCGGAGTGATGTACCTGGCCGTTGCGTTGCTCCAGCAGCATCGCAAAATCGTCCTTAATGTGTTCTACTATGAGTCCGAGATCGGTTTCAACAACGTGGTTTCCGGTATGGGAGAGTTGCGAATAAGTAAGTACATCCTTTATCAACGTCGCCATTCGGCTTGCCGAGGAGGTTATTTTATCAAGGTTTTTCCGCGCCATTTCAGGCTTGTCAAGGCTGTTTTCAAGCAATTCGCAATAAATCCTGATTTTGCGCAATGGTTCCTGAAGGTCATGCGAGGCAACGTAAGCGTATTCTTCCAACTGCTGATTTTGGTATTCAATTTCGCGTGCGTAAGCTACCATTTGGTCATCGGCTTCTTTTTTCTGCGTAAGGTCGCGCGTTACCTTTGAGAACCCTATTATGTTGTTTTCATCGTCGTGGAGCGCCGTGATTACAATGCTGCCCCAGAAGCGGGTTCCGTCTTTTCGCACGCGCCAGCCTTCATGTGTTGCGCGATTATTCTTGATGGCAGTCGCCATTAACTTTTCGGGAAGACCCGCCTTTCGATCTTCTTCGAGGTAGAATATCCGGAAGTTCTTACCTATTATTTCCTTTTCGGAATAACCTTTAATATTTTCGGCCCCCTTGTTCCAGTTCAATATATTACCGTCAAGATCAAGCAAAATAATCGCGTAGTCTTCTACTTCCGCAATCATTTTATGGTACCGTTCCTCGCTGCGCTGAAGCAGTTCATTTTTATAAAGTAGCTCCGCTTTGATGCGGTCCTGCTTTTCTTCAAGCATTTTACGCTCGGTAAGATCGCGGGTGACCTTTGAAAAACCGATTATATTGTTTTCGGAATCGTGCAACGCCGTAATGACTATCGATCCCCAGAAATTGGTACCGTCTTTTTTTACGCGCCAGCCTTCGTGAGTAGCTTTGCCCACTTCCCGTGCCTTGGCCATCAAGGATTGCGGCAATCCTTTTTCAACGTCTTCGGCAAGATAAAAAATGCTGAAGTGGCGGCCGACGGCTTCTTCAGGCGTATAACCTTTAATCTTTTCTGCGCCTTTGTTCCAGTTCAGGATGTTTCCCTGTGTATCCAGAAGTATGATGGCGTAATCTTCAACTTCGGCAATCATCTGATGATATCTTTCTTCGCTACGTTTAAGTTCTTCGTTTTTGTGTTCCAGCTCAAGTAAATGCCGGCGTTGCGTTTCCTGTGCCGCTTTCGAATCGGATAAATCCGTTGTCACGTTGGAATACCCGATTACTTCACCATTAGCCGAATGGAGCGCTGTAATTGTCACCGATCCCCAAAAGCGGCTTCCGTCTTTCTTCACCCGCCAGCCTTCCTGCGTAGCATTTCCGCGTTCAGCTGCCATCTGCAAAAGCTTTTCCGGAAGTGCCTCTTCACGGTCGTCAGTAGAATAAAAAACACTAAAATTTTTACCGATTATTTCTTTCGAACTGTAACCTTGGATTTTTTTAGCGCCTTGGTTCCAGTTCAAAATCGTCCCTTCGGCATCAAGCAGAATGATTGAATATTCTTTGATTTCATCAATCATTTTGTAATACCGCTCCGCGTTGTTTTCGACATTATCTTTAGAATCTTTCGCCGCATCAACATCATTCAGTTCAATCAACGTATTGATGTAACCGCACAGCCGTCCGTCGTTTTCGAACATCGGCTGGGGCTGTGATAAAAGATGGTAGCGGATGCCATCGGTGCGTTCGATGTAAATTTCGATGGAATCTTCGGAAAGCTCTTCATGAAAGCCTCCAAGAAAATTCGCCGGAGTGATTTTTTTCAGATTGTTGTCGAATATCTTCAGGTGATCGTACCAGTGATCTTTTCCGATTTTCGGTGCCGATCCGAAAATATTTTCTGCGGCGTTATTGTAGTACGTAATAATTCCTTTTGTATCACAGCTAAAAACTGCGACAGGCAATCTGTCTAACGATATTTCCGGTGCCTTTCCATTGGATTTCGAATCGGTTGTCATAGGCTCGGAAGCAGTATTGCGATTTTGCATTTTATTAGGTGAATTGTAAATCTAAGATTTTTTTTTGTCTTTTCAATCCCTTTTTTTTGAGTTAAAAGGCTATTTGTTGAGGACTTCAAGAAGCGCCGCCAAATCGAGTGGGCGCGTATACATTTCAAGCGATCCGTCGCTTTTCTGAGGCCATTCTTCCTTCGGACGGTCCCAATATAATTCGACACCATTACCATCTGGATCGTCAAGATAAAGAGCCTCGGAAACGCCGTGATCGGAAGCTCCGGTAAGCGGATATCCGGCCTCTATCAATCGGTTTAGGATCTGCGCAAGTTCTACGCGGTTTTTATATAGGATTGCCGTATGAAATAGCCCGGTGGCGTGTGGACTCGGTTTCGGGCCGTTCTTGCTGTACCACGTATTCAGTCCGATGTGATGGTGATACCCTCCGGCAGAAATAAATGCCGCATCGGTACCATAACGCGTCGTCAGGCTAAACCCGAGCAAGCCGCAATAAAACTCAAGTGCGCGTTCCAGATTGGCGACTTTCAAATGAACATGGCCAATCTGAGTTTGTGCCGGAATTATATAATCATCCTCTTTCATTGCGAACAAGTTGTGGGTTAAACGATTGATTGCCCGATTTATTTCCTTTTTTAACGCAATCTTATGTTGTACTGTAGTTGAGTATATTTTTAAAACGCCCAGGAATGCACCAAACCTGGATTCTCACAGCGATTGCCGCTATTCCTTGTTGGTGTCGACCGGTGAAGTTTTAAAGTGTGAGCCCGCCGGAAACTTCTATTCGCTGGCCATTGATCCATTTTGCGTCCTCAGTGCAAAGGAAAGCAACGACACTTCCGATGTCATCGGCATTGCCCACGCGGCCCAGAGCGGTCATATTCGATAAATTTTGCTTCATTGCCGGATTATTCCTGATGGCAGCATTGTTGAAGTCGGTTTCAATTGGTCCGGGTGCCACGACATTTGCCCGAATTCCACGCCCGCCCATTTCCTTTGCAATGTACTTCGTCAGCACTTCAACAGCGGCTTTCAGTGGCGAATAAACCGAATATCCGGGAACGCAATAACGCGTTGTTCCCGATGAAATGAAGACAATTCCACCGTTGTCGTTCATTATGCGAAGTGCCTTTTGCGTGAGGAAATAAGTTCCTTTCAAATGAATGTTCGTCAACCTGTCGAAGTCGGCTTCCGTAACATCCATAAACGGTATTGTTGCGCCTGTTCCGGCATTGTTGATCAGGAAATCGATGCGATCGGTTTCCCAGGAAGAAAGTACTGCGCCGACATTATCAAAAAAATCCTGCTGTTTCGAAAGATCGGCAACGTCCAACTGTACCGCTGCAGCTTTTAGTTTGTTCGATTCAATTTCGCGAACCACTTTTTGCGCTTCTTCACGGTTCGTATTGTAAGTCAGAATCACATTGATCCCTTTCTTTGCGAGTGAAAGCGCCATGTCTTTACCAAGGCCACGGCTTCCGCCGGTTACAAGCGCGATTTTATTTTCCATTTTTGGATTTTTCGTTTAAGGTTCGCATCAAGTCGTCTGAAATCGGGTCGCTGTAAATTCCGTAACCGTTTACAAGCACGCCTTTAAGGCCGTGTTTTTTCGAGGAGATAGCATACACGACAGCTTCATCAGCCGGGTCGGTCATTCCTTCAAACCGATAATGCTTGTCGACAACAAAATCATCCGGATGGAGCTCCAATTCATGCGACGTGCTGTTCAGCGTATTGCCGCCCACATTGAAGTCGGTTGTGTAGCCCTTAAGCCGAAGATTGTTGAGGACTTCAGAAAGTGTAGTCAGTTCATTCATAGCTAAAGCATATAATGCCAAGATACGATTTTAAGTCGAAAGTCGAAAGTCAAAAGTCGAATGACGAACGATGAATGAAGGACGAGCAACGCGGACTCAATCGGAAGCAACATGCGGCAAAAAAAACCGGCAAGTATAAGTTCAAAAGAAAAGGTTCACGATTTAAGCCATTGACCTAAACTGCGAACCAATCTAAAATTTTGATTATAAAATCTGAAACTACAAGTGAATCACTTCTCCGTAGGCGTCGGCAACGGCTTCCATTACCGCTTCGCTCATAGTCGGATGCGGATGTATTGCTTTCAAAACGTCGTGTCCTGTGGTTTCAAGTTTCCGTGCGACAACCGCTTCGGCGATCATATCGGTCACTCCCGCGCCGATCATGTGACAGCCCAGCCATTCACCGTATTTGGCATCAAAAATTACTTTCACAAACCCGTCAGGCGTTCCCGCAGCTTTTGCCTTACCTGACGCCGTAAAAGGGAATTTTCCGATTTTCAATTCGTATCCTTTTTCGCGCGCTTGTTTTTCTGTTAATCCTACGGATGCGATTTCCGGCGTGGCATACGTACAACCCGGAATGTTTCCGTAGTCGATCTTGTCTACGTGCAGACCGGCAATTTTCTCCACGCAGGTAATACCTTCGGCAGATGCAACGTGTGCCAGTGCCGGGCCGGGAACCACATCGCCAATCGCGTAATATCCAGGAATATTCGTTTGATAAAAATCGTTGACAAGGATTTTGTCGCGGTCTGTTGCAATTCCGCAGTCTTCCAGGCCGATGTTTTCGATGTTGGTTTTAATTCCGACGGCAGAAAGCAGGATTTCGGCTTCGAGCGTTTCCTCGCCTTTGGCAGTTTTCACAAAAGCGCGCACTCCGCTGCCGGTAAGTTCAATTCGTTCTACCGATGAACCGGTCATTATTTTTACGCCCGCCTTTTTCATCGAGCGTTCCATTTGTTTGGAAATGTCTTCGTCTTCCAGCGGAACGATGTTCGGAAGGTATTCAATAATGGTTACGTCTGTTCCCATCGAGTTGTAAAAGTGCGCAAACTCGACCCCAATGGCTCCTGAGCCTACGACAATCATGGATTTTGGCTGGGTTTCAAGGCTCATAGCCTGACGGTAACCAATTACTTTTTTGCCATCCTGAGGCAGGTTTGGCAATTCGCGCGATCTTGCGCCCGTTGCAATTATGATATGATCAGCAGAAAATTCGGAAACCGTACCGTTTGCCGATTTCACATCGATCTTTTTTCCCGGCTTAAGTTTTCCGGTGCCTTCGATGACATCGATTTTATTTTTTTTCATCAGGAACTGGATTCCTTTGCTCATCCCGTCGGCAACGCCACGTGAACGCGAAATCACTGCACTGAAATCCTTGTCGAAAGCGGTTACGGTCATCCCGTAATCGGCAGCGTGCTTCAGGTAATCGAAAACCTGCGCCGATTTCAACAACGCTTTCGTAGGGATGCAACCCCAGTTAAGGCATACGCCGCCAAGGTTTTCCTTTTCGACAATGGCTGTTTTGAAACCAAGCTGTGAAGCCCTGATGGCAGTTACATATCCTCCCGGACCACTTCCTAAAACAATGATATCGTATTTCATCTGATGATTTATTTGAGTTGCGAAATTAATCAATTATTTTAAATGGAACTGCCGGCACTGGCAATTCACGGTGCTACGCTTCGCCTTTTTCTTCTACAAGGAATTGCGAGAAATACAGGTTTCGGTAGTAGCCGCCTTCACGGTTGAGCAGCTCTTGGTGATTGCCTTGCTCGACGACCAGTCCTTTGTCCATTACGACAATTTTATCGGCATTGACGACCGTGGCCAGGCGGTGTGCAATTACGATTGAAGTCCGCCCTTTGGTAACTGTTTCGGTCGCACGCTGGATCAATTCCTCTGAATACGAATCGATCGAGGAAGTTGCCTCGTCCAGAATCAGAATACATGGATTACTGACGTAGGCGCGCAAGAATGCTATCAGTTGGCGTTGGCCGGATGACAACATCACGCCGCGTTCCTTGACATTGTAATCGTAGCCGCCGGGAAGGCTCATGATAAAGTCGTGCACGCCAATCGCCTTAGCAGCCTTGATTACGTCTTCACGGCTAATTGCCGAATCGTTTAGGGTTATGTTGTTCAGAATTGTATCGGCAAACAAAAACACATCCTGCAAAACAACTGCGATCTGGCGCCGAAGTGATTCCAAAGTATAATGATCGATATTTTCGCCGTCAATGCTGATTTCACCACTTCGAATTTCATAGAAACGGTTGAGCAGGTTGATGATTGTCGATTTTCCGGCGCCGGTTGCACCGACGATCGCAACAGTTTCTCCGGCAGCGATTTCAAGGTCGATGCCTTTGATAACATCTTCCTTGGCAATGTAACCAAAGTGGACATTCTTAAAGCTGATGTTTCCTTTGAAATGCGGAGCCACGATGCGCCCTTTGTCCTGAATCTGGTCGGCAGTGTCCAAAATGTCAAAAACCCGGTTGGCGGCGATCATTCCCATTTGCATCTCATTGAATTTATCAGCAATCTGCCGCAGCGGGTTGAAAAGCATCCCAATGAACATCGTATAGGAAAACAAGTCGCCGAATGTGGTGAAATGATCGCCATTGAGGATTTTGAGTCCGCCATACCAAACGACGAATCCCAAAGTGAGCGACGAAATAATGTCGGCGATAGGGAAGAAGATGGAGTTGTACCAGATTGTTTTTATCCAAGCCTTGTTGTGGCGTTGGTTGATAGCCGCAAATTTTTCGGCTTCGATGTCTTCGCGGTTAAAAAGCTGCACGATCCGCATTCCGGTTACACGTTCCTGAACGAAAGTGTTTAATGCCGCGACCTGGTTTCGGACTTCCTCGAACGTGACCTGCATTTTGCGCTGGAAGATCCGCGTGATATACAGCAAAATTGGCATTGCGACCACGACGATCCAAGTGAGTTTCCAGTTCATATAGAACATGAAAATTAAAACGACAACCATTTTCATCAGGTCGCTGATGATCATAAAAAGTCCCTGGCTGAAGATCCGCGCGATTGCTTCAATATCGGAAACCGACCGCGTTACGAGCTGTCCGACCGGTGAATTGTCAAAATATCGCATCCGGAAACTCAGCATATGTCTGAACATTGTGGTTCGGATGTCCTTTACAATATCCTGTCCGAGCCAGTTAGCCCAATAGACGAAATAAAATTGCGAAAAAACTTCCATCAGCAGGACGACTGCCATTATGGTGATGTAGAAAAGCAGCCCGCGTGCATCGTGGGTTTTTATGTAGCCGTCAACCGTTTGCTTGAGAAGGTAAGGCCGCAACGCCGCAAAAACCGAAAGCGATATTGCAAAAAAGATAACGCCGTTAAAGCGCAACCGGTAAGGCTTTGTATATTGTAGGATACGCTTGAAAAGGCGCGTGTCAAATGCTTTTGCTTTCACTCGATGATGTTTAGTTGCTGCCGATTTTTTTTGCAGCTTTTTCCTGCTGTCCGCTGTATCTTTTGGAAACCTCAAAGGTTTTCGAAACCTTTGAGCTTTTACAAAAGGATGCCGCTTCCATCAGGGCTAGTGATGTACTCATATTCGATGCTTGTCAGGTAGAGTCCGTGCGCCGGCACCGAAATTCCTGCTTCTTTCCGGTCTTTGCTGTTTATCACAGCTTCAAATCCGGCAATGTCGAGCCGGCCAAGTCCAACATTGACCAATGTTCCAACAATAGCGCGGACCATATTTCGCAGAAATCTGTCGGCAGCGATGGTAAAGATAAGGCTTTCGCCGCGTTCCTCCCAACGCGCTTCTGTTACAGCACAGTTAAAAGTCGACACCTCCGTATTCACTTTCGAAAAACATTCGAAGTCGGTATGCTCAAGAAGAATTGCCGCCGCTTTATTCATCTCCGCAACGTTTAGTGGTCGTTTTTGAAACCAGCTCAAACCTTGCAAAAACGGATTCTTCGAAGTGTGGATGTAATAATTATAGATTCTTTTGACGGCATCAAACCGGGCATGCGCAGTATCATGAACGGGGATGATGCGTTTTACCGCGATGTCTTTTGGAAGAAACGAATTGAGTTTTTCTACGACGTATTCAGGATCGGAAATTCCCTCGTGATCGAAATGAGCAAACATTTGCGAGGCATGGACACCGGTATCTGTTCGGCCTGCGCCTGTAGTTTGCGCGTCAAAATCCAAAACCAGCGACAAAGCGCGATTGAGCACCTGCTGAACCGACGATGCGTTTGGTTGTACCTGCCAGCCGTGATAGGCCAAGCCGTTGTAGGCAAATTCGATGAAGTATCTCAAAAAGTTGAATAGTTTGCGCAAAGGTACAAAGTAATCAGCGCTTCGTATTTAAATGCTTCAAACGACACTTACTTTCTTAAATTTGTGTATGAGAAATCTGAAACCTCTAATCCTGATTTGCATTGCGTTTTTGGCCGTCATTTTTTCGGCGTGCAATGGTGAAAAGAAGGATAGTGTGAAAAAATCACCAGAGACTGTTCCGCATTCTTCCACTACTATCGCAAAGCAAAAGGTTGTTAATTCCAACGAGCGATTTAAAGCGGTGACAGTTGGAAAGCTGGGTAAAAGCAAATTCCGCGTTCGCGGTGAAGCGCAGATCTTTGAGGCGAATTTTGGTTGGGTTGTCGAAGACGGTCACAAAGAACTCATCCGTGGAAATTCGATGACTGATGCCGGAGCGCCGGCGTGGGGCAAATTTGACTTTGTAATCGCTGTTGAAAAAGAACGCGAAAACACCACTTTAATGCTGATCTTGTTTGAGGCAAGTCCGAAAGACGGCAGCCGCCAGCATGAGTTACCGATTCCCTTGCCCTAACGCGTATTTTTGAATTGGAATTGGTTGGTGCGCAAATTCTCGTAATTTAGGAGCAGCAAAATCAAAATGAAAATGGATCAAAACGACAACAAAAACGAAGCGACACCAAAAGTAACCGGATTAGGCGGAATTTTCTTTTTTATGGAAAATCCGAAGGAGACAAAAGAATGGTACACAAAAAATCTTGGACTTGAACTCAACGAATGGGGTTCGGTGAGCTTCGAGTCGAGAAGCCTCGATAATCCCGAACAGATCGAATCGACGCAATGGTGTCCTTTCAAAACGGGTGACGCATATTTTGCGCCGTCCAAGAAAGAATTCATGGTCAACTATCGCGTTCAGAATATCGAAGGCCTTGTGGAAAAACTCCGCACAAACGGCGTCACGATCCTCGATGATGTCGCCACTTACGATTACGGAAAGTTCATTCACATCATGGATGTCGAGGGCAATAAAATCGAGCTTTGGGAGCCGGCTTAACATAAAATCAAAGATTATGAAACCACTTTATGTTTTTGAAAACAAATGGCATCGGCAATGCGTGCGGCTATATGGCGTAATACTTTTTTACGTTATTTGGCAAGGAATCCTTCCGCTGGGCCGGGGCGAAAAGAATATAATTTTCGGCGTTCTACTGATGATGCTTGTTGCTTTTGGCCTTGTAGTGAATTTTTTCACTGAAGTAAAAGGTGAGGACGAGGAAGTGAATGATCGTACGTCTTGATTCCGCTAGACTTTTCTGCAGATGAAGAAAATACTACTGCTTTCGGATACGCACGGCCACATTGATGACCGGATCCTGAGCTATGCCGAGCAGGCCGATGAGATCTGGCACGCCGGCGACATCGGGGATCTTAGTGTCACGGATAAACTTAAAGCGCTGAAGCCGCTTCGCGCAGTTTACGGCAATATTGACGGCGACAAGGCGCGACTGGAATTTCCGTTGAATAACCGGTTCCTGTGCGAAGATGTTGATGTCTGGATCACGCACATTGGCGGTTATCCCGGAAAGTATAGTCCAAACATTCGCACCGAACTCAACGGCAATCCGCCGAAACTCTTCATTTGCGGCCACTCCCATATTTTAAAGGTGATGTTTGACAAAAAGCTGAACCTTTTGCACATGAATCCGGGCGCCGCAGGCATCAGCGGATTCCACCAGGTGCGGACGATGCTTCGATTTGAAATTGTCGGGCACAAGATTGAGAAGCTGGAAGTGATTGAATTGGGAAAGAAGTAAAAGAAGAACCGAGTGCATGGCGCATTAAACGAGGCTCAAGGTACAAGGTTCAAGGCTCAAGGTTCAAGGCTCAAGGTTCAAGGCACACAGTATACCTCCATAAAAGGTATTGTGGCCAAAATTTAAAGTCGGCCGCCCAAACCTGAAAACAATGCAGCAAATTTTTCAGTGAATGATGATAGGAACGCGATTACAGCGGGAGACGCTGTTAGGTGATGCTTACATTGACATGGCTACATTCGTTCGGATTTTAAATGCTCACGGTTAATTCTGCACGACGAAAATACTGCGGTATTCCCTCAATGCATTTAGGTGATAAAGTTGTAATTTACCTTCAGGGAAGGGGCAAATGTATCCCTACGTAATTCTAAAAGAAGTTCCATGCGGGAATTCCGCACATTTGATTGTCGGGGCATGGATTGGAATCACATCGTCAAGTGATCAAGCACGCACGACACTGCGAATCTTATATGGAACAGCTTCCAGATGAGTCGGTTGCAAGAATAGCGGAATAATCATTATGCTACCAACAAATCGGATGCTTGTCAGCGGCTACCTTGCAACAAACAAAGCGTTGCTTTTACTTCTAACCTGCAGGCCCCGCGTTAGGGATAGCAGCGGCATCTTTTTGCGGCCGCAGCGCAGCGAAGGCCGCAAAAGATATAGCGGATAGCCCGGCGCCAGGCACGCAGCGCAACGCCCAAATAGTTTTGTACAAAAAAATCCGGCTTGTGGGCCGGACTTTCTTCGCACTAAATAAACTAAGTTTAACAGGCTTATCGTAGCCGGTCGACAGATTTTACGAGATCTTCATCCTTCTTGATTGCGCGGTTGGCAAAAACCAGCAAAACGATAGAAACAATAGGGAGGAACATCCCAATACCCTTCTCAGAAACCGCTGGGGTTTCTCCGGATAGATTTAGCGATCGATAAACAAATAACCCTAGTAAAATTAAGTTCAATATTATGTTCAGCCTGTTCATTACGAACTGTTGCTGCCTTTTTTTAAATGTCATGATGCTGAGCAGCGCCAATGCCGTTACCAATCCGAAACCGGCGGTATACAAGGTACTTTGCATGAAGTAGAACGGGGCGCCGCCTTCAATTTTCCATAGCGGGAAAACGAATGGCAGAACTGCCGATACTAGCAGGACAAGTGCGAGATAAACCGTTTGGATCCTTTGTATCATGGGCTTTTTTAGCTGTACAAAAATAAATTTTCTTTTTAATATTTGCTATTGTACGGTAATTTTTTATTCGTAATATTGCATTACCAAACCGTAAGTACTTCATTCTACGGCAGAAGGCCATCGACGGAACACTACCCACTGTATATCATCCCTTCAAGTCAAAATTCAATAACAATACATGTTTGATATTTCTGTATTAAAAGAAATGAAGCTATCTGAGCTTCAGGACATTGCGAAAGCAACTAAAAAAATAAAATTTAACGGCGTTAAAAAAGAAGATCTGGTATACAAGATACTGGATTATCAGGCTGCCAATCCGCAGGCATTACCCGCCAATGACGCGGATGCGGAGCCAAAACAGCGCCGCGCGAGAATCCAACCCAATACGCACCGACCGGAACTGACCGAAGAGAAAGATCTCTTTTCTGAAAATGACGGCCAGGGAAAAGTCGTAACCGATTCCACTGAACCGGTTGCCCATGCAGCCCCTGAAGGAAAAAAGCGTGGCCGCAAGCCACTTCAATTCAAAAAGGAAGGTTTTGATCGCAACAATGCGCCTGTCGCCGAACAGCCTGCCGCTGCCGAAGAACCGGAGCCACAGCCGCTTGCGCAGGTTCCCATTTCTGAAGAGCCGCAGCCAAAGCCGGCCGCTGTGCACCACAAGGCGAAGCACCAGAACCAACCAGATGGGAGTAGAATTCAGCAAAATCCGAATTTCAACCAGAACCAGAATACCGGAAACCAGAATTCGGGCAGGGAGAACAATTTCAATCAAAGCAACCCGAACCAAAACCAAAATAATCAAGGCCAAAACCAAAACCAGAATTCGAACGGAAACGGGAACGGAAATAACCACAACGGCCAGAACCAGAACCAAAACCAGAATTTTAAGAACAAGAAGAACAACTTTCGCGACGCCGATTATGAGTTTGACGGAATAATTGAAAGCGAAGGCGTTCTGGAGATGATGCCTGACGGTTACGGATTTTTGCGGTCTTCCGATTACAACTATTTGGCGTCGCCGGATGATATTTACCTTTCCACTTCTCAAATCCGGCTTTTCGGATTGAAAACTGGCGATACTGTAAAAGGAGTTGTCCGCCCGCCAAAAGAAGGCGAGAAGTTTTTTCCGCTGGTCAAGGTCCTCAAAATTAATGGACACGATCCGCAAGTGGTTCGCGACCGGGTTTCATTCGAGCACCTGACTCCGGTTTTCCCAACAGAAAAATTCAAACTGGCTGCACGCCAAAGCACGATATCAACAAGAATTATCGATCTTTTTTCGCCAATCGGAAAAGGCCAGCGCGGTATGATCGTCGCCCAGCCAAAAACGGGTAAGACAATGTTGCTGAAAGATATCGCCAACGCCATCGCAGCGAATCATCCGGAAGTTTACCTTATCGTTTTACTAATCGATGAGCGGCCAGAAGAAGTAACCGACATGCAGCGAAGCGTTCGAGGCGAGGTCATTGCCTCTACGTTTGACCGTGAGCCGCAAGAGCATGTAAAAATCGCAAACATCGTCCTTGAGAAATCCAAAAGGCTGGTCGAATGTGGCCATGATGTTGTGATTCTTCTCGATTCGATTACAAGGTTGGCGCGGGCTTACAATACGGTTCAGCCAGCATCGGGTAAAGTTTTATCCGGCGGTGTCGATGCCAATGCGCTTCAAAAGCCGAAACGTTTCTTTGGAGCGGCACGTAATGTTGAAAATGGAGGTTCATTGAGCATCATCGCAACGGCGCTTACTGAAACAGGATCGAAAATGGATGAGGTTATCTTTGAAGAATTCAAGGGAACCGGTAACATGGAACTGCAGCTTGACCGCAAAATTGCCAACAAGCGGATTTTCCCTGCGATCGATTTGACTTCGTCGAGTACGCGTCGCGACGATCTTCTTCTCGACCAGAACATCATTCAACGCATGTGGATCATGAGGAAATACCTTTCGGATATGAATCCGGTGGAAGCGATGGACTTCATCAATGACCGATTCAAGAAGACCCGAAACAACGAAGAATTCTTGATTTCGATGAATGATTAAGAAAGTAATTAGCACAAAAAAATCCCGGTTCGGCCGGGATTTTTTTATTTATTGAATTTGCTTAGTTGACTACAATCCTGCGAACTGCCGATTCGATGCCCGATTTCAATCGAAGGAAATAAAAACCGTTTGGCAGATTTTCCAATGTGTAAACGTTATTTTGTGAAGTTGGGTTCTTTATCTGCTGCAGAATTTGACCATTGACGCTGATCAGCTCTATCTCTTCAAGAGTTTCTGCCGATTGGATGTTGATCTTGTGGTCATTCGTCGGATTTGGGAAAACAACAATGTTGGCAGTAAGATCGAATGATGAGGTTGAAAGCATCGCGCCCCAAATCATTTCGACATATTCAGGATGGTCGATATACGGGTTGCGGTTGCCTTGCCTTGAATAGATCGCGTTGTTGCGTTCGATTTCGCGCGCGCTAACAGGATCCTGGGCGTTCCAATGTTTTAGTATCTCGAGAAAAGTTGGTGTGAAAACCTGATTCGCGGTATGGTTGAACATCGCATAATTATAGTTGGAAACTACGTTTTCATAGCGTGTTGCAAAGTAAAAATACATACGGGCAATATCACCTTTAAACTCGTCGATCGGTTCGAAAACAGTTGCGCTGTAACCCGCAGAGTAACCCGAATTCAGGTTGGGTCCCAATTTTGAGCCATTTTGGGAAACAAAAGTCGCATTGCCAACCATTCCGAAGGGATAATTGCTTCGCATTCCATTTACTTTTCCATCCGTCGGCGTAATAAAGTGTGCATCGTTATGCATCGGAGCGGCCGAGTTGAATACCGATTGCGGGATAATGTGCTCACGGTTGTAGCAATCGCCTTCGTGAGAATAGTTGCCGCATTGATCTGCATTGGTCGGTGAAAAGTTGTACGGATCGCTGCCGGTTGGATTTTCCGAATACATATCCAAAACCGTATTATCGTTTTCGTAAAAGTGATCGCGATCAGAGGTCAGGTATGTGGTGTAGAGTCCGTCATAGCCTTTGTCGGTATGTCCTTTAATAATGTTGTACAATTGGGTTTTAAGCGTATAGCCGGTACCAGTGGCGTTGTTGTAATATCCTGCGGGGATTTGTGCAAGTACAGTCGCTGCAAAAAGCAGTGCCGAAAGTGTAAATATTTTATTCATCAGTAATTTAATAGGCGCGCAAATGTAGCTGAATAAATTAGATTTTCGTGTTATCAAAAATGCAAATAACAAAAAAGCCTCTCCGCAGGGAAAGACTTCGTTTTTTGGCCGATATAAATTTTATTGTATCAGAATTTTCCGCGTTGCAAAAGCGCCGCCGGATCCAAGTTTCAGGAAATAAAAACCTGAAGGAAGATTGTCCAGGATGTAAGTTTCGGAAATAGCCGAAGGATGTTTTATGTTTTGGATGGACTGGCCACTGACGGTGATGAGTTCAATCGATTCCAATGCAACGGGCGAAATGATATTGATTTTGTGATTGTTTGATGGGTTCGGATAGACGACGATTTGATTGGCGCCGTCGAACGACGGAGTTGACAACAGGCTGCCCCAGATTTGCATTGCGTATTCCGGATGGTCGATATACGGATTGCGGTTGTTCTGCCGCGCATAAATTGCATTGTTACGGTCGATTTCGCGTTGGCTCACCGGATCCTGGTTTGCCCAGGTCAACAAGATGTTGATTGCATTGCTCGTAAAGACCTGATCGGCGGTTCCGTTGAACATGGGGTAAGTCCAACCCGCCACCAAATTCTGGTACCGCGTTGCAAAATAGAAATACATGCGTGCGATGTCTCCCTTGAATTCATCAATCGGTTCGAACACTGTTCCGGTATATCCAGCCGAATAACCTGAATTCAGGTTTCCACCGAGCTTTGATCCGTTGTTGGAGGTGTATGTTGCGGTTCCAACGCGGCCAAAAGGAAAATCAGCGCGAACGGCATTTACGTGTTTGTCGGAGGGAACTACGAAATGCGCGTCGGAATACATTGGTGTCTGCGCGCCAAAAACCGATTGCGGAATCAGGTGCTCGCGGTTGTATTTGTCACATTCGGTATTACCGCCGGTTCCATCGTCCTGATTTACTCCGTAAGTAAATTCGCATTCGCTTCCCGTCGGTTGCTCGGTGTACATATCGAGCATCGTACCGTCATTCTCATAGTAAAAATCCTTATCCGAAGTGGTGTACGTCACGTAAAGTCCGGCGTAAGTCTTATCAGTATGGTTCTTTATGATGTTGTAAAGTTGCGTTTTGAGCGTGTAGCCGGTTCCTGTGGCCGAATTGTAATAACCGGCGGGGATTTGCGCAAATCCGCTGAGCGCGGCTAATAATATTAAAAAGGAGTATAGTTTTTTCATTGGGGTTGCATTTATGGTTTTCTTTCGAGCAGTGCCATGTAGAAGCCGTCAAACCCTGATTCGGAAGCTAATAGGCTGTTGTCTTTCGTAAAGGTAAAGTTTTTTCCATTCTCAGTTTGCAGAAAACGCTTAACCTGTTCCTGATTTTCTGAAGGAAGTATGGAGCAGGTCGCATAAACCAATTTACCGCCCGGCTTCACTATTTTGGAGTAGTTTTCAAGAACCTCTGCCTGAACCTGTCGAATGTTGTCGATGAATTCCGGCTGAAGTTTCCATTTCGCATCCGGGTTGCGGCGAAGTACTCCGAGTCCGCTGCACGGCGCATCAATCAGCACACGGTCGGCTTTTTCGTAAAGTTTTTTGATGACTTTCGTCGAATCGATAATACGGTATTCAATATTGAAAGCGCCGTTGCGTTTCGCCCGGAGCTTCAATTGCTTCAACTTTGATTCGTAAAGATCCATTGCGATGAGTTGGCCTTTGTTCTGCATCAGCGACGCAAGATGTAATGTTTTTCCTCCCGCACCCGCACAGGCATCCACCACGCGCATTCCCGGCTCAACCTGAAGAAACGGCGCGACGAGTTGTGAATTGGCATCCTGGACTTCAAAAAGACCTTCCTTAAATGAAGGCGTCAGAAAAACGTTGGCACGTTCCTTTAAAACCAATGCATCGGGTTGATCATTAAGCAATTCGGTTTCAATATCCTGATCCATCAATGTCGCGCGCAACTTTTCACGTGTTGTTTTTAGCGTATTTACGCGAAGGATCACTTTAGCGGGCTGGTTTTGAGCCGAAATTTCTTTCGACCATTTTGCTTCACCCAATTCTTTGGAACCTAATTGATCCATCCAATCGGGAATCGATTCACGGATGGCCCGGCTTTTCGAAAGTTCGTCAAATCGGCCTTTGATTTTGCGTTCAGGCGTTCCTTCGAGTTGCCTCCAATCGGGAATCGGGAATCCGCGCAAAACGGCCCATGCCGCAAACATCCGCCAAAGATTATCGCGGTCGTACGGCTCTTTTACCTCTGCAATTTCGGCGTAAAGCCGTTTCCAGCGAACGATTTCGTAAATGGTTTCAGCAACAAATTTGCGATCAGCGCTTCCCCAGCGTTTGTCTTTTTTGAGTGATCTGGCGACTACTTTGTCGGCGTATTCTCCTTCGTTAAAGATGGCGTTCAACGCGTCAATGGTGGTATAAACCAGGTTCCTGTGTAACCTCATTATTTTAATTTGAGGCGCAAAGGTAATGTATTTTTCGCGTTGCGGGTCGTTATCGAGTGCCGATTAAGC
Source organism: Bacteroidota bacterium (assembly GCA_023386585.1). Classification (GTDB taxonomy): domain Bacteria; phylum Bacteroidota; class Bacteroidia; order Flavobacteriales; family Flavobacteriaceae; genus Flavobacterium. The sequence continues at coordinate 115,596 of JAEWJM010000004.1, read as the reverse complement.
AGTTAGATAGCAAAGCTTACTGTACTCTTGTGAGTGCGATTTTTTCCGGTGGATGAAGTACGAGCGGGAATTTTTCAACTTTGACTGAGCTGCTATCCAGTCCGAAGGCTTTTTCTTCTGACAAACTCAGTCGTTTGATGAGGAAGTAACTGTTCATGATAACCTTTTCATTCCATCTTAAAAGGCTGTCATTCGAGAGGAATTTTTCAGACAGCACGAACTTGAAATCGCCGATGATGTTGTTCTTATTGAGCGATTCGTATCGACTGGTAATATCGACTTCGCCTTTTTTTACCATGTCGCGCAGCACTTCCTTAAACATCAGGTTGATTTTGGTAGGCTCGCGAAAACCGAGATTGAAGTCAATCCGGAACAAATCGTCTTTTATCAATTCGGTTACTTTATATTCCGATTTGTATGGCTCGCTTAGAATGTTCACGTGAACGAACCAATATATATCGGCACGTTTGGGCCTCTTTTGCAATATCGAATACATTACTTTTTCTTCGATTTCATCGGTGCGGTTTGCGTTGGTCATATAAACCAGGTGCGTTGCGTATTTTGGAATCGACAAATCGACACTGAGCTCGGCGAGGACTTTTTTGTAATTGTCGATTTTGACCATTTTCGTGTACAATCTGCTGATTCTTTTCGCTCTCCACCAGATGACCATAATTGCGATCAACGCACATGCAATGAAGAGTGTTACATAACCGCCGTGTGAGAATTTTTTCAGGTTTGCAACGAGAAAGCTCAGTTCGATCGCGAGATAAATTCCAATTGTTGGTGCTATAAAATACCATGCAACCCGCTTCAAGATCATAAAATAGTTGAGAAGTATTGTCGTCATGATCATGCAAAGCACAATCGCAAGGCCGTACGCCGCTTCCATATTGCCTGATTCCTCAAAGTGCAGCACAACCATCACGCATCCCGCCAACAAAAGCCAATTTATAGACGGAATGTACAATTGACCCTTAAGTTCGGTCGGATATTTTATTCGGACTTTTGGCCAGAAATTAAGACGCATTGCTTCGTTGATGAGCGTGAACGATCCGCTGATGAGCGCCTGGGATGCGATTACTGCGGCGATGGTTGCAATTACGATCCCGAACGGCTTAAACCAGTCGGCCATTATAAGGTAAAAAGGATTTCCAAAATCACCGCCCAACTCTTGCAGTGTTTTTCCCGCATGTTGGCTTAAATATGCCGCCTGGCCAAAATAATTGAGCACGAGCGCTGTTTTTACAAAGATCCAACTGATCCGAATGTTTTTACGTCCGCAGTGGCCCATATCCGAATAAAGCGCTTCGGCTCCTGTGGTACAAAGAAATACAAAGCCGAGTACGTAAAAACCTTCCGGATGTATTGTCAATAGATGATAAGCATAATAAGGATTGATTGCTTTAATTACTTCGGGATGGTGCATTACCTGCAGAAATCCCAACACGCCGAGCATTCCGAACCACAGCAGCATCATTGGCGCGAAAAACCGTCCGACAAGTTTGGTCCCGAATTGCTGAATGGTAAAAAGTATGAAAAGGATCGCAATTACAATAGGAACCGTGTTAAGTTCGGGATAAAATGTACGTATTCCTTCAACTGCGGAAGATACAGAGATCGGAGGAGTGATGATTCCATCCGCAAGAAGCGCGCTTCCGCCCACAATTGCGGGAATGATCAGCCATTTTATCTTCGTTCGCCGGACCAGCGCATAAAGAGCGAAGATTCCGCCTTCACCATTGTTATCGGCGCTGAGCGTAATCAACACATATTTGATCGTAGTTTGAAGGGTGAGCGTCCAGAATATACAGGATATACCACCGAGCGCGACGCTGGGATCAATCGGATGATCGCCAATAATGGCTTTCATTACGTAGAGAGGTGAAGTCCCGATATCGCCGTAAATGATTCCGAGCGTGATAAGCAGGCCGCCGAAGGTAAGCTTGCTGTGAAGGCCTTTCTGATGAACACTCATATAGAAAAATCTGCAAAAAAGAGTACAAATTTACCACTATATAGCTAATAAAATACTGTACTACCTTTTTTTTTGCCCGTTGGCAGAACTCAAAAAAAAAAGCACCGCCGAAGCAGTGCTGGTTTTTTAGTGGCGCCTTCCCCCGCGGCCTTCAAATGTTCCGCCCGATGATCTTGGTGCTGGTGCGGTGTTCATTCGCGGCTGTTGTGCAGGTGTTGCCCGAAACGGAGCTGCCGGACGTGGAGTTGACATTTCGTTTCTTGTCGAAGTGCGTGACGCTGATGTCCGTGGCGCACTAGCCGGCGCTTCTTGTACAGTCCGCGGTGTATTTGTACTCGTAGCCGAAGAAGTACGAGGCGAATTACTTTGTACGGATGAACGTGGGGTAGGAGACGCAGCATCAAGAGGTGTGGCCATTTGCGGTGCCGTCGCGGTGCGAACCGATTTAGGGCTTACTGTAGATCTTGTACCGGTTGAAGTCGCCGGCCTTGGAGTTCCTGTTGCGTTAGTTGTCCGGGTTCCCGCAGCTTGATACGAACTTCTTGTTCCTGTAGCTGCCGGCTGAGTGCGGGTCGAGGGTCTCGGTGTTCCCGTTTGGTTCCTCACTTGATCAAGCTCGTGTCTGTTGCTTACGTTTGCATTGCGCGACCTGAAAGAACGATCCGGATGTTGGGAAGCATAAGCGTCGGCGCGGACGGTGCGGTACATTGCAATTGCGCGGTGGCTTCGGCGGACATGCACATAATTATAGTGATGATGCACATTGATGTAAAGATTTACATTGTTCCTGTAGCGGTAAACCGGATATGGTGCCCAGCCATAGTAATAGGTTGGATAGTAATTCCAGTACCAGCTTGAATAATAGGGATTATAATGTGGTGTCCAAAACACATTGTAGATTACCGGAGGTGAATAATACACCGGTTCATAAATATAATTATCGCCGTACATAAATACATCACCTACCACCTGTACCTGTACATTATTGTTATGGTCGCGTTCGACTTCAACGGTTGCAATATCCTGATATTGATCGCGGCCTAATACTGATTGTATAACAATAAGGTGGGTGTTTTGTTCGACTGTTTCGATAACCCGGAGGTAATCGACCTGGTTGTCTCCATTTAAGTCGAGGTTTGAAATTTGGGTATTCGGATCGTTGAGCCTGCGCTCAAAGTCTTCAAGGTTTTCCGAATCACCGAAGATCGAAGCAACCGCGCGTAGGTCGAGGTTGTCGCTGATTTCATTGCTTACCGCCGTAACCGTTGTCCGGTCCTGCGCAAGAAGTGAGAAATTAAATATTGAGGCAAAAAAAGCAATTAAGAAAAATTTCGTTTTCATCTCGTTTAGTGTTAGATTTATCGTCGATGCCGCTTTTTTGCAGCAGTCGCGGCGCAATACCAATTACTATGCCAGTACGCTTTTTACAACTTCGTAGCCTCAAATGCAATTGCATGACGTTTGTCTTTTTCAATTTTCTGATATTATTTTTCGGAAGCTGTAAAACTGCAATCGTGCAAGCGCCGTTCACTACCGCATCAGTCGATACATTGCTTTCCGACAAAATTACCATCAGGGCAATTCAGGTAGATGGTGACCGGCTTTGGTATGGAGGCGATCGCAATCGTTTTGGTTGCATTTCACTAGACGGTAAAACATTAGTCGCACGCAAGGTCAGCGATTCGGCTCCCGATGCGGAGCTCCGCAGCATAGGTTCAACACAAAAGCAGGTATTCTATTTAAATACCGGTACGCCAGCCGTACTGTACAGGGTTAATAAAATCGACTTTTCAATTGCGGAATGCTACCGCGATAACGACAAAGACGCTTTCTACGATAGCCTGATGTTCGATGGTAACGTATTCGGAGCAGCAATCGGCGATCCGATAGACGGCTGCCCATCAGTATTGACGACCGATGACCACGGAACAACCTGGCACAAAATCGATTGCAATTCTCTTCCGGCATCAGCGAAGGGCGAAGCGTCTTTCGCAGCGAGTAACTCCAACCTTATGCTCTCGGGATCAACGATCCGATTTGTCACCGGCGGCGTTAAAGCGCGGCTATTTTCGTCATCTGATCGTGGCAAAACATGGGCAGTTTTCAATACACCACTTGTACAAGGGAAACAAATGACAGGGATTTATTCTGCTGATCAATTGAATGAAAAAACGATTATAATTGCAGGCGGTGATTATGACAATCAACAAGCAAACACCGGTAATAAAGCAATATCATTCGACGGTGGAAAAAGCTGGCAACTACTTGCCGAAGGAAGCGGCCCCGGATATATTTCCTGCGTTCGGTTTGTTCCTGGAACAGATGGCAAATCAATTGTCACAGTTGGTGGAACCGGCCTGCATTATTCTTCTGACGGCGGCCGCACCTGGAAGCAATTGCTATCCGACAAAGATCTATATACCATTAAGTTTATCAATAATTCTGAAGCTGTTGCGGCCGGCAGGAATAAAATTGTGAGGATACATTTCCGTTAATTATCTGCGCCGCGCTTTCTCACGATATTGCTGAAGCAGTTTTTTATTGAAATCTTCTTCGGCCTTTTTCAGTTTCAGGATTTTTGCAGGAGGAAGAACGTTCCGAAGATCGGCAACGAATTTTCGCCGAAGCTGATGCATCTGTTCCTCGTTTTCTTCCATTTTGGCCAAAGCTACAGCAGCATCTTTTTCGCTCAGGTTTTCCATCGGTCCACTTTGCCGGCGGTTTTTATAAGAGCTCGCCATTTCCCTACGCAACGTCTTTTGCTTTGTTTCAAAATCATTGTAAAGGGGCCAGAACTTAGCTGATTCGTCAGGCGTCAGTGCCAGTTCATTCGTGATAAAAGCAACTTTCATCGCTTTTATTTTCTCCATTTTTTCGCGCACTTTCACTTGTGCGCCGGCCATGGAGGATATGAAGAACACGGAAAGGAATATGATTTTTAAATTTTTCATCATTAATTAATTAAATATTGTTCGACGTCGGGATTTACTGACAACACATCTTCAATAGTGCTGTCTGCAAGATGATAATTTACACTTATATTATCGATGTCATTTGCATCAAGTTGCTCGGCAATTTGTTCTGAAGCAATTTCCGGATGAAGATCCAGATAGGCTTCCATAGCCGAAAGTTCTGTATCGGAAGTTGATGCCGACTTAATAGCATTCAACATCGGCAGCATTAATGCCAGCAATAAAACCGCCGCCACTTTCATCAGTGAACCCATACTTGGTCTTCTGTGAATGGGAATAACCGGCACTGATTCGTCTGCAATCAAATTCATCACCCTGGCCGGGAACTCATTAAAATAATCGTTCGGAACGGAAAATCCCGGACTGATTTTATGGTGTTCGTCAAGTTTAAAATTTTTCATGGCCTTTGGACAAAAATGAAAATATATGGTTTAACTCCGGTTCATGTATTCTTCGATTTTTTTCACAGCGTGGTGATAAGATGCTTTCAATGCGCCCGTCGAGGTTCCAAGAATTTCAGAAATTTCTTCGTACTTCAATTCGTTGAAATACTTCATCTTAAAAACAAGTTGCTGTTTTTCAGGAAGAAGCGAAACCGCTTTTTGCAACTTAATCTGGATCTCATCACCATCGTACCATGTATCTGTTTGCAGATTTTCGACGAGTCGCGTTTGCTGATCGATTCCCGTGGTGGCGCTTCTTTTATTTTTTTGGCTCAGGAATGTCAATGCTTCATTCGTCGAGATCCGGTACATCCAGGAAAATAATTTGCTCTGTCCCTTAAAATCCTTGAGATGTCGAAAAACTTTTATAAAGGTGTTCTGCAATATATCATCCGTATCGTCATGGTTAAGCACGATACTTCGGATATTATTGTAAAGCGGCCTTTGATTTTCTTTCACCAGTTTCAGAAACGCCTCATTCTGCGTTTTCGGATCGAGTAACTGCCTGATGAATTCCTCCTCGGTCAAAGCATTTTTTTTTGTGGCGTTGGAATGACCATCGCCTGAAAGGTTTAATTACGGTATCGGAATTTCTTCCGCTGGTTCAGCGCGGTCAGGCGCCGATTCAACCGGAACAGATACCGGGCGTGTTACCTGAACCACCGGAGCTGCTGCCTGATCTTTGACGGGAATCAATATTTCTGTTACCCAGGACGACGGATGCCTGTTATCTTCCCTTGAGGTTTTGTAAATCTCAATTCCGACCGGCCCGGACGGAGTCAGATTGCTTTCGGAAACCAATTTTGATGCCCGGTCCCATGCTTGGCGCAAGTGGGAATAATCGCCATGCAACGTGACTTTCGCCGCCCGATATGGGGCTAACGAACCCGAAGAAATGTCGCTACCCGGCGATGTATATATTTCTTCCCTCACCGGAATGCAAACCGAAAAATTGGAAAGCGCTTTAGCTTTGTCGTAAGAATGGTAGATCACGAAAGGCTTTCCTGCCATCTGTATTTTATTTTTCCTGAAAAAATAAAGAAGCTTACCCATCATGATATTCGTATTTCGCGGCAAATTTTCCAATGTGCTCAATATCGTCTGGTGAAGGTAAAACGTTCCCGGCTGCGTTACAGGTCCGTCAGCAGTGATGGTGTATTTATTGATTTCCTTGTCAAATGTTTTTTCGAGCCTGGCAAGCGAATTCTCAAATTCGGTCTCCATAATTTTCTGGGCACCGCCTTTGAATGCGGCGTATATTTTTGGCATAAAACCCATTTTCCCCCGCACCGTCAATGTCACTGTGGTTTTGGATCCCGTTTCTTCAAATTTCCAAAAAGCATCCGCCGGCTCGCCGTTCCATTCGAGGTGTTGCACAATACTGTCGCCCTGTTTGATATATAAAGTCTTCACTGAGCCTTCGCTGTCTGCTCCGTCCCATTTTAAACTTGCTCCGGGACCAATGGTCGCGTGGCCGTTTTCGGCAGTTGTCTCGCCGGATGAGATCCAGTCGGGCCAATTCCCAAGGTCATTCACATAATTGTACAGGATTGGTTTCGACGAATTGAAAACTCTTGTTCGAACAATTTCATACTCACCTTTCTGGGTGGCGACAAAGACTGAAACGCCGATGAAGATCAGCACTAACAGCAGAAGAATGTATTTCAGGATGCGCATACGCTAAATGGATGACGTCGTAAAGTTAAAGATTTAATTCAAACATCGTCTTTTGCCTTCGCATCGCAATTACTGCTATATTTGAAATTCTAAAATACCAGGGAATGAAACCAACCTTAATCGTACGCACCGCAATCATTGCAGCACTTGCGCTTTCGTGTCAGAAAGAAACGAAAACGACCACAGAAGTTTCCAAAAAAGAATCTTCCGACAGCACTTTTAATTATGTCGCAGAGCAATTCGCCGATATTAAAGTCCTCCGGTACCAAATTGCCGGTTGGGACAAGCTTACATTAAAGGAAAAAGAGCTCGTGTATTACCTTACGCAGGCCGGAACCGCGGGCCGCGACATCTATTGGGATCAGAATTACAAATACAACCTCCGGATCCGGAAGGCACTCGAGAATATTTATCAGAACTACAGCGGCGATAAGACCACTGAAGCCTGGAAGAATTTTGAAATCTATCTAAAAAGGGTGTGGTTCTCAAACGGAATCCACCATCACTACTCAACCGACAAAATTAAGCCCGGATTTTCAGAAGCTTATTTCAAAACCCTTCTTTCGGAAACCAAAACCGACCTCGCTCCCGAAATTGCCTCGGTTTTGTTTAATTCTGCAGATGCCAAAAAGGTCAACCTCGACGAATCAAAAGGTTTGATTGCAGGTTCGGCAGTTAACTTCTACGACAAAGGAATTTCTGAAAAGGAAGTCGACGCATTCTACGCAAAGATGAAGTCACCCAATCCGGATCAGCCGCTTTCATTTGGACTCAACTCCAAATTGGTTCGCAGTGCTTCGGGCGGACTTGAGGAAAAAGTTTGGAAAGTCGGCGGAATGTACGGACCGGCCATTGAAAAGATCGTTTACTGGCTTGTGAAAGCCAAAGGGGTAGCCGAAAACCAAAAGCAAGCCGACGCGCTCGGGCTGTTGATCCAATATTATCGTACCGGGGATTTAAAAACATGGGATGATTACAATATTGCCTGGCTTCAGGCTACCGAAGGAAATATCGACTACATCAGCGGATTTGTTGAAGTTTACAACGATCCACTGGGTGCACGCGGGTCGTATGAAGGCGTTGTTCAGATCAAAGATTTTGACATGTCGGCGAAAATGGAAAAGGTTTCTGCCAATGCGCAGTGGTTTGAAGATAACTCACCGTTGCTGCCTGCCCATAAAAAGAAAAATGTAGTCGGAGTTTCTTATAAAACGGTAATCGTCGCAGGCGAGTCGGGAGATTCCTCACCAAGTACGCCAATCGGTGTGAACTTGCCGAATGCCGACTGGATTCGGGCGAAATACGGATCAAAATCAGTGTCACTTGGTAATATAATCGACGCCTACGAAAAAGCAGGCGGTTCCGAAAAGCTGAAAGAATTTGCAAACGACGAAGAAGAAATCGCGCTTTCAGAAAAATATGGTGGCGTAGCCGATAAGCTTCACACAGCGCTGCATGAAGTGGTTGGACATGCTTCGGGTCAGATCAATCCCGGTGTAGGAACTCCGAAAGAAACGCTGAAGAGTTATGCTTCCACAATGGAAGAAGGCCGCGCTGATCTTGTGGGATTATATTATTTGTACAATTCGAAAATTCAGGAGTTGGGACTGACCGATGACTGGAAAAAGTGCGGAATGGCCGCTTACGACAATTATATTCGCAACGGGTTGATGACACAGCTAATCCGACTTGAACCGGGTGCAAATATTGAGGAAGCACACATGCGCAACAGGCAATGGGTCAGCGCATGGGTTTTCGAAAAAGGTAAAAAGGACAACGTCATTGAAAAAATGACCCGCAACGGAAAAACCTATTTCAATATCACCGATTACGAAAAATTGCATGAATTGTTCGGGCAGCTGCTTCGCGAAACCCAACGCATAAAATCGGAAGGCGATTTCAAGGCGGCGAAAGCATTGGTTGAAAATTACGGAGTGAAAGTCGACCAAAAACTTCATCAGGAAGTGCTGGAGCGAAGCAAGGCTTTCACATCGGCGCCTTACAGCGGATTCATAAATCCGATGCTTGTGCCTAAAACCGACAAGGACGGCAAAATCACTGATATCATTGTGACGCAACCAAAATCGTTTGCCGAACAGATGCTGTACTATTCGAAAAATTTCGGTTTTCTTCCCGACCAAAATTAGATCAGCCGCCGAAAGGCGGTTTTTTTAATGCTTTAAATACCGCTTGATAAAAAAGAGGAAGGCGATAAACAACAGAAAACCGATCAGTACACGATAGCTTCCTTTGTAATGTATCCTGTGCAGAAATTTATCGCGCCGGTAAACGTAGATCATGACTCCAACAAAAGCAACCAGGAATGATGCTGCGAAAATCAACTGTCCTTGGGTAAACATATTATAAAATTTCAGCAAATTTAGGCTATTACAACCGAAGTAAGTATTTTGCCGCCAAAACTATTGTAATGCAAAAGCAACTTAAATGCGTTAGGGAATTTCACGAGGCCTTCAATCTTGGAGTGAGTGAAACGATCATCGGCGACCTTGGAAATTCAAAGAATATGTTGCGGTACAACCTGATGAAGGAAGAAAATGAAGAGTATCTGGAGGCTGTCCAAAATAACGATCCTGTAGAAATTGCCGATGCTTTGGGCGACATGCTTTACATCTTGTGCGGTACAATTCTCGAACACGGATTGCAACATAAGATCGAAGCGGTTTTTGATGAGATTCAGCGCAGCAACATGAGCAAGCTTGGCGCTGACGGTAAGCCAATTTACCGCGAAGATGGAAAAGTGATGAAAGGGCCGGCGTATTTTAAACCAGATTTTTCAGAAATCCTGACTGACTAGATTTTTACCGTCCAACCGAACGGATCCTCGGCTAGCTTGTATTGAATGTTGGTCAGTTCTTCCTTGAGCCTTAAAGCCATCGAATCAGCGATTTTCGGAAGTTCAAAGTATTCGTCATTGTACGAAAAGCCTGCGATCGGGTTTACAACTGCCGCAGTTCCTGCACCAAAAACTTCCTTCAATGTGCCATTTTTGGCCGCCTGAACTAATTCATCAACAAGTACCGATCGTTCTTCTACGGCTATTCCTGCTTTTTTGGCCAGGGCGATAATACTTTTACGGGTCACTCCATCAAGAATCCGCTCGCTCAGCGGTGCTGTCAGCAAAGTATCGTTGATACGGAAGAAAACGTTCATCGTTCCTGCTTCCTCAAGTTTTGTGTGCGTTGCATCGTCAGTCCAGATGATCTGCTGAAAGCCTTTGTCGTTTGCAAGTTTGGTCGGATAAAACTGCGCCGAATAATTTCCGGCGGCCTTTGCTGCTCCGATTCCGCCATTGGCCGCGCGGCTGTAATGATCGGCGATGATAACTTTCACTTCGCCCGAATAATAGGAGCGAGCAGGCGACAGGATAATCATAAACCTATATTGCGTTGATGGTGCCGCGATAACTCCGCTACCAATTGCAATCATAAACGGACGGATGTAAAGGGTGTTTCCTTTTCCTTTCTTTACCCAATCTTTTTCGAGTTTTAGGATTTCATGCAATCCGCCAAGGAAAATTTCTTCCGTGATTTCGGGCATTGCCATACGAACAGCCGACTTGTTAAAACGTTCGAAATTCTGGTCAGGCCTGAAGAGCCAAACATCGTCGTTTTCATCTTTGTACGCTTTCATTCCCTCAAAAATCGCTTGCCCGTAATGGAAAACTTTCGCCGACGGATCAAGCAGGAATGGCTCGTATGCCGTTATGATCGGCTTCTGCCAACGGCCTTCGCGATAATCGCACACCAACATGTGATCGGTAAAAACATTTCCAAAGGCAATATTTTCAAAATCAACCGTATTGATTTTTGAACTGGAAACGGGAACTATATCGATTTCGGAAGTAGATTTCAGGTGCATAAATTATGGTTTAATTCGGCAAATGCAGATCGTAACCTATTGTACCTTAATATTCTGGATGATTTCAGTCCAAAAGTACGCGCCGCTGCATTTCGAGGGCTAAAATAAATAAAATATAACAGGTTCAACCGGGAGCAAAATAAAAATTCCAACTTGCTGATACTCTATTAACAAGGTAAAATTTGGGTTGGGATGTTCAGAGGAAGTGCGTACTTTTGGCCATTCATTTCAATTTATTATGAAGAAACTTATACTCCTTTCCGCATTGGCTGCATTTTGTGCGTGTAAAAAATCCGACGATGTGAAATCGGCCGACAAACCAACTACAACTGAAACCACAACGGCAGCGGTTGATTCTGAATTGTCTGTCCCTGAGAGCACTCAGCAGTCTGCTGAACCGATCAAAGAAGCTGAACCGGCGACATCTAAAGCAACGACGAAATATGTTTCTTTCGGCGAGAAAATAAATGCCGGCAATGCAATCGCAAGCGCCGATATGCTGAAAAAATACAAGTCGATGAAGAAAGGCGATACATTGCAAGTGAAGTTTGCTTCGGTAATCCGTGAGGTATGCAAAAAGAAAGGCTGCTGGATGTCGATGCAGTTGCCAAATGGCGAGGAATCGTTTGTCCGCTTCAAGGACTACGGATTTTTTGTGCCGAAGAATGCCGATAACTCAAATGCAATTGTCAGCGGCAAAGCCTACATTGACGTTGTGTCGGTTGCCGAACTTCAGCACTACGCCAAAGACGGAGGCAAGTCGCAGGAAGAAATCGATCAGATCACCGAGCCGAAAATCACCTACGCTTTCCAGGCTGATGGCGTTTTAATTCAGGAATAATGAAAAAGCTGTTTTCTTTCGTTATTGTGATTTTGCTTGTTTCGTGCAACAAGAAAGAGACAGATTCAAAATCATGCGAAGTCGACGGTGGAACTAAAGCAAAGAAGTTCGAAATGTACGAGATGTCCGAAATGTCGGCATTGATGGAGCAGATGTACACCGACAACCAACGTTTGAAGGAGCGGCTTTCAAAAGGAGAAGCAGTAGGCGAGTTTCCGGATCATTTTCTGCAGATTCACAAAGCTGCCATGACCGACGATAAAGAGAATGATGAGTTTTTCAAGCAGCAGGCCGCGCTGTTTATCAAGTCGCAACGGCTGATTTACGAAGATCCGGCGAACGCAAAAAAGCATTTCAATGATGGTGTGAACGCCTGTCTCAGTTGCCACCAGGTTAAATGCGGCGGACCGATACCGCGCATCAAAAAGCTTTACATAAAATAAGTGGAACGTGAAATTATACGCACCAGCGACGGTTCAACGACAATTCGCCTAAAGGATTGGGATGAATGTTACCATTCGACGCACGGTGCAATCCAGGAAGCCTATCACGTTTTCATAAACAATGGCTTTGCAGAAATAGAGGAAAGTCCAATTTCGATTCTGGAGATCGGCTTCGGAACCGGACTCAACGCATTTATCACTGCGGTGGAAGCCGGGAAGTTGCAAGTTGACGTTGATTATACCGGCATTGAAGCGTTTCCGGTGGCTGGAAATGAAGTTAGCCAAATGAACTACGCCGAACAACTCGGTTCGGAACATAATGAGCTTTTTCACAAGATGCACGATTGTGCGTGGGAAGAAAAATGCGATGTAAGTGAGCATTTTCAACTGACCAAGATGCAGTTGTTTTTTGCAGAAGTCGATTTTGAGAACAAATTCGATCTTATTTATTTCGACGCTTTCGGATTTCGGGTTCAACCCGAGCTTTGGTCGGAAGAAATCTTTGCAAAAATGTTCAGGGCGTTAAAACCGAAAGGAACATTGGTTACTTATGCAGCCCGCGGCGTAATTAGTCGCAACCTTATTGCCGCAGGATTCACCGTTCAAAAGCGGCCCGGGCCACCCGGAAAGCGCGAAATGACGATTGCAAACAAGAATTAGAAAGGCGGCACAGAATTAACATCGACGCTGATCAATCGTAAAGTTTTTTGTTATAAATTTGGTTAGCCAATTTTTAAACAACGTTAATGAAAGAGTATTAACTATGAAAAGAACAATGTTCGATTACACAAAAACGATACTCGAAAGGGTTAGTTTTGATCCGTTACTTTTCTGCAAAGAACTTGAAAAAGCATTAAAGATGTTGTTGCCATATGAAGTTGAACAACTTACAGACTGGCTGATGAGTTTTACCAAAGAAAAACCCGAACTGAAGCAATGCCTTGTTCTGGTAAACCCATAAAAACTGAAGGAGCTTAAACGGCTCCTTTTTTTTGCTCTCATTTTAATATAGTAAGAATATTTTTACGTATCTATAGCATAAATTGCTGATTATCGCCTTTTTATGCTTTTCGTCGATATTTTTCTTGTTTAAGAAGAATATAATTTTTTAATTTACCGTGCGTTCTTATAAAAAGATAACCCTAAATCTTCCAATCATGCCCCGAATGATTTATGATTACACTAAATCAGTGCTGGAAAGAGTTAGTTTCGATCCGGTATTGTTTACAAAAGAATTAAAGAAGGCCGTAAAAAACCTTCTTCCGTATGAGCTCGAGCAGTTGCGAAATTGGCTGTTGTATTTTACAAGCCAGAAACCCGAACTGAAACCCTGCCTGGCGGTAGTTTTAGAATGAGATAAGGAGCCTTGAGCTCCTTATTTTTTTGGTTTCGGGCTGACGATTTGTACGTTGTGAAAAACAACAGCGCCACGAACTACACCGGCTATTGTCGATCGAATTGCCTCGATGATGTGCATTTTCAATTCTGACTTCGGAAAGATCAAACTGACTTCACGTGCCGGTTTTGGTTCCTTGAAATGTCGCAGTTTCGGCTTGTCTTTATCTTTCATATCGAGCGTGTGTAGAAATGGAAGCAGGGTTGTTCCCAGTCCTTCATCGGCGAGCTTGATCAACGTTTCAAAACTTCCGCTTTCAATTCTAAACTTTCCTGCATTGTCGTTTATTTTACAAAGATTCAAAACGCTGTCGCGGAAACAATGGCCGTCGCGAAGCAGCAATATCTCATCCGGATTCAGGTCCTCAATTTCGATTTCATCCTTGCTCAGACTGGCGCTTCTTTCCGGAAGATAGGCTACGAAAGGCTCGTAATAGAGCACAATTTCCTTGATTTTCTCTTCGGCGAGCGGAGTTGCAGCGATGGCGGCATCGAGATGGCCGTTGTTGAGTCGGAATATGATTTCGTCGGTATTGAGCTCTTCGATGATCAGTCTTACCTTCGGATATTTTTTGATGAAATTGTTCAGGAACATTGGCAGCAGCGTCGGCATGACCGTTGGAATTATTCCAAGGCGGAATTCACCACCGATAAACCCTTTTTGCTGATCGACGATATCTTTGATTCTTCCCGATTCACTTACGATATTTTTCGCCTGAGCCACGATTTTTTCTCCGACTTCAGTCAATTGGATTGGCTTTTTGCTGCGGTCAAATATCAGTACGCCAAGTTCTTCTTCAATTTTTTGAATCTGCATGCTCAATGTTGGCTGCGTTACAAAGCTTTTTTCGGCTGCGAGCGTGAAATTCCGATGTTCTGCAACAGCAAGAACGTACTGCAATTGGGTGATCGTCATCGTTGGTTTTTGCGCTAAAATTAAGAAAACTATAGCTTTTGATTATAGTGCGGCCGTTCATTTATTCCTATTTTTATATGCCAATAATGCAAAATCAAAAAAAATGAAAACTAATATTTTAGGATTACCTGTCGCAGAATCCGAAAAAATCGTGTCAGACCTGAATTTATTACTTGCCAATTTTCAGGTATATTACCAAAACCTGCGCGGCTTGCATTGGAACATCCGCGGCAAGCGCTTTTTCAACCTGCACATTAAATTCGAAGAGCTTTACAATGATGCTCAGCTAAATATCGATGAAATTGCAGAAAGAGTTCTCACAATTGGCGGTACGCCACTACATACGTTTGAAGACTATATTTCAAAAAACAGGCTCACGATCGGCAGGAATATTTCCAACGACGAAAAAGCAGTCCAGCTGATCGTTGAATCGCTGATCGGATTGCTACAAATCGAGCGCGAAATATTGAAGTCGACTGCAGAAATCGCCGACGAAGGTACGAATGCCATGATGAGCGATTTCATTTCCGAACAGGAAAAGACAATCTGGATGATGAACGCCTGGCTCGAAGAGAGCCTTTAAATTGTTAATATTGACTAATTTAAGATGCATGCGATAGCGTGTTAAGCGATGGGCATCAACTAATTTGTCGTTTATTGACGCAAAGCAGATTTTACCGTATTTTTACGTGCCGTATTCAAAAGCTAATTAATGGAAGATTTTTATAAGAAGATAATTGACAACAACAGGGCATGGGTCGAGCGGACTGTTGCTGTAGATCCGAATTATTTTAAAGATCTGGCGAAGGAGCAAAGGCCGCCGCTTTTGTGGATAGGTTGTTCCGACAGCCGGGTTCCTGCAAACGAAATTATCGGGGCGCGTTCCGGTGAAGTTTTCGTGCACCGGAACATTGCGAACATGGTGGTCCATTCGGATATGAACATGCTTAGCGTTCTCGACTATGCCGTGAACATCCTAAAAATCAAACACGTGATTGTCTGTGGCCACTACGGATGCGGAGGCGTCAGGGCAGCGATGGGTAACGATTCCATTGGCGTCATCGACAACTGGATTCGGCATATCAAGGATGTTTACCGGCTTCACAGCACTTATCTCGATTCGATCCAAAATGAAGACGACCGCTTTAATGCCTTTGTCGAATTGAACGTAAAGGAGCAGGTTTTTGATCTTGCAAAGACATCGATTGTACAATCTGCATGGAAAAACGGGCAGGAATTAACGCTGCACGGTTGGGCATACGGACTCAACTCGGGTTACGTGACCGATCTTAACGTAAACATCAGTTCGGACAAAGATCTCGACCACGTTTACCAGTTGCGTTTTTAGTTATTCAACTTCAGTATTTTCGTTGAAGGCGGATGGCAGCATTGTTGGGATGAACTTAATAAGTATCGGCAGTAGCAAGCTTCCTCCCGGCAGAAGGAAGATCGTCAACGACGGAATGGTCTTGCATATGTCAAGCAATTGCGTTTTTACCTTTTTCTTTTCCTTCGCATCAAGGTCGCGTCGCGTCGAATGTGCTAAAAGTACCATCAATTCCTTGCTCTCCATAATTTCGCGGACCAACCGGTTTCGGTTGCGCTTTATCAGCACAATTACGTTTTGCGTCATGTTATCGTAAAAATGACGTACCGGGTTTGAGTAGTTAAAATAATGGATTTCGCTTTTGTGCGTGCTGATAAAATCGTTTGTCGCCTGCATGGATTCAGTAACAAACGCATCGTCAATTCCCAGCTTTTCGCCGAGTTTATAAAGGAAGTACGCTTCTTCGTTTTCGATGACTCCGTCGCTCCACAGCGCCATTCCGGCCAGATCGGTCAGGTAATATTTTTCAAGATCATCTTTAAAGAAATCGAGCTTGAGATTTTCCAGGCTTATATCTCCCGAGCGCGAGAATTTCGTGTATCGTACTGAAGCTTCAAAAAGGCGGATCAATTGGTCATCGTGCGCCGATTTTACCGTCTTCGTTTTAAGCGCAAGTGTGAGCAGGCTGATTATCGATTCCTCCGTCTTTTTTAAATATTTATCAGTGATCTCGCCATCGATAAGGTATTTACGAAAAGCGAGTACGTCAACAAACAGCAGCGCATTGGTAACGATATGCGAAAAATTCCGGCTTACCATATCGTGGTTGGTACGCACACGTTCGTCGATTATGTTCTCAAGCCGATGTGAGGCAGTGGCAGAAGTAAAAATTTTCTTGAACAGGCGGAATCCCTGCGGATTCATCTGGCTGTAGAATTCAACTGCTGAAGCCACAAAATTCTCTGTAGAAGTATCCTGCCGGGTAATTGAATAAATTCCGAATAAAGTATTGAGCAGCGCAACTTTCGAGCTTTCGTCGCGCATCAAGCCCCGGCCTTTGATCGTGAGCGGATAATAGGCGATGATATGCCCGTAGATAAATCCGCTTTGGCGAACATTGCGGTAAAAGGTATCGGCAGACGGAATCTCACGGACAGCAACGTGCCGCAGCAAAAGCTTGTCGATCCAGCCATGTACCGATGGGTTGATCATCTGTTAGATTTTCGGCAAATCTAACTAAATTTTGCGGTGCTGTAACAGCTACCGGATGATAGCTGAGCAAGCCATTCTTCCGCCGGCATTTCCGGTTGGCTGGGTCACGAAATCATCTGCTTTTTCATGAACGATGACGCTCTTTCCAACAATGTCTTTTGTCGGGTCGCCGCAGCCAATGCACCATTGATCGGTCGTCATCAAAACTGTTCCAACTCCGTTTTCATCAGTAGTGAAGTTTCCAATGTCACCTTTATGATAGGAAGCAGAACCCCATTTACCGTGATTTTTGAAAGTCGGGTTCCAGTGCCCGCCTGCAGAACTTCCGTCAGCCGCTGAACAATCTGCTTTCTCATGAATGTGGATTGCATGAACTCCGGGTTTCAGTCCTGTCAGTCGCGCCGTAAAAGTAACCTTGCCGTTTGTTTCAGAAAACTCGCCGGTTCCAGTTACTGAACTTCCGCTTTTTGGTTCGAAGTTAATTTTAAGCACCTGAGTATTCTGAGTGCTCGCGGTTTTGCAACCAATGATGACCGCGACAAGCACTGCTGCTGAGATAAAAATTTTCTTCATGATTGGTTTTCTTGTAAAGATAAGGAAGTATGGCCAACGATACAATATTAAGGGCCCGTAAATGTCAGGACGGCGCCAAAAAAACAGTGGAAAATGCCTTTCAAAATTTTAGTTAAAATTTTATAACATAAAGGAATAATTCTATAACGGCTTGCCTTCTGATTGGATATAAATTTGAATAAGTGTTAAATCAGTAACTAAAACCAAAACTTATGAAAAAAGCAAAAACACTTGCGAAGGCGCTGTTCAGTGCTGCAGTTTTGACTTTTTTCCTTAGCCTATCATCCTGTAAGCAAGAGAATAAACAGGACGACACTAAGGAAGTCGCAGAAGATCAAAACGACGCAAAATTCGAAAACAATGACAATAAAGACGACGATTCCGACTTCCTCGTTGCAGCGGCAGAGACCGACCTGATGGAAATCGAAATTGGAAAATTGGCCTTATCTAAGAGTACGAATGCCGGAGTAAAGGATTTTGCAAATATGTTGGTCGCTGACCACACAAAATCATCAAACGAATTGAAACCGTTCGCGGAAAAACTTCAGGTAAGCCTTCCGATGGCAATTACTGAAAAAGGTAAGGACAAATACAACGAGCTCAATGACAAGAATGGAAAAGATTTCGACCAGAAATTTGCTGATATGATGGTCGACGGCCATCAGGATGCAATCGATAAAATGCAAAAAGCGGCTGAAGATGCGCACGATCCTGCAATCAGGACTTGGGCTTCGAACATGGTGCCAACATTAAAAGGGCATCTTGAGCACGCAAAAATGCTTCAGGATAATATCAAAAACAACAAATAATAAAAACTAGAAATCATGGGAAATTTATTGTACACCATTGCTGTCATCCTCGTTATCATCTGGGCAATTAGCTTTTTCGGCGGTTATGCAACAGGAGGATTAATACACATATTATTGGTAATAGCGATCGTAGTTGTTCTGCTACGTGTCATCCAAGGTCGTAAACCTCTCGATTAATTCAGAACAAATTCTATTACTAACAAAAAACCGTCCCAATAAGGACGGTTTTTTATTAAAAGCAGTAGTGATTTTCCGCGATAAGCTTCTCCGCAATTGTCTCCCTAAGCGCAACGGCGTTCGGAAGGTTTGCATATTTGGTGAACCGCCGCAATCCCATCAGCATCATTCGCTGTTCGTCGCCTTCGGCAAATGCGCCGATTGCCTCTTTCCCTTTTGTATACACAATATCCACCGCGCTGTAAAGATAGAGTCGGGCCATCGCTATTTGTCCCTGTACCGATTCTGCTCCTTTTTGATTTGCAAGTTTTTCGGCCCGCAGCAATGCCGATTCCGCAAGATATATCTCAATCATGATATCGGCGGCCGCCATTAAAAGTTCCTGGTGCGAATCGAGGTCGGGACCGAATTTCTGCACTGCGCTTCCGGCAACCATTAAAAGCGCTTTCTTAAGTTTGGCGATCATCTCTTTTTCTTCAGCGAAAAGCTGTGAGTAATCTGGTGTATTGAAATCAGGAATGGCGAGGAGCTCTTCCGCAACCTTCATTGCAGGGCCGAGCAGGTCCACATGGCCTTTCATCGCTTTCTTTATCAGCATTCCGACGGCGAGCATACGGTTAATTTCGTTCGTACCTTCGTAAATGCGTGAAATCCGCGCATCACGCCAGGCACTTTCCATCGGCGTGTCTTCCGAAAATCCCATTCCGCCCAAAATCTGGATCCCGTGGTCAGCGCAATTTTGAATGTCTTCCGAAACCGCAACTTTCAATATAGAACATTCTATTGCAAATTCCTCGACGCCTTTCAGCTCAGCTTCCTGATGCGAAACGCCTTCCGCTTCGCGAGCCCGAATACGGTCCTCAATTGATTTTGCAGCGCGGTACGTCGCACTTTCACCCGCGAAGCACGAAGTTGCCATTTCTGCAAGCTTCGCCCGGATGGCACCAAAACTCGAGATGGTGGTATTGAATTGTACGCGTTCGTTTGCATATTTTATCGCGCCCGATGTGACTCTGCGTTGTGCATCGAGGCAGGCGCCGGCAAGCTTGATTCGGCCGACATTCAGTGCGTTCATCGCGATCTTAAATCCGTTTCCGCGCTCCGAAAGCATATTTTCGACGGGAACTTTTGTTTCGTTAAAGAAAACCTGCCTTGTAGAAGAAGCACGGATTCCGAGTTTGTGTTCTTCTTCGTTCATTGAAATTCCGTTCGATGGATCATTTTCAACAATAAATCCGGTGATGTTTTTATCGTCTTCAATGCGTGCAAAAACAATGAACAGGCTGCAGAATCCTGCATTGGAAATCCACATTTTCTGGCCAGTGATTTTGTAATGGCTTCCATCGTCTGATAAAACAGCTTTTGTTTTACCTGAGTTCGCGTCCGATCCTGCGCCAGGTTCAGTGAGGCAATAGGCGCCGAACCATTCACCGGTAGCAAGCTTCGGAACGTATTTCTTCTTTTGTTCTTCGGTTCCGTATAGTGTGATAGGCATTGTGCCGATTCCGGTATGAGCGCCAAACGCGGTTGAAAAAGAACCGGTCGCGCCAGAAATATAGTCACAGACGAGCATTGTCGATACAAATCCGAGTCCCATTCCGCCATATTCTTCGGGAACTGCGACGCCCAGCAATCCAAGTTCACCCGCCTTTTTCATGCATTCGACCGTAAACGCGTAGTCCTTGTTTTCGAAGCGCTGTTTGTTGGGCCAGATTTCCTTGTCGACAAACTCCCTGACCATGTCGCGCATCATCACCTGTTCTTCATTGAAATCCTCGGGAGTGAAGACTTCGTCTGCTTTTGTTTCCTTAACAAGAAATTGCCCTCCGCGGGTGATGGTATTTTCCATATTATTATTTTTTAAAAAGTCGTATTTGCTGTGCTACAAAGTCAGTTTTACAAAAGTTCATAAATGCCTGCGGCTCCTTGCCCGGTTCCGACGCACATCGTCACCATTCCATATTTATTGCCGCGACGCTTCATTTCATCGAATAGCTGTACCGACAATTTTGCACCTGAGCAGCCCAAAGGATGGCCCATTGCTATTGCGCCGCCGTTTACATTTACGATGTCAGGATTTAATCCCAATTCTCGAATGACAGCAAGCGACTGCGAGGCGAAAGCTTCGTTTAGTTCGATGAGCTCAATGTCATCCAGCTTCATTCCAGCCTGCTTCAACGCTTTAGGGATTGCCTTAATTGGGCCGATTCCCATAATTCTCGGTTCGACGCCGGCAGAAGCGTAATTGACGAGCCGCGCGATTGGTTCGATATTCAGTTCTTTTACCATTTCTTCGCACATTACCAGTACGAACGCAGCGCCATCGCTCATTTGGGATGAATTTCCGGCGGTTACGCTTCCATCCGCGGCAAAAACGGGTTTCAGTTTCGCCAGGGCTTCCGGCGAAGTGTCAGCCCTCGGCCCTTCATCGGCGGTAACAGTATATGATTTGGTATTCTTTTTTCCATTTTCATCAATATAATTCTGGTCGATTTTGATCGGGACTATCTGCGAATCGAATTTTCCCTCAGCTTGCGCTTTCAATGCTTTTTGGTGCGAATTAAAAGCGAACCGGTCTTGGTCTTCCCGGGAAACATTGTACTCTTTTGCAACAGCCTCTGCGGTCAATCCCATTCCCCAGTAATAATCCTCGTGTCCGTCTTTCACAACGGCGTAATCGGGCGTAGGCCTGTATCCGCCCATGGGAATGAGGCTCATGCTTTCGACACCGCCCGCAATGATGCAATCGGCCATTCCAGCTTGTATCCGCGCGGTGGCCATTCCTATAGTCTCCAATCCCGAGGCGCAATAGCGGTTGACAGTCACTCCGGGAACATCATTGATTTTTAGTCCCATCAATGAGATCAGCCGGCCCATGTTCAGGCCTTGTTCCGCTTCCGGCATTGCGTTCCCAACCATAACATCATCAATCCGGCTTTTATCAAATTCAGGAACGTTATCGATCAGGTATTGGATGGTCTCGGCGGCAAGTTCATCCGGACGCTTAAAACGGAATACACCGCGCGGCGCTTTTCCAACAGCGGTTCGGTATCCCTTTACTATATAGGCAGTTTTCATATTTTTCAGGTTATTGATGAGCGAAAGGCTGATTTGCTTCTTGACTTCCGCTTCCGATTAATTTCTTAATGGCTTTCCTTTCGTAAGCATAAATTGGATGCGCTCAAGCGTTTTCCGTTCGGTGCACAGCGACAGGAAAGCTTCGCGTTCGATATCCAGCAGGTACTGTTCTGTCACCAATGTCGGTTCTGACAGATCGCCACCTGCCATCACATACGCGAGTTTGTTGGCGATTTTCAGATCATGCTCCGAAATAAAATTTCCGGCAAGCATGCTGTCGGTTCCGACGAGGAACATCCCCAGCGCCTGTTTTCCAAGAACTTTTACGTCTTTGCGGCGAACCGGCTGTGTGTATCCGGCTTCAGCCATGAGGAGTGCGTGCTTTTTGGCTTCGGCGAGCTGCCGGTCTTTGTTCACAACCACAATGTCCCTGCCTTTCTGCATGATTCCGGTGTCAAATGCTTCATACGCCGAAGTCGATACTTTCGCCATTGCGATAGTCAGGAAATATTCTTGCAAGGCATTGAGTTCGACGTCGTTTTTGCGGAATGTATCAGCGGCACGAAGCGCCATCTCTTTGGATCCGCCACCGCCTGGAATCAATCCCACGCCAAATTCGACAAGTCCGATGTAGGTCTCAGCCGCCGCAACAATCTTGTCGGCATGCAGGCTCATTTCACATCCGCCGCCAAAGGTCATCCCGTGTGGAGCAACAACGACAGGAATGGCCGAATAGCGAAGCCGCATCATGGTGTCCTGGAACATTTTTATCGCCATGTTCAACTCATCGTATTCCTGTTCGACCGCCATCATGAAGATCATTGCGAGATTTGCGCCGACTGAAAAATTTGCCGCTTGGTTTCCAATCACCAATCCCTGGAAATCTTTTTCAGCCAGTTCGATTGCCTTATTGAGCCCTTGCAGAACGCCGCCACCAATCGTATTCATCTTTGACCTGAACTCGAGGTTGATAATTCCGTCACCGAGATCTTCGATTACCGAATCACTGTTTGCCCAGACTTTTTTGCTTTCGCGGATATTTTCGAGGATTATGAAAGCATCCTGGCCCGGAATCCTTTTATACGATTTGGTCGGAATATCATAAAAATACGTGGCGCCCTCGCGGACGGTGTAGAAGCTTTTATTTTCGGCAGCCAGCATTTCATTTACCCAGGCCGCGGGTTCCTGATTTGTCGCACGAAGTAATTCGATTCCTTTTTCTACTCCGATCGCATCCCAGATCTCAAACGGACCGTTCTCCCAGCCGAAACCGGCTTTCATTGCATCATCGATCTTATAAAGTGCATCGGTAATCTCGGGAATCCGATTGGCAACATAGGCGAACATTCCACCGAAATTTCGTCTGTAGAATTCGCCAGCCTTGTCCGACCCTGAAACAAGTATTTTAAAGCGGTCAATAGGGCGGTCGATGTTTTTGGTAAGTTCCAACGTTGCGAAATTCGATTTTTTCGCCGGCCTGTATTCCAAAGTATTGAGGTCAAGACCCAGAATTTCCTTGCCTTCCTTTTTGTAGAATCCTTGTCCCGATTTGCTGCCAAACCATTTGTTTTCAACCATTTTCCGGATGAAATCCGGCAGCTTAAACAATTCGTGGGCTTCGTCTTTTGGAACGTTTTCGTAAAGTCCGTTTGCAACATGAACCAGCGTATCGAGCCCGACCACGTCAACTGTACGGAAAGTAGCCGATTTTGGTCTGCCAATTACCGGTCCGGTGAGCTTGTCGACTTCTTCCACTGTCAGTTCCATTTCCTTCACGAGATGGAACATGCTCATGATTCCAAAGATTCCGATGCGGTTACCGATGAACGCCGGCGTGTCCTGCGCGACCACCGGTGTTTTACCCAAAAATCTTGATCCGTAATCGTGGAGAAAATCCAATACGCCGGCATCGGTTTCAGGGCCGGGAATAATTTCAAAAAGCTTCAGATAGCGAGCAGGGTTGAAGAAATGCGTGCCGCAAAAGTGTTTCCGGAAGTCTTCACTGCGTCCCTCCGACATAAAGTGGATCGGAATTCCGGAGGTATTCGAAGTGATGATCGTGCCCGGCTTTCGAAACTTTTCAATCTGCTCGAAAACCTGTTTTTTGATGTCGAGCCTTTCAACCACGACTTCGATGATCCAATCTACTGTGGCGATTTTTGAAAGATCGTCGGTCGTATTGCCAGTGGTAATCCTTTCTGCAAACTTCTGATGGTAAATAGGCGAGGGCTTCGACTTTAACGCTGTCGCAAGATGCTCGTCTGCAATACGGTTACGGACCTGACGGCTTTCAAGTGTAAGCCCTTTTTTGGACTCTGCTTCGGTCAAAGCATTGGGAATGATGTCAAGCAACAGCACTTCAACGCCGATATTGGCAAAATGACAGGCTATTCCTGATCCCATTATTCCTGATCCGATTACCGCAACTTTTTTAATATTTCGCTTCATTGGTCGCTGTCGTTTTGTTTTTCAAATATGGACTTGTTTGCTGTGATTTCGGCAACCTTCTCGCTAACTTCGATAAAGGCTTCCAGTTTTTCCGCCGGAATTGCCGTTCGGATCGCTTCATTAAATTGAAGTACGGTATTACGTGACAATTCGCGTTTTTCTTTCCCGAATTCGGTCAGGTAAATCAGGACACCGCGGCCGTCGTGCGGATTTTTTTTTCTTGTGATCAGCCCTTTTTCC
Source organism: Bacteroidota bacterium (assembly GCA_023386585.1). GTDB lineage: Bacteria > Bacteroidota > Bacteroidia > Flavobacteriales > Flavobacteriaceae > Flavobacterium. Next base: position 91,188 of record JAEWJM010000004.1, on the reverse strand, counting down.
TCCATCGATTTCAGGGTGCGCGTCAGGCTGGTCGGCTCCATTCCCATTCGTGGCGCAAGCGTTGTTGATGGCGTCCCTTCTTCACGATCGATGCTTAAAAGCGCAAATCCTGTAGCCATTGTTGCCCCGTATTTCGATGCTTCTTCGTTGTACATTCGGGCTACGGCCTGCCATGTCGAACGCAAAATGTGATCTATTGTCTTGTCTTTCATCCACTACAAATGAAACCAAATATAATAAAAAATGTTATGCATGCATAGTAATTTTTCAACAATAAAAAAAGCCCTCCAACATGAAGAGCTTTCATAACTATGTAACCCAATTTAAGTTTGTGGCTTCGAGATTGCGCCGTTAACCGCTGCGACAATTCCGCCGACAATCGCGCCCATGACCGTCACAATCAGTACATCGATTGCGAATTTCTTGTAATCAACAGGATTTTGCATTGAATAATAGAAGCTGTTGCCCATAACTTCAACGATAAAGCCAATAACTGCACCTGCCATGAGGCCGCTGGAGAACGTAACAAGGTTGGCCCATCTGACAAAAACGTAGGAAATCAGCATTCCGAACATAAGGCAGCCGAGTCCGGTTAACATCATATCAGGGTCGGGTCCGCCAAAATAATCGCGGAAAAGCATTCCGTAAAGTAACCAGCCCAATAAAAAATCGGCAATTCCACCGGCGATGCCAGAAAGTAAAAAGCTTTTTGCATTCATGTTGTTGGAAATTAATTGGTTAATCACGTAAAGCTATAGCGGGATCAAGGCGCTTTAACAATTTTCCAACGAAGGTTTTGAACATTTTAATTAACAATCACGAACGGTAAATCCTGTCGTACAGCGCTTTATATTTTTCAAGGACAATTTTTCGCTTTAATTTCATGGTTGGAGTGAGGTGTCCGCCTTCGACCGACCAGACGTCAGGTGTGAGTTCGAACCGCTTGATTTGCTCCCATTTCCCGAAACGCGAATTCAGCTCTTCAATATCCTGTCCGATTCTCGCGATCACGTCTTTATTTTCGCTGATGGCCTGATTCGAGTCGCCAAGCGTAATGTTGTGGAGTTTCGCCCAAGCGCGAACAAACGCAAAATTTGGCTGTATAATGGCCGCCGGCATTTTCTCGCCGTCACCGACAACCATGATCTGCTCGATAAACCGCGACTGCTTCATAGCGTTTTCGAGTAGCTGTGGCGCAACGTATTTTCCGCCGGAAGTTTTGAACATTTCTTTCTTACGATCGGTGATCTTGAGGAAGCCTTCATTGTCGATCTCTCCGATGTCGCCCGTATAAAAATAGCCGTCGACAATGACTTCAGCAGTTTTCTCCGGATCGTGGTAATAGCCCATCATTACGTTCGGGCCTTTCACAAGTATTTCACCGTCGCCTGCGATTTTTACTTCCACATCGTCGATTATTTTTCCTACGGTACCGATCTTAAACCCATGGTTCCGCATGTCGTTGACTGCCACAACCGGCGAGGTTTCGGTAAGGCCGTATCCTTCCATCACCGGAATTTCAGCTGCCGCAAACACGCGGGCCAAACGTGGCTGTAGCGCAGCGCTTCCCGAAACCATCAGGTTCAGCCGGCCCCCAAGGCCTTCCTTCCATTTTCTGAATATCAGTTTTCGGGCAATTGAGAGCTGGAACTCATACCACCAGCCGTTTTTTCCGTAAGGCTCATACCGCAATCCAAGATCGATGGCCCAGAAAAACAGTTTTCGCTTCAATCCGGTGAGTTCACTTCCTTTTGCGTAAATTTTGTCGTAAACTTTTTCAAGTAGCCGTGGAACTGCAGTGATGACATTGGGAGACGTTTCTTTTAGGTTGTCACTCAACTTGTCTATCGATTCGGCGAAATAGATCGCAACGCCATAATATTGGTAGAGGTAAAGCACCATCCGCTCAAAAATGTGGCAGATCGGAAGGAAACTCAACGCCCGGGTCTTTCCGGCATTGAATGGAATTTTCTGTTCGCTTCCCAGGACATTCGATACAATGTTATGGTGCGAAAGCATGACGCCTTTTGGTCGGCCGGTGGTTCCGGATGTGTAAATTATGGTAGCAAGATCTTCGGCACTGATATTTTGCTTTCGAAGTTCCACTTCGCCCTGGTTGCTTTCATCTTTTCCGAGGTCCAGCAGTTCTTTCCAGTTGCGGCAACCCGTAATTTCATCAAATGAGAAAATATCGCGCAGTTGTGGCAGGTTATTGCGTATCAGCATGATTTTTCGCAGCACTTCGGCATCGGAAACAAAACAGTAAATCGATCCCGAGTGATTCAGAATGTATTCGTAATCTTCCTCAGAAATCGTCGGATAAACAGGGACATTCTGCGCACCGGTTTGTAAAATCCCAATGTCCAGAATATTCCATTCGGTCCGGTTTGTCGATGAAATAACGGCAATCTTATCGTTGGTATTGATTCCCATTCGAAGCAACGCGCGCGAAATTGCGTTGGCCTTTGAAATATACTCCGCTGTCGACGTTTTTACCCATTCGGAGCCATATTTGGTCACGAGCGAATCGGATATTGGATACTTTTCCAGCTGGTGATAAGGAAAATCGAACAATCTTGAAATGGCAGCCATCGGGGTTTTTTCTGCAAATTAATTAATAATAAACAGATCGGCAATATCAGTCGCACGATAGCACTGAAATACGTAGTTTTGCAATCAAATAAACGCCGATGCCGATAATTACGAAGTTTGCCATCCCGCGGTTGCGCGAATATCAGGCGCTTTTTTACCGCATTGGGCTGGCTTATTCCTTTTATTTTGTTGCCCGGCTGCTTTTTACGGCGTACAATACTGACCTGATCGATACCGGTGGATTGCTCAATTTCGCGCTGCTCTGCTGGCACGGACTCGCATTTGATACGACTGCGATTCTTTATACCAACGCTTTATTCATAGTATTTTCGTTGCTTCCGCTGGCGGTCAATTCAACGAAGACATATCAGAAATTTCTTCTGTGGTTGTATTTCCTGACGAATCTTCCGGCGTTTGCGACCAATTTCGTCGACTTCATTTACTACAGGTATAATTTTGGGCGCTCGACTATTGCAATGACCGATTCCGTCGCGCATGAATCCAACAAATCCTTGCTCTTCCTAAACTTCCTTGTCAACTACTGGCATGTGTTTTTACTCTTTTTCATCGCTGCATTTGCCTGGATCTGGCTCTATAAAAAATTTAATGTTGATGAAAAACCGAGCCGTTACAATTGGAAATATCTCAGTTCGTCGCTGTTGATGCTTTTGCTCACGACCGTTTTGTGCGTTGGCGGCATCAGGGGCGATTTTAAAAAGAGCACGCGCCCAATCAACCTGCTCGATGCCAGCCGGTATGTACAGAATTCCGCGCAGGCCGATATTGTGTTAAACACGCCGTTTGCCATTATACGGACAATGTTCAGCAACAATTTTAAAAAGGTTCATTTTGTAGATCAGGCGACAATTGATTCGCTTATTGTTCCAATCAAGCAATATCATAACAATCCGGCAACGAAGCCGAACATCGTGATATTTATCCTTGAAAGCAATGGAAAGGAATATTTTGGAAGCTTCAACAAGAAGATGAATATTCCGGGTTACGTTGGTTATACGCCGTTCGTCGACTCGCTCGCGCAGCACAGCCTGATTTTCACCAACGCGTATTCAAACGGTTACAAATCGATTCACGCCGTCTCTTCGGTGCTGGCGGGAATTCCGTCGTTCAAGGACGCATTTACGTCTTCGCCATATCCGAAACAGGATACCGAATCGCTTGTTTCAACCCTGCAAAGCCTTGGATACGATACTTCATTTTATCACGGAGCACCGAACGGTTCGATGGGATTTCAGGGTTATGTGAATATTTTGGGAATTGACCACTATTACGGCAAAACCGAATATAACAATGATGCCGATTTTGATGGCGTTTGGGGAATCTGGGACGAGCCGTTTTTTCAATATTTCAACAAGTCGGTTTCCCGGAAAAAGCAACCGTTCATGGCGACGCTGTTTTCGGTGTCGTCACACGAGCCTTATAAAGTTCCGCAGAAATATGAAGGTAAATTTCCCGCCGGTAATGTAAACATCCACCAAACGATCGGCTATACCGATTTTGCCCTAAAACAATTTTTTGCGGCGGCGCGCAAGGAATCGTGGTTCAGCAATACGATTTTCGTGCTTGTCGGCGATCATGGCAATACCATTTATTACGACGAATATAAAAAGGAATTCAACAAGAACCAGGTCGCGATGCTGATCTATTCGCCTTCTGAAAAATATAAGGGAGTGAACGATAATTGGGCGCAGCAAATTGATATTTATCCGACGATTCTGGATATGATCGGATACAAAAGGCCGTTCCGAAGCTGGGGCCGAAGCCTTGTCGGCGACAATAAAGTCCCGCCTTTTGTCGTTCGCTATTCGGCAAACCTGTATCAGTTTATGTGCGGCAATTATATTTGTACATTCGACGGACAAAAAGCGGTGGGTTTTTACGCCGCATCGGATCGTGGAATGGAACACAACCTGATCAAATCGAGAAATGCCGAAATGAACGAAGTTGAACTGCGTTGCAAGGCATTCCTGCAGGATTACATGGAACGCGTTATGGATAAAAAATTAAACCTTCATTAATGAGCACAAAGAAAAAGCTGATCGTGATCGTCGCAGTAATAGCGGTCGCAGCAGGCGCCTACAAAATTTACGACGTATATTTTAACTACCGGTTCATGACCATCAGTGATGGAAAGGTCTACAAATCGGGCGTAATCCCGCCGGATAAGATCGCAGACTTCGTAAAAAAATACCATATTAAATCGATTGTCGATTTGCGCGGGCCTGTCACCAAGGATAAGATCAACAATCCCGAAAATTGGAAGCAGATCAATGCCGAAAAAGCTGCCGTAGCGAAAATACCGAACCTGAACTATTACAATATTCCGTCTGAGCAGGTTCCGAAAAAGGACAACCTGAACAAATTTTACAAGGTTATGGACGACAAAGCGAATTATCCCGTGCTGATCCATTGCTACCACGGAATTGGACGTGCGCAGGTTTATTCGGCCGTTTACCGGATCGAATATGAAGGTTTTTCGAATGAAGAAGCACGAAAGAATGCGGCCTTTCCGGTTATTTTCAGCTCGTTCGATAACGGAACGCCGAAAGGTGAATTCTTGAAATCGTACATTCCGAGGAAAGACTCAATCAAATAGTAAAAAAGCCCTAGCCCTGATGGAAGCGGACATCCTTTTTATGACGCAGGAATAAAAAGATAAAGCGGACAGCAGGAAACAGCTCCCAAAAAGAAAAGCGCCTTATGACGCTTTTTTTTATTTATGTTTTTCGACCCATTTTCGTGCGTTGACAAACGCGTCGATCCACGGCGATACTTTGTCTTTTTTGCGGTCTTTTGGGTAATGCGCCCAATTCCATTGAAAAGTCGACCGTTCGATATGCGGCATCATGACCAGGTGCCTTCCCGAATCGTCGCACATCATGGCAACATCGTAATGCGATCCGTTCGGATTTGCAGGATAGCCGTCGTAAGCGAATTTGGCGACAATTCCGTAGCGGCTTTCGTCGTACGGCAGCTCAAAGCGCCCCTCGCCATGTGAAATCCACACGCCCAAAGTGCTTCCGGAAAGTGAATTCAGCATAACCGAATCGTTGTCGAGGATCTTCACCGATGTAAATCCGCTTTCGTGTTTGCCGCTGGCATTGTGAAGCATTTTCGGCTTTTGTTCGTGATCCGGATTGATTAAACCCAATTCGATAAAAAGCTGGCAACCGTTGCAGATTCCGACCGATAACGTGTCCTCGCGTTTGAAGAAATTTTCCAGAGCACTTTTGGCTTTTTCATTATATAAAAATGCACCCGCCCAGCCTTTTGCCGAACCGAGTACGTCCGAATTTGAAAATCCGCCGACTGCACCGATGAACTGAATGTCCTCAAGGTTTTCGCGGCCCGAGATCAGGTCGGTCATGTGGATGTCCTTTACGTCAAATCCGGCCAGATACATCGCGTTGGCCATTTCGCGTTCGGAATTGCTTCCTTTTTCGCGGATAATCGCTGCTTTTGGCCGCGCGCCGTTCGGGATTGCGGGTTTTTCACCACGAAAGCCGGCAGGAAATTTAAATTGAAGCGGCTGCGATTTGTAATTTTGGAAACGCTCTCGGGCTTTCTGTTCACCCGATTGCTTTTGGTCCAAAAGATAGGAAGTGTGGTACCAGACATCGCGAAGCTCGGCGACATTGAAATCGAATGAATCACCGTTGTTCTTTATCGTTACCGAATTTGAAGCAGTAGCGCGTCCGATTTTATAAAAAGTCACACCAGCGTCAAATAGCGTTTTTTCAGCCGATTCCCTCGCCTGGAAAACGATTCCGATATTTTCGGCAAAAAGGAGTTTTACCGAATCGCGCTCCGCAATAGCCGAAAGGTCAATCTCTGCTCCAAGGTTATTGTTGGCAAAGCACATTTCGAGAAGTGTCGTGATCAATCCACCACTGCCGATGTCGTGACCCGCGAGGATTTCTCCGTTTCGTAAGAGTAGTTGAATGGCCTCAAATGCGTTCTTGAAATGTTCCGAATTCCGGACTGTCGGTGCCACATCTCCAATTCCGCCTATTGCCTGTGCGAACGATGAACCGCCAAGCTGATGGCTGTCGCCCGAAAGATTGATGTAATATATTGGCGCGTCACCGGTTTGCAGAACTGGTTCGACAACGCCGGTGATATCGTCGCAATGCCCGGCTGCCGAAATGATCACGGTTCCCGGGGCAATCACTTCGCCGTGCGGATATTTTTGTTTCATCGACAGCGAGTCCTTTCCGGTCGGGATGTTTATTCCAAGCTCGATTGCAAAATCCGAACACGCTTTCACCGCTTCGTAAAGTCGTGCGTCTTCGCCTTCGTTTTTGCACGGCCACATCCAGTTTGCCGAAAGCGAGATACTGCGGATTCCTTTTTCAAGCGGCGCCCATATTATGTTGCTCAGCGCTTCACCGATGGCATTTCGGCTTCCTGCAGCGGGATCGATCAGCGCAGTTAAGGGCGAATGTCCGACCGAAGTGGCAATTCCGTGCGTTCCAGTAAAATCCAATGCCATTACTCCGACGTTGTTCAGCGGAAGCTGCAACGGTCCGCAACACTGCTGTTTGGCAACACGTCCGCCAACGCAGCGGTCGACTTTATTTGTCAGCCAATCTTTGCAGGCAACGGCTTCCAGCTGCAGCACCTGGCCGAGGTAGTCATTCATTTGGTTCACAGAATAGCTCAGCGGCTGATAATACCGGTTGACCGATTTATCGTTCATGACAATTTTCGGAGAGCGGCCAAAAAGTTCACTCAGTGCAAGATCGACGGGTTTTTCGCCGGTTGATTCCGACTCGAATGTAAAACGTGCGTCGTTGGTGACGGTTCCGACTTCATACATCGGAGCGCGCTCGCGATCGGCAACGGCTTTTAGGAGTTCGACATCTTTGGCGCCGATGACTAATCCCATTCGTTCCTGGGATTCGTTTCCGATGATTTCCTTGGAAGACAACGTCGGATCGCCAACAGGTAGCTTGTCTACATTAATTTTGCCTCCGGTATCTTCGACAAGCTCCGAAAGGCAATTCAGGTGTCCGCCTGCGCCGTGGTCGTGAATTGAAATGATCGGGTTCGAGTAGCTTTCGACAAGCGCACGAATCGCGTTTGCCGTTCGTTTTTGCATTTCAGGATTTGAGCGTTGGATCGCATTCAGTTCGATTCCGGTCGAGAATTCGCCGGTATCTGCCGATGAAACTGCGGCACCACCCATGCCAATTCGATAGTTATCACCGCCAAGGACCACAATTTTATCGCCGTTGGAAGGCTTCATTTTGATGGATTGGCTTTGCTTGGCATAACCGATTCCGCCGGCCTGCATGATAACTTTGTCGTAACCGAGCGTGCGGCCGTTTTCTTCATGTTCGAATGTAAGTACCGATCCGCAGATGAGCGGCTGGCCGAATTTATTTCCGAAATCGGACGCGCCGTTTGACGCTTTTATCAAAATATCGAGCGGCGTTTGGTAAAGCCACTTCCTTTTTGCAAGTTGATTCTCCCATTTTCTCGCCAGATCGAGCCGCGGATAAGCCGTCATATAAACCGCTGTTCCTGCAAGCGGCAACGAACCTTGTCCGCCTGCCAGCCTGTCGCGGATTTCGCCGCCCGAACCTGTTGCTGCGCCGTTGAATGGCTCGACAGTCGTCGGGAAATTATGGGTTTCGGCTTTTAGCGACAAAACCGATTTGAAGTGCGTGGTTTGGTAAAAACTCGCAGCGTCCGGAGCTTTCGGCGCAAATTGCTCGACTTCCGGGCCTTTGATAAACGCGACATTATCTTTATACGCCGAGACAATTTCGTTCGGATTGTCGGCAGCCGTTTTTTTAATGAGGCCGAATAGCGAAGAAGGCATCGTTTTTCCATCGATGACAAACGTGCCGTTAAAGATTTTGTGGCGGCAATGTTCTGAATTGACCTGCGAATAACCAAATACTTCCGAGTCGGTAAGCTTTCGGCCGAGTTTCGCTGAAAGATTTTCAAGATATTCAATTTCCTCACCGCTTAATGCCAGGCCTTCAGCATCGTTGTAGGCAGCGATGTCATCGATTTCCATAATGCACTGCGGCTCGATTGTGATCCGAAAGATATTCTGATCCAGAATTGCGTATTTCTGGAGCAGCATCGGGTCGTAATCATCAAAGTCGGCAGTCACGTGGCTGAATTCCTCTATGCGCACAATACCTTCGATTCCCATGTTTTGGGTGATCTCAACTGCGTTGGTGCTCCAGGGCGTAATCATTGCGGCACGTGGGCCAACAAAAAAATCCGTCAGTGCGGATTTTTCTATTTTATTCGCGTTGCCGAATAGCCAGGAAAGTTTTGAAATGGTTTCAGCCGATAGGTCGGATTGGGCCTGGACTGCAAAAACGGGCCCGCTTTCGCTTCCGAAGAAATGAATCATGAGTCGTGTGTTGTTGTTGTACGCAAATTTACTTTAAAATTCGCGAAAAGCCAAGCTAAAAACGTCCCGGTTTTTTAACAATCAATCCTCAAAAGTGATGTGCTGGTATGCGCCTGCATCGACGACTCCGACACGCGGAACGCCAAGTAAATCATACGGAACAAGTGCTGCTGCGGCCGCATTTCCGATTCCGTTGGCGCCCGAATCGGCTCCAATTATCAGCTCATTTTGATTTATGTCTTTAAAGTCGGGATTCTCATTGCGCACAATGTTGTTGTAAAAGGCCGGATCGGTAAACTGATATTCAGCGTGCTGCTCAAATCCGGTGTTGATAAATTTAATGAGGCAATTATTAAACTGATAGGTAAACGCTGCCTCAGTCGATTTGTTGAGTGCAAGTTCGCGTGAATTCGACCCATAAATAATGCAGTTGTCGAATTGCGCCCCTGTCAGCGCAAATGCATGTACTGCATTGTTTTCATCCTTGTAATAATTGTCGACCACAACGGCGGCCTGTTTCGAGCTCGGCCAATTGTTGTTGAACGTGCAATGCCTGAACGCGTAAGAGCCGCCAAGCGTGCAAGCCAAAGTTGCCTGCCCCGCATTGTTGGCAACGACGTTCTGGCCCGTTATTGTAGCGGTTTGCGCCAAAATCCCGAAGTTCGAGCAATCGTAAATCTGTGTATTGTTTAGCGTGGCATCGCTTTGCTGGATATAGAGCCCGATTACTGCGTTCTTTATTGTGACGTTGTTGAATTGGTTGTCGGTCGATCCCGGAGTAAGCCAGATTGCTCCCCATTGTCCGGGCACATCGGAAAAGCCGGGTTCCAGCCGGTCGCCTTCAAACACGACTTGGTTGGCTTCTGTTGGCGTTGTATTCGGAGCGCCAACGTGCAACGATCCGCCTTGGGCGACAATAATTCCGGAGCTGTCGTGAAAGTGGACACGTGCGCCGGGTTGAATGTTCAATGTCTTACCGTTGGCAACTGCGGCATATCCATAAATCACGTACGGTTTTTCATTGGTAAAAGTGTATTCGTTTCCATGGATCGGATCGTTTTCGTCGAGGAAGAAACCATAAATCGAATCCTCACCAATTTGCAATGTTTCGGTAGTGCCATCGTCGAAGCGTTGCGGATAGAGGAAAACCGCATCCTGGATGAGCGTCACCAGTTCTACAGTCTGCAGGTTTGAACCGTTATCAAAGCGGATTTGGTCGGTGTACAGGAAATCATCCGCATTTGCATCCGCAATACTTGCCGTGGTTTCAATAAAGATGAAAAGGCTGTCCTTGGCAAGGAGCTCGACGTTGTTGAAGATTTTTCCGTTTGTGCCCGTCATTCCATCCACAGTCATCCTGTACTTTGAATCGAGGCCTTTTCCAAGTTGAATCGTCGGAATGTTGATGTCATTATCGCTGCGATTATATACTTTTAAGGTGTACGTGCTTGAACCGATGTTCGTAAAAACGGTATCAAGATAAACGGTATCACGTGAAAACTGCAGGTCGCCGGTGCTCGCCTGAAATTCGAAATCCTTACGGCATGAAGAAAGCACGATAAATAAACCGGCGAAAAATAATAGTACAGCATTGCGCATAGCAGACGATTTTTGGTAAAAGTATATATTAAAACCAAATGTGGCAATCTAACAAAGTAGCAAACGGCTTTTTAAGGATTTTCGTACGTTGGAAGGCGAATCGGCAACCTCTTTTTTTTGCTACTTTTACGTGAAATTAGCCTGAATGGATTTCGACAAAGAAAAAATGATTGCGTGGTGTAACGATTGGTCGCGCAACACGCTGATGGAAACCCTTGAAATAAAATACATCGATGCCGGGAAAGATTTTCTTAAGGCAAGCATGCCGGTCAATCCGAGAGTCCATCAGCCGATGGGCTTGCTTCACGGAGGCGCGTCTGCAGCATTAGCCGAAAGCGTTGGCAGCGCGGCATCCATCCTTTTTATCGATCTTGCAACTGAAGAAGTGCGCGGCATTGAAGTTACCGCCAATCACATCAAAAGCAAACGTAGCGGGATGATTTACGGGACAGCTCGCATCATCCACCGCGGGCGGAACCTGCATTTGTGGGAAATCAGGATCACCGATGAAAACGACAGTCTTGTTTCGCTTTGCAAACTGACCAATATCGTTCTTCCAAAGAAAACAAAAACACATGCGCAAGATCGATAACCTTTTCGAAAAAATAAGGGAAAGGCAACAAAAGATGCTGCCGTTCGCGATGTATTGCAAACCCGGCGCAACCTCGCTTCGTGCCATACTTCAGAAAGACACTGAAACGCACTATACGGAAACGTATTCGGAATCGGGATTTGTATTTGCTCCGTTTGAAGGCAAAGCATTGCTGATTCCGGTAGCTTCATCGGATTACTATGAAGTCGGACTCGATCCGGAAATCGATGCGGAATTTCCCGAGCCGGAAGCTGATTTTTCGGGAAAATCGCAATTTGAAAACCTGGTGTCTAAAGCGCTGCATGAAATTGCAATTGGAACTTTTTCCAAAGTCGTTTTGTCGCGCACAGAAGAAGTTACTCTGGACGGCGTTTCAGCCGAATCGATTTTTCGCAGGATCCTTTCCGCATATCCGGCCGCGTTTCGTTACATATTTTTCCATCCCGCAGGTGGAATGTGGATCGGTGCGACGCCTGAAAAACTCATTGAGGTTTTTGCAAGCCGTTTCGCTACCGTTGCACTTGCGGGAACGCAGCGATTTACCGGTTCCGAGGATGTCGAATGGCAGGCAAAAGAACGGGACGAGCAACAGTTTGTGACCGATTACATTATTAACGGACTGCGCCCGGTTGCGGAAAATGTTACCGTTTCGGCGCCTTATACGCAACAAGCCGGGAACGTCGTGCACATCCGGACGGATATCAGTGGTGAAATTGCGAATGCGAACGGAGTGGGAGCGTTGCTAAAGGTTTTGCATCCGACTCCCGCGGTGTGCGGTTTTCCGAAGGAATCGGCGCGACGATTTATATTGGAGAACGAAGCCTATGACCGGAAATATTATAGCGGTTTTTTGGGTGAACTCCACTTCGGTCGCGAAAATGACAGAAGTGAACTTTACGTAAACCTCCGGTGCATGAATATTGGCGACGGAAATGCGAATCTATTTGTGGGCTGCGGAGTGACCAAAGACAGCGACCCAAAAGCTGAATTTACGGAAACGGTCAATAAAGCTGCAACAATAAAACGAATATTATGATGGAGAAGAAACTCGATATACTGGCTTTTGGCGCACATCCCGACGATGTTGAACTGGGATGCGGCGGTACGATCGCCAAGGAAATATCACGCGGAAAATCAGTTGGCATAATCGACCTTACCCGTGGCGAACTCGGAACGCGCGGATCGGCGGAAATTCGCGATCGTGAAGCCGCCGCCGCTGCAAAGATACTTGGCGTTTCTGTCCGGGAAAATCTGGAGATGCGCGACGGTTTTTTTGTGAACGATGAAGCACATCAGCTACAAATCATTCGTATGATCAGGAAATACCGGCCAGAAATCGTGCTCTGCAATGCCATCGACGACCGGCACATCGATCACGGCAAAGGAAGCAAGCTGGTATCGGACGCCTGTTTTTTATCCGGATTGATCAAAATCGAAACCGAATTGGAAGGCACGGCTCAACAGGCATGGAGGCCGAAAGTCGTTTACCATTTCATTCAATGGAAAAATATAGTTCCCGATTTTGTCGTGGATATTTCCGGATTTGAAGACAAAAAAAATGAAGCGATACTGGCGTATTCGTCCCAGTTTTTTAATCCTGACACCAGCGAACCCATCACACCGATCGCCACGCGTAACTTCCTGGACAGCATCCGTTATAGGGCACAAGACATGGGCCGGCTGATTGGCACCGACTTCGGCGAAGGCTTCACTGCCGAGCGATACCCTGCGGTGGCAAGCATTTCCGACCTGATTTAATTTTTAAAATTTCCTTTGTACGGGAAAGATTTTGCAATATATTTGTGCCCGTAAAACGGTGGTTGTAGCTCAGCTGGTTAGAGCATCGGTTTGTGGTGCCGAGGGTCGCCGGTTCGAACCCGGTCATCCACCCTGTTTCAAAGTCCTGAAGAAATTCAGGACTTTTTTTGTTCTTTTTCTTCCTAAGAAAAACTTAAACGGCTTAATCGCTGGTCGTTAAATACGTATATTAGACTAAAAAAGATATGGAACAGATATTCATCGGAAGCAACATCAGTTTTGCATCGATTCGGGATTACATATTCGAGCATAAAGTCAACCCCGGCGATTCCATTGCTCTAAATCCAATGAATTATGAGCACCTGCTTGATTATATACGCCAGGCACAGGCGGAAACTTTCGAACTTCCGCTGAACATATTCGGCGTTTTGCTGATCAAGGACACAACGGGAAGTGTTGAAGTGGGAAAAATCCAGATAATTAAAAACGAAACGCTGCAGGAGTAATTGTTAATTTTATTGTTGACTATTTTAGGAAAAAGTAGTCCGCAATATCATTTCTAAAGTTTTAAATTAGCAATAAATCACTTTTTGTTTTGTTTACGTTAAAACTGGTTAACAACAATTTAATGGATTCTTCTAAAGTTGCCGTAAAAAAAGATTTCCTGTTCGTAATTGAGCTTAAAAACGAAGCTTATTACCAGAACCCGGCGGAGCTTAAGGATTTTCTACAGATTCTGCCGCCATCGATCCGCATTTATACCATCATCCACGCCGGAATGAATATGCTGAAGGTTTATTGCATCACCAACAACTACGACGATTATTCGCGTGTAGCCGAGCTGACGCATTCCAAAACACAGCTTGTCGACAATCAAAGTGTTGCCGGAGGGCCAACGGAGGTAAATTAAAAAATCCCGAATAGTTATTTTCCATCCCTGTCAATGACTGGCCGCTGGTCGCGATTTGCCAATTCCCACGCCATTACGAATGCAAGCCGCGCGCGCTTCTCCAACGCATCGTATTCGATTTTATCCGGTTTGTCGCCCGGCCGGTGATAGTCGGCATGCGTTCCATTAAACAGGAAGACAGCCGGTACGCCATTCTTCGCAAAATTGTAATGATCGGAACGATAGTAAAATTTCTCCGGATCGTTCAGGTCGTTGTATTTGTAATCCAAGTCCAGGTTGATGTACTTTTTGTTTGCAGCCTCGGTGACGTTGTGAAGATCGGTCGACAGCCGGTTCGAACCGATAACGTAAACATAATTGTTGGTATTTCGATGTAAGGTATCGCGCCTTCCGATCATATCAATATTGATATCGGCGATTGTGTTTTTCAGCGGAAAAAGTGGATGCTCCGAATAATAGCGCGATCCGTGCAGGCCGTGTTCTTCGCCGGTTACGTGTAGGAACAGGATCGACCGCCGCGGTCCGTGTCCTTCTTTCTTCGCCTGTGCAAAAGCCTGAGCAATCTCGAGCAAAGCTACGGTTCCCGATCCGTCGTCATCGGCACCGTTGTAAATCCTGCCATTTTTGATTCCAACGTGGTCGTAATGCGCTGAGACAACAAGAATCTCATCTTTTTTGTCGGTGCCTTCAATATACGCCCAGATGTTTTCCGAATCGGGCAGATTCTCATTGTATTTGGCATTCAGATATGCGGCGGGAATGTGCTGGTAATAACTTTCAGCTCCTTTGGGAAACGGAATCGCGTTTTTCTTGTATTGTGAGATCATGTATTCGCCGGCTTTCTTCTGGCCCGGCGATCCGGTTTCCCGGCCCTGCATCTCGTCGCCCGCCACAACGTACAGATGAGTTTTCAGCTCGTTGGCCGTTATCGAATTCATATATTTTTCCGGATTCGCGGCGCCGGGTTTATTTCCGGAACAGGCGGCGAGCAACAGCGCCGCAAATGCGAGTACAATCTTTTTCATTGAAGTTATTTTAGGTTCGCAGCCGTGTAAACTATTGTAGCCACAAGGATTATTGAAATTAAAAATACATTTATTATAAATAAAACTAATCCCTTTAACGTTGAAATTCTCCACTTTTCACCGTACATATTGCGATGGCTCCTGAAAAAATACAGGAACCACCAAGCGAGCAGCCCGAAAATGAGTACTCCGACAAAACCGGAATCGTCACTGATTAAATTAGCAATACAAACTGCTATGATGAAAAAGCTAAAGGTCAGCAGCAGGAAAGAAAAGTAGTGAAGCGTAAATATGGCGTGGTCAAAGTACCACCATTTTTTCTTTCCGTGGAAAAGCCACAACGTGAACGCGAAAATCGGCAAATACAGGAATAGCACTTTTGGCAGATTGTGCAAGAAAGATTCGCCGAAATGCTCGGTAAACTGCTCCGGAGTCATGCGTTCATTGATCTCAGCCATTCTGTGCTCAAGGCGGTATTCCCATACATTGAGTTTATCATTCTCCGGAAGTGCATGTTGTACAGAGTCCAGTTCTTTTACAGATTTGTAATCGCCCAAGGTTACTCGGTTTCCGGAATCGAGTTCGTACTGATTTGTATGTTCCTCCTTTTGCGGGGAAAGCGGTTCTTTTTCATCCACACTGACCGGCAAGCTACTCAACAGAAAGAAAGCTGCAAAGTTTATGAATATGTACAGCTTGACCGGCGGAACAAACGATTTTCGTCTTCCGGTCAGGTACAGCTTTGTCAGCCGCGCCGGCCGGAAAAGCAGGTATTTGATCGTTTTCCAAAATCCGCTGTCGTAGTGCGTCAGGTCTTCGATGAAATGCGAAAAGAGGTGAATAAACGATTTGTGGACTTCCACATTCTCCTGGCCGCAATGCGAGCAGTATATTTCAGGAACTTCCGCACCACAATTCAGGCAGGTATTGTCCCGTCTCACTACAAGTTTTCCCATTGCTACTTTTTCAGGACTTCATCAAAGAACAGCTTCATGTGTTCCCAGGAGCGGCGAGCAGCTATAGCGTTGTATGCGGCGCCGGTCGATTTGTCGCTTCCCGCGTCCGGGTCGGTGAACGAGTGGACAGCGTTCGCATAATAAATCATCTGCCAGTCTGCATTGCTGTCACGCATTTCTTTCTGAAATGCATCGACTTCCTCTTTCGGAACGTAAATTTCATCAGCGCCGTGGCAAACGAGGATTTTGGTTTTGATCGGATTTGTCGCCCGCGAAGCATCTTTTCCAAGTCCACCATGGAACGAAACCACGCCTTTTACGGGCATTCCGGCACGCGCGGCTTCCAACACTCCGGTTCCGCCGAAGCAATAGCCGATCATCCCGATGTTATCCGCGGCAGCGCCCGACTTTACCAACTGGTCCAATGCCAGCCTGATGCGACGCTGGTACTCAACGTAGTTCTTCTTGTAATGCCCCGATTTTTCACCCGCCGATTTATTGTCCGAAGGATAATTTCCTTCACCGTAAATATCGGCAACAAAGGCGTAATAGCCCATGTCGGCAAGTTTTTGCGCGCTGTCTTTTGCATGGTCATCGATGCCTTTCCACGCAGGAAGAACGAGTATTCCGGGTTTTGCTGCGGAAGCTTTTTTAGGTACGACAACGTAGCCGTTCAATTTTTGGTTGCCGTCGGAATAGGAGACAGGCTTTAGTTGGGCTTCGGCCTTGACTGCGACCAAGGCAAAAAGCAGTAGTATTTTTGTTTTCATGATGGAATGTTTGTGGAATTGCCCGACTAATGTAGCAGTAATTCCGCAAACAAAAAAGCCCCTGATCAGAGGCTATTTTGGAGTTGGCGTACCTACCGGGGCCGAAACCGGATCGCTTAGTACCGGTGGACGTACCGTCGTTGGATTGTTGACTGCCGGATTTTCCATTGGTTTTCCGGTTGAGCGTTCGACTTCACTTTCGATTCGGTCTTCCGAAGCACGTACACTTTTGTTGTTTTGAGCATTTACATCTGCCTGCCTGGCCGCACGTTCGGTAGCTGCCTGTGCAGGCCGTTGCGGTTGTTGCTGAAGCTTATCGTAGGTGGTATCGCGGTCAACCTGTGAAAAGCCTGCAAATGCAAATCCGATGCAGGCAACCAGGGTAAAAACTATCTTTTTCATAATCGGATTTTTTACGGGTTCCTTTAAAGGTAGCGATTTTATTTGGCGGGAAAGTCTTCTTCCGATCCGATTAACGAATCTTTAACCGCGCTGATTTTTGCGGATTGTTTTACTTTAGCGGGAAAAATTTACCATGCAATCACAAGCAGCAACTCCGCAGGAATATATCGACTCTCTTCCGGACGACAGGAAGCAAGCCGTTTCGGCCATTCGCCGCGAAATTCTCGACAATTTACCCGAAGGATTTTCGGAAAAAATGAGTTACGGAATGCTGGGTTATGTGGTGCCACATTCAATTTTTCCTGACGGATATCACTGCGATCCGAAACTCCCATTGCCATTTCTGAACCTGGCGTCGCAGCGGAACTTCATCGCATTGTACCACATGGGATTGTATGCCGACAAAAAGTTGTTGGATTGGTTCCTTGCCGAATACCCGAAGCATTCGAAATGCAAACTCGACATGGGAAAAAGTTGTCTTCGGTTTAAAAGGCTCGATGATATTCCCCTAAAGCTCATTGGTGAACTCGTCTCAAAAATGACGGTTGCCGACTGGATAGCGATATACTTAACGATGCTCCGGAAATAGCCGTAAATTTTGCAAACCAAAAATAAAATCCTGTAAACACTGGCCCATGTGAGTGGCGCATCTTTGTAAAAAGAAACCGCCAAATCAAAAGTCATGAGCCAGCAGAGAAATCCCGCAAGCGTAATCGCCGAAAAAGTCATGATTGAAATACGCCTTATCTTCTGGAAAATCAAATATGTATCCTCAGAGCTGATTCGGAATTGATTACCGCAGGATCAAGTCGAGGTTGATTGTAAAGCCAGCCTTCGTTCCCGATGCGGCTGCAACCGATACCGCGCGTTGCTGTGCAGTACAATCGCCCGCAGCATAAACGCCTTCGATGCTGGCGCGCTGCTCGTCATCAATTTCAATGTGGCCGTGCGGATTTATCTTACAGCCCAATTGTTCAGCAAGGTCGCTTTGTTGTTGGAACGGAATCGAAGCATAAACTACCGCAGGTTTGAAGGAAGTTCCATCGATAAATTCAACCGCTTTCAGTTTTCCACAGTCATGTGAGATTCGGGCAACTTCTGTTTCGACAATTTTTATTCCGAGGTCACTAAGCTTTTCCGCTTCCTCATTCCGAAGCTCTGAAACGCCATTCGTGAGAATCGTCAGATCTTTTGTCCAATTGTAGATCAGCACACCCAGATGGTACGCGGCTTCACCATTGGCCAGAATTCCGGTCGGCTGGGTCCTGACTTCCCATCCGTGGCAATAAGGGCAATGCAAAATCGTATTTCCCCAGCATGCTGCGAAACCGGAAATTTCGGGCATAACATCGGAAAGTCCAGTGCAAAGCAAAATCTTCTTCGCCAAATATTTGTTATCAGCCGAAGTCACAACGGCAAAAAATTCACCTTCGCAGGTTGCAGCAATTGCTTTTTCGGCCACGAAGCCAATTGTTTCGTACGCGACGATCTCTTTCCGCGCCTTCGCAAGAATATCTGCGGGCGGCCGTCCGTCGTTGGTAATAAAGTTATGGGAATGAGGAGTATTCAGGTTGCATGGCGTTCCGCAGTCGATCACCAGCACATTGCGCATCGCGCGGCCAAGCGTCATTGCAGCCGAGAGTCCGGCAGCGCTTCCACCGATTATTATTACGTCAAAATGATTTTCCTGCTCCATTTTTTTTACGGGTAAATCTACTAAATTGCAGGCAGGAGAATTTGCAGATAACTCACTAATCCTTACAACATTTTATATGTTGAGCAGAAACGTGTCCTTGTTGAGTCCGGAATTGTAAAACTGGAAATTCATGTTGATCACATCGTTCAGCACCTTTTTGAGTTTTTCAAAACTAGTCGGCTTTCGGATGTAAACATTTGCGCCAAGGGCGAAAGTATCTTCGACATCTTTTTGCGTGGATGATGTAGAATAGATCGCGACCGACAGATCGTGAAGCCAATCGTGCTGCCGGATCTCCTCAAGGCATTCGACGCCCGATTTGAAAGGCATGTTAAGGTCTAGGAAAATTATCTCAGGCAGTTTCTTCAGTGATTCAAGGTAGGGAATAAGATTTCTTCCATCTTCGAGCATGGTTAAATTCGTTCTTATTTTTATTTCGTTGATTGCATCACTAAAAGTATTTCTGTCTTCGGCATCATCATCAATTAGAAGTATATCAACTGAAGGTCGTTTTATATCCATCTTGGGTTTGGTTGTTATGGACTAATATACATAATTAAACTGCTTTCGCAATAGGCATCCACCATTTTGCCTAACATTCAGGATTTTAAGTGTACAGGTACAAAGATGCTGAAGGTTGATCCGTGTCCCGGTTCCGACTTGACTTTTATGAAACCTTTATGGTTGTCGATTATCTTTCGGCAAATCGCCAATCCGATTCCTGTGCCCGCATATTCAGCCTTGCCGTGTAGCCGCTGGAACAGTTGAAAAATCCGTTGCTCATACTGCTGTTCAAAACCGATTCCTTCATCGGTCACATCAATTTTCCAAAAGCTGGCTCCTTTGCCTTCGTCGGGCGAAGTCTCTTCAGCGGTTATGCGGATGTGCGGAGTCTTTTCTTTTTCGGTGAATTTTATTCCGTTCGAAACTATATTCTCCAGAAGCTGGCGGAACTGGTACGGAATCACCGATATCTTCGGAAGCGCTCCGGCTTCGATGACAGCGCCACGCGAATCGATCATATCTGCGAGGTCGTCGCGGACTTCATCCAGAATGGTGTTAAGGTCGGTTTTTTTATATTCGAGCTTGACTGCGCTCGCGGTCGAATAACTTAACAGCGCTTCGATCAGCTTTTGCATCCGCTGGGCAGCGTTTTCGATATTTTTGAAATACTGCAACGACGTTGGCGAAAGGCTGTTCTTGTCAAGTTCAACTATCCTGCTGTAAAAAAGCTGAATCTTTCGTAGCGGTTCCTGCAGATCGTGCGAGGCGATATAATTAAATGATTCCAGTTCTTTTACGTTACGCTCCAGTTCGGCGTTTTTCTCTTCAAGCATTTTCTCGTTACGCATTCGTTCGAGTTCAAGCTCCCCGCGTTTGGCGGCAATTTTCAACATCGACTGGATATAGGAAAGGTCGTATAACGAGTTTTTGTTCAGGATGCAGATTACGCCAATGCAGTTCGATTTACTGTCGAATAGTGGATATCCCGCATAGCCGTTGATTCCTTCCTCCCTAAAAAAGGCGATTTCAGGATATTCCTGCTGAAGGTTTTCTACAACCGCGTAGAATTTGCCTTTGACTACGTTCGCAGTAGGATTGTCCAAAACCTCATACGTCAGCGTTTCGCCGGGTTGCCCGGATTTAATTACCGATAGGCATCGAATCATATCTTTCCCGTCGTCATTCTGGACGATTTCACCGAGCCACATGTACTCCATCCGCATCCTCGCGTACAAGTCGGATAGCAACGAAGCGAAGAAACTGCCACCGCTTTTGTACGATGAAAAGCTTTCGGAAAACTCGGAGATGATTCTTTTCTCTAGCTCCTTGTTTTTGCCGGCGAGCAGCTTGTTGATATTCTCCTGATGGTCTTTCGCCTTCTTTTCGGCTGTTATGTCTTCAGTGGTTGCCGTCACCGAATCGTTGAACCGGACCAAAGACGTACGCAGCCAGGTAGAGCTGCCAATGAATTCAATTTCGCTTTCATAGAGGTCAGGAAATCCGGATGACACGCAGCCGCTCAATTTTTCAAAGGTGCCGTTTTCGAAGAATTGTGGGTAGATTTCACTAATATTCTTGCCGGTTACTTCTTCGGGATTGTATCCAAACGATGCAGGAAGCATGGCATTCGTAAATGTGATTACGAAGTCGGTTATACTTCCCCGCGCATCCCGAACCGGAGAATAATTCGAAATCCCCGAGCGGGTAGAGTTGAGTATCGATGCCAGGAAATCGGGCGAGTCAACAACATGCTCCGTAGCTTTCCGCTGTTTGGAATCGATTTTTTTATCGGCAGTAAGTCCCGAAATCCGCATGACCGTTACCCATTCGCCCGATTTATTTCCGGGAACCCGGTGTGCGCTGACCGACAGGCGACGGCGTCCAAGATTCGGGATTTCGGCATCAAATTGAAAATCATGGAACGAGCCATAGCGCGGAAGCACTTTTTCGACCAATTCACGAAGGCCCGAATTGCGCCATCCCGAAAAGCCAATGTCGAACAGATGCTTGCCTTCGGCCGATTCTGCGGTCGCACCGGTAAAGTTATAAAACGAGGCATTTGCCGAAATAATGCACGCGTTCACATCGGTAAAGACCAACGAATCAGCTATATCGATTGAATGGGAAAGCATGTTTGGTGTTGTTTAAGTAAATATACAAATCATCCCTTTTGAATAGAGGACTTCAAGGCATAATTATTCCTCAAAAGTTTGGAAAAAACTCGGTATCTTTAGGTAAAAACTTATTATTTTTCTTTTGCTATGAAGAAATTTCTTTATAATAATTCGCTCTCACTAGTTTTCCTGGCTTTGTTCTTTTTTTCTTTCGCAGGCCAAATCTATTGCGGACAACAGGAGTACAACAAGGAGATGCTTGAACAAGGCGCACACACAGTTTCTATGGGCGCATATCTCGCAACCGGCCATTTTGTGCAATCGACATTTGAAAATTGGGAAAGCGAGTTCCTTCAGATGGCGCTCTTCGTCTGGCTGACGATTTTCCTACGGCAAAAAGGCTCCTCCGAATCGAAAAAATGCGAAGGAAAGGAAGAAGTCGACCGCGAACCGTCGCCTCGGCGAAAAGACGCACCGTGGCTGGTAAAGCGCGGCGGGATTGTTCTCAAGCTGTACGAAAATTCCTTGACGTTGATCCTTCTTTTCCTGTTTGCCGTATCGTTCTGGCTTCACATGCAGGGAAGCCTCGCCGATGAAAACGAACAAAGCCGCCTCAAAGGACAGCCTGTCGAGACCATGGTCGAATATGCGTCAAGTTCACGCTTCTGGTTTGAATCGTTCCAAAACTGGCAAAGTGAATTCCTTTCGGTATTCGCGATTATAATTTTGTCCATCTATTTCCGCCAGAAAGGATCGGCGCAATCAAAACCCGTCGACGCGCCGCATTATCAAACCGGCGAATGATCAGGGTTGAGCGGTAGGATCGGTTTGCGTACTGTTAGATGTTATCGAGTCGGTTTGCGATGCTGAAGTGTCAGTTTCAGACGTGTGATTGTCCTTAAAGCTTCCGGTTGCTTCAGTGGCCGCATCATTCGTATCGCTTTCTTCTTTGCCTTTACAGGATCCGCCGCAGAGCGCGATTCCGAGTATCGCAAGAATGGCGGCGTTTTTCAGTGTTGCTGGTTTCATAAGTTGTTTCTTTTCTGCAATTTCGAAAGAAGTGACGAACCGGCTTTTATATTTTTTATGCTGATACTTATATCATTACGGCAATTCTTTGAATTGTTTCAGCCGATGTTTAACTTTATTTCCGAAACCAGAGACAATGAAAATCCAATACCTTATCCCGCTGCTACTTTGCATCAGCCAGATTGGCGCCTGTGCCGATAAATCGGAAAAAGCTGCGGCAGGCATCACGCAAACACGGCCATTGCCGCCCGTCGAAACCAAATCGCCAAACAGTTCTTACAAGCCCGCGTTTAAAGGCCAGACCCGAATTGGCGGAATTCACACCAGTACTCCGGTTGCGGCAAAAATTATTACGAATAAACTTAACCGCCCGTGGGGAATTACCGCTCTGCCCGATGGACGGCTGCTGATCACCGAAAAGGAAGGCACCATGCGGATTGTTACCACGACCGGCGCCGTCGGAGCGAAAATAGGCGGAATTCCAGCGGTGAATTCTTCCGGACAAGGCGGCTTGCTTGATGTGGCGCTCGATCCTGAATTTAAATCCAACCGGATGCTGTATTGGACGTTCTCCGAAAGGACACCATCGGGAAATCTTACGGCAGTTGCCAAAGGAAAACTCTCAGCAGACGAAACCACAATTGAGCATGTGTCGGTTATCTACCGTGCAACTCCGGCCTATAACGGCACGCTTCATTACGGTTCCCGAATACTTTTTGACCGTACCGGCAACCTCATTTTCAGTACAGGCGAAAGATCCGATCTTGAAACGCGTCCACAGGCGCAATGGCTGAATTCTTCGCTTGGAAAGATAATCCGCATCACGACATCGGGAAAACCGGCGCCGGGCAATCCATTCGCGGGTAAAAACAATGCGCGGCCTGAACTATTTACATTCGGACATCGAAATGTTCAAAGCCTGGCGATACATCCGGAAACCGGAGATCTTTGGGAATGTGAATTCGGTCCTCGTGGCGGCGATGAACTGAACCTGATCCGGCCCGGCAAAAACTACGGCTGGCCTATAATTACATACGGAATTGAATACAGTGGCGAAAAAGTCGGCGCGGGGATTACGCAAAAAAGCGGCCTTGAACAGCCCGTGTATTATTGGGATCCGGTTGTTTCGCCAAGTGGAATGACTTTTTACTCCGGAAAGATGATTCCCGACTGGAAGAATAACCTGTTCATCGGCGGCTTAAGCAGTATGCACATCATTCGCCTTGTCATCAAGGACGATAAAGTTGTCGGCGAAGAGCGCTTGCTACCCAAAGAAGGCCAGCGGTTTCGGGATGTTACCGAAGGCAACGACGGTGCATTGTACGCGATTACCGATAGCGGACGGCTTTACCGCATCTATAAAAAGTGACGTAACGTTTAGGCCAAAAAATGGATTAACTTTATAATATGGAATTCATCGACTATTACAAAATACTGGGAGTCGACAAATCGGCTGGCACCGACGACATCAAAAAGGCATATCGCAAACTTGCGCGGAAAATGCATCCCGACCTTAATCCGACCGACAAGGAAGCAAACAAGAGATTTCAGCAGCTCAATGAAGCGAATGCTGTCCTGAGCGACCCTGAAAAAAGAAAGAAATACGACAAATACGGCGAGAACTGGGAACACGGCGAAGCTTACGAGCAGGCCTCACGTCAGCAGCGTTCGGCACAACGGGGCCAAACTTCCGGTGGCTTTGGCGGCTTTGAAGGTTTTTCGGGAGCCGATTATGAAAACGGCGACTTTTCCGATTTTTTCAGCTCGATGTTCGGAAATCGCGGCGGCGGAGGACGCACAGCTTTCCGCGGACAGGATATTAATGCCGAGGTTGAGCTGTCGCTGCAGCAGGCGTTTACAACACACCAGCAAACCTTCTCCGTCAATGGCAAAAATATCAGGATTACCATCCCCGCCGGAGTCGCCAACGGGCAAACTATTCGCATTAAAGGCCAGGGCGGAAAAGGCGCAAACGGCGCTCCCGACGGCGATCTGTACATCACCTTTACAATTCCGAACTCGGCTCAGTTCAAGCGCACCGGCGATGATTTATATGCGTCGGCCGACATCGACCTGTACACTGCAATGCTCGGCGGCGAATATATCATCGAAACCCTCGGCGGAAAGATCAAGCTCAACGTGGCGCCGGAAACCCAGAACGGAACCCGAATCCGCGTGAAAGGAAAGGGGTTTCCAATTTATAAAAAGGAAGGACAGTTTGGCGATCTGTACGTTACTTATAATGTTACGCTTCCAAAAAACCTGACCGAAAAACAGAAACAGTTGTTCGCCGAACTGGCTAAAACAAAATAGAAATGGAAACAAGCGGAAAAATATCAGTAGAAATCTTTTGCCGGCATCATGGTGTTAGGCCAACATTCATCAGTGAGCTCGGAGAATACGGCTTGATCGAGATCATTCATGAAAGTGATTCTGACTTCATACCCGAAACGCAACTTGGCGAAGCCGAAAAAATGCTGAGGTTATATTTCGACCTGAACGTCAATACCGAAGGAATCGACGTCATAATGAACCTGCTGCGACGCATCGACGAAATGCGCGAAAGGATGATGTCGCTTCAAAATCGATTGCGGATTTATGAGGATTGACCAGAGCTCGGCGCAAAAATCCGAATAACGAATGATAAAATCTAAACGGCTCTCTAGGGAGCCTTTTTTTTGCCCGCCCGCGCTTCAAAAATCGATTTATGGAATAATTATGAACGGGTATTGTTGCCTATGTTCGTTTTATTTCGGAAATTAGATAGCCTTTAAAATTGCTGTCACTTACCATTACATCGCCATATTATATGAATAATCACACCAATTACGGGCTTTCGAAAACCAGGGACGAAGACCTTGCCGAGGACAGTTTCGTCAACGCGCTGCCGCGTGCAGTCATCAGGAACAACAACCCGATGCTTCTCGACGGAGTCTGGCGGTTTTCGGTCGATCCGCAGGACCAGGGAATCGCCGAAAGCTGGTTCCTCGGCCACGAATATTCCGATACCGCGAACTGGCCCGGGTCCATAGAACAGCACATCTCAAAGGGCAAGCTCGACCTCAACGAACCCACGTGGAAAGACAAGGTAGTCGCCTGGTACGAGCGGGATTTTCCCTACCCGGAACGCGAATACAACACAAAGCAGGAAATGCTTCAGCTCACTTTTGGCGCTTGTGGTTATGAAACCCGGGTTTGGCTCAACGGACATCCACTCAAAACTATCAACGGCGAAGAAATCCACACCGGGAAATACACTTCATTTTCCTATGAGATATCCGAATCGATGTTGCGCCAGAAGAACCGACTGACGGTACGCATCGAAGAAACAATGGATGCCGATGTGCCGCGCGGAAAACAGGAGTCTCACGTTTATAAGCGTGGCGGAATCTGGTACCAGACCTATTCGGGAGCGGTACGCAGCATTTGGCTGGAAACCGTCGAGCGGAACAGGCTACGGTCGCGCGTAGGCGTTGTCAGCATTGTTGAAGACAACCTGGTGCGGTTTAACCTGGCGATTCGCATCCATGATCCCGGAACGTACAAAATCCGACTTAACGTGTACAACCGAAAGCAGGAAACCGAGGATCCCGTTGCCGTCGACGAGTTTGAGGTTAAGCTTGAAGCCGGTCAGATACGCCAGCGGCTCGTAATGGAAATTCCCGATGCGCGGCTGTGGAGCATTGACGATCCGCATCTTTACAGGCTTGTTGCCCAACTGATCGATGCCGAGGGATATGTCGCCTCGATTGAAACGCGGTTTGGCCTTCGGAAAATCGAATCCCGCGGCAACAAAATCTACCTGAACAATAAAAATATATATCTCGACGGAATCCTTTATCAACCCGGTAATGCTACTTATGAAGAAATCAAACTTCACATGTACGCGATGAAAAACCTGGGCTGCAACCTCGTGCGAATACACATTGCCGGAGTTGACCCGCGTATTTATAATCTTGCCGATAAAATGGGAATGCTCCTTTGGGTAGAGGTTCCAAGTCCACACAGTTCCACACCGAAAAGCCGCCGAAACCACCGCTCGGAATTGCTTCGGATGCTGTCTCTGATAGGAACGCACCCTTCGGTTGTCATCTGGAGCCTGTACAACGAAGATTGGGGCGCACAGGATATCGCGACCAATCCGGACACCCGGTTTTACATCATGGAGACCTACCATTACATGCAGATCGCTTTTCCGCAGTTCCTTGTGGTCGATAATGATGGCTGGCAGCATATTTCCTTCGAAGGACGCCTGAAATCCGATTTGCTGACCGCGCACCTTTATACACCAGAGCTTGACCGCTGGATTGAATTGCTCGATATGCTCGTCGATGGGAAACTCAATGGTGTGGCGGCTTTCCCGCTTGTTGTTGGCGATCCTTATTTTTTCAGGAAGCAGGTGCCACTCATCGTCAGCGAGTGGGGTGGATTTGGCTTTAAGGATTATGGCGGCCCGCAGGACGACGACGGCCGGGCGAAGATGATCAGCGAGTTCAAGAAGGAGCTCCGCAAACGTCCCATTGCCGGTGACGTATACACCCAGGCAACCAATATCGAAGACGAGCGAAACGGCATCATCGACGAAATTACCGGTGAACTCAAGGTGCCGAAAGGAATTTTGAAATCATATCAGGACAATAAAGAATAACCAAGTATGAGCGGTGAAGAAGATAAATTGTTTGGAACGCTTCCCGATGGCCGGAAGGTTTTCAGTCACAGTATTCGGAATGGAAAGGGAATGGAACTTATCGCAATTGATTTTGGCGCTGTTATCACTTCATTAAAAATCCCGACTGCCGGCGACTTCACAGATGTTGTACTTGGATTCGACACCCTTGAGAATTACTTAGCATCACAAAAACTTCCCGCGCCGCCACACTTCGGCGCCGCGATAGGCCGTTATGCAGGAAGGATCAGCAATTCAAAGTTCACCCTTGACGGAGTCGAATACAAACTCAGCACCAACAACAATGCAAACACGCTTCACGGCGGAAAAAACGGTTTCGACCGTGTTCTTTGGACGCTTGAGAGAAAAACCGCGGAATCGCTGACATTCACCTACCGGAGTGCTGATGGTGAAGAAGGTTTTCCCGGTGCGCTGCAGGTGTGGGTGACATATACGCTTACCGAAAACAATTCGGTCGATATCCACTATCGCGCAATAACCGACAAGGATACGGTTATCAACCTGACGCAGCATAGCTATTTCAATCTTGAAGGTCATCAGGCAGACCTGCGCAACCAGGAGCTTCTGATTAATTCGAATTTGTTGTTGGAGATCGATCGGGAAAATATTCCGACGGGAAAAGTGATGCCCGCAATAAAAAAGGGAATGGACTTTTCAGCGGGCGGTACGCCTTTCTTCGGGATCGACGATTCGTTCATTATCGAAGACAACGGAACTGCAGCGGCAACGTTGACTTGCAGGAAAAACGGACTGCGGATGACGGTTTTCTCTGATCAGCCATCACTGCATATTTACGTTGGCGGAAAGTGCTTCGGCGAACTTCAGGGCAAGCAGGGCGCCGAATATCACGAGCTCAGCGGAATCTGCTTTGAATCCCAAAACTATCCCGACGCACCAAACCAGCCGGGGTTTCCCAGCGCGGTTTTGAGAAAAGGTGAAGAATACACGCAGCATACTTTATGGACATTTGAACAAACCTGAAATGAACAAGCAACAACTTGCGGAGAAAGTAGCAAACGAGCATCGGTCCGAATTCGGAATGGCGCCGAACAGCCTCTATTTGGCGCCTGGGCGGATCAACATAATCGGCGAACATGTCGATTATAACAACGGATTCGTCCTGCCCGCTGCTATCGATAAATACGTTTGCATTGCCATCTCACAGGCGTCGGACGACGAATGCGTGATCGTCGCCACCGATATCAACGAACGGTATTCGTTCAGTCTGCCGGAACAGATAAAGCCGGTGGAGCAGATGTGGGCGAACTATTTTCTTGGTGTGCTTGCGCAGTTGATCGACAGGCGGCTGCCGGTTCGGGGTTTTCGGATTGTTTTTTCAAGTACGATTCCGATCGGGGCCGGGCTCTCTTCTTCGGCGGCCGTTGAATGCGGCTTCTGCTATGCAATGAACGACCTGTTCCAACTCAAACTCACAAAGCAGGAAATGGCACTTATCGGCCAGCGCGCCGAGCATACTTTTGTAGGCGTGCAATGTGGTATAATGGATCAGTTCGCATGCGTTTTCGGAAAAAAGAACAATGTGATCAAACTGGATTGCGATACGTTGGAGTACGAATACCACGATGCCGATTTTGGAGAATACTCGATCCTGCTACTCGACAGTAATGTCAAACACACATTACTGAGCTCGAATTATAATACGCGGCGCGAAGAAGTCGAACGCGGACTCTCCCAAATCAGGCAGCGGTTTCCGGAAGTGCGGACTTTCCGCGATTGCACGACGCAGCACCTGCATGCGATGCGAAGTGAATTGGGTGAAGTTATTTTCAAAAGGTGCGATTATGTCGTCAGGGAAATTCACCGCGTTTCTTTCGCAGTCGATGCGCTGGAGTGCAAAAACATCGCAGCGCTTGGACAGTTGCTTTTCGAAACACACCAAGGACTGTCGAAAGATTACGAGGTCAGTTGTGAAGAAACCGATTTTCTTGTCGATGCGGTCCGAAACGATCCAGATGTTGCCGGCTCCCGAATGATGGGCGGTGGATTTGGCGGATGCACTATAAATCTTGTACGCAACGGAAAATCGGAAGCATTGATCGATAGGGTCGCAAACGAATACAAGAAGCGGTTCGATGTTGAGCTCCGGCCATACGAGGTTGCAATATCCGACGGAACATCAAAATACCAAATATGATTCGATTCGACAGGAATGAGCACCCGCACAGACGGTTCAATCCGCTTACGGGCGAATGGATACTGGTCTCACCGCACCGTGCAAAACGGCCGTGGCAGGGACAAAAGGAAGTCGTCCTTCAACACAAACTACCCGAATACGATCCGGCGTGCTATCTCTGCCCGGGAAATACGCGCGCAAACGGCATCCGCAACGACGATTACAAGGATATTTTCATTTTCGACAACGATTTTCCTGCACTGCTGGATGAAGATCTTGAAACATCGGCAACGCAAGATCAGCTCTTCCGATCGCAACCGGAGCGCGGAATCAACAAGGTGATTTGCTTTTCGCCACGGCACGATCTTACGTTGGCCGAAATGGATACGGCCGCTATCGAAAAAGTGGTTTACGCGTGGCGCGAACAATACGCAGGCATTGGCAGCCAGCCGCATATCAACCACGTGCAGATATTTGAAAACAAAGGTGCCGTAATGGGTTGCAGCAACCCGCATCCGCACGGGCAAATATGGGCGCAGACATCATTGCCGACACAGGTTTCAAAAGAACTTGCCAATCAATTGCAGTATTTCAATGAGAATTATACCAGCCTTTTGGGCGATTACGTACAGGCCGAACTGGAAAACGAGGAACGTATCGTGATTGCCAACGATCATTTTGTTGCAGTAGTTCCGTTTTGGGCGACGTGGCCGTACGAAACAATGATTATCAGCAAGCGGCATTTCGGCGATTTGACGCAGATGACAGCGGAAGAAATGAATGCTTTTGCCGATATTTTGCGACGGCTGACGGTACGTTACGACAATTTGTTTGAAACCTCATTTCCGTATTCTGCCGGAATGCACCAGACGCCAACCGACGGGCATTTGCATCCGGAGTGTCATTTCCACATGCATTTTTATCCGCCATTGCTGCGTTCGGCCACTGTCCGCAAATTCATGGTCGGATATGAAATGCTCGGCGAAGCACAACGCGACATTACGCCTGAGCAGAGCGCCGCAATCCTTCGCGAATTATCTGAAGTACATTATAAAACCAAGAAGTCCGAAAGCTAAACAATCGATTTCAATTCATTACCATTTCTCAGGTAGGATAAACTCATGCAATTCGGCATCGGAATGCAGCAAAAACCAGAAATGAAAATCCTCATTGACGACATACCATTTCCGCCCGTCGAAGGTTGCAATTCCTTCCGTTTGGCGAAACGGAATCCGCAGCTTGACCTTTACGCACTTTCCGCCAAAGAAATCGGTTCCTTTGAACTGTGAAAAGTCCAGCAGGTACGGGCGAAGCCAGAGATTATAACCGATAAGAAGCAACCTGTGATGCTCGTCGTCGAAAAAAGCTCCCGTCACGAGAACACGCGTTCTGATCTTACTTTTGAATTTAGCCACGTATTTTCCGGGCAGCCGTGGAATTGAAAACACACGCGTGCACCGTTCCTTTTTCCATTCTTTCGTAAACAGGTACAGGCTGTCGCCTGCGGTTACCATTGCTTCACAATCAAAGTTGACCTGCTGCTTTTTTCCGCGGATTTTCGTTTCCGGCCAGGAAAAGCTGATCGTATCGATGATTGGCTTTTGGGCCAGCAGTGATTGCTTTTCGATACGAAGAATGTTTAGCTGGTCTCGCGTCCCGGCGTTGTTTCCGATGTCGCCAACGAAGAAATATTTGGCGTCCTGGGCAATATCTTCCCAATCATTATTCTCGGTTTTTGGCAATGGATAAGCGGTAATTACTTCTCCGGTCGCAGCGTCGATGCTGTAGATTTTTGCCGCGCCACTGTCGTTGTGCATCCACAATTGTCCGTTATACGCCGCAATTCCGGAACCTTCGGGAAGTTCTTTGGGAAGCTTTAGCGTCTTTTCCGGTTTAAGTCGCTTATGCCGCGCGTGCGGCTGTGCAAGTACCGTAACGGTTAGGAGCAACAGGAACAATAGTGGTCGGATCATCTGAAGTGTTTTGGCTGGAGCGTTATTGAATATAAAATAAAAATTTGATGTTGTTAATGGTTGATAAATCGGATAACGAAGAAATTACAAAGCCGAGAGCTCGCGGCGGACCTTTCCCACCGGATCGTAATCGAACACCTTGCAAGCCGCTACGACCACGAGTGCGAAAATGATGTGTGCAAAAAACAGCTGAACATAATAATCGCGAAGCGGCACCGGAGGCTTTTTATCGGGCAGGCGGTAAATTAACGTCCAGCCGATCATTCCTATAATTGCGCTGGCAACGCCGAAAGTGAAGGCGGAAAGCCATCCGAATTGGATTCCGGCATAACGCCAGAGCAGCGCGTAGGCAAACACAAATGCCAATCCGATACAGTAATGTGCAAGCCAGCCGGTGAACTTCTTAAACCTGCCCGGAATGCAGAGGTGCAGCCGGTGGAGAATGAAGTTCAACATGACGGGCTCGGCGAACAGCGCTTTGTATTTGCCAGCCATCAAATAGCTGAAAGTCGTCATGACGTTTGTTGCCGAGAATGCAGCAACCAACAATTTTGGAATGTTCATTATTTGTGTTTGTTCCTGAAGTTACGTCAATTCCAGTTGATTAGCAAGAGAAATCTTGCATTGGCAGCTCGCTAAAATATATGATAAATCGGACAAAATACGAGGTGCCAGCCGTTAAACAAGTATTTGGGCGGTTGGTCGACAAAACAGTAAAAGCGCTGTTCCAGTTGTTAATTTTAATGCCGTAACCAAGTCTCAAACCCTATTTTTATGGAAAAAACACCACAAACAAAAGGAGGCTGGTACATGCAGATCGAAGAGCTTACAGACGACTCGATTGAAAATGTTCCGCCTGCTGAAGAACCGCAAAAGGAAAAATTTAAGGATGGATATGAATTTTACCCTGATGCCTGTATTTAACACAATCAACCCTGAGCCCTGTCGAAAGACGGGGCTTTTTTTCGCTTTAAAACTTCGTAAACTTCTGCAAAAATTATATAAAAGGGATGCGGTTTAAAATCCTGAAATTGCCAACGCAATAAAGCCGGTTCATTCGGCCCGAAACTCGAAACTAACTTAAAATTAATGCTATGGAAATTAACAACACCGAAAAAGGGTTCTTTATGGTCTCTGAAGAACTGGTTAACGAACCGCAAACCACCGAACCGCAACAAGCCGACGAATACGATGCGTACGGTTTTTACCCGGATGCAGCATTCTAAAAAAAGCCCTGTTGTCAGGGCTTTTTTAATAGCTTATTGTCAGACCGCGCTTCCGGGCCCGCTTGGGTCCATCGGGTCGTGCCTTCCCGTTTCCTGCGGGTCGACCATTCCCCAATCAGGATCGGCATCTTCGTCGGCATCTTCAGAATCCACATCATCGCCACCGTCATCATCGGTAAGGTTGTCGTTGTCATTGTAGTCTTCCTCGTCGTGATCAGCCGCGTACATCGAGCCGTCCGATGCCGAATTGTAATCGGAATCATCTGAGGCATACATCGTGTCGTCATAATCTTCTTCAGCGTCACTCAGGCTGTAGGAATCGTTTTCGTTTTGCATCATCCACTGGCCCTCATTGTCGCCGTAGCTTTGGTGGTGGTTGTGCTGGATTTCGCCATCGCGGGCACCATCCCAATGATTTTTATTTTCCATAATGTTGTTTTTTAGATTTTTAAATTTAATTACGGATGCCGCGGCAAACATTACGTAGTTTCGTTAAAAGGTTACGGAATTTCAGGTTCCGGATATTTTATGCATCCCTTGGATAAAGAGCTACGGCAGAAACAATTAATATTTTTTTAACCCGCTGGTTTTCAGTAGTAACTGCGCCTGTTTGTAAATTTAAGTAAACTTAAAAATACGAATCATGAGCAATAATTTTACGATGAGCCGCCGGTCGGCTATCAATGGGATTAGTGCCGTACTCGCCTCTGCAGCTATAAGTCCGGTTATTGCAGACACCTTGTCGCCCGCGAACGAAGCTTCTGCGCCGGATGATCCGACCAAAAAGTACCCGCGGCCGCCGTTCAAAAAACAGTCGCAACCCTGGCCTGGACTCGCAGCGCATATGGATCCGCAACCCGATCACGGCGAAAAAAGTTACAAGGGATCGGGCAGGCTCAAGGGCCGAAAGGCATTAATTACCGGAGGTGATTCGGGTATGGGACGTGCGGCTGCAATTGCCTACGCCAGGGAAGGCGCCGACGTGGCCATAAATTACCTTCCGGACGAAGAAGAAGATGCGGCAGAAGTGATCCGCCTTATCAGGGCCGAAGGGCGCAAGGGAATTGCGATACCGGGCGACATCCGCGACGAGGCCTTTTGCAAACGGCTGGTTGAGGATGCGGTAAATGCTCTGGGTGGACTCGACATTGTGGTTAGCAATGCAGCAAGGCAACAAACGCGCGAGTCGATCCTTGATGTCTCGAGTGAAGATTTTGATGCCACGATGAAAACCAATATCTACGCGCCGTTCTGGATCATTAAAGCCGCATTGCCTCACTTGAAGCCGGGCTCCGCAATAATTGGTACAAGCTCCGAACAGGCCTACGATCCGTCTGCCGACCTTTACGATTATGCACAGACGAAGGCGGCAACCACCAATTATATCAAGTCACTGGCAAAGCAATTGGGCCCGAAGGGAATTCGTGTCAATGGAGTAGCTCCCGGCCCGATTTGGACACCTTTACAGGTTAGCGGCGGGGCAACCCAGGAAAAACTACAGGAGTTTGGTTCACAAACGCCGATGAGCAGGCCGGGGCAGCCGGTAGAATTGGCATCGATCTATGTTCAGTTGGCCGCCGCAGATGCAAGTTATGCAAACGGTCAGATATATGGCTCGAGTGGTGGATCCGGCCAACCGTAGTACGCCTTCGAGCGCCGGTTTATGCGAATCACATAAATTCTAAACCGGAAAATGTAATATCGAAAACGTCCAAATCATTAACTTGCGTGTTCTCCACAACGAAGATGACGGGTAGTCAGTTTCGCCGAGGAGGCTGTAATGGGATGTGTGCTTTCCACCCGTTCGTACACATTAAAATCCCTACGTCGGCGCGAAAGCGGAAACCGATCAGCAACACGGCGGTTTTGGAGAAAGAGAAGCCCTGAGGGGCTTTTTTTATTAGCAAATCTTAAATCACAAATAGCGCGGCCACCAATTCCGGTGCGTCGCCTTATAGTTTGCATACCATCGGCACGGCCAGTACAATAACGCCACGATAGCGGCAAAAACAACGGCCGCCAGCGCTGCCAATCCAAAGCCGGTCAACATTTTTCTTCGCCATTGCGGTTCCATAGTATAAAGCCGTTCCACGCCAACAAGGGCCATATCAAGGGCTGCGCGACGCCCGTTAAAATCCTATTAACGCGCGGTGACACAAAACAAAGCTGTAGGCTCTAGGCCCAAAGCTAAACCTTAAAGCAAACCCTAATTACTATTGCTTGATAATTTTATGGGTAATCATTCCGTCGTCGGTTTTAATCTTCAACATGTAAATTCCGTTTGCGAGGCTGCTCAGGTCAATGGCTTCCGACGTACTGTTCACTGCCTTATTCCAGATTTTCTTGCCCAGCATATCGTAAACTGCCAGATCCTTCATTTTTTCGGCGGTTATGATATGGAAGCTGCCGGTCGATGGATTCGGGAATACCTGGTACGAGGTCAAGTGATGCACGGGAGCCGACAAGCTGATTTCGGTTCCTTTGAGCGAAATGTTGTCTAGCCGGTTGTTTCCGTTATCTGTCGCAGTATTGCCTTCAAACATCACCATTACCTTAAAGTTCGCGTTATCGTTTGCGCCGGTGATCGTCGTAAAATCAAGATCGATCATCGTAAAATCGGTACCCACATTGAATGCAGTCTGACCGAGTCCGGTTTGGATGAAATTGCTGCCGTCGAGGCTGTACGACAAGTTGTTGATCAGTTGTCCCTGCGCCGTCCGCTGAACGGCATAACCAAATTTGATGTCTTTGTATCCCGTTGTCGGCAGGTCAAAAACAAGGGAGCGGTTATCCGACGGATTCCTGACTCTTGCGCATTTCCCCGAAGGCTCGTTAAGATAAAGGTTCAGCACCGAGCCGGTCGAGTTGGCGTCAATGTCGCGCGGCCCCGTTCCGGTGTATGTCATTAGTGGCTGCGCTGTCGGAATCTGCGAATAATCCGGCGCAATGCTCACCACATCCGACGGCGTCAAAAGGCTGTTGAAGTGCCAGTAATAAACCACATGGTCGCCATTGTTTATCGCTTCAACAAAATGTGCCGTAACTGAAGTCGCCTGCGATATCTGAAGCATAATGTCGAGATCGGTCGCACTTGGGGAAATGACCGCACCATCGACTTCCCAATAGCTAAACTCATATCCGGGATTGGCTTCAGCCTTCAGCAATGTGTCGATATT
This sequence comes from Bacteroidota bacterium, assembly GCA_023386585.1. GTDB lineage: Bacteria > Bacteroidota > Bacteroidia > Flavobacteriales > Flavobacteriaceae > Flavobacterium. Next base: position 55,651 of record JAEWJM010000004.1, on the reverse strand, counting down.
TCCAAAAACCTGCGCGGTATAAGGATAGGCCGTCAGCCATTCCGAATTCATTTTAATTTTTCCGGTACCCGCAGGCTCAACCTCAAATGTCGTTGCGAATGGCCCGGTAACGTTGTAGCAATCGACCAATCCAGTGCTGATGGTCTGTGAACACCGCTGCAAGAGGAATGTACGCGCCGCCTGCACATTAGCCTGCCACGTTTGCAGATTTCCGCCCCAGCGTAAGATATGCCGCGGCATTTCAGGTGCGATAACCGAGACGATGCTGTCAAATACCTGCGTCACATGCTCACACGAAAGCCCGGTATTCAGCAAATCGGCGTATCTCGTAATGTAACGCTGACGCACCATCGGGTTTTCCTCGATCAGTTTGCCAATGGTCTGCGTATGGCCAACGCCAACCGGAATATTTTCGGCCTGGCACGGCGGCGCATCGGCAGAAATATCGGGAATGCCGGTGTAGTTGATGTAATGGCCTAAGATTCCGTCGATATCCCAAAGTGCATAACGCCATTTTTGTGCACCGCCGGTTGGGTCGAGTCCGCGCCACCACGACGTATTCCAGTTGAGCCAGTCGTGATTTACGAGGTACGAATTGAATACGAAGTAATCGATAAGGCTGTCGATATTCAACTGGCTGTCAACGTAGTTGTAATTCGCCTCAAGCGACATGTCGTTATTTTGTACGAAATCCACCAATGCCTGCCAGTCGTCGGTAGCCGCCTGATTTCCAAACCGGTTCTCGGTCGATCCCCATGTTTTCAAATATTGCAGGTAAATATCACTGTCCCTGTAGGTATAATCCTGGCCGTAATAGTAGTCGGTGTAATTGTTGTCGTCAACACGCTCTCGAAGGTCATACAAACCCCAATACTGGCCGTTGACGAAAAGGCTGATGAAGGTGCAACTCCGTTCGTCGAGATCCAAATGCGCCGATTGTGACAGCGTATGTGCAAACGCATCCCTCATGTGGGCACCGCCGGTTTGCCCCGGATAATTGTCGCTTCCCGCCGGTTTTACCATTAGCCATCGGAACTGGGTCCTATCGGTGGTGCTGAAAAATTTATGGTCCCAACGCCGGTTATAGCCATAATCATCGCGCGTTACGAAGTCCACCCCGCGCTGGTTGTAACTCCACGAATCGTTGCCATGCTTGTTAAAATCGCCAACGCTTTCTTCGACGAAAGTGCCGTCATTTTCGAAAAATTCGAAGCTTCCAACAGGCAACTGGCCGGCGCTGCCATTGAAAAGCTGCAGCAGATCGGGATCTCCCGCAAAGGAAAATACCGGTAACGACGAGGTTTCGTTGATGAAGTACGTATTGGTTTCGATAAACCCCGGTAAAATATCGGGCAGCGTACTGAAAGCGCGAGCGCGGACAACGGTCGATTGGGTGATCTGGATCGGTGCCGAATACAGCGGCGAAGTTACCGTTGGCGTTGAGCCGTTGGTAGTGTAGCGGATTTGCTCATTTTGTCCTGTAGTTGACAACGATACGGTAACCGTACCCGAATATCGTCCCGGCGCAAGATTAAAGCTGGGTTTTGTAGCATATGTTGTAAAGCCGCCTGTATTTGCAGTGCCCGGAGTAGGCGAGGTGAAAACGCTCCACGTGGCTGCGCCGTCGGTGGTCCTGCCATAGGAATGATTCATCTGGGTGACGAACATTTCGTGCGATTCGACGATCACACCGTCCGGGTCGGCAAGCACAACCTCGTCGGGCTTTAGCTGCGTAAGGTCGAAACTCGCATGCAAAACCGTTCCTGATGAAATATCCCTTTCCGAACAAAATACGAGCACGCGGCTGTTCGGCGGAATGACTCCGCTCTGGATTTGCCATTTTGTAGGATTATTACTATTGTTGCTCAGGTAATAGCCCGCCAGATTGAAGTAGCTGTCCGGACTTGAATTGTACAATTCGATCCAGTCTTCGGTCCTTCCAAATCCGTCATTGAAGTTCCGGTTCGATGCCGAATATTCGTTGATGACCAGCGGTCCGTCCCCAAATTCTATCGTTCCGTAGGTTACATATATCTGCCGCTGATCCACAAAATTATATGTGGAATTGCAACCCGATCCGCCATAATCCCGCGCGAAGTTAAAAGTAAAATTGATTTGTCCCGGCGACACGACGTTTCCGATTGCGCTGCCGGTAATGTTGTAAGTGTATGCGCCGTCAAAGCTCCCGCTCCCTGAAGCCACGGGCGTTTGGCCGTTCGGTCCGGATACGAAGCTCCGCTGGTCGGCAATCCATGCGCCCGAACCGGCGGCTGCGACGAAATGATAGCTGATATCCGACGTCAGTACGGTTTCACCCGCAGGAACCGCAACCTGCATTGACGATTGCTGGTAAGTCGGGAAATAACACGAGTTGACCACATTGTTGCTGCCAAGACTTACGACCGGGTCAATTGTCACCGGGTAAACGCGCTGCGGAGATTGTAGCCACGATCCATCGATTACGATCTGTATTTTATATTTATTGCCGCCTGCCGGGATCAACAGGTATTTCCCTTCGAAAGAATTATGCACCGGCCGTGATTCGTTTACCGGCCTGCTGTCGGACAGCATCGGTTGCTCGAAGGTGAGCATTTGTTCGCCTTTAGCGTTGTTAACAATCAAGCGGTCTGTCGTCTGGTCGTCTTGCTTTTGCTCGTTGATGGTAAATCCCGCAGGCAGTTCGATGGTCTCTTCTACGATCATAATGTCAAGCTGCTGCGGCAGGACATTCGCGCTGTTGATCTTATAATCGAGTTTCATCGCCCCGTGATAAAGAGTGAATCGTTTATCGACGTTCGGAAGAATATCGGTAAATACAAGCTGGCTGTCATTTGCAATCGAGGCCGGCTTTGGGTTTGACACCATTTTTGTCGAATTGCCATTCGACACAAAAACAATGTTTGTCTGGCCGATAATGTTGATTTGCTTGTCGCCGACAGTTATCGACGTACTCTGTGCCTTCGATTCGAAATACGGATCCTGCGCCGGGAAAATTATTATATCGCCCACCGAAGCCAATTTGTAATCGATGGTATGCCAAAAACCGTCATCGCCACGGTAATGCAAAGGCGAAGACGACTGAAGAGTAGTCCTGGTCGTATTCTTATTGAGAAACGTTCTTGAAAATTTGGTGCGCTCCTGGACAAGCTCGTAATCCACCTCGTTCATCGCCACCGGATGCGTTGTCCTGCCCAGCTCGGGATGTGATAAATAGGCCGACGGAATCTGGCTGAATCGCTTTTCAGTAGCGTTTTGCGATTGGCCGGCGGCAATGAAAAGCAGCATGACGAAGAGGTAGAAGTTTCTCATATGTTAAAAAATTTAACGTAAATATAGGAAAAAGAGGTTTGGGTATAAAGTTTTTATTTGCGTACAAAGTTGATTTTGTGAACATTGTGCGGGAAGTTGCAAAAATGGCCAATTGCAATAAAAAAAGCCGGAACAATGTCCGGCTTTAAGAATCTGTAATTCCGTTTTATTTCCTTCCGGCTTCCTGAAGAAGCTTTTGATAAGAAACTTTATAGGTTTGCTGTGCTTTTGCGATAACCTGCGCTTTGAACGCCGAATCGGTGAACAAACGGTTCAATCCCGGATGTGTTTTGTAATCCAATCCCTGACTTGCGTAAGTATCTTTCAGGTATTGAATCGCCTGATCCATTACTTCTGCGCTGAGTTCGGTTGGCATACTCGACGCAAGCAGTTCGGAACGTGAAGGCGTTTTTGCTACTGCTTCCTTAACCGGTGCAGGTGCGGTAACCTCGGTTTTTACCGGAGCCGGATTGCCTGTTTCAAGTGCTGCAAGGCGGTCTTCCAGTGAGCTGAACCGGTTTTCCAACGCGGTGATTTTCTTTTCCTGTTCCACTGCAAGATTGGCAACGTCATTGGCATTGAGTCCGATTGCCATGTTTACAGTCGAAATTCCTCCGCTGATCAACGCATCCGACCATGCAACACCAACAATCTGGCGGTATTGTTCCGGCTTGATATCTTTCGGTGAAACAGCAACTCCCGTTCCGTCATTTTTTCCTGAAGGAATGATATTTTCCAAACCCAATGCGGCACCCGGTGCAGACTGAGATCGGTTTTACTAATTTCTAATAGTGATTTTTCCTGTTGCCAAAATCGCGCGTGTACTTCAGGAATTTAATCACCAATTTTTTCCAGCACCGGGATATCATCCATGCGGTTGAGCCTTTCGTCTAATTGCTTTCTGTATTCGGTGAGTTTGCCGACAGTTTCAACCAACTCCTTTTGCAATTCTTGCTTGTCGTTTGGCGCGGCCTCAATCTTTCTAACCAGCTCATACATTTCTCCTTCAGCCTCCATAATCTGTAGTCTTTTGTAATAGGTCAGGCTCTCGGTCATGTGGGCAAGAGCGATCATCGCTGTCAGGAAAGGGTGGTTGTTTGTGACGTTCACTGCCTTTAGCTTTCCATGCTCCAGTTCGACTTTCAGGGCATACGCGAATTCTTCCATATTGAATTGTTCGTGAACGCTCTGTGGACTCAGGTACGCCTTGATGGCTTCGACATTGTCAATTGTCGACAAGTCGATAGCGGGTTCGCCTCCAGTCAAATCTTGGTAGATCACATTTCGAATGGCGCGGGCTTCCGCGATGGTGGGATCATTGGTCGTGTCTTCAAAATCTCGTTTTGCCCAATTCCAATGTTCGGGATGAACCGGTTTGATGTATTTCTCGCAAAAATCTGCTACGTCATCTTTAAGGCTGACGAACTCGCCATCTCTTTTGATATAAATGTCCTGATATGTATCGCTCATAAAATAATTCCTATTGTAAGGCTCTCGCTAATGTATGAAATTAATGATGTAGTTTAATTAGCAGCAACGGGTGATTTCGCTGTCAATTTGTATCTGATGGAAAAGTACAATTGAAAATTGGTTGATGGCCGGACTGGAAGTTGGCGGTATCTGGGTCAGCGGGAACTGTTGGCTAACCGCTGACCGCGGACTGCAACCTTGCAAGGAATTTTCTGGCGGCGCAATTGCAAGATGAGCGGAAGCTTCTTTGGTGACTTTAGGCGTTCGAGATTCCAGGTGGCGATGATCATTAATCTAATGGGACGGTTCATCAAGCCAGGACAATAATGTGGTTCCAAAATCAGCATCCAGCGTTGTAGTACCACTTTTGAAGATTGAAATCTCTCCAATGCCGCATTTATGATGAACCGATGTTGATGAGATGGCATTGTAAGAATTAAATATAACACGCTTGGAAATGGTAGACGGATAGAGAAGCATTGCTTTCGATGATTTCCAATAATCGTTGTAGACATACATTTGCCGCAGGTCATCAGTCGATGGCTTTCCATCTTTTAGTGCCTTCCACTTTGTGTCTATGATAAGCTTTTTTTCGCTTTTTATGATAACAATATCAGGTCTTATTGTTATGTTTTTCCAGAATACCTTAGACTGTTGTCGATATACTTTATGATCACCCGCAACCTGCTTTAGGCGCGCAAGCACATATTCCTCCCAAAGCAAATTCATGTCAAACAACAACGCGATCATGTTCTCCCTACCTGACGAAACGTTTGGTGCATAATTCAGGATGATCAACCGGGCAATCTTTAATGCCGTCTCATAAGGTCTGGACTTTCGATCCAGTACAATTTTTTCGAATGTTGACACATTTACGTCTATTTCAGCAACTTCAGGAAAATCAAGTTGAACTATTTTGCAACGGCTGTTGAGGTTTCCGCCTTTTGAAACGCTTGCTACCACGTCAAGTGCTTTTGCAAGAACCCGGTGAATCAGATGGTCTTTATCGTAGATCTGATGTGTCGTGAAGAATCGCTCTTTATGGATAATATTCTGCCGGATGTGTCCTGCAAATTCAAGCTTCCCTTTTAGTGCTCGTACGTTTGAAGTTTCTCGGTAATACTTCTTGATCAAACCTTGGTGAACCAGCAGCTTTACTTCCCGAAGGAACCAATCAAAGTAGATGTCCAAAAGGTGGATGTTCTGTTTTGTGATGTGCGCTTCGCCTACATCATGAACATCAAGCTTTTTAGTTATGCGCAGCATCTCAATCAATACGCGTTGCCAATCATTTTTTGACCCCGGAGCATTATCAATTTTTGGAAGTATCTCCAATGTCAGGTCATCGACCTGAATGACACCAACAAATTGCTTGAACTTAATCCCTTTATGAACAACGGTAAAATACTGGTTGTCGTGAAGCTCATTGAGTTTTACCAGCGCATTGAAATGTTTTTCTTTGAACACAGACAGCTCTCCATCACGTCCGAAATGAAGCGTTTGGTGTTCAAACACCTGAATCGGCGGCTTAGGACTGGCCATTTCGGTTCAAAAGCAAGCCAACCGCTTCTTCGATATTATCCACATCCTGAATCAGTTCGAATTGAGCACCTGTTTCAGGAATTTCTACGTCATCGAAGGATGCGAATGAGAATTGGGCAGCCTGTTTTTTTCTGACAAATCCTTTTCCAAGCACGAGAGCTATTTTTTCATAGTCACCATAAAAATATTCCTGCAGTAGTGGGACAATGCAATTTTTAAATGCATTTCGCAAAGCCTCAGTGTCGCCATTTTTGATTTTGATGAAGTAGGAATGACCAATCGTATGATCACGGTCAAGCAACACCTCTATGCGCTGATTGATCGCAACAAGCACCTCGTCGAGCGTAAACCCATCGAAGCCAATCTCTTGAAGTAACCTAGGCTCAGACATGATTTCCTTGAAGGAAAATCGACGGCGAAGGGCAGTGTCTAACGCTTCAACGCTGCGGTCAGCGGTGTTCATCGTGCCGATGATATGCACATTTGCAGGCACGCCAAAAGAATCTTTTGAATAGGGCAGTTTAGCCAATACTTCTTCGCGTTGGCCGATCCTCTTGTCGGCTTCCAAGAGCGTAATGAGCTCTCCGAAAATTGCCGAAACATTACCGCGGTTAATCTCATCGATGATCAACACATAGTCTTTGTTTGGTGAATCGGAAACAGTATTGTACTGGACTAAACCGTACTTTTCATATAAATGGTTTACAATTCCGCTTACGTAAGAAGGGTTGTAGATTCCTTTAAGCGAATTCGTTTGGTAGAATTTCCGCATATTCTCGATGCTTGCCGAGTAATTTGGATTTTCTTTCTCCGACTCTTCAGGATTAACTTTAAAAGTCAGGCCGCCGCGGTAAAAGACATCAAATTTACTTCTGCCCGTATTAATTTTAATGGGTTCGTTTGCGATCACGTCAGTCTTGAACCGTTCGATCACATCTTCAAAATTGGAATTGCTTTTAACACCAGCCTTTTCACAGAGGTCTTTAAATACGCCGGGTTGGACGCTGTAACTGATGTTGTCGCCAATTGTTTCGGGTTTGATGCCTTCTACAAAATCCTCATAGCTCATGCTTTGGTGGAAGGTACAGAACACGATTTGCCCATTGTCGACAAGTTCCTGATATCTGGCGGTAATTCGTTTTCGTTTTTCTGTATCGCCGAATTCTTTCGGCACAATGAAGGTGGGATCTGCAATGTTAACCGCGAGATTCTTGGTTTCGTATGTTTTCCCCGTGCCAGGCGGACCATACAATATCTGATTTAACGGCGCTTTTTTCAGGTGTTTTGTACTTTGCAAATCATCGTTCACTAGTTCTTTTTCGCCCCAGATTGCTTCGATATGGCTTCGATTTGTAACTTCTTTAATGGTGGTCAGGTAGCCGCCAAAGCTCACTTCAAACGGTACGAAGTTTTGTTCCCAATCAACCTGAAGTGTCTGCCCATCATTTAGATTTTCGATGACAACGCCCCGAGCCTTAATAGCCATCACAGACTTAGTTTTTTCCCGCACAAACGCCGACTTGATGGCAATCCTACTACCTGGCTTTACCTTCCTAACATCATCATTAAATCTATCAGTGTACCCATTAACCCAAGTCCCTTCTTCTACAAAACGCAGTGTCTGATCTTGTGGCGTCGAGGTATCCCAAAACGATCCGACCAAGTAATATTTGGCATCATCGTTCAAATAGGTTACCGTAGCATAAATAAAGTCTTGCGCCAAAAGATTATTATTGTCGTCGCGATATGAATTTGGCGTTAAGCGCATCTCATGCAGCTTTAGCAAATCATCATCGTCTTCCAATATTTCCTTAACTTCCTTATTGAGCGACTCATTAGTTAATACTTGATTGACCACGTCGCCTTTTTTAGGAGCTTCATAACCAAATTTATTACAAAAGGCTTTTAAGATATTGAATTTGAAAAGGAAGTGTTTGTCAGGATATTGGAAAGCAAGCAGCAAGGCAATTGTCCGCCCATCCTGATAGTTCGATTTGTTTTCCTGGTTTCTTTTAATACTATCTTCCCGCAGCAGCGTATCCATCGCTTCGCGGTATTCTTGAATTCTCTTTTCGAGCGGTTCACTTTCATCATAAAGCGCCGTTATTGCATTTGACACACCTTGAGGGTTTGTTTCAGCAAAACCTTTAAGCATCGCAACAGGGTAATAATTATTGCTGCTCCATAAATTGTTTGAGCCGGGCAAGGCGTTCTCGATCATCTGGGGCAGATCAACCGCGGCTAAGTCCCAATGATTCTTGAAGTTTTGAAGTGATTCCCATTTGTATATTTCACTATATGATCCGGGCTCACTGATAAGTTTTTTATACCTCTCAATATAAGGAAGCAACTTTTCCCGTAAAGAACTTTTTTCCATAGGTTGTTTAGAATGAAAGAACTCTTTTAAAAACTTAAAGTAATTCTGGGTTCCTAATATAGCAGTGGGTCGGCCGGATGCTTTCTTTCGGTTATATTCTGAAAACTCATTTTGCTTTGAATATAAATTCGCCTGAAGCTCTTCTAATTTGCCTTGGACGTTTTCCGGGAATACAAGGAAAAGTTCTGCGTTAAACTGCTGCCGATAAACATCCTCGTATTCATCAATTTCTTTACTAAATCGGTATTCATCAGATCCAAACTGACTTGAAAAATAATTTCTATCAGTTCCGTCAGTTCTTATCATCCAATGGATAAATGCACGCTTAACATTGAAGGTGCCGGCATATCTTAGATATTCCTCCAGCATTTCCTGATTATTGGCGATCTCATATAGTTCACTAATATGGTGATGGCGGTACTGTGATTTTTCTTGTGCGGGTAGATATTCCAGGCAGCTTTGCAACCATAAAGGCATAATGGTTTCGATATGGCCTCTAACAACGTCAAAGTCAAAATAAAGAAGGGATGCAGCCGGTTGCTGTCTTGCAAAAGTTTCCTTCTTTAAAATAGGAATATGTTGTACCTGGTCTAAAAACGCCTCGTTTAACAGCAGCCCAAACTGAACGTCTCTTTGGATAAACAAGACCAGTCGACTATTGATACTAACAGATATTCTTTTACGGTAGTCATTCCTTACATTAATTGAAAGCCTTCCATCAGATTCATCTATGTTAGCTTTTCGAATTAAAGTTCGTAATAATTCAAAAAAGAATCTTACTGCCTCTGGATTGTCGAATTTGTCAATACGCTTTTTTAACTTTTGATCCATTACTCAGAGATTTTGTTCAGCGCTGTAAGCACACTCCGAAAACTTTCCAACCCACTTTCAATATTCTCAATAATTTCCAATGCCAATACATCAGGATCAGGAAGATTATCAAGGTCAGCGAGCGACTTGTCTTTTAGCCATGTAATATCCAGACTGGTCTTGTCTCGCGCAATGATTTCGTCATAACTAAATTTTCTCCAGCGTCCTTCAGGATTGCTTTCAACATTATAAGTTTCTTCGCGCTTATGCCGGTTCTCAGGATTGTACAATTTGATGAAATCCTGCAGATCGCTGAGCTTTAATGGATTTTTCTTTAGCGTGTGGTGCACATTCGTCCGGTAGTCATACACCCAAACTTCTTTCGTCCAGGGGTCTTTGCTTGAAGGTTTGCCGTCAAAGAACAGCACGTTGGCCTTGACGCCATTCGCGTAGAAAATTCCCGTAGGCAACCGAAGTATCGTGTGCAGGTCGGTGGTTTCCAACAACTTTTTACGCACGGTTTCACCGACGCCGCCCTCAAATAAAACGTTATCGGGCAATACCACAGCAGCCTGCCCGGTCGTTTTGAGCATCGTCCGGATGTGCTGCACAAAGTTCAATTGTTTGTTGCTCGTGGTCACCCAAAAATCCTGGCGGTTATACGTCAGGTCTTCTTTTTCCTGTTCGCCTTCCTCGTTGGTAAAGGTCATTGAGCTTTTCTTGCCGAAAGGCGGATTGGCTAAGATATAGTCGTATCGCGTACCCGAATCGGTAATCAACGAGTCGTTAGGGGAAATAAAATTATCCGAATCGATATCGCCAATGTTATGCAGGAACAGGTTCATCAAGGCAAGCCTGCGTGTACTCGCCACGATCTCATTGCCAAAGAACGTCTCGTATTTCAGGAATTTTAATGCGTCTTTATCGAGTTGGTCTTTGCGGTTTTCCACGATCCAGTCGTATGCCGCAAGAAAGAAACCGCCTGTTCCACACGCCGGGTCGGCAATGGTTTTCATCGGCTCGGGGCGAAGGCATTCTACCATCGCTTTGATCAATGGGCGTGGCGTAAAATACTGGCCTGCGCCACTCTTAGTATCTTCGGCGTTCTTCTCTAAAAGCCCTTCATAAATGTCGCCTTTGTCTTTGACGCCCATCAAGATCCAGTTCTCGGCATTGATCAATGCAATCAGCTTATATAGCTTTGCCGGGTCTTGAATCTTGTTCTGGCTTTTGACAAAGATTTGCCCCAAGATGCCTTTTTCTTTCGCCAGTTCGCGAAGCATGTGGTTGTAATGGGCTTCGAGATCGGTGCCGCTTTTGCTCGTCAGTGTTTCCCAGGCATAGGTTTCCGGGATGGGCATTTTGCGATTGTGTGGCGGCTTTGAGTACTCATCTGCCATTTTTAGAAATAGGAGATAAGTAAGCTGTTCGAGGTAATCGCCGTAACCGACGCCGTCATCGCGGAGGGTTTGGCAGAAGGCCCAGACTTTGGAGACTATGGAGGAGGTAGTAGTGCTCATAATCAATTGCTCCAAATTTCTAGAATATCTTTCGCAAGATTTTCCGTTCTTGAGGCAATTTTTGTTTCATTCCATATTTTGTCGCCTTTGTCAAAAGGGTGCAATATGTCTAATTTGGTAATTCCTAAGTCGGCGTAGTGTCTCATTCCTTTTTTTCTTCCTTCCCCTTCAATCTTTCGAGCGAACTCAAAATTCCTTAAAGAAGTATTTAAAGAGCTATTTAATAGCGTCATGTTTCCAATTGAATAAATTTTTGAAACACGTTCTTTTTTAGCCAGGTCTACGTCTTTTATTGTGCTGGCATCGTTATCTACTACAGGTACGTTATTCCAATATTGTTCCCACTTTTGTGGCATCACGTGTTCGAGAGAGTAATTATATTTAAGCTCTTTCACTGACTGCATCCGATCGTTATGTCTACGATATAGTTCCACCCAGAAAAGGATTAATGTGGCGGGTTTATTAGCGATATATGAAATACCGCTTACGACGTCATGATCACCGTGCTCTGCAATCCGTTGGTCAATTGCAGAATTTTTAGTTATGAATTCCTTACACCATTTATTATAGTTTTTGGTTTCAGCTTTAGTAATCATGCGACGAACAATTAAATTCTCGACCTTTTTCAATTCTTTTTCGAGCGTATCCTGATCTTGATCATATTTAAAAAATAAGTGAAGTATATATGGATGAAAAGTCGAGACCTCGCAAACACCGAGCACATGAAAAAGTCGTGCGTGGTTATTGTCGTATGAGAACAGCATACTTCTATCAAATACCATGATTTTTTCACGGAACAATTTTGCGTATTTAGCAATTTCTTCAATGAAAGCCTGTAGCTTTTTTTTGTCAATCGCTTTTATAAATTCTTTGTAAAGCGTCGACAAATCCGAGAGAGTATGTTTATCAGGATCAAAAAAACCTTTTATGACCGAGATCGAGTGCAACAAAATTTCAATATTGTCTCTCATTAAACGGCCTGTCGAACGAGGAGTATCCCAGAAAGCAATTGCTTCCTCGTCTGAGGAAAATACATCATCCCAATTATCTTGGTATAAAGTTTCCACCTCTTCCTGGCTGTCAAACAAATCAAGCGCCTTCTGGAATAAGGCATTTTTCACAATGTCTGCTGCACTTAACCTTACTCCGGCGCTATTTATGGTATCAAAAATTGACTGCTCGTCTTCCCTTTCAGATAAGTCAATAATTACAAGAATTTTGTTATCCTGGTCAAGAAGGCGATTAAAAAGAGTTAATCGACTTTCTTCATCTACACCTTTAAGTTTTTCAGTGAAGAATTTGTAACACTGCAAAACTTTGTTGCTCGCATTTAGCGTCTTAACAGTCGGATTTTCAACAATTATAGCATCGTACTCTTCAGGCGTTATTTCTTTTTTAATGACTTTTTGAAAATATTTTTTGTCGATTTTTGAGTGTGAAATCTTTACATGATATGTCTTATCAGTTTGATTCTTTTTAAAGAAAAGGTAATGCATTAAAGATGTGTCACAATTCTTTTGTGTTTCCTCATCAAAACTATTGTAAAGGGTTCTAATTAGAATGCTCAACGTCGTTAGTCGCTGCTGTCCATCGATAACAAGAACTTCTTTTGGTTTTCCGGTTTGTTTTTCTTGTTGTTTTAATATTAGTGACCCGAGGAAATGACTTTTTTTGAAATCTAAAAGATCTCCCAAAATGTCCTCCCAATTTTCGGTATTCCACACATACCCGCGTTGAAAAAAGGGAATTTTCACATGCCCTTCATTACCCAGAAATGTCAATGACATCGCCTCTGCTTTCATATCTTACTTTTATTATGTTATAAATTTATTATTATATCGCCCGCAAAGGTTTGAGTATCTGTCACTTGAAATCCATTCATCGTCAAGCCACTTGTATAAACCGGTTTTGGATGTCCCCATCTGTTTCTCCCAACTGAGATCACCGCATGTTGAGGTATGGTTCCAGGCATCATTGCGTACAAATATGCACCAGCATTACCACCATGATGCGGCACCACTAAATTGTGGTCATGAGTACGATTCAAAATTGGTAATAGCACATCTGATAAAAGCTTGTAATGACAATCACCAGGCATGATGATACTAGAACGATGTGTATTGACAACAATTACAATTCCTGCTTGGTTTCGATCTCTATTCATTGTGGAATTAAAAATCATTAAACTATTACCGCGTGGCGATATCAAGCCTAGAGTTGGAGGAACACCTTTCATTTTCGCAATATTTGCGACTGCATAAATGTTATGAGTTCCAATGGCGTTCTCTATCCGCCCATATAATATCCGACTTGTAATATTGGGACGAATGTTCGGGCATATGAAAGAAGAAAAGCATTGTAATTCTGCATCGGTCATTCCCACAAGCGCATGATAATGATCCTTATCCCAATGGGAAAGGATCAGGCAGGGTTTATTGTTTGAATACTCTGTTACTTTTGTGCCAATGTATGTTCTTACGACCGCTTTCGAAGCATTCATATAACAGCCCGCGTCATAAACTACTTTCACAGTTTGATTTGCGATAACTTCGTTCCAATTGCCTTGGCCTACGTTTCTCACGTTTATATCAATTCTTCCTCCTAAAGGAATATCTAAAATCTCTGCTTGCCTCCCTCCACCTACTATTGCTCCAATATCAAATCGATCGCGTTCCCCGATTGTTACAGAAGCTTTAAATAGAATTTCAGTAGAATTGGATAAGTTAATAGAATAACCGAACAAAAAAGAATTTTCAATTTGCTCGACATTTTCACTCATCCTCATCAGTACGTTTCGGTCTATTGCGTAGGTGGTGTTCTCTCTGATGCTTCGCTGTCTGTAATTAATAACTTTAACCATCGAGGCACGTTCAATACTATTTCTAATTTGCAACGCAGCGTCAAACTTCGAATATTCATTTGAATCTATAAAATCGAAAATAACAGTATTTTCTTCCCTGTTAATTTCTTCAATGAACACCAGAATATCGTCTGGAAAATAACTGTGATGATAGGAATAGTACATATATAATTTAAATTAACTCCCCACTAAACGCCTTCTTCAAAATACTCTGCCTTAAAGCCTCCGCCTGCATCAAACCATTATCAATAATCTCTTCCATTTTATCAACTACGCTCAAGCGATCTTCCAGTTCTTCGATAATACGCATCTGTTCTTTTAAAGGAGGTAATGGTATTTGATAATTCATAACAAATTTTGTGGAAACTCTCGGTAAATTCACTCCGGAAGTATTTTCCGACATCGTATTTACAAATGGCCTGCTTAAAAAGATATGATGTAAATATTTACCCAAACAATTATTTGAAAGTTGTAAAACCAGTATATCTGTCGAGCACACACCATCTTCTTTTGCTAAATAAACTTTATTAAGATTAGGCCTTAATTTTCCATAAAGAATATCTCCAACGGAGAATTTATTTTTAACTGTCCTAATCATTTCATGACCTACATTATCAGTAAGTTTACCTGTATGTTTTTCAATATGTTCTAGCCCGATATAAAATATTTTTTCAGGAATATTTGGCGTGTGCTTCAACGACGATTGTGTTACAACATCCGACATCAGGACAGTTTTCCACCCCGCCGGCAACACCCCGTCAACCACATTCTCATTCGTCAACTTCCCCTCAAATGCCCATTTCAAAACGCTCTGCCTATAAACCTTTAACTGCTGCTGGGCGAGTTTTAAATCCTCAATGCCTTTGTCGACGTCGGAGAAAAGTTCTTCGATTTTGGAGACGATCGAGTCTTGAGCAACCGGTGGTGGAAGAGGGATGCTGATAGTTTCAAAATTTCCTTTGTTGACAATTGAAACGGTTGTTCCAGTGGCTAATTTTTCAAGTTGATTTCTAAAAAGTGGAGATTGAGCCTGATAAAAAATATATTTGCCACATATTAGTTCGTTTTCTAGAATAGCGTTTATCTGTTGGTTGAACGCGGCTTCCTTTTTTAACAAACCTGTCCTACCTAAATTGCCAATACATGTTACGAGAACGGTGTTAGGAGGAACTACTCTTGCTTTAGCGGAACCTTTGTGCGAAAGCATTTCTTCAGTTTCCGATATTTGATTATCCCATAAATGTGGAGGCTTAAAGAAAGGAATGTCTGCGCCATAATTAGATGGATCTGACTTGGGTGGTGTTGTGCCAGTAACAACTTCACATACATCTTTTATTCTAACCCATTTCCAATCTTCAGGCAATTTATCTTTAACCATCACGCAGCCAATACCTCATTTAATTCATTAATAATTCCATCAGTTTCCTCGCCAAACAACTGCCACATCCTGCTCAATCCGCCATTTGCATTAAACGGGCTCAAATCAAAATCGTCGCGCTCTATCTGGAAACTGCCCGCGATATGGTCTTTCATCATGCGCAGCCATTGCATTTGCTGTTCGTTGAATTTCGTAGCGCCAGACTGTTTGTTAAACACCCATTCCTGGAAATTCCTATCCACGGTTTTGTCGTAAGCAGTCAGCCACTGGTCGATCGCCAAAGTTTTCCGCAACAGCGAAACCAATAGCACCAATTCCTGTTTTGGCTTTTCGGTCCGCGGAAGTCTTTGTACAAGCTTGCCTTCCATTTCGGTGTCCTCGGCTGTCGCGAATGCGTCCCATAAAACGTTCAGTCGCAAGGTCGGTTTTTCGAGCAACAACAATTCATACAGTTCTTTGATCATCTTGTAGGTAAGTTTCCTATGACGGTAATCCTGTGCGTAAAAAATCTGCAGCGCCGTAATATCATCCTGGTGCAGCGCAATCCAATGCTTAAAGTCGGCCACCAAACTCCCCGCGGCCACCTGCTGGTCTTTCACCCAGCCGATTTTTGTGACCGCATCGATATTCACGACATCAATGATCTGGTCATATTGCTTGCGGATGTCGATGATGAAGTCGCGCAGATTTGGGTCATGAAAAACCACAACCGCCTGTTCGATTAATTGCTGTTTCTCTTTTTCTATTACAGCATCGATTTCAACAGGAGGAAAGCCGCGCATGTCACCTTTGACTTTCGATTCAATATTGTCGATTGCGTCTGGATCGTGTGCCGACAATAAATTCTTTACCACCTGGTTAATGGTAAGTCCGCCAGATTGCTCGATGAATTTCTGTTTGTCTTTTTCCGAGAGCTGTTTATCAAGCCGTATCAGCCGGTTGGCCAAGGTCGAAAGCATTTCTTCAGAAGTATTGCCCATCGCAATGGTCGTGAGTACGTCTTTAAGCGAAACGCCAGGCGCTTTTTCAAGTGGGCGGCTGTCGGTTTTCTGCGAACTTTCAACGCCAATGGCATCGATGATCACAAAATGGTCTTTGCTGAATTTGGCCGACGGCGTGCCTTTGGCTTTCAGTTCTTCGACACTGCAGGTGCGTGTCCCGCGTCCTTTCATCTGCTCATAATAGCTGCGGCTTTTTACATCGCGCATAAACAGCAGTACTTCGAGCGGGCGTATGTCGGTTCCCGTAGCAATCATATCGACAGTCACGGCAATCCTCGGGTAATAGTCATTTCGGAACTGCGTCAATACCGACTTCGGATCTTCTTCGCTGCGGTAGGTAATTTTTTTGCAGAACTTGTTTTCCTCGCCAAATTCCTCACGAACAATTTCAATAATATCTTCCGCATGGGAGTCGGTCTTGGCAAATATCAGCATTTTAGGAACCTCAAACGTGCCCTGAAGTTCATCACTGGCTCCCTCTCCATTGGAGAGGGCGGGGGGTGAGGCCCAGCGGTCGGGGAACATTGAGGGCAAATGCTCTTTTACAGACCTGATAATGGTCCTGATCGTAGTGAGATTGACGACATCCTTGTCAAGCTGTTTCCCCGAATAGATCTCATCTTCGTCGAGTGTTTCCCAAAACTTTTTTCGGGTAAGCCGCTCTCGTCTGTCAACCATTTCACCCATCGGAACAATGCCGCCTTCTTTGGCAATTTTGGTTTCTATTGTAAAGACATTGTAAGGCACAAGCACTCCATCGATGACCGCTTTTTCATACCCATAGTCGCATACCAAATTTTGGTTGAAATAACCAAAGGTGCGATTGTCGGGTGTTGCGGTCAGCCCAATCTGAAACACATCGAAGTAATCCAGCACTTGTTTCCAAAGATTGTAGATGCTTCGGTGGCATTCGTCGATGACGACAAAGTCGAAAAACTCGATCGGTACTTTTTCATTATAGCCTACGGGAACTGGTTCCTTTGGTTCAAAAAAAACTGCTTCATTCGGGTTTTCCAATTCGGCGCTTTCGTCGAGCTCGGTTTCTTTCAATATCGAGTACATGCGCTGTATGGTAGAAATGTAAACCTGACTATCATTCGGAATAAAAGAACTGTTCAAACGCGTAACGCCGTACAACTCTGTGAACAAACGATTGTCTTCACTGGCGGTATAGGAACGGAACTCGCCCTCGGCTTGTTCGCCAAGGTTTTTAGTATCTACCAGAAACAGGATGCGTTTGGCTTTCGCATATTTTAATAATCGATAAACAGCAGTGATTGCCGTAAAGGTTTTCCCCGAACCAGTAGCCATTTGGATCAACGCTTTTGGTCTTTGGTCCTTAAACGATTTCTCGAGATTGGTAATGGCGGTCACCTGGCAATCGCGCAAGCCATCTTTAGGAAGTGCCGGAATATCGTGAAGTCTCGCCCGCAGCGTTTTATCTTCTTTTGACCACTGCAGGAATGTTTCCGGCCGATGGAATGTAAAAACGTTTCTTGACCGCGGTTTTGGATCGCGGTAATCTGTAAACCGCGTGATTTCGCCCGTGCTTTCATAAACAAAGGGCAATGGGTCGTTGTTTAGCAGCCGAAGTTTGGCGTTCGCGTATTGTGACGATTGATCCTCAACCGTGGTCAGCCTGACTCCTTCTTCCTCGCGTTTTGCTTCAATAATGCCTACCGCTTTCTTATCTACAAACAATACATAATCGGCTGGTCCAATATCGGTCTGGTATTCGCGAATGGCGATTCCCAAACCCGCGGCGAGGTTAAACTTTTTCTTGTCCTGAATGACCCATCCAGATGCAACCAGTTGCGCGTCAATTCTGTCGCGCGCAAGCTGTTCCGGATTCTGGTTTGGTATCAAGGTTCTGTTGGTTAGGGATCAACAAACTGAGCTAATGTAAGGGATAGCAAATTAATGTGCAAGAAAGTTATTTCGTAAATGATTTTGCCGGCGGCAAAAGAAAATGCAAAATAAAATAAAGCGCTCTCTCTTTATACTAGCCTGTCGTCGTAAATAACTTACGTTAAGGAGGTTGTATTTATACTCAAATGTAACTTTTCCAGATGCTGATTGTTCCTGAAGTTCACCTTTCTATTAATTAGGCAAATTAATTTTTCAGATTCAAAATTACCTGAGACCCGCAGCGTTTTACAAAGATATCGCATCAGTGGAATCGGCAATCTGTCCTTTCTTCTCTTTTAAAGTATACATGTCGATCATTTAGGTATAGCAAAATATCATGATAAGCATACCAGACAGGATCAGAAGTCGTGTGGTCCCAAGAGCATAACGAGACTTGTTATAATAAGGCCGGCTATCACCAAAAAAATTAAGTAGATTTGAAAGTGGACCGTCGAGTCTGCTTGTCTGCGAGTCAACAAAACTACCTAGCAAGTCACCAAAAAGGCCGCCGCCGACGCTTTGCGAGGCTGTATCTCGCGCACGTGATTTTAATGAGTTTGTAGTATTGGTTACAAAATTTTTATTATCCTGTATTATCCCCCTTTCTTCATTTTCCTGTTTTTCATCTTGTCGCACGAGAACGTACCAAACAATGCAAATGATACTTGCGCCGACAATTATCTTAAAAGAGTATCCTGGCTCCATAGGCAAATCATTGACGAAAAGAATTAAAGCAGCATTAGACAGGATGATTGTCCACAATGGATTATTCCAGGTGTCTTTTAAACGACGGATGAGGGAATAGATTAAGCACCCGACTATTACGAAAAAAATAGCGCAGGTCTTAATAGAGAAGGTATGGAATTGTCCGAGTATTGCTTCCATATCAAAGGGCGGGTGAGTGTTTGCCTTTCAGGCTTCCATTCGGATGACGGGAGCAGGTACCGCCAGTCAGGCTGGATATCGTAGATGAAGAAGTTCCGCAATATTTGCAGCTATACTTCGTTTTTTCAGTTCCTTCGTACAACTTATGGCGGCCTTTTAGGCTTCCCAATGGATGTCTCGAACAAGAACTGCCGGTGAGGCTAGAGATACTGGAACTTTTTGTTCCGCAATATTCGCAATAATAGTGTGCCATATAATTTTAATTTTTATAGATTATTATTTAATTTATTAATTAATTACGCTTCTTTAACTTCTGGATAAATGAGGGAAGCGATTACGGAGATTGTAAGTATTCCTGCGATTACCAATAATGAATAGAAAGATTCAATATGATAAAAAGGTGAAATGATCATCTTAACTCCGATAAAAGAAAGGATGAATGCAAGACCGTAAGGCAGCTTGCTAAACAGGTGTATAAAATTGTCGAGAAGGAAAAACAACGATCTTAGCCCCAAGATTGCAAATATATTTGAGGTATATAAAATATAGGGATCTCCTGAGATTGCAAAAATTGCAGGAATTGAGTCTACGGCAAAAAGCAAGTCAGTAAATTCGATTACTGCAACAACTACTAATAGCGGTGTTGCCATTCGTTTACCGTTTTCAAACGAAAAGAATTTATCGCCGCGATAGCCGTCTGTAACCTTGAATAACCGTCGGATCAGTTTTGCTCCCCTGGTTTGGTTGTAATCCGTTTCGTCGTCTTCATCGCCTGCCGACCATGACTTAATGCCCGCATAAACGAGGAAAATTCCAAATAGTGTTAGTATAATGTTGGGTCGGAAGAAGGTGCGTGTACCATAGTCAATGACGCCTTGTCCCTGTTCGAGGGTGAAATTAAAAGGTCCCAGGGTCATAGAGGGGAGGTAGGTCATTTCAATAAAGAACACGCCGCTAAATATAAAAATAGCACGTAGTATCAGGGCGCCAATGATGCCCCAGAATAAGACCTTATGCTTATTTTGATTGGCGACGTCGAAAAATTTAAACACCAGAATAAATACAAAAAGGTTATCAACTGACAAAGCCTTCTCAATCCAATAAGCGGATTGAAATTCAAAAAACTTTTGCGGCCCAGCCATTAAATATACCACGAAGCTGAATATCATAGCTAGTGAGATCCATACAGCGGACCATCCTAACGCTTCCCTATTGCTGATTGAATGAGATTTTTTGTTAAATACGCCAAGGTCTAATAGCAGCATCAATATTACAATTGCTGCAAAAAGGCCAATAAGAATAGGATCGTGAATCGGGTGATTTGATGCCATTGGTTTAAAAATTAAGTTTTTAATTATTTGCAAGTGTTATTAACGCAACCCGTCCACCTTCCTCATCAGAAAGTACCAGTTGTTTTCCGTTCGTTAGTTCAACCATTGTTCCAATGGGAATCTTCTTGTTGTCGGTTTTATCAAGCAACGAAGACATTGTTTGATTTACTAAAACCCATTTGTTATTATGCTGTGTAAAGTAGCCAACCGGAACTTTCTGGCTGGGCGTAAGTCGTTCATTTCTCGAGATATTCCGGTTTACATGCCACTGAAAAAGGTATTGATCTTTATATACCATTAGCCTATGGCCCTCAGGTTTCCAGACTGAAGGTTTGAACTGATAGTAAAAATCTAACATCGGTAGTGTTCCGGTGTGCTTGGTTCCGCAGAACGGACATTTTGGATTTTGAGTATTATCAAACACGTACCAATTCTGGTCACAACCTGCATTGGAACATTTTTGGATTAGGTCGGTAGTTTTTAAAAGTGCAATTTCCCATTCTTCAGCAGTTGGCCGAGCCATTGGATTGCGTAGACCCTCAATAAATGCCCGTTCAAACAGCGATTTTAAATATGGTCCGGTAATCGAGTAGGGAAGTTTTGCTATATCCGCCCAATATTGCTCCCACTTAGAAAGTTGTTCAAGTTTTGGTCGGTTGGATTTATCAGTAGGGTGCTCAATAAATAATGCTTTTTCGCCCATTGCCAAAAGGTCATCCTTTTCTGGATCCAGATCGTGAACTTTTCTACCTTTGAGCGGATGACGATATAGCAAAAACATATAAATTAAGCATGCAAGCGCATGCAGATCTGTGATTCTGCTCGGAAGCTTGCGGTTTGGATCGGTTATAGGAAGATGTTTTGTTGCAAGAACTTCGGGCGCAATGAAATCAGCAGTACCAATGACTTCTGCGGGATAAACCCCTGGAACCACCATGCCATCAAGATCAATGATTACAGCCGACTTTGAAATTGGATCGATTAATACGTTGTTATAGGATAAGTCAGAGTGGGCTAATCCCATTTGATGCAGCTTTTTTACGCCTCTACAGATGTTTACGCAGACTTGGAAATACGCAAGCCAATTACCTAGTTCCGATTTATCAAGGCTTAAAGGAAATAGCTTATTCCTGAACTTCGCTCCCGCAAACCATTTTCCATTTTTTTCTTCCCCCTTAATTAAGTCCTGGGATGAATATCCTTTTTTAAAGAAAAATTTCGGGTCATATATCGGAACAATAATTCCCGTTTTTCCGTGCGCGTCCACTACGTCTGTTGGCCACCTGTAAATTTCTTCCAGATAATATTGACCTCCGTCCATATTTTTAATACGTTCAAGTTGAACCGATGTAATTCTTTTCAATCGGTCTAATTGATTGAAATCCTGTCGCTCTTTAAAAATAGCGACAACGTATTTTCGATCGGGACTGAAGTACACATTTTTAGCAGTGCCACTTTTAGGTTCGCCGTTGTCGACGTATTGATACGAGTTGCTGTTTATTACCGATTTGACCGTTACAATAGACATATGCAATATTTAAAATATAATAGCTAAGGTGCGGTCGTCATGGTTTCCGGGACTCCAAAAGTCCATCCACGTAGACAATTGCGTTGCGATCTGTGTATTATCTATTTCAAATGCTACAGTTGCCTTTTCTTCATTACATCCGTTAAGGTCTTCCAGAAATTCTTTCCACTTTTCCACTTTTTCAAGATTTGCTTCAACCACGAATTTTGCATCGTAAATCCCGTCCGTCATTAGCATCAGATACGAGAAGTCTTCGACCATCGTGAATCCAAATCGTGTCGGAAACGTATCGGATGTAAATATTTCCGGCATCGTAATGAACCTCGTGCCGCCTCCGTACTCACCTACATCGAGCCAATTCATCATCTTCACCTGCGTCATTTCTTTATTTATTAGCGCAATCGGACAATCGCCAACTCCAAATGTTAAGATGACATAACCAAAATCAAACTTTTTAAATAGTGCAAAAATTAGTGTGGCATGAAATTCTTTTATGCTTAAGCTACTGTTGTTGGCGAATTTTTCTATCGATTTGAAAGCTGAATTCGCACATCCGCCGAGAATATTATAAATCATTCTATTAAGAATGACAGTTGGCGAATCATCGGTTTCGCCAATTTGATGATCGGGATTAGTTTCTAATTGATCATCAACGGCAACGCCGACCACATCTTTTATACTTTCGTGATTCTCAGAAGGTGTGTTTTGAGAATAGATTTGCCAAAGAAGTTGGTCTAGATTCGCCGCTTGCTCTCCGACAAGACCTTTTTGAAGGTAACTGGCTACTTCATTACATGCTAATTCAGATCCCTTTCGTGAAAATTTTGAGCTACCCGCGCCATCTGATACCGCAACGATACTCCATCCCGATTCTTTAACGACCTGAAAGCGATAATCGTCGTCTCGAAATGAACCCACATTGGCATGCGACCTACCACGCTTTGAGGCAACAACTATGTGTTTCTGACCCAACGGGGCGAAGTCCTGTACATCATCCTGCTTTGGAAATAGGCAATCACTACTACTCGGAATGTTCTTCCACAGCGATTTTGGATCAGGATTTATTAGAACTTTAACTTTCTTTTCATGTAATTCCGCTTCCGGAACTTCTTCATTGATCCTGAACAAGATCCGAACCTCAAAATCTCCATCTTTATTTGGTATGCCCGATATCGTATGTGTTTCCATGTCAAACGTCAGACCAAAATCCTGAAGGCCTTCAATCTCCAGATAGCTTATATTTTCCCATCCGTTATTGCTGAAATCTACTTTAAATTCATAGTTCTTTCCAACGGTGCCATTAGCTATTTGAACACTTGAACTTAACATGTCTGCAATCTCGCTAATGATTTTCCATTCTTTCATAATTGCATTTTGATTATTCAATATTGCCTCAACTTTTTCAACAGTATTGCTATTGTTTACGAAATCATCGTAGAGGTTATTTCGCTGCAAAGTAATATTGATGGCGTTTGCCTCGAAGAGTCTTTTGACGTAGTGTTTTGTTTCTGTCATATTTATTAACCTAAGGTCCTGCTTACATCAAATCCACCGTCACCCGCACCGTATGAGCTTGTTGTATTGCACCATGGGCACGTACTAAAATCTTCATCACCTATGCAATGAATTCCGTTGCATGTACAGACCGCAAAACCAAATTGATTTCCGCAACATGGGCACGCGGGTGCTCCGATGAGTTCTTCAGAGTTAATTGTTTGTGGAATATTTTGATCGCTTAGTTCATCGTAAGATTTGTCATCGATCTGAAATCCACCTACCAACCTATATCGTCTTGTGTCAATCCCGGGAATGATGGATGGTTCTCCGACTTTTCTATACTTGATTAAATAGGAACGCTTCATGTTTTGGCATTGGGCTGACAATACGACGAAATTGCTATTGGGAATATGCGATTGATTCAGATTTGAAGCGCTTACTTTAGATAAAACAATTTCGTCAAGATTAGCCAATTCAAAACCGCTTTCGTTCTTTTTTACTGAGCAACTACTAGTTTTAATGGAGTCCGTAACCCATTTAAAAAACTTCGAATAATCCTGAGCGAAACTGTTATTAAAGTGGAGGACATTTTCTGTAAGTTCTAATAGTGCTTTTGTATTGGGTTCATTCCCGAATGCAATTGCAACTAAATTCGCTGTGCCCGACCATTTTTGCTTCCATTCAGTAATTGCGTCACGTGAATCGTCCGTGGGGTTTCCGTCGGTGAACAAGAAGATGATTGGTTTCCAATCTCCCTTTTTTTCGAATGTTGTTTTAACGACATTGTTCTCTAGTTCGTGCATCAAGTGGCCTAAACCTTTACTCAGTGATGTGCCACCACCGATTGGAAATTTTGGGGGATAAAAGCTCACGATTTCCTGTAACGGCACCAGTGTTTTTGCTTGGCCAGCAAATACAATTATAGAAAGCCAAACAGTTTCTATCGCGTATGGATCCTGTTTTATTGCTTTTATAATTGTCGCCATTCCATCCTCAACAAGTTGAATGGGCTCTCCAACCATTGATTCTGATACATCGATTAGGAAATATATTGGTAACCGTCTCATAGTTTAAATTTTATATAATAGGATCAATCGCAAGTGGAGGTGGAGGCAATTGGTCAAATCCTCCAGTACCTTGGCTCTTGTTGTTTTGCTCAATGGTTTCGGACGCCCAGAGAAAGAACTGCTTGAGAGTGGCACTATCAGTTGTATCGAGATGTACGACATTCTCGGTAAGTTCCTTAAGCTTGGAATCATCTGCGAGGCTACCTGCAGCACAACCGATGATTGCTCCGAAATTCAGGCTCTTAATCTTAGGAATCATCGCGTTGTACAACTGGGAATCGGAAGGTTTGCCATCCGTAAAGAGGAATAACAGTGGCTTCCAATCACCTTTTTGTTCCGACGTGCCTTTTCTTACTTCTCTTGAGACTTTGTCGTAGAGTAGCTCAAGCGCTTTCCCAGTGTGTGTTGGACCGCTTTGAGGACAATTTATCTCTGGCAGTTGAAATGAGGCGAGTTCTACAAGCGGACTAATTTCCTTTACTTCGCGATCAAACGTAATGATGCTAATCCACAGTGAATCCAGAGCGTGAGCGTCCTGACGCAGTGTATTGATCATTCCCGCCAATGCATTGTTAAGCGCTTCAATAGGTTCGCCATGCATAGAGCCTGAAGTATCTAATAAAAAGTAGACAGGTAATCTTCTCATACTACTGCTTCATAAAAAGTTTATTATTGATAAAGCGTGCCAATTTCCTTTCCAATCCTCCGGGTGTAGTTGTTATACGGATCATCAAGCAAATCTTTGTTTTGCCGCAGTAATGCCCAGCAACCTATTCCACGAGAACGTAAAGCCTAGAATTGTCATATTGTGTTATACTACAATGTTTAACTCCGCTGGCGGCGGTGGTAGTTCGTTTAGCCCGGTAACTTCTTTCCCACTGTCTTCTACACGTGTAGAGGAGACCCCAATTGAGGCAGTGACCCAAAGAAAGAACTTTGAAATACTGCTGCTGTCAGCTGTATCGAGGCTGACGACATTCTCGGTAATTTGCTTGAGAATATTTGTGTCTGCACCGCTTCCCGCCGCACATGCGACTGTGAATGCGGTTTTTCGCTTACTAAATTCGTTTAAGCCCGCCTGCCAATCATCTGTAGGAATCCCATCGGTCATTATGAAGACCAATGGCTTCCAGTCGCCTTTTTGTTCAGTCGTAGTTTTAGCTACCTCCGCATCAATTTTTAATGAAACCAATTTTAAAGCTTCCCCCAATGCGGTTACGCCGGATGCTTTCAGATCAACCATCTGAAAAGTAGCAAGATCCGTAAGCGGAATAATTTGTTGCGCGTTACTATCGAATGTGATTACGCTAATAAATGCTGTTTCAATGGCCTGTGGGTTTTGGCGAAGTGAACTAATCATAATTTGCACGCCATTTTTTACTGCTTCAATTGGTTCGCCCGACATTGATCCTGACGTATCCAACAAGAGATATACTGGTAATCTTCTCATATTATAAATATTGATTTGTTACGGTGTTAATTGTTTGTTCTAGTTTTCGGTCTTTAGTTGGTTCACCAACTGCATTAAATTTCCATTCATTGTTTTTTTTGTAAAAAATACCCATTACCATCGAAACATGCCCTGCGAAGTTTGCTCCATTTGCAATATCAAATTTTGCAAATACCTCATTAACACGTGATGCTGTTCCCTCGTAAATTCGAATAGATGCGAATGGAATAGTTCCAAAATCATGTCCTTGAAAACTGTTCAACACAAAGGCAACATAATTTACGGCAGGATGTAATCTGTCAAAGTCAAGTGTGATGATTTCATTGTCCAGTCCATCGTCCCCACCTATATCTCCTGTCAAATCATCACCACTATGAGAAACTGCACCGTCATTAGAGCGTAGATTTCCAAAGTATATCAATTCGAGTAGCTTCTTTGAGTTGTCGTAAAGAGCACATGAAGCATCAAGGTCTACGGCTTCTCTGGAAATTCCTCCGAGCCAGCCTTTTTTTTCAATTGCACCCCAATTTATTCCCACACAAACCTTTTGGAGTTTTGTTCCATTGCTCTTTTCTAAGTTTATTCTTTGACCTTTTTGTAAATTAATTGTCATAGCGTCTAATTATATTTATTGAGATAGTCTTGCAGTCCGCCTTTCATTCCCATACCAATAGCTTCGAACTTCCATTCATTGTTTCTTTTGTAAATCCTGCCGAACTCAACCGCGGTCTCAATGGAGAAATCTTCATCAAGTTCGTATTTCAACAATTCTTCCGTGCTGCTAGTGTCAAATACTCTTACAAAGGAATTTCTTACCTGACCAAAGTTTTGATTTCTTGATTCCGCTTCGTGGATCGTCACCACAATGCAAATCTCTGTAGCATCTGGATCAATTAGTGAAAGATTAACCATGATTTGCTCGTCGTCACCATCACCATCGCCAGTAAGGTTGTCGCCAGTATGCTCAACTGCCCCGCTAGGTGACTTCAGGTTATTAAAAAAAATAAAATGGTTATCAGATAATAATTTTTTGTTTTCCCCTAGGATGAACACCGAAGCATCGAGATCAAAAGCGGTTCCGGTGGAGCTGGTGTTTGTGTCCCATCCGAGTCCGATTGTAAAACGTGGAGCATCAATATTTTGACGTTGTCCTTTCTGCAGATTAATTGCCATGATATTAAGTTTATGATAAAGTTTGTTCTTGCTTAATAAATTCGTTGATCCGATATAGCAGATCAATCGATGATTTATATTCTTTGATATTATGATAGTTGTTACTAATTGCCAAATCAAAGAGCTCTTTGCATTTCCCAGCCGAAATGCTCTCCAAGACACAGAGGAATTGGTCTTGTCCAAGGGCAAGAATATATTTGACGATGCGCGTGTTGAAATGAAAACAGCGATTGTTAATTAGCGTTATAATTTCCTCGGTGCCTTTTACCGCGAAGTAGTTATAATGATTTTCAATGTTAGGATGAACGTTTTTGTTAACGAGTTCAGCGAAATATATAAAATGAAACTCCCCTAGTGCCTCTGAACCCTCAAGTATTTTTTTTACTGTCAGTTCATGACTCCCCGTTATTTTTATATCATCCACGAATATGCAAAACTTGTGATCGATAGAAGTCTTATCTATATAGTACGTGTCATTGGAGATTAATTCTAGTCTTTCGGTAAAATCTAATGCACCATAATCCTGTACGTAGGTTTGATTCCTTAATATTTTAGATTCCTTGCATGCATTCCTACTATTGGAGTACAGGAATTTGTTCAATTCGTTTTTAAAAAAGTGACATAAGAAATTTGAAGCAGTAGGAATAGCAAAGTAGGGGCTTGGGAAAATAATTATTTCGTCCTGGAGCAGTAATGTGGGGCCATATAAATCAATGAAGCCCGAAAAAAGTTGAACGGCGAATTTTTCCGCAATATCAAGGTCGCCAAATTTGAACCAACTGTAATCGTAAGCCGGAAAGGTCGACGACTCGGGATTTTCTATCCGATATAAACTATAGGAATTTGTCAATTTAATTTTGAATTAAGAATGCATTAAAACCATATTTTTTAGCTCCATCATAATCAGCGACTCTATTATCACCAACGTGTAATATTTTAGAACTTGACAGGCATGGCTGTTGTAGCTTTGCATTTTGATAGACTGCCTTGAAGATATTCTCACTTGGCTTGGAATAGCCGCATTCATCAGAATAGATCTGGAAGTCAAAGTACTGCTCAATTTCATAATGCCGCATTAACTTCCTTAATGTGCGCCCCTTAATAAACCCTGTATTGCTTAAGATATTCATGCCGATATTTTCTGCTTTGAGTTTATGTAGAAAGGACTTGATGTTCGGCCACATAATCAATGGCATGTATTTGAATAGTAGTAATTCGGTCTCGTGATAAAAATCGTTTAGTTTCTTATGCTCCACTGAGGTAAATCCTAAGTGCTTTAGAATCATCATGTAAATTTCATTTGTCTCAATATTTTCACCAGTGAGTTCATTTTGGTTATTGCAGTACAAATCAAAGTGTCTGACTACATCTGAAATCTCTTGAGGGGAATGCGAAATGCCGAAAAACTCCTTAAAAAGTTCGTCGCGTTTTGGTTTATATGACGGATGGGACCGTATTAAAGTAAGCCAGCAGTCGAACGAAATGTGTTGATACTTGTAATATTGCGGAATCACACATATGATTTTAAAATCTCTACGAAACTATCTGTTTGGCGAGGCTCCCCAATTGCACGAAACTTCCATTCATCGCCCTTTCGATACGCTTCGGCAAAAACCATTGAGCACATACCGTTCAAAGAAGCGTCACCCGAGAGGTTGTATTTTGCAATTTCTTTTCCACGAGAATCAACGGCTCGAATAAATGCGTTTTCAACCAATCCAAAATGTTGATTGTTTTGTCTCCCTTGGTAAATTGTAACCAAGAAAACAATTTTCTGATACTTATCGTCCAGCGAATCCAGCTTTACGATGATCTGTTCATCGTCGCCGTCCCCTGCTCCCGTCCGATTATCGCCTGTTAGCCATATCTTTCCAGATGGATGTCGCATGGAGTTAAAAAATACAATATCACCTTCATACAAGCCAACCTGCCCGCCAGAATTAGTTGAAATCGTACGGCCAAGGTTTTTGACTTTTCCTTCTGCGTTAAGTAAAAACGCAATTGCATCAAGGTCATATTCTTCCTCTTTATTGCCGCCGAATAATTTTTCCAGGAAACCCTGTTCTTTCTGTTTTACGTCCCAGCCGAGACCGATCGTTACCTCAGACAAGTCGAAGGATTCTCCTTTGTCATTTTTACGGAGGTCAATTGTCTGACCTTTTAGAAGATTGATTGCCATTATTTTATGATTTTGCCAGAATAATATTTTTGAAGAAAGAATCCTAAATCTGCTTTATATCCAATTCCCGAAGCTTCAAATTTCCAATGGCCGTTTTTCTTGTATAACCTCCCGAATTCCACGCCGGTTTCAATTGAAAAATCCTCGTCCAATTCATACTTTGCAATTTCTGTTGCAGTCACATCATCTACAATTCTGATGTAGGAGTTTCTAACCTGTCCGAAGTTCTGTCTTCTCGTTTCAAAATTGTCTATTGTGACAACAAAAAGGATTTCTGTGACATCGGAAGAAATTTTATGTAGATCTATCTTGATGGCTTCATCATCGTCTCCATCGGTATTGCCCCCGGTTGGATCATCGCCAGTGTGTTCTAGCGCCCCATCAGGGGATTTAAGATTGTTATAAAAGACAAAATAATCCTCCCCACGAAGTTGTCTTTTTTCATTAATCATTATCGCTGATGCGTCGAGATCAAAATCATGCCCAGTTCCTTCATTCGGGTCCCAACCTAATCCCACTGTTATTCGCGATAAACCAATATCGATTTTTTGTCCTTTTTGTAAATTGATTGCCATTGTCTAATTTATTGTCTTAAGATTGTGTTAATAGCGATGACAATTTTAAATATTTACAAATCGGATACCTTACGGTTTTCCTCATATACTTAAAAATATAACTTATTGACACAAAGAAGATTTTCTAAGCGCTTGACGCTTAGGTAAGACCAATTACGATTGGCTGTTAAAAAAGGAAGTAAGTTGTAGCGAGTGACAAATAAACGCCTCCGAGGCCGCGGTGGTTGCTTATGAAGTGTGAAGTTTTGGGGTTTTGGTTTGGTGTAGAAAGGTACCTCACGCCAACGTGAGTTGATTAACCTATAAACAATAGTGGTTTCTCCGTTTTTCAGAATTTCAATGAAGCTACATTCGTGATAAGTTATTAATCACTAATAAATTTCACACATGAAAAATTTTTATTTAATCATTGCAAATCCGCGCCATCCCGTGTTCAGGGTATAGGGTATAGGGTCCAGGGTATAAGGTACAGACTGCCTGGCATTGGCTCTTGGGTATTGATGTAGCTGAATCAATGATCAACCATCAACCATCAACCTGTAAACCGTCAACCTTTAGCTGTCAGCGATCAGCCGTTCGTAAACAAGCTCTTCGAAGTCTCTGATTTCGCAGCGCATTACACTTGCTTAATAAGAACGCTGCGAGGTCGCGAAACCGTCGCGAGGAGCGGAGGAAACAGAGCGCAGAGCTGGATAGGGTCCAAGGTGCAGGGCGCAAGGTACAGGGTATAGGGTGCAAGGTGCAGGGTATAAGGTTCAGGGCGGAAGGTGCTCTTGCCATGTGGCGGCTCTCGTTGGTACCTGAATCAACTGTCAACTGTCAGCCGTCAACCTTTAGCTGTCAGCGGTCAGCCGTCAGCGATCAGCCGTTCGTAAACAAGCTCTTCGAAGTCTCTGACTTCGCAGCGCATTACACTTGCTTAATATAACGCTGCGAGGTCGGGAGACCGTCGCAGAGCCCGGAGGAAAGACTTTGCAGCGCTGGATTGCTGCTTATGCGATTACGGATTTCCCCGGCCGGAAGGAATGGATATTTATTATATTGTGCCGGTGTAAGTGCGTTAGCATCGTCAAAAACCTTAAACCTTTGAGTTTGTGCAAGAAATCACAATTCCAACTAGTAAACTGAAAACAACCCTTATTTTTCTAGGGTGTCTATTTTTCGTATTACTTGGCACAATTTCAGTGAAGTCTCCTGAAATGTTTTCCAGGAGAGGACATCCTGTATTTATAGAGGCAGTCGGTACAGTAATGATTATGTTCTTCGGTTACATAATGCTTCATCTTCCTAAAAAAATATTGAGTAATAAACCGGGTCTGACAATTAGCAAGCGCGGAATTTTAGACAACTCAGGTATCGCCTCCGAACAATTGATTTTATGGGAAGACATTCAAGAAATCAAACTTCAATATTTCAGATATACACCATTAATAATGTTCAAGATAAAAAATACAAGAAAGTATTTACCGAAGTCAATTGTACAACGCGTTGTTGCAGACTTGTCACCCTATAAAAGCATCTATTCAATTAATGTCAATTCATTGAAAATTTCACCTATTGCACTCGAAAGTCTTATTGTCGAAAATTTCAAAGAATTCCGTACGACGCCGAACTGCTAATACCGGCAGATTTCAAATGCTGCTTTTTAGGTTTATCAGCAGCAAGTTAACCAGTAATATTCTATCTTGCCGACAATACTCAACCTATTTTCCACACCAGGAAAATAGCCGAGGTCGTTGACAGAAATGCCAAAACGAGACGCAGAGAACATTTTTGTATATTTGAATCCATGAATTTTTTAAATCAAAATATCGATATTATAAAATCTCTTTGTCAATTGCACAATGTGAAAACATTGTATGCTTTTGGTTCTGTCTTGACGGAGAAGTTTAATGAGAGTAGCGATGTTGATTTGATTGTCGATTTTAAAAAGGTGGACTTACTCAAATATGCGGATAATTATTTTGATCTGAAATTCTCGTTGGAAGACACCCTGAAACGTCCCGTAGATTTGTTGGAGGAAAAGGCTATAAAAAATCCATATTTTAAAAGAGCTGTTGAACAACAACGGAAGCTTATTTATGGATAATTATATCAATACGTGGCTGCACGACATCAAAATTTCAATAGAAGAAATTGAAAGCTACTTTCCAGACGGAAAGGTTTTCCATTATTATCACGAAGATTTAAAGACAAGGCGTGCGGTAGAGCGAAATATTGAAATCATTGGTGAAGCAATGAGTAGAATTTTGAAAGCTCATCCAGAAATTGAAATTTCAAATTCGAGAAAAATTGTTGATGCACGAAACAAGATCATCCACGGATACGATGAAGTTTCCGATGATGTAATTTGGGGAATTGTCGTAAATCATCTTCCAAAACTAAAAGAGGAAGTTGAGCAAATGCTGGAAAACTAAGGGGCTTCTTCCAACATCATGCAACTTGCCATAATTACTGACATTAAAGAGATTGACAGCAAGCAATGGACAAAGGTGAGCGAAATCGGTACTCTGAAATACTAATTAAAAAATGGTAACATTGTGTTACCGGCAGCACTGAGTCGCACGGCTCATTCTGAATATTTCCCAAAATGCTCCTTAAATTCAAAGACCGGAGCAACCCCATGATCTTTATACTGCCCCGCGTGCCGTAGTCGCAATACTACAGGAAATCCTGCAGTTTCGATTTGAACTGTATGCCGCTGTCGTTGGCGATGAGTATTGGCTCAACTCCTTTTTTGACGACAAAGTTGTCCACCTTATTATATTCCTTGCCTGGGAGAAGCTGGTATATTTTGTTGCCGCTCATCGATAGCTTTGTAGGGTCGCCAAACAAGTACAAGGCCGAAGACGAAAAAATGTTTGTCACCGACGCAAAGGTAACCCTGGCGAACTCCTCAGTAGGCTCCTCAGTCTTGCTCTCCTTTGGGAGTGAAGAATAATAAATCGGCTCCGAAGTAGCGTTCTTGTACATGACTTCGACAACGTATTTGTTGTTTTTTTTGGTTTCGCCATTCTTGCTCATTCGTGCATAAACCTCGATACCGTTGAGGCTTTTGAGCAACTTAAAATCATTCTGCGCCATTGCGATCACAGGCAGCAGAAATAGGATTAAGAAGAGTTTTTTCATGATTTTGTTCTTTGTTGTGGTTATTATTGCAAGCTATATATTAAAATTACTTTTCAGAGCGTCAGGAAATTAGCGCGAAAATATATACAGGTCTTTACACTCGATCGCTCTCAAAGCAGGTTAATGTTATATAAAAGAGTACAATCACGAACAGAAAGCCGGTGCGGTCTATTTAATGTGAAAGATGAAACAATATTTCTAAGTAATACAATTTGGTAATGCATATTAACTTTTTGGTTTAAACAAATGACCAAATGGTATTGTAGTTCGTATTCCCAAGGTACTGCGTTTATAAAATGCATCGCCCAATTGTGCTATATTGTCTTCGACGTCATTAAATTTTACAAATAGTTCAAGATTAAGAAGCGATTTCTTTTCTTTGTCTGACTTATCCTTGAAGCCTACGATCAGTCCGCCACCCAGATTTTGATAATGGCCATTGTAAACTTCTGAATGGCTAATCCATTTAATCTCATAAAATATATGCAGATGGACTCGATCAACGATTTTCTTATTAATATCCATGGACAATTGTTGAACATTAAATGAGTCATATTTATAGCGATTGAAAGCTGAAACTGTGGTTGTTCTTGTTCTAACGTTATTCTCATCATTAGTGCCAAGTGTTTTAGTGGTCGTTATTTGTTCACTAGTCAGTTCTTGGGTGTTATTTGTTTGGCCAATTAAATACGAAATGGAAACAAGTCCAGTCAATAGTCCAGAAGCAAATCCAGCTTTTTTTGCTTGATCATAAAAGGTATTAAATTTTAGACCTGCTTTCCAATATTCCGGCGTTATTTTATTGAGCCGGTTGTTATAGTTTGGTAATGTGTCATACAAATATAATTTTTGCGTACTATACTCCGCGAAGGGAACGAACCAACACAACTTGACACTGCTCCACTCGGCATTAAGATCGATTTCCTTAATTTTTGTATCTAATGCATCTTTAAGTGTTTGCAGTTTGTTTTCCATGGTTTCGCCTTGTGTTTCCTGAATTTCCCTACGGGTGACATTAAGTTCATCCTCTAATTTAAAAATTGTAGCACGGCTTTGCGCTGCACAAGTCA
The DNA here is from genome assembly GCA_023386585.1 of Bacteroidota bacterium. Lineage (GTDB taxonomy): Bacteria > Bacteroidota > Bacteroidia > Flavobacteriales > Flavobacteriaceae > Flavobacterium. The sequence continues at coordinate 21,592 of JAEWJM010000004.1, read as the reverse complement.
AGTCTGGTTCGCAACGTTCTAGTTCTTGCTTAGCCACCAAAATTAGAGCTATCAGATTTTCAATTTTTTTAAAACTGCGTTCAATTTTATCGACGTTTAATTCATAAAGATTATCTGCCTGCATTTTTTTCTGCATCAGTTCTGCACGTTTTGACGGGAAATATTTAAGAGATGAACAAATAATCCAAGGCTGCTCTAACTGAATTACTATGTCTGAATTGAAATTTTCGTTCTCGACGAGTTTTGCTGTTCCTTCGAGGATGCCACCTGAAAAGTTAACTGTAGTTACAGTGTTAAGCTTTTTATTGGAATTCCGATACCAAGGCTGTGTTAGTGCTACAGTAAGAGTCGGTTGCACAATATTTACACTGGCAAAAGAATTTAGTGTGGAGAGATCCTTATCGCCCGTTAGAGTATTGCTGAGAAATTGGTTTCTTGCAGCATTAAAATTTTCACTGTTGACATATTCTTCCTGGCCTTGGAAAATAGCTGGGGCAAATAGAAGTCCTAATAAAAGTAACCGGATCGTTTTCATAAATTTTTCTTTTGTACGAATGTATTTACTTAAAAAAAAAATGACATTAGTCAAAACCCTAATTTTAGGGGGTAATTGACCTATTCTACATTTTACTCTCGATATAGGCGCGCGCACCAAACACCTGCACCCTGCACCCTGCACCTTGCACCCTCCACCAAAAAAAACGCCCCGTTTCCGGAGCGCCTTTTCGCAGGTTAAGCAATTAATCGAACTAAACAGTCATCGTTGCATCAACGACAACGGCCGTTGGCGCCAGCCGCTTGACCGTCATGATTCCCTCATCGCGGTTCTGTGCCGAATAGTAGCCTTCGCTGCGTGCGATGATTTTACCGTTTGCGCCATGCAGGTTGAAACGGTAGTTCATGTAGCTGTTGCGGCGTTCGAACCGCTGCTCACTGCCAGCGTTGAGCTTCACCGAGATGATGCCGTCGCGGCACGACTGTTTGGTCGTATAGCCTTCGCCACTGAGGACGATCTCGCCATTCGCCGCCTGAAGGTGAAAATAATAGTCACCGTCAAGTCCACTCTTAAATATGCAGAATTTTGCACTCATGGCTCAGGCAATTACAGTAGAAGTAACGCTCCGAGATAGACGCTATTGGCGCACTTCCTGGCATCGGACGAAACAAAAGTGAAATACACATGCACCGTCTCGCCGGTCCATGCTGCAGGAAGGCTTTGGGTATATGTGCCCACACTGCGCAACGCGGCATCTTCTTGCATCGCCCACAGGTTGCGGGTCTCATTGTACACCGCCAGCAGTAACCCGTCGGTGGCAGTTGCCATTCCCTGTCCGGAGTTGTCGTCCCAGGTGAACTCGATTTGCGCGCCGGCCTGAGGCGTAGCCAACGGATTTTCGGCATTCAGCAGTTCGCCCTTCGTGAGGATCACCTTGACGTAGTCGATTGCAAAATCGGGATACACACCCGAAATAGCTTCCTGCAGGTGATACGATGTCGCGAGGTTTCGCCGCGATTTCTCTGCCTGCCGCTGACCGAAAAATGCCGCGATTATTGGCCGCACCTGAGCCAGGAATGGCGTTACCAGCGCAAATTTCATTCGCTGTTCCAGCTGCGATTGCGTGGGCGTACGATCGCTCTTTTTAGGCATTGATCGGATGATGTCCATCCCGCGCCAGTTGGCACCAACGACCGTTCCGACTTTTCCCGAGAACCCGCCGAGGATTCCTTTAAAAATTTGTCCCATAATAATGATTTTTAATTAATATTCTTTTTTCGAGCCGGCAGATTTCAGTTCTGCTTCAAACCCGAAACGAATGTATAGTGCTGGTTTTCAATAAAAAAGGTAGTAGCGCCGGAACGGAGGCAATTGACACTGAACAGCCGGATTTTACCAATTTTTGCCGTTGGATGCCGTTTTGTGCCGAAAGAGCGGTTTTTGTCGCTAAATGAAGTGTTGTGGGGGTTTTGTTCGAGTCATGTTCGACCGTTGTTTTACTGCAGTAAACCAAAATGGCATTTTAGTAAAACAACGGTAAAACAACGGTCGAACAAGATATGAGGACCAGTAAAGCAAAAAAGTATTGGTTTGGAGCTTTGCCGATCAAAAAAGAAAAGCGCCCGAAAACGCTATCTGTGTTGCAGGTGGCTTCTGATCTGCGACGCTTCGCAATTGAGAAACAGCGCAAGATCGTAGATGGTGATGGGGACATCGTCGGGTTTTTGCACAAGCGAGCGGATTTTCGCCTGGATGTTGCGCGCGGCACGTTCGCCTTTGCCTGTTAAGACCTGAATGTCTTTGGTGTAGAGTACAATTCGTTCCATGATTGATGATTTAACATCCTCAGTAGGAAAGGACGGTTGTTGTACTTATTCAAACTTCGAAGTGGGGAAGAGAAGCATCAACCTTTTCTGATTAATTTTTGGCAGGCAAGTTTCGTGCCAAAGGGTGAAGCACGGTACGCAGCGACAGCGGAGTAAAAGAGAAATGAAAGCCATAGACGACGCATTTCTATGGATTCTGCGTGAAGCTATTGCCTGGATAGGAGAGAGGTGAAAGGGTTTGCTTTTTTTGTGCTGCTTGTAATTAGGGATTTACCCTGCCGGAGAGTAAGGATAATTCTTATATTGTGCGGGTGTTTGGGGTTGGGCAACATACAAAAAGCCAGCCGCACGAACAGCACATTTGGTTTATTTCCGACACGAAAGCCAATGCTGAAAAAACTAAAAGAGCTTTTTTTTGCCAACGCTCGACAGAATGATAGAACAAAAATCGAATGTAAATCGAATGCTGAAAAGACTAATAATACTGAATTCTGACATTTACTCTAAAGCTGATATTGAGCTTGACAACTGCAATTCGCTCCAAATTGTCGGACCAAACAATATCGGGAAAAGTACGCTGATTTACGCACTTAATTTCTTGTTTATAATTGATGGGCGAGAAATGACGTTCAGTGGAAGCAGAACAGGAGACAAAACAACATTCAATCACTATTTTCCCTCTATAAATTCAAGCTTTATCGTCTTTGAGATTTTCAAAAATCGCTACTACTCTATTTTGGTCAAAAGAAACGCCGAAGGCAATCTCGACTATTATAAAATTGACAGTGAATATAAAGAAGAACATTACTTTACCGACACAACGAACGGTCAAAAACTAAAAAAGTTTGATTCATTACTTTCCGAATTTGCCATAAATGGAATTGAACACAGCAAATTCCCAAACCGTAGGGAAGTTTTCAACTTTGTCTATCAGAAAGGGAAGCGTAACAATGCGGTTGTTTGGTTAACTCAAAATGTAAACCAAGACGGACGGGGAATAAGCAACAATTTTTCCAAAATTTATAAGTACCTGATAAACTCACAGCTTATAAACAACAATTCGTTAAAAGAGTCATTGGTGATTGCAGATAATAAAGAAAATGAAAGCGTTTCTTTTTCAAAGAAAAACCAAAAGGACATACAAACTTTATTGAAGCACAATCGGGATATAAAGGTTATCAAGAGTATCCAGCGCAGCTTTAATGATTTCAAAGAATTGGTAAATCAGTATGCAGGGAAAAGCACGATACTTTCAGAGTTGATATTTGCTTTTGACCATCAATATTCATCGCTTTATTCAGAATTGGGAACTTCTATTTCAAAAATGAAAACTGAAAGGGACAAAGATAGAACCCATTTAAACGAAACGCTCAATTCAAAAAAAGACAGACTAAATCAAGAATTGGGTAAAATAGAAACCCAATTGGAACAAAAAAAGAGAAACATTGACCAAAAAGATGAATTGGTAAAAGAAATCAAGTCTTATGAAAGTTTACAGTTTTTAGAGCAATCCTTTCAAAATTTGGATGCTGAAAGGAAAACAATTGAGAGCCAACTAACCCAAATTGAAAACCAAAATCTAAACAGTAAAGCAATTGAGAGCAAGATTGAAAAAGCCGACTCTCAAATCCGAAAAATCACGAGTCAAGTTGATACTTATACCAATCAATTGATTCATCAAATTTCAGATAATCAAGATAACAAGGAATTACTGAACAGGATTCTTTCAACCGATATTTCAAGTCTGCCATCTGAAAACATTTCTGCGAAAATCAAGCAAACGGAAAACTTAATGAAACTCTTTGACGGAGTTATCAAGTTACCAAACGACTTGAAAGGAAAACCAATAGAATCCATTGAAGAGTTGGAAAAACAAATCAAGGAATTTGAAAAGGAAAAAAGCTTTAATGAAAAGCTAGTTCCTATAGCCAAGGATTTAGAGAAACATCAAAAGGATTTAGAAGAAATAAAGAAGAAAATCAAGGGTGTAAACGATAAAATTGAGAAGCTAAAACAACTTCCAAACCTTGAAAAGGAACTTGAGTCTATAAAATTAGAATTTGAAAGTTTACTTAAACATAAGGAGCAATCTGCCAAAGACATTAAGATAATTGAAGAAGAAATCAGGAAGCTTTCAGGAGCAATTGACAGAGCGAACAAAGATATTTTTCAGAAAGAAAAGAGAATTGAGGAAATCCAAAATTGGAAAGTGGAACTTGAACAACTCGGAATCAAACCCAATGAATATAAATCAACCGATTCTTTAGACAATATCTATAAAAACCTTAAACGAAGCTTTGAGGAAAGGAGAGACATTAAATATAAAAAGGATACTCTCTTTGAAAAGCTGAAATCTAAAACAGAAACTTCTTTTGCTAGCGAAACCGATTTTATAAACCACGTTGATTCGGAATTGGTCACTTTAGACGATAAACAAAAGGCAATTGATGGCTTATTAAAAAATATTTCCACCCAATTTGCAAATCCTTGTCGCACGCTATATTCAAGGTTTGAAGAGTTTAATTCCTTTATTACCAATCAGTTTAATTCTAAAATTAGGAAGATAAAAATATCGGATATCGATACGTTGAAGATAGAAATCATTGAGAACGAAAAACTGATCAAGGATTTAAACAAAATCATACAAATTAGGGATTTAACTTCTGAATTGATTTTTGACGACCAATCTGAAAACCTAAATACGCTCAACAAATATTTAGATAGTCAAACCACAATTTCGTTCAATGATTTGTTTGACATTAAGCTTCATCTACATAAAAAAGGACAGCACAAAATCGTTGACCTTAAAAACCAAATCGAATCGGACGGAACAGACAAAATGATACGTTTGGTTCTGATTATGTCAATCATCAATCAGATCGTTGTGAAAGATGATGAAAACAAGATTGTAATATTTGTTGATGAAATCGGAACCATTGATGAAGCAAATAGAATAGAGATATTAAACTTCTGCAAGGAACATAATTTTATCCCTATTTCAGCAGCACCACTACATCCTTATGACGGTTTTGACAAATACTATTTGGTTAGAAGAAGTACAGGGAAAATAATAGTCAGCGAGAAAAACGGAAATGTAATTTTTAGAAAACCCGTTGAAGTGTAATGAAAGAAGTCGATTTCAAAACATATCAATTATTGCTTGTAAACAAATGCGTTTCCAAAACGGTCATTCCGAAAACTGTTTTGCATTCTGACACATTTCAAAATTTGCTTCAAGCCGAAATTCTGAAATTTTCAAAGCTTGGCAGAGGATTTAAAGTTGAAGTATCCAAGGAAATCGAATTTGAAAAGTTTTTAAACTCATCATTTCCGGAACAAGACGTTTCCAATACCAAATCAGGAAACATTAAGAAATATAGAAATTCAAAGGCGACAAAGGTTGATAGCAGTCCAATTTTTTTGTTTAGGGGATTTTCTGCTTATCAAATCAATGAGCAGATAATTGATTTACAAAAACAAACTCGTGATTTTGGATTGTTCTCTGTAATCCCCAATTCTGTCATAGCTGATAAAATATGTTTTGTCGAGAATTTGGAAACCTTTTTGAATGCGGAAAAATTATTGGGCAACAAATTTCTATTTGTCCACAAATACGGACGAATAGGCAAAAATTCCATTTCAATGATTAAAGCAAAGGAGGTTTTGGTTTTTGTTGACTATGACTTTAACGGGCTTGACGAATATTTGAGAATTAAAGATGTGTTTGGAAATGCAGAATTGTATTTGCCAAATAATTACAGTGAACTCTTTAAAAAGCATTCGGCATCTTTAAAAGGAAACAAAGCTAAAATGAGTAAGGCTGTTAAGACATCAGATGATTTAACAGTCGTAAAAATCAGAGAACAAGTTGCGCGAACGAATAGGTTTTTAGAACAAGAAACACTCATCAATGTTTAAGTCAGAACCAAAGAGCATAGTACAATTTTTGGCAACTCATTTTGACTTGCTACGGCAACTCTTTGACATTCAAGTAAAGAACGAAATTATCTTAAAAAGTCAAGTAGCTGAAACACTTGATGAATTTGGAAGCGATATAGATTCCCAACTTTTTGAGCACAAAATACTCGTTGAACAAAATGCTGACTTTGTGATTAACGAACCCTATTTTGTTCTATTTGAGTTTGTTCTGCAACAATTTAAACCATTGCTTCCTGAAGAAATTGAAAAATTTGGTCAATCTATCAGGAACTTATTTTTAATTATTAAAGAAGGTATCAATCAAGACAAAAACATTTTGTTGGACAGAATTGAAGCTTTATCGAATGAAAGCAAAAAATTCAGAACTGCCGTAACTAACAATACAATTAGCCTTCTAAATAAATCAAGAGAGTTAAAAGCCAATACCCGAAAGATTGAATATCAAGAAAAAGTTCAAACTGCCAGATATTTAATTGATTATTATATTATTCCCTTGAATACAATTTTGGATATCAATCACTCGCAATCAATTTTTAACGAATTACTTGCAATTTCTCAATTTTCTAACAACAAACGATTTGATTATTCAGACGAAAGTATCAGAAGACAATTTGAAAAACTCTACAATCTTTTACGACAAGTCGTGAAGGACATCAGTCAACAATCGACAATCTTAAGCAACGAACTTTTGCCATTATTGGACAGAATTAGAACAGAAAGTGAATATTTACTAGGTTTTCATTTGTATCTGACAAATATGAATTGTTACAAAGGAATAAAGCCCCCAAAAATATTCAGTACTTCCAGAGATAATCTATATAATCCTTATATCTACGAAAACACAAAGGAGTATTTTGAGCAATTTAAAAATGAAAAAGATGTTTTTGTTGAAGAAGAAGCCAACGATTTTGAGCAATGGATATTCAATAAAAATGAGTACAAATCCCAACTAAACTCAAAGCTTCCTGTACCTGATTTCTTCTCTTGGTGCAAAAACGCAATTGAAAATGAAAAGAAAGATTTTGACATTGACAATTACTTTATGGTAACAAGTCTAATATTTGAAGAAGAATACGATATTGAACAAGATAAGGGAAGGGAGAATATTTCTTTGAAAACAAAACAAGGAGAATTTATTATGCCCGTACTAAAAATCAGCAAAAAAGAGAATGTATCCGAATAAACATAAGCAAATAGTGACATCTTTAATGGATGGCAGATTTATCACAATTGATGAATCTTATTTTGATATTCTAAAGGAAAATCAAAATTTCTATGTTGAGTTTTTTGACAAATCATTTGGATTTGAACTTAAAAATACGCAAGAATTTTATTATCTGATTTCAGATGAAACAAACGAGAACACTTCTCGTGATATTAGCATCTTCTTCTCGATTCTATGCTACGAATTAGACAAGGATGGGAAAAACTTTATGGATGAACTACGTTTTTCAGACTTCCATATTGACGAGATAGTACAATACATAAAAAATAGTACTTGGATAGATGTTGTAAAAGCGAACAAGCAATTAACTGATGGCGAAAGCATCAAAAGATTAGTTGGTTCGACTATGGTAAAAAGAAACATAGCAATAAAACATTCTGATGACAAATATTTATTTACGAAGGCTTATAAACTATTCATTGACTTTGCTAGAGAATTGATAAAAACTGAAATGAATGAAGCCAACGCATAAAGCCATACACATTTGCAATCTGCACCATGATCGCGGATTTGCAATCCGTGCCTGCAAATGAAACCGGAAAATTGACCGATTAGAGAGCCATAAACTTTTCGTGTCCTGGGCAGCCTTGCAGTCCGTGTTGATTGGATAGGGGTTTTTATAAGGCTCGCCGAAGACTGTTATATTACCTCGGCTCGTAATCGTACTGGAGAATGCTTTACATGGTTATGTTTTACACTTGTTTTGAGGCACGTTGCAAATCCGCGCCATCGGTTAGCTATTTACCATGTTGCTCGGCGTGGATAATTCTTATATTGTGCGGGTGTTACACCGAGCGCTCGTCGAAATCCCTGACTGGGCAGTACATTACATTTTTAAAATAGAAAACTGCGAGGTCGGGAGACCGTCGCAGAGCGCGCAGGAAACCTCTCGCAGAGTTGGCGTAATAGAAAAAACTAGGAAAAAATGACCGTAGAGATATGTTCCTGTAAGGGATTAGATTCAAAATGCAAAAAATGCCATGGAAGTGGCTATGCAAATTCTGCAAAGCCGAAAAAAATAGGATCGAAAGAAAAGACACCTGTTGGTTCGAAAAAATCAAAAGCAACTTCGAAGAACGCAAAAGATATTGGTGATTTATCAAAAGAAGAATTAGAACTAAACGCCAAGGAATTAATTAGCAATTTGGATTTGAAGTCAAAGAAACAGATGCAGATTTTAAATTCCATACCTTTTAATACTTCAACTTTTCGACGAGATCTAAAAGATAAATTTGAAGAACTGAAGAAGTTGGAAGAAGAGAAGCAAAGACTTCGAAGCGAATTGCTGAAAATCGATGAAGAAATAGTTTCAAAAAAATACTCAAGCCGATTAAAGTTTAAACATTACTTGTCGGATAAGGAAATTGATGTTGATTCAAATCGGCAATTAAAGGTGCTTATAAGAGAATACAAAAAACTAAAGAATAAAGCCGGCTCATAACAATGGCAACTTTCAAGTGCTGCTTTGCAGGTATTTGCAGCAGCAAGTTAACCAATAAACTTCTATCTTGTCTATAGTACCAAGATTCTATTTCCGAACCAGGAAATTAGCCGAGGCCGATGTGGGAAATAGCGATCTGCTCAGAACTTAAAAACGTATATCTTTGATAGCATCAAATGATAGCATCAATGAAGCCGCCGCATGAAATTACGCCGATAATTTTAAGATTAATAACTTCTATTTCGGAGAAGATCGGAGAAGTAAACGCCAGTTATCTAAACCAGCAATCTCCAACTTTACGAAAGCAAAATAAAATTAAAACCATTCATTCCTCTCTCCAAATAGAGGGTAATACATTATCCGAAGAACAAATCACTGCTTTGATTGAAAATAAAAGAGTTATTGGACCTCAAAAAGATATTGTTGAAGTAGTGAATGCAATTAAAGTATATGAAAATTTGGAAACATATGGTGCTTCATCTGAAAAATCGTTCTTAAAAGCGCACAAAGTGATGATGAATGGTTTAGTAACTGAAGCTGGTAAATATAGAACTAAAGGTGTTGGAATCGTTCAGGGTTCTGAAGTCGCCCATATTGCACCACCGGCAGAGAATGTTCCCTATTTAATGAAAGATCTTTTTTCTTATCTGAAGAAATCAGATGAGATTGCACTCATAAAAAGCTGTGTTTTTCATTATGAAATGGAATTTATTCATCCTTTTCAGGATGGAAATGGAAGAATGGGGAGATTATGGCAAACTGTAGTTTTAATGGAAAAATATCCAGTGTTTGAATTCTTGCCTTTTGAAACTCTTATAAGCAAGACCCAGTCAGAGTATTACAAAGTTCTGTCTTTATGCGATAAAGCAGGAAGTTCAACAATATTTATAGAATATATGTTAGAAGTTATCGATACTTCCCTGGCCGGGCTGTTAAGATTTAACAATCGGACAATTACAGAGTTGGATCGCATAGGATATTTTATTAAAAGCAGCGCAAAAGAATTTACACGGAAAGATTATATGAATGTTTTTAAAGATATTTCATCTGCAACAGCGACAAGGGATTTAAAAAAAGCAGTAGCGTTAAATTTAATTGTTAAAGAAGGAGAAAAAAACCAAACTTATTATTGGGTTAAATAAGCTACTTCCCATGATAGTGCAGATTTGCAATCCGTGCCTGAAAATGAAACCGGAAATTGACCGATTAGAAATCAAGATAGTGCGGATTTGCAATCCGTGCCGGAAAATGAAGCAGGAAATTGGCCGATTAGAGAGCCATAAACTTTTCGTGTCAGTGAAGACTTGCAGTCCGTGTTGATTAGCTAAGGGTTTTTACAAGGCTGGCCGAAGACTATTATTTTAACTCGGCAGGTAATTGTACTGGATAATGATAATGGTTTACACTTGTTTTGAGGCACGGATTGCAAATCCGGGCCATCGGCGCAGGGTAGGATCTATCTCGTATTCTTTTAACCTTTTCCCTGAACCTTAAACCTTAAACCTTGAACCTTGTACCTCAAAACAGGATGGCGCCGATTTGCAATCCGTGCCTCCGACCTCACCACCTTTCCAAAAAAAATCTCTACATTGTGACCTCATTGACTACCAAAGCGAATGACTGTCCAGAACTGCCTTAACTGCGAGAAACAACTAACAGATGCCTATTGTTCGGGATGCGGACAAAAAGCCGACACGCATCGGATCACCATTAAGAATTTCATCTTTCACGATTTGCTGCACGGTGTATTCCATATCGAGAAAGGAATAGTGTTTACTGCAAAGCAGGCTTTAATATGCCCGGGAACGGCGGCGCTTGAATACATATCAGGCAAGCGAAAACGGTATTACAATGTCTTTTACCTGGTCCTGATTGCCATTGGTATCAAATTATTTTTTCACGAAATTTTCGATTTTCTGATCTATCAGGGAAATGAACCGGTTCAACATCCACCGTATCTAAACGATGCATCAAGAAAGATCAACGAAATATTTTCCCAAAAAACGAAAATAATACTCTTCCTTTTTGTTCCGTTTGCCGCGTTAAACACCTTTATGTTATTCAGGAGAAAAAGACTTAATCTGAGTGAACACGCTATAATTTCAGGAATGATTTTAGTGGGTATTTTACTGGTCGCTACGTTGGGCGATTTTCTTTTTTATTTCAACCTGACCGCTTTTTTTAGCGGCACAGCTCTCAGCATAGTGGTGGCGGCCGTTATTACCTTCTATGTCGCATATGGGTATTTCAACGCTTTTGGTACCGACTACACGCGGTTAGGAACTGCTTATAGAATCCTGTTATTTTTCACATTGATCTGCTTTGAAGTCGCAATTCTCACGTTTATTTTAATTGGATTTGTTACTCATTGGAAGTTTGGAGCCATCAGCATAGCTCCCTTTGGTTAAGGTTGTAGTACCGCGCAAACAGCTTTCGGCAGGGTTGGCGACAAGAATTCGATTACACTAATCAAAATCATAATTATAAAGATGATAAAAAGATTTTTCAATGTCGCCTTATTTTTCACAGTGGCCATGTCTTTTGCCCAAAAGAAGCAGTCGCATTATAAAAGCGAAATTTCCCTCGGCAACGGCTATGTGTTCTCTACTTTCTTTGATGTAAGCACTACTCCGGATGGTTTTACCATTATTTCTCCCAAAGATGCCGATGTACGTATTGTTGGCGGCAAGGCGCGACTCGGGAGGCTGATGGGAAAATCGACAAAGCACGGTGTTTTCATAACGATCACCGGCGAGCAGAAAAACGACAGCCTGTTTGGCGAAGCGAATGTTCTGATGATGGGGAAAATGGGATTTAAAGGCCTCATCAAAAACGGCATCTTGAGCGGTGCATTTTCTACAGACGGCAAGACAACTGTTGGTACATTGCACGGCGTAACTTCCGCAGAAACCCGGAATCATTACAACAACCTCTATCCGATCCTTATTAAAACCATTGAAGATAACATCTACTCGAAATATGCGCTGAAAAACAAGGAATGGAGCGATTTTAAAAGAGACGTTGCAGATCTTTGCGCAGATGCGCATGACGATATTGAATTGTATTTCCGGTTCAACATGCTTACGCAAGACCTTCCTTTCACGCACACCGGTTTAGCTATTTCGCATGATGAAAATGATTCAGCCACAACCGCGGATCACAATACAGACAACCCTGCACCTGTTGCAGCTCCCGTACGGAACTCGGTTGTTTTTGAAGAAAAAAATACAGCTACGGCGTACCTCTTAATAAAAGATTTCGCGGTGTCTCAGCAGGAATTAGCTGTTATACTGCCTAAAATAGTCGGCAACACCGACTACAAAAATCTTATAGTTGACCTGAGGGATAATCCAGGAGGAGGAATCGAAGCGGCGTTTGAGTTTGCTAACTATATAACTCGTGAAGACCTCGGCGTTGGGTATTTCCTGACCAATAAATTAGACTATGCGGGCTATGAGCCTGAAGTGTTCAATGCACTGCCGGAACTGCAGCCGAAAGGAACTGAAGAATTTATTAATCAATTGAAGGCAACCAGTGGCGCGAGGCTTATTTTCAAAAAGCCTGACAACGCGGTTTTTACCGGCGCAATGTACATTTTGACAAATGGCGGTACGGGAAGTACATGCGAGCCCATGGTGTACGCTTTAAAAAAGAACAAAAGAGCCGTGATCATAGGTGAAAAAACACGGGGCGCGATGTTGGCCGCCTGCCCATTTGTCCTCTCCGGCAAATATTCGCTTATGCTGCCCATCGCTGACTTCTATACCACTGATGGCGCCCGTTTGGATAAAGTTGGCGTCACCCCGGACATTGCCGTAAAATCGGAAGATGCGCTGGCAAAGGCATTGGAGATGATTGCAGGGAAGAGCTGAGAAAAGGCTGGAGGATACAGGGTGCGGGGTTCAGGGTGCAGGGTACAGGGGAATGGGTTCAGGGTAGGATTTATATCGTATTCTTTTAACCTTTTCCCTAAACCTTATACCTTATACCATTTTCCAGCCACCAAGGACGGTACAGGGTGCAAGGTACAGGGTACAGGCAGAATTTATCTCATATTCCTTCAACCTTTTCCCTGAACCTTAAAACCTTGAACCTTGTACCTCAAATCAGGATGGTGCGGATTTGCAATCCGTGCCGGAAAATGAAGACCGAAAATTGACTGATTAGAAAGCCATAAACTTTTTGTGTCAGGCAGACTTGCAGTCCGTGTTGATTAGATAGGGGTTTTTACAAGGCTGGCCGAAGACTATTATTTTAACTCGGCAGGTAATTGTATTGGATAATGATATTGGTTTACACTTGTTTTGAGGCACGGATTGCAAATCTGCGCCATCGGGTACAGGGGAGAGGGTTCAGGGTCCAAGGTATAGGGTAGAAGCTATCTCATACTCCTTCAACCTTTTCCCTAAACCTTATACCTTAAACCTTATACCATTTTCCAGCCAACAAGGACGGTACAGGGTGCAAGTACAGGGTACAGGGCAGAATCTATCTCATATTCCTTCAACCTAAACCTCATACCCTAAACCCCATACCCAATACCCAATACCTTTCTCCTTATTCCTTTTTTCCGTATTTTTAAACAAAAAAATATATGGAACAGGACATTCTCAGGCGAAACAATGTAACGGTTAAAGGAAAAGGGGAGCAGGCGATGGTGTTTGCGCACGGGTTTGGCTGCGACCAGAACATGTGGCGGTTTGTAACACCCGCATTTGAAGAGGATTACAAAATTGTTTTGTTCGACTATGTCGGATGCGGAAAGTCGGATGTTGCGGCCTATAATGCCGAGCGGTATTCCAATCTCCACGGTTATGCGCAGGACGTACTGGAAGTCTGCGAAGCGCTCCAACTCGATGATGTTATCTTCGTCGGCCACAGTGTCAGCTCAATGATCGGGCTGCTGGCCGCAATCGAGAATCCCGACATTTTCTGCTGCATGGTCTTCATCGGGCCGTCGGCAAGGTACATCAACGACATCGATTACATGGGCGGGTTTTCCCGCGAGGATCTCGAAGGGCTGCTTGAGGTAATGGACAATAATTATATTGGATGGGCGAATTTCCTGGCGCCCGTAGTGATGAAAAACGGCGAGCGCCCCGAACTGACCAAAGAACTGGAAGAAAGCTTCTGCTCAACCGATCCTGTCATCACCCGCAGGTTTGCCGAGGTCACGTTCTTCTCCGACAACCGCGACGACCTGTCCAACCTGGCGATGCCGTGCCTGGTGCTGCAATGCTCCGACGATGCGATCGCCCCGGATGAAGTCGGACGCTACGTCCACAACCAAATCAAGGGAAGCACATTCGAGAAGATGAACGCCACCGGCCATTGCCCGCACATGAGCCATCCCGAAGAAACCATCGAGCTGATCCAGAAATTCCTAAACCAGATTACCTATTAATTCCGAGCCGACATATAAAAATTTGTGGGAGGAAAGCTATGACGCCGTTCCGTGCTTCCTGTTTTCTTTTTCAGAATCGGGAAAGATCATGAAAATGAACCGCGAGATGCGGCAGCGGCTGGGTGTTAACCGCGAAACTATCATCGGCGCGCCCTTCGAGGAACTGCTGACCGTTGGTAGCCGGATTTTCTTCCAGACGCATTTTTATCCGCTTATAAAAATGCAAAACGTCGTCCGCGAGATCTACCTGTCTTTTAAAAGCCCCTCAGGCTCCGTTCCGGTATTGCTGAACGTTGAGGTGGAGAACCAAGGCGAATTGTCCGAGATTATTTGCGGCGGCATGGAAATCTCCAACCGCAACCGTTTCGAAAAGGAATTGCTCGAGGCAAAAAAGGCCGCCGAGGACGCGCTTGCCGAAAACGAGGAACTTGTACGCGTGAAAAACGAACTGCTTGCCAACCAGCATGCGCTCGAATCGCAATACCGAAAACTGCGCTCGTTGCGCGAACAGCAGCAGGAATTGTTCAAGCTGATTACCCACGACCTGCAGGAGCCGCTTCGCAAATCGGTATTCATCAGCAATTACCTGCTGTCGGAAATCAAAGGATTGCCGGAAAATATAACCGAACGACTGCACAAAATCGTCAACTTCAATTCCGACATGCGCGAAATGCTGCTAACGCTTCAACGCTACGAAGAACTCGACAAAGTCACGCTAAACTACGGCCGGATCAATCTTTATGAGATTATTTCCGAAGCGATAAACGCGGTCGGACTCAATTCGCGTCCGGATGTCGAGATTACTTATCAGGCGTCCAACCCCGAATTCAGCGGCGATATAATAAGAATTACCCACCTGTTTATGGAGCTGCTTCGGCATTCGTCAAAGAACAGGAACCCGAACAACGGCAAGCTCAGCATTGAAATATCGGCAATGGAAACCCAGAAGAATGTCTTTTTGGAATCGGCGGACAGATACCAATATGAAAAATTCGTCAAGATCACCTACGTCGATAACGGCCTCGGCTTCAACACCGACCTGAAACGGTTCAAGATCATCCAGAAGTCGGCGCAGTTCAATAAAATAAGCATCGGCCTCGCGTTCTGCAAGCGCATCGTCGAGAAGCACCACGGATTCATGGTTGCGAAACTGGTCAAGGAAAAGGGCATAGGCTATACAATGTTCTTCCCGTTGCATAAAGCGTAACTTACATGAAAATCTACGCAGAAACGCCAAGACTCCTGCTGAGAGAGTTACTCTTGTCAGATATTGACGGCATGTACGAACTCGACTCGGATCCCGACGTACCGTTATCTGGGCAATACTCCCGTTACAAACAAGGAGCAGCTTATTGGTGTGATCGATTCGATCCGAAGGCAATATATCGAAAACGGGATTGGCCGGTGGGCAGTAATTGATAAAGAGTCCAATAATTTCGTCGGCTGGAGTGGACTCAAACTGATTACCGCGAAAATAAACAACCACCAGAATTTTTATGACCTCGGATACCGGCTGATCAAAAGATATTGGGGCCGCTGAATCGCGACAGAAACTGCTTTGGCGTCGCTCGAATACGCTTTCACGACACTAAATGCCAAGGAAGTTTTTGCGATGGCCGATGTAGAAAATGCAGCCTCGAACAACGTCCTGCGGAAAGTCGGCTTGCAATTCATAGAAACGTTCGACCTCGATGAAACTCCGCACAACTGGTACCGGATCGACAGAACCGACTAACGGTATAAGATTTCCTGTTTTCCTTCTGCAAAGAAAAACTCCTGACGCTATCTTTGCACCATGAAAAAGCTACTACTTATTGCCTTGATTGCTGTGGGTTCACTGGCGTCGGGTTGCGACTCGGATGCGTCGGAAGGTCCGGAAGGAAATTATCTCACTATCAACGGTACGAAGCAATCGCTCGATTATCAGGATAATGCGACTATTTACTATAACGGCGGTGGATTTAGCTACGACCCGCAAACCGGTGGCGCGGTGACAGTTTATGATATGGTCAACATCATAGATCCTACGATGCAGTTTCTTCCCAATTACAATACTGCCGAATTTACGACCGCCTTCCATTTGCGGTTCATTACCAGTGCTAACACGACATCGGGTAACCATTCGACCGTAAGTGCAGCGTCAGCAACTGACAACACAAGCATTGTTGTACAGTATTTCACCGACGACGAATCGGAAGCGGTAAACGCCGATCCCGGACAGCAGGTAGTTTTGCAGAGAACGCCCAACCAGAGCCTGATCAGGTTCACGAACCTAAGTTTTGGCGGCACGTTTATGAGCGGGAAAATTGTGATTAATTTTTAAGGTCGCTGATTACGCGGCAAATGGAATTGCTTTCTACGACAATACCTCCTTCAGCTTCGCAAACCAGCTGGCGTTGCTGCTTCCGAAAAAGTTGTAATCGATAATGAGGTAAAGTTGCGAATCGTCCGATAGCATCAGTCGCAGCGGCTTCCAGAACAGCCCGAAGTTACGTGCGAGCATCGGTGTATACGCATCGTCAAATCCGAGATACAACTGCGTCAGGTCGGCAAACTGAATAGCCAAATTGACTGTTCCCGTAATTTGAACCGACTTATCCGTCAGAGCAATTTCACCCCAGTTGGTATGGAACGGCCGCATTCCCGAAAAGTGAAAAGTCCAGTCGGCACCGCGGTTTCGTTGCAAAACTTCCTGCCGCGTGCACCACAAAACGGATCCGGACAAGATTTGCTGCATTTTATTTGTTGTTGAAGGCGATAATATCGGCGTTGTACCGCGGAAAGGCAAATTCGGAATAATCGGAGTTCGGATCAAGCCACTTCATCTCGTCCTGTTTTTTCAACATCACGGGCATCCGCTTTTTCATATTGTGGATGTATTCCATCTGCGGATTCGCCTGCGTCGTGATTATCGAAAATGTTTTGTATTCTTCTTGAGTCAGCGGGTCAATCCACGTCGAATAAATTCCCGCAAATGCAAAAATGGCTTCTTCGGTCGAGTAGATTTCGTATTTCTCCTTGACTTTTCCCTTTTCATCCAGCCAGCGCCATTCGTAGTAGCCGGTCGCGATGACCAGGCAGCGGTTGCCGACTGCATTCCGGAAAGCCGGTTTGTCCTCAAGCGTTTCGATCTTCGCATTGAGCGTATTCTTCCGGATCGTATTGTCTTTGCACCAGGCCGGAATCAGTCCCCATGAATACTCGGAGGTCACAACCGAAGGGTTTTCGCTGGTAATCACTGGCAAAGGCTGATAGGCAAACCCGTTGATCTCGCTGTCAAAAAGCAGCTTTTCGGGCTTCTCAACGGTAACTTTAAAACGCTGGGCAATTTTCTCGACACCGGTATTGACCTGGACTCTGTAACACATTTGCAGCTGACTTTCAATTGATAATGAAACGGATTTATTAGTGTTTTCGTTTCCTGATTGTAATTTTTGTGCACCGCTGCAAAATTACTGCTTAATAAATGCACTTGCAAAGCTGCCATCGCTGCCCTCAACCCGTAATAGATAACTTCCACTGGCCAATGCCGATACATCAACGCCTTCATTGCCAAAGTTTTGGGTTTTTATCAGGAGTTGGCCAATCAGGTTGTACACCGAAACCGATTGTATTGTAACGCCGTCAACTGCCTTGAGGTAAAGCCTGTTTACTGCCGGCACCGGATATAGCACAAAATTGTCGCTGAAATCTCTTTCGCCGCTCTTTAGTTCCTGGATTAGCGTTGTCGCTGTATTTGTAATGATCGGCAGGTTGTAATCGAAGTAAATTGAGGCGGTGTTGCTGAACGAATCACCTGCAACAAGTGTCGGTTTCGCCCTGATCTTGAACGCTACATAACCATCGTTGTTGTCGCCATCAAAGGGTAGGTTGATGTTCTGGAAAATAAATTCAACTTTATTTCCCGAAGTAATGCGTGTCTCAAATGCATGGCTGCCAGTTATGGGAATTAAAGTGCCGATTTCAAATTTTGTCAAATCGATCATGTCCTTAACCACAATATGCTGCGCCAACGCTGTACCTGTGTTCTCAAACCGGATTAGATAATGTACATATTCACCTGCGACGGCCGGACCTGTAATTTCGCCTTCAGAGCACGTCTTGTCGTTCGGGTCGAAAGAATTCATAACCAGCTGCTTCAGGTCGGAATGATTGTCGTGATCGTCTTCGTCAAGATCGATCGGATAAATTGTCGCGTCGAGGCCAATGTACACTCCCGCCACAACCGGAAGATTTTCAAACGGAGTGTTGAGATTGAATGTGGCCGTAATTGTGCGCGACTCCAGCGGAAGCAGGTCGGTGTAATTCCACGTAAGGTAATCCTGAAGCTGATTGTCCGCTGCCGGTGCCGATTCCACAAAATCCATTTGGCCGTCGTTGAAATGCAGTGTGAAACTTCCCGATTGGTTCACCGTGCCATTATTCTTTATGATGATTTTATATTTATTGTCGAAACCGGGTATCGCCCTGCTCGCCGGAACAAGCAGCACTTCCAGGTTTTTGTGCTCACCATTCGGCGTGATGCAAAAATTGCTTGTGAGCGGACTTGACTGAGCGGGGAAAGCTACCGAAAGCGATGGCGGAAAAACGTTAAAATAGGAGGGATGCTCCAAAGCGGGCGTAATGGTATAGGCACCGTTGGCCAGCGGAAGCCAAAAACTTCCGGTATTCATATAGGTTGTGGCGGTTTCGGTACTGCCGGCAATCGTAAACATGACCGGCGAGGGAATCAGTTCAGAAGGCGAACAGGTGCTGTTGTTGTCGTAATCGTAATTGCATTGCCCCTGGACGACGTTGTAATTTCCGCCAGGCGTAAAACTGCAATAGCTGTTCACCGCACAATAAGTGTAATTATTGATATTTACCTGCGATTGCACAGCAGCAGTTTCGTTGTCGTCGGTGCAGATGTGGCTCACCATCGGAAGCGCCGATATAATAAAACTGAAAAGGCCGGTTCCGTTTTTCAAATTGATTTCTTCCAAAAAAGGATTGTTGCTGCAGTTCAGATTGTGCAGCAGCGGATTGTGGCCAATGTCGAGTGTGGTGATTTGGTTGTACCGGCAATCGAGATCAAAAAGCTGCGGACACGCCGAAAGATCCAGCTCGGTTAAGTTGTTTCCGACACAGACGAGTTGGCTAAGGTGAGGAACACCACTCAGGTCAAGTGCTGAAAGTCCGGATCCAAAGCAGCTGAAATAGTTCAAATCAGGAAACGCACTAAGGCTGACGCTTGAAACACCTGTTGTTGGTACCGATAAAAGTGTCAGCAAATGCAATTGGTAAATTTCATTGATATCCGTTATCAGCTGTCCTTGCAGGTTCAGCCCGGTAAGATTGGTGAAATATTGGATTCCGGTTATATCCTGGATATAAGTTCCATTATTAAGATTGAAGGGCATGAAGTACGAAACCGAAAGCGCTTCCTGCACACTTATTTCACCGTCGGCATCAGCATCAACCGCAAAGTAATTTCCATTCAGATCTTTCGCGACAGTGTTGGAAGGCGAGGATCCGACCAACTTGCTTTTAAAACTCGCGTCGGGAATATTGATGATCTGGGAATGTGCAAAAATCGAAAAAAGCAGGCCGGCGACCAGGAAGTAGCTGTTTCTCATGGAGTTAATTTGAATCGTAAAAGTATACAAATTAATTTCTCACGAGCCGATGAATTGAAAATGGCGGAATAGCTCATTTCCCGCAGCTACGCTATTGGACCGCCGATCCGTGGAAATCTTTTACCATGGTCGAAAGAGCTTCCTTGGTATAGTAGGCATATTCGTAATGAATAATTCCGCCATGGCCGGAAGCTGTTTTTTCTTCAACAGCCAGAAAGACGTTCGCATCGGGAGTACAGTAAATCTTTGAATTGCCAATATTGACCTTCATTGGTGGATCCAATTCCTTCAGATCCGCCAAACCGGAAATTAAAGCCTGCAGGTTAGTTTGTTTATTGGTCGAAAACCGGACACGGCTTATCGTGTCATTGACCGTCGAAACGCTGACATCGCTGACCGAGCCAATGCCATTGGGCAAAGTATAGTCGCGAGCAAAGACCTGACCCGGAAATAGCAATTCAAAATCCCGCGCTTTGGCCAAATCTTGAAACTTTGTTCCGACTTTTAAATTTCCAAAACCAGTAAATGTTTCAGGTTTTGTGCTGCATGCAGTAACAAAAACAAGTAGTAGCAAGGCTTTCTTCATCGTAAATAATTTTGAATTAATTCGAAGTTGTTGGCTGTAGATGATCACTACGCGTCAGGAATATTGGGTTCGACCAGTTTTTTCAGCTTTTCGAGCGATTCCTGCCAACCGAGATAACACATTTCCAGCGGAATTTGCGTCGGGATGTTTTCCTGTCTTATCCTGATTTCAGTGCCGACAGATACTTTTCGGAACTCCACCGATGTCGTCATTTCACCCGACAGATTTGGATCGTCGAACGTTTCGCGGAATTTGATGAATTCATTTGGGCGTATTTCAACGTATGTTCCGCCAAACGAATGCCGGCTGCCCGTAGAAAAGTTTTCGAACGACATGTGGAATACGCCATTAACCTCGGGTTCCATTTTGTGGACAATGCAAAGAAATCCATACGGAGGAATCCAGGCGGCATAAGCCTCCGGACTCATAAAAGCGCGGAATATTTTTTCCGGCGGTGCGGAAATGACACGGTGAAGGGTTACAGTGTGGTCTGACATGGTGTTTTTCAATTGGTTGAAATCAAATTTAAGATTAAAATTTGGCGTAGCAATGACCTGGTGCGAGGCAAAAGGCTTTGGGCTTTAGGCTTTAGGCTTTGAGCCCTGAGCCCTGAGCCCTGAGCACTGAGTCCTTGACCATGAGCCTTGGCCCGCTTCTTTTAGCTCCTATTTTTTTTATTTAAATATTGCAGTCGCTGAACCTCCTGAAGTCGGTTTGTTAGCAGACAAATCGAAGTTCTGTCGCCAGCCCGTCATTTACAAAATTATTCCGAACTGAAGATTCAGCGTAGCTAAAAGAAGAAAGCTTTTACTTTTTTTCTTGATAAAAAAAGTAACAAAAAAATCAAGTCTGCATATCTTCCGCTTAAAAACTACGTCATGATTTCTTCCATCGCGACCCAAGCCGCTCGCCAAGGCTGATCAACCTTTGAAGTTGCGGAAACATTGTTGCAATATTACAGCCTTTGTCTTGCCGGATGGCTCGTCTCGTGGATCGCTCTGTTTGACCCGGCGCGCAAATCCTTCCTTGTTTTTCTACGCGAAACATATGATGACGGAGC
>JAEWJM010000028.1 GCA_023386585.1 Bacteroidota bacterium | reverse complement strand
CGGGTGTTCATTTCCATGAAGTAGAAGTTGCGGTGCTTGTCGACAAGGAATTCGACTGTTCCTGCACCTTCGTACTTAATGTATTCGGCAGCTTTTACAGCGGCTGCGCCCATTGCTTCGCGAAGTTCATCGGTCATGAACGGTGACGGCGTTTCTTCGGTGAGCTTTTGGTGGCGGCGTTGCACCGAACAATCCCTTTCGGAAAGGTGGCAGGCTTTGCCGTAAGCATCACCAACAACCTGTATTTCTATATGTCGTGGCTCTTCGATGAGTTTCTCCATGTACATTCCGTCGTTTCCGAAAGATGCTGCCGCTTCCTGGCGGGCGCCTTCCCACGCTTTCAGAAGATCTTCTTCTTTCCAGACGGCGCGCATTCCTTTTCCGCCGCCGCCGGCAGTCGCTTTAATCATTACGGGATAACCCATGTCTTTTGCGATTTTTTTGGCTTCGTCAAACGATTGAAGGATTCCGTCAGAGCCCGGAACGCATGGCACGCCTGCTGCTTTCATCGTCGCTTTAGCCGTTGCCTTGTCGCCCATTTTTTCGATCATTTCCGGAGAAGCGCCAATAAATTTGATTCCGTGTTCCTGGCAGATCTTGGAGAATTTGGCGTTTTCGGAAAGAAATCCGTAGCCGGGATGTATTGCGTCGGCGTTGGTGATCTCGGCTGCCGCAATGATATTTGACATTTTAAGGTACGACAGGTTGCTTGGCGGCGGACCGATGCAAACTGCCTCGTCGGCAAACTTTACGTGAAGGCTTTCGGCGTCAGCGGTTGAATACACCGCAACCGTTTTAATTCCCATTTCACGGCAGGTCCTGATTACGCGAAGCGCGATCTCACCCCGGTTCGCAATAAGTATTTTTTTAAACATAATAGGAAATTTGAAAATTTAACTACGCAGCGCTCCGTTCAGTTCGGCTGCGCCTCGGGCGAAAATTTGACAATGATCAAACTTGCAGATTATGATGGATCGACCAAGAACAACGGTTGGTCAAATTCGACCGGGGACATGTCGTCAACCAGTATCTTCACAATTTTTCCGGCGTATTCCGATTCGATTTCGTTGAATAGTTTCATCGCTTCGATTACGCAAAGAACGTCGCCTTTACCGATTTTACTTCCCACTTCAACAAACACGGGCTTATCCGGCGATGGTTTGCGGTAGAACGTACCGATGATCGGCGATTTTATTGTGATGTATTTTGAGTTGTCGTCTGCGGCAGGAGCAGTTGCAGAAGCGGCAGGAGCAATTTGTTGCTGTTGTTGTGGCGCAGCCTGTTGTTGTGGAATTGCCATCGGAGCCTGCTGAACATAAGTAATTTCAGGTGATGCTGCATCGGAAGTTGTGCGGATGGTGATTTTAAAATCGTCCATTTCGAGTTTGACCTCGGTTGCGCCTGATTTGGCCACAAATTTTATCAGATTCTGAATTTCTCTAAGATCCATGATATAGAAATTTTGGTTTAGTTATTTTTTGTCGTAGGCCCATGTAAGGTAGATGGCGCCCCAGGTGAATCCGCCGCCGAAGGCAGCAAATATCAGCTTATCTCCTTTTTTAAGTTTGTCTTCAAAGTCGCTCAGCAACAGTGGAAGCGTGCCGCTTGTAGTGTTTCCGTATTTCTGGATATTGACCAACACCTTTTCATCGGAAAGTCCCATCCTGTCTGCAGTCGCATCGATTATCCGTTTGTTCGCCTGATGCGCTACCAGCCAATCTACGTCCTCATTTGTCAGGTTATTGCGTTGCATGATTTTTTCGCTAACGTCGGCCATTCCGGTAACTGCGTATTTAAAAACAGTCTTTCCATCCTGGAAAACGTAATGTTGCCGGTTTTCGACCGTTTCTTTTGATGCGGGCAATATTGAACCACCGGCGTCTATCTTAAGGTATTCGCGGCCAATTCCGTCGGAACGAAGAAATTCATCCTGCAGTCCGTAACCTTCATGATTCGGTTCAAAAAGCACTGCTCCGGCGCCATCACCAAAGATGATGCACGTTGCGCGATCGGTATAATCTATAATTGACGACATTTTATCGGCACCGATCAAAAGCACTTTTTTGTAGCGTCCGGATTCGATATAGGCTGCAGCTGTTGACATTCCGTAGAGGAAGCTCGAACATGCGGCCTGCAAATCGTACGCGAAAGCGTTTACAGCGCCAATTTGCGTGGCGACAAAAACAGCGGTTGCTGCGACCGGCATATCGGGAGTTGTCGTGGCAACTAGTACCATATCGATCTCGAGCGGGTCGATATTGGACTTTTTTATGAGATCTTTAGCCGCATTGATCGCAAGAAAAGAAGTGCCTTTTCCTTTTTCTTTCAGTATTCTTCTTTCCTTGATTCCTGTTCTGGTTGTAATCCATTCGTCATTTGTTTCAACCATTGTTTCCAAAATTTCATTTGACAGGACGAAATCGGGAACGTATGCGCCAACTGCTGTAATTGCGGCTGTTGTTGTACTCATAGAATATATTTTTCCTTACGGAATGCGTCGATTCAATAAGGGGTGGAAATTACAAAAAAAATCATTACCAATTTTTGCGGCCGGGTTATTTGCCGAAACTTTAGCACAATAAAAAAAACTCCCACAGGGTGAGAGTTTCATGTTCCTAATAACAAGGTTTTAAGCGACAGCAACCGCCTTATCGATAACAACCTGGCCTCTGTAGTACATCTTTCCTTCATGCCAGTATGCGCGGTGATAAAGGTGCGCTTCTCCTGTTACAGGGCATGTAGCGATTGTAGCCACAGTTGCTTTATAATGTGTTCTTCTTTTATCTCTTCTTGTCTTCGAGGTCTTCCTCTTTGGATGTGCCATTATTGTATTATTTATCCGTTAATAATTTCTTGAGCTGGTCCCAACGGGGATCCGTTTCATCTTTTTGTTCTATTTTGTTAAGCTTGTCTTCCTTGACGCCCAACTCTTTGAGCTTCTTTAGCGCCTCGCTGTCAAGCGTTCCGTCTTTTACGCCAGGATGTATTCTTTTGAGCGGGACCGAAAGCACGATCATCTCAAAAATATACTGTGATATGTCGATCTGGTGTTCGCCGTGCGGCAGAATCAGCAGTTCATCGTTATCGTTGTTGAACTGGTCGCCAAACTGCACTACCAGGCGAAATGCTCCTTTAACGGCCAAATCAAACATTTCGTTTGTGAGGTCGCACGGAACATTTACAGTGCCTTTATGCTTAAATGCAAGCTCGAGCATTGTGCTTTTTTTCTCCAGGACCA
Source organism: Bacteroidota bacterium (assembly GCA_023386585.1). GTDB lineage: Bacteria > Bacteroidota > Bacteroidia > Flavobacteriales > Flavobacteriaceae > Flavobacterium. Next base: position 160,830 of record JAEWJM010000028.1, on the reverse strand, counting down.
CGTTGACTTTAATATCAGCATTTTCAAATTCCTGATAATCAAAGGCGTCAAAGAACGTTTTGTCAATCTTAAATTCAAACTGGTGTTTCCCTAGCTTTAACCCGATAAACGGAATTAAAAATTCGCTTAGCTTTTTCATTTCACCATCAATTTGAGCGCGCAAAGATATAAAATTATCGCAATACAAGAGGACGTACTACATTTTTTTTTCGGGCTGGGTCTCTTTTATTTTCAACGGCTTACGAGAGATCTCGGCGTAGTCGGAACGGGAGTTGAAAATATCGATTGCAAGATAAACCGCTTCCTTGAACGAATTATGGTCGGCAATGCCTTTTCCAGCGATGTCGTATGCGGTTCCATGGTCGGGAGATGTGCGGATTTTATCAAGACCCGCAGTATAGTTGACGCCACGTCCAAACGACAATGTCTTGAAAGGAATCAACCCCTGATCGTGATAAGCAGCAATTACGGCGTCGTACTTCTCATATTGGCCACTGCCAAAAAATCCATCGGCCGGAAAAGGTCCGAACACCAGAGTTCCGGATTCGAACATCTTTTTGATAACGGGCCGAAGCAATTCATTGTCTTCCTTACCGATTACTCCATTATCGCCGGCATGCGGATTCAATCCCAAAACAGCGATCCTAGGTTTGTTGATGCTGAAGTCCTGAACCAGTGATTTCTTGATCGTTTCAATTTTTTGCCTGACGAGTGTTTCTGTCAATTGCGACGAAACATCATTCACGGGAACATGGTCTGTCAGGAGTCCAACCCGGAGTCCGTCCTGAACCATCAGCATCAGTGCATTGCCCTGAAGCTCCTGCGCCAGGTAGTCGGTATGCCCCGGAAAATGGAATTCGGGCGATTGTATGTTGTACTTATTAATGGGTGCTGTTACCAAAACGTCAATGAGACCTTCCTTTAACGCTGCGGTTGCGGCAACAAATGACTTTATAGCGTATTGACCGGCAACGGAATCGTTTTCGCCGATTTTCAGTTCGACCTGCTCACGCCAAACATTAAGCACATTGATTTTCCCTGCGACGATTTGGTCAAGCTTATCGATGCCATGCAGCATTGAAGCCGATTCAAAACTTTTTTTTATATGAGAAAGCAATTTGACATTCGCAAAGAAAACAGGCGTACAAAATTCAAGCATCCGACTGTCCTCAAACGTTTTCAAGGCCACTTCAGGCCCAATCCCGTTAAGGTCACCGATCGATATCCCTACTATTATATTTTCTGCTTTCCTGGCCATGAACGACTATATTATTGCTAATTTTGACAGCAAATTTAGTAAATTAAAAGTATGTTCACCGGAATAATCGAGACGCTCGGCACAATCAGCAACGTGCGCAGGGATAGTGGAAATATTCACATCACGGTTGCTTCTTCAATTGCCGAAAGCCTTCGGGTAGATCAGAGCGTTTCTCACAATGGAATATGCCTCACTGTGGTTGAACGCAACGCTAATGAATATACCGTTACCGCAATAAAAGAGACCATTGAAAAAACGACTATCGGCGATTGGATACAAGGGCAACGCGTTAATCTCGAGCGCGGGATGAAGCTTGGCGACCGGCTCGACGGCCATCTCGTTCAGGGCCATGTTGACCAAACGGCGACGTGCGTGGCAATAAGGGAAGCCGATGGAAGCTGGTATTTCACATTCGAATTTGATGCTTCACAAGGAAATGTGACCATCGAAAAAGGTTCAATAACCGTAAATGGAGTGAGCCTGACAGTAGTTGATTCAGCCCCGGGGAAATTCAGCGTGGCAATTATCCCTTATACATATGAGCATACCAACTTCAGCGATTTTGTGGTTGGGACGAATGTTAACCTTGAATTTGACGTAATAGGTAAGTACGTTGCGCGATTGTATTCAGCAGGCCGTAACTAGAATAAAAAAACCTGCAGTTTATTGCAGGTTTTTTTTTGATATATGGAAGTTGTATACTTTATATAGACCGTAACAGAGGGACGCAATGACCAAGAAAATCAACCCTCCGTCGACAGGCAATCCGGGTGGCGGAGGCGGTGTCGGTGGCGGGGGATCATTTGGAGCTGCGAGGCAATCTGTAAGGGAAAAAGCGAGCGCAAGCAGTATTAAAAGTCTGTTTGGGACAATTTTCATAGGGTGTAAAAGTAAATAAAAATTCTATTTGGCAAAATCTTTTGGCAAATAAATTAAAAATTCAAAGACTGCCAAAATTACGTTCCAAATGACCAATTTCATCGACGAAAAGCAGAACAATCTTCTAATAATCAAATAGCTACCAAATTGACTCTAAACTACCATGTAAAGTTCACCGCCAGGCGGCCCGGTTGAGACGGTATTAACGCCGGATTCTAATTTTTAGTTTCAAAAGTTCGCACGGAAGGAAACTTTAACTTTTGTTCAAATGCTACTGTTTAATGTGTTCAATAATTTTAAAGCCTCCAATTTCAGCCCCAATGTCAGACCGGATCCGTGAAAAGCTCAGCATACTTGCCGATGCTGCTAAATATGATGTTTCGTGTTCCTCAAGCGGCAGCAACAGGAAGAACACGACAAAAGGCCTCGGCGATACCGGCTCGGGAATCTGTCACAGTTATACTGAAGACGGGCGTTGCGTTTCGCTCCTGAAAATCCTGCTGACCAACCATTGCATCTTCGACTGTGCGTTTTGCGTTTCGCGTAAAAGCAACGACGTTAAACGGGCGGCATTCACCGTGGAGGAAGTCGTTGACCTGACGATGAGTTTTTATCGGCGCAATTACATTGAAGGTCTGTTTCTTAGCTCAGGAATTTTTAAAAATGCCGATTACACTATGGAGCGGTTGGTTCGAATCGCAAAGAAACTGCGCCTCGAAAATAACTTTAACGGCTATATTCATCTGAAGACGATTCCCGGTGCAAGCGAGGAATTGCTGTCCGAAGCCGGATTGTATGCCGACCGCATGAGCATCAATCTTGAAATGCCCACTGAAGCCGGACTGAAACTTCTCGCGCCGGAGAAATCACATGACCAGGTTAAACAACCGTTAGGGTTTATCAGGGATAACATCGTCAAGCTGAAAGACGAAAAAAAGATCATCCGCCACGTTCCTAAATTCGTTCCGGCCGGACAAAGTACGCAAATGGTCATTGGCGCCACTCCCGAAACGGACATGGAAATCATGTACAGTGCCACCGAATATTATAAAACCTTTGACCTGAAGCGGGTTTATTATTCCGGTTATATTCCGATAAGTCACGATACACGAATGCCGATGCTTGGAAGTCAGCCGCCGCTTCTGCGCGAAAACCGACTTTATCAAACCGATTGGCTGATGCGGTTTTACGGCTTCAATGTCAGTGAGCTTTTAAATGAAAACAATCCGAACCTGGATGCCGATATGGATCCGAAGCTGAGTTGGGCGCTGCGCAACATGGATCAGTTTCCGGTTGATGTAAACACCGCTGATTATCGGATGTTGCTCCGAATTCCCGGCGTGGGCGTCGGTTCGGCGAAGAAAATCTGGCAAGCTCGGAAATTTGGCAAATTACGTTCAGACCAATTAAAGAAAATTGGGATTGCGTGGAACCGTGCGAGGCACTTTATCCGGTGTGCCGACAGCGGCATCCAACTCAACGATCCGGAAAGCATGAAGATAAAAGGGCTCATTCTTTCGGAAAGCAGCAGCAAATATTTGAAAGTTCCGCAGAACCAATTGGCTCTATTTTAGCCGCGCGAGGGATGGAAGCGGCATCCTTTTTATTTTTGGGAAAGCCCATCTCAGGATGAATTTTGAGAATAAAAAGATAAAGCGAACAGCCCGACGGCGACCAAACATCACAATTAAAAACCGATTAGCCGCATCGCCGGCGCGCCCAATGACAACTTATCTTTTTGACGCTACTTTTGAGGGATTGCTGACTTCCGTCTTTGATTTTTATGACCTGAAGCCGGAATCCGTGCGCGTTATTGCTGCGAACGGTTATGAACCCGCGCTTTTAGATGTGACACATACGGTAATTTCGGATGAGGAAAAGGCGCGGCGCGTTTGGGACGGATTGAAAAAGAAGCTTTCTGGCGGCTGGCCGGAACGAATTTTTACCTGCTTTTTATCGGAAAGGGCTGAAACTTTTCAGGATATTTTTGATTTTATCCGCTACATTTTTGACAATCCGAAAGGTGCCGAAGTTAATTTCGGCAATCGCGCCGTCATTGCGCTGACGAAAATGGAAAAAAGCGTTAGCCGTGAAAGGCATCGAATGAAAGCTTTTACCCGTTTCCAACAGACGGCAGACGGAATTTTTTATGCTCCCGTCGAGCCCGATTTTAATGTGCTGCCGTTGATCGCTTCGTTTTTTAAAAACCGCTACGCCGATCAGCAGTGGATCATTTATGACGTGCGGCGAAAATATGGGTTGTTTTACGATTTGAACGAGATTTCTGAAATCCGATTTGATGAAGCGCCGGAGTTAAAGGCGCAAACGACATTTTTGCAGGAGAACGCGCTGAATGAAAAGGAGGAACTTTATAGCCTGTTGTGGGCTGACTATTTCAAGAGCACGAATATTCCGGCGCGGAAGAACCTCAAGTTGCACATCCGCCATGTGCCGAAGCGTTATTGGAAATTCCTGACGGAAAAGAAGGGCGTAAATTGAGCAAAAAAAAAGCGGAACCGAAGTTCCGCCGTTATTTATGATCCTTGCCGTTTGTGTTTGGCGTCGATGATCGCTCCTGTTCCCGCGCCTGCAGCCGCGCCTATGAGTCCACCTATCAGCGCGCCCTGAGCCGGCTTTTTCTTATCAATTATTGCACCACCGACTGCTCCTGCCGCGGCTCCGATCAGCGCGCCTTTTGCGGTGTTGCTTATTTTCTTTTTAGCCGGGGCTGCAGTTGCAGCAACAGTATGAGCCGGCGCATTCAGGCTGCGGACCACTTTCTCTTTTGCCGGTGCTTTCTCGGCCATGACGACCTTCATTGAGTCGACTGACTTTTGTTTTTCAAATTGGATTCTTTGTTCGGCAAGCTCGCTTTTCATGCTATCGATCGCGACTTGCTGTTTGTCATCGCCTATGGTCATTGCTTTGTCTGCATTTTTACATGACACCATTGAAAGTGCGAGTATCGGAATTATAATTAGCGTTTTCATAATTTTAATTTTTTGGGATTTGACCGCCATTTTCCAATGACCGTGCCAGAAGGCGAAACTGATGCTCACACCAAGGCTCGATATCGGCAAATTGCAACGTACAAATAAGCGGGCGTAAAATGCGAAAACATTGAACAAAGCCAACAAAAACATTTGCAGTCCACGAAAAATAATGGTAATATTGCAGCCCGCAACCGGTCCTATAGCTCAGTTGGTTAGAGCACCTGACTCATAATCAGGTGGTCCTTGGTTCGAGCCCAAGTGGGACCACTTTTAAAATCAAAGCTTTACAGAGATGTAGGGCTTTTTTAATTGGGTTAGGTGGAATTCATAAGTGGTAATCGATATCTAATGCCAACGACGTAATTATATCTTTAAAACAGTCTTTTGCAATAAGTATACAATCACCGTCCGTCCAAAGTTCTCTATCAGTTTCGAGCTTTTTAAAACTGGATTCAGTGTGAGCCTGGAAATTATTGTTTTCGGGACTAAATTTGATATTTAAATCATTGATATAATTATCTGAAGACAATATATCTCGATATATGATATTTGTGTCGATGTCTAAGTTTATGTTGCCCAAACCGTTTCTAATTAATTGAATCAGGATTTCAAAATTAGATAATGACGTGTCATACTCAGGAAAGTCAAAATTCCTAGCGATTAATGAAAATGCTTGGTTAAAATCAATTAGGCTATAAGACAATTTCCTAATCCCGATGTCAGCAAAAAACTTGTTAAATGAGTACCATAAATCGTTTTTAGAAGATGTAATCACAATTGCCTTTCGTAAAGGAATAACATGAAATAACTTTCCAAATTTCATGTTGCCTTTGAGTTGAGGAATCGAAAAAAATCGTGCCGTGTTTTCACTGTTAGTAAATATGATAGACTCCTTTCGAAGTGGAAATTTTTGCCAAGATGGCAGTTCATTCAAAAGCATATTGTAAAGATTTCCGTGCAGTTCGAGCGTTTTGCTCTGTCGATAACAATTTTCTTTCCTGTAAATTAATATATCACTTATTGGATTCTCGCTTATTATTCCCTTATAAAATATATCATTCCAGAAAAAGGTTTCCGACAAATTGTCTGTATTTTTGATTTCATTTAATGATAATGTACTATACATAATAAACTTTTTTTGGATGCAGAAAGCGGCAGAACACTTACTGGGATTAACGATTGGCGATGGTTGGAAAGTTACAAAAAAGCATGATTCAACTGAATATCAATTTCGCACTGGCGGCGTATATTCATGCTGCTATGAGGTTAGACGTAACGAAAATGGCAAGGAAACAATCGGTTTTCTCAAAGCCATAGATTATTCAAATGTCTCGCAAGTCAGTGACGTTGACCCTGCGGAAAGAATGCAGGACATGCTTAATGCATACCAATATGAGAAAAAAATCTTGACAATATGTTTAGAGCGAGGCCTTAATAATGTAGTGCGGCTTGTGGAGTCTGGTGGGTTTGAAGTTGATGCCGTGCCAAAATATCCTAAAGTTGAATACTTAATTTTAGAACATGCAGATTTGGGCGACGTGAGAAAAGTTATGAGTACGCATGCAGTCGATTTTGAATGGAAAGTGCGTTCAATCCATCAAATTGCGAAAGCACTAAGTCAACTTCATGGAATTGGCGTTGCCCATCAGGATGTTAAGCCGTCGAATGTGGTTAATTTTAATCTATCAAGTACTAAACTGGCTGACCTCGGAAGTGCCTGCTCAAAGAATCCTATTCAGGAGTCATTGCCGAAACATTTAGATGATAGGTACAGCGGTTCGTTTGAATATTCGCCCCCAGAACTTTTATATGGCCACCTTAGCGGAATTTTCGAAGAACGACGTTTTCTCTGTGATTTATACTTATTAGGAAACATGGTTATTTTTTATTTCGCAAATATGAGCATGAATTCCTTATTAAAATCAAAATTAGATAGAAACCTTTGGTGGGAACGTCCCGAAATGTATGGAAAATTCGAGTACGTTAAACCGTATCTTATAGATGCATTTGAAAAGGCTCTAATTGACTTTCGTGACTCGATCGAGGACGATGAATACAGAGATGATTTAGAAACGATTGTTCGCTATCTCTGCAACCCGGACCCATCACGTCGTGGCCACGCAAAAAATTTAAATCAGAGATACAATCAGTATGGGTTGGCTAGATTTTTAACCTTGCTTGATAGAATTGCAAAAAAAATAAAATACAAGTCTTCACATGGGACTAATATATAACATAGATAAAAGGTCGGCGATTCCAAGATGGAGAAATCCTGTTATTGCATTAGGTGCAGGTGAAGTTTCGCCAGTTGGTATTTCCCCTATTATGTCACCTTACATTTATAGCAGGAAGGCTATAAGCGAGCAAATTTTTTCGTGGAATAAGTATAAGACTGTTGGCCATGCCGCCGACTTACTTTCAGCTGCTTACACTCTAGGAATTGAAAATGAATTTATTGATGTCGCAGAATTTCTATATCACCATCGAGGTAATATCTCTCCGATTCTTTCTAAGCTCGTCGATTATATTTTAAATGATGATAAATCTTTTTCTAGTTCACTGGAAGTAAATGTTGGTTTCTATACTGAAGAAGGCCAATCGAAAATAATCAAAGAACTTGGGACAATAAGAAATTACTTAAAACAAGAACCAAAAAACCCTCTTGGTTGGATTGAATTAGCCCGGAATCATGCAATGTTAGGGAATGTTGAAAAATCTAAAAAGGCAGTGGCTAATGCATTAAGTGTGAATGATACAAGCGATAGGTTTGTCTTACGTTCCGCTTCAAGATTTTTTCATCATCTCGGCGACGATGAGCGTGCCCATAGCATTATTAAAAAGTCTAGAAACTTAAAAATAGACCCGTGGCTAATATCGTCGGAAATAGCATTTTCAACCATTCTCGACAGAAAATCAACGTTAATTAAAACTGGTAAAGAATTTTTAAAATCTCAAAAGTTCTCACCTTTCCAACTTTCTGAACTTGCTAGCTCGATAGGAACGGTCGAATTCAGGCAAGGTGATGTAAAGTCGGCGAAAGCTATGTTCAAAGCGGCATTACTAAGTCCGAATGACAACTCTCTTGCACAAGTCCTTTGGTTCCAGAAAAAAATTCCGTTTATTGACATTTCTGCCAAGTTATTAGAAATGCCTCTAGCATTTGAAGCACAGACGCAAGCATTTTATAACAATAGCAGATATGAAGAAGCCTGTAAATCTGCTCTAAGATGGCTAAATGATGAGCCTTATTCGACTAGACCAGTTAGGTTAGCATCTTACATTTCAACAATTTTTTTAGAGAATACGAAAACAAGCATCGAAATTTTAAAACATGGCATCAAAGTCAATCCAAAAGATTTGAAACTTTTAAATAGTTTGTCGTACAATCTATTATTGGAAAATAAAATTGAAGAGGCAGAAAAATTATTTAAACGTTATGATTCGAAGTCCATCAGAGATGCAAGCCTTGAAACTAAAATTGCTTTAGTGGCGACTGACGGATTGTATCATTTTAGAAAAAATAATATAGAAACTGGTCGGGAATATTATATGCATTCGATTGATTTCGCAGCTAAACAAAAAAACGATTATTTACATGCTCTTGCAATTGCCAACTACGTTCGAGAGGAAATCATCATTTGCAATGATAAGAATGTTCATGCAGACAAGTTGCGAATTAACTCGTTAATTGGAAAGTTGATTGACTTAACAAAAGACATGAAATATGCTGATGTGCTTAAATTGAAGGAGAAAGCACTTGCTGAATTTGCGAAAACAACATAGTACTAAAAATAAAATGGAGTTGCCTTACAATCCGGCTAGTGCGTCGTCAATCATTGCCTTTGCTAATACGTTAGTTGGCAAATCAATCATGGCAGAATACCCCGATGAAGTTGGAAAATTGCAGATATCGAACAATGACAAAGGCCACTTGGGAAAAATGGTCGAGAAACTTAAATGGCCTAAATGGAGCCGAAATGGCCACTTTTTATTACAAATTGCTACGACACAGGTGCTAATGGAAACTTCTATAGGTACGGATTGAGTAGCCATATCCAAATAGTAAAAGCAAATAAGCACAATTAAGTACCCGAAAAGCTGAGGTTTCCCTAAGTGTACTTATTGAGTGCACTTTTGTAGCTAAATGCTGTTTTTTGTATTCTAGTTACATTGTAAATGGGTGATTATCAGTAGCGAGCATAGGTGTGTGTATTACTCATAATCAGGTGGTCCTTGGTTCGAGCCCAAGTGGGACCACAAAAAAACCGCAGAAATTCTGCGGTTTTTTTTATTGTTGAATATTATTTACTGATTTCCTGGCAAAGCTCAATCAGAACGCCATTAGTGCCTTTTGGATGCAGAAAAGCAACAAGCTTATTATCGGCGCCGCGCTTTGGCATTTCGTTCAAGACCGTAAAACCTTCTGCTTTTAGCCTTTCGATTTCGGCCACGATATCTTCAACGTCGAATGCGATATGATGGATACCTTCACCCTTTTTGGAAATAAACTTCGCGATCGGGCTCTCGTCGTTGGTTGCTTCAAGCAACTCGATTTTATTCGGACCATTCATAAAAAATGAGGTGCGAACGCCTTCCGATTCGACTGTTTCCGATTTGTATGGCGCAACGCCAAGGAGTTTTTCAAATAAGTCGTTTGATGCCGAAAGGTCGCTGACGGCAATTCCGATATGTTCTATTTTTCTCATGTGTAAGGTTAGACTTGGGTTGAAGTGGCATTTCCGGCAAAACCTCAAAGGTTTTAAAAACCTTTGAGGTTTTAAAGATAAACTATAAAACAAACGTCATCAATACAGTTATGCAACAAATATAAAGGTTGCCGTTTAACTCTATAACTTTTCGCGATTTAAAATTGCGTATTTTTGCCTCATGGAAACGAACAGACAAAAGAAAATCGGCGGTGTGATCCAGCAAGATCTGGTTGATATACTTCAGGGTGAAGTGCGCAAAAACGGCATTCCCAATCTGGTGATCTCGGTTTCCCGCGTTTACGTAACTTCCGATCTTTCGGTGGCAACGGTTCATCTCAGCATTTTTCCGCAGGACAAAGCTTCTGAAACACTTGCAGCTATCAAAACCAACATGCCGCTCATTAAGCACGATCTTGCGCAGCGCGTCAGGCTTCAGCTTCGCAAAGTGCCAAACCTCGTTTTCAGGATCGACGACTCGCTCGACTATATCGAAAAAATCGACAATGCGCTTGCCGGGAAAGAAAATCCGATCGTAAACCGCGAACTTTTGGACAGGCGAAAAAAGTCCTGATGTGAATTTTCCGTTCTACATAGCGCGGCGCTACCTCTTCAGCCTTAGTAAAAACAATGCGATCAACATCATTACCGGAATCGCATCAGTCGGGATTATCGTTGGCGCGATGGCACTTTTCGTCGTACTTTCCGTTTTCAGTGGATTGAAAAATTTCAGCCTTTCCTTCAGTAACAGCTTCGATCCCGATCTCAAAATCACAGCTTCGAAAGGCAAATCGATAATGGTTTCGCCGCAGCAACAACGCGCCATGCTTCAGGTCAACGGAGTTGAAGCCACTTCAATTGTCCTGGAAGAACGCGTATTGTTCATGTTTGGCGGAAAGGAACACGTGGCTTACCTAAAAGGCGTCGACAGCCTGTTCGGAAAAGTGAACGACGTCAGCAAAATGTTGTTCAACGGACAATGGCTTGCGCCCAACACGTATCAGGCGGTCGTTGGATACGGGATTGCCGACAAACTTTCGGTCGGACTTTTCGATTACACCAATAAACTTGAAGTCTTTGTTCCCAAACCGGGAAAAGGAACCATTGAAAGCGCCGAACAGGCATTCAACAAATCGGCATTGATACCAATCGGAATCTACACAATTAGCGAAGATTTCGATTCAAAATTCGTTTTTGCCGATCTGAGCCTGGTTCAGGAACTGCTGCAATACAAAACGAACCAGGTTTCCGCCGTTGAAATCCGACTCAAACCCGGCGCAGACGAACCCGAAACGATAAAAAGCCTGGAGAAGATATTCGACCAACCGGTTTCCATTCGAACGCGGGCACAGCAAAACGAGTCGTTGTATCGGATGCTGAACACTGAAAATCTCGCAGTTTACCTCATCTTCACCCTGGTGATCATCATCGCGCTTTTCAACCTGATCGGCGCACTGATCATGATGGTACTCGATAAAAAAGCCAATCTCAAAACACTGGTAAATCTCGGTGCAGAAGTCAAAGACCTGCGAAAAATATTCCTCCTCCAGGGAACGCTGCTCAGCGCATTGGGCGGACTCATAGGCCTCATTATCGGTATCGCAATCGTCCTGATCCAGCAGCGGTTCCAACTCGTAATGATCACGCCCAGCCTCGCCTACCCTGTGGTTTTCAGCTTCAAAAACATCGCAGTCGTTGCTGTGACAATCATGCTCCTGGGATTTCTTTCGTCGCTCATCGCATCAACACGCGTCAACAAAACTCTATTGGATTGATTTTTTTGGGGTTCCGCAAGCGGCGGGCTGTACGCGGTATCTTTTTATCACCGCAATTTCTGTTTATCAGCCTTTCCGACGATAAAAAGGATACCTGCTTCCATCCCTAACCCTAAGCGAACCGGTAATCGGAAAATGCTTCGCTGATTTCGTCAAATGTCCGGTAAAGATCTTCTGCGGTTTCCTGCGTAACCAGCTTTTGCCGGTATTCCTTGAAGGAATGAATGCCCTTGAAGTAATTCGTATAATGACGTCGGGTTTCCACGATTCCCGTCCATTCGCCTTTCCATTCCATCGCCCAGGTCAGGTGGTTTCGCGCCGCATCGATCCGATCCTGCATCGTCGGCGCAGGCAAATGCATCCCGGTTTTTACAAAATGCTTGATCTCATCAAAGATCCACGGGTAACCGATTGCCGCGCGGCCGATCATGATTCCGTCTACGCCGTATCGATTTTTGTATTCGACAGCTTTTTCAGGCGAATCGACATCGCCATTGCCAAAAATCGGAATCGTAATTCTCGGATTGTCTTTAACCCTGGCAATATGAGACCAATTGGCGACGCCTTTGTAAAGCTGCGCGCGCGTCCTGCCGTGAATCGACAGCGCCTGGACGCCAATATCCTGCAGCCTTTCGGCAACCTCATCGATATTGATCATGCTTTCATCCCAGCCCAAACGCGTTTTCACGGTCACCGGAAGGTTTGTACTCCTGATTACCGCTTTTGTCAGCCGCACCATCAGGTCCACGTCTTTTAAAACTGCTGCGCCGGCGCCTTTGCAGACGACTTTTTTCACAGGACATCCGAAATTTATATCAATCAAATCCGGATTTACCGCTTCAACAATCCGGGCCGACATTCCCATCGCCTCCTCATCGCCTCCAAATATCTGGATTCCAACGGGCCGCTCGTAATCGAAAATATCCAGCTTTTGCCGACTTTTGATCGCATCGCGAATCAGCCCTTCCGAAGAAATGAATTCACTGTACATCAGGTCGGCGCCGTGCATTTTGCAAAGCCTGCGAAACGGCGGATCGCTAACATCTTCCATCGGCGCCAGCAACAGCGGGAATTCGGGAAGTTCTATTTTGCCAATTCGAATCATGGCTGCAAAATTAAGGCTTTAAAATGTAAAGAGATGTATAATTAACGACTACAATACGCTTCTGCGATTGTCGAAAAAGTGTATTGGCTTGCGGCTTTTCGGATTGAAAATCAGCGGATACAAAATTTCCTTGGTCGTTATTTCAATCCGCGGCGTCACCCGAAGCTTCGCCCTGAAGTGGTCTTTTATCTCGTGAAGAAAAGCATCCGACGCCTCGCGCACCGCAATACGGATAAGGATTTCGTCTGTTCCCAGGTCATTGGTCGAGATCTCTATAACGTGACTTTCTATGTTTTCGAAGTCGTTCAGGACGTCGTTCATCGCAGGCGGATACAACGTAGTTCCTTTGTACTTGATCATCTGCTGCTTCCGCCCGATGACCGGCCCAACTCGAATCGTGTTCCTGCCGCACGCACAAGGTTCGTCGTGAAGCTGTACGATGTCGCCGGTTTTAAATCGCACGAGCGGCATCGCTTCAACGCCAAGCGTCGTAAAGGTAAGCTCACCCGGTTCACCGTTCGTGACCGGCTGATTGTTGTCGTCAAGGACTTCAATGATTATCAGCTCCGGATGATGATGACCGCCGTTAAAATGGCCGCATTCGGTAAACGCAGTGCTCATTTCGGTCGATGCATAAGTCGAAAAAAGGTTGACATTCCATTTATTTGTAATGCGTCGAGCAAGCGTATTCGGCGAAAAATCGGCGTTTCGAAGCGGTTCACCAATGCAAATGACGCCCCGAATGCCCGAACTATTGTAGTCGATTCCGCGGCTTTCGGCAAATTCGATCAGCTTGAGCAGAAACGACGGTACAGCAATCAGGTGCGTCGGCTTGTGTTTCAGGATCGAATCCCACTGAAGTTCGGGAATTCCGGCGCCAACCCGGATCATGCCGACTTTCATTCGGCGAAGACCAAGGAAATAAGCCATTCCGGCCATAAACCTCCGGTCGATTGTCGTCATCAACTGAACCAGGTCGCCTTCACGGATTCCGGCGCAGTCAAACGAAATAGCTTCATTATAGGCAAGCCGCTCAAGATCGTTCTCTGTCAGCCCAAATGTCACCGGCTCGCCTAAAGTGCCGGATGTCGCGGCGTAATCGATGATCCTATGGTGCGGGACACAAATAAAATCGTCGTTAAATTGCTGCAGGTCTTCCTTCGTCGTTACAGGCAGTTTCTGAAGATCTTCGATTGTCGTAATCGTGGAAACATCGATATTCTGACCTGCAAAAATGCGCTTGTAAAATGGTGAATTGGCGGCAACATAGGCAAGCTGCTCCCGAAGCTTCTGCTCCTGGAGTGCTTTGATTGCATTTGCATCGGTCAATTCAATTTTCGGGATCATTTCAGCTTTCGGTTTATTTTCTTCAGGTATTTTTCAATCGCCAGACGATCAGGAACGGTTGTGATTTCTTTTGTGAGCGCCTGTTCAAAATTCGCTTTAGCCTCGGAATATTCCTTTCGGTTGTAGTAATACAGGCCGACTTTATAATACACAATCCAATAATCCGGATTGAGCGATTGGTAATGATCGGCAAAGTTAGGTTCCATAGCCGACTTCTCCTTCAGGATGTTGTCGATTTTACGATCTTCGATTCGAAAAGCCTCGTAATTCTTATACGCCTCCGTCTCCAGAAAAGGATCTGGCGCTATGTTCTTATCGTTTTCCTGCAGCGATCCAATCGGTCCCAAATGTTCAGTTCCAAAAACCTTGTTCAGGTCATAGCAAACGAATTCTCCCATCTGGTACGGATTTGCCGAAACCCACACCAACCGCTGCTCGGGCTTAAAAATGATTCCGTGGTGCGCCAGCATCTGGTTTAACGCTTTTTCATTTCCGTATCCGATAGATTCGCCATTCAATCCTTCGCGATCGCGTAGAATTTTTGCAGCAGCATTGGGATGTATCTTCGGCATTTCCGAAAACAATTGAGTAAAACGATCGAAACGATATTGGGAATGACTGTTGGCAATCTGGTATTTGTTGCGCTTGTCGTTCTTAAATGCGCCGCCCTGGAAATGATTGGAACACAACAGCAAATCGCTCTGCGCGACTTCGTAAACATCCATCTTTTTCGGGGAAACCTCGATTATCACCGCCTTATGATCATAGGCGCTTCCTACCATAATCGATTCCGATACGAACACCTTGCGCTTTCGCGCGATCGCGACCGCTTCATCTATATTTTTCGCGTATTGCAAAATTTCGCGCGTTAATATCGAGATCGGTGTTTTTGCCACCAGCGGCACTTTTGATTTGGCGGCATTTATCGTAACCGTCAAGCCTTCTTTGTTCATTCCCGAAACCGCACCAATCATTCCGGCCCAGGTAACCGTCATAAACGGATGGCCCGTCGACGGCCGGACAAAGGCGACAATCTTGTCTTTTGCGAAGTCGTCGCCGACATAAAAATCGAAATTGCGGCCAAGTATAAGGCTTCCGTCTGCAGATCTTTCGTCCCACGCGGCAAACGACGAACAACCAACAAGCATCAGATCCTGCAGCGCATGGCCAATATCGTGAGCGCCGTGAAGGTACAGGCTTCGAAGATACCGCGGCGCAATGTAATCGTAATCGTGCGAGGAATATTGAGATATGCCGTAAATTTCAGTCTTGTATTCTTCGGGAACGTTAAGGTATAATTTGCGGTTGTACCATTTCAAAAAGCTCCTTAGCATTTTCTGCTTGGATTCTGAAGGAACCATTTCCGCAACCTTTGAAAAAAATATCCGCTCCTGTTTTTTCAACAGCGAATCGGTAAGCGCCCCTTCTGCCAATCCACGCTCCAACGGATCACCTTCAATATAAAGCTCCCATAATCCTTGGTGGTTTTTTACCAAAAAATCGTTCCCGGCGCGATAGGTTTGACCGCTTCGGACGACCTCAGGCACAGCATTGTTGTAACCCTCAATTTGCGGTTTGTGATGCAACGACGGCTGTATTCCGCAGGAAATTGCCAGAAACGAAAGCAGAAGCACTATTTTGCTTGTCAACTTCATTCGGATGCCGAATTGATTTTATTCACGAGGTATTCTTTTCCCAAAATTTCGGAACAGGTCACAACCGCGCCGATTGTCACGCCCAAAACACCATGCATATTGATGCTTTGGCCGGTGAGATACAGATTGTCAAGCTTGGTTTTTGGCGCAATGAAGGTCTTCATCGGGTTATTCGAATCCTTCACATAGCCGTACATGTTTCCGTTATGGCCGCCAATATAGTCGCGGTAGGAAAGCGGCGTCGAGGTGTGTACCGACTTTATGCAATCTTTTATTCCGGGGAATTTTCGCTCGATCACCTCCAGGAATTTTTCGGCTTTTCGAGTCTTGAATTCGTCATAACTTTCACCGCGCTCGTTTTTCTGGACCGTCGTATTGAAAGTGTCTTGCCAAGCCTGCAGTTCATCGTATTTCATATAGGTGATGAAGGTCATTCCGTCGGCCCAGACGGTATCGCCTTTCGGAGCGGTCATCGAGGCCATATAGGCACGCGGCCACGACTCGTCGGTGTATTCGTAAGCAGTCCAAACTTCTCTGGAATCCAGAAAATGATAGTAGTTATGATTGATGTATTTAAAAGTTTCCGGATGAAATACGACATAAAGACTAAATGCTGAAATTCCGCTTTCGAGGCTTTGTATCCGACTGTAAAAAGATTTCCTGAAATTTTCCTCGCCCGACATCCGCAGCGTTGTTTTCGGGTCGATGTTCGAAATGAAATAACCCGCGGAAACCTCGGATCCATCTTTCATTTTTGCGGCAACCACGCGATTGTTTTCAGTGCGAAATTTTACAACTTCTTTGTATTTGTAGGTTTCGCCACCGTGTTTTTTCAGCTGTCTGATCAATTCCTTTGTAATCTGACTGCCTCCATTAATACAGCGCCAGGAGCTTTGGATATATGAGTTTACGGAAAGCGCATGGACGTAAAGTGGCGATTTGTCGGCTATTCCGGCATAAAGGAAATTGCTCCCTGCCAATACCGCGCGTAGCTTTTCGTTTTCGGTAATGCTGTCGATGTATTCCTTGGCATTGATCGACAGGATTTCGTTGTCGTATTTGCCTTCCGATTTCAGATTATACAGCGGAAAAGAGTCGCATACATTGACGATTTCGCTGCAGTACTTATCCAGTGTTTCGCGCTCCTTCGGAAAATATCTCTCAAGCTGCTGCTTAAAATTCTCGTAACCTTGCGCATGCGGATATTCGCTGCCGTCATCTTCGAAAGAAATAATATCAAAAGCATCAATGTCCATTTGGCGCAGCTTCAAATGATCCATTATTCCAATGTATTTGAAATAACGATAAAGATTTTGCCCTGGTGCAAGTCCGCCGATGTAATGAATCCCAGTGTCAAAAATCGTCTTGTCGCGAACGAATGTCTGAAGGTTGCCTCCGAACTGGTTGTTCTTCTCCAATACGCATACGCTGTAGCCTTCCTTCGCCAGGATAATCGCCGAAACAAGGCCGCCAAGGCCGCTTCCTGCAATCACTACGTCGTAATGCGCTTTCATATATTTCTCTTCTTATAGATGACGATTCCGCCTTCGTCGTACGTTTTTACAAATTCCGTCGGAACCGGCAAAACCGCAACGTTAACAAAAATTATTGTGGGCGGCAAAGATAACCTGTTAAGTGAATTATACGAACTATCGGTGATAAGAATTATGTCGTAATTGCCGTCGGCCGACTCGACATCAGCAATATAACTGATTGATCGCTTGCGAAGAAGATAGTTTGTCTTTGCGACCGAGCGTTTCAGTTCATTGGCAATCCAGGTGGTGACTTTTCGATGCGGTTCCCGAAGGCACAGCAAAATATCAAGTTCGCCATAATCGTCTGCAATATGAAAAATCGATGCTTTTTCAGAAATCTGGTTGCTCAGTGTTCGGTATTGCTGTGCCTTGGCACTGAGCGAATTGCTAACTTCACGGACAACGTCGAGTTCTTTATAAGCAAAGCTGTTCATGACCATTTTGTCAAAATAATGCGGGCCTTCTTCGGCAAAACGGATCCTTTTGTATTCGGATCTGAAATAAGAAGTCAGTTTTTTGGTGCGCGCCGAATAATCCGAGCCAAAGCGGTCGTCATCGGGTGCAATCCGCGGAAGGATTTCAACGGTAGTGTGTCCGCCGTTGATGATGAAATCGCCTTTTGGCAGCACTTCCGAATAACCGTGGATAATCACCGGAATAATATGAAGCTGCAGTTCTTCAGCCAGGAAAAATGCGCCTTTGTGAAAACGCTTGATCAGGTTGTCTTCCGATCTTGTTCCTTCCGGAAAAACCATCAGTGAAAATCCTTGTTCGACCTTTTCACGCAAATGAGAAACGCCGTTTCCGATTCCGGATGATACGGGATAAAATCCGGCTAATCGGACACCTTTGCCGAAAACAGGAGAATTGTAAACCCAATCGCTTACCAAAAAAATGATTTTCGGACTCAACATTCCAATTGCGAGAATATCGAGGAATGACGTGTGGTTCGCGATAATGACCGCAGGTTTTTCGAAAGTTTCGCCGTGCTCGTTGAGGATTTTCCTTCGAGCGGACGGATACGAAATCAGCACCGAATGCATGAACTTTGACAATACGAAGTGAAAAGTAAGCAGCTTTTTAGCACGTGAACCGGGAAGAATCTTCATCAACGAAACGCTTACGATCGACAATAAAAATCCACCCAATCCATAATAAATAAATGACAGTGTCGAATGAACTGTCCGTCGCAGGGCATAGGGCGGTTTCCCTTTACTGACTCTTTGCGTAACGATTATCCGGAAAGCCAGCGGCTGCAGCGTAAAAGTGATCAGCAGCGTAGATCCGATTCCGATGATCGCGATCAAGGCTATCGATTTCAAGGCCGGATGGCCGGCAAAGATCAAGACTCCGATTCCGAGAATGGTTGTTGCAACCGATAACAGGATCGAGCTACGATAAGTTGGAAGTTCGTGATTGCCGTAAGTGTGTTCCTTTTGCAGCGCCGAAGTCATAAAAATGCTATAATCGACGCCAATTCCAAATACTAGCGTACAAACGATGATGTTGATTATGTTGAATTGCAGCCCGAACAAGCCCATGACGCCGGTTGTAAAAAGCCAACTGGATATAATCGGGATTATGCTGACAAGTACAAGTTCTATCCGACGGAAAGCCAAAAGCAAAATGATGAAAACCGCGATAAACGAGTAATCAAGGAGATCGCCAAAATTACTCTTGAGCCCGCCCAAAAAAGCTTCATTCGCGGCCTGCCGGTCAATTACCGAAATCCCAGGCTGTTTTGAAACCTCGGCAACAAACTCGTCGCGTTTTTCCACCGGTACTTTTACAATTGTTGTAATTGTCGTAAAATCGTGCTTTTGCGCAAGAAACTCATCGATATAGAAAGCCTTGACTTTTTCAAGATTGGCTACCTCGACCGGGGAAAACTGTTTTTCAAGTGTCTCATAAAACTGGGAAAAAGAATTTTGCGTAAGACCATTGTCGACGGATGACTTGATCAAGGAGGCTTTGACCGGATCTTTTTCAGATGCCCAAAAGGAATTCCACCGATCAATCTTTTCGCGTTGTGCCTTTTTGGAGAGCAATAATGAACCGACCGAGCTGAAACTTACAATCTTGCCTTCGCCTTCCATTGATTTTAGTCGGCTGGCAAGAATGGTATTCTCATCGGCGGTGGCTTCAAAACCGTTTCCATACGCGGCCAAAAGAATGGATTTCGCACTTCCATTGCCGATCTTTTCGAGTTCCATTTCTGCTTTTTTCAAATGCGGCGGAACAAAATTCAGTGCGGAAAGATCGTTGTTGAAAGTGACATTTCCCGAAGTAAAAAACGACAGCGCAAGCACGGCGGTAACCGCGATCAGAAGAATTTTATTCTTGTCGAACGGGTATGACGCAAGCTTGTCGAGTGCATTTCTTTCCGGTTCACGATTTTTTCTGTTTCGATATACAAGCGGCATCAGCATCAGTGCAAAAGCAGAAGCAGCAATGACGTTCAAAGCCGCGAATAGTCCGAGGTCTTTCAGCGCTTCCGACTTAATAAAGAACAGGCAAAGGAAAGTCATCGCCGTCGTCGCGCCGCAAAGTAGCAACGGCTTTGAAATATCTTTATAAAGAAGTTTTACGTTTTTGTTATTTCGGAGATGCGTCAAAACGTATATCGAATAATCCGTTGTTTCGCCAAGCAATATTGAACTGACGCCAAGTGCGATGACCGAAATCGTGCCGCGCGCAAAGTACAAAACCGCGAGTGCGAAAATGGCTCCAAGAACTGATGGAATGAAGATCAGCAGCGGAGTCAGCAGGTTTCGGTAAAACCATGCGAGCAGCAATATGAGTGAAATCGTAGCAAAAAAGCTCGTGTTACGGACGTCCGATTTAATTTGTGTTGCATTGGCAACGGCAACCGGCGTCGCGCCAAAAAATTCCATCGATGCCTTACCGCTGTACTTCTTATTGAGTTGGTCGCGGATCCGGTCGAGATTGGTGATGAAGATCGTATTCCGGTCGGTTTCGTTTGCAGGGAGTTTTGGCGTAATGAACAGCATCAACCTATTCTTTTCCCGCGTCATCACAAAGCCGTTGTGCAGCGTAAAATCATCGCCAACACTCATTTGCTGCAATTTCTTCAGTGCCATGAACGAAATTCCCAGCGGATCTTTCAGGATGAACTCGCGCGAAACCATCCCGGCAGGCGAAACAAGCGAGCGGTAATCAGCTTCAACGGCAGCGGCAATACTGTCGGGATTGGTTTTTCGTTTTACTATTTCATAGTCTTGCTGATCGAGAAAAAGCGGCAGGTTCTGATAAACAAAATTGAAGGTTTCGCCAATGTCCTGTTCGTCAACGCGGCCCTGGATTTTTCCGATAAACGGCTTGCAGTTTTTTTCAATGCTGTCGATAAATTCCGAAGCATAAGCCGACATTTCATCGGCATTTTCCGGCGCGCCCGAAACCATGATTGTGATCTTATCGGCAAAATTGACCTGCCCGAGGATTTTCGCCGTTACATCCGACTTTTTACCCGAAGGTATGAGCTGAGTTATGTCTTCCTGAAATCCAAGCCTTGAGGCGCAAAACAGCAGCAAGCAAAGAACGGCGACCGCGATACCGGCGAATGTAAATGCGCGGCGTTTTGCAAAGGAGTAGATGGCGTAGAAGAATTTATCCATTAATTGTTGGTTTTGGCCCGCGATGACGCCATCATGAGATAGGCAGTTCCTCCAAAAACAAGTGCGGCAACCGTTGCTAAAATAATGCTTCCGACAAGATATTGGGCTATGTTTTCCCGAATTGCATCAATGCTTAACAATCTGTGGAAGTCCAATGGCGGCGCATCGGGAAAGAAAAGTTTGCCGGCAACCAACGATCCGTAAATCAAGAACGGGATCATTGGCGGAATGCTAATATTTGAGAATGCGAACGCAATCGCCCTATTCAATTTGAAAACTGTGGCGAGAAAAAGCACAACGACCGTTTGCAAACCCCAGATCGGCGCAATGCCTACAAAGACTCCCAGAGCTATTGACGCCGACTTCACAAAATCGGAATCCTGGTTTCGTAGCACATGTTCGACAAAAAAGCGGCGGAGTCCTTTCTTTTTCAGGTTCAGAAAAAAGTTGCGCGGCCTGATATAAAGTATCATGTTGAGTACCATAATGGTATTCAGGATGCTGATTCGGGTGAAGTCGGTGAAAGGCCGGAAATGCGAAACGCGTTCCTCAGGATCGTACAGCACTTCTATCGGAATATTTTTTACGGGAACGCCTTTCCATGCAGTGCGTACGATAACCTCAATTTCAAACTCAAATTTTCGGGTGAAAAAACGCTTCGGCATGACTGCAAGCGGATAAAGGCGAAATCCGGACTGCGTGTCGGTTAGGCGGATGCCAGTCTCAAACCAAAACCAGAAATTTGAAAACCGGTTTCCAAAGCTGCTCTTTTTAGGAACGTTTTCGTGCGACATGTTGCGGCTGCCAATTAACAGAGCAGGTCCGCCATCTTCAACCGCATCGAGAAAAGAGCTGATATCGTGCGGAAAATGCTGCCCGTCGGAATCGATTGTAATCGCATACTCGTAACCCATTTCAGCAGCCTTGGCAAAACCCGCACGCAGTGCCATCCCTTTGCCGGAGTTCTTATGAAAATCGATTCTAGTCAGTCCGGAAATGTCGTCGAGGATTGCCGAAGTGCGATCGGTGGAGCCATCATTGACCACAATAATATCGGTAGAATACGCAGCTACGCCAGCGAGTACGCGGCCTAAAGTCCGGCAGTTATTATAAGTTGGGATTATAATGCATACGCCAAGCCGGCGTGCGCGCCCCTGATCTTGCGGCGTCGCTTCCATGGTTTATTGTTTTGCTGCCAGCTTCTGTTGTTTGGAGAAGCTTTTCGAGCGCAGGATAAAGTTTCTGATATATTCCCGAAGTCCGCCCGAGAGTTCCTGAAAATGCGAATATATAAAATGGGTATCTTCTTCTTTATTTTTTTTGTAATTGACGATGGCGGGAACATTTTCCTGGATGCTCAGCCGGATCATCCGCATTTCAACGTTGTTCGGATCGTGCGAAATCGCATCGTCGAGCATGTTTGCGCCGTCTTTGAAAAAGCTGATTTTCTCTTGAAGTTTTTTTGAAAATTTCGATTTTAATGTCAAGGATGCGGCTTTATACGCGGCGACAACGTGATTCCCTGCCGTGTCGAATGCGGATACTTTTTCAGTAAATGTCGCAGCTGCCGATGCGTTCGCCGATGCCTGTGGATATAACTTCCGCAAATCCGAAAGCTCCTGCGCATTGGCAAGCGTACAAAAAAACAAAAGCAGGCAGGCAATCCGTTTCATTGATGCAAATTTTATCCGACTCGGTAAACGCTGCTGAGTTTGAGTGCCACCGTATCATTAAAAACCGTTGTATTTTTGACTTTAACCAGATCGTCGTCGGTTTTCGAAATTTCAAGCTCGAGGCGAAGATCCGGAGTGACCTCGGGATTGATGAGCGCCATGAACTTTACGTTCGAGAGGCTCTGCATCGTTAGCGAAAGCTTCGTTACCTGTTCGGTAATTTCCTTGATGATCTGCATCATGCAAACTCCCGGCATGATCGGGTTTCCGGGAAAATGTCCTTTAAAAACATCATGCGCCGGGTTAATGCTTATCAATGCAAGATATTTATTTGCATCGGTGTGGTCAAGGGAATTAACTTTATAAAGGTCTTTTATCAGCATATTATTTAAGGTCAAAAGTGTAAGCAATTCCGGCCTGAAGCGACATATTGGTGTTTTCGCGGCTTTCATAGTCGGTCGAATAATCAGAATCAAAAACGTCAAACATTCCTTTCTTTATCCGTGCCTGTACAAAAAGGTTCTTGGTAATTCCATATTCGAAACCGGCGCATAGCGAAAAATCAATATCCGAATTCGTAAAGCGGCTTCGACCGGCCTGCGTATCGAAAGAAGTTCCGGCCTGGAAATTAAACCGGTCGTTGAACGTAATTTTGTTGATGATAGCAACCGAAATATACGTCAGGGAAACCGTGCCACGACGAATCCCGTCAACGTCACCAAAAGAATCATAATAAACCAGGTTCACGTTGCGAGCGCCCATTGTTTCCACGTTTATTTCGGGTTGAAGCGTGTAATACTGTGTGAACTTGATACCTCCGAAAACGCCACCGTAAAATCCCGGCTTGAAGTCGGCGTTGAGTTTCGTAATCTTAGAAAAATTGCTTCCTGCGCGTAGTCCGGGAGTAAAAGTCACCTGTGCATTCGCAGCGGCTGAAACTAAAAGAACAATAAATAGCGCCTTTTTCATCTTATTTAATATCAAAAGTGTAAGCGGCGCCTAACGAGAATACGACGTTTGTGTGATAATCGCCATTGTCAACAACAGGAACGATTCCTTTTTTAATGCGCGCTTCGATTCCGATGTTTTTGGTGAAATTAAATCCCAAACCGGCAACAAAGCCAAAATCCACATCCGATTCAGTCTCAAGATGTTTTGCCTTATCGACAATAAAATCCATTGTTGGCGCGATGTGCACGTTGAATTTTTCACCGAAGGTAAACTTGTTTACGACCGCGATCGACAGGTAGGAAACATCGATTTTCTGGCTGTAATCTTCACCAAAGTCGTCGGTATATTGATATACGGAACCTTGTCGGGAATAATCGACTTCCGGCTGAAGCGTATAAAACCTGGAAAGGTGCAATGCTCCGTAGAATCCGGCATAAAAATCAGTTTTAGAAGTGAACTCGGCGTTGGTATCTTCCGAATAATATTCGTCGCCTTCGGTAAAATGCGAGAAGTTGACTCCGGCGCGAAGTCCGGGACGAAATGTTACTTGTGCCTGTACCTGTGTGACAACGATGAAAAGCAGGAACGCGAAGGAAATCTTTTGTTTCATGGTGTTTGTGTGGATGTGCTTGGTTTCAAATGGTTAAGATCGATCGTCAGTTTGATATTGCTGTGATGGATCTGGATTCTGTCGGCAAAAGTATCATTTTCAGGGGTAAAACCTATTCTTATTTTCTCTTTTGTGCCCTCAACAAAGCGCAACTCACTGAGCCTTTCGCCGTCTTTCGGAATGTAAAGCAAGTACGATTTGTTTCCGCTCTTTGAATTCAGGATTTTGGTATCGGCAGTTTCATATTGCCCCGTGATGAGGAACTCGCGCCGCAGCAGCAAGTGGAAATCGTCGCGCAGAATGTTGATCAGCATCTTGCGGTTGAGATCGTCCACGATATAATTCATTTTGAAATCGTCGGGTGAAACTTCAAAGTCGATCAGCCGGTTGCCAAATTCAGTGGTAAAAACCACGCGATGGGTCTTTTCGGCAATTTTTTTAAAGATTACGATTCCACTCAGTTCATGGCCGTGAACCGAAAGATTCGCTTTGTAAACGTAGTCGGTGGCAGCATCCGAAAAATATGGATTTTTGAATGAAGAAACCTCCGAAGGCAGCGGACTCAGGCCTTTCACCGGATTCGATCCGCAGGAAAAGAGCACAAAAACGATACTAATTAGAAAATACCGCATCTGAAAGCTGGACGTTGAGTTTCTTGTTTCGAAAAACAATGCGGGTGAAATCTTCGGCGGTTTCAATCAGGCGCACCTGCGTTACCATGGCGTCAGCCGGATCGAACGACAATTCGACCTGTTTAAGGTATTTTTTTAGCGCCGCATCTTTTGGGATGAGCCGCGCAATATTCTGGGTTTTTGTTTTGAAATAACTGATGACAAATTCCTTGTCGTCAAACATGTCGCCGCTGACGCTACCGACGATCAGCTTGTTGAGCTTTGCGAAAATCTTGCTGCTTCCCGCGTCCATCTGGCTTTTGCGGCCTTCATCGTTTATCAATATCTTTCCGTTCTTGAACACAATTGAATAATTGTACGGCTTCACGTATTGCCATTGCAGCATCGAGGGAGTTTTAAAAGACATGCGGCCGGAAGTTTCAATGTCCTTGGCCAAAAAATCCATGTGTTTGTACTGCGTGAAGTCGGTCGTCATCGATTTGATTTTTTTCGCAACCGATCCTACATTTTGCCGGAAAGCTGCGGCTTCGGCATCGGTCATTTTTTGTTCCTGTGCAATTGTTGGAACGGTGATCATCAGCAATAAAAAAGAAAGGCGTAAAATCAGTTTCATAGGCATTATTTCATCAGCTCTTCCAACGGAACGATCTGGTAATTATTGTCGTGCAGGTATTTAATGGTCATTTCGAGGACCTTCGCTGCGCGCGGGTTTGTATCGTGCAAAAGTACGATTCCTCCGGGAGAAATTCGCTTGCGGATTCGGTTAAAGATCGCGTGTTCGCTTTTAATGACCGTATCGAGCGATCGTATATTCCACCCGATGACACGATGGCCCAGTCTTTCTACCGCATAGGCTATACGCGGGTTTGTAACTCCGTACGGCGGCCGGAAGTAGCTGATTTTTTGTTTTGTAAAATCGGACAGAAAGTTGTCGGTTTGCATTAGTTCCTCATAGATCCGTTGACGGCCGAAGAAATCTATAAGTGGCGAATGGCTCCACGTGTGATTTCCGATCGTGTGGCCGTCGGCAACTATACGCTGGAGGATTTGTGGATGTGATCGCGCATTTTTGCCAATGCAGAAAAACGTAGCCTTAATTTCGTGCTTTTTGAGAATGTCGAGGATTTTAACCGTTTCGCGATGTGGGCCGTCGTCGAAGGTGATTGAGACAATTTTCCGTGTTTCGCCTTTTTTGCCGCAAAAAGCTTTCAGGTGATATTGCGAATTGATATTGAACGAACCCCAGAACGAAATGATGAACCAAAATACAACCGGAAACGCGAATAGCCATACGGGTATGGATGCAAAAAGGCTCAAAAGAGCCAGCAGCAGGAAAACGGAAGTCCAGAAATATGTATTTATCCTGTGCGTCAATCTTGAGTAATTAAGGTAAAACTATGGTCGGTGCCGCGGTATTGGTTATATAAAAGCACGTTTCGGTAGCGGCTTCGCTTGATGCGGTTAACACTGATCACATCAGGAATATTTTGCATTCGGATGATCTTCGCTCCCGCCCAAAGCCCGAACGCCGATGCAGTGTTGTATTCACCGCTGAGATGTTTGTAATAAACCTGCGGCGAATCGGCAAACACACCGTCGGTCAGCGCACGGTAGTAATGATCGTAATCGCGTTCGCCGTTAAAGCCCAAAACTACAGCGTCAATTTCATCGATTGACAATCCATTCGACTTTACGAACTCGATGGCGCGAAGCGGAACTTCAGCAGCATCGAGTTTGTTCGTAATGGTGATATCCGCGACCGCGGCATACGTACTTTTCGTTTTCTCCGATTGTATGACAAAGAAAGTCGCGCCTTCGCCATAAACCGCTCCGGTCGTATCCGAATCCAAAAGCTTATGCGGGCCGTCGCCGGTTTTCAGGAAACCTGCCAGTTTGTAGAGGCCGAGCGTAAAATCGGCCATTTCGTCGATTCCGCCAACCAGAATATTCGAAGCTTCGCCTGAATCGATTTGCATTTTGGCATCGAGCAGTGCCGATTCAAACGAAACCGATCCGTTGACATAAGTAAAATTATAAGCGTTGCATTTCAGTCCGAGTGCAATCTGCGCGCCGACCGTATTATGGGTAGATTGGATAAACGATGTTGGCGTCAGGAACTGTTCGTTGTTGTCCAGAATTCCCTTTAGGAAACTTTCCGAATCCTCGATACAGCCGAGTCCGGTGCCGGTAATGATCGCGTCCAGCTTATCGATTCCCGCTTCTTTCATCGCCAGTGCCGAGCCTACGATCCCGTTCTTGACTCCCTTGGCCATTCGGCGTATGGCTGCCGGCGGAATATAATCTTTGTACACCGGAAATTTTAGCGGCAAGATGTCTTCCGAAGTATGCACAATTGGATCTTCAAGAAATCCTTCCGGATTTTGCGCAGAAATACAGCCGATGCCGTTTATGTAGGCTTTTTTCATGCTTTCGAAAAGATCAAGGTTGAACAATTTCCGCCAAATCCGAATGAATTTGAAAGCACGTGGTTGATTTCTTTGTTCAGCGGCTCCAATTGCGGTACCAAGTCGAATTCGGCCATTTTTGTCGAGAAATTCCTGTTCGGAAAAACAACTCCGTGTTGTATCGCCAGAATGCTGTACACCGCTTCAATTGCGGCTGCAGCGGCAAGCGTATGGCCGGTATAGGGTTTTGTAGAACTGAAAACGGGAACATTTCCGTCGGGAAAAATGCGCAGCAGCGCGCGGCCTTCCGACAAATCGTTGTTTGGCGTTGCCGTTCCGTGGACATTTATGTAATCAATTTCACTCGGTTTCAACCCTGAAATTTTGAAAGCCTGTTCCATCGCCAGAAAAGCGCCGTCGCCATTTTCTGAAGACGCGGTTTGGTGATAGGCATCGTTTGCATTTCCGTAACCGGAAAGCCGCGCGAGGACTTTTTTGCCTTGCTTTTCGACAATCTCGTCAGATTCGAGTACGATATACGCAGCCGCTTCGCCCAAATTCAATCCTTTGCGATTGTCATCGAACGGCGCATTATCAGTATCCGATAAAATCATCAGGGTTTTAAATCCGTTGATCGTAAACTTGGCAAGCGCATCGGTACCGCCAACGATTACGCGGTCGAGTTTGCCCGCTTTGATCATTCGCGCGCCAAGCATTATCGAGTTGGCTGCAGAAGAACATGCGGTGCTAATGGTAGTAACCAAACCGTTAAGGCCTATGGAATCCGCGATTTTATTGGTGATATCGCCGGCGTTGTGGCTGGCAATGTACTTTCGGCAACTTTCGTCGGTAAGATAATCGTAGAAATAGCGTTCGGTCATGTCCATTCCGCCAACGCTTGTCGCCGAGATCAATCCGGTACGGAACTCGTTGATATCTTCAATTCCCGCATCGGCAACGGCCTGTCTGGCGGCTATTACGCCCAACATTGCCGTTCTCGAGAAGTTATTCGAATCCGGCAGGTTCAGCTCGCGTACAAAATCGGAATTGGAATTCTTGATTTCGCCGACCTTCATCGCATCCTTGTGGATTGTCGGGATGTTTTCGATCCTGCTGATGCCGACTTTCCCGCCGATAAGGGAATCGAAGTTTTCTTCCACCGTATTTCCTATGGCAGAGATGATTCCCATTCCGGTTATGGCAACGCCGCGGTTCATCAAAGTTATTTTGTTCTGTTAGCCTGTATATAGTTGGCCATTGTGTCGATGGACTGGAAAATGCTTTTTCCTTCTTTGGGATCGCTAAGCTTGATTCCGTATTCTTTGTCCATCATCACGATAAGTTCAAGCGCGTCGATAGAATCGAGTCCAAGGCCCTCGCCAAAAAGCGGGTCGCTGTCGTTAATATCGGCTGGCGACATGTCTTCAAAGTTCAATACGGCAATAATCTTCTCCTTCAATTCCTGTTTAAGTGCGTCCATCTGTTATAAATTTATTTTGTTGGCTTGGCCTTCACCAGGAAGAGCGCCGCCGTGTATTCACCTTGAAAATATTCTGTCCAACCGCATAAAACCTGGCTGGCCTTTTTTGCTTGAATCAGCGCCGCAGCGTAGTTTGTTAAAAATCCGCGGTTAAAGGCGTCAAAGATAAAGAAAGAATTCTCACTTTTAAGTTGGTGCCTGATACTAATTTCGCCGAGGCAAATGTTGGGCAGCGTGTACACAAAAACCGCCGGGCTCGGGTAATAATCTGTTTTGTCGGCAATTGATTTGCTGTATTGAACGTCGGTATCGAGGCTTGATGATCTGTTTGCGAAAACAAGTGCCGTGTCCGACGGTATTTCGCGATCTTTCAAAAGGATCTCGGCACCGAGGAAAGCCAGCTTACTGAGGTTGTCCATTTTGAAAAATTTCGGATAAATAACCTCCAGATGACGGAGCGCCTGTTTTGAAAATTCCTGGAATGCGACATTGTCCAGCTCGAAAAGCAGCTTACCATCAACAATAATCCTGTTGTTGCTTATGTGACATTCCGATATTATTTCAATATTATTTTCCATCGACAGTGCCAAAAATAACGGCGGTATTGCAGCCTCCAAATCCGGAAGCGGTTTTCAGAAAATAGCGGACTTTCTCGTTTTCTGCCTTTTGGATGACATTCAACGGAACGCTCACGCCCGATTCGTCATAACCTAATGAGCTAAAAAGCTGTCCCTGCGCCACCGATTCAATTGCCATGACGACTTCCAGCAGTCCGGAAGCCCCAAGCGTATGTCCATAATAACCTTTCAGGCTGTTGAGCGGAACGTCCTGCAGCCCGAGCCGGTTGAAAGCAATGGCTTCCATCTCGTCGTTGTACGGAGTTGCGGTTCCGTGGGCAGAAATATACCCGATTTCAGAAGTGTCGATGCCACTTTCGTCGAGCGCGCTCTTAATACTCAACAACAATCCTTCGCCTGTTCGCGAAGGGCCGGAAATGTGGTTTGCATCGTTCATTGAGCCGTCGCCGAGTATTTCCACTTTTGCATCGGCACTTTCGTTTGTGACCAACGCCGCGGCAGCTGCTTCGCCCAGGGTAACGCCGCTCCTGTTTTTGGAATAGGGTTTACAAGGCGCATCGCTCATCGCCTGGAACGACGAAAATCCGGAAAGTACAAATTCGGAAACCTCATCGCCGGCAACAATATAAATGCGGTCGTACATTCCGCTACAAATTAGCCTTTTCGCTACCGAAACTGCCATGATTCCCGAAACACAGGCGTTGGAGATTACGATCGGCTGACTAACAAAGCCGAAAAAGCCGGCTATTTTTTTTGCCAAAAAATGAAGCTGCGCCTCGGGCAATCCATTTTCTTTAAATAGCGCATTGATATTTCCCTTGGTCGTGCTCAGGATGAATCCGGTTCGTATATCCCGCGGGTGATTTCTATTTACAACCGGCGAAAGCGCAAGAATCATCATTTTTTCGAGCCTCGAAAAATCAGCGGGATTTGCGATTTCACTAAAAGCGGAGTCAATGACTTGATCGCTTATTATTGCCGAATAATACGATTTCGGCATCATTGCGTTTTGGTGCAATGCAATCGCCGATCGTTCTTCGTAAAGCGCGTTCGCATTGGAAGCCACATCCAAACCAAGCGGTGTGATGCAATTGGTGGCCGATATGTAGATTTTTGGGGGCATGCTAGGTTGTTAAACCAACTTTACGCTTCCACTGCTCATAGAAAGGCGGATTGGTAAGCATGAGGTCGCCATTTGCATCCACAAAAACCTGCACGGTTTCTCCGGTACAGGCAACTTCACCGTTCTTGTCGAATATCGTATATCGGAAAACCATTTTTGCGGCCGGCGTGTCAACAATCGTCGTGTCGATCCTCGCAATATCGCCGTATCGAAGGGAAAGTTTGTGCTCGCAAACCGATTTGACAATCGGTGTCGTAAAGCCGTGTTCATTCACGTCGAGATACGATATTCCGTGATGGCGGCCAAAAGCTTCGCGGCCATCTTCAAAATAGTGAATGTAGTAGCCGTGCCACACAATTCCGAGCGGATCGGTTTCGTTAAAACGGACCCGGATATCATGTGAAACCGTAAGTTCGGCTGCTTCCTTATATTGATCTTTTTTTCTTGTCATAGAACCATGCGGCGCTTATTGTAGCCATTCCGAAGAGGAACAGCAGTGCGGCTTCAGGAAAAATGCCTCCAATTCCGCTACTGCGCAAAAGTACGTCATAAAAAGCATTTAGCCCCCAATTCATGGGTGACGATTTGGCTACGATCTGCATGAAATGCGGCATTGCGAATACCGGAACCCAAACTCCGCCAATCGCCGCAAGGATTATCGCCGAAGTCGCTCCGAAAGGCGCAGCCTGTTCCTGGGTTTTTGCGATTGTGCCCAATAAAATTCCGAAACCGACCGCGGCAAAACCTGCGAGCAGCGCCACAAAACTCATCAGAGGAAGATGTCCGCCAATGTTTAAAGATGGCAATCCAAGCCTCGGGAAAATCAGCGTTGCGGCAGCGATCATCATATAAAACTGCAGCAGGCAAATTGCGAGATAGGTGATCATCTTTGCGAGCATAACGATAACCCTGGCGCCCGGATTTGTCCTTGAACGGATATAAGTTCCCTGTGTTTTTTCTTTTACGATATTGATCGAAAGCGGGATCACGATGAAGAATATTGCGAATAACGTCCATGCCGGCACATTGTGCTGCACCGAGTTGGGTCTGGTTTCCTGCTTTTCGTCGTTGGGTGAAAT
Organism: Bacteroidota bacterium; assembly: GCA_023386585.1. Classification (GTDB taxonomy): domain Bacteria; phylum Bacteroidota; class Bacteroidia; order Flavobacteriales; family Flavobacteriaceae; genus Flavobacterium. The sequence continues at coordinate 129,411 of JAEWJM010000028.1, read as the reverse complement.
TTCCTTGAAGCTGATGAATTTCTCATCCTGGAATCCATCGGCGGCATCGCCAAGCTGGCTCCGGAAGGTGTTGTAAATCGACTGCGTTTCAATCTGCGATATCAGTTTGTCCACATTTCCCAGCACGGCATTTTTAAATCCTGATTGAACTGCGGGATCGAAATAGAGTTTGACTTCTTTTGGCTGAAACGTTTGATGTTCCGCAGTTTTCGTTGAATCTTCGAGTCCAAACTGGGTCAAAATGCCGGAAACGTTGGTTTCGATCTTGGTTTGCAGATCGCGGCTGAGATCTTTCGGGATAACGATTGCCAATTGGTATTCGCCTTTGAAAACTGCTTCACGGGCACTTTCTTCATTGAGTTTTTTTCCGTTTAACTCAGTAACTATGCGGAAGGCGCCGGCTTCTTTCAGTCCTTTGCCGACCGATGCTGAAACGCTTCCATTGTCATTGTTGACCAATAGTACCGGAATCTGGTTGCTGACGCTCTTGAAGGCGCTGTCCTGAATTAAAGTCACTGTAACAATCAGCACGAGCGGCATCACAAACAGGATCGCAAGTCCGCCCGGATCCCGTATCAGCAGCAAAAATTCCTTTCGGAGCGCCATTAATAGCTTATACATCATCGCGCAGTTCTTTGCCGGTTAATGATAGAAAAACATCTTCGAGATTTCGTGCGCCGGGCGTGTTTGAAACTAGGGCTTGCGGACTTCCCTCGGCGATTTTTCGGCCGTGATCCATAATTGCAATCTCGGTGCAGAAATCCTGCGCTTCCGATAAATGGTGCGAAGTATAAATAATCGTCGTTCCCTTTTTGTTGGCCGCCGCCAAATATTCCATTATTGCGTTTTTCGACTGCACATCGACGCCAACTGTTGGCTCATCAAGAAAAAGCAGCTTTGGATTGTGGAGTACGCCAGCGATCAGGTTGACGCGGCGCTTCATTCCGCCCGAAAAGGTCTCGATTCGCTTGTCGGCAAATTTTGTAAGGCCAAGAACATGAAGGCTTTCATTGATTTTTTCTTTTAAAACTGAGCCCTTGAGTCCGTCCATGCTGCCAAAGTACATCAGGTTTTCCCGTGCAGTCAGTGTTGGATAAAGTGCATATTCCTGAGGTACAATTCCGATGATCTTTTTGATTTCGCGCGAGTTTTCGGCGTATGTCAGACCGTCGATAGTGAATTTCCCTGACGTCGGCTGGATGAATCCGCAAAGTATGGAGATCAATGTTGTCTTTCCTGCTCCGTTCGGTCCGAGCAATCCGTAAACCTGGCGCTTCTGAACCGAAAGATCAACCGCACACAATGATTCCGTATCGGCATGGCGGTACTTTTTGGACAGGCCGCTTATACTGATGATCGGTTCTGTCATGCCACCGCTTTTTTAAGCTTTTTGAAAAATGTTTCTTCAAGTGCCGCGATTTCCTCGAGTTTGGTTGCGACGGCATTATATCCATCGGCAATTGCATTCCGTTGCTTGTAGATGCGCGAAGCCTCGATTGCAAAGTCACGCCATTTATCGCCTATTGACGTCATTTCATGCGATAGCTCCCGAAGTTTGTCGTTATTCAAAATTGCTGCAGCTTCCTGCAAGAAAGCGGCGTAAATAAATCGAAATCCGCCGCCGCCGGTACCAATTTCTTCCTGCATCCGGACAATCTGCGCCAGATAATGATTGGCTTTTTTTGTTCCGTGTTGTATCGGCCATTTGCGAATTTGCTTTGCAACATACCGCATTCCTTTGACGCCCACAAGCGGAACCGGTGCAAGCATGTTGCGGCAGGTATTTTTTATTCCCTTCAGTATCGCCTGGCGAAGATCGGCGTCGGCTGGAATTTGGACCGGATAATACATTTGGCCGCGTGGAGCAAATGCGCCTTTGGCAAAACGCACTTTTTCGAGTTCATCGAAAGTTAACGTGGTCGTGGTTTCCATTACCGGGTCGCTGACAAGGTAGTGCGAATCGGTTTTACCGTAAACCACCAGATTGTGCGCATTAAAATGGAACCGATATTCGTCGGGAAAGTACGACAGGTTGTAAACGCCAACCTGCAATCCCGTCGGAATGTTTTTTTCGAGGTTCGAATCGAGGGCTGCCATTGCCTTTTGCTGGTCGGTGAACTTGACGCGTCGAATCTTCAGGTTCAGTCTTTTTGCCAGCTTGTTGAATATCAATCCGGGCAACGGCCTGTAGCTGATTGCCGGAGCGTGATTGACTTTAATAAAGGGAATGTAAACGAAAAACAATCCCGAACCGATCCCGAAAACCATTGGCTCACTGACGTCGAGTCCTTTATGCCGCAGCAGTCCTGATGCGACGCCGTTTTCGCAGTGCGCCGATTGCCGGTGCTGATAGTTGGTTTGCATTATTTTCCGCTGAAGTTTTTTAATTCGTGAACGCTGATATTAAACGCATCAGCATATTTTTTTAAAGTCCGTTCGTTGAGCTTCCGAAAATTCATCGGTTCGAAATGACGTTTTACGCGCCACTTCCAGATTCGGGCGTAACTGGAAAGTATTCCGAGATCCATTCGGTTAAGTTCCATAAAATAACCGATCGGGCTTAGCTTTCCGTTTGCCACGGCTTCTTTCGCTGCAGCGATACGTTCGTTAATGTCTTCGAGTGAATTGGAAAGCGCGATCGATTTCGGTTCCCAGCCGGTGCTTAACGCCGTTGTATAATTTCCGGTTTCATCGGTTGCATAGACAACTTCGCGAATGCTGTTTTTCGAAAGCGTGCCTTCGTCCTGTGGAACTTCGTCTTTTTTCATCGCAATCCGGATTAAATTGAAATGCCGTTTTCAGGTTCGGCTTCGGCTGCCACTTCGCGTATGATGAGATTGATTTCGCCTTCGATCAGCAGGGTTTCGCCGCTGAAAGTCCTGCAGCTCATGGTGCAGAGCGTATATTCTTCGGTTTGAAATTTCGACACGAGCGCCGCTCTAGTCGTGATAGTCGTGCCAACTTCCGGCAAGGCCAATATCCGCATCGATTTTAATGCACTGATAAAGCCAATGACTTTTACGCCGTCGCGACTTTCGTTGTTTTCATCAACGAAGTAATCTTTGGCCACGATTGCCGAACAGGTCTGCGCGGCATTTTCGATCAGGCCTGCTTCACATAAAGTGCCATTGCTGATGAAAATATTGTCGGGCTTGAGTTCAAAATAAGTATCAACACGTTCGTCGTCGATGTGGCTGATCATATCAACCATCAGCATCGGCGGGCGGTGCGGAAGAAAAATTTTTATGTCGATTGGCGCTTCCATTATTTTGCGAGCACGGTTTTCATTTGTCCGACAGCAATTTCCTCATCGCCGATCTTTGATGAAATGTCAACCAGCGTAATTCCGCCAAATTCCTGCAGGATTCGGACTGTTGTAATAACTTTTTCGCCCAATTCCGGCAATCGCTGAATCGATATTGAGCTTATTGCCCCGATATAACCCGTTGGTGCGGGCTCATTGCGCAGGAAAAATTGGTAGCCGGTGTGCAGTGCAACCGATTGCGCCATGTGTTCAACCAACCCGGCTTCGGCAAGGCGGGAATCGCGCACGAACAGATTGTCCTCAGCTATTTCGAGTCCGGAAACAATCTCTGTTTCTGAATAGGAATGCAGCGCGTCGACCATTACGAACGGCCACTTTTGCGGGATCAATTGCTGAACGAATTCTTTGGTATGTGTTTGTTTGGATTCCATTAGCAAACGGTTAAATAAGCATACGCATACGAAAATCGGCCGCTTTCAGGAACAGACAATAAGATTTTCTGGCCTTTTTGCAGGCTTGCGGAATTCATCAGCTCTTCAAGTGCCAGGTAAATAGAAGCTGAGCCGACATTTCCGACGCGCGAAAGGTTCATAAACCAGTTTTCGGTGGGAACGCCAACACCTTTTTCGTCAAGCGCATTCCTCAGGCCTTGAACAAAATAGTGAGATGACACGTGCGGTACGAAGTAATCGATTTCGCTCGATTTTACATTGTGTTTTGCCAACGCCGCGCTCATGCTTTCAGCGCCTTTTACCAGAATATGCTCGTCAAGCAGCTTTACGTCCTGCTTTATTGAAAAAATTGATTCGGTTATCCATTCTTCGGGACGGTATTCGCTCCAGGATTTTATAGTTCCATCGGCAATTTTATCGCCGCCGGCATACATGCACGCTTCGAGTTGGTGCGCATACGAAAACGACTCCATCCATTCGATTTTCAGCGAAACGTCGCCGGACGGCTTATTTTCGAGCAGCATTGCTCCTGCTCCGTCGGAAAGCATCCATCGCAAAAAATCTTTCCGGAAGGCAATCACGGGCTGTTCTTCGAGTTTTTTCAGATTGTCGACTTCCTGTTCGTATTTACTTGAAAGCATCCATGTTGAAACTTTCTCGGAACCGGTGCAGACGGCGTTTTCAGTATTTCCGGAACGCACGGATAAAAAGCCGTATTTCAGAGAATTCATTCCTGCGCAACAGATTCCCGTTGATGAATTTAACTCGACCGAATGATTTTTCAGGAGTCCGTGCACCATTGCCGCATGCGACGGCAAAAACGAGTCTGGCGTGGCCGTTCCACATGACAGCAATTGCATGTCTTTGGACGCAAAATGACCGTCAAAGAGCTTTTCGACAGCGTTGCGGGTCAACTCGGCATTTGAATGCGTGCTGCTGCCATTCTTGTCGATCGCGTAATAGCGGCTGACAATTTTGTTATTTCGTAAAACAAGGCGCCGCGCTTTCGAAGCCGCTTCGTTTATCATCCCAAGATACGATTCCATTTCATCGTTGGAAATAGGTTCATTCGGCAGAAATTTCCCTGTTTTTGTTATATAGACGTCAAACATATTATTGTTGGTAAACCCCTTGAAAATAAGCGGTTTGTTTCTTTATTTTCCGAATTTGAAACGGATAAGTAATGGCGTGCAAGATATAGACTATTGGCGATATTAACCAAATTGCAAGCAACAAATAAATATTAAAAACCTTAAGCCAGGTGCGTCGAGACCGCTTCTTCGATGCGATCAGTGCGGACCATTTTTTAAAAATTTTATTTGCAGTTTTGTCAACACGGAGGAGATAGGAACTGATTTTTACTGCTCCCGAGCGGACCAATTTTGGCTGGAGCGTATCTAACTTTCCCTCTTCCAGTGCGCGCAAAATCAATCTGCCAAAACGTTTCGAATCTGTAATGTCTTTTTCGGATACGCCGGGAAGCGGAAAAATCCCAAGATGCCGTTTTTTCATCCCGGAAAACATCCAACGGACGATCGTCACGACGCTGACAAGATTTGCAGCTCGGTCAACCAAGGCGATATTTCCTTTTAATTTAGCGTTGTTTGCCGACAGAAGCGCTTTCACTTTTTCCTGAGCCATAAACCACATGTTGCGCGATCCGCTTATCGTGATAACAGGCACGCCGTTTAGCAGCTGTGCGGCTTCCGGACTTTTCAAAAACGAGTTTACAGGAATTGACGGCGAAAGGTACCAAACGGTGTAGCAAAGGAGAACAAGGTCGTATTTCTGCTCAAGAATCTGAGTCGGAACCGGTTTTAGTGAACACGGAACCTGCCGGAACGATTCAGGAAATACATCAAAAAATTTTTTCTTTGTCCACGGGAAAGGAAACCCTCGAACTGGCGTGATGCGGTGAAAAACCAGGTTGATATCTTCACTGGATGCCAGTGGAGCGGTAATCTGGTTTGCGATTTCCTTCAATTGCCCCGATTGGCTATAATAAACTACAAGAACATTTGTCACGCTAGTTATATTTGCTTGAAACTGGGTGCGAAATTAACCAATTTCTTTAAAGGTCCTGACCTTATCCGACCTTTTAACATGCACCCAATCAGGCCACGATTCAGGATCGTCGGCATCATAAATGCGAAGTTTTTGATCCGGATCGCCAACCAGCAAATCCTCGTAGTGACATTGCAATATGCTTGCTGCAGCCATTACTCCGGAATTGGTCGCACCGCCTACGCCGTGAGACAACGTGCTCGCGCCGCAGAGGTAGAGATTTTCAATTTCAGATTTGTTTTTAAACGAAAATGGCCCAACCTGCCTAAGGATCTTTTCGGTGCCGTAAACGTTTCCGCGGGTCGCATTGATGTAAAATTGATTTGTTTTTGGTGTTCCGAGTTCGGCCTGGACAACATGCTCTTTTACCGTTGGAATCACCTGCGCGAGATTATTCAGCAGCTTCGAAATCACTCTTTGTTTGAAATCCGCATACTGCGGACTATGATAATCTTCCAATCCGTTGAATTTTTCCAGACTGTCGTAATTGACATAGGTTACGATTTCGAAATTGTGGTAACGCCCGTTAAAGCTGACCGGATCTTTAAGAGTCGTGCAACTGATAAAGACTGCAGGAAACGATTCGCCGCTTGTAATTTCAGTATTCATCAGGGATTCGAAGTTGGCATCAAGATCGTCCGAAGCCATCATCCAAATATTCCCAGAATCAACTCCGTACAGCGTAACATCAATATCCAAGGTCAGGAAAAGAATCAATGAAGTCACCGAATATTTCGTTCCTGCGAGTTTTTTCTGTAGTTTTTTGCCCAGATGTTCTTTCCCTATCAAATCGAGATATGTAGTTGACGGATCGGCGTTCGAAAGTATGTTTTTTGCGAAAATTTTTGTGCCGTCTTTTAAAACAACACCTTTCGCCTGATTATTCCCAACAATGATCTTATCGACCGCTTGTTTTACGCGAACCTCGCCGCCATAGCGCTTTACGGCATTCGTCATCGCCTTCACGAGTCCGCCGCCGCCGCCCATCGGATAATATCCACCATCGAAATAATGGCTCATGACGCTACAATGAACCGGAAAACACGCTGTTTTTGGCGGAAGCCCGTGATCGCCACATTGGATATTAAGTACAGCCTTCAGCATCGGATCTTTGATATACCATCCGATGACTTTTTTTAGTGGAAAAAGCGCTGTCTTTCCAAAATTCTTCGTCCGAAACGGAACGGTTATCTGTTGCCATAAACCTTTGAGTTTCGGCATTAATTGAAGTTCCAGGCTTACGTTTTCGACCAGTTTCAAATATTTTATAATTCCCTTGCGCTCGTGTGGAAATTTTGCACAAAGCGTATTTTTGAGATTTTCAATTCCGGCAGGAAGGTCGAACTGTTCGCCATTGATCAGGCAGTGTTCGTAAGCTTTCGGATTAAGTTTGAAAAAGACGAGATCGTTTGCGATGCCTAGGCCGCGATAAAGTTCATTAGTCGACTTACCGTCTTCGAGCAGGCCAACATAATGCACGCCGGGGCTAAACCGTTGTCCGTTCAGGGTAAAGCTGTGGCTCCAGCCGCCCGGCACATAATGTTGTTCGAGCACAAGAACCCTTTGGCCGGCGCGTGTAAGGCAAATTGCTGCCGCAAGTCCGCCTACTCCTGATCCGATTACGATTGTATCAAATTGCTCCATAGTTTGTGGTTTTGGACATTTGGATGCCATAATTCGATCAGGGATTTGCCGACGGTTTTTTCCAAAAATCAAAATAATTGAACCACTGCAACGGATATCGGCGCACAATTGACTCGACGCTATTGACGTAGGCTTTAAGCAGCGCACGTTCGTCGCGGTGTTTTACTTCGGCTTCGCGAGCAAACAAATGGTAATGCTGGTTGCGTTCCTTCATTACATACACAAACACAACGGGAACTTTAAGCCTTGAAGCGATCAGGAATGGCCCCGCAGGAAATGCAGCTTCGGCGCCGAGGAAATCGTGTGTGAGAAATTTCACGCCTTCAAAATAACGATCGCCGGTAAAGCAAACGAGTTCGTTTCGGGTCAAGGCGCCGTTGATTTCGAAGATATGCGAAAGGTCGTCTTTGATGATTATGAATCGGATTGAGGATTTCTTGCTGATGCTTTCCAGGTAGGATTTGATCGCGGAATGTTCGAGATCGGTCGTTACGAGATTAATTCTGAAATCGAGGTCGAGTTCACTGAAGAAAAATTCGGCAATTTCAAAATTACCGACGTGCGCACTGATTAAAACCGCGCCTTGTTTTTGCTCGAGGAGCCGCAGCAATATTTCGACCCCGTCAAATTCGTAGGTAAACTTGTTGCGCATTCCGGCAGCAATCGAAACCTTGTCGATCAATGTCTGTCCGAAGCAATAATAACTTTTATAAACGTTGACGCGCGCCCGCCAGTCAGAGTAACCGTGGCGATGGCGGAAATAGGCATAGATTGCCCTGTTGCTTTTCTTCAGGAAAAGAAAATAATAGGCCGCAACAAAATAAAGGATGAAGTAAGCTGAGCGGATCCCGATATTCCTGATAAAAAAGACAAAGATCCTGTACCCTAAGACGGTACCTTTAGACTTGCCGTCCCATTCGCTCATTTATTATTTCAATGCTTTAATCTTATTCTCGATCAGGTCGTAGAAACTTTGGAAAGACGCGACTCCAACGAAGTCGGCTTCAACGAGTTTCACGCCGAAATTCGATTCGATCGAAACTACCAGATCCACATAGTCAAGACTGTCAAGTCCAAGAGTGTCTTTCAGGTTAGCTTCAGGAGTTATATCATTTGCATCAACTTCAAATTCGTCAGCCAAAAAACCGTTTATCTTCTCTATAATTTCTTCTTTATTCATCGCTCTCTTTAAACTTTTTTACAACTAATGCCGAATTTGTACCGCCAAATCCGAAGGAATTTGACAAAAATATGTCTATTTTTTTATTTAAGGTTGTTTTCACGAGATTTAATTTGGACGAATCGGCATCTGGATTTTCGAGATTTACATTAGGTGCGATGAACGAATTCTGCATCATCAATATCGAATAAATCACTTCGCTTGCGCCCGCCATCCAGCATTCGTGGCCGGTCATGGATTTCGTCGAGCTGACGTACGGCCCGCTCTCGCCAAATACCTCAACAATGGCTTTTGCTTCGTTCGCATCGCCAACCGGTGTTGAAGTGGCATGTGCGTTAATATAATCGATTTCTGATGGATTCACGCCTGCGTCCTCCAGAGCCCGCCGCATTGCCGTTGACGGCCCGTCGACATTTGGAGTTGATATATGTCCGCCGTTTGACGAAAATCCGTAACCACAAACTTCAGCGATAATCGTTGCGCCGCGTTTCACCGCTGATTCGTAGCTTTCAAGGATCAATGTTGCGCCACCGCCGCTTGGAACCAGGCCATCACGGGCCGAATCGAATGGCCGTGAGGCTTTTGCGGGATCTTCTTCTCGCGGGGAAAATACGCCAAGTCCGTCAAAGCTGCTCATCGCATATTTATTGATTTCCTGCGCGCCACCTGAAATGATCATGTCCTGAAATCCGTTCTTGATCAGGAAATAGGCTAACCCGATAGAATGTGATCCGCTGGCACAGGCCGCGCTGACCGTAAGATTTACCCCGCGAAGGCGGAAAATCGTTGACAAGTTCATTGTCACGGTTGAGTTCATCGACTTAAAAATTGCACCCGAGCCGATAAGCGCGGTGTCCTTTTTCTCACGGATGATGTCGGTTGCCTCAATGATTGCTTTGGAAACGCTGTCGTTTCCGTACATGATTCCGACCTCATTCGAATCAAAAAAAGAATCCTCAATTCCCGCATTTCTCAAAGCTTCGATCGTTGCCATGTAGGCGTATTCGGTTTCTTCGCCAATGCTTATGCGTTGCCGGCGGTTCAGCAGTTCCTTTAAGTCGGGCCGTGGAACCATTCCCGTCAAAGCGGACCTGAATCCAAAAGCCGTACGTTCTTCATCAAGCTGAATTCCCGATTTCCCGCGGTAAAGTGACTCCTTTACCTCATCCAATGATGTCCCAATGCAGGAATAAATTCCCATCCCTGTTATGACAACTCTTCTGCTCATTAATCTATGAATATATTCCGCCGTTGATATTTATGATTTCGCCGTTGATGTAACCGGCTTTGTCCGAAGCCAGGAAACTAACGAGGTTGGCAACTTCTTCTGGTTCGCCAAAACGGTTTGCCGGCACCAGTTTTACCAGTTCTTTTTCGTCGAGCTGCCCGGTCATGTCGGTCCTGATGAAGCCCGGAGCAACTGCGTTCACAGTGATGTTCCGCTTGGCGACTTCTTGCGCGAGTGCTTTCGTCGCGGCTACTATAGCGCCTTTTGCCGCCGAATAATTGGTTTGGCCCGGCGTTCCTTTTACACCTGAAACCGATGCCATGTTGATGATCCGTCCGTATTTGTTGCGAAGCATCTTTTGCATGAAAAAGTTCGTGACATTGAAAAATCCGTTGAGGCTTGTGTTGATGACGTCCGACCAATCTTCGCGGCTCATCCACATGAAAAGTCCGTCACGCGTGATTCCGGCATTGTTGACGATAACCTCGACAAGTGCCGCCGGATTGTTCTCTTGCCATTGCGTGAGCGCGGATTGTACGCTTTCAGCATCGGCAACATCAAAGTGCAGGATTTCACCTGAAGCGCCGGCTTGTTTTACAAGTTCAAGCGTTTCTTCGGCAGCAGCTTTATTTGACTGATAGTTGATCAGGATATGATACTTCAGGTCGGTTGCAAGCTGTTTGCAAATTGCACGTCCAATTCCTCTCGAGCCTCCGGTTACCAATGCACATTTCATAAGCAATCTGTGTTTTTATTTATTGAACAGTTCCGCGTTTTCAAACCATTGGTTGCCCAACACTTGTCCTTCTTTATTGATGAAGCCCCACTTTTTATCGTTTTTCACCCTTGCGATCCCTTTGACGAAGCCTTTGTCCTCGTCTTTAAAAATTGAGAACAAGCCTCCGGCAGTGATTCCGTATTGGGTTGGAATAACCACTTTCCCACTTTCGTTGATGAAACCCCAGTCCTTTTCGCGCACAGGAGCCAACCCGTCCGGACTGAAAACTTCGGCATCGTCAAACGCAGGTTCGATTACAAAAGTTCCCTTTGTATTGATGTAACCCCATTTTTTTCCGACGGCTACCGGCGCAAGGTTGTTTACAAAGGCGCGAGCTTTGTCAAATTTTGGCTCGATTACCCAATTCCCTTTCAGGTCGATGAATCCCACGCGGTCTTTTTTCCGGGCGTAAGTCAGATCCTGCTTGTAAAAATCATAGATTTTATCCACTCCGTCAAGAGCAAGGAATTTTCCGTTGGTCACCAGGCCGAAAGTATCGCCATTCTTTGCCCAGGTCGTTCCTTTGTAGAAGTTTCCAACCTCATCATAGATCACTTCGACAACGACTTTTCCGTATTGATCGATTATTCCCCAGCGATCGTTGTTTTTGACACGCGCAAAACCATTTTCAAACGATTTGATCAATTGGTATTTTGGCTCGAGAATGATTTTAAACTTTGAATCCATAAAGCCAATTTTATCACCGATCTTGATGAAAGCAATTCCGTCTTCGAAATCGTAGATCTTATCTGTTGTCGGGCCTTGAAGCGTTTCCCCTTTTTTGTTGATGTAGAACCACCGCTTGTCTTTAGCCACCACGCAGATTCCGCTGTCAAAATATTTTGCATCGTCAAAAGTCGCCGGAATTACCCACTCGCCTTTCGGATTGATAAAACCCCATTTTTTATTGTCTTCAACGGCTGCGAGACCGTCAGAGAAACTTTTGGCGGTTTTGAATTTAGGCTGGATGACGAACTCACCGGATTTATTCACGTATCCGAACCTTCCGTCTTTCCTGACCAGCGCAAGCTCCTGAGCGCTTACCATTTGTACAAAAATCAATGCAAAAAGTAAAAGTTTTTTCATAATAGTAATTATTGCTTGTTATATGGTTTTTGATTTTAGCATTTCCTTGACCTTCAGGATTATCGGATACATGACCATGTCTTCCTTGAAAACCGGCACAATTTCGCGAATGGTATCGTACATCTTGCGCGTAACCGGCGATATTTTGTCTTTCTGTTCGAGCGCGTCAATCGATTGCACGATGGTGATCATTTCGATGGCAAGAACTTCAAACGCATTGTCGACGACTTTTGCGGTGATGACGGCGGCATTCGTTCCCATGCTCACGATATCCTGGTTGTCGTTATTGTTGGGAATGCTGTGGACGTACATCGGATTGGACAACATCTGGTTTTCAGCGGTAGTTGACACGGCTGTAAATTGCACGCCTTGCATCCCGAAGTTGAAACCCAGCGTTCCCAGATTAGCGAATGGAGGAAGCACTTCGTTAATCTTAGAGTTCAGCAAATAATTCAGCTGCCGCTCGGCGAGCATTGTAAGTTTTGTAATTGCGATCTTCAGCTTGTCCATTTCGAGCGCAATATAATCGCCATGGAAATTTCCTCCGTGGTAAACGTGCTTGTTTTTTACGTCGATGATGGGATTGTCGTTTGCCGAGTTGAATTCGTTTTCGAGGGTTTCGGCGGTATGATCGATTGTGTCGAGAACCGGCCCGAGGATCTGCGGAACGCAGCGCAAAGAATAATATTCCTGCACTTTTTCCTTGAAAACGTCTTCATTATTTTCACCCGAATAAAGGTGTTCTTCCCGTTTGCGGATAAGCGAACTGCCTTTGAGTCCGTCGCGCATGCGTTGGGCGACAAGCTGTTGTCCGCGATGCCTTTTGGTATTATTCAATTCTGCAGAATAATGATCATCATACGCCTGTACGATCTCATTGATCGCGCAGGAACTGATAATTGACCAATCGAGAAGCTTTTTGGCAAAATGCACATTAACAACACCGATTCCGGTCATTACCGAAGTTCCGTTCATCAGTGCGAGACCTTCGCGAATCTCGACATTTATCGGTTCAAGGCCTTCTTTTTCAAAGGCAGTTGCAGTCGGGATTCTTTCACCTTTATAGAAAACTTCGCCTTCGCCAATCAGGACCAGCGCCAAATGAGCCAATTGCACTAGATCGCCACTTGCGCCCACGCCGCCGTGTTCAAAAATCAGCGGAGTAATGTCGCGGTTGATCAGCTCGGCCATCAGGTTGATCAGCGACGGATGCACGCCCGACATTCCGAGGGACAGCGTATTCAAGCGCGCCAGGATTGAAGCTTTGACATAAACCGGGTCAAGTGGTTTGCCTGTCCCTGACGAGTGGCTTCGTATCAGGTTGAACTGAAGCTGAAGCCGGTCTTCGTCTTTAATTCGGTATTGCGCCATCGGGCCGAACCCGGTGTTTACACCATAGATAATTTTATTTTCGGAGAATTCTTTTAAAAATTCGAAGCTGTCGGTGGTGCGCTCCAGCACTGCGGGACTAATTTCTATTTTATGATTGTCGAATAGTACTGATTCAAAATCGGCCAGCTCCAGGAACTCATTGATCGTCTTCATTCAAGCGATTGTTATAACTGAATTTAGTTTTTCAGGATTGAAATAATTATGTTTAATTTGGAACCCGCAATATTAATCAATAATTCTCAAAAAATGATCAAGGAATATGTAGATGTTTTAATCATCGGTGCCGGACCTTCGGGATGTGTTTCCGCTTCTCACCTGCACAACAACAATGTGAAAGTCAAGATTGTGGAAAAAACGCTTTTCCCGAGATTGGTTGTGGGCGAGAGCCTGATTCCGCGCGTAATGGACCATTTCGCCGAAGCCGGGCTTTTTGACGCGCTAAATGCAATGAATTTTGAAAAGAAGCCGGGAGCGCGTTTTATAAGGGGTGAAGAAATCTGCGTTTTTGACTTCAGCGATAAGTATGGCGAAGGTTGGGATTGGACCTGGCAAGTGCCTCGTGCCGACTTCGACAATACTATGGCTCAGGAAGTTATACGAAAAGGCGTTGATCTGGAATTTGAAACCGAAGTGACGGCAGTGCGTTTTGAAGGGAAGAATTCGATTACAACTGTTAAAGGCAAAAACGGCGAAGAACGGGAAATCCACGCGAAATTCCTGATTGACTCGAGCGGTTACGGCCGCGTGCTTCCAAGGTTGCTGGATCTTGACAGCCCATCGAAGTTGTCTCCGCATTCTTCTATTTTTACGCATGTAATTGATAATACCCGGCCCGAGGGCGAAGAGGGAACGATGATTTCTTTCGACGTTCTGAGCACCGATACGTGGCTCTGGGTAATTCCTTTTTCAAATGGAAATACGAGCATCGGAATTGTCGGCCCAACGGATTACATCAACTCACTTTCTGCTGATAAAAACAATCGCGAAGCGTTGACGAATGCGATTGAATCGTCCGATTATTACAGGGATCGCTACCGTAACTGTGAATTTGTATTCGAGCCGGTTAAGCTTGAAAATTATTCGCGCTCGGTAAAGCGACTTTACGGCGATGGCTTTGCGCTGACCGGAAACAGCTCTGAATTCCTTGATCCCGTGTTCTCTTCGGGCGTCGCTTTTGCAACCGAATCCGGGATGCTTGCAGCAAAACTTTATCTGAAGGAAGCCGCGGGCGAAACGGTAGATTGGGAAACCGAATATACCGGGTATATGAAAAAAGGTATCAGCGTATTTACAACTTATGTTAATGAGTGGTACACCGGAAATCTTCAGACGCTGTTTTTCCACCAGCCGGAAAACCCGGACGTGAAAAAGAAAATCTGCGCGGTCCTCGCCGGTTATGTCTGGGATGAAACCAATCCATTTGTCAAAAAACACGACAATGTCATCCGGAACATGGCTTACATGCTTGAAATGGAAGCGAAAGAAAAAGCTGAGAATGCTGCAAATTCATAAAAAAATCCCGCTTGTCGCGGGATTTTTTTTACATAACTCTTTTCAGCTGGATTGCAATATTCCTGGCGAGTTTCTCGTAGGCGCCGGCGATCCAGATACCTTGGTCAAACTCAAGCATGCGGTGTTCAAGGCCGATTGTCTTATTGAATTCCACTGCAATTAGCTGGTTTTTTGGATTAGCACTTTCGTTAACCGTTACCAGAGCACTGATTTTCGCGGGCTCTACGGCAGCGACCGCGTTGTAACCCGGATAAATCCATGTGGTTTTAATGGTCATGGTAAATTTAGCGTTGGGATTTTTACCAACCGTGATTTCGTTCTTTTCAAAACGATTGTTGAACGACTCTATAAATTTAGGCTCGTACTTATTTTGTCGGTTTTCATACCAATTCCGTTCAAATTCCTCTGCTTTGCCTTCCCTGGTTCTTCTTTTTTCCATTTTGTCCTTTAAGTAAGCCGTCTCCGATTCAAAACCATGTACGGTCAGCTCCGAATAGTCAAACACAATATTATATTCGGAAATTCCCTTGAGGTTGGAAAAATCACCGCTTATGAGATTGTATCGTTGGGCTTTCGCAGCGCCGCAGATTAAAAACAGAAGCAATACGTATCTTGTTTTCATGCTTTTAGGTATAAAAAATCCCCATCTTCCGACAGGGATTTAGTCTTATTATTGATGTTGGTTATTTCAAACCTTTCTTAAGCATCAGTTTTGCCAGTGACTTTCCGGTCTTGGCAAATCCTTCGCCGATGCGGCTTTCATTGCTGAAGTTATTTCCCCACTGGTCGCCCGGTGCGTTTTCGCTGGTAACTTCGGCGATCACGTTTGATTTATTTGCTGTTTCAACCAGTTTGATGTTGCATGAAACTTTCGCAGGCTGCTTCATCATGGCAACGTCCCATCCCGGATAGATCCAAACGGCGTCAACTAAAAGCGTGTATTTTGCATCGCTTTTCCCTTCCTGGAAAACGATATCCTGCTTTTCTTTCGAAAGTACGACATTCAGCAGCTCAAGAAATTTTGGGTTCCAGATCATTTCCTTGCTTGAATCCCATTTCTTTTTCCAGATGTCGCCGTTTCCGCGGTTTTTTTCGTTGAGTTCCTGCGACCTGTCGGCTACGTATTGCGCTTCGGTTTTCTTCTCTTTCATGATTGTCAGCTTGCTGTAATCGAAGATTACGTTGACGTCTTTCTGGCCTTTAAGCGCGCTGAAGTCGCCCTTTACGAGTTTGATGTCCTGCGCTGAAACAGCAGAAGTTACGACCGCCGCAACAAGTAATAATACTTTTTTCATTTTGTTGGATTTTGATGTTATTGCGACAAAAATATAGAAATGATTTTCGCAGCCAAGTTTTTTCGGTTTAATTCGGCAGATAATTAAATTCAACGCGTTCAGACTGCCCTATTTGTAGGTAACTTTTAAGTACATTTGCAGACTGTTACCGGCCCATCGCGTTAGGGATTGCAGCGGCAGCCTTTTGCGCGGCACGCAGGCAAAAGCTACAGCGGAAAGCCCGGCCCTGACTGCTGGTGCGCAGGCCGGAGCTAAAGGGAAACGCCCAAAAACAGGGAATTTTACGAAAGAGAAAATGAAGAACATCCGCAATTTTTGCATTATTGCACACATCGATCACGGGAAAAGTACGCTTGCCGACAGGCTTCTGGGCGCAACCGAGACCGTAACTGCCCGCGAGGAAAAAGCGCAGCTACTTGATAATATGGACCTTGAGCGCGAGCGCGGGATCACGATCAAGAGCCACGCGATCCAGATGGAATATACCTACAAAGGTGAAAAATACATCCTGAACCTCATCGATACGCCCGGCCACGTTGATTTTTCATACGAGGTTTCGCGGTCGATCGCCGCTTGCGAAGGCGCACTGTTGATCGTTGATGCGGCGCAGAGCATCCAGGCACAGACGATTTCCAATTTGTACCTCGCTCTTGAAAATGACTTGGAAATCATTCCGGTACTCAATAAAATTGACCTTCCAAGCGCGAATCCGGAAGAAGTCAGCGACGACATTGTTGACCTTTTGGGATGCAAACTTGAAGATATTATTCCGGCTTCGGGGAAAACCGGTTTTGGCGTGGATAAGATCCTGGAAGCGATCATTGAGCGTGTTCCGGCACCGAAAGGTTCGCCCGATGAGCCTTTGCAGGCGTTGATTTTTGATTCGGTTTACAACCCGTTTCGCGGAATTGAGGTTATTTTCCGGGTTAAGAACGGTGAAATCAGGAAAGGCCAGAAGATCAAGTTCATGGCTACCGGAAATGAGTATTTTGCGGATGAAGTTGGCACTTTAAAGCTCAACCAGGTTCCGAAGCAGGTAATTTCGACCGGCGATGTCGGTTATCTTATATCGGGAATAAAGGAAGCACGAGAGGTAAAGGTGGGCGATACGATCACTGATGCCAAGACGCCGACCACCAATATGATCCAGGGATTTGAAGATGTAAAACCGATGGTTTTCGCCGGAATTTACCCTGTGGATACTGAAGATTACGAAGAACTTCGCGCCTCGATGGAAAAGCTTCAGCTTAACGATGCGTCATTGGTTTTTCAGGCGGAAAGCTCGGCGGCGCTGGGATTTGGTTTCCGTTGCGGCTTCCTCGGGATGCTTCACATGGAAATCATTCAGGAAAGGCTTGAACGCGAGTTCGACATGACGGTTATTACCACGGTCCCGAACGTTTCCTATAATGCATACGTCAAAAAAGATCCGGAAAAGGCGATCATTGTAAACAACCCGTCCGACCTTCCGGAGCCTTCGCGCCTCGATCGCGTTGAAGAACCTTATATCAAGGCGACCATAATCACCAAATCGGATTTTGTTGGGAATGTAATGTCGCTTTGTATCGAAAAACGGGGACAGATTACCAATCAAACCTATTTGACCACGGAGCGCGTTGAATTGACATTCGACATGCCGCTTGCCGAAATCGTTTTTGATTTTTACGACAGGCTGAAAACGGTATCAAAGGGTTACGCGTCATTCGACTACCATCCGATTGGGATGCGGACGTCGAATCTTGTAAAAGTTGACGTTTTGTTGAATGCGAACACTGTTGATGCGCTTTCCGCACTCATTCACGCGGACAATGCGTACAATATCGGCAAGAAAATGACCGAAAAGCTGAAGGAGCTGATTCCGCGCCAACAATTCGACATTCCGATACAGGCCGCAATCGGCGCGAAGATCATCGCCCGTGAAACCGTGAAAGCGCTCAGAAAAGACGTTACAGCCAAGTGTTACGGTGGTGATATTTCCCGGAAACGGAAACTTTTGGAAAAGCAGAAAAAAGGTAAAAAGCGGATGCGCCAGGTAGGAAATGTGGAAATTCCACAGGAAGCTTTTATGGCGGTTTTGAAACTTAATGATTAAGACTGTTTTAAGACTCCGCAAAATTTAACGAATTCTCGATGTTAGAAGATAAGAATCCACAGCGCACTTCTATCGCGCAGCTTGGTGAATTTGGCCTGATTGACCATTTAACGAAACAGTTCCAGGTTTCGCAACAATCCACTTTAAAAGGAATTGGCGACGATGGCGCCGTACTCGATTTTACTGGCAGAAAAACGGTGGTTTCTACCGACCTGCTTGTTGAAGGCGTTCATTTTGATTTGGCCTACATGCCACTAAAGCACCTTGGTTACAAGGCTGTGGTTGCGAATGTATCGGATATCTGTGCCATGAATGCATTGCCGACACAGATTACGGTTTCAGTGGCGGTTTCGAATCGATTCCCACTGGAGGCTTTGGAAGAACTCTTCGCCGGGATTGCCATTGCCGCGACCGATTATAAAGTCGATGTGATTGGCGGCGACACGACTTCATCACAAAAAGGACTTATCATCAGCATCACTGCTTTGGGAATTGCTGATGAGAACGAGATCGCATACCGCAGCGGCGCAAAAGAAAACGATTTGTTGGTTGTCACGGGTGATCTGGGCGCGGCGTACATGGGATTGCAGGTTCTTGAAAGGGAAAAGCAGGTATTTCAGGTAAATCCGAATTCTCAGCCCGATCTTGAAGCGTATGCTTACCTGATTGAACGACAACTTCGTCCCCAGGCCAGGAAAGACATACGGACATTGCTGCATGCGCTAGAGGTAAAACCCACTTCAATGATTGATATTTCGGATGGGCTGTCTTCTGAAATCATGCATTTGTGCAAGCAGTCGCATGTTGGATGTAATCTGTTTGAAGAAAAGCTTCCACTCGATCCGCAACTGATTTCGACATGCGAAGAATTCAACATCGATTCGACTACTGTTGCCATCAATGGCGGCGAGGATTATGAATTGTTGTTCACTGTTGCGTTGTCCGATTTCGATAAGATAAAAGGAAACCCGAACCTGACCGTGATCGGGCACATGGTTACGGCTTCCGAGGGAATGCATTTGGTAACGCGCGCCGGGACAAAGATTGAACTTAAAGCCCGCGGCTGGAACGCTTTGTCGGAATAAAAAAAAGCGACACTTTCGCATCGCTTTTCCTGTGTCAAATTAAAATGTACTTACGGCCTTTGGGGGCAGCCGGTCGTAACATCATCAAAGTTCGTAATACTCGCTCAGAATTACAGTGCTAAGATATGTTGGTGCTTTCAAAGGATTGCTGCGGGTTCCCGCAAAAGTTGTTACGGTTTCCCGCACATTTGCACTGTTTTATAAAAGGCCCTTGTTTCTTGCTTCGCTGATCAGTTCAATATCGCTACCTCCTTTTACCTCGAGCATTTCCTTGAGATTCAGCTTTCTCTTTTCGACAGCGCTTAATGAAAGTGGGACAAAACTTGGGATGTCTTTTGTTTTCGTGCCTTTTGATAAATGATATAATATCTGTTTGTCGAACGGATCAAGGTCTATGCTGTCGTACTGCGATTGGCTGACAAACTTGACTACCGTCTGGCTGTAATAATTTTCGCTTTTAAGGATCTTATCGAATGCGACCAAAAGTTCGTCGAAGGTCAGATCGTTCTTAATTATCAGTCCGTTTGGATTGATGTTCTTGATGATTGTGTTGATTTTGAGCAACTCGGTATGCATCGTCAGGAGTACTACTTTGCAATCCGGCATCACTTCCTTGATAAGCCGCGCGAGATCTTCACCAGAATGAATTCCTTTTTCTTCATACGATGGCATGCTGATGTCGAAAAAAGCAATGTCAAATGGCGTTTCGGTTTCTGTGATCAACTCGTAGGCTGATTTGCAGTTATTTGCCTGCGTAATGTTGAATTCAAACTCGTTCGGACTATAGCTGTTGATTGCATTTTTATAACCTTCAATTATAAATGGATGGTCGTCCACGATAACAATACGCACTAATTTTCCCATTGCTCCAAGTGTTTTACAGCGGTAAATTTACAATAATTGTTGTACCGTTGCCCGGTTGGGATAAAATATCCAAAGTGCCTGAAACTGAATCCAGACCCGGCGAAACTTCCTTCATCATCGCTTTCGTTCGGCGCTTTTGCGGACTGATTTCAGAGCCGTCATCATGGATGGTCGCCTGAAGCATATTCTCGTCAATATCGAGGGTGACGTATACATTTTTGGGCTTGCCGAATCGTAACGCGTGCCTCACCGTTTGTTGTAAAATCCGGAACATTGTGACCTTCAATTTGCCACGTATGGCGCTCCAATCAACTTCGTACGAAACATTTATATGAACCTTCGCATCATTGACACTTTTTTCTTCATCGAGCATGGTCCGTAATATAACATTGAAGTTGTCGTGCTCCGAGAACCGATCTTCGACCAGATCATGCGCAACCAGCCGCAGTTCTTTTTCCAGATCCTGTATGTCATCAAGATAATTCAGGCAACGCGTAAGTGTTTCGGGATCTGATTTGGTTTCTATAACAAGCAGGTTTTTTCTGGCTTCGCGCAGTTTTGTCACGATCGATTCCTGAAGTTCTGTGGCAATACGGCTTTTCTCCATTTTTTGTGCATTCCGCACCGCTTTGCGCCGTTCGTCCATTTTGCGGTAGATGTCGTTGCTCGCCTTTTTCTGGCGCTGTTCAAAAATCAGCTTTCTTTGCTTCGAACGCTGTTCCATTATCCTATAAATGAGGAAGCCGCCAATTATCAGGACAAGAGCGGACCCTCCGAAAATATAGGCAGTCAATTTGGCGTCACCTCTTTCCTCTTCCATCTCATCCGTATTGAATTCACGCCGCGCAAAACGATTCCTGATCCTTCGATCGGCAAGCGTGATGCTGTCGCGCAGGTGAATATATCGGTGTGCAATATGCGAAGCGCGCTGAGGATACAGATTAGCGAGGTACAATAGCGGTTGCATTTGGGAACGCGGCAGACGATATTGGTTTGCAAGATCATTTGCACTGTGAATAAAACGTTGCGCGGTTGTCAGGTCTCCGTTAATCCGATAGTATTGTGACAGGCTGAGATTTGTCTTGACGATTGCAGCTACATTGCCGGATTTGCTGTTCAGGTATTTTGACCTAAGGAAAAAGTAGTGTGCATTTTCGTAGTTTTTGTTTGAGTAGTGCGCCAGTCCCGTGTTGTCGAGTAATATTGCATAAAGCCGCATATCCCGAACGGCATCGGATAATCGTAATCCTTTTTCATAATAGTTTATCGCAGTCCGGAATCGTCGCAGCTTGTAATAACAATTTCCGAGGTTGTTATATGTAATCGCCATTGTCCGATTTTGATCTGTGAATCCGTCGCTTTTTGCGGTGGTCATAGCAATATTAAAATACGCTATCGACTGGGGAATTTCGACAAGTTCGTAATACATTAATCCCAAAAGCTCGTAACATCTGAAGTACAAATAACCTTGCTCGTCCATATCTTTCAGCAGAGAAAGGACAATCCTTACTTTCGATTCGCAGCCGGGATAATCGCCATATTTTAATTGAAGTGCAGCGAGGTTGAGAAGATTTTTCGACTGTCCTCTTTTGTCATCGAGTTTTCGATCGATCGTAAAAGCATTCTGAAAACACACAAACGACGAGTCGGGCGACGAGTCCCTGAATAATAGTCCGCGAAAATGCCAGGCTTTCGACAGGCTCACTGAATCAGGTACTGCAACCGAGAGCAATCTCAGTTTCGATGTCGCTGTGCGCAATGAGGAAAGATCCTGCAGGTACCAGCTATTTCCCGCAATGGAAGCCAACATATCGCGGGTTTCGCAATCATTTTTTTGCTTGACTACGGAATTAAGCGCCCTTGAATTATAAACTTTGCGTTTTTGTATGGGTATTGATTTTATGTATGCAGTGGCAATGTCGTGCCTAATTGCTTGTACAGCCGCTGAATGCGGATCGTTTTGACAACCCACGCAGAATGATAATAGCAATAACACCACAACACGCGTCATATTACTGGCTTTTAAATGTGAGTCGGCCAACTGCTATACCGTTCTCGATGAGTGGGAGCTTTTCGCGAACATTCGCGTCTGTTATTGTATCGCCATCTACGGAAATCACCGAGTCGCCAATTCGAAAGTTATTCATCTTCACATTTTTGTGTACGACAATAATCTTCCCGTCGATAATCGACACGCCGTATGGCTGGTTAAATTCGGTGCCAGTTTGCATGGCGATGCAGTTTTTCCGGCAGTACACTTTTCTTTCTCGAAAATCGATGATCCAGTCAAAGCGCGAAATGAAATCCAGTCCGAGCTTGTTCGGGAAATTATGGCCAGCGATAATGGCAACGCTATAGTTGACGTTACAGAAGCCTAAATTTTGGTTGATGTAAACTTTTGGTCTTGTATCATCGGTGCTGTAAAGATCGCTGACCGGCTGGAGTGTGGTTTTGAATGGAAGGCTAAGTGAATCCATCTGAAGCTGTCCAGGGAATTTTGGATCAAACAGGAAAGGAATATTTTGCCTTTTGAATGTTAGTTGCACAATAATGCCTCGCTGTGAAAATTTAGCTGATACTTCGGAGTAATTATCTTCCTTTATTTTCCGATCAACATCCGCTTGTGAAATTGGCATTGCTTTACGGCCAGTAAAATCGAGTAAGATGGCAGCTTTTGCCCTGCGAAGGGTTGTGTAATCGAAAATTGCTGAATCTGTCATTTCAACATCGGATTTTGGCCAGTAGAACGGCGAGAGCGTGGGCTGACTGTTAGCCGTTGTACAAAGCAGCATGAGGAACAAAAACATTCTCATTTTTATTGAGAAAGTTACATCGCCATTACACTGGCAAAGTACGGTTTTTCCGTATAGTTATGCCGATTTGCCCAAGATGCAGCTGTCTGCGAACCTAACCAGGATTTTCGTTCCTTCGCCTGGCTTCGACACTACAGCCACAGCACCAGAAAATTCGGCGGCCCTTTCATTTATATTTTGCAGCCCAATTCCGAAGCGTAACGTTTCGGGATCGAATCCGACCCCGTCATCGGTAATCGTTAAATGAATGTCATCAAGTATTTTTTCAACAGTAATCGATGCGGAAGTTGCCTGCGCATACTTTCGGACGTTTTGCAAAGACTCCTGGATAATCCGATAGATATTGATTTTGAGTCCGTTTGCGACCAGATCCCATTCAATTTCGGCACTGATACTGATTGACAGTTTCGCTTTCATTATAGGTTGCTGCTCTTTGATGTAATTTTCCAATAGTGAAGTGAAACTAGTGTCGTCAGCGCCTAATACATTGTTGATGTTTTTAGCAATACGGCCGATTTCTTTCTCGATTTGTTTTATGTCGTTTACATAACCTATATATTTTTCCAAATCCGCAGGTTCTTTAGCAGCTGAGAGGTTGTAAAGATTCAGCCTTGCGCTTGACAGACGGTTCATTACGCCGTCGTGCAACTCTCTTGCGATTCTCTTTTTCTCGGCAAAGCGAGCCTGCTCGACCTTTTGAACGGTCTCGTGATGCACTTCAAAAAATGTTTCGTCGAGTTCCTGCTGGAGCTGAAGTTGTTTAAGATTCCGTTGCTTGTGCTTTTGTGCAAGCCTAACGATGAGCAGTGTGCTCAGCAGTGCTACAAATATCATGATACCGAGCGCAATGTTTTTTGCCCGTACAGCCTGCTCCTTTTCTTTGGTTAATTCTTCAGCTTCGTAGGCAATTCGTGCAAATTGATTGGTGGACCGACATTCCGCAAGTTGAAGGCTGTCGGAGAGATTGAGGTATTCTTGAATAATTGGTTTAGAAGGTGCGACGTTTATCATCTGCTTGAGTGAACAAATTATATCGCCAGGACAAATAAATTTTTTTGAAATCAGGTACGCTTTTTTGGAATAATCGGTCGCGAGTGTTGTGTTACCATTTAATAAATATAACTTGGAATATAATAACGCATTATAATTTGTTCCAAGGTCAATATTGTGATCTTTTCTGATTTGATTTGCAGCATTTAAAAGTTGAACCGTTTCAGCAGCCGAATGACCGGTAATTATGTTTATCTCAGCTAAATCATCTAGCAACCGAGCATGCAGTTCTGGGTGTAATTTTAATAAGTGCCGGTACTTTAAACAATAGTTAACTATTTTTCTGCTCTTTGCACTTTCCCCCTCTTGAATATAACTATACGCAATTAAACTAAGACAGTTTACTTGTAGAAATTTACTACGACGAAAACAATGGTTATTCAAGGCTATAGCCTTACGGAAGCAGTCTCTAGCCTCTTCGAAATTTGAAAATTCATTTGAAATTACACCGAGCCACACTAATGACTGACATTCTAACTCAGTATCAGCCGCTTGCTTCGCAAGCCGTATGGCTTTTATTATGTTTGCATCCGCAGTGCAATAATCGTTCTGATAATATTGTAGCTGCACGATGGATAAATACGAATTACAAAGAGCTACGGAATCATTTATAGACAAAAACAGCTTTTTTGCCTTAAGAAAAGCTGTATATGCTTGACGGTTGTCGTTCGTGTACATATAGAAATATCCGAGATACAAATAGGAATAGCCAATATGCTCAACATCTTTAACATCTTCGCATTTCACGAGTGTTTCTAACGTCGCATTATGTAGAGGCCGCCACTCATTGAAAACAAAAAAATAGTTTAAACAGCGAAATAATTTTTTTCTGTTAATCTTCGTATTTGGATTTGATAGTAGCTGAAAATATAATCTATCTAATAGTTGCTTTCGATCTCTTAGAGGAATGTTCGCATTTTCCAAAAGACTAAATTGATCCTCTTGTACTTCAGATGGTGATGTTGAACTCCTAACCTGCAAGGGTAAAAATACGATAAAGAGGTATATGAGCATAATCTTCATACCTGCAAGGTATTAAACGCTGCGGATAATATTTACAGATAATTTTCACATTTCGTTAAATAAAACCCGCTGAGCGGGCTTCCCTAACAATATCTTCGTCAGTTCCAGTGGATACGTTAAAATAATCTTTTATGAATATTTTTCTTTTATCAATAGCACTCATTGAAAGAGGAAGATATTCGGGTAAATTTTTACTTTTTATTCCCTTGCTAAGTAAGCTTATAATTTTTCTATTATAATTATCTAAATATTTATTTACGCCTTTTAGCTTTTCAATTGCATCTAAAGCTGTAGGTGAAAAGTATGATGAGCCGTTAAATATTTGAAGCAATATTACCTCCAATGTTTTCTTATTTAGATCACTTTTGACAACAATGGCGCTAGGCAAAAATGTTTGCCGTAAATCATATAGCCTAATGGCCTCAACATGCGACGTTATAAAAATCAATTCACAACTGTGAAAATGCTGACGTGCAAATTGCGCAATTTCTTCACCTGTATCAGTTCTTTTTTCGGAAGCATTATAGATTGATAAATCGATAATGATGTAATCATAAGGCTTCAACGTTTTCAATATTATAGATTTTGCATCTGAGCTATTAATCGCATAATCTATATACGCATTGTCGGTGACAGAAAATACTGCTGACCTAATCGCTTCCACAATAAGCAAATGATCATCCACAATTAAAATTCTATTAGTTCTCATGGCTGTGATTGATGGGGGACTCCATTACGGTAATCTCAATTGTAGTTCCTTGTCCTCTTTGTGAGTTAATCTGCATTGTACCATTTAATTCTTGAACCCGAGCCATCATGTTTTGAAGGCCAATTCCTTTCCGTTTATTCTCAACATTAAAACCTACGCCATCATCTGAAATTTTCAAATATAAATTGTGATTGACTAAATGCAACCCGATATAAACTCTCCGTGCATTCGCATATTTGTTTATATTTTGTAGCCCTTCCTGAATGATTCTATAAAAATTTATTTTTAAGCTATTGCTAATGAAATCCCACTGAATACTTTCATCAACAGTAAGGGCTACTTCAGTAGGGAACAAACTCTTTTGCTCCTCAATCAAATTCGTGAGAATTGCTAAGAAATTATTTATTAGTACGTATTTCTCCCGATTCAAATCATGAGAAATTTCTCGAATATCTTGTTCAATATTTTTTAATTCCTTTAAGTACGTTACTCGTTTGCGTATCGCAGTTTCATCTGTTACTTTATTTAGGCTGTCCAAATTTAGTCTAGTGCCAAACAATCTGCCCAGCACACCATCATGTAACTCCTGGGCAATACGTTTTTTTTCCTTTATGCGACTTTCTTCAATTTTATTCTGTTGAGAAATCATTAGATTGTAAATATCTTCATTTGCTTTCTGTTGAGCTTGCTTCAAAAGCAATTCTCGATTCCTTGCTCTTTGAGCACGAATCACAAATAACAAGATGCCAATCATTAAAGTTCCAACAAAATAATACAGTAAACTCCGATTTTGCTCTTCTAATCTATCCTTTTGTTGAATAATTTCATCGGTTTCAACTTGAATTCGAGCAAGCTTGTTCTGGGAACTTCGCTCAGCATTTTGTAAACTATCGCTAATCTTAATATATTGTTGGGTATAGTTGCTTGCTTTCTGCCTATCTACCGCTGATAACTGTTTTAAGGCTGCAAGTAAATCTCCCGAAGCATTTGCTTGCTTTGCAATTATTAGTGCCATTTCACCGAATGTTTTGGCACGCGCGGTATCTTTATTGCGAGCGTAAAACTCTGAAAGATGAAGGTTACTTATTACTCTGCCAGAACTTAATCGTAAGCTATCACGAACATGCAAGGCGTTAAAAAATAGTTGTGGAAGACCTTCAAAATCGTTAAGTTTGAACTTTGAATAAGCTAAGTTATCTAGCAATATTGCATATAGATCCGGAACCTTATTTCTCAATGATTTATCTTGCAATGCCGCGGTAAAACTGTCAATTGCTTTGGCGTCCTCGTTAGCATTTTGGTAACTATATCCAATGTTATTTAATGAGGTTGCTTCTTGATTAAGAGAAGTCAGACTATAGTCGCGCACAATTTGTAGAGCTTCGCCATGTTTTTGAATAGCTTTTGGATAATCTTTCATTTCGTTAGCAATGATACCCATCATGCTTGTCACCTGATAAATTGTTTGTTTATCCTCGGAATTCCGTAACAGATTGTACGCTTGTGATGTCGAGATATCTGCACCCAAATAATCATTTGCGTAAAATTGAACTGTTCCTTTTCTAAGATAGATCTTACCTAAATTGATATTGTCTTTCAGTTTCTTATAAAGTTTTTCAGATTTTGTATAGAAATAAAAAGCACTATCAAATGAGCTTAGATTCTTATAATATTCCGCTTTAAATCTATACGCTTTGGCTAATTCACTACTGTCGTGGATCGCCGCTGCAACTTCTATATATGCCTGTGTAGTTTCATTGAACGAAGGCCAATCCTGAACTTTATAAAAATTGTTAGCGATTAAGCTTAAATGATGAACTTTTAACGAATCGTTATGCGAAATTGCTACTTGACGCAAAGCCCGTCTGCTCACCTTGTACAATTGCGCATCAGGCAACGGCATTAATAAAGAATCACTAAGCATATCGGAGCTTGCATGGTAATCAGCTATGCTTTTCTGCTTATTCTGACAATTAAATAATAGAAAAATAAATAGGAGGAAAATAAATTGTAATACCGATCGCATACGTCAAATATAAAAAAGGGCCGTCAAATGACGGCCCTTTTTTACGTTATTGTGGCTAATTTTACAATTGATTCATTGATTGTGGAATGTATTGCCCAGCAGCGGCAGTAAAAGGAGCAGGTTCAGTTGGTACTTTTGAACCTCCGCCAATTTCGCGCTGTAAAGGATTTGGATTAGTTGGTATTTTTGAGCCCCCCCCAATCTCTGGAGAGGTAAATGATGTCAATACTAACATCATTGAAAATAGTCCGAAGGTTAAAATTGCTTTTTTCATAATTTGAGACTTTATAATTGTTCTGTTCTTGTTAGGGTCTGTGAACTTCACTTTCACGGGGTAAAAGTATATAGCAAGTCTCGGCACGCCTAGTGTTTCCGGGCGTTTTGGGTAGAATGCAGCAGTCTGATAGTGGAATTGCGTATTACAAGAGGCAGACGAAACTAAATTTCGAGGTAATTACCCTGAATAATGGTTTCAAGGATTGAATCTACGTTCTCTTTGTATGATTTTGAGAATGGCAGTTTAATGGTTGAATTCTTAATATAACATACGGCGTTACCTGTATGAATGCGCGACACGTAATCGGAGTTTACAATATAACTGTTGTGAATCCGTACAAAAGGACGATCCAGAACGTTCTCGAAATGCTTTAATGTTTTAAACGCAGTGATCATCTCCCCATTGTTGAGATGTATGTCTGTGGAGTTGTTGTCTGCTTGAAGATAACAGATGTCGCTAGCGTTTATAAAACGATAGTCTCCATACGATTTTACACAGATTACGAGCGGCTTCTTTTCTTCTCTTTCGATCCCTTCCGTTATATAATCCTTGGCCGACTCATTGGAGACCGGTTCTTTCTCAATGGGCGCGGTAACAACTTCTGGTGCTTTTACTGATTGTTGTTGTTCGATTGCAGGGCTCGAGGGTGTTGGCGGGAAAATAACCGGCAATGCGATGTGCGGCCCACTATTGCCTGTCTTCTTTTCCAGTTTTAGTATCCCTTTGCGAAAATCAGCCAGCTTGAGGGGCTTTAATAAAAAATCTGCGACGTCATACTTTATCGCATCAAAAGCAAGCGCCGAATTCTTAGTTGTAATGATAATTTGTGGTACCGTGGTTAAATATCGGTGGAGTTCGCTAATGAAACTTAACGAAAGCTTACTGTTAGCCGACTCGGGCGAAATTTCCAAAAAGATCAGCGCGGGGCGGTGCTCGAGAACCAGATCGATTCCTTCCTCAAAATCAGTTGTTGCGCCCACATAAGACAGGTTATGGAACCCCGACGCAATTGCTCGGGTATTCAATATTCCTTCCTGGCTGTCGTCAACTATTATGTAGGGATAATTCATCTGCTTGCGAGTGCAAGCATTAGCTGGGTAAATAGAGGTAGTAGGGCACTGCTAAATTATTCAAAAGGTAGGACCGTTGTAACGCGCTGTTTATAGTATCGACGAAATGTTGATATTTTTTACAAGAAGCAGAAAAAGACGACAAAACCAACAGAGAACCCACAAAATTGAATCACTTTAGCATATCTTTACACCACTAATATAATAAGGTGTAAAGAAGTACAATGAATATCGAGCTTTTCCCTGACGAACAGGAATGCCTTCAGCATCTTGAATTAATACGATGGAATGGACTCGTAGTAAGCCCTTTCGAACCGTTGTCAAAAGTTTACCGTTGTAGTGGCGCCAAATATAAATGCCGCGACACTGGAAAATATTTTAACGCCCGGACAGGTACCGTATTCCAGAATTCGCGAATACAACTCCGCATTTGGTTCATGGCAATATGGCTTCTTTCGACAAAAAGCTTCTCATCTGCAGCGTTGGGAAAGGAATTAAAAATCTCACAGAAGACTGCGTGGTTGCTTATTAAGAAATTGAAGCGTCTTCGAGCTGTCGATTTCGTCAACCCAAACCTGTCAGCTATTGAAGTAGTAGTAGAACCGGAAAAACTAAACCTTGTAGAATGGCTAAATATGATCAACCCTCAATAGCAGCATTCGGAGCGCCCAATCAGAAATTAAAATTAGGAAGTAGGTTTGAAGTAGAGGCTTATATCCTAATTGATCGCAGCTACATCATTGAGCAGAATTCCTTGCAGGCCGCTTTCAACCTGACTGAAGATTTTGGTAGCTTCTTTGATCATATTAATTCGCTTACCGCGCTGCCAATTGAATTTTTGGAGGAAATTAAGTCGCCCCACGCTTTTGAAATTACATCAGCTTCAGGAAATAGCAGCAAACTAGGTTACACTCCACAACTCATAACCGAAGGAAGCACCTATATTAAAAAATGTAATCAACTCGGTCTTCTTTTCCAAAGCGAAATTAAATATGCCCGTGCCGCGGAAACCTGGCTGCGATCAAGTGAGGAGATTGACGAGAAAATTCGGTTTTATTCGGGATATCACAGATACCGTCAGAACATTAAGGAACGATTTACTGCATTCTGCGTCGAATCCACAGGAAATGCACAATACAATTATATCCTCACAATTCCAGATCAATTCTGGTCGGTAATCCTTCAATTTTACGGACTTGAATTTGAAAATCTTACTACAAAGCCAATCGCAATTGCTGAAATACTTCAACATATAATCTTTGACCGGCTACTTGAAAACGCCTTACAGCTGTTGAAGAATACAAAACCCAAAATGAAATACAGGCGTAAAGAAGAAATCGAGAAATACTTACCAACACCGGAATTGCAAAATCACTTCGCAATAATTACCTCGCTAATAAATGCCGCTAAAGGAAGTCAAACAATTTTCAATCAGCTATTAGAAAACACCTTGCCGGGTACCTCGACCGGCATTACAACTTGGCAACATGATACGAAACCTGAAAATTCGCTATCGAGCGCAAGATTAAACAATCTGAACCAGCAATTAAAAATCGCAGTAGAAACTCAACCAATTAAGATAGCTTAAGACATGGCCTTCATAAGCCATTTTTTAATCGAAACTTCCGCTTCAATAAGTTCACGAAGCCTGGAAATATCAATTCGGTCCTGCAACATTGAATCGCGATGCCGCAGCGTAACTGTGTTGTCTTCAAGGGTTTGGTGGTCAACGGTAATACAAAATGGAGTTCCAAGCGCATCCTGTCTTCTATAACGGCGCCCAACCGCATCTTTTTCGTCGTAGGTAACATTAAAATCCCACTTGAGATCGGCGACAATTTTCTGCGCCACTTCAGGTAGTCCATCTTTTTTAACGAGTGGCAAGACCGCCGCTTTTATTGGAGCCAACACCGAAGGAAGCTGCAAAACCGTACGTACCGAACCATCTTCCAATGTTTCTTCCTTTAATGATTTTGAAAATACGGCTAGGAACAGCCTGTCCAAACCAACAGAAGTTTCCACAACATAAGGTGTGTAATTCTGGTTCAGCTCCGCATCAAAATATTGCAGTTTCCTGCCTGAATACTGCTCATGTGCTTTCAAATCGAAATCGGTTCGTGAGTGAATTCCTTCCAATTCCTTGAATCCAAACGGGAAATTAAACTCGATATCCGCAGCGGCGTTCGCGTAATGTGCCAACTTCTCGTGATCGTGGAATCGGTAATTCTCCCTTCCCAACCCTAGCGACAAATGCCACTTAAGGCGCGTCGTCTTCCAATATTCATAATATTGCATTTCTTCACCTGGACGAACGAAAAACTGCATTTCCATCTGTTCGAATTCACGCATCCGGAATATAAACTGGCGCGCAACGATCTCATTCCTGAAAGCCTTTCCGGTCTGGGCGATTCCGAATGGAATTTTCATCCTTCCCGATTTTTGGACATTCAGGAAATTCACAAAAATTCCCTGCGCGGTTTCTGGCCGAAGGTATAAATCCATCGCATTGTCGGCAGAAGCGCCCAGTTTCGTCCCAAACATCAGGTTAAACTGCCGAACCTCTGTCCAATTGCGGGATCCTGTTTCCGGATCGGCAATTTCGAGTTCCTCAATAAGTGCTTTTACATCTGCCAAATCCTCATTTTCAAGTGAGCGAGCCATTCTTTCGAGAATTTCCCTTTGACGAGCTTTGTACTCCTTCACTCGCGCATTCGTCGACACGAATTCCTCTTCATTAAAGGACTCGCCATATCGCTGCCGGGCCTTTTCTATCTCTTTTTCCGCTTTCTGGTTCAGCTTTTCGGCAAAATCCTCAATCAGAACGTCTGCACGAAATCGTTTTTTCGAATCTTTATTGTCGATTAACGGATCATTGAAAGCGTCTACGTGGCCGGAAGCCTTCCAGGTTGTGGGATGCATCAAAATAGCCGCATCGAGGCCGACGATGTTTTCGTGCATCTGCACCATTGCCTTCCACCAATATTCACGGATGTTTTTCTTCAATTCAACACCATTTTGCCCGTAATCATACACCGCGCTGAGTCCGTCGTAAACCTCGCTCGAAGGAAATGTAAAACCATATTCCTTCGCGTGCGAAATGACGTTTTTAAAAAGATCGTCCTGTTTTGCCATAGTGGTGCAAAAATATAAAAGTGCCATCAAAATATTGTCGGATCGAATGATTATCTATATTTATAATATAAAAGCCATTCAAAATGTTTAAAAGCCTGATCAATCTCTTCTTCCCTCCGGTCTGCGCCGGATGCAACGAACTTCTTCTTTCTTCCGAAACCGTGATTTGTACGTCGTGCCGGCATCGTATTCCGCTGACAAACTTTCACCTGAACCCGAACAACGAGGCAATTGGCAAATTTTATGGTCGATTGCCGGTTGAGTTCGCCGCTGCATTTTGCTTTTTCAACAAAAAAGGCATTGTTCAGGAAATGATACACAAGCTGAAATACAAAGGCCGCGAAGAGGTTGGAGCAGTCCTGGGAAGCTGGTACGCCTCGGAGCTTGCGGAAACCGCGAAACGACTTCGATTTGAGGCCGTAATTCCCGTGCCGCTTCACCCGAAAAGATTGCGGCAGCGAGGATACAACCAGGTAGAATCCTTTGGCAGAGCGCTAGCGGCCGGCCTGAATATTTCATACGAAGATCAAATTCTAAAAAGGCAGGTTTATGCAAAAACGCAAACCTCGAAAAACCTGCAGTTGCGGTCGACATCTGCCGAAACATTTGACATAACCGATATAAATCAACCGGGTCGGCACTTTTTGCTCGTTGATGATGTCATTACAACCGGATCAACGTTGGAAGCTTGCGGCCGTGCTTTGCTAAAAATTCCCAACTCGAGAATTAGCATTGCCTGCATCGCCATGTCGCATTCGTGATCCGCCAATAATTTCAAAAAATGTTTCTGAAAAATAATAATAGTCGTTATTTTGTAGCTTAAACCGGACTGCAATGAGAAAAATTTCCCGCTTACTATTTGCGTCGATGCTGGCGATTACTGTTGGCTGCGCAAAAAGGGGAAATATTACCGGCGGTGCGAAAGACACAATCGCGCCAGTTCTTAAAGCGAGTTTTCCGAAAAACTTCAGCACCGGCTTTACTGGAAATGAAATCAAGCTCGAATTTGACGAATATGTGACGCTAAAAGATGCCAACAAGCAGCTGATCGTATCGCCGCCAATGAAACAGGCGCCTGAAATTTCACCACTTACAGCAACAAAAACAATTACGATAAAATTCCGCGACACGCTGCTGCCGAATACAACCTATAGTTTCAATTTTGGGCAAAGCATCCGCGACAACAACGAAGGAAACCCGTATCCGCAATTCAAATATGTATTTTCGACAGGCAGCTTCATTGATTCGCTCAGCCTTTCAGGAACGATTAAAGACGCGCACGATAAGAAGGTCGATTCTTTTGTATCCGTTATGCTTTACGAGGCCAACGAGCAGTTCAATGATTCGGTGATTTTTAAGGAAAGTCCGCGTTACATCACAAATACATTGGACAGCGCGAAGACTTTTCGGCTGGAAAACCTAAAGGCCGGGAAATATTTACTGATAGCTTTAAAAGATAAATCCTCAAATAACAGGTTTGATCCGAAGACTGATAAAATCGGTTTCAACAGGAAGTTCGTTACAATTCCAAACGATACCTTATACGAAATAAAGCTGTTTAAGGAAATTATTCCGTTTAAGGCGCAAAAACCCACGCTGGCAAGCGGAAACAAGCTCCTGATGGCTTATGAAGGCGATCCTGCTGGTTTAAAAAGTGAATTGCGAAATGGAACGGCGGTGATTCCGACCGTACTGACAAAAGTGCCACAAAAAGATTCGCTTCACATCTGGTATCAGCCGGTCAAGGCCGATTCGCTGGAACTTTCGGTTACTAAAAACAAGATCAGCCAGCAGTTCACTGTCAAGATCAAGCCGCAAAAAAAAGATACACTCGGATTTTCGCTTCGTCAGACCAATATTCTGCCCTTGCGCGAGAAACTGACGCTGAATGCAACCCGACCGTTGGCGAAAATCGACGAATCGCTGCTAAAGATTACGAATAAAGATTCGGCGGCAGTCGCATTCACAACCGACTACGACGAGTTCAACATGCAATTAAAGTTTAACTTCCCTGTCGAACCTCTTCAAAAGTATAAGATAACTGCACTTCCGGGCGCGCTGGTCGATTTTTTCGGAAAAGCCAATGATTCGCTGAGTTTTTCCATAGGAACCAAAAACACATCCGACTATGGAAACCTTCGCGTACGAATGGAAAATGTGCGACGATGGCCCGTTATTGTTGAGCTTACGAATGCGAAAGGCGAAGTTGTGGCAAGTGAGTTTTCAGAAAACTCGGACGTCATTGACTTCAATTCACTCGAACCGACCGTTTATACGTTGCGGCTTATCTATGATGATAATTCCAATAAAGTCTGGGATACTGGAAATTATCTTGAAAAGAGACAAGGTGAAGAGGTGATTTATTTCCCGAAAGATGTCGATGTTCGCGCCAATTGGGATGTTGACCAACCTTTTAATTTACCGTAAATTGATCGCGGTCTTCCAGAAAATTAAACCTCTTCCTGGCTTCTCGCAAATCTTCGACGTTTACATCGGTAATAAAAATTGCTTCTGCAGCCGAAGTTTCGACCACACTGTTTCCAAAAACATCAAAAACCTGCGAATGGCCCGGATATTTATTTCCATTAGGATCTTCGCCAATGCGGTTCACTCCGGCAACATAGCACATATTTTCGATTGCCCTCGCCCTAAGTAACGCATCCCATGCTCCGATTCGCGGTTCAGGCCAATTCGCCACGTAAATCAACATGTCATAATCGTCATTGTATCGGGAAAATGCCGGAAATCGCAAGTCATAACAGACCTGCAGACAAATCCGGAAGTCTTTATAAGTAACAACAACCTTTTCATTTCCGCGACAATATGTTTGATGTTCGCCTGCCAAGGTAAACAGATGTCGTTTGTCGTAGTAAACCACTTCACCCGAAGGCTTGACAAACAGACAGCGGTTTCGAAAACTTCCCGATTCCTCAGTGACAACGCTTCCGCACAGCGCAGCATTGGCTTCTTTTGCCATTTGGATCATCCAGCGGACAGTCTCACCAGACATGGGTTCTGCGACATTACTTGGATTCATCGTAAAGCCGGTGCTGAACATCTCCGGAAGCACGATTAAATCGGCTTTGCCTTTAAGTCCCCTGATTTTATCGCGAAAATTAGTCAGATTGGACTGCTTTCCTTCCCAGACAAGATCCGATTGAATTAGCGCAACTCTCATTTGATTTCAATTTCGTCAATGAAAAGAAATGCCTCGCCACCCGCGCCCTGATGCCATTCGGGAAGTTTCCCGAAATTGGTTGCGTGGACTTTGACAAACCTGGCGCTGACCGGGCTGAAATCGGCCTCAAAATTGTCGATTTTCGTATCCGACCGCTTCGGATCAAAACTATTTTCTACTGTTTTAACTTCTGTAAAAGTTTTATTGTCGGACGAAACCGAGTAAACAACTTTCGTTGGCATAAGTATCCATGAGCGGCTGTCGTGAAGGAAACGCGCACTGATCGAGCTTATTTTTCGTACCGATTGCAGGTCGACTACCGCCTCAAAATCCTGTCCCTGATAACCTTGCCAATCGCCTTTTCGCCAGTTCTCGTTTCCGAGAATGCCATCTAAAAGTCCGTCCGGGCCGCCGGCATGGTATTGTTTATTGTATTTTGAGGTGATAACAATTGAATAATTGTTCGGCTTTTTATAGAAGGTGGCGGTCACGCGACTACTCTCTTGCGCATTCCTTTCGCAATAGGCGATTACCGTTGCTGAATTTTTAATTTCAAACGCCGCTGAATACTCAATAAACGGCTTTAGATCGTCTTTTTTTCCGATGACCATATAGAATATCTTATCGTTTGGATCACCCGCTGCAATTTGAATTGTCTGCTTGTCTTTAAAGGCTTTTGATCCGCTAATAACCGGAACTGTCACCAAAACCGGTGAAGCCAGCTTCTTATAATGAGTCGATTTTGATCCTAACGAAGCAAGTTGAGCGCGCGGTGTTGCCGATGTTCTTTGTTGCGATTTCCCGTTTTCAAAATGGATTGTTGCGCTTTTGAAATACGGCGGGATGACTGTCCACGGGTCATTGAGCTTTCCCGGAGCAACATCATACAATCCAAGCGAACTCAACACATACCAGGCGCTCATCTGGCCGCAATCCTCATTGCCAATCAGGCCGTCAGGCGCATTTTTGTAAAAATTATCCAATATGAATTTTACTTTCTCTGCGGTTTTTTCTGGTTTTCCCGCCAAAGCGTACAAATACGTCATGTGATGGCTTGGCTCATTTCCGTGGGCATATTGCCCGATGAGGCCGGTGATGTCAACCTGTTCCCGACCAGTTGTTTCCGACGGTGCAACAAAAAGGGAATCGAGCTTTGCTGTAAATTGATCATTTCCGCCATGGGCTGCGATCAAGCCCGGGATGTCCTGCGGAACAAAAAAAGAATACTGCCACGAGTTGCCTTCGGTGAAATTGTTGTTCACCTCGCGGGGATCAAACGGACTGTCCCAGCCGCCATTTTTCTTCGGACGCATAAAGCCGGTTTGCTTATCGAAGAGATTTTTCCAGTTTTGTGAACGCAGGATATAATACCTGAAATCAACCGGTTTGTTAAGAATTGTCGCCATTTGCGCTATGCACCAGTCGTCGTATGCATATTCCAAGGTCTTTGAAACGCTTTCATGTTCATCATCGATTGAAATAAATCCGCTTTTTTTGTACGCATCGAGACCGAAAATATCCAACATTGAACTGTGTTTCGCCGCCACAAATGCCTTCTCGCAATCAAATCCTTCGATTCCCTTTGCCATCGCATCTGCGATCACCGAAACGGAGTGATAACCAATCATGCAATCGGTTTCGTTGGACGCCAGTTCCCAAACCGGAAGCCTGCCGCCCTGTTCGTATTGCTTTAAAAATGTGTTGATAAAATCAGCGGTTCGCTTGCGCTCGATCAAGGTGTACAGCGGATGTGCTGCCCGGAATGTGTCCCAAAGCGAAAATACGCTGTAGTAATCAAATCCTTCTGCCTGATGGGT
This sequence comes from Bacteroidota bacterium, assembly GCA_023386585.1. Lineage (GTDB taxonomy): Bacteria > Bacteroidota > Bacteroidia > Flavobacteriales > Flavobacteriaceae > Flavobacterium. The sequence goes on along the minus strand of JAEWJM010000028.1, from coordinate 92,379 downwards.
CGAATTGTCGCGGCCGCGGTACTTCCCGTCGATGTCCTGCGCAATGTTTGGCTGCATCATCGTGTGATAGAGCGCCGTGTAGAAAATCGTGCGCTTGTTTTTATCCGATTCGCTGATGTCGATTTTTGACAGCTCTTTATCCCAAAGTTTTTCGGCTTGTTGTCGCGTCTTTTTGAAATCCCATCCCGGCAGTTCTGTGATGTTCTTTTTCGCGCCCTCGTAGCCGGTTGGCGAAAGCGCTACCTTGACCATCAGCTTCTCGCCTTTTTTGACATCGGTTGTAAATGCAAGGGATAAAATGCTTCCGGCGAAGAATTTCTCAGTTGTTTTTGCAGGAGCGAACGCGTTGTTGTTGACCGCAGTGATCGTCAGCGGCTTACTAAACTCAATTCGCGCAAAAACGTACTGATCGCGTGCCCACGCCTCGCTTTCGCGTTGGACCTCGATTGTTTTATCGTCGATGATTCGAACCTCTCCCATAATCACGTGATCGCGATGGTTAAGGTCGAGTATCAAATTGGCTTTGCCGCTTTTATTGAAGGTGTACTGATGAAGGCCAACCCTTGCGGATGCAGTCAGCTCAACGTTGATATCGAATTTGTCCAGCTTCACCGAATAAAATCCGGCCGTGGCGGTTTCGTTAGCGTGTGAGAAAGATGACGAATAATCTTCTTTGCGGAGGGTTGGCTCGCCCATCGTAGGCATGATCATGATATCGCCAAAATCAGAAACGCCGGTGCCATTCAAATGAGTGTGCGAGAAGCCGTAAATCACCGAATCGGAATAGTGATAGCCCGAACAGCCATCCCAACTTCCGTCGATTCGCGTGTCGGGCGAAAGCTGCACCATTCCGAATGGCACTGTTGCGCCGGGAAAGGTATGGCCGTGCCCGCCGGTTCCGATCATCGGGTTTACATAATCGTGGTAATGCTGGGCAAATAAAGATGTTGAAAAAAGAAGGGCAAAAAGCGAAATCAGTCTCATAACGCGTGGTTTCCCCAAAGATATGAATTTTGGAAGTTAGCGTTAGGGATGGAAGCGGCATCCTTTTGCGACCGCCGGAAGCAAAAGATATAGCGTACAGCCCGGCGCTTGCGCAACGCCATAAAAAAAGCACACCCGAAGATGTGCCTGCATTTATTTATCGAAAATGCTATTTAAAACTTGCTTTCAGGTATTCGCGATTCATCCTGGCGATGTTTTCCAGTGAAATCCCTTTAGGGCATTCAACCTCGCATGCGCCGGTATTGGTACAGTTTCCGAAACCTTCATGATCCATTTGGGCCACCATGTTGAGGACGCGCTCGGCAGCTTCGACTTGTCCTTGCGGAAGAAGTGCGAATTGCGAAACTTTTGCCGAAACAAACAACATCGCGGAAGCATTTTTACAGCTAGCCACACATGCTCCGCAACTGATGCACGTCGCCGAATCGAAAGCGGTATCGGCATCATGCTTGTTGATCGGGATTGTATTTGCATCGATTGTATTTCCTGAAGTGCCTACGGAGATAAATCCGCCTGCCTGTTGAATTCTTTCAAAAGAACTGCGGTCGACGATCAAATCCTTGATTACCGGAAAAGCTTTGGCACGGAAAGGCTCAATGAAGATCGTATCGCCGTCCTTGAACATCCGCATGTGCAGTTGGCAAGTTGTAACGCCGCGATCCGGGCCGTGCGCTTCACCGTTGATGAACAACGAGCACATTCCGCAAATTCCTTCCCGGCAATCGTGATCGAAAGCCACCGGATCCTGACCGGAATTGATCAGTTGCTCGTTCAGCACATCGAGCATTTCCAGAAAAGACATATCCGGAGAAATCCCGTCGATTGGATAATCAACGATTTTTCCTTTATCGGCGGCATTTTTCTGACGCCATATTTTTAAAGTGAGTTTCATTTTGTTATAGTTTGAAGGCCGGAAGCCAGGTGACGTCCGACCCGCTATTTGTAACTTCTTTGGACCAATTTAATATTTTCGAAAACAAGAGGCTCTTTGTGAAGAACGGCGTCTGACGGTTTCCCTTTATATTCCCATGCGGCAACATAAGCGAAGTTCTCATCGTCGCGTTGTGCTTCTCCTTCTTCCGTTTGGTATTCCTCACGGAAATGCCCGCCGCAGGATTCGTTTCGATGAAGCGCATCTTTTGCGAACAATTCGCCCAACTCCATAAAATCAGCGACACGCATTGCTTTTTCAAGTTCCTGGTTCATTCCTGTCATTTCACCGGGAACTTTGACATCGCGGTGGAATTCTTCACGAAGCGCTGCAATTTCACTGATTGCTTCGGTAAGCCCTTGCGCATTTCTTGCCATTCCGACCTTATCCCACATGATTTTGCCCAAGCGCCTGTGGAAATGGTCAACGCTATGGGTTCCGTTATTGAAGATGAATTTTTCAAGTTGAGTGCGAACGTTGGCTTCGGCTTCAGCAAATTCCGGCAAATCGGTTGAAATGTGGCCGGTGCGGATGTCTTTCGATAAATAATCGCCAATGGTATAGGGAAGTACGAAATAACCATCGGCAAGCCCCTGCATCAGCGCAGAAGCACCGAGTCGGTTAGCTCCGTGATCGGAGAAATTCGATTCACCGATTGAGAAACATCCTTGAATGGTAGTCATCAGATTGTAGTCGACCCACGTTCCGCCCATTGTATAGTGTACCGCCGGATAGATCATCATTGGCGTCACATATGGATTCTCGTCGACAATCTTTTCGTACATCTGGAAAAGGTTCCCGTATTTTTCTTCGATAACGGCTGTTCCGAGCTTTATAATTGCCTTTTCATCGTTAGGATCGATTCCTTTTATGAAGGCCTGTTGCTTGCCATAACGCTGAATTGCCGAAGCAAAATCAAGGTAAACTGCCTCGCCCGTTTTATTGACACCATATCCGGCATCACAACGTTCTTTTGCGGCTCTCGACGCAACATCACGCGGCACCAGGTTTCCGAAAGCCGGGTATCTTCTTTCAAGATAATAATCGCGTTCCGCCTCGGAAAGATCTGTCGGCTTTTTGCGGCCTTCGCGGATTGCTTGTGCATCTTCGAGGGTTTTTGGTACCCAGATGCGGCCGTCATTACGAAGTGATTCCGACATCAGTGTCAGTTTCGATTGGTGTTCTCCCGAGACCGGAATACATGTCGGGTGAATTTGCGTATAACAAGGGTTGGCAAAAAACGCCCCTTTTTTATGGATCTTCCAGGCAGCGGTTGCATTACTTCCCATTGCGTTTGTAGAAAGGAAAAAGACATTTCCGTAACCTCCGGAGGCGATGACGACTGCATGTGCCGAATGACGTTCGATTTCCCCGGTAATCAGGTTTCGGGCAATGATCCCGCGTGCTTTACCGTCAACGATAACAAGGTCGAGCATTTCGTGGCGGTTGTACATTTTAATTTTTCCACGCCCGATCTGACGGTTCATTGCCGAATAAGCGCCCAGCAAAAGTTGCTGTCCGGTTTGTCCTTTTGCATAAAACGTACGGGAAACCAATGCGCCACCGAATGAGCGGTTGTCGAGTAATCCACCGTATTCGCGAGCCAACGGTACGCCCTGCGCAACACATTGATCGATAATATTTCCGGACACCTCGGCAAGGCGATACACATTCGCTTCACGGGCACGGTAGTCGCCGCCTTTTACAGTGTCGTAAAACAACCGGTAGATCGAATCGCCATCTCCGGGATAGTTTTTAGCCGCGTTGATTCCGCCCTGTGCCGCAATGGAGTGCGCGCGCCGTGGCGAATCCTGGAAGCAAAATGCCTTCACGTTGTAGCCCAATTCAGCAAGCGTGGCGGCAGCCGATCCTCCGGCGAGGCCGGTTCCGACGATAATCACCTCGATATTCCGCTTGTTGGCAGGGTTGACAAGGTTGATGTGGTTTTTATGATTTGTCCATTTGTCCGCTATGGGTCCGCCTGGAATTTTTGAATCTAATGCCATGGGTCGATTATGCTTTTAGAAAAAAACGAATGTAAAGTGGAATTACTGCAAAAAGCAGCGGGACAAGAATTGCGAACCAGTCGCCAACTGTTCTGATCGGCTTGTTGTATTTCCTGTTGTTTATTCCAAGTGACTGGAATGCGCTGGCAAAACCGTGCTTCAAATGGTAGGCAAGCACGATCATAGAGAGCACGTACAGCAGTGTATAAATCAGGCCGTATTTGGGATCTTTAAAGAAATCAATGGTGATTTTGTACAGGTCTTTGTAGCCTTCGGCGATTTTGACCTTGGCGTTGCGGTCGAAAAATTCTGTGCGATTATGGATGTCGACGTTTCCGACCGGCATGTAGCTTCCGGCGGTTGTCAGGTAGAACTGTTGAGGCGGAAGTCCTTGCTGCACTGTGATCATTGTGGTTTGAAGCGGCATCTTTTGATCAAAGTGCATTCGTGCCCAGAAATGGATCATGTGTGTAACGATAAAAATCAGGATCAGCGTTCCGAGAACTGCCATGTTGCGCGAAGAAAACTTCGTGTTGGCTTCCTGTCTTTCATACGCATAACCAATCGGTCTGGCTTTACGGTTTTGGATCGTAAGCAAAATGCCATCAACACTGTGGAATACGATCGAGATATAAGTAATATACGACAACGCTTTCACCGCAGGGTTGCTGGTCATGAAGAGTGCGTACTGATTGAATTGAAGGGCATCACCAAAAATGAGCTGAAGATTTCCGATAAGATGGCCAACTAGAAAAAGACATAAAAATAATCCTGTCAAAGCCATCCAGTATTTTTTGGCAAGGGATGACTTCAGAATTGCAGATTTTGCCATAAGAGGTGTGATTTATTTAAAAGCACACAAAAATACAGCTATTTCAATTTAGCTACAACCTTTTCGGTAATTTATAATGATTTTAAAGCTATTTATGGCAGTCTGCGCAGAAATCAATATTTTTTAGTTGTGCGACGGAATGAGTCCGCGCAGTCCCATATCGACAACGTTTTCGCCAATCGCCGGTTCGTATTTTCCATCGGCCATAACCTCGTGCCACTCAAAACTGTTGTTGATGGACAACGATAATGTGACCGTAACGTCGTGGTTTTCAGTTCCGGTGACAATCAGGTCGTTTCCAAACTTACCGGTAACCACACACGAACCTGCAGGAATCGGCGAAGTTGCCGCAAGCGGATTTGGAACCGTTGTCGCGCCCGGCGGCGCCTGTCCTTCCGATTGATATGGATATTCGTGCAATGCGAACGCCCAATAACCCTGAAGTTTATTGCCATTTACCGGAAAGAAATTGTTTCCGATGTTATGCGTCGTAATGTAGGTATTGAATCCGACAAAGCTTGCCAGCGTTCCGGTGTAATCAACGCCTGCGCTTCGGACCGAAATATCATAATTCTGGTACGCCAACGATACGCGTACCCAGCTGTAATTTCCGGGTGGAAGCTGGCTCAGCGGGATTTTAAGAAACACTTCGTTTTCAGCAACAACTTTTGACTGGTCAAAATCGATCGCATTTGCGCCACCAAGGACAGTTTCAGGCGCATGGTAAACAACCGCACCTTGTCCGAGTTGTGTGGTCGCTGTCGGTGCAAACTCAAGATAATGCGCAGAGATCGAATTGAAAGCAGGCGATTGCGCTGCATTTCCTGTGGGAACCGTCGACGGCTGGCCGAGGTTATCCAGGCGCATTTGGTTTTTATCGAATTTAAACTTTACGATCAGCATCGGCTCGCCGGTCGAATTATCGTCGTCCTTGCTGCATGACAGCGTGCTGAATCCGATTGTTGCGACAACAAGAGCGGCGATTAGAAGTTTCTTCATGTGGTTTTAATACGTTTTGGTCACGTCATTATCCGTAACGATAATAAAGTCGGCTTTATTATAATTCTCCTTTTCAAGCGTTTTAAGCTGGTCTTGCGAAACCGTTGCGAAAGTCACTACCCGGACGTCTGGATTTTCCTGCTTGAGATACCAAAAAATCCCCTCGTGGTTGTCACTGTGATAGCTTCCGTTGTAGTGAATGAAAATTGTATTCGCTTCCCGGTTTTTCAATATTTGCCACGCCATAGTTGCATCCTTGACTGCTTGTGCCTTCGGAAGATTGTCTCCGCCGTGTCCGCCCATTTCGGCGACCATCTTTTTATATTGGGAAAGTCCGGGGTCGTATTTAATCGGAAGCGGCGCAATAAGCCTCTTTTCGTCTGCCGATAAAGCGTTTAAAGCCTCGAAGCCGCCTTTATAAACGCCAGACGCATAACGACGGGGAATATTTGTGGCGATGAATTTCACTTTGTGTTCTTTTGCAAAATCAACAAGCGGTTTGTAATCGGTTTTGTAATTCGGCCACAGGCGCGCCAGCGAATCAAGCTGCTTCTGATTGATTGTTCCTGAAAGATAATCATTGACGGCTGTCTGATTGTCGGTTTCAAGCATTTCCGCGCCAAGCACGATGTTTTTCTTGGCTGACATGTCTTTTGCAAACACCAATTCCAACCAATGTACGATCGAATTATCGTGATATTCACCAAACAGGACAATATCGTTTTTCTGCGACTCGCGCAACATCTTTGCATAAGAAACGGGTTTGCCTTTCGCATCGAAAATGCGGTACGGAATACGATCCTGCGCATTCAGAACAAGGCAAAATAAAAGACAGAATAGACTAATAGCTTGTTTCATCGCCGGTTAAATTTTCACCCAAATTAACGGCATTTGCGGCTAAAGTTCCTATTTTTGACAGGAAAGTTTAAATTATCAAAAAATGAAATACCACCAGATAGACAGCGGGCTTTTTATCAAGAACAGGAAAAAATTTACGGCGCAGATGAAACCCAAAGGCGTGGCGGTATTTAATTCGAATGATATTTACCCTATCAGTGCCGACAGTACGATCCCATTCCAGCAGCACCGCGACATTTTTTATCTGAGTGGCGTCGATCAGGAAGAAAGCATTCTCGTACTCTTTCCGGATGCGCCGTATGAGCAACATCGCGAAATGCTTTTCTTGCGCGAAACGAATGAACACATTGCAATTTGGGAAGGCGAAAAACTCACCAAGGAACGCGCGTTCGAAATTTCTGGAATCAAAAATGTTTTCTGGCTGAAGGATTTTGAAAAAATACTTTTCGAGATCATGTCTTACGCCGAAATAATGTACATCAACACAAACGAGCATTACCGGGCTACAATTGAAACCGAAACCCGTGAAGCGCGTTTTGTAAAATGGTGGAAGGAGCGCTATCCGGCGCACCAGGTCGCGAAAAGCAATACGATCCTGCAGCGGTTACGATCGATTAAGGAACCGGAAGAAATTGCGCTGATCCAACAGGCGTGCGACATTACAAAACTCGGTTTCCGCAGGCTGCTATCATTTGTGAAGCCCGGCGTTGCCGAATACGAAATCGAAGCCGAGTTGATCCACGAATTCATTCGCAACCGCTCAAAAGGTTTTGCGTATACGCCTATCATCGCCTCCGGAAAAAATGCGAACGTACTTCACTACATCGAAAACAACCAGCTTTGCCAGGCAGGCGATCTTATTCTGCTTGACGTTGCTGCCGAATACGCCAATTATTCAAGCGACCTTACGCGAACAATTCCGGTTTCGGGTCGTTATACCGAGCGACAGGCTGCAGTTTACAATGCGGTTCTTCGCGTAAAAAATGAAGCCACTAAAATGCTTGTTCCGGGAACGCTTTGGAAAGAATACCATAAGGAAGTCGGCAAGCTGATGACCTCCGAGTTGCTTGGTCTTCGCCTAATCGACCAGGCCGACGTCCAAAATGAAAATCCGGAATGGCCTGCGTATAAGAAGTATTTCATGCATGGAACCTCGCATCATCTCGGACTCGACACGCACGATTACGGATTGCTTCACGAACCGATGCAGGCGAACATGGTATTTACCGTCGAACCCGGCATTTATATCCCGGAAGAAGGTTTCGGCATAAGGATCGAGGACAATGTTGTGGTCAGCGAAAGTGGCGAGCCATTCAACCTGATGCGCAATATCCCGATCGAAATCGAGGAGATTGAAAGCATCATGAACAGCTAGACCTTCATCAATCACTTGAAAACGCTTCACTATAAAAATATCACGGTCGGATATTCCGATACGGGAAAAGGCGCTGCGCTTGTATTGCTCCACGGATTTCTTGAGAACCGGACGATGTGGAACGATCTTCTGCCAGAGCTTTCCAAACGAAACCGGATTATTTGCATTGACCTTTTGGGACATGGACAAACAGAGCCGCTGGGTTACGTACATTCGATGGAAGACAACGCCGATCTGTTGCATTTTGTGCTTTCGGAATTGCGGATCCGAAAATGTATAATCGGCGGTCATTCGATGGGCGGCTATGTTGCCTTGGCATTCGCCGAGCTCTATCCCGAATATCTGAAAGGACTGATGCTGATCAATTCGACATCGAAAGCCGACAGCAGCGAGCGAAAAAGCAACCGCGATCGTGCAATTAAAGCCGTCAAAGCGGATTATACGGCGTTTGTCCGCATGTCGATAGCAAATCTCTTCAGTGAAGAAAATCGCACCCGTCTGGCATCAAAAATTGAAGAGGTGCGGCGCGAAGCTTTGAAAACGCCACTACAAGGAATTGTCGCATCGCTGGAAGGAATGAAAATCAGAAGTGACCGCGAAATTTTGCTTCACAATTCCAAGTTTCCCGTGCTGTTGGTTCTCGGAAAAAAAGACCCGGTTTTAAGCTTTGACGAAAGTGTTCAGCAGGCGGAAAACGACAATGTTGAACTCGTGATTTACGACGATGGCCATATGAGCCCGATTGAAAATCGCGACGATCTTGTGAAAGAAATAGGTAATTTTGGTCGTAAGATTCAGGGAAGCATGCCATCGCGAAGGTAATTTTTTTCAATCAGTTGCTGTGGATTTTCCAGCGGCTGACATCGTCCGTCATTCATCAGGACAATCCGAGTGGCAATTTTTAAAACGTTCCCGTAGCTGTGATCCGTGACGATAATTCCCTTATGCTTTGAATTTTCAATAATCACATGGGTGACTTTTTCAGCTATAATTGGCGAAAGTCCGTTATAAGGTTCATCGAGTAATGCAAACGCGCAATTTTTGGATAAGACCAACTTGATTTCGAGATAACGCAGCTCGCCGCCTGAAAGATTGCTAATCTTTTGGTTCCAAAGTTGCCGGATCATTTCATCTTCAAAAAAGTTTGACACATCAGATTTACCGACGGAAAGTTTGACCGCTTTTTGAACCGTAAAGCCACGCGGAATAAAGTTTTCCTGTGGAAGGTATCCGAGTGATGCGATTAGATCTGTTTGGCGGGTAATAATTTTCCCGTCGATTTTGATAAACTTGAAATCGGCAGCTATATTTCCCGAAATTACCTTAAGCAACGTCGATTTACCGGAACCGTTTCGGCCAAACAAACCAATGATTTCACCGGTGTTGCACGTAAGGTAAATATCCGACAGAACGAGTTTGTTATCGAATAATTTCCGAACGCTGTCAACAACCAGGTTATGCATGTTTTGCAAGCTTAATTAAGCCGGCTGCAACGATCACGAAAATGCAATTCCCAATAAACGCAAATATCCATAGCCGCTGCTTTGAAAGGCCATTGTTGAAATAGAAATTGTATTCGTTCTTGGGACGGCCGAGTTCTTTGAATGCCAAACTTGCCAGCAATCCGAAAGTCAAAAAAGCACCCGCAAAAGAACTGAAGCCTCCGAGCATGGCGGGCAAAATGCTTATGCCGATGCTCACCGGCAGTGTTGACTTATAAAACTCCCATACATTGAGCAGCTTTTGCATTAGTCGGTTTTCTGGGTGAATGGAATATTCGGGTCAAGAATTTCATTCAGTAGCAGGACGATTTCGCCAATATACTTATCCAAAATTTCGGTAGTAATTTCGATCGAGCCGATTTTATCCTGCTTGAACGTAAAGGGAAGAAATCCGTTTTTCATATTCTTGAAAGAAATGATACCAGCCTCGGGGTTTCGGCCGTCAACTTCAGGACCAATCATAAAGGCGTACGCCAGAACCTGGATAATTTTGTCGTTTTTAATGTCGTCAGTGAGTCCGCTCCAATCATCAAGACACAGGTTTTTAGCTTCCACTTTGCCTGTTTTATAATCGATGATACGGATGTTGCCGTTTCGCTCTTCAACCCTGTCAACTGATCCGCCGATTAACACGGGATACGGCAACCTCGAATCCTCCAACAATCGCTCAAACCGCTTTTCCAGATATAGAATTCGTATTCGGTCGCCCTCTTCGATATTTTTCAATTCCATTTTCAGCAGGTTCCTGACGTGACGTTTCGCAACTTCGAACGCCAGAAGATTCTTGCCTTTGCGAATCTCGCCTTCTTTGTAAACTTCACGAAACTGTCGATGCACCTCAGCATCTGCGCGTTCGACGCATTCCTGCAGATTGTTTGCCGTTAGTTCAACCCCAATCAGCGGTTCGTAAAGCTTCAGCAGTGCCTCATGGATAATTGTTCCAAGCGTATTCAGCGCGATGTTTTCTTCAACTTCCTCAACTTCGTTAATCCGTAAAATTTTCTGGTAATAGAAACGCAGCGGATCGCGAATGTAGCTCGTCAGTGCCGATGGCGAAAAGCCCTTTGCGGCGATTTCCTGTAGCCGGGTTAAAACTGCTTCCGATTTTTCGATTACAACAGGGTTCGCTGCGACTTTAGGCCGTAACGGGTTGAAAATTTCAGATTTTATTATGTGGGTTGGTTGTTTTTCAACCAGAAGCTGCGTAATAAAGCGGCTTTTTTCGCCGCCGTCGAGTCCGTCGCTCTCAGTGTTGTAAAGCAAAACTATTTTTTTTGCACGCTGCAGAAGATGATAGAAGTGGTACGTATAGATCGCATCCTTTTCCTTGTATGTTGGAAGTCCGAGTTCGCGTTTGACATCGTACGGGATAAAAGAATTTTGTGATTTTCCGGCTGGAAACTTTCCTTCATTCATTGAGGTTATTATTACCGTTTCAAAATCCAGCACACGGCTTTCGAGTACGCCCATAATCTGTAGTCCGCTCATCGGCTCGCCTTCGAAAGAAACTTCGGCCAAGTCGATTATCTGCTTATAAACTGCATGCAGCGTTTCGATTGAATCGGTATGCTGTTGCTGTGAATAGTGCGAAATTAATTTATTAATGACCTTGAAAATTGAATAAGAAAAAGCCTTGGTGATTTGGTCCTGTTCATCATCCCGGTTGAAATTCGCCTTTACGGACAGTAGCACTTTGCTCAAAACATTTAAGGCCGAAAGCGCGCCTTTGTCCCATTTTTCAAAAAGGAGGTCAAAAAATTCGTTTCGCGTTTCGGCGATCTCGATCAAGGTCCTATGTGAAAAAAAAGTATAATTTCTGTTATTTATAGTTTGAACGACTGATGAAGCTGCAGCGAAAGGCTCAATGAGCGGATGTGTCAAAACGTCAAGGACATCCTTGTAGTACAATATGTAGCTTTCACTTTTGCGCGATATTGCGTTACCGTGCATCCGGAATATTTTCGAAATCAGGATTTGTACCGGATTGTTCTTGGCCGGATAACCCATTGTGATGTTAAGTGCGGGAACTTCTTTCGGAAGTGAATAAAGCAGCGGAATCAGTAGGCTTTCCTCACCCAGCACGATCGCTGTCTTGTTCAGGTTTACTCCGCTGTCAATCAATTGTTCTATTTCTTTGCCCGCAATTCGCGCCTGGCCTATCGATTTTGGCGTTCCAATTATGTGGATTTCCTTTTCCGATGCGAAACTGTTGTCGATCCAATTAAAACTATTGGTTCGATACTGCGGCCACGAATCCTTGAACCTCCTGAGAAACAAGGCGGCATCGTGATAATTGTCTTCCAAAAAAGTCTTGTCTGCATCCCAAAACACTTCGGCCTTCCCGAGCGCAAGAAAATGTTGTAGAATTTTCTCCTCTGCGGCGTTAAGCGCATTAAACCCGGCGAATACAAAAAAACGATTCTCAGAAGCTTGTGTGAAGTGATCGAGGTTGGAGATTGCCTCGCGATAAATCAATCCCTGGTATCCGGTGCCTTTCCTTAGGAGATGCGCATAAAGTGAAGAATAGTATTCTGGCAGCATCGACCAAAATTCGAGGTGGCGTTCGATCAGCGGCGTTCGTTTTTCAGGATCGAGCGACCAATGCTTGATGTCGTCAATATCTTTTAGATATGATAGCACATGCGCCGGATTCAGCAAGTACCGATCGATTTCATTAAAGTCCTGAAGCAGGGTTTTCGCCCAATTCGCAAACTGTTCGAATGGTTGCTGATCTTTTGCAGTAGTTGTGAGATATACGTCGTAAAAGTCAAAAAGCAGCTCAATATTATCAATTGCGCGGATTCCGGAAATATCGGTAACAAAATCTTCAATGCTGATAATAGCTGGCGCAAAGATATTCCGCTGCGCTTTTCTTCCGAGCGCTTCCAAAAGGAAAACCTTTGCGCGGCGATTCGGTAATATGATTGTAAGGTCAGAAAGCCTATCTGAATGGGATTGTAAGACCGAATCGGCTAATCGGTCAATAAAAGTCTGGTCTGCCATTCGATAAAAATAAAAAAACGCCCCGACAATGCGGGGCGTTTCCTAAGTATTTTCGAATAACTTATTCTTTGATCAGCTTAACCTCAACCCTACGGTTGTTGGCTTTGCCTTTCGCAGTTTTATTGGTGTCGATCGGCTTGGTTTCACCATATCCGGCTGATTCCAATCTGCTGGCGTCAACACCGTTTTCGATCAGGTAGTTCTTAACTGCAGCAGCTCTGTTTTCAGAAAGCGTCTGGTTAAGTGCGTTGCTACCATCGCTGTCAGTGTGACCTTCGATCATGAACCTTGAATTAGGGAATTCTTTAAGGATTCCTGAGATAGCCTGAAGAACTGGGAAAGTTTCTTTCTTGAAGGTTGCTTTACCGCTGTTGAACAGGATTGTTTTAGCGTAAGCATTCAGTTTTTTAACTTGCTCCTCTGACATTTCAGGGCATCCGTTGTTTGCAACTGTACCTTTAACATCTGGACAACGGTCATCTTTGTCAAGAACTCCATCGCCGTCAGTATCTGGCCATGGGCATCCGCCGTTAGCAGCAGGACCGCTTACTGTAGGACATTTGTCTGATTTATCGGTAACACCGTCACCGTCGGTATCAGGGCAACCGTTCATTGATTTAAGACCTGCTACATCCGGACATGCATCATCTTTGTCAGCTACACCGTCACCGTCAGTGTCAGGGCATCCTTGGAATTCAGGCAATCCGGCAACATCTGGGCAAAGGTCATCTTTGTCGATGATTTTATCTCCATCCGTATCAGGGCAACCATTGAATTCTTTTGGACCTGCAACTTCAGGGCAGGCATCATCTTTATCATAGATTCCGTCACCGTCTGTGTCCTTACCTCCGAATTTGAAGATAAGACCTGCAAAATGCTGCATGTGAGTTGGGAAATCGTAACGGCTGTCGTTAAAGGTATATTTATAAGTGGACTGTAGTGAAAGACCAACAGTTTCTGTAAACCAGAAGTTGATACCAAGACCACCATTCACAGTTCCTGAGTTAGACTCGTCGCCCAACCAGGTATAACCTCCACCAACGTGTACTGATGGGTCAAACCATTTAGATTTGATAAGGTCCATCAGGCTGTAACGGATCATACCGTCAAAAGCGTAGTAATTAAGGTCGCCTGGATTGGTCACATCATAGTCAAGTGACGGGCCGATCCTTGGGTTTACAAAGCGCGTGATCTTGTTAACCGATCCCGTTACGCCGAAAGTCAATCCGCTTCCAACATACCTCGATACGGTTAAATAAGAAACTGAAGGTAGAATGTTCCAGTTTTTCTTAGCGTTAAAGAAGTTGGAGAACTGGTCCTGAACGCTTGATGCGGCGCTCACTCTTGTGTCAACCGCATTCACTCCGAACGCCACCGCCCATTTATTATTATTATCCTGAGCCTGTGAGGCGAGGCTAATAAATATAAATAAAGCAGCAACAATTTTGTTAAGATGTTTCATACTTGATTTTATTTTTTAGTTACAAAGTTATGAAGCAAAAATAAGCGTATAAATATTAATCACAAAGTGAAATGTTAAAAAATAACATAAATTTAATTGGATTTTCAATTTTTTATGACACCAAGCTGAAGACCTACTTCGGTGAACGCGGCGATAGCAGTATCAAGGTGTTGCTGTGAATGTGCCGCAGATAACTGCACCCTGATCCTGGCTTTTTCGCGCGGAACAACCGGGAAGAAAAACCCAATGACATAAATACCTTTTTTAAGCAATTCCTCAGACATTTTTTGTGCGAGTTTTGCATCGTACAGCATCACCGGAACAATTGCCGAATCACCATCAACGATATCAAATCCGGCCGCTTTCATCCCTTTCTTGAAGTAGTTCGTATTCCACTCGAGCTTGTCGCGAAGGCTTGTATCACGGGCAAGAATTTCAAAAACCTTGATTGAGGCTCCAACGATAGCAGGCGCAAGGGAGTTTGAAAACAGGTATGGCCTGGAGCGCTGGCGCAACAATTCGATAATTTCCTTTTTGCCGGTAGTATAACCGCCCATTGCACCGCCTAACGCTTTGCCCAAGGTCCCGGTTATAATGTCAACCCGGCCCATGACGTTTTTAGCCTTGGGCGTTCCTTTGCCATGCATTCCGATGAAACCTGCGGCATGACATTCGTCAATCATAACCAGTGCATCGTACTTATCGGCGAGGTCACAAATCTTGTCAAGCGGCGCTACAAGTCCATCCATCGAAAAGACGCCATCGGTCACCACTATTTTAAAACGCGCTCCGGCCTCGTTGGCCTTTATCAGCTGCTGTTCAAGGTCAGCCATGTCGCTGTTTTCATATCTGAAACGCATCGCCTTGCAAAGCCGTACGCCGTCAATGATGGATGCGTGGTTGAGCGAGTCGGAAATAATCGCGTCCTGTTCATTGAATAATGGCTCAAAAACACCTCCGTTGGCATCAAATGCAGCAGCATACAAAATAGTATCCTCGGTGCCATAGAACTCCGCGATCTTGCGTTCCAACTCCTTGTGGATGTCTTGCGTCCCGCAAATGAATCTTACCGACGACATTCCGAAACCATGCGTATCCATTGTATCTTTTGCTGCCTGTATCACCTCCGGGTGCGACGAAAGTCCAAGATAATTGTTGGCGCAAAAATTCAGCACTTTCTCACCTGTCGAAATTGTGATCTCAGCGCCTTGCGGCGAAGTGATGATTCTTTCCTTTTTGAACAAGCCGTTTTCTTCGATGTTTTCAAGTTCCTTCTGAAGGTACTCTTTTATATTTCCGTACATAGGTTTCTTTTAATCTTACAAATTTATCACTTTTACTTCCTCGCCAAGATACGCCAATGTCTTTTTGGTCACTAAATATCCCATGTCTGCAAGCGCCGATGCGTACCCGTCAAGTTGAGCGGCATATTTCGGATTGTGCGCGCCGGTTTTGTAATCAAGAATCCAGGCGTCATTTTCACTGATCAGGATTCGGTCAGGTTTGACAATTGGCTGGCCGGGGCGAACGATTACCTGCTCATTGTATAACTGTCCCTTTCCGTCAAAAAAGCCCGCAAGCTCCGGATGCGACGTTACTTCCTGAATGGCCATGCGCACGGCATCCTGTTGAAGCGATGTAATTATTCCGTCCTCGAGCGCTTTTTCGATCGCCAATTCAATATCGGCCGCCGTTCTTACGTGGGAAAGGACTTCGTGCACAACGTTTCCGTATTCGATCGCTTCCTGTTGTGTCGTTCCCCACATAAGGGATTCGCGTCTTGCGATTTTAATCGATTTAGTGTCCAAAAGTTGGTTCACCGGCTGAATCTCATTGACCTGCTTTGGAATTGCCCGAGCTTTTGATACCCGTTTGCGCTCGCCAAATTTATAGTTAAAAACTTTTGGGTCAAATAAATGGAGCTGTTCAAGATAAGTCAGGAAAAATGAAGACGCAGTACCTTGCTTGATTTCGCCATATTTATTAAGGTTCATCGCCGATATCACAAAAAGCTGCTCTTCGGCACGGGTAAGCGCAACATAAAGCAAATTGATGTTGTCGAGAAGTTCTTCCTGCTTTTTCTGCCGAAAGGATTCAGACGCCTCATCGCCGAAAGTTTCGACCGCTCCGTTGTTGTCTATCAAAACACGCGGAAGCGAAAAAGTTTCCTCATCGAAATCAAGCCAGATCTTATCGCGGACTTTCCTGCTGTAATCCTCGTCTGCGAATGGAAAAATAACCACGGGGAACTCTAGTCCTTTAGATTTGTGGATGGTCATGATGCGGATTGCGTTGGCTTCCTCGGGCGACGGAATGCTCAATTTTTCAGCGTTCTTTTCCCAATATTGAAGAAAATCAGATATTCCGGCGTTGGCCTTCATGTCACGCTCGAGGACGATGTCGAGGAAGTATTGCACGTAGGCGCTGCTCCTTTTTTCAGGAATGCATCGGTCGATGATTGTTTCGGCCGACTCATAAAGCGTTTTTTTGCGAAGGCGAGCGAACGAAAGGGATACACCATTATCAGCAAGCCACGATTCGAGTTCCAAATCGTCCTTTTTTGACAATCCGCCGGCAATAAAATCATGGACTCCAATTTTTTCAACCCTCCGTGCCGCAACAAACCGGAGTAAGTTGGCCAAGGATTCCCGGTC
This sequence comes from Bacteroidota bacterium, assembly GCA_023386585.1. GTDB lineage: Bacteria > Bacteroidota > Bacteroidia > Flavobacteriales > Flavobacteriaceae > Flavobacterium. The sequence continues at coordinate 75,752 of JAEWJM010000028.1, read as the reverse complement.
GTTTGCATTTCGCAGGAAATTCAGACAGTCGACGATAAATCGCACGTCATCGGAATTCGCGATCAAAAGTGTCTCCGACGAAAGAATCGGAATTTCATTTTCAGTCAGATGTGCCGCAACGGCAACGCCTTGTTCGCGTTTTCGCGTGAGTACTACGAGATCCGAAAGCGCAAAACCTTCTGCCAGGACGCGGTGTATCGTCGAAATCGTGGCTTTGAGGTATAGCGCCGTCTTGTCATCAGATTCTTCATCGTCTGCAATTGCGGGGTCGATAAATGAAAGGTTGACATAACCGCCTTCTTTACCACAATCTTTTTGTCGGCAGCGGTTTGCATACAGATCACGATAATCCGCATGAGTGAAATGCGTCGCCAGGTATTTGAAAAAATCATTATTGAAATCAACAACTTGCCGAAAACTTCGATAGTTCGTGTCAAGCGCAAAAAGTTGTCTGTCAGGATTGTTAAACGGATTGACGCCACCGGCAAGCGCGATGAACTGTTCCGCTTTTCCGCCGCGCCAACGGTAAATGGACTGCTTCGGATCGCCAACTATCATCAGTGAACCCGCATTTCCAGACATGTCCTGCGACGAAAGCGCATTATCGATCAGCGGGATCAGGTTCAGCCACTGCATTTCGGACGTATCCTGAAACTCGTCGATGAAGAAATGCCGGTAGCGTTCGCCCATTCGCTCGTAGATAAAAGGCGCCGGCTGGTTCTGGATTTCATCGTTGATCAGCTTGTTGAATTCGGCAATTGAAAGCACTTGTTGTTCTTTTTGAAGATTCGCAAGTTCCTGACCTACGATATTCAACAGCGACAACGGCGTTATGTTTTTCAGGAATGCCTGATAAAAGTCGCGCTTCTGGTGGTTTTTGTAGACTTGCGCCAAAATCTGCAGCAATTCGGGTGTGAGCTGTTCGATGACGTCGCGATCGCGCGCATTTTTGTTGATTCGGATATCTTCAGGCTCAAAATATTTCTTGTGCGTGCTTTTTAGTTCGTTGTTTTTGATGAAGTTCAGGTGTTTTGGAAAATTCCCAGCCGAAAAAGATGCAAGGTCGACGGCACTTTTTGCGAGTAAATTCAGTGCGACATCGGCAAATTCGGTGCATTCGGCTTCAATTCCGCTGCAGGCTTCGATTAGCTTCTTGCGTATTTCCGTGAACTCCGAAATGGTTTTTTCTTTGAAATGCACGATTTCCTTGCGGTTGTTTTCGTTCAGTATCAGTTTTCCGGTTTCGAAAATCTCGCGCGAAATATCCCAGCTACGGTCGTCGTCGGTTTTTTCCATTGTGAAATCGACCAACAGTTTTGTCAGCACTTCGTCTTCACCTGCTTTTGCGATCAGTGCATCGACGGCCTCGCTCAGCAGCGCTTCGGTATCGAGCGAAACCTCGAAAGTTACCGGAAGCCCGAGATCGTGCGCAAAGGCGCGAATGACGCGGTGAGTGAATTTATCAATTGTCGAAATATCAAAAGCAGCGTAATTGTGGATGATGTGCCTGATGATTTCTTTGGATTTCGATTTTATGCGATCAACCGGAATCCCTGTTTCGCATTCGATTTCGCACATTAGGGCCAACGCCTTTTCATTAGGTTCGTCAGATGAAAATGCCGAAAGGCTGTCGATGACACGCGATTTCATTTCGTGCACCGCCTTGTTGGTGAAAGTGATCGCCAGTATGTTTCGGTAGGAATCGTTTCCGGGCGCCGATAAAATAATCTTGAGGTATTCTTTTACCAGCGTATAGGTTTTTCCGGAGCCTGCCGAGGCATCGTAAATCGAGAAAGCGGGCCTGCTTATCATTTGTGGTTTTTTAGCCCTGATGGAAGCGGCATCCTTTTTTGCTTTGGCGCAATCGCTTGATAAATAAGGATTACCGGCAAAAAAGATACAGCGGACAGCAGGAATGGCTTCAAAAAAAAGGAAGCGTATTGAATGATTCCAAAGTTAAATTTTTAAATTTGATAAATTATTATGAACCAATAAAATCAAACATCATGGCTTTTGAATTACCTAAACTTCCGTATGCGTACGATGCGCTCGAGCCGCACATTGACGCAAGGACAATGGAGATACACCATACAAAACACCACAACGCCTATACGACCAACCTCAACGCTGCGATTGCCGGCACCGACCTGGAAGGAAAAACGATAGAGAACATTCTGATCAATCTTGAAAAATCGAATAGCGCTGTCAGGAACAATGGTGGTGGTTTTTACAACCACAACCTTTTCTGGAAAGTAATGTCGCCAAACGGCGGAGGCGAACCACAGGGTGAACTTGCCGATGCGATTGACAACGCATTTGGATCGTTTCAGGAATTCAAGGCAAAGTTCGCGAAAGCGGGAGCAACGCAATTCGGTTCCGGATGGGCGTGGCTTTGCGTCCATAAAGGCGGAAAGGTTGAAGTCTGCAGCACTCCCAACCAGGACAATCCATTAATGCCCGATGTTGGCTGCGGCGGCGTTCCGATTCTTGGAATGGATGTTTGGGAGCACGCGTACTACCTGAATTATCAAAATCGCCGTCCCGACTATATTGAAGCTTTCTTTAATGTGATCAATTGGGAAGAAGTGTCGCGGCGTTATGCGACCGAGAAATAGTCGTAGAATTTAGATTCTGATTTAGGATCTTAATTCTGCAAAAACAAAAGCAGCGGCTCAATTCGAACCGCTGCTTTTTTTATATATCTGTTGAGTTATTTCCAATAAAAAAGGTGAAATTGCTTTCACCCTTTTTGCCCCAAATCTACCATAAACTTAACCTACTAATGCTATGGTAGTCCAAATGTATAGCAGCACTTCAGCGCACACAAAAATAATAGATGAAATGCGCTAAAAGTCGATAAAGTACTTATTTAGAGTACGCCTAATAGGCGCGCGCATCCTTTCCTTCGTAAAAATTCATAAAGGCGCGGTTGGCAACGCGATTTCCGCCCGGTGTTGGATAGTCGCCTGTAAAATACCAATCGCCAAGATTCGTCGGGCAAGCCTTGTGCAAGTTGTCGACCGTTTGGAAAATGATTTTTACTTCGGCATTGATTTCGGGTGAGGAAAGCATTTCGGCGATCTTATCGGAAATCTCTTCCTGAGTGAACGGCGCGTAAATTTCGGTGACAAAGTTGGTGACATCAGAATCCTTGAAATGCTCCTGCGATTTGCACTTTTGATAAACTTCTTCGACGAGTCCGTACATATTTCGCTCCTTTAGCAATTCCAGCGTCGCGCGGAAAGCAATTAGTCCTTCGAGCTTCGCCATGTCGATGCCGTAACAATCCGGATAACGAATTTGCGGCGCCGAGGAGACAATTACAATCCGTTTGGGATTGAGCCGGTCCATCATCTTGATGATGCTCATTTTCAACGTCGTTCCGCGCACAATGCTGTCGTCGATGATAACCAGGTTGTCTTCGGGCTTGATGACGCCATAGGTGACATCGTAAACGTGCGCCACAAGGTCATCGCGGCTGCTGTCTTCGGTGATGAACGTGCGTAGCTTCGCATCCTTAATCGCGACCTTTTCGGTCCGAATTTTCACTTCGAGCAGTTCGTGCAGTGTTTCCTTGGTCAGCGTATGCCGGTTGGCGATGATGTAATCGTTTTTTCGCTGGTTGAGGAAATCCTGAGCAGCTTCGACCAGCCCGAAAAATGCGGTTTCGGCGGTATTCGGTATGTATGAAAAGACCGTATTATCGGTGTCACTGTCAATTGCTTCGAGTACGGCAGGCAAAATCAACCTTCCGAGCATTTTGCGTTCACGGTAAATTTCGGCATCGCTTCCCCGAGAAAAGTAGATCCTTTCGAAGGAACAGGATTTTTTTTCGACTGGCGGAATAATTTCTTCTTCTGAAACGCGGCCGCTCTTTTTGACGATCAGCGCATTTCCGGGCGTCAGTTCGTGAACACTTTCAAAGGGAACATTAAAAACCGTTTGGATAACAGGACGTTCCGACGCAACAACGACTACCTCGTCATCTTCATAAAAATACGCAGGCCGGATTCCGGCGGGATCCCTGAAAACAAACGCATCACCATGACCGAAAAGCCCGGCCATTGCATAGCCGCCGTCCCAGCCCCGAGACGCCCGGCGCAAAATTTTGGCGACGTCCAATTTTTCAGCAATTACCGGCGAAGCCTCTCTTTTCGAAAGTCCGTTATTCTTGCACTCCTGATAAAGTTCGGTAACTTCTTCATCGAGAAAATGCCCGATTTTTTCCATTACGGTGACGGTGTCCGCCATTTCTTTAGGGTGTTGGCCAAGCTCAACAAGGCTTCGGAAAAGCTCGGCAACATTGGTCATGTTGAAATTCCCTGCGATGATCAGGTTGCGGTGCATCCAATTATTTTGACGCAGGAACGGATGGACACTCTCAATGCTGTTTTTGCCGAAAGTTCCGTATCGGACATGTCCAAGGAAGACTTCACCGATGTATGGAATGTTTTTCTTTTGTAGCGCAACGTCGTCGGCATATTCCGGATGAGCGGCAATTTCTTCATTGATTCGCCCATTAATCTGGTTGAATACATCCTGGATTGCCTGCGGATTATTTGAACGCAGCCTGCTGATGTACCGTTCGCCAGGTTCGACATCAAACTTGATCGATGCCAATCCCGCGCCGTCTTGTCCGCGGTTGTGCTGCTTTTCCATCAGCAGATACATTTTTTGTATGCCATAGAAAGCAGAACCGTATTTTTCCTTATAAAATTCCAGCGGTTTTTTAAGCCTCAAAAAGGCAATTCCGCATTCGTGTGTTAGCCTGTCAGTCATTGTGTGTCGTTTTAGTACCGTAACGGATACCACAAAAAAAGCCCCGTGACGGGGCGTAATTCATTATTGTAGCTCGATGTCGAACTGGGTCAGCGCCCGGAACTGCCTGAGTCGCGAGAGCACTTCCTCGCGATCAAGATGCTCCATTCTTTCGGTTCCGAACTTCTCGACGCAAAACGACGCGAGGTTGGAGCCGTAGATGATGGCGTTCTTCATGTTATCGAAAGAGATGTTTTCGCTTTGCGTAAGGTAGCCGGCAAATCCGCCGGCAAAAGTATCGCCCGCGCCCGTCGGATCGAAAACTTCTTCAAGTGGCAATGCCGGCGCAAAAAACACTTCTTTGTTGTGGAAAAGCAGCGCCCCGTGCTCTCCTTTTTTTATCACGACGTATTTGGGGCCCATCGTATGGATTTTAGCCGCGGCTTTCACCAACGAATATTCACCCGACAGCTGGCGCGCTTCTTCGTCATTTATCGTGATAACATCCACTCGTTTGATTACATCAAGAAGTTCGGTCAGAGCACAGTTCATCCAGAAATTCATTGTGTCAAGTACGACCAGCTTCGGTTGTGTCGACATTTGATCCAGCACGCTGCTTTGTACCAGCGGATGCAGGTTTCCGAGCATTACCACATCGGCATCCCGAAAATTTTCGGGAACTTTCGGCTGAAAATCGGCCAGCACGTTTAGTTCAGTTGCCAATGTATCGCGTGAATTCAGGTCATTATGATAACGTCCACTCCAAAAAAAAGTCTTTCCGCCCTTAACAATTTCAAGTCCGGAAATGTCAATTCCGCGTTTTTCAAGCATCTCGAGGTATTCCTGGGGAAAATCGTCGCCTACAACGGAAACGATCGAAGATTTCAGGTTGAAGAACGAAGCAGAAAGCCCTATGTAGGTTCCGGCGCCGCCAAGGATTTTATCTGTTTTTCCAAATGGAGTTTCGATGGCGTCAAATGCGACAGTGCCTACAATCAGTAACTTATTCATTCGCGGATTTAGATTAGGGTGCAAAGATACTTTATAATGAGGAAGTCGGCAAGTAGCTGAATTGCAAAAATTTCATAAAAGCCTCGCCTCTTCTTTTTCGTAAAATGCGTCAATGGAAAGCTTTGGAAGCCCCGATGCCATGACCGCCAGTTGGTCGCAACGCTCGTTTTGCGGATGATTGTTATGGCCTTTGATCCAATGAAAATCAACTTTGTGCTTACGGTAAATTTTCAGGAAGCGCTGCCAGAGATCCGGATTTTTCTTGCCCGCAAACCCTTTTTTCTCCCAACCGAAAACCCAGCCTTTGACGATAGAATCGACCACATATTTCGAATCGGATACGACCAATACGCGAGTACCTTCGTTCTTCAGCTTTTCCAAGCCAACGATCACGGCTAGAAGCTCCATCCGATTGTTTGTCGTGAGGCGGAATCCTTCGTAAAATTCTTTGCGGTAATCTTTGCCCACCGATTCCATCACAACGCCGTAGCCTCCGGGGCCGGGATTTCCTTTTGCGGCGCCGTCGGTGTAAATATGTACCTGGTGGGCGCTCATTTGCTTAAGAGGCTTTCGATGACTTTCGGAAAATGGGCAAGCTCGAGCTCGCGGACTTTCTCAGAAACCGATTCACAGCTTTCGTTGGGATCGACGTCGACTTTAGCCTGGAAAATTACATCGCCTTCGTCGTAATGCTCATCGACGTAATGGATTGTTATTCCGGTTTCGCGTTCACCGCTTTCCGTAACGGCGCGATGGACGTTCATTCCGAACATGCCTTTACCACCGAATTTGGGTAACAGCGCCGGATGGATGTTTATGATTTTGTGCGGAAATGCTTCGACTATTTCGGCAGGAACCTTCCATAAAAAACCGGCCAGGACGATGAGATCGGGATTGACTTGTTGCAATGATGAAAGCACGCGACCGTTTGCAAATTCCGCACGATCGAAAACATACGCCGGAACGCGATATTTTGCGGCCTTTTCGATAACGCCCGCTTTCGGATTATTGCAGAACACCGCAGCGACGGCAATTGTATTGTTTCCGGCGAAATGAGCCATGATTTTTTCGGTATTTGAGCCTGTTCCGGAGGCAAATATGACAAGCTTTTTCATCCGATTTTCGTTATTTCTGCAAAGCAAAGGAATATATTCAGAATATGTAAATTTGTCTGATGTATTGTCGAATATATTTTCTAAATTAGTGTCACATTTATTAACCAACACGTTGTTTTAAAATAAAGTTTTTTATTTTTGCCAACAAATTAAATTTAAAACTATAGATTATGTCAGACATTGCATCAAGAGTTAAAGCGATTATCGTGGATAAATTAGGCGTTGACGAGAACGAAGTGGTAAACGAAGCAAGCTTCACAAACGATTTGGGAGCTGACTCACTCGATACAGTTGAACTAATAATGGAATTCGAGAAAGAGTTTGACATCCAGATTCCGGACGATCAGGCTGAGAACATCGCCACTGTAGGACAAGCGATCTCTTACATAGAAGAAGCAAAAAAATAATACACGAATCACCGAAAGGTGAATTGTTTTTATTGCAAATCACAGGCTTAAGGAGCCGACAAGATAAGGTAATACCCATGTTAGTTTTTGTGACAAATACATAAAGACGGCATGGGTGTTACTACTTTAAACAGACAACTAAAACCAGAAGTATGCAGTTAAGGCGAGTCGTGGTAACAGGATTGGGTGCTCTCACTCCCATTGGGAATACCGTTAAAGATTATTGGAACGGCCTGATAAATGGTGTCAGCGGAGCAGCCCCAATTACTTATTTTGATGCCTCCAATTTTAAGACCCAGTTCGCCTGCGAACTAAAGAATTTCAACGCTGAAGATTTTATTGACCGGAAAGAAGCGCGCAAAATGGACCGCTATGCGCAGTATGCCATAGTCGCGACCGATGAAGGCGTAAAAGATGCGAAGTTTGATTTTGACAAGTTGGATAAGGACCGTGTTGGCGTAATCTGGGGCTCGGGAATTGGCGGGCTCGAGACATTCCAACAGGAAGTAATGGAATATGCCGCAGGAAATGGGATTCCGAAATTCAATCCTTTCTTCATACCAAAAATGATCGCCGATATTGCGGGCGGACACATCTCAATCAAATACGGATTTCGCGGGCCAAACTTCACAACGGTTTCGGCTTGTGCGTCATCAACCAATGCGCTGATTGATGCCTTCAATTACATCAGGCTCGGCCACGCCGACGTTATGGTGACCGGAGGCTCGGAAGCAGCAGTTACAATTGCCGGGATGGGCGGATTCAATGCAATGCACGCATTATCCACGCGCAATGACGATCCGAAGACCGCTTCAAGGCCAATGGATAAAGACCGTGAAGGTTTTGTACTTGGCGAAGGCGCCGGATCTCTGATTCTTGAAGAATACGAACATGCAAAGGCGCGCGGCGCACAAATATACTGTGAGGTTGGCGGCGGCGGAATGTCGGCTGACGCGCATCATATCACGGCTCCACATCCGGAAGGATTGGGCGCAAAAAATGTAATGCTTAATTGCCTTCGTGATGCCGGACTTCGTCCCGAAGATGTTGACGGCGTAAACATGCACGGAACTTCTACTCCGCTTGGCGATCTTGCAGAATCGAAAGCGATACAGCATGTTTTTGGTGAACACGCGTACACACTGAACCTCAATTCGACGAAATCGATGACGGGCCACCTTTTGGGAGCAGCCGGCGCGATTGAAGCTATTGCATCCATTCTTTCCATAAAACACGGAATTGTGCCTCCCACGATCAATCACTTTACGGATGACGAAAACATCGATCCGCGGCTTAACTTTACCTTCAACACCGCACAAAAGCGGGACATGAAGGTTGTTGTGAGCAACACATTTGGATTTGGAGGACACAATGCCTGCGTACTTGTCAAGAAAGTCGAACTCTAATGGGCATTATCAGGAAAATATTTTCAAAATCCCGTTCTCCTGAAGACGGGATTTTTTTTGAGGAACTTTCAAGAATCCTCACTTTTGCGCCGATTAACATTGACTACTACCGGAAAGCATTTACGCACAGATCTTCTAACAAGGTTGATCCTTCCGGAATGCCAATCAATTATGAACGGCTCGAATTTTTGGGCGATGCAATGCTTAGCGCTGTAATTGCCGCTTATCTATTTAGTGAAGCCCCCGCCGGCGACGAAGGTTATCTGACCAAAATGCGGTCGAAAATTGTCAGCCGGGAACACCTCAACGAACTGGGCCGCGACCTGAAGCTGATCAGTTCTGTCGAAAGCAAAATCCCTTCGGCCAATTTTGGCGAGAACATTCATGGAAACATCTTTGAAGCCTTGATTGGCGCGATTTATCTTGATCGCGGTTATTCCTACTGCGAGCGGTTCATCCAAAAGCGCGTGATAATTCCGTACGTCGATATTGCGCGGCTTGAAGGAAAGGTGATAAGCTACAAAAGCCTGCTTATCGAATGGTGCCAGAAACAAAAAAAGACCTTCAGATATGACGTTTTTGAAGACAACGGCATCGACGGCCAACGGTTTTATGGCGTGCGCTTGACCATCGGTGATAAAGTGGTCGCTAAAGCACGTGCCACGTCGAAAAAAAAGGCGGAAGAAAAAGCGTCGCAACGTGCGTACTTCGCATTTCAGGAAAAAATCGACACCCGCAACAATTAAATTTGGGCTACATCGTTTTCGCTTGAAATTAGTCAACATCTTGCCAAATCCTTCTGATAATGAGCCGCAGAAGTGGTATATTTACATTTTCAATGGATAAATGGCCACATTTAAACTCAGCATCGACGAATTTGACGAAGTGAATTACGAGCTCATTGCAATCCACACATCTTTAGAAGATTACCACCTTGCTTATTTTATCAACCAAAACTTTCCGGTGCTGCTGAGCAGGAATCCGAATGAAGTTCAGGTGCAGACGCGCGAGGGAGAAACCGCATTTTCACGATATACTTTCGAACATCATGAAAATGGCATCTGCTGGGATTTGCTGCAGAACAAGAGTGAAACAGTTGCTTCGGCGGCAGGCGACCTTTTCTTCGGCGCAAGCCAACAGATATCAGCAATCGCTTATCTGCTTCCCGAATTTAAAAAGGTCGATTACTTCCTGAAAATTTCAATCAGCGATTCAAATCCGGGACAAGTCCTCGAAAAGCTTGGCGGAATCAACAATATAACCACGGTTTATCCGATTGATATCGATCGCGTGAAATCGAAAAACAATTTAATTTTTTAAGAAATGCCGACTAGAAAAAAGACCAAAATAGTAGCTACACTGGGACCTGCGTGCAGTACGCGCGAAGTCCTTAAAAATATGATCGATGCCGGAGTTAACGTATTCCGGGTAAATTTCTCCCACGCGGATTACGAAGACGTCCAACAAAAAATAGAACTCATCCGCAGCCTGAACGACGAGTTTGGATATACTACCGCGATACTGGCCGATTTACAGGGCCCGAAACTTCGCGTTGGCGTTATGAAAGAAGACATCATCGTCAGCAATGGCGATCTTATTACGTTCCAGACCGCCGAAGATGTTCCTGGTACCGCGCAGCGCGTGTATATGAACTACAAGGAATTTCCAAATGATGTTCAACCGGGAGAAAAGATCCTCCTTGATGATGGCAAACTTATTTTTGAAGTTGTTGAAACAAACCGCACATCCGAAGTCGTTGCGAAGGTCGTACAGGGCGGCCCGCTCAAATCCAAGAAAGGCGTAAACCTGCCTAACACCAAAGTTTCGCTGCCCGCGCTGACGCCAAAAGACATTAAAGACGCGCTGTTCGCCATTAAGATGCAAGCCGACTGGATTGCGCTCTCATTTGTGCGTACACCGAAAGACTTACAAGAACTCCAGGAACTTATTGCAAAAAATTCGGAGCATAAAATTCCGATTATTGCCAAAATCGAGAAGCCGGAAGCAGTTGAAAATATCGACAAAATCGTGGCGTATTGCGATGGCCTTATGGTGGCGCGGGGTGACCTCGGAGTTGAAGTTCCGGCACACGAAGTTCCGCTTATACAGAAAAAGCTCGTTAACAGAGCCAAAACTGCAAGAATCCCGGTTATTATCGCAACCCAGATGATGGAAACGATGATAACGAGCCTTACTCCGACCCGCGCCGAGGTTAACGACGTTGCCAACTCGGTTATGGACGGCGCCGACGCGGTAATGCTGTCGGGAGAAACCTCGGTGGGGAATTATCCGGTACAGGTAATCGAGAAAATGTGCCAGATCATTGAGGCAGTAGAAGATTCACCGTTGATCCAGGTTCCGCAAAATACACCGCAGGTACGCACGAAGCGCTTCATTACCAAATCGATTTGCCACCATGCCGCAATGATGGCCAATGTCATTAAAGCGAAAGCCATTTGTACGCTTACCAATAGTGGATACACTGCGTTTCAGATTTCAGCGTGGCGGCCATCTGCGCATATATTGGTTTTTACGTCCAACAAAAGGATATTGACTCAGTTAAACCTGCTTTGGGGCGTTGAATGTTTTTATTATGACAAGTTTGTCAGCACCGATGATACGGTGACCGACATTAATGAAATTGCGCGCGAAAAAGGATATGTCCACAAAGGCGACATGCTGATCAATCTTGCAGCGATGCCAGTAGCCGATAAAGGAATGGTGAATACGCTTCGCGTTTCTGAAATCGAAAAATAATTTTGGAATAAACTGCTATATTTGAAGTCAACAAAACAAATGCGTTATGAAATTTGAATCGAAAAACCCGTTCTTAAAGAACAAATCATTTGCGAGCACAACAACTGCTCAGCATGAGGAAACGCATCAGGCTGTCCTGATCGATTACAACCAGTCGATGACGGTCTCAGGGACGATCAACAAAACAATGATCCTGCTTGCGTTGCTTATGGCAAGCTCCGTTTTTACGTGGTACCTGACATACGCGGGCTTCAATACAATTCCGATTGCAATAGGCGGTGCCGTTGCCGGGCTTATCCTAGTGCTTATTGCATCTTTCCGTCCTCAGACCTCCGGTTTTATTGCGCCGGGTTATGCCATTTTTGAAGGCTTATTCATTGGTGCGATATCGGCAGTCCTTGAAGCGGGTTATCCCGGAATAGTTATTCAGGCAGTGGGCGCGACTTTCGTCACCTTCTGCGTTTGCCTGCTGCTTTACAAGTATCAGGTTGTAAAAGTGACCGAACAATTCAAATCGATCATAATAGCCGCTACACTGGCAATCGCCACATATTATATCGTTTCGTGGTTGTTTTCAATGTTTACCAGCTTTGTTCCGGTACATTACGGCAGTTCTTTGGTTAGCATCGGAATCAGCGTTTTCGTGATCGTGATCGCTTCAATGAATCTGTTTCTGGATTTTGACATGATCGAAAAAGGTGCAATTCAAAAACATCCGAAGTTTATGGAATGGTTCGGCGCCATGGGATTGATGATCACTTTGGTTTGGCTCTATGTCGAATTCCTTCGGTTGATCGCGAAGCTTTCTAGCAGGAAGTAGAATAAAATAGTTCATAAGGCCGCCTCTGAGCGGCTTTTTTTATTCCTAAAAGTCAAATTTAAGTTGTACGGCGACAGTTTTCTTTTGTTCCGTATTTAGGTTGCTCAATGAAATGCCGAGCAATCTTACCGAATCTTTCATTCGCTCCTGAAATAGCAGCTCTTTTGCGGTCTCAAGCAAAAGACTTTTATCGGCAATAAAATAGGGCAGCGTTTTGCTTCGTGTCTGAATTGTAAAATCGCTGTATTTGATCTTTAACGTTATTGTTTTGCCCGCAACATCATAACGGGAAATCCGTTTCGCGAGTTGTGCGGCAATATTATCGAGCTTGTCGGCCATAAAGATTTCGGAAGACAGATTTTCATCAAAAGTATGTTCCGCGGCAACCGATTTCGCAACCCGCGACGCCTTGACCTCGCTGTGGTGAATGCCTCGCACAACCTGAAAGTAAAAATTCCCTGCTTTGCCGAAATGCTTTTCGAGAAATTCGAGCGGCTTCTGCTTCAGGTCAGCGCCGGTGAAAATTCCGAGTTGGTACATTTTCTCAGTGGTAACTTTTCCAACACCGTAAAATTTCCTTATCGGAAGCGCTTCGAGAAAGGCTTCCACCTCATCCGGCGGAACCGTCTTCTGCCCGTTGGGCTTGTTGACATCCGAAGCAACCTTAGCAACAAATTTATTGATTGAAATCCCGGCCGATGCGGTTAGTCCGACCTCATTGTAAATACGCTTACGGATTTCCAGTGCGACCATCGATGCGCTCGGATTTCCCTTTTTGTTTTGCGTCACATCGAGATATGCCTCATCGAGCGAAAGCGGCTCTACTAAGTCGGTATAGTCATGAAAAATGGTCCTGATCTGATTCGATATTTCTTTGTACCGATCGAACCGCGGAGTGACGAAGATGAGTTCCGGACAGTATTTACGCGCAAGGACGCCGCTTAAAGCGCTTCTGACCCCGAATTTGCGCGCTTCGTAACTTGCTGCCGCAACAACGCCACGATTCTCAGCGCCTCCAACAGCTACGGGCTTTCCGCGTAGCTCCGGATTGTCCATCTGTTCGACCGAGGCATAAAAAGCATCCATGTCGACGTGGATTATTTTCCGCTGCGGAATGTTTTCGTCCATGCAACAAATTTAAAATATCTTTATACCAAATCATCAACATGAAAGAGATTGAACGCAAGTTCCTCGTGACTTCGACAGATTACCGCAAGCATGCAATTGCCCGCAATTTCATTGCACAGGGATATTTAAACTCCGATCCTGAACGGACGGTCAGAATCCGCATCAAAGGCGAAATTGGCTTTATAACCATCAAGGGAAAAGCGAATGAGGCAATGACAACACGCTTCGAGTGGGAAACCGAAATTTCATTGGCTGAAGCCAAACCGATGCTTGAAATGTGTGAATCGGGAAGAATCGAGAAGATGCGCTATGAAGTGCGCTGCGGCAAGCATATTTTTGAAATCGACGAATTTGAAGGGGAAAACAGCGGACTGATCGTTGCCGAAATCGAATTGTCTGATGAAAATGAGGCCTTCCAAAAGCCGGAGTGGCTCGGCGCCGAAGTTACTGCGGATGCGCGCTATTATAACGCTTCACTCAGCAAAAACCCATACTCCAATTGGGGAAGCTAATGCTACTCGACAACCTCAATTGTTACGTTGATTCCGCCGGATGATTTATCGCCTGCAATTTCCCTGAATGCACGTTTGGTGATGTCGATTTCGCGACCTTTGGAAAAAGGCCCTCGATCGGTCACCTCAACGATCACACATTTGCCGTTCTGCTCGTTGGTGAGGCGAAGTTTCGTCCCAAATGGAAATTTTCGGTGCGCTGCCGTGTATTTATTATTATTGAATTTACTTCCATTTGCAGTTCTCTTTCCATTAAACCTGTCGGCGTAATAGGACGCGTGAACGTCGCGCTTGAACGGCTTGTACTTCAAATGAACCGGGAATGCGATGCTATCCAACTTCGACGCAAGTACTTTCACAGTATCCTGCGCCGGCCTTTGCTGCTTTTTCGCTGCTTTTGGACCGCCGATGGTGAAAGCCGAAAGAAAGATTATGGCTAACACGGAGAGCAGGTGAAAAGTTATCTTTTTTCTCATATCGGGTCAGACATTCCGGTTTAAGAAAACCAGGTTTGCCATGGAATACGGCTAAGAAGAAGCAAAAGACCGATTCCATAAAATATTGCGATTGATTTGAATTGCTTGTATTGTTCGGATCCCTCGACCACCGGAACGCGCTTGTGTTTTGACCAGCCAATGGTGATCAGTGCAATTGCGATAAGGTTTACTAGCGGATGTTCAAGTGCCAAAAGCCTGTCGATCGGCTGCATATCAGCCATTTTAATCATTCCAAATTTGGCCATGCCGTTAGGCGAAGTAAAGTACAATACTAATCCGATCAGCAATTGTATGTGCACGGCGGTTAAAGCAAAAAGTGAAATCCTCCTGTCTTTCAAGGTAAACGGATTTTTCGACGACAGCCCGATCAGGGCATTAACCACTGCGATCAACATCATGATCAACACGATATACGCCCAGCCAGAATGCAATTTTAATACGAAATTATACATGCCTTTTTCGGTTTGGTTCCCGGCAAATATAATAAAACATAATTACTTCGGTTTTTGTGTACGATAAATCCTAGGTTACCGGCTTCTATTGATGAAGTAATTTAAGAGAAATTCAGTGGATGAATCGTGATCTTTCACCATTCCCGAGGCAATTTCACCCAAAATTTTATTGGCAAGTTGTTTTCCCAATTCCACGCCCCATTGATCGTAGCTGAAGATATTCCAGATGACGCCCTGAACAAAGATCTTGTGCTCGTACATAGCGATCAGCGAACCAAGCGACTCAGGTGTAAGCCGGTCAATCAGGATTGTATTCGTGGGTTTGTTGCCGTCAAAGGTTTTGAATGGAGCGAGGAAATCAGCTTTCTCGCCCGTTATTTTCGCGGATTCCAATTCCTGGCGCACTTCCGGCTCGGTCTTTCCATTGAGCAGCGCTTCAGTCTGCGCGAAAAAATTCGACATTAACTTCCGGTGATGGTCTTTCTCGTCATATAGCGGTTTTACAAAACCGATAAAATCGACCGGAATCAATTTCGTTCCCTGGTGGATCAATTGAAAAAACGCATGTTGGGAATTGGTTCCCGGCTCGCCCCAAATAATGGTCCCTGTTTGATAATTTACTCTTCGGCCGCCCCGGGATATGCTTTTTCCGTTGCTCTCCATAATTCCCTGCTGCAGGTAAGGCGCGAGTTTTTGGAGATATTGCGAGTACGGAATAAGGGCCTCGCTCTCGGCTCCAAAAAAGTTATTGTACCAAATGCTGAGCAAGGCAAGGACAACTGGAATGTTCCGATTGTGTTCGGCACTGCGAAAGTGCTCGTCCATTTTGTGCGCACCTGAAAGCAGCTTTTCAAAATTGTCAGGACCGACTGCAAGGCTTATCGACAATCCGACTGCGCTCCAGAGCGAAAACCGGCCGCCAACCCAATCCCACATCGGGAAAATGTTCTCCTCGGCAATCCCGAATTCGGTTACCTTGGAAATATTGGTCGAAACCGCCACAAAATGTTTTGCAACGTCTTGTTGTGTCGCGGATGATAGAAACCAGCTTCGGATCGTCTGCGAATTGGTCAGCGTTTCCTGAGTTGTGAAAGTTTTTGACACGATAACAAAAAGTGTCGTCTCCGGATTGAGGCTGCGGATTGTTTCCCGGACGTGGTCGCCATCAACATTGGAAACAAAATGTAGGTTCAGGTGGTTTCGGTAAAATTTCAGCGCTTCCACGACCATTGCCGGACCAAGATCCGAACCGCCAATTCCGATATTTACCACATCGGTAAATGGTTTTCCGGTGTGCCCTTTCCTTTCGCCGCTGATGATTGCTTCCGAAAATCGCTTCATTTTAGCTCTTACGCGAAACACTTCCGGAATCACATTTTCACCGTCAACAAATACGGAGGTGTTTTCAGGACTGCGTAACGCCGTGTGCAGAACCGCGCGGTTTTCGGTCACATTGATCAGATCGCCCGAAAAATATTTCTGTATTGCGTCGTTCAGATGTAATTCATCGGCAAGATTAAGCAACAGCGTCAAGGTTTCGGAATCAACAATATTCTTCGAATAATCGATCAGAAAGTCGTTCCATTGTATGTGGAATCTCGCTGCACGACCAGGATTGGCCTCAAAAAGGGATTTCATCTCAACATTCCGCATTCTTGCAAAATGTTTGGTTAATGCGTGCCAAGCCTTGGTTTGTGTAGGATCTATTGCTTCTAATGCCATCTGATTCTATTTTATGAATTTAATCCCGGCAATGCTGTCAAGTTCCCGTTTCAACGGCCGCATCTGCGCAAGGAACCCGGGTTTGTACCTATTGCTCATCGGCTCCGCATTAGGCAACTTTAATTTCAGGGCATCAACCTGTACTCCATTTTTCCAGAAGCGGTAGCATACATGCGGGCCAGTTGCGAGGCCGGTGCTGCCGACTTTTCCGATAATTTGCCCTTGCGTTACATGTTGCCCTTGTCGAACCAAAATCTTTGACATGTGAAGATATTGTGTCGAATAGGTTCCGTTGTGCTTCACCTTTACAAAGTTACCATTTCCGGCCGTATAACCCGTTTTTTCAACTACGCCTGCGGCGGTCGTCATGATTGGCGTTCCCGTTGGCGCTGCGTAGTCGGTTCCCTTATGGGCTTTCCAGATGGATTGTACCGGATGAAAACGGTTCGCAGAAAAATGCGAAGAAATGCGGCTGAACTTCAATGGTGCTTTCAGGAAAAAGTTCCGGAGCGGTTTTCCTTCTTCGTCATAATATTCCATTTTTGGTGAGTTTCCCTGCGCAAACGGGAAAGCGTATATGGTTTTGCCTTTATATTCGAAAAACGCAGCTTGCAGGCTATCTACTCCATCATATACAGTATCGTTGACAAAGCGCTCGGTAAAAGTTACGCCAAATTTGGCCCCTTTCTGTAGCTTAAAAAAGTCAATTGACCATTGGTAGATTTTTGAAATCCGTGTGGCCAATTCGGGATCTACGTTTTCCTGATCCAGCGCATCAGCAAGTGAACCGTCGAGCGCTCCGGCAATTGTGCGCCGTTTAATAGTAACGGGCTTTGTTTTTCTGGTCGCCGAAATCGTGTCGCGTAAATCCACAACATAATAGGTCAGCCTGTCCGGCTGATAAATGAAAGCCTGAAGCTTATGCCGGCGGTCGAGGGTTCGCAGCAAAGTATAAGGCTTGCCTTTGGTAATGCGCCTGACATCGAAAGTATCTCTGATCGTAGTGACGATTTCGTGTACCTGAAGCGTGTCAAGGTTTTGCCTTTCGAGAAGTCCGCCAAAAGTATCACCGCTTTTTACGGTATCGTTAACGATGTTGTAATCGGCGAGATTAAATCCGAAATTATAGCGGGCGGCTACAGGCGCGATATCATCGGTAATGGCTTCTGATGATTTATCGCTGCACGAAAGCAGGGCCAGCGCGGCCAATATGCTAAGGAAGTACTTCAAATGAATAAATTTAAACCGACTGCTCTTCGCCCCAGTTGGCAAGCTCTTCGGTTGACCATAGCTCAGGGAAAAAGATCCGTCGTTGGAACTTGGGGTGCATGTATTTCTTCCAATCGCTTCCTCCGGTTGCCTCGCCGGTTCCGTGGCCGCTGTCGATATATTTGCGTGCTGCATTCAAATGTCCCATCACCCAGGTCACGTTGACGGTTCTGTCGTAATGCCTCATCGCATTGATAAGGTCAGGATTTTTTTGATCTTCATCCGGAAGTTGCTTGAACTTTTGCCAGATGTTGGTTTTGTTATACGCTTCCATGCTGCGCAGAAAAGAAGCTTTGTACTTTTTCTCGAACTCCTTGATCAGATAGGATTTTTCGCCGGTAACATAATCTTTGCCCGCAGCCTGCCAATACAGGTGCTCAAAAGCATGTTCGTATGGTGTGTTTCGATCGATGGTGGTGCGGAACCGGTGATCGATAAGATTGATAAGGTCGGTTGATGCGAATTCGATCAGCCGGTATTGGGCGCTTTGAAATCCACTTGCGGGAGTCAGTGTGTTCCGGAACTTCATGTATTGCTCGACTTCCATACCGTCGCCCATTATGTCGAACGATGTTGTCAGCATATCAAAGTAGCGGCTTATCCGCATCAATCTTTCGGTGAAAAACGCTGTTCCGGGCATGGGATTTTCGGTGATCTGATTGGCTTCCCACAAAATCATCTTGAAGAGAAGCTCGTTCACCTGATGGTACATTATAAACACCATCTCATCAGGCAGGACGGTGCGTTGGACCTGAAGGTTGAGCAGAACGTCGGTCTGAATGTAATCCCAATATGTAATTGGCTTCGCCCAAAGCAGGCCTTCGAGATGCGTGTCTGTTTTTTGGTTGATCGCAGTGAATTTGCGGTCGATTTCATTAATCAGGTGTTGTCTCTGATCTTGGTTTGTTGTTTCCATTAGGGTTTGGATTTTACTGTGAAGGGATATTTTAGTCCCCGGAATCCGTCGAGGTCGGCTTTGATCGATCCTACTGCGAGGCTGGCCTTGATCCTGACGGGTATTTTATTATCGTCATCGGAGATCCAGACCGTAAGGCTTTCTTCTTCCTTGAAGACGCGCCCCGACTGCACATACGGCCGGAAAATCATACACGGAACGATTCCGTATTTTGTGCTTACATTTTCTTTGCCGATGAATTTGAGTTTAAATTTAAACGTCTCATCATCGAAAAACATGTCCACGACAATCGATTCGCCTACTTTTAGCTTGTCAATCGACGGATGGTTGCGCAGGAAGTAAAACGTCGAGACTATGTCCTGCGTATTGTTAGGTATCGCGAATGTTTTTTCTTTTTTGTTTTTGTAATCCTTAACAGTTACGCGATCGGCAGCCTGGTTGAAAAAGCCTTCCTGGTTTTTCGTATATCCGCCTTCGTCGATCTTACGCACGAATTGGTATGGATTGCCGGTTTCCTTGTCGAAGTAGCTTTCGTAGTCGTCATCAACCTTGAAAAAAAACCGGGACATCCCGGTGGTGTAGCCTTTTCCGATGGCGTGAAAGACCTTTCTATTGTTTTTGACAGCCTCTTTTACTTCGAGGGTTGCATAGCCCGCATTGACAACGCCGTAATGTATTCGGAATTTGAACCACTCGCCCACTCCGAACGCGCTTTCACGCTGTGTCCCAAAGCTGACAGTAGTCAGGAATATCAGGAAAATAATCAGTTTTTTCATCGTCTAAAGTTAATTGCGGCGCGGCTTGGCAATATTTATTCCAAAAATACCAAAACAAAAAAACCCAGTCAAATAGTGACTGAGTTTTTATGCTATTAACCAACCAAAAAAACTATAAATTATGAAAATTTACTGAAGGAAGGAAACCACCCCTTTCTTCATGCTGCAAAATTACACAGCATTTGCGGTTTTACAAACTAAAAACCGACTTTAACAGTAATTTTGCAATTTATCTTGGCAGATTCAGGCTTAAAATGCACTATCGTCAATATTTTGTTTATTACAATGTTCCTCGCAACTGTTGCTCGCGTTCTATTGATTCGAAAAGCGCTTTAAAGTTGCCGGCGCCAAATCCACGTGCGCCCATTCGCTGAATGATTTCGAAAAACAATGTCGGTCGATCCTGCACAGGCTTAGTGAAAATCTGAAGCAAATAGCCTTCTTCGTCTGCGTCAACCATGATGGCCAGGCTTTCGAGAACGCTCAAGTCTTCCTTCATAACTTTCATGTGCTCGCCAAGGCGCTGCGGAACGAGCTCGTAGTAAGCGTGCGGCGGCGGCGAGAGGAATTCCACTCCGCGGGCGCGCAATTGCGTAACCGTTTGGATTATGTCGTCCGTAGCGATCGCGATATGCTGGATTCCCGGACCTCCGTAAAAGTCGAGGTATTCCTCAATTTGGGATTTCTTTTTCCCTTCGGCAGGCTCGTTGATCGGAAATTTGATCCTACCGTTGCCATTCGACATGACCTTGCTCATCAGCGCCGAATATTCGGTATTGATTTGCTTGTCGTCGAAGGAAAGAAAGTTGACAAATCCCATAACGTCTTCGTACCATTTGACCCAGGTATTCATCTCGCCCCAGCCGACATTGCCAACCATGTGGTCGATGTATTTAAAGCCAACAGGCTCCGGTTGGTAATCGGATTTCCATTCCCGGTATCCGGGAAGAAACACGCCGTTGTAGTTTTTTCGCTCCACAAAAACGTGGACGGTTTCGCCGTAGGTGTAAATTCCGGAGCGGACAACTTCGCCATATTCATCTTTTTCGGTGCGCGGCTCCATAAACGGCTTTGCGCCGCGTTTTACAGTTTCGTTGTATGCGCTGGTGGCGTCTTCAACCCATAAAGCAGCAACTTTTACTCCGTCGCCGTGCTTTTTCAAGTGCTCATTGATCGGCGAATCGGAATTGAGTGGTGTGGTTAGGACGATCCTGATTTTGTCCTGTTTAAGCACATACGATGCATAATCGCGAACTCCCGTTTCGAGGCCGGCATACGCAAGCGATTGGAAACCGAAAGCTGTTTTATAAAAATGTGCCGCCTGTTTGGCATTTCCGACGTATAGTTCGACGTAATCCGTTCCCAGGAGCGGCAGGAAATCCTGTGCGCCTTCAAATATTTTTTCGAGTCCGTATTCTACGGATTTAATTTCGTTGTTCATGTTTTGTGTTTTAATGTGTTTTAGCCCGGATAGCAGCGGCATCCTTTTCTGAAACCTCAAAGGTTTTGAAAACCTTTGAGGTTTTAAAGAAAAGATACAGCGGATAGCCGGATGAGCTTCTAAAAATTATTCCAGCCAGGATTTATAATATTTTCCATCATCCAACTTCATGGCCTCTTCAGTGACCATCAGCGGACGAAATGTGTCGACCATCACGGCAAGTTCTTCGGTAACGGTTTTTCCGATACTGCGTTCCATAGCGCCCGGAGCCGGTCCGTGGGGAATTCCCTTTGGATGCAGCGTGATATGGCCTTGTTCGATGTTGTTCCGACTCATGAAATCGCCGTCGACATAGTACAAAACCTCATCGCTGTCGATGTTGCTGTGATTGTAGGGCGCCGGAATCGCTTTTGGATGGTAATCGTAAAGCCTCGGGCAAAAGGAGCAAACCACGAACGTTCCTGTTTCAAAAGTCTGATGAACCGGTGGCGGCTGGTGAACGCGCCCCGTTATCGGCTCGAAATTATGGATGCTGAATCCGTACGGGAAATTATAGCCGTCCCAGCCTACAACATCGAAAGGATGCGTTGCGTAAACCAGTTCGTGCATCATTCCTTCCTTCTTGATCTTGATCGTGAAATCACCTTTTTCGTCGTGTGTTTCAAGTTCGGCCGGCAATTTAAAGTCGCGCTCACAGAAAGGCGAATGCTCAAGATGCTGGCCTGAATTGTTCTTGTAGCGTTTCGGCGTATAGAACGGCGAGTAGGATTCTACATAAAAAATTCGGTTGTCTTGTGAATCAAAATCTATTTGGTAGATCATTCCCCGTGGAATGATCAGGTAATCGCCGTATTCGAAATTGATGTTGCCCATCATGGTGCGAAGTGTCCCGCTTCCCTTGTGGATAAAGAGCATCTCGTCGGCATCGGCGTTCTTGTAGAAGTAGCTTCTAAGTGATTTCCGGGGAGCGGCGAGGCCAATTATACAGTCGCGGTTGACCAGCATTGGTTTGCGGCTATCGAGAAAATCGTCTTCCGGCTTAAGTTCGAATCCCTTAAAAAGCAGCGATTTTATATTCTTATCAATGGCGATTTTTGGCTCGACCGAATAGGCTTTTTTGATTTCCTTGACCTGCGTTGGCCGGTGCACGTGGTACAACAGCGACGAATGTCCGTGAAAACCTTCCGTTCCAAACAACTGCTCATAGTAGAGTCCGCCGTCCGGTTTCTCGAACTGCGTGTGCCGCTTTTGCGGAAAGCTACCTAGTTTGTGATATATTGGCATGTGGCATTGCTTAAAATTGATAATTAAGGTTGATTGACAATTGGCGCGTCACTCCGGGTTCCTTTTTATCAGGAATCGCAGATACTCCAATAGTCCTGGCCACGATTGTTTCATAGTACACAAATATCGGAAATTTTATTTTTTGCGGTCGACTCTTGGCAAATATTTAAAGCAAAGGCACCGACGGCGTGTGCAGTCGGTGCCTTTGGGTCGAAAGTCGAAAGTCGAATGACGAAAGTCAAAAGTCGAACGACCAATGACGAACGAATGTGTATTTAAACCTTCGGATTGTTCAGTTTACTGTGTTTTTTGCTGTATCCAAAATAAATTCCAAAACCTATGACCAGCCATCCAATCAAACGAAGCCAGTTGGTCCAGCCCAATCCGTAGATCATGGCAAGACAGACAACTACGCCCAATATCGGTACAAAAGGCACAAAAGGCGTTTTAAATTCGCGCTTCATGTCTGGTTCGCGCTTGCGAAGTACGATTACCGAAATGCACACCAAAATAAATGCGAAGAGCGTTCCGATGCTGGTCATGTCGCCAACAATATCACCGGGTACAAAAGCGGCAAACAAACCAACAATCATCAGAATGACGAGATTCGCTTTGTATGGCGTTTTAAATTTTGGATGAAGATGACTGAACATCGACGGAAGCAATCCGTCGTTACCCATCGAATAGAAAACCCTTGACTGTCCCAATAGCATTACTAGGATAACCGATGTAAATCCGAACAAGATCGCTACTGTTACAAATTGTGCCAGCCATTCATAAGATGCGCCCATTGCCGAAGTAATTGCATTCGCAACAGAAGCTTCTTTTCCGCTGGTCCTGAAAAAATCAACCGTTTCAATACCGGTAAGAACGTGGGCAAAAAGAATATAAAGTAACGTACAGATCGCAAGAGACCCAAGGATTCCGATCGGCATGTCGCGTTTCGGGTTTTTTGTTTCCTGAGCTGCGGTACTTACTGCATCAAAGCCAATAAAGGCGAAAAAGACGGTTCCCGCCGCACCCAAAATTCCCATGATCCCGCCGAAGTGATGCGAGATTCCCTGATCGTCAACATAGCTCGATGTCGGTGGAATATAAGGTGTATGATGCGCCGGATTGATGAAGTTCCATCCAAAAACGATTATTAGTACCACGATCGCGACCTTAATTATTACGATAAATCCGTTCACAAATGCCGACTCGCGAGTTCCCTTTATCAGCAGAAGGCTTATTAATGCTACTATAAAAAACGCAGGTAAATTGATGATGCCTTGCTCGCCTGCGTCGGAAACCTGAAACGGCGAGTGGCTTAGCGAGTACGGAATGGGGCTCGTGTGGAGCACATTCGTGAGCAAATTATTGAGGTATTCGCTCCATGCGATTCCCACTGTGGCTGCTCCTACGGCATATTCAAGTATAAGATCCCAGCCGATAATCCATGCGAGGAATTCGCCCATCGTTGCATAAGTATAAGTGTAGGCGCTTCCTGAAATTGGTATGGATGAGGAAAGTTCTGCATAGCATAATCCGGCAAGTGCACAGCCGATTGCAGCAACAATAAAGGCAATAGTAACCGATGGCCCCGCATTTTGGGCAGCTGCCGTTGCGGTTCTGACAAAAAGGCCGGCACCGATAATGGCGCCAATTCCCAACGCGATCAAAGACCAGGCGGTCAATGTACGTTTTAATCCTCTTTCCGATTCAGACGCTTCCTCAAGCAGCAATTGTAAAGGTTTCCTTTTCCACAGTGACATTCTATTCTGTTTAGATGGTTAATGATTTCCAAATATATTGCTTTTTGTATAACATCACAGCGTTTGCAGCAAATAAGCTAAAACCAGAATCCGATGCTAAACCAGGTGTATCCGTGGGAGAGTTCGGGTGACCAGGTGTACTTCACTTCGATAGGGCCGACAATCGATTCAAGTCCGTATCCGATGGCATAACCGGAGTAGCGCTTGTTTTTCGAAAGCCAATTGCTGGTTTCGAAAAGGTTATCGTCGATAATTGCAGCGTTTGCAGCAAAATTAAGGTGGTGCTTGCGGAAGATTTCATAATCGAGCGTGCCGGCAACTTTTAGATAACTGTCCCCTGATAGGCTCAGGAAATCGTAGCCATAAAATTGACGGATGTTGTTTATCGTATTGAAACCGTAGCCTCCGAGGATGAAATCAAAAAAGGAAACGCTGTCTTCGCCAATCGAAAATCCCCATTCCGATTGCACCTTTACGCTCCATTTTTTGAAGAACGATTGCGCGATCCCGGCGTCTGCCTTGACGATCGAAAAGCGGTTAAAATCGCCCGTAAAATCGGACGACTGGAAATAATATTGGTAATCACCGGAAAAATACCAACCGTGTTTCGGAAAATAGCGGTTGTCGAAAGAATCGTATTTTAAATATCCGAAAAGGCTAAGGTAGCTGCTGTTTTCAAATACCGGCTCCGTCGACTGAAGCGTTTCCGATTTTATTTTCAGGTTTTTCAGTTCGAGGCCGGCGCCGACAAGGAACTTTTGGATAAAAACCGTCTGGACGTAAGCCTGGTTGCTGAAATCGGTAAAATCAATGTTGATCGAATTCAATCCAAGTTCATTCAGCAGGCCGCCGTCGCGGAAATCGGTTTCCAAATTCCGGTTGAACCGATTGTACCTCGATTTGAAACCAAAGCTGAAATAAAAGCCATTGTCGACATAATAATCAAGGTTGTAACGGAAGTTGTCTCCAAGAATAAGGTCGAACGACATCACATCATTCTTAACGAACAGATTCTTTTGGGTCAAATTGGCCAGAATCCCCGTTTTATAAAGTCCGTCATAATGAACGCCAAATTTCAGGTAGGTTTTCACCGAATTTTCGGCAAGGTTGAGTTTAAGATCGTCGCCTCCTGATGGATTTCCTTCGAGCGAGTAATTGATCGTACTGAAGTTCTGTGTTGCCGAAAGATTGTCAATTCCGTTTTTCAGGTCGTCATAACCGATCCTCGTGCAGGGGCGCAACCGAAGTTTTCCCAAAATGTACGAACGGGTGAAATTGTCAAGTTTATTAACGCTGATGTTTGTGATGTTAATCGAATCGGTTTTTACGGAAGCAGCCGGTTTTTTGTAAGGCTTTTGCTGGTCTGCGAGCTGCTTCAGTTTTTCAAAAACAGCGAACGCACCTTCTTCGCCTTTTCTGACTATCTCCTTTCCTTCGTCGAATGAAATTACCCCGTAATTGCTGATGTCAGGACGAATATAAAGATCGGTTTGTGCTCGTTTCTCATTCATCCGCTGGATCATCTGTAAATTGGAAATCTGAACCAGGATCCGCGTTGCGTCGTTAAGCGAATTTCGGTCCTTCAGCTCATCCTGGACGTCGACACCGATAATGTAATTGGCGCCGCGTTTTTTGAGCTCGTCGATCGGGTAATTATTCGTCACGCCACCATCGATCAGTACGCGTCCGTCGATTTCAACCGGTGTAAAAAGTGACGGAAATGCCGAACTTGCCGCCATGGCCTGCGGAAGATAGCCTTTGTCAAGTACGACCTCCTGGCCGGTTTCGATATCGGTTGCAATACACAGGAACGGAATCGGAAGCTTGCTGAAATCGCGCACGTGCCTAACATTGTGGGTAAGTTTTGTAAGCAGGTTGTAGTTATACAATCCTTTGGAAAGCGCCGTCGGAATGCCAATTCGGAAATTATCAAACGGAAGCGAAACCGCGTAGAGTTCATCGTTGCGTTTCCCGTAAAAATTTTTGGACGATCGCGGGATGAAATCCTGAAGCAGCGCATCGAAATCGGTTGCCTTGAATATCGAATCTATCTGTGAGGCATTATAACCCGATGCATACAATCCGCCGACCACCGCGCCCATGCTCGTACCGCCGATGTAACTGATTTCAACTCCGGCTTCCTCGAGGACTTTGAGTACGCCAATATGTGCAAACCCTTTCGCACCGCCGCCGCTCAAAACCAATCCAACTTTCAGGGGTTTTTTCTGCTCTTGTGAAAAGGACGCAATGAAAGTCAGGAGTGTTAGGACGAGCAGCGCCGTTTTTTTCATGGCTGTTTGAGAATGGTTTTGTAAAAGTCGATAATTTTTTTGGCTTTTGAAAGGCCGACGACGTCGCTGAGTTCTTTTTCAGAAGCCTGTGTCATTCTCTTAACCGATTTGAAATGTTTGATCAACGTCAGCATCGTTTTTTCGCCGATTCCCGGTATTGTTTCTACCGAAGTTTGCAGCGCACTTTTGCTTCGCTTGTCACGGTGGTGCGAAATCCCGAAACGGTGTGCCTCGTTCCGGAGTTGCTGGATTATTTTTAAGGTTTCCGATTTCTTATCGAGGTAAAGCGGAACCGGATCGTCGGGATAAAAAAGCTCCTCCAGCCTTTTGGCGATTCCGATAATTGAAATTTTTCCGCGCAAGCCAAGCGCTTCCAGACTTTTCAATGCCGATGATAATTGGCCTTTCCCGCCGTCGATGACGATCAGTTGCGGCAGCGGCTTTTCCTCGTCGAGCATTCGTCGGTAACGCCTGAAGACGACTTCCTCCATCGAGGCAAAATCGTTCGGGCCTTCCACAGATTTAATGTTGAAATGCCTGTATTCTTTCTTGCAGGGCTTTCCGTCCTTAAAAACCACGCACGCCGCCACCGGATTCGATCCCTGGATGTTCGAATTGTCAAAACATTCTATATGGCGCGGCTCCGTTGGCAACCTGAGGTCCTTTTTCATTTGCGCCATGATCCGGTTCGTATGCCGGTCGGGATCGATGATCTGGATCTGCTTAAGTTGCTCAAGCCGGAAATATTTGGCGTTGCGTATCGAAAGCTCGAGGATTTCCTTTTTGTCGCCAAGCTGCGGAACGGTAACTTTTACGTTTGCCGCAATATCAACCGGAAAAGGAACAACGATTTCCTTTGATTGGAGTCCGAACCGCTCGCGCATTTCCGTGATCGCAAGCTCAAGAAGCTCGACATCGGTTTCTTCGAGTTTCTTTTTCAACTCCATCGTAAAGGAGCGGATAATCGAGCCATGTGCAATTTCCAGAAAATTGACGTAGGCGGCCGACTCGTCTGAAATGATTGAGAATACGTCGATGTTTGTCAATTTGGGGTTCGCAACCGTGGAGCGCGATTGGTAGTTTTCGAGAACCGAAATTTTCTCTTTCATCCGCTGCGCTTCCTCAAATTTCATTTCGGATGCGAGGCGCACCATTTCGCTTTTAAATTCGCGAAGGCTCTGTTTGAAATTGCCTTTCAGGATTTCACGGATGAGGTCAACGTGGCGCTGGTACTCAGAAAAAGGCTCGAGTCCTTCGCACGGGCCTTTGCAGTTGCCGATGTGGTATTCCAGGCAGACTTTGTACTTGCCGCTTTTAATGTTGGCTTCGTTGAGATCGTAATTGCACGTCCGTAGCGAATAAAGCTCCCGGATCATGTCCAAAATCGTATAAACCGTCTTAAAACTCGTGTATGGGCCGAAATATTCCGATCCGTCCTTAATTCGGTTCCGGGTTGAGAAAATCCGCGGAAACGGTTCGTTCTTGATGCAGATCCACGGATAGGTTTTGTCGTCTTTGAGTGCGACGTTATACCGTGGCTGCAGATTTTTGATCAGGCTGTTTTCGAGCAGCAGCGCGTCGGTTTCAGTCGGAACAACGATGTGGCGTATTTCATAGATCTTACGCACCATCACATTTATTCTTCCGGAATCGTGCTTTTTATTAAAGTACGAAGACACGCGTTTGCGAATATTTTTGGCTTTGCCGACATACAAAATGCGGCCGTCCTTGTCGAAATACTGGTAAATTCCGGGATTTGTCGGAAGGGTTTGAATCTGGATTGCTAAGGGCGTTTGCTCCATAAGGCAAAGTTAGTGAATTTGAAAAGCGGACACGGGCGAAGCAACAGGCTTATTTGCTTAAATTTACGGCCAAACTTGTTTGCAGTGACCAAGAAAGAAATCAGGAAAAAATATCGGGAATTGCGGCTTCGGTTTGCGGCGGAAGAAGTTGACTCGATGAGTGTGGCTATTGCCAACCGGCTACTGCTTTTACCGCTTTGGCACTTGGATTACTTCCACGTGTTTTTGCCGATTTCGCATAATAACGAAGTGAACACCGAGTTTATTTTGCATCTTCTTGCAGGCAAAGACAAACACGCGGTTGTTTCAAAAAGTAATTTTGTTCTCTCGACGATGAACCACTTCCTGCTGACGGAAAACACGGAACTTGTCTCGAATCATTTGGGAATTCCCGAGCCTGTTTCGGGCGAATTGGTTCCGGTCACGACGATCCAAGCTGTGTTTGTCCCGCTATTGGCGTTCGATAAAACCGGCCAGCGCGTTGGGTATGGAAAGGGATTTTACGATCGGTTTTTGTCGGAGTGCAATCCGGAAACGGTGAAAGTCGGCCTTTCGTTCTTCGGTCCGGAGCAGGAAATCAGCGACGTTTCGGAGTTTGATATTCCGCTTGACTTCGTGGCAACGCCCGATGCGGTCTATAAATTCTGATTCGAATCGGCTTCCTCGCGCAAGTTGGTCTCTGCAGTGTGTTTGTGGAATGCTTTCCTGTTGAAAACAATCAGGATTCCAACGCCTGTTGAGATCGCCATGTCGGCAATATTAAAGATCGCATTGAAAAAAGTAAAATCTTTTCCGCCATAAATCGGAAGCCATTGCGGCAACTGGCCTTCCCAAATCGGGAAATACAGCATGTCGACAACTTTTCCATGAAATAGCTTTCCGTACGGATCATCCGCGAAAAGCGTTGCCAACTGATGATGGCTGTCGCTGAATATGATTCCGTAAAAAACCGAATCGATTATATTTCCGAAAGCACCGGCAAAGATCAGCGCGATGGCGACGATAAGATAATTCGAGCCGTTTTTCCGCACTGAATCCCAAAGCCAATAGCCAATTCCGGCAACGGCGAAAATTCGGAAAATCGTCAGGAAAAGCTTTCCGTATGCGCCGGGAATAACCGTTCCCCAAGCCATTCCCTCGTTTTCGATGAAAAGTATTTTGAACCATTTGAAAACGGAAACTTCTTCTCCCAGGACAAAGTTAGTCTTGATATAAATTTTCGAAACCTGGTCGACCAACAGAATGATGAAGATGAGAAGGTAAGCTTTCCTTAATGACATCGGGTAGATTTTAATGGCGCAAAAGTAAGACAATTGCCTTAAGCATTCAAAAGAAAATAGCTCCCTGAATTTCGCTGCGCTGCAGGGTAAATTTCAGGGAGCCAGTATTAAAATTGCGATCGGTTTTCGTGTTAGCGCTGTAGGTTTTTCGCCTCGATGCTCATTGTAGCATGCGGTACGATCTTAAGCCTTTCTTTGCTGATCAGTTTTCCGGTCACTTTGCAAATGCCATAAGTTTTGTTTTCTACGCGGAAAAGCGCGTTTTTCAGGTCGCGAATAAACTTCTCCTGACGGATCGCGAGCTGGGAGTTGGCTTCTTTCGACATCGTTTCGCTTCCTTCCTCGAATGCCTTGAACGTTGGCGACGTGTCGTCGGTTCCGTTGTTAAGGTCATTCATATAAGCGCTCTTTATAAGATCGAGGTCGTTTTGTGCCTTTTCGATTTTTTTTAGGATAATTTCCTTGAACTCTGCCAGGTCCGCATCCGAATACCTGATTTTTTCATCTATCATTTTATCTTATTTTGTAATTAGTATTCTGGTTTTGATGTTATCGAATTCTACTTCCATTCCGTCAATTTGCTCTTCAAACCGCAGGCTTCCCGTAAGGGTTTCCGATTTGATGTAATCTTCATTCGCGGCCACCGATTCTTCAAGCAATTCGTCCTTTTGAAGCACAACGCCAATTTTGTCGGTCACTTCCAAACCTGAATCCTTTCTTAGGTTCTGGATTCGGTTTACGAGTTCCCTTGCGATGCCTTCCATCTTAAGTTCCTCGGTAACAGTTATGTCTAGCGCAACGGTGATTCCGCCTGCTTTTGCGACCAGCCAACCCGGAATATCTTCCGAGGTGATTTCGACGTCTTCCAAGGATAAAATTATACTTTTTCCCGAGATAACAATTTCCAGTTCGCCTTGCTTGTCAAATTGATTGATCTGCAAAGCGTCTAAATCCTGTATCGCTCTGGAAATCAGGCTCATGTCTTTTCCGAAGCGCGGACCTAAATTTTTGAAATGCGGCTTAATTTTCTTTACCAGAACACCCGACGCATCGTCGATGAGTTCGATCTCCTTAACATTGACTTCGGCTTTTATGAGGTCTGAAACCGCCTCAATTTCAGTCCGTTGTTTGTCGTCAAGTACTGGAATCATTACCTTTTGCAGTGGTTGGCGCACCTTGATCATTTCCTTCTTGCGCAGCGACAGTACAAGCGATGAAATTGTCTGCGCTTTCTGCATTTTGCCCTCAAGTGATTTATCAACAAAGTTTTCAACGAATTCGGGCCAATTTGCCAGGTGAACACTCTCGGCCGTAGCGTTCTGCGTCACGCGCGAAAGGTCGCGGTACAGCCTGTCCATATAGAACGGTGCGATCGGCGCAGCCAGTTTTGCAACCGTGATCAGGCAAGTATATAACGTTTGATAAGCCGCAATCTTATCCGTTCCGTATTCGCCCTTCCAGAAACGGCGGCGACACAGTCGAACGTACCAATTGCTCAGGTTTTCCTGAACGAAGTCAGAAATTGCACGGGCTGCTTTCGTCGGCTCGTAATCGGCATAAAATGCATCGACATCGGCGATCAGCGTATGCAATTCGGAAAGAATCCAGCGATCGATTTCCGGCCTTTCCGACAACGGAACTTCCGATTCAGAGAACGAGAAATTATCGATATTGGCATAAAGTGCAAAGAACGAATAGGTGTTGTAGAGCGTTCCGAAGAATTTCCTTCGTACTTCTGCGATTCCTTCGATATCAAATTTGAGGTTGTCCCACGGATTCGCATTCGAGATCATGTACCAACGGGTGGCATCGGGACCGTACTCAGCGATTGTCGTAAACGGATCCACCGCATTACCGAGGCGTTTCGACATTTTCTGGCCGTTCCTATCAAGCACCAGTCCGTTCGAAACCACATTTTTGTACGCTACGGTATCAAATACCAACGTCGCGATTGCGTGAAGTGTATAAAACCAGCCGCGTGTCTGATCGACACCTTCGGCGATGAAGTCGGCAGGGAAATCTTTATTCCCGTCGATCTTGTCGCGGTTCTCGAATGGATAATGCCATTGCGCATACGGCATCGAACCCGAATCGAACCAAACATCGATCAGGTCGCTTTCTCGTGTCATTGGCTTGCCGGAAGGCGATACCAGCGTAATGTTGTCGACTATATTCTTGTGCAGGTCAACTTTGTCGTAGTTGTCCTCAGACATATTTCCGATTTCAAAACCTTCAAACGGATTGTCTTTTTGAAATCCGGCGGCAACCGATTTTTCGATTTCATCGTATAGCTGCCCAACAGAACCAATTATGAGTTCTTCGGTTTTGTCTTCGGTGCGCCAGATCGGAAGCGGAATTCCCCAATAACGCGACCTCGAAAGATTCCAGTCATTGGCGTTTTTCAGCCAGTTTCCAAAACGGCCTTCGCCGGTCGCTTTCGGCTTCCAGTTGATAGTATCATTGAGATCCGACATACGGTCGCGCACATCTGTGATCTTTATGAACCACGAATCGAGCGGATAATACAGCAACGGTTCGTCGGTTCGCCAGCTGTGCGGATAGCTGTGTACGTATTTTTCAACTTTAAAAGCTCGGTTTTCCTCTTTCAGTCGGATGGCGATTTCTACATCAACCGACTTTTCCGGAGCTTCACCCGCTTCATAATATTCGTTTTTGACAAATTTCCCGGACAATTCGCCAAGTCCCGAAATGAATTTACCCTGAAGATCAACCAACGGAACGGGGTTTCCATTCGCGTCAAGCACCAGCATAGGCGGAACTTCCGGAGTAGCTTCCTTGGCTACACGGGCATCGTCGGCACCAAATGTCGGCGCGGTATGGACGATTCCGGTTCCATCTTCTGTAGTTACAAAATCACCCGAAATCACCCTGAAAGCGTTTTCAGCATTTTCATACGGAAGAACGAAAGGCAGCAATTGCTCGTAGCGGATTCCAACAAGATCAGCGCCTTTGACTTCACCAACAATGTAAAATGGTATTTTTTTGTCGTCTTCCTTGTACTGCGCAAGCTCGGCCGGATTGTCGACTTCATTATATTTCGACGCAAATTGTTTTGCGACAAGCGACTTCGCCAAGATCACATTTGTCGGTTCGAAAGTATATTGGTTGTATGTCGACACCAACACATAATCGATTTTTGGGCCGACTGTCAGCGCAGTATTTGAAGGCAATGTCCATGGCGTGGTCGTCCAGGCCAGGAAAAAAGTTTCATCAGACAGATTGCCGCAACCGAAAATGCGCCCAAGTTGTGCCAGCATATCGGGCAAAACCTTGAACTGCGCAACAATCGTTGTATCGGTTACATCGCGGTAAGCGCCGGGCTGGTTGACCTCATGCGAGCTCAATCCCGTTCCCGATTTTGGCGAATAAGGCTGGATCGTGTAGCCTTTATACATCAGGCCTTTGTCGTAAATCTGCTTGAGAAGCCACCAAACCGACTCCATGTACTTCGATTTGTAAGTGACGTATGGTTCCGACATATCAACCCAGTAACCCATTTTTTCGGTAAGGTCGTTCCAGACATCGGTATAGCGCATAACCGTTTTCCGACACGCGGCATTATATTCTTCGATCGAAATTGTCTTGCCAATGTCTTCCTTGGTAATTCCGAGTTCTTTTTCAGTGCCCAGCTCAACGGGAAGGCCATGCGTATCCCAGCCGGCTTTTCTTTTTACCTGAAAGCCTTTTTGGGTTTTATATCGGCAAAAAATATCTTTGATCGCGCGCGCCATCACGTGATGAATTCCGGGAAGTCCGTTTGCAGACGGCGGCCCTTCAAAAAAGACGAACGGCTCGTTTCCTTCGCGTGTGGTGATGCTTTTTTCGAATATGTTTTCTTTCTTCCAGAACGCAAGGACTTCATCGGCAATTCCGGGTAAGTCAAGTCCTTTATATTCTGTAAATCTGGTGCTCATTTGAGATGCTTTCTGTTTTCGCGAGTGCGAAAGTACTGATTTTTTCTATATTATCGCGCGAAAGCAGAATTGTTTGACAGACAGCGCGTTCCTACAAAAACACTTCCCGGAGCACCTCGAGCGATTTTGGCCTTTTAAAACCTTCCAGGTGGCACGCATAATAATCGAGCAGCAGTTGAAGCAGCGTTTGCCGTTCGTTTGAGGAAAAAATCTTCTGGCCGGTACTGAATCGCAAACCGATCAGTTTCTTAAAAAGACTGGTCTGTTTTTCGTCCAGACAGCTGGCTGCGTGGAGTTCAGTGAAAACGCCTTCAGTGACTTCAAAAAACGGTAGATCTAAATTAGAAGTGTCGGGATAAAAGCCAAGGAATTTGGTGATTTCTAGCAGCAAAATCAAATGAAAATTCGCAATTTCATCGTGCGTGTCGAGCCAATGAAGTGCAGTTTCGAGGAAGGCGAACAAATCTTCATTGCATTCTTCTTCGCGGATGCTGTGATGAAGTATTTCCGAAATGAAAATTACAATTGTGCTCTTTGTGATTTCAGTATTTACGGTTGCGAAAGGCACCGCCAGACGGACTTCCTTGAAATTTTCGAGCGTTCCCTTGTTCTTGTGAGTCGCTTCGATTTCGAGAATGTTCAAGGGCTGAAAAAAAGAAATCCGCAGCGGCGATCGGTGCGAAAACGCGTTGTGAACAAAGTACGATTTGAGTCCGGCAGCCTGTGTAAAACACTTCACTATGAGGCTTTTTTCCTGATAGCGGATTGCGCTGATTACGATAGCCTTCGTTTTGACCTGCATTGGAAGTCGTTTATGATTTGGATAGCTGCGTTCTAGCGGCTACCTGACGACCATGACCTTTTTGACCTTGGTTTCGCTGCCGTCTTCAGAAGAGATAAAAATCATATAAACGCCGGAAGCTACGCGATATTTTCCGAATGCGGTGGTATCCCACTCGATGGTTCCGCCTTCCGCGATGGTTTCGAAAACGAGGTTTCCACCGATGTCGGCGATCTTCACATTTGCTTTATCGACGAGTCCACTGATTTTTACCGTTCCCGCAAATTCAGGCCTTACCGGGTTCGGATAAACATAAACGTTATTCAGGTTGTTGCTTGCGCCGGTGGCAGTTCCTTTGAATGAAACCATTCCTTTGTCGGTGGCGAAGAAAACTTCACCGGTAACGCTGTTGATGTCGATATCATTGATCGTATTGCTTGGCAAAGGCGAATTGGACGATGTAAACCTGCGCAATGTTTCCTGACCGTTTGGCGACAGCAAAAACACGCCCGAATCTGCAGTGCCAACCCATTTGTTGTTGGCGCCGTCGACGACAATATCGGTGATGAACTGTTCGTACAGTAATTCCTGCGCAACGCCTTCTTCAAGGATGATGATCGGAAATGCGGTCATCTGTGAATCGGTCAGAAACCTGTCAACACTGGATAACACGCGAAATCCGCCGCGTGTACCGATCCAAAGCTGGTTGTTGTTGTCGATTGCGACTGCACGCACATCTTCGACCGGAAGGTTTCCGCCTTCAGAACCCGACGAGATTTTCTTTGCGATGTTGCCGTTTTCGTTAAAAGCGACAAGTCCGTCCTGCGACGTACACATCCACTTTGTGCCATTTTTATCGATGACCATTCTTCCAAAACGCGTCGAGAAAAAGTTGTTGAGTATGTTCTGCAGATTAAAACTTTGCCAGTTTCCGCTTGGCGTAAGGACCTTCAGCGGATCCTGAATCAGCCCGTTCGTGAGCCAGTAATTTCCCTGCTTGTCAAAAACACCTTGTTCAACCCTGACGCTGGTGTAAGTCGGCGCCGACGGATCCAAAAGTGATTCGAGTCCGCTGTTTGTCTGATCGTATTGCGCAACAAGCGCGTCATTCTGGAACTCGAGCAACCCGGCGTGATAGGAACTTACAAACACGTGATTTTCGTCGTTCGGATCTACGGTGGCGCGTACAAGATCCGGCGCTTCTTTCCCAATTTCGTGGACTTCCGAATAGGGAATGTTGAGCCACCCATCGGCGTTAAGCTTACTGATTCCGTAGTAATGCAATGGATCAGGATTGTAATCGAAAGTATAATCTCCATAAACCGCCCAAAGATTTGAAGGGCTTTTGGTTATCGAGAATATGTTGTTTCGCTGCGGTCCGTCGGGTGAAATAAATACAAATGTGGATGGATTACTCACCGATGTTTCGAGTACTCCGTTTTCGCGGGTTCCGATGAAAATATTGTCACCAATGACCGTGGCGCATGTTATCTGGGCGGAGGCGACCGGCATGACGCTGCTATCGACCTGGGCAACGAATCCGAGCGATTGATTGTACACATACACGCGGCTTGCGGTGGAAACTACAAGATAGTCGCCGGCCGAACGAATATCAACAGCCGGAAGCGGAAGCGGCAAATATGCGGCAAATGCGGCACCGTTCCATCGATAGAGATAGCCCGTCGAGTTGACCGCAATCAATTCGGCACCAAACGATTCGATTCCTGCCCATTGCCCGGTTTCCATTGTTGTCCATTGGGAATAATCAACAAGGTTAGGGTTCGTAACCGAGGCGCGGCGAATTCCGTTTTCGGTTGCTGCATAGATAAATCCATCATAAACGGCGGTTTGCGAAACGACAATTTCATCGCCGCCGTCGCCAATAAAATAGGTGTCACCAAAACCGAGTGTCGCCAGGTTGTATTGAACAATCCCGAAATCGCACGAGATGTACACAACTCCATTGCTTTCCATAAAATGGTTGACCTTCTTGATGTTCGGCGGAAGCTGCTTGTTGATGATATCGACGACATTCAGTTTCGATCCATCGGCTTCATTGATTATGATCACGAGCCCATTGTCATAGCCGACCATTGTCTTGTTAAACGTGGCGCTATGATACAAAGCGGTAATTGTCTGACCTGAAAGGCCATCAATCGTATTTATTGTCTTTTGTTGGTTTGTTGCAAGGTTTCGGGAGAACAGCGCGTTTTCGGAAGCCGCAAAGAAAACCGTGGGCGACTGGGCAACATCCTTGATTTCATTATAGGAGAAATACCCTTTCCACGATTGGTTTGCCTGTGCGTGGACCATTATCCCCAGCAGGAAAATGAGTCCGCTTATAAAATATTTTTTCATCAAGGAAACGGGATTTTGGACTACAAATATAATAAACGCATGCAAGTGGGATATTGATATTCAAATAAAAATGCCTCCGCTTTGGGCGAAGGCATCTCTTGTGTATTTGCGTTATTTATACTACACCTTGTGCGAGCATTGCGTCGGCCACTTTTACGAATCCGGCAATGTTTGCGCCCTTAACATAATCGACATATCCGGTTCCGTCTGCGCCATAAGTCACACATGAAGAATGGATATCGAGCATGATCCTCTTAAGCCTTTCATCGACTTCTTCGGTTGTCCAGCTCAGCCTTAATGAGTTTTGCGACATTTCAAGTCCAGACGTTGCCACACCTCCGGCATTTGAAGCCTTGCCCGGAGCAAAAAGGATTTTCGCGTCCTGGAAAGCGGTAACAGCATCGGGTGTTGAAGGCATGTTTGCACCTTCGGCAACACACATACAGCCATTGGCAATCAACGTTTTTGCGTCGTCTCCGCCCAATTCGTTCTGGGTTGCGCAAGGAAGTGCGATGTCGCATTTAACTTCCCATGGCCTTTTGCCCGCAACAAATTTCGCGTCTGGGTATTTGTTAAGATAATCGCTGATTCGTCCGTAGTTTACGTTTTTGATTTCCATCACATAAGCAAGTTTCTCAGCGTCGATTCCGGTTGCATCATAAATGTATCCCGATGAATCGGACATCGTGACGACTTTACCGCCAAGTTGCGCTGCTTTTTCAGCAGCATATTGGGCAACGTTACCCGATCCCGAGATCACTACTGTTTTTCCGGTAAAGCTGTCGCCGTGTGTTCCAAGCATGCTTTGTGCAAAATAAACCGCGCCGTAGCCAGTTGCTTGCGGACGGATAAGCGAACCTCCAAATGAAATTCCCTTTCCGGTCAAAACGCCGGTAAATTCATTGCGAAGCCTTTTGTATTGGCCGAACATATAGCCGACTTCACGTCCGCCCACGCCGATATCTCCCGCGGGAACGTCGGTATCAGCGCCGATATGTTTTGAAAGTTCAGTCATGAAAGCCTGGCAGAAACGCATGATTTCGTTGTCCGATTTCCCTTTAGGGTCGAAGTTGGCACCGCCTTTTCCGCCGCCCATTGGCAATGTTGTAAGGCTGTTTTTAAAGGTTTGCTCGAAAGCGAGGAATTTCAGGATACTCAGGTTTACAGAAGGGTGAAAACGGATTCCGCCTTTGTATGGGCCGATCGCAGAGTTCATCTGTATCCTGTAACCGCGGTTCACTTGCGTTTGACCCTGGTCGTCTGTCCATACGACGCGGAAAGTGATTATTCTTTCGGCCTCGACCATTCTTTCCAGGAGCATTTTGTTCTGGTATTTTTTATTTTGTTCGATGAACGGAATTACTGTTTCAGCAACTTCCTTTACAGCCTGCATGAATTCAGGCTCGTTTGGATTTCTTTGGCCAACTGCTTCAACAAAAGCATCAATACTTTGTGACATATTTATGTGATTAAGTACGTTATGAAAACGTTTTCGTTTAGTGGCGCAAATATACATTTTATACATTTATTGACTGATTTTTTTTTGGCCCTCACAAGGACGATTTAGTTCATTTTTCGCATCGGTTAATTCAACACTACTCCATTCTTTTTTAAGATATTAGCGCCTTTTGTTGCGTTCTTTTCTAATTTTTTATTTTAATTTTAGAAGTGAATGATGTTTTTATATATTTGTCAGGAATTGAAAATTTTACAGAAAATGCCCAAGTATATCGTGATAACCTGCCTGCTGCTTTTGGGCTTTTCCAGTTCTGCGGTTGCCCAATATGGTTTCTCTCATGAGGTTGGAGTCATTCTGGGGCCGGTTGCGCTTCAGTCGGACTACGGTGAAAGGCATGACTTTAAAACCAATTCAGGTAACACGGGTTACGGGATCGGGATCATTCACTACCTTAACTTTTCTTACAAAGCGGAATGTAATTGTTATACACCTGAAACGTATTTTAACGACCACTTTAAATTGCGTTCCGAGTTGTCATATAATAAAACCGAACTTCAGCACTTTGGCGAATGGGTCGATCCTTCGCACCAAACACAATTTGCCGAACAACTACGCGGAATGCGTGGAAGCTCATCGATCACCGACATCGGTATGCAGTTGGAATATTTTCCGCTGAGCATCCGTGATTTTAGCTCTACCATTGGTGGCCTTGCGCCTTTTATAAGTCTGGGTGCACATTTTAGCTTTTACGATCCCGAAGCTTATTCAACGCTCGGCCCGTTAGGAACGCCATTGACAACGCCGATAAAATATGTTGATGCAACTACCAATGATGGCGGAACCGTTTGGTCGGTTGTGTCAAGTATTGGAACCCGTTACAAGCTGACCACGCTTTCGGATCTTATGTTGGATTTCAGGCTGCAGTATTACTTTTCGGATTGGGTTGACGGACTCCGCCCGGATCCTGCTGTTTACAAGGAAAACAAAGCCAATGACTGGAACGTATGGATCAACTTTGGGTACATCTATTACATTAATTAAGGTTTAATTCAAATAAAAAAGCCGGTCGTAACTGACCGGCTTTTCATTTTTTACCAATTTATACAAGCTCCAGCGCCTGCTTCAGATCGTTAATAAGATCTTCCGAGTCTTCAATTCCAACGCTCAGTCGGACAAGATCATCAGTGATGCCAATGATTTTGCGCTTGTCTTCCGGAATTGAAGCATGCGTCATCAACGCGGGATGATTGGCAAGCGACTCAACGCCGCCCAAAGATTCGGCAAGCGTAAATACCTTCAGATTTTCGAGGAAAGTGATTGCATCGGCCTTTGCGCCCGACTTAAATGTGAACGTTACCATCCCGCCGAAGCCGCCTTTCATTTGCTTTTTCGCAATTTCATGAAACGGATGACTCGCAAGTCCCGGATAGTAAACCTGTTTCACCTTTGGGTGCGAAGCAAGGAATTCGGTGACTGCCTGCCCGTTTTCGCAATGACGTTGCATCCTGAGATGAAGCGTCTTTATCCCGCGCAACACGAGAAAAGAATCCATCGGCCCGAGCGTTGCGCCGGTCGCGAACTGCTGAAAGTGCAGTTGCTCGCCCAATTCCGGATCTTTTATGATTAATGCGCCGGCGATAACATCGGAATGTCCGCCAAGGTATTTCGTTGCTGAATGCATTACAATATCGGCTCCAAAATCTAAGGGCCGCTGCAGGTAAGGAGTCGCAAAAGTATTGTCGACAGCAAACGTAATTTTGTTCTCTTTGGTGATTGCGGCGATGGCTTCGATATCCGCCAGCTTCATCAGCGGGTTCGTCGGAGTTTCAACCCAGACCAGTTTTGTATTTTCGTTGATCAGCGACTTGAAAGCATCGATGTCGTTCATGTCAACAAAATGGAAGACGATTCCGGAATTTTTATAGATTCTGGTGAACATCCGATAAGTCCCTCCGTATAGATCGTCCATCGCAATAACCTCGTCGCCGGCTTTTAGTGACCTCAGCACGCAGTCGGTTGCCGCAAGTCCGGATGAAAATGCTAGTCCGCGCGCGCCATTTTCAATGCTTGCCAATGCGTTTTCCAAAGCAGTTCTTGTGGGATTTCCGGCACGGCTGTATTCATAATCACCGATCGGCTGGCCGGGGCTTTTCTGTACATAAGTCGAGGTTTGAAAAACAGGCGGCATCACGGCGCCGGTGGTTTCGTCATGATGCTGGCCGCCGTGTATGGTTTTGGTATTGAATTTCATATTGATAAGTTTGATTGCAAAGTTACGTTTTGATGGCAAATTTCTTTGCCGTCGGTGTTTTAAAATGAATGTAAGTTTTGTACGCGATTACAAAAATTTCCTGATCGACATCATAATCCCCAAATGCGTTCCTTCGTGAAAGTTGTTGAAGGCCATCGCATCGGCTGCTGATTTTATTGTAAATCCGGACATTGAAGTGAATTGCTGATAATTTTCAAAAATTCCGGACGCAGCATCGCTTTCGGCTTTCTCAACCGTAGAAAAAAGCAGGCTCCGGATTTCAGCGATCTCATCCGGCGAAACAATTCCGTCAGGACGTGTTCCGCGCTTATATTTTTCGACCATTTCATCCGACACGATCATTCGAAGCCCCGATAATTTATAAACCAGCATCTGCTGTACGACCACAATGTGTGCAATGTTCCAGATCAAATTATTGCTGAAGCCGTGCGGGACCTTGTTTAATTGATCAACGGAATATTCGTCGAGAAAACCGGCAAGAACCTTCCTTGTGCTGCGGGTAATTTCAAGTGATTGCTGCATTTCAAATTTTTGCCTAAAAATAGTCAATTCGCAGGAATTGATTTTCTTTGTGTAAAACAACTTGATGAACGCATTTTTCTACCTTGCCTCGTGCGACACCTGCCGAAAAATCATGAAGTCGCTGCCAAATCTGGATAAAGTTGCACTGCGCGAAATAAAATCTGAACCGATGACGCCAGCAGAGCTCGACCATTTGAAGCAGCTCGCCGGAAGTTACGAGGCACTTTTCAGCAGGAAAGCCCAATTGTACAAGTCACTGCAATTGAAAGACAAAAATCTTGTCGAATCAGATTATCGAAACTACATTCTTCAGCATTATACTTTTTTAAGCCGGCCCGTACTCGTTACCGGATCCAAAATACTTATCGGAAACAAACCGCAAACTGTCGCCGCAATGGCCGAAGCGCTCGGTTAACGTTTTAATCAGCATCTATTTCTCCGACTCCGTTTCGGCTTCGCTCGTCCGAAATCATCTGGAAACGGCAAGGTCGACCCGGGGTTGCCCATCCCATTTTTGCTTATATTTGTGGCTCTTATAAATTTTGTATGATACAATCGATGACCGGTTTTGGCAAGGCCACGCTGCAGCTCGAGAATAAAAAAATTACCGTCGAGGTCAAATCGCTCAACAGCAAAGGCTTTGACCTCAGCGTTCGAATGCCGTCGGCTTATCGTGAAATGGAACTCACCATCCGCAATCAGGTCGCAACTGCGCTTGAGCGTGGCAAGATCGACCTGTCGATTTTTGTGGAAAGCAGCGTTGAGCAGACTGCAACGCGGGTGAACGTTCCGATTCTTAAGGCGTACATCAATCAGTTGAAAGAAGTGAAACCCGATGCCGACGAAACCGAGCTCATGAAAATGGCGATCCGGATGCCCGACGCACTGAAAACGGAGCGGGATGAGATTGATGAAGGCGATTGGTCGCACATACAATCCGTAATCAACGAGGCGCTGAAAAATATTCGCGATTTCCGCACATCCGAAGGCGTTGCGCTCGAAAAGGAGTTCCTGCATCGGATCGCGAACATTATGACGATGATGAATGAAACCGTGTCGCACGACAGCGAGCGGATTCAAACGGTACGCACGAGGCTACAAACCGCAATCGATGACCTGAAAGTCAACCTTGACGAAAACAGGTTTGAACAGGAATTGATCTTTTACCTCGAAAAATACGACATCACCGAGGAAAAAGTGCGGCTCGAAAACCACATGAACTACTTCATCGAAACGCTCGCCGGAAATGAGGCCAACGGGCGAAAGCTCGGATTTATAATCCAGGAAATGGGGCGCGAAATCAATACGATGGGATCAAAATCAAACCATGCGCAAATGCAAAAACTGGTTGTTCAGATGAAGGACGAACTGGAAAAAATCAAGGAACAAGTCCTTAACGTTCTATAACGGATGAAAAAAGGCAAACTTATCGTTTTTTCCGCGCCTTCCGGATCGGGCAAGACAACAATCGTCCGTCATCTACTTTCAATGGAAGACCTAAATCTTGAATTTTCCGTATCGGCGACATCACGCGAGCCGCGCGGAAACGAGATCGACGGCACAGATTACTACTTCATTTCGCTATCCGAATTCAAGCATCACATCAAAAACCAGGATTTCCTTGAATGGGAAGAAGTTTACCGCGATAACTTTTACGGAACTTTAAAGAGCGAGATCGAACGGATCTGGGCAAAAGGAAAGAATGTGATATTCGATATCGACGTGGCAGGCGGACTCCGGATCAAAAGGAAATTTCCTGAGGAAACCCTTGCCGTTTTTGTCAAGCCGCCCAGTATCGACGAGCTCAAGATCCGACTGAAAAAACGTTCGACCGAAAGTGACGACAAAATTAACATGCGGATTGCGAAGGCTTCGGTAGAAATGGCTACAGCACCGCAATTTGACCGGATTATCAAAAACTACGACCTGGAAGAGGCGAAGAACGAAGCGTACATGCTCGTTCGCAATTTTATCAACGAAAGCTGACAAACGATGAAAATCGGATTGTACTTTGGGACATTCAATCCCATTCATGCCGGACATCTCATCATTGCCAACCACATGGCCGAATTTACAAGCCTTGACCAGGTATGGCTCGTCGTGACACCACACAATCCGCTGAAGGAAAAAGCAACGTTACTCGACGATTACAAGCGGCTCGAGATGGTTTTTCTCGCGACCGAGGATTATCCGAAATTGAAGCCGTCCGACATCGAATTCCGGCTTCCGCAACCGAATTACACCGTCAACACATTGGCGCATCTTACCGAAAAATATCCCAATCACGAGTTTTCTTTGATAATGGGCGAAGACAATCTCCGCTCGATACACAAATGGAAGAATTATGAGATAATTCTCGCCAGTCACGATATTTATGTTTATCCGCGGATCACAACTTCAGAAGAAAACAAAAACATTCATTCCAACAGCCGGATAAAAGTTGTCGCCGCGCCGATTGTGGAAATTTCATCGACCTTCATCCGGGAAAGCATCAAAGACGGAAAGAATGTAAAACCCTTGCTGCCTGCAGAAGTCTGGCAATATGTCGACCACAACAACCTTTATCGTAAGCCGCTTAGTTAACATTCCTTTATTACGGCGCCGTCTGAAGGTTGTGTAACTTTGGCGATCAAATAAACGATCATGCAAAACTTTGAACTTTATAATCCTACGAACCTTATATTCGGTCGTGGACAGATCGCAAAACTGGCAGAGCTCGTTCCGAAAAACACCAAGATTTTGGTCGCCTATGGCGGCGGCAGCATTTTCAAAAACGGAATTTACGACCAGGTAAAAAACGCTCTTGCGGATAGTGATATAATCGAATTCGGCGGAATTGAACCCAACCCGCATTTTGAAACGCTGATGCGTGCGGTGGAAATCGTCAGAAAAGAAAACATCAACTTTATTCTTGCCGTAGGCGGCGGATCGGTCATTGACGGCGTAAAATTTATTTCGGCGGCTGCGAAATTTGAAAGTGATCCGATCGAAATCCTGAAGCGACGCATTCCCATCAAAGAAAATGCGCTTCCGTTCGGAACTGTGTTGACCTTGCCCGCAACGGGAAGTGAAATGAACTCGGGAGCCGTTATCACGATTGAAAGCACAAACGAAAAACTGTCTTTCGGCGGCTCGGCGCTATTTCCGAAATTCTCAATTTGCGATCCCGAAGTCGTAAAATCGCTTCCGGTGCGGCAACTGCAAAACGGCGTCGTAGATGCTTTTACGCACGTGATGGAACAATATATGACTTATTCTCATGAAGGTTATCTGCAGGATCGCATCGCAGAGGCAATTTTGTTGACGCTGATCGAGATTGGGCCGCAAGTCGTTGAAAATCCGGGAAATTACGCGGTCGCGTCTAACTTTATGTGGTGCTGCACAATGGCGCTCAACGGACTGCTGAACAAAGGCGTGCCAACCGATTGGGCAACGCACACGATCGGCCACGAACTGACCGCACTATACAAGATCGACCATGCGCGAACATTAGCCGTAATCGCTCCGAGATTGTACGAAGTAATGTTTGAAAGCAAAAAAGAGAAACTCGCGCAATACGGAAGACGTATCTTTAATTTGTCGGGCGATGATGAAAAGGTTGCCAGAGAAGCAATTTCGGAAACCGAAAAATTCTTTCAGAAAATGGGAATGGAAACCCGTTTATCGAAGTACACGCCCGAATATGCGGGCACAGCCGATTTTATTGTTGATCGCTTCGAAAAACGCGGCTGGCGCACTTTGGGAGAAAGACAAAACATCACGCTTGACCGGGTGAAAGAAATCGTCGAGCGCAGTTACTAGAAAATCAAAAGGCGTTCCTGTAAAACGGGAACGCCTTTCTCATAACACCAAAACAAAATTTACTAACTTTCAAACTCCTTGATGCTTTGAACACAAATGAATTTGGACTTTAGTTACTTTATTAACGGCAGTGCTCCGTTCTAATTGTACGACAAATTCACAAATTTTTGTTAAATGCAACAGGCGGTTTTGAAGCGCCGAAGTAACACAACTTAAACCTTAAAGCTTTTAAGTACTTTTGGCGGGAATAAAACATCTTGATGGATCAGAAACCAAAATTTGCAGTCATAGGCGGCGGAAGCTGGGCAACCGCAATTGCGAAAATGCTTTGCGTAAACCTTCCCGAGATCGCGTGGTACATGCGCAACGAAGAGGCAATCGCGCACATCAGAACCCACAACCAC
The DNA here is from genome assembly GCA_023386585.1 of Bacteroidota bacterium. Lineage (GTDB taxonomy): Bacteria > Bacteroidota > Bacteroidia > Flavobacteriales > Flavobacteriaceae > Flavobacterium. The sequence continues at coordinate 30,822 of JAEWJM010000028.1, read as the reverse complement.
AACCCGAATTACCTGAGTTCGGTTGAATTCAACAACAACAAGTTGCGGCTGACTTCCGACATTAACGAAGCAGTGCAATATGCAGATTATATTGTTTTCGCCATTCCATCGGCATTCCTCAGCAGCGAACTGAAAAAACTTACGGTTAGCCTAAAGGGAAAAGTCATTTTCTCGGCGATAAAAGGTATTGTTCCGGAAACGAGCCTGATCGTCGGCGAGCATTTCAATGAGATGTATGATATTCCGTTTGAGAACATCGGCGTCATCACCGGTCCATGCCACGCAGAAGAAGTCGCCCTCGAACGCCTTTCCTATCTGACAATCGCCTGCGGGGACGAAAAGAAAGCGCAAATTGTTGCCAATTGCCTTTCCGGCAACTACATCAAAGCAAAAATCACCGACGACATCATCGGAACCGAATATGCGGCAATGCTGAAAAACATTTACGCAATTGCAGCAGGAATCGCGCATGGCCTCGGCTATGGCGACAACTTTCAATCGGTGTTGATGAGCAACGGGATCCGCGAGATGAAGAAATTCATCCGGAAAGTCCACAAAATGAAGCGCAACATCAACGATTCGGCATATCTCGGAGATTTGCTCGTGACCGGATATTCCGTCTTTTCGCGCAACCGGATGTTCGGAAATATGATCGGGAAAGGCTATACGGTAAAATCGGCAATGATGGAGATGAGCATGGTCGCCGAAGGCTATTACGCCACAAAAAGCGCTTACGAACTCAACCAGGAATACGGCGCAAAAACACCGATAATCGATGCCGTTCACGCCATTCTCTATGAAGGAAAGGAAGCGCGGAAAGTGTTCAAGAAACTCACCGACAAATTGGACTGATGAGCGAGCGGTGGAAATTCCAATTGAAGAACGGCCTGCCATTCGGCATTTTCATGTCGGTTTGGATGGCAGCCTGGGATGCTTACTGCCAAAGCTCGCTGGCGGAAATGTATTCACTAAAATCGATCGCAAGGCTTTTTATATTCTGTATGGCCGGCGTCTTCCTTCTGGGTTATTACAACTGGAAAAACCTCCAGAAAAAGAAATAAGATGAGAAGCTGCATTGCCATACTCCTTGCCGTTATGGCCTGCTCGTGCAGCTCAAAATATCGTGCAGTTACAACTGCAAACCTGAGCCAGAAAACCTACAACCTCAGCTATGGCAGTGACAAGCAACAAAAAATGGATGTTTTCATCCCGCATGAAGTCAACGCCGACAAACCTTTTGTGGTCCTCATTCACGGCGGGGCATGGACGTTGGGCAACAAACGGAACATCCGAATGGTGCAGCGTTTCCTAATGCGAAACGGAATACCCAGCGCCAACCTCAATTACCGCCTGACCAGCGACAAATCACACCTTGACGAGCAGCTGGAAGACATTAGACTGGCCCTGGAATCACTTGATCGAAATTTGGGTTCACACCGCCTAAAGCCAAAAAAGTATATTCTTTTGGGAGAAAGTTCAGGCGGACATATATCATTGCTCTACGGATACCAGCATCCTCAGCAGATTTCCAGCATCATAGCGCTTTTTCCGCCGACCGATTTCACTGTAGACAACCAAAGCAACCTCGTAAAAGAGATTTCGGTTCCGATAATGCAGAAATTGCTCGGCACCACCGACGTCGATGCGGCAAAATCAGCACTGCGCGAAGCGAGCCCGATTTTTAAAGTTTCAGATGTGCCCACGCTTTTGCTTCAGGGAACGTGGGATTTTGTTGTCGATAAAAATCAATCCATCGCACTCGATTCGGTTCTTGAGCAGAAAAAAATAAAGCATCGGTTGGTGCTCGTTGAAAAAGGAACGCACTTCATGCGGCTCAACAGCAATACAAGGCGGACAATCATTTATCCGGAAATCCTGCGCTGGATCACGCAAACCAATTAGCGAACGATCACTCCGTCCTTGAAAAGTAACGGAACTTCCTCGACTTTGTCAGGACCAATGCTGTTCGCGCGAAAAATGTACTTCCGGTCGTACAGCGTGTTTCCTATGAAAAACGTCACCATGAACTCGTTGTTCAGCGCGAGGACGCTATTTTCGATCATTTCCACTTTCACTGCCGAAACCGCCGGCATTTCCACAAAAGCATGGCGAAGCGTCGAAGTCTTCCGCATCTCGCCTTCAAGCGTTCCAAAAGCTTTTGAAACCACCATGATGTCGTGCAGCGGCGAATCGCCATCATTGATCAGGTAAACATTCCACACATTGTCCATAAAATCGTCGTTCCATTCGCTGACGGCAGCCATGAAAACATTTTCAACGGTCGGTATGCTAATGTCCTTTCTCAATTTTATGATTTTATAACGTTCGTTTTGGAAGCTGTTTCCGGCTGTTCGCTGCAATCTTTTTCGCGGCCTGGTCAGCGTCGCAAAAAAGGATTTACGCTGCCATCCGGGCTAGGTTTTCTGCTAAATGCTTGCTTTGAATTGTTCCAGGAAACGGACATCGTTCTCATAGAACATCCGGATGTCGCCAATTTGGTAAAGCAGCATCGCGATCCTTTCAATTCCCATCCCGAAGGCAAAGCCGGTATATTCGTCCGGATTTATACCGCAGTTCTTCAATACGTTCGGATCAACCATTCCGCAGCCCATGATTTCAAGCCAGCCGGTTCCTTTGGTGATCCGGTAATCGGTTTCGGTTTTCAATCCCCAGTAAATATCGACCTCAGCGCTCGGTTCGGTAAACGGAAAATACGATGGCCGCAGCCTGATCTTCGATTTGCCAAACATCTCGCGTGTAAAATATAGAAGCGTCTGCTTCAGGTCGGCAAACGAAACTTCCTTATCGATGTAAAGTCCTTCCACCTGGTGAAAAATACAATGCGAGCGCGCCGATACGGCTTCATTCCGGAACACGCGCCCCGGCGAGATCGTCCTGATTGGCGGCTTGTTGTTTTCCATATAGCGAACCTGAACCGACGAAGTGTGCGTACGAAGCAAAACATCGGGATTCGTCTGGATAAAAAATGTATCCTGCATGTCCCGCGCCGGATGGTATTCCGGAAGGTTCAGCGCGGTGAAATTGTGCCAGTCGTCCTCGATTTCCGGCCCTTCGGAAACATTGAAACCGATGTTTGAAAAAATGTCGGTAATCTGGTTTTTCACTATTGAGATCGGATGGCGTGACCCGATTTTCAGCGGCTCGGCCGGACGGGTAAGATCGCCGTAAATACCTGCTGTTTCTTCCAGACTTTCCAAATGGTCCTGAATGGCGCGGACTTTCTCCTCGGCAACCTGTTTTAGCTGGTTGATCACCTGGCCAAACTCACGCTTCTGTTCGTTCGGAACATTGCGGAATTCAGTGAAGAAATCATTTAAAAGTCCTTTTTTGCCTAAAAATTTTATCCTGAATGACTCAAGGTCTTCCTTGTTTTGCGTTTGGAAGTTTTGAGCTTCTGCTATATAATCCCTGATCTTGTCTATCATCTTTCCTGTGTAATGCAAGCAAATTTAAACATTTAAAATACGTTGCCCGAGCAATGTGAACAAATTCCGGCTAACTAATCAATCAGTTCCCGCTCGAGGAAATAATTCACTATCGCTTCTTTCATCAGTATTGCCTGCTCGCCCGCCTTGAGTGGAGGAAGTTCTTCCTTAACCGTGTAGTGCGGCCAGCCATCGTGGTCAACATGGTCGAATTCGTAGTATCCGTAAGGTTCCAAAAGCCGGCAGATGGCAATATGCATCAGGTTCAGCTTTTCGTCCTTTTTAAATTTGTTATGCACTTTACCCAATTCCTGCACTCCGATCAGATAAATGATCGAATCAAGCTCAAGCGCTTCGCCAGGAGCAAACTGGTTTGATAATTGGGAAACCACGCGCTCCCATCGTTCTTTCAACTGTATATCCCTTGACATGATTTATCGTTTTTGCCGTGCAAAGATAGCACATGGCTTTTGTTATTTTCGAATTAGATTTACCTTGCAGCCTTATTCGCACAAATGCTTTTCATTGATCTTGTCCTGGCTGTTGTCTTGATTTTCGGGCTGATCCGCGGATTCTGGAATGGATTCTTATGCGAGCTCGCAGGGACGGTTTCGCTGCTGGTCGGCATTTACATCGCGATCCGCTTTTCAGGTTATTTGCGCGATTTCGTCGGAAGCCATTTCCCCGGTCATCCGCAAGGTATCAGGCTTGCAGCATTCCTGCTGACGTTCATCCTCGTACTCATCGGCATTTGGTTCCTGAGCAAGTTTCTGACAAGGATCGCGAAAATGGCCGGACTCGGATTATTCAATAAAATCCTGGGCGGCTTGCTCGGAATAGTCAAAATGCTGCTGATTGCAAGCGTTCTTATTTCAATTTTTGAAAAACTCAATTCAGAAGGCGCGCTGGCCGAAAAAGAACCAATGGGCGATTCAGTTCTTTATGAGCCTGTTCGGAAGGCGGCACCGATGATCTATCCTGCGCTTCGCGAATGGCTTGCCGAGCATGCGCCCGAAGCGGCTATTTCAACTCCCTGATCGCTGATGATTCAATCCAGCCGTCATTGCCATCCGGCAGCGTAACGCGGTTCCAGCTTTCGAGCGATTCCCGAACATAAACCTTCGTGCCTTCGTGAAGCACGGCCACATCGCTGCCACTGCTTCTCGGCTCGCTCTTAACAGCGGCAATTCCGGAAAAAACAATCGCGGGCCTTTCTGATCTGATTCGTCCTCTTTCAAACGCTGCGGATGCAATCGAAAGGCACATCAGGAAAATAAAGGCGAACATTCCGATGAAGAAAATCCTTTTGTAACTGGCACGGTGCGCAAAATAATAAACGGCAAAAGCAGCAGCCGAAAAAACAGCAAGAAATACGGCAATCCACGCCCAGCGATCATAGCTGAACATCGAAGTAAAGTCGGATATCATCTTCCTGAAACCCACGCGTGGAACTTCCTTTACCTCGTCGATCATCATCTTGTGCGCAAAAACCAGATTGTTTTTGGTATCCGAATCGCCCGGTTTGAGCTGAAGCGCTTTTTCGTAATTATAGATCGCAGGTGCAACCTGGTTTAATTTATAGTATGAATTGCCAAGATTAAAGTACACTTCGGCCGACTCTTTTCCCGACTTCAGGACCTGTTCATAGGCTTGCGCAGCTTCCTTGTATTTTTCATTCCTGTAAAAGGCGTTTCCCTGCTCGAATGCATTCTGCGAAAAAACAGAAGCCGAGGCAAACAACAGAAATAGTAACAGCTTTTTCATTTTCGTCAGATTTGTTTTTCAAGTTCGGACAGAACAGCAACCGCGCGATCGTACTCACTTTGTGTGGCCGCCGCCGCTGATGGCGCGTAACGGGCAAATTCGCAATTTTCGGCAATGCTGATGAAGTCGGATACCGTTTCAGGCTGCGCGCCGCGCTCGAGCAAGATTTCACGGATCCTTTCCTTTCGCATTTCCGAAGTTTCGATTTTCAATTTTGCCTTCAGGAAATTGTGGAGCGCTTTTTCAAGCGAAACATAAAACAGCTCCCGATTGGCCAGGTGTAGCCTTGCGTCGGAAAGGTACTTTTTGGCCAACCTGTTGGAATTTCGTGTCTTGTTTCCCTCAACATCATTGTCGATCGCCCGTTTTTTCCGTCGCAGTAAAACCAGCAGCGGAATGCACAAAAACGGCAACGCAATTCCCGCATAAAATCCGGGCGAACCGAAAAAGTCCTTTTTGTTCTTTGGCTGCAACTTCGTCTTTAGCTTGATGAACTTGAACTGTTCGTTTGAAGCAATCTTCATTTTCTCGGGAGCCGAAGAACCGGTCGCTACAGCGCTTCCGGCTGTTGGCCCATCGAGCACGTTAACCATTATTTCAGGAGAAGTTATGGTTTTGTAACGGCGCGAAGCCAGGTCGAAATAGGAAAACGACATTGCCTTGATCGGATATTTGCCTTTGAACTGCGGGATGATCGTATAGCTGTCGGTTATCCGGCCCGACATTCCGTTCAAGTTTGTGTTGACATTTTCCTTGTGTACCGGATCGTACATTTCCAGTGCCGACGGAACAACCGGTTTGGGAAGCGTGAACAACTTCATGTTCCCGTTTCCACTGACGCTGACGGTAAGTTCAAGCGATTCGCCGTTCTTGATTACAGTACGCGACGGCGTAACCTTAAAGTCGAATCTTCCGACCGCGCCAGAGAAATCTTCCGGCTTCCCGGCCTCAGGCAGCGGCTTGACATTAATACTTTTTTCACCTGCGGAAACCCGTTTGTTGTCTTCTACCGGAATCATTTGGCCGAAAATCGTGCGACGGTTTGACGGAAGTTCGACATCGAGGTCGAGTGACAGCGGCTCAATTTTAAGTTTTCCTGCCTTCTGTGGATAAAGCACCGTTTTGCGCAAAACAACATACCGATAGCGCTCGCCATTGTATCGGCCTTCTTCAACCTGAAGTTGTTTGATGTCGATGTTCTGGCTCCAGAAATCGTTGTACTTGGGTTTGTCGAGTTCACGCCAGTTCGTAATTCCGACGTTATAGCTGAAGTACAATTTGTAAACAACCGTAATTGGCTCATTGATGTACGGGTCGGTTTTGGAAACCTCAGCGACAAGATGAAGCGCGTCGTCGGCATCGATCTGCGTGTCGTTTGGATCTCGTGGCTGCTCAACAGCGGCGGTAACCGTGATTTTTATCGGCGCAGTTTTGTAAACCTGCCCGTTGATTTCTATTGATGCCTGCTTTATTGTTACCGTTCCGCGTTGTGTGGGAAGCAAATAATAAGAATATATTTTATTGAATGTGCTCTTGCCGTTGACCCACGACTGGCTCACCTGCTGGCTTGGCCCGGCAACAACGCGGAATCCTTCGAATGAAGGCGGAACGAAGTTGTCTCCGTCGGCATTCATCGAAAAATCGACGCGCAGCCGCTCGTTTATCCCCAATGTTTGCTTGCTCGCCTTGGCGTCAAATTGGACTTGAGCCAGCAGCCCTTGAAAGCTTAACAGCAATAGGATGGCATATTTCTTCATGGCGTTATTCATTAACATTACCAATCTTTTTCTGTTTTTACCGGTGGCGCCTTGACTTTCTTGGCGTTGACCTTTTGTTGGACTTTCTTCTCTTCATTATTCACCGCATCCAAAAGGTTTTCCAATCGTTGTTTTGAGATTCCGCCAGGCGCAGGCTTTGGCTTCTCGTCTTTTTTGTCACCTTTGTCTCCCTGATCTTTTTTCTGGTCGTCCTTCTTTTGGTCCTTTTGGCCTTTGTCGTCTTTTTTATCCTGGTTTTTGTCCTTCTGGTCTTTCTTGTCTTTGTTGTCCTTATTATCTTTCTTGTCGTTCTTTTTATCCTTGTTCTTGTCGTCCTTCGGCTTCGGATTATTCTTCAGATATTCCTTTGCCAACGCATAATTGTACCGCGTTTCTTCGTCATTTGGATCGTTTCGCAAGGCATTTTTGTAGGCCTCAACAGCGCCTTCATAGTTTTTTTCGGCCATCAGGACATTCCCAAGGTTGTGGTAAGCCCGATGTTTCTCCTGATATGTTTTCGCTTTTTGGATCGCTTTTTTGAATGCCAGTCCCGCTTCCGATTTCTGATTCTGACGATATATCGCATTTCCGAGGTTGTAAGCTGCGGACGCCTTTCTTGGCGATTTGAATTCCGATATCCGGTATTGCGCTTCCGCGTCTGCGAAGGCTTTTTCGGCGAAAGCATCATTTCCTTTGGGAAGTGCACGGTCTTTTTCCTGCGAGAAAATCATCCCGAAACAAAAGAAAAGCAAGTATGTGAGTAACTTCTTCATTAATCCTTTTCATTAAACAAATTGAGCTTCTTCAGCCATTGTGTACGCCGCTCCAGCAGGAATATGTCGATAAACAGCAGCGCAAACGCAATCCCGATGAACCATTGGAACTGCGATTCAAAGTCGGCCATTTGCGTACTTTCGAATTCTGTTTTTTCAATATGGTCGAGCGCATTCTTTATATAATCGAGCACCTGCTTTGTGCTGTTGCCATTGACATATCCGCCTTTTGTGCTTTTGGCGATCGCTTCCAATGTGGACTGATTCAACTTGGAAATCACTACTTCATTATTCTGGTCGCGCTGAAAGCTGTCAACAACGCCATTACGCCTTAACGGGATCGGACCGCCACGCTCGGTTCCGACTCCAATCGTAATGATTTTAAGCCCGGCCTTGCGCGCCTCATCGGCCGCATCTTCTGCGCCTTCCGAATGATCTTCGCCGTCTGAAATCAATATCAACAGCTTGTTGGTCTTGCTGTCTTTGTCGAAATAGCCAACCGACATCTTGATTGCCTCGTCCAATGAAGTTCCCTGTGAAGAAACCATTCCCGGCGACATGCTTTGCAGGAACATTTTTGCAACGCCGTAATCGCTGGTGATCGGAAGAACAGGAAACGCGCTTCCGGCGTAGGCAACGATTCCGATGCGGTCGCTTCCGAGGTTGTTTATGATTTGTGAGACCAACTGCTTGCTTTTCTCAAGCCGGTTTGGTGCCACATCTTCGGCGAGCATCGATTTGGAAACGTCCATGGCAAAGACAATGTCGATTCCTTCGCGTTTGACGGTCTCGATCTTGGTGCCGATTTTCGGATTGACCAGCGCCCAGACAAGGCTCGCCAACGCCAAAATCACCAGCACAAACTTCAATACGTTTTTAAAAACCGACCGTTCCGGCGTCAGTTTGCGCAGCAAGTCGGCATCGCCAAATTCACGCTGCTTCCTTCTTTGCCAATAAAGGTTAAAAAGAAAAATCAGCGTCAGCAAAGGCAACGCGACCAAAAGCCATAAATATTTTGTCTCTTCGAGTTCGTACATAATTCTTAGATGAAGCTCCTGAATACAGTTTGGCGCAATCCGACCTCAACAAGGAGCAAAAGTCCCGCAAAAATCAGCAGTGGCCGGTATTTGTCGTCATAATCGTAATATTTCAGTTCTTCGATTTCGGTTGTTTCCAGCTTGTTGATTTCGTTGTAAATCGAATTCAGCCGCGTATTGCTTGTCGCCCGGAAATAGCGGCCATCGGTTTTGCGGGCAATGCTTTTCATTAGCGCTTCGTCGATTTCGACTTGCATCATACGGAAAATAAAGTCACCGTTTGGCGCAACCGCATATGGAAATTCGGCCATTCCATTTTTCCCGATTCCGATCGTATAAACCTTGATCCCATATTCTTTCGCGATATCGGAGGCTGTTTCGGGCTCGATCGTACCGGAATTATTCACACCATCGGTCAATAAAATGATGATCCGACTTTTCGCCTTACTGTCTTTTAGTCGGTTGACAGCAGTTGCCAAGCCCATGCCGATTGCCGTTCCGTCCTGCAGCACGCCGTCGAATTTTATTCCGTTAAGCGCATCGAGAATTATTGCTTTGTCGCTGGTTACGGGTGTTTTTGTGTATGCTTCCCCGGCATAAACAACAAGGCCGATGCGATCGTTCGGGCGCGCCTTTACGAAGTCGGATGCCACATCTTTCAACGCCGCAAGCCGGTTTGGCTTCAGGTCGCGCGCCAACATACTGCTTGAAACGTCGATTGCCATTACAATGTCGATTCCTTTGGTTGTTTTTGTTTTATTGCTGATGTCAACCGTACGCGGACGTGCCATTGCTACGATCATCAGCGAAAGCGCCAGCAACCTCATCACAAAAAGCAATGGCTTTAATTTGGCGAGAAATGATCCGGCAGCTGCAAATCCGTCAAGCGAACTTATGCTTAAGGTTGCAGTTTGTTCCTTTCTTTTCCAGACATGCCAGGCGATTGCAATCGGCAATAGCAGGAACAGCCAGAAAAACTGCGGGTTCATGAAACTCACTTCGCTCATCATTGCTGTACCGATTTAAATTCAACTGAATTGAGTACGCGCTGCGAAACCTGTTTTCCGTATTCGTCGCCTTCTTCGTGCATGATCATAACCTGTTGCAGCCCGTTTTGCTGGCCAAAAAGCAGCAGTTCGTAATAGAGTTTCACGCTTTCTTTTTTATTTGGATCGATTCGCGAGAAAGTTCCGTAGGCTTTCAAGCCACTGATTCCTTCACGAGTCTGGAAATCTTCCTGCTTTACCAGAATATTCTGCGCACCCTGAAGTTCAAGCGTATTTATCACACCGTCGAGCGCCTTGTTCAAATCGATCTGAGTTTCCCCTTTGTATGAGTTTGTTGAAACCAGGATATAGAAATTATCCATCATGCTGCCGTAGGCGAACATCTGGAATTCCTTTATCATCGCCATCGCTTCCTTCGGAATGATCTTCTGTGCATCGTATCGCTTCAGCACTTTCGGAGTTTCGACATAAACGCCCGGATTCCCGTATTCGCTTGCGATCCAATCGCCTTCCAGCAGGTCTTTGGTCGGATGTCCGATTATATTGTCTTTTACGTAATTGAATCCGCGTGTCGCAGCAAAATACAGCGTTGTCGCCAGCAGCAGAAACACTACTGCGCCTACGGTTATTACGATCCTGTTGCGTTTTTGCCGGCGGAGCATTTTCTGGCGCTGCATTTCCTTCCATCTCAAATCGTCCTCGTTTTCTTCGGGCATCGATTTGTCGAGAGTAAAAATTGCCTGCTCGATCTTCTTGCGATCGTCGGCGATTTCAAAGTCCAATGGCTGCGATTTTGCGAATTTCACCAGGTCGGCTTGCCGTAATACTTTCTCAAGGTTTTCGACAGTTTCGGGAGAAAGTGACATGTTCTTCTTCACCGCAGCCGAACGCAGCGCCAGCAGCAGCTCGGAAGTCGTACTTTCCATTGCCGGAATCTGGATCGCCTCTTCAATGTAATTCCGCGCAATATCGGTCAGCTCGCTGTAATAATTCTTGACTTCGCCTTTCTGCCACAGTTCCTTTTTCTCGAGCTGCTGAAGTAGCGTCGCCGCTTTTTCAATTGGGGATTTAAACGGTTGGGCAGCTTCCTTTTTCTGTTGCCGATTTTTGACGAATCGATAAACCAATACGCCGACAATGGCAATAAACAAGGCAATCAAAAGGTACTTCCACCAGTCGGAATTGGTGCTTCCGCTGCCGATTATTCCTTTGATGTCATACAATTTTTGCTTTAGCGTGTCGACTTTAACATTGGAAACTTCCAGGTGCAGGTTGTCGGTCAGGAATTGCTTTCCGCCGATGACGACTTTCAATGGCGGAATTAAATATTTTCCGGAGTCGAATTGCGTGATGCCATATTTTTTGACCAACTCGTACTGTGAGCCTTTCTTGAGCGTGTCAATTTTATAATTTCGTATGACTTCCATTGGGCCGATTGTCTTTCCAGACGGAAAAGTCACCAGCGCCGAAGTATCAGCCGTCACTTTGAGCGTAAGGTTGAATTGCGCGCCAATCTTGTTTTTCAGCGTGTCAACCGAGGTCGCGACCGGATTTTGTTGAGCCATGCCCGCAAGAGGCAGTACCGCCAAAAGCAATATGTAAAGTTGTTTTTTCATTGATCAGGTGCGCGATTTAAAATAACCGAGCAGTTTGGTGACATAGCTCTCATCGACGCGTGTGCTGACGACGCCCGCTCCGCATTTGCTGAAAGTTTCACGGAAATAAGCAACTTTTTCGTGATAAGACTTTTCGTAAGCCATTCTGACTGATCGCGAACCGGTGTTTATCAGTGATGCCGCGCCCGTTTCGGCGTCAACCATCGTAACCATTCCAAGGTCGGGCATTTTCTCTTCCCGGATGTCATAGACGCGGATTCCGGTAATGTCGTGTTTTTTGGATGCGATTTTCAGCGTCTGCTCATAATTTTTCTGCGAAAGAAAATCCGAAATCAGGAACACAATCGCTTTTTTCTTCATAATTCCCGATAAGAATTTAAGCGCCGTGGAAATGTCGGTCCGCTTGCTTTTCGGCTGGAATTCTATCAGTTCACGTATGATTCGCAGTACGTGTGATTTTCCCTTCTTTGGCGGAATGTAAAGTTCGATCTCGTCAGAAAACAAAATCAATCCGATCTTATCGTTATTCTGAGTTGCTGAAAAAGCCATGGTGGCAGCGATTTCAGTCACGATTTCATTCTTCATTTGCTTTCGCGAACCAAAGCTTTCCGATCCGCTGACGTCAACCATCAGGATCATTGTCAGCTCGCGCTCTTCTTCAAAAACCTTTACGAACGGCTCATTATAGCGCGCGGTTACGTTCCAATCGATTGCACGGACATCGTCGCCAAACTGATATTGGCGCACTTCGCTGAAAGTCATTCCGCGTCCTTTAAAGGAAGTATGGTATTCGCCCGAAAAAATATGGTCGCTCAGCCGTCGGGTTTTGATCTCGATCTTGCGTACTTTTTTGAGCAGTTCTTTTGTATCCATTGAATGTTTAAAGTTTAAGGTCTAAGGTTTCTGTACATCGCGTCAACTTTGAACTTGAAACATTAAACTTTGAACAGATTTATGGTACTTCGACCTCATTTACGATTTTATTGATGATGTCGACAGAAGTTATGTTTTCGGCTTCGGCTTCATAGGTCACGCCGATCCTGTGGCGCAGTACATCGTGGACAACGGCGCGCACATCTTCAGGAATAACGTAGCCGCGGCGCTTGATGAACGCATAACACTTCGCAGCATTTGCGAGGTTGATGCTTCCTCGAGGCGAAGATCCGAAGCTGATGAGCGGTTTCAGGTTTTCGAGTTTGTATTTTTCCGGATAACGGGTCGCGAAAACAATATCGAGGATGTATTTCTCGATTTTCTCGTCCATGTAAACCTCACGAACTGCCTCCTGCGCCCTGATAATCTGTTCTACGGAAACGACCTGGTTCACACGTTCGCGGCCACCGTTCAGGTTTTGGCGGATTACCAATCGCTCCTCGTCCATTTTTGGATAATCGATCACGGTCTTAAGCATGAAACGGTCAACCTGAGCTTCGGGCAGCGGGTACGTTCCTTCCTGCTCGATCGGGTTTTGGGTAGCGAGAACGAGGAACGGCCGGTCGAGTTTGAAAGTCGTGTCGCCAATGGTAACCTGCTTTTCCTGCATCGCCTCAAGCAGCGCCGACTGCACTTTCGCAGGTGCGCGGTTGATTTCATCCGCAAGGATAAAGTTGGCGAATATCGGCCCCTTTTTTATTGAAAAATCATTTTGCTTGATGTTGTAAATCATCGTTCCGACGACATCCGCCGGAAGAAGGTCGGGTGTAAATTGTATCCTGCTGAAGCTTGCGTGGATCGCTTGTGAAAGCGTATTGATGGCGAGGGTTTTTGCGAGGCCGGGAACGCCCTCGAGCAGAATGTGCCCTTGTCCAAGCAACCCGATGAGCAATCGCTCGGTCATGTGCTTTTGTCCCACGATCACTTTATTCATTTCCATCAAAAGCAGATCGATGAATGCACTTTCGCGCTCGATCTTCTCATTGATTGCCCTTATGTCAAGGGTGGCGGTGTTTTGTTCCATATCAGGTGCCGACTATTTTTAGGTGTTAAATTAACGGCTGCAAATTGAAAATTTTTTCCAGTGAGCCTTGTTAACAATTGGTTAAAAAACACGCGTTCAAACCAGTAACGGCCGCGTTTCGCATTAAATTAAGAATGTTTAACTTATTGTAGGGAATTGAGGCCGCGCTTTTAACTGCCGGCTGCAACAGCCGCGAGTTCAATATTGTCTTTATGTGGACGGATCGCCGTTTTTTGGACGAGCTTTCAGATATTAATTTTAATTTAGTGCATCCATTTAAAAGCGGCGAAGATGAGTTTATCCCGACTGATAGCAGGCACAATGAACTGGGGATCCTGGGGCGCTTCGTTGTCGGCTACCGACATGGCCGGATTGATGGCGATCTGCGTTGAAAACGGGATCGACACTTTTGATCATGCCGATATTTATGGTGGGCATACAACCGAGTCCGAGTTCGGAAACGCTTTTTCGCAAAGCGGAATTGAACGCACGCAAATCAAGATCATCACTAAATGCGGGATTCAATATCCGTCGGAGAATCGGGTGTTGCCGATCAAACATTACGACTACTCTAAAAGGCACATTATCTGGTCGGTTGAAAATTCGCTTCAAAACCTACAAACAGAGTATGTAGATGTGCTGCTGCTTCACAGGCCAAGTCCGCTGATGCAACCCGACGAGATCGCCGAAGCAATTGAAAAGCTTCGCAGCGAAGGAAAGATCCTGGAATTCGGGGTTTCGAATTTTACGCCGTCACAAACGCAACTTATTGCTTCGTTGGTTCCTGTTTCGTACAACCAGATACAATTTTCGGCGACAAATTGTGAGGCGATGACTGACGGAAGCCTCGATTTTATGCAATTGAATAATATTGTTCCGATGGCGTGGAATCCGTTGGGGAATGTATTTCGGGAAGAAACGCCGCAAACGCAGAGGCTTCGGTACTTATTGGCGAATTTACAGCAAAAATATGCGGTCGGGGCAGACGTGATACTCATTGCATGGATTCTTCGTCATCCGGCAGGAATTCACGCGGTTTGCGGAACGACCAAGCCCGAAAGGATCGCGTTGCTTAGAAAAGCCACAGAATTACAATTGGAAGAAACGGACTGGTTTGCGCTGTGGGTGGAAAGCCGCGGAAGTAAGGTCCCATAAATGAAAATATATGAAAACAGCACTCGTTACAGGCGCAACAAGCGGAATTGGCCGTGCAACTGCCCGCGCTCTTGCAAAAAACAATTTTAAGGTCATCATTTGCGGACGCCGCGAAGACCGACTCGCTGAACTGCAGGATGAGCTTTCACAGCGAACTCCGGTTCACACGCTGCTTTTTGACGTTCGCAACAAGAAACATGTTTTTGAAAGCATCGACTCGCTTCCGGACGAATTCAGGACGATCGACGTGTTGATCAACAACGCGGGAAATGCGCACGGTTTGGATCCGATTGATAAAGGAAGCACTGAAGATTGGGACGACATGATCGACATAAATGTAAAGGGGTTGCTTTATGTTTCGAAAGCGGTTATTCCCGGAATGGTTGAACGGCGGAGCGGCCACATCATCAATATCGGATCGACGGCCGCCAAGGAAGTTTACCCGAATGGAAATGTCTATTGCGCGAGCAAGCATGCAGTGGACGCGATCAACCAGGGAATGCGGCTCGACCTGAACCAGTACGGAATCCGGGTTGGCGCGATTCATCTCGGAATGGTGGAAACCGAGTTTTCGGAAGTGCGTTTCAAAGGCGACAAGGAACGAGCCTCAAATGTGTATCGCGGCTTTGAGCCTTTGAAGCCGGAAGATGTTGCCGATATCATTCACTTTGTGGTTTCACGTCCTTATCATATTAATATTGCGGATTTAATTGTCATGTCGACTGCCCAGGCTTCATCGACGATTGTAAAACGCGATTGAACCGAAATGCCCTAGCCCCGATTGGAGCGGAAATCCTTTTGGGTAAAACCTCAAAGGTTTTGAAAACCTTTGAGGTTTAGCAAAAGATTGCAGCGCAAAGCGGGAACCAGCTCCTGAAAAAATGATAAATAAGCGGCTTTTGATCAAAAACCTGCTCGCGCATAACGACGAGTGCAGTTTTTATGACAAAAAACGGCAGCTGAACCTGCATACGCGGGAAGGCAAAGCAAAATTTTTGAAGCACATCTGCGCGTTGTCAAATTCAAATCCGACGAACAATTCATACATCGTCGTTGGCGTTGAAGACCAGGACAATGCGATCACGGGCGACGATTTTTTCGACGATAGCCGAATACAGAACCTGGTAAACGCTTTTCTTGAAAATCCGCCGAAAATACAATATGAAAACGTTCCATTTCCGAACCTGCCAAAGGAAAAAGTTGTTGGTTTGGTGACGATAAAACCTAAGAAGCAGACATCGTTCTTTAAAAAAGGAATCCACACGATTGCGCCCAATACGGTTTTTGCGCGTCGCGGAAGCAATTCAATTCCGGTTGAATCGGACTACACTGCAATAACGGCTGGTAAAAACAATCCGAATACCGAAGCGGTGACAGCCATTGAGAACAGTTCACACAACAGCATCGGGCTGACGCTCGACGGCGTGATCGATTTCATGAATCACCGGCATCGGGACATGGCGCCGAACTACAAAGTTTTCAAGGAGCTTTTCGTTATGTGTTGGGCCGGCGTCCCGAAAAAGGTGCGCGGGCAGTTATTCCTTTCGCGTGTTGACATTGAGCTGATCAACGAGCAGGTGAAGCTTTTTTATTCGGCGCTTGACGAAGTGATAATTTCGAGTGACGACGATACTTTCACGATTGTAGAATATGTAGGTCTCGGGCTGAACGACCGCACGAGCTATTATCCGCTGGAGCGGCAAACGATCCGTTTTTTTGAGAATGGCTATTACAGGATCGACCGCGAAATGCTTTTCGAGCCGCCGCAGTACAACCGCAGAATGCTGCACCACATCTACAATTCGAATCTCGTCCTGATTTCGAAACTCGACAAAAACGTGCGATTGACACCGCGAGAGGAAAAAGATTTGGAATACCTGCCTTCGACGCTGATGATTTGTTATCTGAACGGATTTGAAGACGCACGACAAAGGCTGATTGACGCAAGGCAGTTGCTGAAACCGTATCAACAAGCTTATCTGGCATTTAAGGAAGCGCTGCGGATCTTGCGGAAAATGAAGTACGATCTCCAATAAAAAAACGGCAGCCGAAGCCGCCGTTTGAACTCAACCCAATTAACCTGAAAATCTAACGGCGGAATGGCCCCAACCCCATTGTCGCCTCATCGTAGTAGTTTTTAGTTTTCGTGGCGTAGAAGAAATGGTCAAGTTATTTCAGTCAAATTCGTTTAATCCGTATAATATTTCCTTCATTTTTGTGCCGTTCACCTCTACGGGCTTGTATGCCACGTTGAATTTGTTGATCGCCACATCTATGTCGGCTTTGAGCTTAATATACTCAGGCGGCAGCTTCGTTTCGCATTGTTTTTCGTTCTCGTAGCTGTTCAGGATGATTCGAAACTTCTCGTAGAACTTTCCGCCCTGGTCAATGAAATTATTGTACTGCGTAATGAACTGCAGCAGCCTGTCGATCGGAAAATCGAGATTTACCTGAAGTTTGTACTGCGCGGTTCCGGTTGCCGCTTTCATACGGGCGAGATATTCCTCCATTTTTTGCGTCAGGTTTTCCCAATCGTCATTTGTCCGGCAGTCTTCAAGGGTCGCGATGTATCCTATTGGCTTGGTATATTCTTTAAAGAGCGTTTCAATATCTTGTTTGACTTTACCATTGCTGGTTTGCAGGTACGCGGTTTCAAAATAAATCGTGTTCAGGTCGTTCTGCATCCGGAGCGTAAAATCAAGGATGCATTCGACATTTGCCAGTTCTTTCTCCTTATCCTCACGCGAAAGTGCTGAACCCAGCATATTGGTAAATGTCTGAACCACTGAAACGATCGCGTTCGTGCCAAGAAGTTCAGTCAGATCGAAACCGTTCTTTTTGTCTTTTTTGGCCGAAACCACATCACGCAGGTGTTTGTATTCCGGATATTGCGTCGGATTGCTGATCTTGTTTATTTCGCCCAATGTCCGCACTGATGCAAAATGATGGTCGAGGCTCAGTACTTTTTCGTAAAGTATCTTGATGATCTGCAGCCCCTTCAGGTAGCGGATTTTTGAAATGTCGTTGATACTGTCATTTTTCAAGTCCCTGATTTCTGAAACGACCGCTTCCTTATCGATAAGCAGGTTGAGCTTCTCGTGATCTTCAGTAGCTTCCTTCAGGCAATATTCAATTTGAACCAATCGTATTTCCTGTTCGCCCAGCGCCCTGTCATATTTTGCCGCGGTCATCGCAATTTCAACTTGCATTTCGTTGATGACAGCCTGCGGATCAGCTTCGTTGCCAAAGCCCGCACCGCCACCCATGAATGGACAACAAAGGATGGCGGCGAATACAGGCAGGCTTTTCATAACTAACAACTATCATGGCTTGTGTTGTAAAGGTACTTTCGCCAATGCGCCTGTGTTTGTGGCTTTCCCTCACATATTGTTAATCGTCAAATAAAGCCGCGCCTTTTTGCTTCACGGACAATGTCTTCATCGCCGCCGTTGTCGAGGCACAAATAATCGCGAACCTGAGCTTTGCGTTTTTCGACTGCGCTTAGCGATATATGCAGATAGTTCGGAAGGCTTTTCGTCTTCACGCCTTGGGAAAGCAGCATGATTATTTGCCGGTTGTAATTGTCGAGGTATGTTTCCTTCGACAACAATTCCCGAATGCTGCTCTCGACAGTTTCGCTGAGATAGCGCTCGCCTTTCAATATGCGACCAAAAGCTATTTGGAGTTCTTCGGCTTTAAAGTCGCTTTTGACAAGTACGCCCGCCGGTTGAATCCGCTTGACGATATCATACAACACGAATGCTTCGGCGTGTGAAGTGATGATAACGATCAGGCTGTGCGGAAGATATTGCTTGATCACAGCGGCAAGATCTTCACCCGACTTCAGATTGTACTCCGGGTACGGCGGAAGGCTTCGGTCCAGAAAAACCACATCAAAGTCGGATCGTGCCGGGCTCGTTATTACTTTGTATGCGCTTTCGCAATTATAGCAGCAGGTCGCCTCTATTTCAACACCATGCGGAAGGACCGACAAGATCTTTTTGTAACCTTCGATCTGCGACGGATGGTCATCGATCATTAATACTTTTACTGGCATAATCAACACATTATGAATTACTAACGATAAAATTACTTCCGCCTTCTGTGCATGCTTACAGTTTTTCCGCATAAGATGTTAAGCCAATGGCCTTACACAATTTTGGTATTGTCAAAAACATGTCGACAAAAGTCCTGTAAATTGTATTTAAACAATAAAACGTATTTTTACGACATTAATAATTTAGATGGCGAGGACATTAGTTATAGGAGACATTCATGGCGGGCTGCGAGCCCTGCAACAAGTTCTTGAAAAAGCTTCGGTTACTAAAAAAGACAAATTGATCTTTCTCGGTGACTACGTAGACGGTTGGAGCGAATCACCACAAGTACTTGAAATGCTCATGACCTTACGCGGAACCAATGACTGCATTTTCCTTCGCGGGAATCACGACGACCTGCTTCTGCAGTGGCTGCGCGGAAAGGAAAACGAGCTTTGGCACCAACACGGCGGCGCAACGACAATGAAGGCATACTTCAGACTTTCGCAGGAAGACAAAGACCGCCACATCCATTTTTTACACGGACTCGACAATTATTACCTCGACAAAAAGAACCGGCTTTACCTGCACGCGGGCTTTACGAATATGCACGGAGTCGCCTATGAGCATTATCCCAGGCTACTTTTTTGGGATCGGACGCTTTGGGAAACTGCCGTGGGATTGGACAAAAGCATTTCCAAAACCGATCTGATGTATCCGAAAAGGCTCTTGCTTTACAAGGAAATCTACATCGGCCACACGCCGGTGACAAAAATTGGCCAAACAACACCGGTAAACATGGCAAACGTGTGGAATGTTGATACGGGCGCTGCCTTCCGCGGTGCACTGACAATACTTGACGCCGATTCAAAGCAGTTTTGGCAAAGTGATCCACTTCCGGAATTGTATCCGACCGAAAAAGGCCGAAATTAATTGGTCAACAACTGTTATAAATAGGTTAAATCTGGCGCTCGCCAAAAATTCAGAACGGGCAATCTTCGTACTTTTAGAAGAGACTATCCGTTATGAACCTACTCTCCAAATACCAGAAAATCCGTCGCCAGACCGGGTTGATTTGCGCGCCACTCCAAATCGAAGATTATGTGCCGCAACCGGTTATTTTTGTGAGTCCGCCCAAATGGCACCTCGCACACAGCACCTGGTTTTTCGAGCAGTTCATCTTAAGGCAACATGTTCGCGACTATGTCGATTTCAACGCCGATTTCAACTTCCTTTTCAACAGTTACTATAATAATGTTGGCGATCGCGTTCTTCGCGCTGACCGCGGAAACCTGACACGGCCGCCGGTGGCAGACATCTATCAATATCGAAAACATGTCAATCGCTTTATGGAGGAATTTTTGGGAAAGGATCCGACGGATGACGTGAGGAAGCTGATCGAACTCGGACTCAACCATGAACAGCAACATCAGGAACTTTTAATGACCGACATCAAATACATTCTTGGAAATAATCCGACTTTTCCGCCCTACAACCCGAATATAAAATGGGAACAGCAGCGCAACGATTCCGAAGGATATGTTACGCTACATGAAGGCGTTTATGAAATAGGTTCCGATGGTGAAACTTTTTGCTTCGATAATGAATTGTCGCGGCACAAAATTTATCTGAATTCGTTTGAAATTTCAGATGCATTGGTGACCAACGGCGAATTTTTAGAATTCATGGAATCGGGCGGATACCGCAATTTCAACCTTTGGCTCGACGAAGGCTGGTCATGGATCAATGAAAACCGCATTTGTTCGCCAATGTACTGGCACCAAATTAACGGAAATTGGCATTCCTATACCTTGGCGGGTTTACGTGAAATCGATCCGCAGGCATTGGTCACGCACATAAGTTTTTACGAAGCGGCAGCGTACGCTGAATTCCGCGGGATGCGCTTGCCAACAGAGGCTGAATGGGAAGTCGCATCGACAAAATTTTCATGGGGAAGCCGCTGGGAGTGGACAAATAGTGCCTACCTGCCATATCCCGGTTACCAAAAAACCGAGGGTGCAATCGGCGAGTACAACGGGAAGTTTATGATCAACCAAATGGTGCTGCGCGGAAGCTCGTGCGCAACTCCGGCCGGCCACAGCCGAAACAGCTACCGCAACTTTTTCCATCCCGAAGAAAGATGGCAGTTTAACGGTATCAGACTGGTAAAAAAATGAAGACAGCAATCGCGTTAACCGAATTTGCCCAAGACGTTCTCGCCGGATTAATACTTCCGCAGAAACGACTGTCGTCGAAATATTTTTATGACGACCATGGCAGCGTCATTTTTCGCAAGATCATGACGATGCCGGAATATTATCCAACTAGATGCGAGCATGAAATTCTGAGAAGGCAGGCGGAGCCGATTTTAAAACAGCTTGATTTCAGTGGGAAATTCAATGTTGTTGAGCTGGGCTGCGGCGATGGCTCGAAAACAATCGACCTGCTGCGTGGGTTTATTGATTGTAACGCGCAGTTCGTTTACCTGCCCGTAGATATTTCACCGGAAGCGATTTCGGTGCTGGAAGGCAACGTAAAAAAGACGCTTCCAGAGCTCACGATGCGGCCGGTTGCGGGCGATTATTTCAAGGTTCTTGACCGGCTGGCACGGGAAAGTGCTCCGAGTTTGTTCCTTTTCCTTGGCGGAAATATTGGCAATTACAGCCATTCAGAAGCTGAAAATTTGCTGGTGGAATTCCAGAAGCGAATGCATCATGGCGACAAAATTCTGGTTGGAATGGACCTCAAAAAGAATCCACGGATAATCCAAAAGGCATACGACGATCCGCACGGAATCACGAAAGCTTTCAATATGAATTTGCTGAGGCGTATGAATGTCGAGCTCGAGATGGATTTCGATATGGAAAAATTCGACTTCTATTGTTGCTACGATCCCGAAATTGGTGAAGTCAACAGCTATCTTGTCAGTCTTGCCGATCAAACCGTTTTCAGCCGGATTTTAGATACATCCTTTGTCTTTTCGAACGGCGAATGCATCTGGACGGAGCTTTCCAAAAAATATACTGAGCGGGAAATAACAACTCTTGCCCGAGCTTCCGGCTTTTCGGTAGTCGAGAACTTCCACGATTCAAAAAACTATTTCACCGACAGCCTTTGGGTAAAATAAAAAAGCCGACTCATCGCCGGCTTTCTTCTTATTTAATCGCTTTTACAAGTCAAATTTGATTCCCTGCGCCAGCGGAAGGTCAGTTGTATAGTTGATCGTATTGGTCTGCCTTCTCATGTAGATCTTCCAGGCATCAGAACCCGATTCGCGTCCGCCGCCGGTTTCTTTTTCACCGCCGAATGCGCCACCGATTTCAGCGCCTGAAGTTCCGATGTTAACATTCGCAATTCCGCAATCAGAGCCTGCTACAGACAGGAAGCGCTCGGCTTCGCGCAGGTTGTTGGTCATGATCGCTGAGGAAAGTCCCTGCGCCACGCCATTTTGCAATGCGATTGCATTATCCACTTCGCCGCTGTATTTGATCAGGTACAAAACCGGTGCAAAAGTTTCGTGCTGAACGATTGGGAAGGAATTGTCGGCTTCGGCGATCGCAGGTTTTACATAACATCCGCTTTCGTAGCCTTCGCCGTCGAGAACGCCGCCTTCAACCAAAATTTTACCGCCTTGTGCAACGACTTTATCAAGCGCTTCATTGTACATGCGAACGGCATCTTTGTCGATTAGCGGGCCAACATGGTTGTTCTGGTCAAGCGGGTTTCCGATGCGGAGCTGCTTATAGGCAGAAACGAGCGCGTCTTTAACTTTCTCGTATATGCTTTCGTGGATGATCAGCCTTCGGGTTGATGTGCAGCGCTGGCCGGCAGTTCCGACGGCGCCAAAAACAGCTCCGATCACGGTCATCCTGATGTCAGCGTCCGGAGTCACGATAATTGCGTTGTTGCCACCGAGTTCAAGAAGCGATTTGCCTAATCTTGCGGCAACAGCCTGCGCGACGATTTTCCCCATTCTTGTTGACCCGGTAGCGGAAACAAGCGGAATTCGTGTATCGGATGTCATGAGCTCACCGATTTTGTAGTCGCCGTTTATGAGGCATGAAATTCCTTCTGGAAGATTGTTTTCGCGTAGTACTTCGGCGATTATATTCTGACAGGCGATTCCGCAAAGCGGTGTTTTTTCGGATGGTTTCCAGATGCACACGTCACCACAGATCAATGCCAAAGCGGTGTTCCATGACCAAACCGCGACCGGGAAATTGAATGCCGAGATAATTCCGACGATTCCCAACGAATGGTACTGCTCGTACATTCTGTGGCCGGGACGTTCTGAATGCATTGTCAATCCGTGCAATTGGCGCGATAATCCGACAGCAAAATCGCAGATGTCGATCATTTCCTGGACTTCGCCGTAGCCTTCCTGAAGCGATTTCCCCATTTCGTAGGAAACAAGTTTTCCGAGCGCTTCCTTGTTCTTGCGAAGCTTTTCGCCGAATTGCCTCACGATCTCGCCACGTTGCGGCGCCGGCATCATGCGAAATTTCAGAAATGCCGATTGTGCGGCAGACATCGCTTTTTGGTAATCTTCGGCAGTTGTTGTGCGTACTTTTGCTATAAGTTGCCCATCTACCGGCGAGTACGATTCGATGATCGCGCCGGAGGCAAATGTTTCGGAACCTGTGGAAGTTCCGTCGTTGATTTCTTTTATTCCGAGTTGGGCAAGCGCCTCTCCAATCCCGAAATTATCTGTAATTGTTGCTGACATGGTCTGGTCTTTAAAATATTGGCGCGAAGTTACCTTTTTTAATTCAGTGGTGAAAATGTAGTAGATACCGTATTGGGTGTGGGGTGTGGGGTGTGGGGTATTCGGTGTTCGGTCCGGGATTTTCGTCACGTATCCTATGCCATCCTTGTGCCCTGTACCCTGCGCCTTGTACCTATCCCAAAAATAGCCCCGATTGCAGCGGCATCCTTTTTTGACACAGTACGCACGAAATTCAGGACGTAGCCAAAAGCAAAAAAGATACAGCGGAAAGCGGGAAACAGCTACAAAAATTAATGACCGGTATACTTTGGATCGGCTTCCATGACGTGCCCGCAGCGGTTGCAGGTGCGTAATTCGAGCGAATTGTAGAAATGTTGGTAATGCGGAAGAAAATCCTTTTCGATGTCGTGGAGCTCAAAATAGACTTCATAAAGCTTGTTGTTGCAGTTGTCGCAGAACCAGAGCAGGCCGTCGGTGAAGCCTTTTCCGGCACGTATCCGTTCAACGACCAATCCGATCGAGCCTTCGCTTCGCACCGGCGAATGTGGCGTTTTTGCAGGATGAAGGTACATATCGCCGGGGCCGAGTTCCATTTCGCGGCGTTCGCCATTATCCTGAACAACGACTTTGATCGTTCCTTCGAGTTGGTAAAAAAGCTCTTCGGTTTCATTGTAATGGTAATCTTTGCGGGCGTTTGGACCGGCGACGATCATCACTATATAATCGGATGCTTCGGGGTAAATGTTTTTGTTCCCGACGGGCGGTTTCAGCAGGTGGCGGTTGTCCGAAATCCAGCGGTTCAGGTTGAATGGCGCGGCTATGCTCATATCGTATGTTTTACGCTAATTTACAAAAATAAAAAAGCCGACTATTTGTCGGCTTCCTCTTTTATTTCTGTTCTTTTATCAGGTAAATGTACACCGGAAAGTGGTCACTGAAACCTACTTCAGTCATCGAGTGGCGAAGCGGATATCCTTTGTATTGGCCGGTCGTCGTGATCAGGTAGGCTGGATTATAGATTCCGGCTTTCCAGTAGCGGAACGTCGAATAGTCGGGTTGGGTGAACGGCTGGGTGATCATGATGATATCGAAAATATCCCAGGCATCGCGGTAGGCGATTGTTCCCATTCCTTTGTTTGCCATTTCTTCAAATGGATTGTAGATGTCGCCTGTGCCCAACTGGCTTTTTTTGGCTTTGGCGCCAACGTGTACTTTAACGCTTTGGTTGAAACTACCGTCGTTAAGATCGCCCAGGATGATGACTTTCGCGTCGGGTTTTATCCGCTGGAGCGAATCTACGATATGGCGTGTCAGATCGGCGGCTGCATTTCGGTAAGGTGCACTTTTCTTTTCGCCGCCTGAACGCGATGGCCAGTGGCAGACAAGAATGTTGATCTCTTCTCCGTCGAGCAGGCCGGTAACCAACAATTGGTCGCGGGTGTAAATCCGCCGCGATGCCTTATCTGCCTCGATCTGGTCGTCGGTCAGCTCTTCTTTTTCTTTGGATTTTTTATCGGCTTTTTCGTCGCGGTAAATCATCAGCGGAATATTGCTGGTGCTTGTTGGCTTAAAGTGCTTCTTTTGGTAAAGCAGCCCAACGTCGATTCCCCTTTTATCCGGTGAATCGTAGTGGACGATGCCGTAGTCTTTTCCGAGCAATTTTGGCTGTTTGACCAGATCTTCAAGTACGCCGCGGTTCTCGATTTCGGATGCGCCGATGAGCGTTGGGGAATTCGGGTTTTCGCCGGTGCCGATTTCGGCCATCACACGGGAAAGATTTTCGAGCTTCTTGTGGTATTTTTTGGATGTCCACCGCTGAAGACCCATCGGTAGCCATTCTTCGTCATTGTTCGGATTGTTGATCGTGTCGAAAAGGTTTTCCAGGTTCCAGAAAGCGACTGTATGAACAATGTACTTTTTTTCCTGCGATTTGGCGCCATGAATTACGAATAGCGCAAATAATAAAACGATAAAATTTCGGATTCTCATAAAAGTGAGGTGTATTTGAGTGAAGTAGCGGACAAAATTTGCGCCAAAAGTAGATAATATTATTAAATGCTGTACATTTGCGCGCTGTTAAGTTTTTACTAACGGTGGTGAGGAAAAATTAATTAATTTATTTATGAAAAAAATCTTTTTTAGTGCTTTGTTTGTAATGCAGGTGCTATTCGCTTTTGCTCAAGCGCCCACTGGAATTACAGGTAAAGTTGTGGACATGAAATCTCAAAAGCCTATGCAAGGCGTTGTGACTTCGATCCAGAACACAAACCTGACCCAGATGACTGATGCGATGGGAGTTTTCACCTTTGATAATGTGGAGGCGGGCAACAGGCTATTGCTCGTTCGCAGTGCAGGTTACATCGATAAGCTGCTTCCTGTGACGGTTGTTGCCAATAAGATCATCGACCTTGGCGTCGTTGTTCTTGAGGAGGATATCACCGAGGAACAACAAACCAGCCTTATTACGATTACCGAAAATGACCTTGGAGATGACAATAGCGGATCTGAAAGTACTTCAGGACTGCTTCAGGCGTCTCGGGATGCATTCCAGCAAGCGGCGGCTTTCAACTGGGGACAGGCCCGATTCAGGATGCGCGGACTAGACAATGAATACGGCCGCACGATGATCAACGGGATCACGATGAACAAAATTTACGACGGGCGACCACAATGGAGCAACTGGGGCGGATTGAACGATGCCACAAGAAACCAGGAGTTTACGATTGGTTCGACTCCGTCAGATTATACTTTCGGCGGCATTCTTGGAACACAGGAAATCAACACCCGCGCTTCCACCTACAGACCGGGATCACGTATCTCGTTCGCAGGAACCAACACCAACTACAACTGGAGGATGATGGGAACACACGCGTCGGGCATGAACGCCGACGGTTGGGCTTATGTGATTTCAGCTTCGCGCCGTTGGGCCGTGGAAGGTTATTTTGAAGGTACCGACTACAGCGCAAACTCATTCTTTGCCAGCGTTGAGAAAAAATTCAACGACAAGCACTCGATCAACGTGACTTCGATCTTCGCTCAAAACAGCCGTGGAAAAAATTCACCAAATACACAGGAAGTAACCGACCTGAAAGGCTTCCGATACAATTCGTACTGGGGATGGCAAGATGGAAAAAAACGCAACTCGCGTGATAAAGATGTTGAGGAGCCGATGGTGATCCTCGGACATTACTGGAAAATCTCAGACAATACAAACCTCAATACCAACATTGCCTACCAAAAAGGTAAGATTGGAAACAGCAGGCTTGATTATACCGGAGTTGATAGCCCGGACCCGACTTACTACAGGTTCCTGCCAAGCTACTATACATCGGCATACGACGACTTTAACCACTACATCGGCGACAGCCCTGAAAACCAGGCACAGGCCGCGCTTGTACGCAACAACTTTCTTGCGAACGGTCAAATTGACTGGAACGGAATTTATTTCAACAACTCAAATCCGTTCAAGCTTGAGCCGGGACGCAGCAACGTAATCCTTTATGAAGACCGCACCGACGACAGGCAGTTCACAGCAAACTCTGTTATCAACTCGCAATTGGCCGATAACATCGTGTTCAACGGAGGGGCAACTTTCAGACGGTTGAAATCGCACAACTATCAGTACCTGCTTGACCTGTTGGGTGGTTCGTACTGGAAAGACGAGGATTCCTACGGAACGAACTATAATCAACAGCAATCAAACCTGAACAATCCGGGAAGGGTTGTTGGCGTTGGAGACCAGTTCGGTTATAACTACAACCTTTACGCAACAACGATCGACGCATTCACCCAGTTTAAATTTACCTACAAATACGTTGATTTTTACCTGGCACAAAGCTTCGAGCGGTCAGAATACCAAAGGGAAGGATTGTACAGGAATGGTTATTATCCAACCAACTCTTATGGACGCAGCGACAAGGTATTGTTCGAAAACTTCGGTTTCAAAGGCGGACTTACCTACAAAATTACAGGCCAGCACATGTTGACCTTCAATGGTGCTTACATGACCAAAGCGCCGACAATGCGTAATGTTTTCCCGAATTCACGTATCAACAACAACGTGATTCCTGATGTTTCGTCAGAGCGGATCATGAGCGGAGATGCGAGCTACATCCTCAAAACGCCTAAATTCAAGGGCCGTTTGACTGCTTTCTATTCGAAAATCCAAAACGCAGTAGAGACATCGTTTTTCTTCGCTGACGGAATTTCGATTGATGACGGAAACGCAGACACAGCTGATTCAAGTAACTTCGTAGCTGAAACGGTAAGCGGTATCGACAAAAAGAATCTTGGCGCTGAACTTGGCCTTGAATACCAGGTTACTTCAACCATCAAGCTGACTGCTACAGCGGCTTATGGCGAGTACACTTACGATAACAATCCGAACGTTTCACTGAATGTAGATGCAATCGCAACTGCGGAAAATCCTTATCCAACTGCAAATTTCGGTACCGCTTTCCTGAAAAACTACCGTCAGCCGGGAATGCCGCAGGAAGCAGCATCATTGGGAATCGAATATCGCGATCCTCATTTCTGGTGGGTCGGCGCCAACGCAAACTACCTTGCAAACAATTACATCGACATTGCGCCAATTACACGTACCGCAAACTTCTTCAACAATCCTGACGATCCATTCGGACTTCCTTATCCGGAAGCGACAAGTGAACGTGCAAGGGAATTGTTGAAACAGGAAAAATTCGATAACTTTATGTTGGTCAACCTGACCGGTGGAAAATCATGGAAAATCGGTAAGCAAACTTTTGGTTTCTTTGCCAGCATCAACAACGTTTTTGACCAAGTGTACAAAACAGGCGGATTTGAACAGGCGCGCAACGCCGACTTCAGGCAGCTTAACCAGGATGTTTCAAGCGGAACTCCGGCATTTGGTCCGAAATATTTCTATGGATACGGTCGTACTTATTTTGTAAACCTGTACGTTAATTTCTAATACAACTGCTATGAAAACAAATAAATTATTTCTTCCGATCGCTTTCGCTGCAGTCTTGTTCAGCGGCTGCACCAAGGAAGATGACTATGAAGTACACGGTTTCACTCCAATGCTTTTCGCTGAGGATTTCTCAGAAGGTGCAGTCGACAATACCGTGCTTAATACGCCAAATTGGTTGAACTACGCCGAGGCAGGAACAATGCTTTGGAAAGAACAGGTTTATTCCGGCGATGCGTATGCCGAATTCAGCGCCTACAATCCAAGTGCACCGGAACCGGTGAATATTGGATGGCTGATCTCACCGGCAATCAACATGGACGAGCACGAAGGCGAAAAACTTCAGTTCCGGTCGTCACAAAGTTATGTGTCGTCAGCCGCGAACAGCCTTGAAGTCCTTGTCTCTACCGACTTTGACGGAACCAACGTTCTTGATGCAACATGGGAGCCACTTGAAGTTGCACTTCCAACTCCAAACAGCACTTATTTCGAATATGTAAAGTCGGGAGTTGTTGACCTTTCTTCCTATACCGGGACGCTTCATCTGGCGTTTAGGGTTAAAGGTTCGGGAACAAACAGCCAACTTGACGGCGGATACCAGATCGACAACATCAGGATAACTTACTAATAAAAAAATCTATGAAATCAATATTTAAATCGGTTTTCATGGTTGCGCTTGCTGGCGCAATGAGCACGGGCTGTGTCAATAGCGACGTGTATGACAACCCAAATACCGGCATTCAGACCTATGAGCTGACGCCGACGAAAACTGTCGAGCAAATTATCGCCGAAACCACTTCCACGCCTACACAATATATGGCTGACGATGTAATTGAAGCATATGTAACCTCAAGCGACGAGACCGGAAATTTCTACAATTCAATCTCGTTTCAAAGCGTACCAACAGCACAGGGAACTCCTGTTGGATTCAGCGTTGACGTTGATCTGACCTACTTTGCAAAAGGATTCACACCGGGGCGCAAGGTTTATATCAAGTTGGGCGGACTGTACCGCGCGATTGTTGACGGATCGATGCAAATCGGGGCGCTTTATCAGCCAAATCCAACTGATGCTCCTCAAGTAGGCCGCATTTCGCCAAACGAATGGCAAAATTATCTTTTCCCGTCTGCAACCGTTGTAAGCGAAGAAGATCTGGTACGCCTGATGCCACTAAGCCAGGCTGCCAACAATGCCAATCTTAACACGCTTGTTGAGCTGACCAATGTCGAGTTTTCCGACGGATCGATGGGACGTACGTACTACGACGTTGATTCCGGAGGTGGCGCTACTAACCACGACATTACGGATATCGCCGGAGGAGCCACGCGCTATTTCCGCGTGAGCAGCTTTGCACCGTGGTCAACGCACCAGGTACCGGAAGGCAGCGGAAACATCCGTGGCGTTATGACCAAATACGGAAATGATTTTCAGTTCCTTGCCCGCGTCGAAAGCGATGTTAGGCTAAACAATGCAAGGGTCGATGTTAATCCTCCTGTTGTTGGGAATGCGATTGTTTACAGCGGCAGCTTTACCGAAAACTTCGAAAGCTATACAGCAGGCTCTGCTACAACGGGCCAATTCAACTTTCCGAAATACATCAACGATCCTGTTAAAGGCAGTAAGCTTTGGAGGGTCCGCAGCAGTGGTACAAAATACATTGAAATGTCTTCTTTTGGCGGAACACCCGAAATCAATCGCACGTTATTCATTGTTCCGGTCGACATGACTGCAGCAAACACGCTGACATTTAAAACGAAAGCATCTTTCTACAATGGTAACACCTTGAAAGTTTACTATAGCACTGATTATACTCCGGGCGCTGATATTTCAACCGCTACATTGGTGAACATTACAAATAATTTCACAATTGCAGACGGAAGCAACTCGTCGTTTATTTCTAGCGGTACTTATAATATCCCCGCGTCAGTAACAGGAAACGGGTACTTTATCTTCGAATACAAAGGATCAGCTATTGCTCCCTTAATTACAACGAATATGGATATCGATGATATCGTTGTAAACTAAACAATTCATCATTTACGAAAAACGGGCTCTAAAGGCCCGTTTTTTTTTCTCCTGTCGAAAGGCCTTTATGTTCGCAAATTCGCGAAGCAGAAGCGCCAAAAAGCGATTTATACGGCATTCTAAACCGCGTCGACGAGCAGTGCAGTGTCGGGAGCAATTTCCTCCACAACTATGACAGCGATAAATATCCAATGGTTCGCCGCGGATAATCTGTAAATTTTTTTGGGCGTGCCCCTTCGGGTCAGGCTGTGCGCTTCAATCTTGCACAAGTTTGTTGCAACCGATGAGCATTCCAAAGCAAGGATTTGCGCTTCCATCCTTCACGCGAGGTGGTTATCATTGACATTGGCTGACACCGGCGTGATCGTGGTCCGCAAGAATAGCCAGGAAGAAATTATACCGCAAAATCTGTGAAGATTTCAATCTTCACCTCTGATTTCATCCGTTATTCTGGGCAATCGATATTGTGCTGGCCCACACGCCCGATAGCCGGACTGCATCTTTTGCGTATTTACAAACTTTTGCGGGAAATCCTCATGTGCTATAAAAAACGATTTACGAGGGATTATTATGGGCC
>JAEWJM010000001.1 GCA_023386585.1 Bacteroidota bacterium | reverse complement strand
GCGATGGGGTGCACGATACCTGGAATATCTGGGGGCTTGATAATACCGCAAAAATCTTTATATTTGACCGGTATGGAAAACTCCTCAAGCAGATCTCTCCGGCAGGCCTGGGATGGGATGGAACATACAACGGCCAGCCAATGCCTTCCACTGATTACTGGTTCACGGTATTCTACGCAGAGGCAGGGGCAAATAAGGAATTTAAAGCGCATTTCTCATTAAAACGTTAACCCCCATGAATCTTAAAAAAAGGTATCTACTTTTACTTTTATTGCTATCTCAATTTTCATTTTCGCAGGAAGGAATCGCCGTCTATTCCGATTACCTGACAGATAATTACTACTTATTATATCCATCGATGGCCGGCGCGGCAAATTGTGCCAAGGTCCGACTCACCGCTCGACAACAATGGTTCGGACAGGAAGATGCGCCAAGTCTGCAAACATTAAGCTTTAACGGTAGCTTAGGTGAGCGTTCCGGTGCGGGAATTATCGTGTTTAATGACAGGAACGGCTATCATTCACAAAAAGGAGTGAAGCTTACTTATGCGCACCATATTATGTTTTCGCGTGATGAGATTGACCTGAATCAATTATCGTTTGGTATTAGCGCCGGATTTGTTCAGAGCTTGCTGGATGAAACTGACTTTATCAATTCAGGTGACTACGATCCGAACGTCGATGGTACCATCGTTCAGAAAGATTCTTATTTCAACGTCGATATCGGTGCGTCATATAACTACCTCGATTTTTATGCACATTTCGTTGTGAAAAATGCACTGGCCAACAAACGCGAACTTTATTCGGAAATAGAAAGCGATAACCTGCGCAAATTCTTGTTCAGCCTCGGCTACAACTTTGGAGACAAGGAAACTTTAACATGGGAACCATCGATTATGTTTCAAGCGGTTAGCCAAACGAAAGAAAAATCAATCGACCTGAACTTGAAAGTTTACAAAGAACTTGATTTC
Source organism: Bacteroidota bacterium (assembly GCA_023386585.1). Taxonomy (GTDB): domain Bacteria; phylum Bacteroidota; class Bacteroidia; order Flavobacteriales; family Flavobacteriaceae; genus Flavobacterium. Next base: position 115,275 of record JAEWJM010000001.1, on the reverse strand, counting down.
GGCCGACTTTGGGGTGGAGTTTCGTACCGCCGCAGCCTGGATGGCGCTCAATATGTAGATGGCAATAGCGTCCAGGATCAGAAGCTGCAGTACATTACGCCACTCGTAGGTTTCAACTATCGCAATTTTCTTGTAGCTTATACCTATAGCGCATTGCTTGGAAATATCAAATTTGACAATGGTGGCTTTCACCAGATCACACTTGGTATCAACCTATTCTGCAAAGCCGAGAAATACGAATGTAATTGTCCTGCAATTAACTAATACAGGTCCCTTTATGGGACCTTTTTTATTATGCTGATAAAATCTGTTAATGGCAAATCGCCACAAATTCCATTATCCTGCTATGTTGCCGAGAATGCTACTGTTGTTGGCGAAGTAACCTTTGGTGAGCAATGTAGCGTTTGGTTCAATACGGTAATCCGCGGGGATGTTCATTTTATAGAAATTGGCAACAAAGTCAACATACAAGACGGTGCAATCATTCACTGTACGTATCAAAAGCATCCAACGATTATTGGGAATAATGTTTCAATTGGTCATAATGCAATCGTTCACGGCTGCACTATTGAAGATAATGTACTTATTGGAATGGGAGCAATCGTTATGGATAATTGCGTCATCCGTAGTAATTCCATTATCGCTGCCGGAGCAGTTGTCACACAGAACACGATTGTTGAATCGGGCTCCATATATGCCGGTGTGCCCGCGAAAAAGGTGAAAGACTTGAATGAGTCTGATTTTGCAGGTGAAATCGAGCGGATCTCGACCAATTACGTCATGTATTCCAGTTGGATGAAGTAGTCAGAAATCGCGCTGTTCCACTACAAATTCGTGGTTTAAAATATCCTCTAGCACTTTCGGATCGGAATTGGTGAAAAAGATGCCGGTTCCAAGTTTATGATTTGAGAACGCCGACATTCCTGCAAGTACATTTTTAGTTTGCCTTGCGACTGCTTCACCCGAATCGATAATGCTAATATGGTTTGGCAACAATTTCTTGATTTTCGGAATCAGGTATGGATAATGGCTGCAGCCCAATACCAGGTAATCGATATTTTGGTCAATCATCGGTTGCAGATACTGCTTAAGCAATCCATCCATTTCAGGGGAATCAATTCTTCCTTCTTCGATAAGCTGAACGAGTCCGTGGCCCACTTGTTCGACGATTTTCGTATCCTGATGAAACTCTATCGCTTTATTGAACAGTTCACTGCTCAAGGTGCCTTTTGTGGCGAGAATCCCTATAATATGCGTTCTTGATTGCCAGGCGGCAGGTTTTATCGCCGGCTCAATTCCGATAAACGGTACGTCATAAGAAGCACGTAGCTCGCGGATCGCATTCGTAGTTGCAGTATTGCACGCAACCACGATGATTTTGCAATTTTGCTCGAGTAAAAATTCAGTGTTCTTTTTGGAAAGTGCTATTATGGCTTCCTTAGATTTTTCGCCGTAGGGTGCATTTTTACTGTCGGCGAGATAAATGGTATCTTCCGCGGGTAACAGCTGATGGATTTCTTTCCAGATCGATGTACCGCCAATTCCCGAATCAAATAAGCCAATCGGATTGTTGTTATGCATATCCAAAAATAAAAAAAACCGCCCGGATAATTGGGCGGTTTCTCATTAGTTATGTTCGGTATTAAAACCCGAGGTCTTTTTTAACATCAGCAGTCAAATCGGGGCCTTCAGCAAGAAGAAGATCTGAGGCGTTTAGCACGTATTGATAACCTTTCGCTTTTCCAACCTTTTGTATCGAAGCGCGAACTCTTTCAATGATCGGCTTGGTCAGGTCTTGTTCTTTTTTCTGCAGCTCTTTTTGTGCATTATCGCGGAAATCGACGATTCGTTTTTGCATGTCCTGAACTTCTTTTGAACGCTCTTCATTCACTTTATCAGTCACAGTGGTTGCTTCCTGCTCGTATTTCTTGATTTTTGTCTGGTACTCGTCAACCATTGTTTTATAATCTGTATCATAGGTGCCGCTCAATTTTTCAAGTTGTTTCTGTGCATCGAGCATTGCAGGCATTTTGCCCATGATCTCGTTAACGTCTACATGAGCCGTTTTGGCCTGTGCCATCAAAGATTGGGTTGTGCCAGCAAATAGTACGGCAGCTATTAATAAAGTTTTCAGTTGTTTCATCATTTTAAAAATTAATTAAGTATTTATTCTTGTTTCTTGTCTTCGTTCTTTTCTTCTTTCGCTTTCTTCGCCGCTTCGCGATCGGCTAGTATTTTAGCCTTGCGTTCTTCAAGCGCCTTCTTACGATCTTCGCGTTCTTTTGCTTTTGCGTCGGCAGCGGCCTTTTTAGGATCTACGACTGTAGAATCGGTCGCTGTTTTATTGTCTTCACTTGTAGTTTTATCGGTCGACGGTTTATCATCTGACGGTGTCGCCGGCGCCGGAACAGCGGTGCCATTGCGTTTTGCTTCTTTTTCGGCAGCCAATTGCTTGCGCTTTTCTTCAGCCAGCCTTTTCTTTTCCTCATTTGCCGCTTTACGATCGGCAATCAATTTTTCACGTGCCTGTTTTTTCTCATCAAGCACTTTTTGACGTTCGGCCATAGCCGGGTTGTCTTCGCCCAACTCTTCACGTGCTTCCTTTGCTTCTTCCTCTTTAAGTTGCTTCTTGGTCATCTGATCGCGTTTCGATGCGCGGGTAATTGCCCGGACTACCTGGTCGCTGATATCGAATCGCTTGGCAGCAAACAACATTGTCATGTCGCTCGATTTGTCGAAAATAAAATCATATTTCTTGGCTTCCGCAATATCCTGCGCCGCTGTAAAGACCTGATCCTGGATTGGCTTAACAAGGACAGCTTTCTGAATCATCAGGTCGCCGGTTGGACCAAACCTTTTTTGTTGGTAATCGGAAAGTTCGGTTTCCTGGAAACGGATTTCCTCTTCCCGTTCGTCAATAAGTTCTTTTGTCAACAGGACGCGTTCGGTTTTGAGCGCATCTTTAAGCTTATTGATGTCATTCTTTTTGGTTTCGATTTCCTGCTTCCATTTCTGGGCTTTTTGCTCGAGCTGATTTTTGGCTTCGGTATAATCGGGAACATTCTGAAGGATGTACTCCATATCGATGTATCCGATCTTGACGCCTCTGCTCTGGGCATTTGCTGCAAAGGATGCGGCAAAAAGCAGGAATAATAGAAGTCTTTTCATATTCGAATTCGCTTTAGAAAATATCATGCCACTAATATTAGAATTGCTGTCCGATGATAAAGTGCGTTTCCCAACCATTCGGCTTCACCATTCCTGGGATTGGCAGCGGATCGAATCCGTAACCGAAATCAATTCCCAAAAGTCCGAACGCAGGCATGAAAACCCGCAATCCAAATCCGGCCGAACGTTGAAGGACAAACGGATTGTATTGCTTAAACGAATCGTATGCAGCTCCGCCTTCGGCAAATGTCAGTGCGTAAATTGACGCTTGTTGTTTCAATGTCAACGGATAACGCAATTCCAATGAGAATTTATTGTACACTGCCGCACCATTTTGTGCTCCTTTCGCATCGTACGGAGTCAACGATTGGTTCGGATAACCTCGAAGTCCGATTACTTCCCGTCCGTCAAGCGCAAAATTCGCCAATCCATCACCGCCAAGGTAGAACCTTTCGAAAGGAACCAGCCCGCGGTCTTGGTTGTATGCTCCAAGAAAACCGAATTCACCCATTGAACGCAGGACCAATTTACCATAAATTTTTGTATACCAATCGGCTTTGAACTTAATTTTATAGTACTCCAGCCAGTTGAATCGCTTCTGATCGACCATCGACTGGTTGACTGCGGCATCCTGGTAATTTTCGGGGGCGATATAGTTTCCGTTTGGCGCATCGATCAAATCGCCCGGGGCGACCCAGTGATTGTTGGCATCAAAATAACCAGTGCCCGTATTGGTTAGTTTGTATTCACGCTGGTTTGCAAGATCGGCGTAATCGACTTTATTGAAGAGCGAATAAGGCGGGGTCAATTTTGCCGTCACGGTAAACTCGGAGCCGTACATTGGGAATATCGGGTTCGTTCCCTTATTATTCCTGCTCAATCCGATTGTATAGGCAAAGTTCCTCGAAGAGCCGTTTCCGAAGGTAAAAAGACCTGTATTGTAATTGTGCAGATCGTAATACTGGAAACTCAACGCGTTTGAAAATACGAAATAATCATCCGGCGTATGAAGGTTTTTCGCAAGTCCGACCGATGCGCTAATGATGTTGAAGCTCCTTGAGCGGTCGACTTCATTAGTGTTGTAATTATTGAGATATTGCTTACTGTAAGAGAGCGACGTGCTGAACTGCACCGGCTTTCTTCCGCCAAGCCAAGGCTCGGTAAACGAAATGCTGTAAGTCTGGAAATACGAGCTTCCCTGTAGCCTGAGCGAAACTTTTTGGCCATCACCCATCGGAAGCGGTTTGTAAGCTTCCTTGTTAAACAGGTTCCGCATCGAGAAATTATTGAACGAAAGTCCGAGCGTTCCAATGAATCCGCCTCCGCCGTATCCGCCCTGAAGCTCGATCTGGCTTGAACCTTTCTCGACCAGATTGTATTCGATATCAACCGTTCCCGCAGCAGCATCAACGTTTTTAAACTTCGGCTCGATAGCTTCCGGATCAAAGAATCCCATTTGGCCGATCTCACGGATCGTGCGCACCAAATCTTCCTTGCTATATTTTTCGCCCGGCCTTGTACGCAATTCGCGGTAAATTACTTCGTCGTTGGTTTTGTCGTTGCCGACCACGGTAATTTTATTGAAATAAGCAATTGGCCCTTCGGTAATCCGAATTTCGAAATCGATCGTGTCGTTTGCGGTACTGACCTCAACAGCGTTGATGTTCGAAAACAGGTAGCCGTTGTTCTGATAAAGGTTCGTGATGTCTTCACCGTCGGGCTTGGTTTTGTCGGCAATGCGTTTTTCGAGCAATACGCCATTATAAACATCGCCTTTTTTTACGCCCAGCATCCGCTGAAGTGTTTCATCGGAATACACCGTATTTCCAAGAAATTTAATGTTTCCGAAGTAGTATTTGTCACCTTCCTCGAGATTGATGTGAAGCGACAGCAGGTTTCTCTTTTTGTCAAAAATTACCGAATCCGATACCACTCGGGCGTCGCGGTAACCTTTTTCCTTGTACTTATCGATGATTTTCGTAAGATCTTCCTTGTATTTGTCGTTGATGAATTTGGAAGCCTTCCAAACTCTAAGGAAATTTCGTTCCTTGGTGTTTTTCATCGCTCCGCGCAACTTTGCGTCAGAGAATTTCTCATTGCCGGTAAAAACGATATCGCGAACTTTTATCTTCTTTCCCTTGTCGATGTTGACCAACATCTTAACCTGGTTGCCGGCTGTAGTATCCGGAGTAGTTGTAATGCGCACCTTCGCATTGTAAAACCCGTCTTTGCGGTACTTGTTCTCGATGTAGTTCTTTGTATTGGTAAGAAGGTTTTCATTGACAATTTTTCCTTTGGTCAAGGCATTGTCCTTAATGAGCGCCTCGCGTTTCGTCTTATTGACGCCGTTGATTTTTACCTCGCTAAGTTTTGGGAGTTCGTTCAGGCTCAGGTCAAGATAGATGCTGTCGCCCTGGACGCGGTTTACATAAAAGTCAATATCGCTGAAAAGCCCGAGTTTTCCAAGTTTCTTGATGGCGTTGCTGATCTCTTCACCGGGAACCGTAATGGTTTGCCCTTTTTGAAGACCCGTAAATGTTACGACTGTTTGTTTGCTGAAGCTGATTTTGCCGGTTACGTCGACGTCGGCTAAAATATATTTGGTACCTTGTTCGAAAGTCCTGTCCTGGGCTTTGGCTTGAAAAATACCCCCGAAAATTAATATTCCCAGGAATATTTTTATACATTTATTAAACACTAAAGACTTATTTAAGTTGTTCACTGGTTTTTCCAAATCTACGTTCCCGCTTCTGATAATCGCTGAGGGCCAGATGCAGGTCCGCTTCAGTAAAGTCCGGCCACAGCACATCGGTAAAATAGAGTTCTGCATATGCAATCTGCCACAGGAGGAAATTGCTTATCCGATGCTCTCCGCTGGTGCGTATCAGAAGATCGACGTCAGGTAAATTTCGCGTGTAAAGATGCTGATTAATAATTAATTCATCAATATCGCTACTTGAAATTATATTATTTTTAACTTTGAGACTTAACTCCCTGATTACGTGCACAATCTCTTCCCTGGAGCCATAACTTAAGGCCAGGGTCAGCGTCATTCTCGTATTGTTTTTTGTTTTCTCGATTACCGATTTCAGTTCTCTTTGTGCCGATGCCGGAAGCATTTCCAGGTTTCCGATCGAATTCAGTCGGATATTGTTCTCCTGCAGTGTTTTGATTTCGTTCTTTAACGAGTTGATCAGCAACTTCATCAGGGTTCGGACTTCCATTTCCGGCCGGTTCCAGTTTTCGGTTGAAAATGCATAAAGGGTAAGGTACTCGATCCCAAGTTTTGCACAGGCCTCCACGGTGGTGCGAACCGACTTGCTGCCGGTCTCGTGCCCGAATATCCGCAGCATTCCTTTTTGCTTCGCCCAACGACCATTGCCGTCCATGATGATTGCAAGGTGTTTTGGCAGCTTCGCCTTATCTAAAGTAGCGTTCAATCCCATAGGCTTAGTCGGCGCAGTAGCACGGTTTTTCCCCGAAGGTATATGTTAATGTGAAACCGGTAAATACATACCAGTCTTTGCTGTTCGTGTTTCCGAAACGAAGCGGCGCGAGGTTGTCATTTTTCGGGTTGCTCGCGTCGAGATTATCGCTAAATGAATACCGTGCTCCGGTTTCAAGCCCAAGAACAAGGCTTGGAGTAATGTTCGATTTCAATCCAACAATCATCGGGATTGCGAACGTCGTTGAAGTATAATCTTTTTTGGTCTCGCCGTCCACAATAAAAAGTTCATCGTAAATCAAATAAGAAATACCGGTGTAAACGTAGGGAGTGAACTTTCGCTCAAGCTCGTGCAGGTTAAAATCGAAGAAGTTAAATTCGAGGCCGGCAGAAAGTTCCTTGAGATTGTTTTCGAAACGATAGCCACGGAGTTTTCGCCCGTTGCTGTCGGCCTCCGCATCATCGCCCTTTATTTTTGCCATTGTGAAGGAAAAGCGGTACGCGTGGCGTGGACTCCGGTTCCACTTATATACAATCCCGATCGCAGGTTCATTGGGCCGGATGTAGTTCGTCGCGCCGACGTCGCCAATATAGTTGCTTCCTCCCAGGAATAATCCCAGTTCATTGATCTGGGAAGTCCCAGATGCAATTCCGAAAAGACAACATATGATTACGGCGAATTTCCTCATAAATAAAAATAGCGTGCAAATATAGTAATTATGGAGCGGCAGCCAACAAGCGCTTCATTATTACCCTATTCAGCTAACGATGATTGTCGTCTTGTAGTATCGGAAAAAATAAAAAATCAGTTCCTTTTATCTTCGCCCCACAACAACTTGTTGCGTAGTCGCTTCAGGAACGTTTCGTTGGGGATTTCCGCCATGCGGATGGTGAAAGGTGTTTTGCAGACTGTAAGCAGCGATTCATTTCTTACTGATGCCAGCCTTGAGTCGACCGATACGAGGTATTGTTGTTCGCGTCCGGTAACACGAAGTTTGATCTCAGTGTCATCCGGAATTACCAGCGGCCGGGCATTGAGGTTATGCGGTGCGATCGGAGTGATGACAAGGCTTTTCACTTCCGGCATCAAGACTGGACCGCCACAGCTCAGTGAATATCCTGTCGATCCTGTCGGGGTTGAAATTATCAATCCATCCGCCCAATAACTGTTCAAATATTCACCGTTCAGATAGGTTTCGATCGTAATCATTGACGTTGTATCCTTTCGGCTGACTGTCACTTCGTTCATCGCAAAGCTCGGTTCAGGCATGTTTTCAATTGTCGGCGTACCGGAAAGACTAAGCAGCGTGCGCTCGGAAATGTGATATTCCTTGTCAATCACAAATTGAAGCAGTTGCCCGATGTTGTCCTTTTGAACCGTGGCAAGAAAACCCAATCGGCCTGCATTTACACCCAATATCGGGATTCCCGAGTCGCCAATCAACGTTGCTGCACGCAGAATCGTTCCATCGCCGCCAATGCTGATCAATATCGTAAAAGAACTATCCAGATTCTTACGTGAACTGAATGTGTCGTATTCGCCGATAACGATTTTTTTTTCGTGAAGAATCTGGAGAAACTCCCGCTCAATGACCATTGCCACACCGTTCTTGCTGAAGAAAGCAAAAATGTCCTTGATGATTGGTTCAGTACTGTTCTGGTAGTATTGGCCGTAGATCGCGACTTTCATCAGGTGGTGTTAAATGTTCAGGTACTTGTCGAGGTAATCCGATCGCTCGCGCAGGCTGTTCAGGTAATTGTCTTCCTGATGCTCCGATACGATCTCGTAATTGTACCTTCTGAAAGTTTGAAGGATTTCGTTCATTCCGCCGATTGAAAGTTTGATGGTCACCTGGACTTTATCCGGTGACGCTTCCGAGATGAAAAGGCCAAGGACTTTCCCGTTATTGCTCTCGACGATCTGTACAATCTGGCTTATCGAATAATCGGATGCGCCTTTTTCCACAATTATGATCGCGCCCGGCTCTTTCAGGAAGGGAGTTTCATCGAAACAGCGAATTATATCGGCGACCTCATAATAGCCCACATAGCGATTCTGGTCGTCAAGAACCGGAACCACGTTTGTATGATTGTGCGCAAAAACTTCAAGAACGTCCATCCAGATCATGCTGGCCCTGGCAAAAAATCCTTCCAGTGCATAACGGTAATCCAAAATGGTCTTATCGGCGTCGAATGTACCCAAATCGTCACCGGAAATGCTTCCTATGTAAATTCCGCCGTCAATTACAGGGAAATGAGTAAAATTAACTTCCTCAAAAAATGCCGCTGCGTCAGCAACGTTCGTAACCGTTTCGAGTGGCTTGAAGTCGTTGCTGATGTAATCTGTTAGCCCTGCCATATGCGTTTTTTAAAGCGTTTGCAAATTACTTAAAAATCGGGAAACGAAGCTGATTAAGTTCGTATTTTTGCACTATGACCAAGCTAAGCGTAAACATCAATAAGATAGCAACACTGCGCAATGCGCGCGGTGGAAATGTGCCCGACGTACTCAAAGCGGCCGCCGACATACAGCGGTTCGGCGCGCAGGGAATTACGATCCATCCAAGACCAGATGAAAGGCATATCCGGTACCAGGATGCGCGCGAGCTGAAAGCCATCGTGACGACCGAATTTAACATTGAAGGAAATCCGCAGCGCGATTTTGTCGATCTCGTCCTGTCGATCAAACCCGATCAGGTCACGCTTGTTCCCGATGCCGTGAATGCAATTACCTCAAATGCCGGTTGGGATACGAAAAAAAACCGCAGTTTCCTGACTGAAGTGCTGTCGGAGTTCAAACGAAACGGAATCCGCACATCCATTTTCGTAGATCCTTTTCCGGAAATGGTTGAAGCGGCAAAAGTCACCGGCGCCGACCGCATCGAGCTTTACACGGAAGCCTTTGCGCACCAATATTCATTGGGGAATAAATCGGCAATCACGCCCTACATCCAGAGCGCGGAAGTCGCCAATCGATGCCAACTCGGAATCAATGCCGGGCACGACCTGAGCCTTGAAAACATCAGGTTTTTTAAAGAAAATATTCCCAATCTGCTCGAAGTCTCGATCGGCCACGCGCTCATTTGCGAGTCGCTTTACCTCGGACTCGAAGCAGTTATTAAAATGTATTTGGAGAAGTTAAATTAGGGCGTGTCCCTGCGGGCCGTGCTGTCCGCTGCAATCTTTTTTGCAGATCGCCGCAATTGTCAGGCTGAAACGAAAAAAAGGATTTACGCTTCCATCACTCACGCAAAACACGAACATGCTTTACTCTAAAATAGAAGGCTCCGGCCGCCCGCTTATTATACTTCACGGCTTCCTCGGGATGTCAGACAACTGGAAAACCCTCGGATCGCAATACGCAGAGGCCGGCTTTGAAGTCCACATTCCCGACCTTCGCAATCACGGGCGCAGTTTCCATTCGGATGTATTCACTTACGAGGCAATGGTCGAAGATATTACTTCCTATTGCACTTTCCACAAGCTGACTGAAGTTTGCGTCATTGGCCATTCAATGGGCGGCAAGATCGCGATGCAGTTGGCAACCGATTTTCCGCAGCTGGTTCAAAAACTTGTTGTGGCTGATATAAGTCCGCGATACTACAATCCGCACCACCAGGATATTTTCAACGCCCTGAATTCGGTCGATTTTTCAAAGAAACCGTCACGACAGGACGTCGAAGAAACATTAAAGCCGCTGATTTCCGATTTCGGTACGCGCCAGTTCCTGATGAAAAGCCTTTACTGGAAAGATCCCGGACAGCTGGCATTCCGTTTTAACCTCGAGGTGTTCAATAAGGAATACGACGCAATAGGAAAGGCGCTTGCTTCGGATAAAGTTTTTGAAGGTCCGGCACTATTTGTTCGCGGCGAAAAATCAGGATATATTTCTGATATCGATTACCCGATCATTAGCCACCATTTCCCACAGGCGAAAATTGTAACGATAAAGAATGCGGGACATTGGCTCCACGCCGAAAATCCAGCCGATTTTTATTCTGAGACCATTGCCTTCCTGAAATAAAAAAAGCCTTTCCGTGTGGAAAGGCTTCTCTTCAAAACTGAAAATTATTAGTTTTTCATGATTTTCACGGTCTTGCTTTCGCCAAGGTCGTTTTTAATGCTCATCATGTAAACACCACGATCAAGCGACGAAAGGTCGACTGTAAGATCGGAGACTGCGCTGTACTTCGAATTGAAAACCTGTTTTCCAAGCAAATCCACTACCGTTACCTGACTTACCGGTGTTCCGGAAAGGTTGTAAACGCCAGTTGATGGGTTTGGATAAATCTGAAGTTGGCTGCTTTGGAAGTGAGCTACCGGAAGTTCAGTACCGGTATATTTATAGATTCCGCCGGTTGTTGCATTGGTGTTGAAACCGCCTGCAAATCCGGTAGTTTCATTTAGGAAACGAACAGTTCCATATTGCGCAGCAGTGTCGGTTGTTGTCCACGTTGCACCATCATCAAGGCTATAAGAGCTTCCCACCCCGAATGCGCTGGTGGCGCTGATCCCTGTTGAAACCACTTTGCTGGTTCCAGGAACATAAGCAATATCTCCACTAAATGCAGTTCCATTAGCAATCACCGGGTTCCATGTTGCTCCGCCGTCATTTGTGCTGTAGAGGCTGCCATTGTTGAGAGACAGCAATCCTTTGGTCGCATCTGAAAACGAATACGCTCCGCCATCAGCTGCAGCGCCAAGGTCGGTTGACGGGGTTTGCCCGGCGGTCCAGGTCAATCCCATATCGGTCGATCTGAAAATCCGTCCGGCGCTTGTTCCAAACCAAATTGTATTTCCGGCGGTTACGAAGTTATGCGTGTAGCCGTATTCGCTGGCGCTTAGGGGAGCCGGCAGGTTTGCCGACGGGACCCTTGTCCATGTTGTGCCTCCGTCCGGGGTTGTGTAAACTTCAAAGTAACCTCCAAGCGGATCACCCATTGTTACACCATTATTCGCATCAAAAAAATGGATCATGTTCGGAAAGGAAGAGCCGCTATAGGCAGCAGTCGCTTGCTTTGTCCACGTGGTTCCTCCGTTTGTAGTTTTCCATACTCCGGGGATTCCACCTGTTCCTGGATAAGCGCAAACCCATGCGGTCGTAGCTGAAATCGCACTAACCGAAGAAATGCCCAATCCACCAGTTCCAAGTCCTAAGTTTGCAACAATTGGAGTCCACGTGTTGCCGCCATCTGTACTTAGGGCAAGGTCTTTCACGGTTTGTGATGCAGTTCCGGATCCATCATAGGATGAAATCCAAACGGTGTTGGCATCTACAATCGAGATGTCTCCCACTCCGCGGCTTGCGGTAGCGAAACCGGTCGCTTTTTGGGTCCAGAATTGCGCCTGCGCACTGAATGCAGCAAGAGCAAATCCTAAAAGTAAAATTTTTTTCATTTTTATTTAATTAAGGTTCAACTCAAATATAATCAAAAAACCAAAATGTCAAACATAAAAAAAGCCCTTTTAACAAGAAGCTAAAAGGGCCTTTCAAATATGAGAAAAATTAGTTCTTCACGATCTTTTTAACCGCTGTTCCTTCTGCAGAAGAAATGTTCATCATGTACATTCCTGAAGAAAGGTCAGATACATTTACTTCGATGCTTTGTGGAGCGTCGGTTACTTTTACGTTCTTAACAACGCGTCCGTTAAGGTCAGTGATGCTGATGTTGTTTACGCCGATTGCGTCAGCGCTTGAAATGGTAACAACATTGTTCGCAGGGTTAGGATAAACCGAGAATTTGTTAGCCAAAGCCTGGTTTACGCTCAGGTTAGATGAAGTTACTTTGAAATCATCAACCATCAGCATGTAGATGTCGGAAGAAATTCCGCGGATACCAATCCTGATTGTTTGGTTGCTGTATGCGTTCAATGGAAATGTTTTCAATTCCCAATTTGGGTAAGGAGCTGACAAAGCAGCAACTCCGGAAATCATTGTGAAATCGGTAGCAGTTGTCGGCGTTCCAGTTCCTGTATATACATAAACGCGGTATTTGTCAAGTCCATAAGTATTCGACAAAGATTTTACCCAGAAAGTCAATTCGTTGTTTGAAGCGCCCAAAGCGATCGGAGGGCTTACAAGGAAGTCATTATTTGCTGTTGGGCCACCTGTAGTAGAAGGAACTGCATCCCACATTGCAGCGTATTTCGCTCCGGTGTGCGGATCAAAGTTACGTACTTCGTCAGCCGCTGCATCAGATTCATTCGTTACCTGCGCAACTGCCGGGTTAAAGATAATCCAAGCTTGTGGATCGCCACCGTTCATCCAAGTGTCAACGCCGTCAGGCAATCCTCCGATATAAGTCGGAAGCCCGTCAAGGTCAAGTGTCAGCCAGTCGCCAAAACCGGTGATCGCAAAATCATCATAAGTTTCGAAGCTGTCTTCAAAAACAGTTACCTGTGCATTTGAAGCGAACGCTGAAACCATGAAAATAGAAAGTAGAAGTTTTTTCATAATGTTTTTTCGTTAAATTGATTAATTCGACCAAAAATAACAAAGTTTTGAACGTTGGCAATACAATGGATAAAAATTTTTAATTTTCACTCAACAAAATCCGCGATTATGAAACTCATTCTGAAAATACTGATAACAGCCATTCTGGTAATGGTCATTTCCTATGTAATGCGCGGTGTTGTGGTTGATAATTTTGTCACGGCGATATTTGTGGCAATCGTGCTCGGGCTCCTAAATATTTTCATCAAACCAATAATCGTAATTTTTACGCTTCCGGTAACGATCCTGACGCTTGGGCTTTTCCTTCTGGTCATCAATGCGTTCATCATCTTGGTTTGCAGCGGCATTGTTGGTGGTTTTGCAGTCGATACGTTTTGGACGGCGCTGCTTTTCAGCCTTATTTTATCACTTTCACAGTCATTGCTCTACGGAGCGCTCGGCGATGGCAAATCGACTCGGTAATTCTTTGGCGGCCTTGTAAAAATATTATAATTTTGCCAGCCAATTTTATTCGCGAAAACCATGAACATTACCAGGAAAGATATTGACAAGCTGAATGCAGTCGTTACTGTGGAAATCACCAAGGAAGATTATGAGCCAAAGGTTGAAAAAATGCTTGGAGACTATAGGAAAAATGCCAACATACCGGGATTCCGAAAAGGAACTGTTCCGATGAGCCTGATCCGTAAGCAATACGGAAAAGCAATACTCCTGGAGGAAGTAAACAAGCTTCTTCAGGAAAACCTCAATAAGTACATTCAGGATGAAAATATCGATATCCTGGGCAATCCGCTGCCGAAAATGTCATCCGATTTCAATTGGGACGACGAAACGCTCAAATTTGACTTTGAACTTGGACTTACGCCAAAATTCGATGTTGATCTCGCTGCCGCTAACGATGTCAAGCTTTACCGCATTATCGCCGATGATAAAATGCTTGACGACCAAATCGGCCGTATCCGCAAGCAGTACGGAAAACTGGTGTCACAAAACGAAGTGACGTCCGAATCCGATCTTACCGGAACTTTTTCAAATGAAGAAAAAGGAATCGACAACACCACGACTTTTGCGCTTTCAAGCCTTTCCGGCCAATCGGAAAAATTTATTGGCAAAAAAGTTGGCGATGTTGTGACAGTGAATACAAAAGGGCTTTTCGAGGACGATCACAAGCTCATGGATCTGCTTAATGTTGGTCACGATGATGTGCACGGACTTGACGTTGATATCAATTTTACTATTGAAGAAGTCAATACTTCAGAACCTGCCGAGCTGAATCAGGAGCTTTTTGACAAGCTATTTGGCGAAGGCGTAATTTCGTCAGCCGAGGAGCTCAAAGCAAAAATCAAGGAAGATGCTGAAAAGCAATTCGCAGTGCAGGCTGACCAAAGATTCCTGAACGACGTGACCGAGTCGCTGTTGAAAAATACACAATTTGAACTTCCGGGCGATTTCCTTAAAAAATGGATTCAAACTGCAGGTGAGACAACATTGTCGCCGGAAGAGGCCGCAACAGAATACGAAAAATCGGAAAACGGCCTTCGCTACCAACTGATCGAAGGAAAAGTCATCACCGAAAATAACCTGCAAATCACTTTTGACGACCTTAAAGCGTTCACTTCAGATATGATCCGCAAACAAATGGCGCAATTCGGACAAATGAATCCGTCAGATAGCGATGTGGAAGGAATCGTTGCACGCGTGCTTTCAAACCAGGAAGAGGTAAAACGCCTTTCCGAACAGGTAATGAGCAGCAAAATGCTGAGCCTGTTCAAAGAGAAAGTGGCTGCCGAAACGAAGGAGATTTCTTACGACCAGTTCGTCAAGGATATGTATGGCGAATAGCCGAAAAAATTGTACCTTTAAACCCACTAAAGGCTGAAGGCCGTAACTATTAGAACAACATGAACTACGGAAAAGAATTCAAAAAATATGCGACCAGGCACCACGGGGTGAACAGTCTCTACTATGATAAAATTACGTCGGCAATGACGCCAACAGGAATGACACCGTACATTATCGAGGAACGTCAATTGAACGTTTCACAGCTTGATGTTTTTTCAAGGCTGATGATGGACAGGATCATTTTCCTCGGAACGGGGATTGACGACCAAATCGCGAACATCGTTCAGGCACAACTACTGTTCCTGGAAAGCGCCGATTCGTCAAAAGACATCCAGATTTATATCAATTCACCGGGCGGAAGCGTTTACGCCGGCCTCGGAATTTATGATACAATGCAATACATCAAGCCTGATGTGGCAACGATTTGTACCGGAATGGCGGCCTCAATGGGAGCAGTTTTGCTTTGTGCCGGTGCTTCAGGAAAGCGTTCTGCGCTGCCGCATTCGAGAGTGATGATCCACCAGCCATCCGGCGGCGCACAAGGCGTGGCTACCGATATGGAAATCAACCTTCGCGAGATGCTGAAGCTCAAAAACGAGCTTTACGAGATCATCGCGCACCATTCAGGTCAGTCGTTTGATCGCGTCCATAAAGACAGCGAGCGCGATTACTGGATGATTGCCGAGGAAGCAAAAGAATACGGAATGGTTGACGAGGTGCTAAAAAGAAGCTGAATGAATTCCAAAGTGAATAAAATCCGATAAAATGGCTAAAGAAGTTTTAGAATGCTCGTTTTGCGGACGAAAAAAACCCGAGACCAATTTGCTGATCGCCGGTATCAACGCGCATATTTGCGACCGTTGCATCGAACAGGCGCACGGAATTGTTCTCGAAGAACTGAAAACCAACGGAAGCTCAAAACTGGTCGCCGACCTGATCCTGAAACGGCCGAAGGAAATCCGTGAATTCCTTGATCAGTACGTGATCGGGCAGGAGCAGACCAAAAAAGTTATGTCGGTTGCCGTTTATAATCACTATAAAAGGTTGATGCAGCAGCAATACGATGACGATGTTGAAATCGAAAAGAGCAACATCATCATGGTCGGGCAAACCGGAACCGGAAAGACGCTTGTTGCCAAAACGATCGCGCGAATGCTCGACGTGCCGTTGGCAATAGTTGACGCGACAGTGCTGACGGAAGCAGGTTATGTTGGTGAAGACGTTGAAAGCATCCTGACGCGATTACTGCAGGCTGCCGATTATGATGTGGCGAAAGCCGAACGCGGAATTGTATTCATTGACGAAATCGACAAGATCGCGCGCAAAAGCGACAATCCATCCATCACGCGTGACGTGTCGGGTGAAGGTGTCCAACAGGCGTTGCTGAAGCTACTCGAAGGAACCGTTGTCAATGTTCCGCCAAAAGGTGGCCGCAAGCATCCCGATCAGAAATTTGTCGAGGTCAATACCCAGAATATTCTTTTCATCGCAGGCGGTGCATTTGACGGAATTGAGAAAATAATCTCCAAAAGGCTCAATCGCCAGGCTGTTGGTTATCATACGTCAAAAAACCCGGACCAGATCGATAAAGACAACCTGCTTCAATACCTAATTCCGAAAGACATCAAGGACTTCGGCCTCATACCTGAAATTATAGGGCGTTTGCCGGTTACGACGCACATGGATCCACTGGATCGCGAAACCCTTCGTGCAATCCTTACCGAGCCAAAGAACGCGCTGATCAAGCAATACAAAAAGCTGTTTCTGATGGACGATGTAGAATTCAACATTACTGAGGAAGCGCTGGATTACGTTGTCGATAAAGCGCTTGAATACAAACTTGGCGCCCGTGGACTTCGTTCGCTTTGCGAGGCGATCCTCACCGACGCGATGTATGAACTTCCGGGAACAGACGATAAATACCTGACCATCGATAAGAACTACGCCGAGGACAGGCTCAATAAAAACCTGTTACAACGGCTTAAAGCTGTGTCATAAAAAAAAGAGCCCCAAATCTGGGGCTTTTTTTATACGTTTTTGTAGTGAACAATAATCGGCGTTTTCGGCTGATTTTCGCAGTAGCGGTTTTTGCAACTCCATCCGTTGCTCGCGCACGAAGTTAGCGCCAGGGCAGCCACTGCACACAAAAAAATCTTTTTCATAGCTTATCATTTTATTTGCACCGGAAACTGCATTGCCTTTAACTGGTCGAGATAATCCCGTTGGTTGGAAAGCCGTGGAATTTTATGCTGTCCGCCAAGTTTATCCTGTTCCTTTAGCCAATCGTAAAACAAATTCGGCCTCGCGATGTTAAGGATTAACGGATTGAGTGTCATATTATTATGTCGCTTCGCTTCGTAGTCGGAATTGACCGATTGGAGTTCACTGTCAAGAATCCGCCGAAACAGCTCTACATCAGAAGGCATTTTCCTGAATTCCACCATCCATTCGTGAGCTCCTTTTTCCTTTCCGTCCATAAAAACTGGCGCCACGGTATAGTCGCGAATCTCGCTTTGGGTTGCGGCACATGCTTTTGCAATGGCAATGTCGGTGTTTTCAACCATGAGTTCTTCGCCGAAAACGTTGATATGGTGCTTTGTTCGCCCGGTGACCCGAATTCGGTACGGACTCAAAGAGGTAAATCTGACCGTATCACCAATCAGGTAACGCCAAAGTCCGGAGTTGGTCGTAATGACAACCGCGTAGTTTTTTCCGGTTTCAACATCGGCGAGGCGCACTGCTTTTTCATTTTGCGTACCGAAGATATCCATTGGAATGAATTCGTAGAAGATTCCGTAATCCAACATCAGGAGGAGTTCATTCGAATCGTTTCGATCCTGGATTGCAAAAAAACCTTCGGATGCATTATAGATCTCATAGTACCGAAAGTTGTTTCGCCTGATGATCTTGCTGTATTGTTCGCGATAAGGATCGAAACTTACGCCACCGTGGAAATAAACTTCCAGGTTTGGCCAAACGTCGATCAGGTTTTCTTTTCCGGTGGCTTCAAGGACTTTATTCAGTAACACCAACATCCACGACGGAACGCCCGCAAAGCTGGTAACATTTTCATTTATCGTTTCGCTGATTATCGCCGGAATTTTCGCTTCCCATTCGCTCATCAGCGACACCCGGTTGCTGGGCGTACTGCTGAACTCGGCCCAAATCGGCATGTTTTCAATCAATATCGCAGAAAGATCCCCGAAATAGCTGTTGTTGTCCTGATAGATCTGGTGGCTGCCGCCCAATCTGAGGCTTTTTCCGACAAATAATTGCGAATCTTCGTTGTTGTTGAGGTAGAGGCAAAGCAAATCCTTGCTTCCTTTATAATGGCAATCCTCAAGCGCTTCCTGGCTCACCGGAATAAACTTGCTCTTTGCGTTGGTTGTGCCGCTTGATTTTGCGAACCATTTGATCGGGCTATTCCAGAAAACCTGTTGTGCACCGCGCCGTGTTTGTTCTATCAGCGGCTCGTGGTCTTCGTAAGCCCTGATTGGAAGCCTCTCGGCAAAAGTTGCGTAAGACCTGATTGAAGAAAATTCATATTCTTTGCCGATTGCAGTGGTTTCGGCGGCGCGCAGCAAATTCATCAGCAATTCTTCCTGAACCTCATTCGGGTATTTCAGGAAAAGTTCGATCTGGTGGATTCGCTGTTTCAAAACCCACGAGGCAATCGAGTTGATGAGTGGAAAAGCCATAAATATTGCGGGCTGCGTTTGATTTTCTAACTTTACCAAAAATAGCAAAAAAAGCTAATTTTTTACCTTTAATCACCCCACCAGAATGCAATACGAAGGCGTAATTACGAAAATGCAAACCGAGCACGGAAAGCCAATCCAGTATTATCTGGTATTCGAAAGCAGCTTCCTCAATATGAATCAGTTGCTCGGCAGTGAAATCGAGCTTGAGATGACAGGCTACCAATGCCTGAATTGCGTCCGAAGGAAGAAAATCTTCCGGCAGGGGTTCTGTTACGATTGTTTTACTTCCAGCGCGCATGCCGGCGAATGGATAATCAGGCCGGAACTGAGCACGGCGCACCTCGGAATCGCCGATCGCGACCTTGACCACGAAGCGATGGTACAGTTGCAGCCGCATGTTGTTTATCTAGCGGTTTCGTGTGAAGTTAAAGTCGGTGTGACGCGAAAATCGCAGGTACCAACACGGTGGATCGATCAGGGCGCGCACCTGGCCATAGAAATTGTCGAAGTTCCCAATCGATACCTGGCCGGAATTACCGAAGTCGCCCTGAAAAATCATTACACCGACAAAACCAATTGGAAACGGATGCTTTTGAACGACATCATTGAATGCGACCTGCATGCCGAACGGATGAAAGTTGTTGAAATGCTTCCGGAGGAAGTCCGCAGCCTCTTTGACGACGCTGCATTCTCGCCGACCGAAATCCATTATCCGGTGCTTGAATATCCAAAAAACGTTACAACAATCAATTTCGACAAATCACGCATCATCCGCGGCAAACTCAGCGGAATTAAAGGTCAGTACCTGATATTTGACAACGGAACTGCATTCAACGTCCGCGCTGCCGAAGGTTCTTTGGTCAAACTCAGCCTCTGATTATTTTGGCGGTGTGGCGGCTGGTTTTTTCGGTTCGTCTTTCTTCTTCTGATTGAAAATCCCATTTAGGATATTTCCTGCCTGCGTCTTGATATCGTTTGTTTTCGGCTGGTTCGTCTTTGTGGAATCTTTCGGTTTCGTACCGCCGCTTAAAATATTTCCAAGCGCATTGGTTCCCTGATGAAGCAACTTGTCGCGCTGCATTTTTATGAGTTGCGTAGTAAGATTGGTTGCCGCTTCCTTAAAATCCGTTTTTATCTTCGGATTTTTAAAACTTCCCGTCACAGCCGCATTGATCGGAATATTATCAATTTTTGCCGCATCTGCCGGAGTGAGTTGCGCCAGGAGCTTATTGGCTTCTGTGCCGAGGTATTTCGGCGGAAGGTCGAACTTCAGGTTGTAGTTCATACTTTGGTCAAATCCGTGCTGTCCGCTGAATTCCAGTTTGATGTCCTGATATTTCAGTGTTATGGGTTTCAGGTTCACCTTTCCGTTGCTGAAGGTAAGCGCAGCGCGAAGGTCATTGAGGTTGAGTTTTTTCAGGTCGATGAAAGAGAGGTTGTTGTCGAGTGCAGTCAACAATGTCGAATTGTTCGCGTTGATCGTTGTCGACAGTAACTGTCCGATAAAGCTTCCATCGATCGTCCCAAGATTTGGTGTCATCGATTTGGCGTCGAGGTTTCCGGCGACTTTAATCGTCGAATTCACTTTGCCATTAATCACGCCCGCAATCGGTGCA
Organism: Bacteroidota bacterium; assembly: GCA_023386585.1. Classification (GTDB taxonomy): domain Bacteria; phylum Bacteroidota; class Bacteroidia; order Flavobacteriales; family Flavobacteriaceae; genus Flavobacterium. Next base: position 95,049 of record JAEWJM010000001.1, on the reverse strand, counting down.
ATACTTTTCAGCATGTCGAGCTGGGTGAAACTTTGCGAAACGTCAACCGAATTCAGGTTCAGGTCCATATTGAATGTCGGAACTTTTTCCTTTGTCGAAACGCTTCCGTTCACGCCGATGAGTCCGCCGAAAATATTCGTTTTGACATTCTGAAGCGTAACTTTTTGATCGCGGACTATCGCCACTCCGGACACATTTTTCAGTACCAAATTGTCGTAAAGAACAGTACCTGCAGTAGCATTGACGCGGCAATCAAGAAACGCCGGAATTTTCATCGCATCCGATTTCTTTTGGCCGGAGTCAGACTTCTCTTCGGTCATAAAATCGGAAACCGCGAGTTGGTTGGAATGCATGGTGAAATTTCCCTGCAGCACCTGGTCTTTGAATAAAAATCCGTAAAAATTATCCAATGTACCGGCAACGCTGAGGTCGGTTTTTCCGGTTGTAGCGTTGAGTTGTTCCAGATTGACATGGCTCGGATTGAATTTGACCGAGGCGCTGTTGATGTTGAGCGCCTTTCCCTGATCATCGGTGTATCGAAAGCCGGTGAGGCTGGCGCTTCCCGAATTGTAGATGCTTGCGTATTGTTTGTTTTCGACCGATTTCATGTCAAATTTCGTCACCACATCGGCACGAAGAATTCCGGAGAGCGGCTTATCGAGCTTTATTGGATAGGCTTTCGAGAGATTTCCGAGATTGATCGTTCCTTTCAGCTCGGCGTTCACCAGCGGATTTTCGACCACGTTTTTGATATTCGCCTTCGCATTGAAAACATCAGCGTCGATGGCGAATGAAAGTTTGTCGAGGTTGACGTAAGTATCGTTCAGTATTCCGGAGTCATTGATAATCTTGGTGTCGATGACAATATTTCGCACCGATTTCGGCAGGTTCGGATATTGGAAAGAAGCATTGTTGGAGGCAATTGCGACATTGAATTTCGGGACTGTAGTTTCTGAGTAAAGTCCTTTCGCAAATCCGGCCACAGTAAAATCGCCCGAAGTTTTCACGTTGTTCAGGCTTCCCGAATATTTCGACGGGATCAACGCCAGGAAATTCTTGAATGACGAGCTTGGCGTCCTGAAGGTCAGGTCGTACTGCTGGCCGGCATCCAGAATTTGTATCGAACCGTCAAACTCAAGCGGCAACTGATTGATAAGCGCTTTGTTTTTTTTGAATGTATAGATGTTTTTGTCGTTATCGATTGCCAGTGTCGCATCAAGCGCCAGCGGCACCCGGTCCATATATTTGGTTTTATCCATTTTGACCGAAACGCGGGCAGTCGATTGGGTCACGAGATCAAGCTTCGATGCAGTAAAATCGCCGTTGCCGGTGTGGTTCAGGCTGTCGATATTCATTCGCAGTTTCGACCGTTCGTCGTAATAGCTGAACCGGAAATTCTCGAGTTTGTATTCCTTGATCTTCAGCGACAGCGGATCGGATTTGCCATCGTCCTTTTTTTCGGCATTTTTCAGCGCGATGTCAAAATTCCCCAAGCCGTCTTTATTGAAAATGATGTTGACGCGTCCGTTTTTTGTTGTGAACGCTTCGACATTCATTGGCTCTGATTTATCCTTAAATAACTCCTTAACCGACATCTTCAGTGAAATTTCCCCAAAAGAAACCAAAGTGTCGCCCGCAAACGGCGCTTTGTTCAGGATCAGCAGCTTGTCGACCGTAACCGTTGCGCGCGGAAAACTTCTGAACAGGCTTAGGTCGGCGTCGTCGAATGATACCGTGGCATCGACATTCTTGTTGATCGTCGAAATGATTTTCGCCTTGATCGTGTCTTTGAATAGCAATGGTACCGCAAACAGTGCAACGATTAACAGCAAAAGGACGATTCCGATTATTTTCAGCGTTTTTTTCATGGTTTGGTCTTCTCAGGATCCACAAAATTAGGATATATAACAGAAAAAGCACGATAAATAGTACAAGTGCGTGCTTTTAAATTATCATTACTGCTGGTTCCGATATTTCGGCTACTGGTTTACTACGATTCAAATCAAAACCATTAATGAATCTCGATCCGGAAGGGCATCATCATCTGGATTCCTTTGTGCAGACTGACTTGCTTGAGCTGTTCCAGGATTCTGTAGTTGTCTTCGCCGATTTCCTCTTTGATCAGTGCGGCTTTCGAGTTTACAAAGGGAAGCCCTAGATTGCTCAACAAATCGCGGAAGTTCTTTTCGTATTCCGGGTAATCACGCGTTTTATAATCGGTTACTTTCGCCATTTTGGCTGCCGCTTTTATCGCCTCGTCCATTCCGCCGATTTTATCAACGAGCCCAATTTTTAACGCTTGTTTCCCCGACCAAACACGCCCTTGACCGATACTGTCAACCTGTGCCACCGTTAAATGGCGGCCTGCGGAGACCCGAGCGACGAAGGTATTGTAAATCCGCTCGACCTCTGATTGCGCGATGCTTCTGAATCCGGGATCCAAAGGCAAAAACGGACTGTACCCGGCGGCATTCTTGTTGGTGTTGACCTGCTCGGTGTGAATTCCAACCTTCGTCGCCAATTGCGTCAGGTTCGGAAGCAAGCCGAAAACCCCGATCGACCCGGTGATTGTATTTTCTTCGGCGAAAATCACATTCCCGCCCGCAGCGATGTAATATCCACCCGACGCCGCAACGTTGCCCATGGAAACCACAACCGGCTTCACCTTCTTGGTCAGCTCGATTTCGCGCCAGATCAGCTCTGACGTCAGGGCGCTACCTCCGGGAGAATCAACCCTCAGCACTACCGCCTTCACATTTTCGTCCTCGCGCGCATCCTGGAACGCACGCCTCATCGAACCTTCGCCGACATATTGCTCACTTCCTTCGCCGCTTAGAATTTCACCCTGCGCATAAACTATCGCAATCTTATTTTTTGAACTGGAGCCGGCCGTCGTGCCAACTTTCCGCGCGTAATCCAGTATCTTGATTTTATTGTATTCTTTGTCGGCATCGACGTTTAGCGCTTTTCGGATGTCGTTTTCATACGTATCCTGGTAGGCGATTTTATCAACCAGGCCTTGTGCTTTTGCCATTTCGGGAGTCCGCGCCAAAAGATCGTCAGCAATTGTATTTAACTGTTGTACCGGAATTTTTCTGCTTTTTGAAATATCGGCCAAAACCGACTGCCAAACATCGTTCAGCAGCGCCGTAACCTGTTGCCGGTTGGCGTCGCTCATCTTATTTTGAAGGAATGGCTCAGCTGCGCTTTTGTATTTACCGTGTCGGACGACTTCAACGGTAACGCCGACTTTGTCCTCCAGATCTTTGTAAAACATGACTTCAGACGAAAGTCCCTTAAACTCCAGATTCCCAACCGGATTAATGTAAATCGTATCGGCGACCGAGTTTAAATAGTAATCTTTCTGCGTGTAGACTTCGGCATACGACACTACAAATTTTCCCGATTTTTTGAAATCCTCAAGTTGTCGGCGAAGCTCGCGAGTTTGCGCTGCGCCCAATGCAGAAATGTTGTTGAGTATTGAAATTCCTTTTATCCGGTCGTCGCTTTTTGCGTATTGTATCGCTCGCAAAACGTCGGAAAGCCCATCGTGGCGCACGTCGTAATAATCGAAATCGGTATAATTCGACTTTCCGCCGTAATCCTGGTTAACATTAGCAAGATCGAGTTCAATCACTGATTTTCTTTTAATGGCAACGTCGTCATCCGAGCTACCGGCAACAGCTGCAACCAGTACGATCCCGAAGAAAAAAATCATGCAAAAAATGAACAGCCCGACAATAACGGCCAAGACATTGGAAAGGAATTTCATATTTTAGGATGTTTGGCCAACGGCCTGGGTGTAAGGAAATAGTTATCAACGGTCGTACAAATATAATCCTATTCTGAAATTCTTTTACTTAATTTGCCGCCAATAAAGATTTCAAAACGCGCCCGATATCACCCGAATGAAGCAGCAGAATTCAGCAATACTGTCGATAGGCAGCAACTCCGGCGACCGCAAAGAGCTCATCACGCGCTGCATTGCCGAAATACATTCAAAAGTTGCAACTGTAGTCCGCGTTTCGGCACTTTATGAATCTCCTGCCTGGGGTTTTAACGGAGCGCCGTTTTATAATTGTGCACTTCTTGTACATACGTATGCGACCGCGGAAAACCTTTTACAGCAATTGCTCGACATTGAAACCACTCTCGGTCGGACCAGAACTGGTGCTGAAGGTTATCAATCCCGAACTATCGATATAGATTTGATTGCGTTTAATGAGGAAATCATCCGCTCGGAAAAGCTTGAAGTTCCGCATCCGCGAATGCAGGACCGCATGTTTGTGCTCTTGCCGATGCGCGACTTAAAGCTCGACTGGCGGCATCCGGTTTTGCAGCAATACCTTCCTGAAATCGTTCGTGCGTCAGAAGATAAATCGATCTGCAAACTCGTTGGAAAGCTCGACAATCCACTTGATGCGGTGAAGCCCGATTCTTTCAATTACATCGCAATCGAAGGAAACATCGGCGCAGGCAAGACAACGCTGACTAATAAAATTGCTGAAGATTTTAATGCAAAGACGGTTTTGGAGCGGTTTGCCGACAACCCTTTTCTTCCGAAATTTTACGAAGACCAGCCGCGTTACGCATTTCCGCTCGAGATGTCGTTTCTGGCTGATCGCTACCAGCAAATTGCCGACGATCTCGCGCAGTTTGATCTCTTCAAGGATTTTATCGTGGCGGATTACCACATCTTTAAATCGCTGATTTTTGCGAAAGTTACTTTGTCGGAAGACGAATACCGGCTCTACCGAAAGCTGTTTGAAATCATTTACAAGGAAATGCCAAGGCCGGATTTGTACGTCTATTTGTACCAAAATACCGAGCGATTGCTGGAGAACATCCGACTGCGTGGCCGCGATTATGAACAAAATATTCCTGCCGAATACCTCGAAAAGATCAATCACGGCTATCTCGACTACATAAAATCACAAACCGACCTGAATGTTCTGGTAATAGATGTTTCGGATCGCGATTTTGTCAAAAACCACGAAGATTACATTTTCATACTTCAGGAAATCCAGCAGCGTGTCACTCAGCGATAGTTTATTTTGCTGAAAAGATCCCACAACACAATTCCGGCGCTGACTGCGATATTCAGGGAATGTTTTGTTCCGAGCTGCGGGATTTCGATGCTTCCGTCTGCGAGTGCGATCGCTTCCTGCGAAACGCCGAATACTTCATTTCCGAAAATCAATGCGTAGCGCAGCCCTGCCGCCGGTTGAAATTCATTGAGCATTCTGGCGCCGGCAACCTGTTCAACCGCAAAGATATTTACATCATCCGACTTCAATTTGGCGATTACATCCAAAACCGACTTTTCATAAGTCCACGCTACAGTATCGGTGGCGCCGAGTGCGGTTTTGTGGATTTCTTTGTTCGGTGGCTGCGCCGTAATTCCGCAGAGAAATATCTTTTCGATGAGAAAAGCGTCGCAGGTTCGGAATACAGAGCCGATATTGTTCAGGCTTCGTATATCATCGAGGATAACTATAATCGGGGTTTTTTTTGACTGGGCGAACTCTTCGGCAGTTTTGCGGCCGAGTTCGTCATTAGCTAGTTTACGCATAGGGCAAAAATATAAAAAGCTCCCCTTCGGAAGCTTTTTATATGACTCAATAAAAAATTTAGCTTTTTTGTGTCTCTTTAGCCGGTTCGTCAGGAAGTACGTTTCCTTTGATCGTAAGAACCTTTGTTGGCTCAGAAGCGTTTGTAGTCAAAGTAACTGTTTTGGTGAATGCACCAACCCTGTCAGTTGCATATTTAACTCCGATAACTCCTTTTGCACCCGGAGCGATTGGCTCTTTAGGATAAGTTGGAACGGTGCAACCGCAAGAACCTTGTGCGTTGCTGATGATAAGCGGCTGGTTTCCATTATTTGTGAAATGGAATTCACGTTTTCCGTCTGCATTGTGAGGAATAGTTCCGTAATCGATTGTTTCAGATTCGAATACGATACCGGCACCTTCTACCTTTGGAGCATCCGACTTCTTCGCAGTAGTCTCAGTTTTAGTGGTAGTTTTCTTTGTAGTTGTTTTTGCAGTTTGTGCTTGTACACTTACTCCGAAAACAGTTAGCACAGCCAACATTGCTATTTTTTTCATTGTTATTTTTTTAAATTTAAATTAACAAGCCAAATCTATTGAAAAAAGAAGTACGCCAATTATTTTTTTTCTTAAAAATAAATTAATTTTTCCAGCGTAAATTCTTTAGGCTAAAATCTTTAATTTCGCAGCTCTTCATTCTAATCCATCTAGCTTGGCATCTAAAGAGAACCTTCCGAAAGAGACGCCGCTCATGCGTCAATACAACGAGATCAAACGGAAGTATCCCGATGCCTGCCTTTTGTTTCGCGTTGGCGACTTCTATGAAACTTTCGGTGAAGACGCGATCAGGGCTTCCAAAATATTGGGAATTGTCCTCACGAAACGCGGCGCCGGCTCAGAAACCGAAACTGCGCTTGCCGGATTTCCGCACCATTCGTTAAATACCTATTTGCCAAAATTGGTGAAGGCCGGACTTCGTGTGGCGATATGCGATCAGCTCGAAGATCCAAAGATGACCAAAACGATTGTGAAGCGCGGCGTGACCGAATTGGTAACACCGGGAGTTTCAATGAACGATGAGGTTTTGCAATCAAAATCGAATAATTTTCTCGCATCGGTCTGGTTTGGCCGCAAATCACTCGGAATTGCTTTTCTCGATGTATCCACCGGCGAATTCCTGACTGCTCAGGGCAATGAGGAATATATCGACAAGCTGCTGCAAAATTTCAGTCCGAGTGAAGTCCTCGTTCCAAAACAGTGCAAAAACGCCTTTCGCGATTCGTTTGGCGAAAACTACCACAGCTTTTACCTTGAAGATTGGGTTTACAATTCCGATTATGCGATGGAAACCCTGACCAATCATTTTGGGACTATTTCACTTAAAGGATTTGGGATCGAAGATCTTTCCGAAGGAATTATCGCATCGGGCGCGGCCTTGTATTATCTGTCGGAAACCCAACATAATAAGGTACAACACATCACAAATATTCACAGGATTGCCGAAGACGAGTACGTCTGGATGGACCGGTTTACCATCCGAAATCTTGAACTTTACCACAGCTACAACCCCAACGCCGTCACTTTGCTGGATGTAATCGATCGGACGCTTTCGCCTATGGGCGGCCGTCTTCTGAAGCGTTGGCTTGCACTTCCGCTCAAAGACATCAACAAAATCAGGAACCGGCACGAAGTCGTGTCCTATCTTATCGATCACCGTGAATCGCTGCAATCGATACAGCGCCAGATCCGGCTTATTTCAGATCTCGAAAGGCTGATATCCAAAATTGCCGCGGGAAAAGTGACGCCGCGCGAAGTTGTTTATCTCAAGGATTCACTTGACGCCATAATTCCGATAAAAGAAATTGCACTGCAAAGCAAACAGGAAGCGGTGAAGGTGATGGGCGACAGTCTGCACGGTTGTGAATTGCTTCGCGAAAAAATTGTTTCGATGCTGAATCCCGATGCACCTGTTGCCATTGCCAAAGGAAATGCGATTGCCAAAGGCGTCAGCACAGAGCTTGATGAACTACGCAGCATTGCTTTTTCAGGAAAGGAATTTCTTGAGGGAATTGAAGCGCGCGAGTCGGAAAAGACCGGGATTTCTTCGCTGAAGATTTCATTCAATAATGTTTTCGGATATTATATTGAAGTCCGCAATGCACACAAAGACAAAGTGCCGTCCGGGTGGATCCGCAAGCAAACGTTGGTCAATGCCGAACGGTACATCACCGAAGAACTTAAAGAATACGAGTCGAAGATACTAGGCGCCGAGGAAAAAATCCAGAAATTGGAACACGATCTTTTTGACCAGTTGGTAAGTTGGATCGCTACCTATATTAAGCCCGTGCAATTGAATGCATCGCTGGTTGCGCAGCTTGACTGCCTGACCTCGTTTGCGCAATTGGCAATTGAAAATCAATATACGTGTCCAAATCTCGACGAGAGTTTTGTGCTCGATATCAAAAACGGACGGCATCCCGTAATCGAAAAACAGTTGCCTGTTGGCATTCCGTACATCGCCAATGATGTTTTCCTTGACCGCGAGGCGCAGCAGCTCATCATGATTACCGGGCCGAATATGTCGGGAAAATCGGCGATACTTCGACAGACAGCGCTCATCGTTTTGTTGGCGCAAATGGGAAGTTTTGTTCCCGCCGACAGCCTCAACCTAGGGATAATTGACAAGATTTTCACCAGGGTCGGCGCTTCCGATAACATTTCAATGGGCGAATCGACTTTTATGGTCGAGATGAACGAAACCGCCTCAATCCTGAACAACATTTCCGACAGAAGCCTTGTGCTGCTTGACGAGATCGGGCGCGGAACTAGCACCTACGACGGAATTTCCATAGCGTGGGCAATCGCCGAATTCCTGCACGAACATCCGGCAAGGCCGAAAACGCTTTTTGCCACGCATTATCACGAATTAAACGAAATGACAGATTTGATGCCTCGGATCCGGAATTTCAATGTTTCGGTGAAAGAACTGAAAGACAACGTGCTTTTTATCCGAAAGCTCGTTGCCGGAGGAAGTGCACACAGCTTCGGAATCCATGTAGCGAAAATGGCCGGAATGCCGCAGACGGTTGTTGCACGCGCCCAAAAAATGCTCAAAAAAATGGAAAAGGACCATTCCGGTGCAGCGCTCAGCGGATCCATTTCCGGTAAGGACGACATCCAGTTGAGCATCTTCAATCTTGACGATCCGCTATTGGAAGAAATAAAGGAAGAGATCGTCGCTCTCGACATCAATACCCTTACGCCGGTTGAGGCTTTGATGAAGCTGAACGAGATTAAAAAGATGCTTCTTCGCAAGTAGCAAACCCGCACCAAATGGCAAATCAGCGGGTTAGGAGAGGCAGGATTTTTTTAAGTGAAAACCTTTGCATAATTGAATTAATGTTTTAAATTTGCCTCCGCGATACGGAACAAGTATCGGTTCTTTTACAAGATTGAAATGCGAAAATAGCTCAGTTGGTAGAGCGCGACCTTGCCAAGGTCGAGGTCGCGGGTTCGAATCCCGTTTTTCGCTCCACTGTGGTCTGCTCGGATGGTGAAATTGGTAGACACGCTGGACTTAAAATCCAGTGGACAGAAATGTCCGTGCGGGTTCAAGTCCCGCTCTGAGTACAAAAAAATTAAGCTCTGAACTTTTGGTTCGGAGCTTTTTTTTTGAGGTAAATTTTCAAAAAAAGGCAGAAAAAAAGCCGCGACAAGCGCGGCTGATTTTTTCTGTAACTTCTAATTACTTCGCTGGAGTAGCAGCTGGAGCTGGAGTAGCAGCAGCATCAGTAGTAGTAGTTGTAGTTGTAGCTTCTGTAGTTGTAGCTGTAGAGTCAGCAGCAGGTGCTACTTCAGCCTCAGGAGCTGTAGTTTCAGCCTCAGGAGCAACAGTTTCAGTATCAGTTTCAGTCTTAGTTTCTTTGCAAGAAACAAATGATACGCTCATTGCAGCTACGAAAGCCAAGCTTAAAAATACTTTTTTCATCTTACTTAATTATAAAAGGTTAATTATTAATTCGAGGCAAAGATATACATTTTTTGATATGTAAGAGAATTAATAGATTTTTTTTTAAAAATTTAATCGACGCTCTTTAACATAAATTTTAACGTATTAATTTCTCTCTTTTGTACCGGAATTCGTTAGTATTCAGTGATTTATTTTGTTGATTTCACAATCTTCATTTCATCGATAAGTCGCCTGTCGTTGGCATATTTGTCGATGATGAACAGCACATACCTTATATCGACCATGATGTTCCTGCAAATCTCCGGATCGTAGTGAATATCGCTCATCGTTCCTTCCCAAACGCGGTCAAAGTTCAATCCAATAAGATTGCCTTTTGCATCGATCGCCGGACTACCCGAATTTCCTCCCGTAGTGTGGTTCGTTCCAAGGAAACAAACCGGCATTTTGCCCTTGCTTCCGTATTGGCCGTAGTCTTTCGCATTGTATAAGTCAATCAGTTTCTGCGGAACGTCAAACTCATAATCTCCCGGAACGTATTTTTCCATGACGCCGTCCAGAGTTGTAAACGGCGTGTAATAAACAGCATCCGCCGGATTGTAGCCGTTGACTTTTCCATAAGTGACCCGAAGCGTACTATTGGCATCCGGAAATATCCGTGCATTCGGGTTCAGTTCAAGAATCGCTTTCATGTAAGTACGCTGCAACGCGGTAATCTTTAAATTGAGCTCGTCGTATTTCGGTGCGACAACCTTTGTATAGGCTTCCGAAACCGATTTGATAAATGCATATCCCGGATCGGCGTTGAGTTTAGCAACGACTTCCTTCGCATCGCCTGAAAGCAGCTTTTTCAATCCGTCGAGAGATGTCAGCGCTGATTTCGAATAGACATCTTCAACTATTTTCTTGGTATCTGCTGTTGCCAGTCCGCTTGGCAAAAACTGCGAAGGCGACTTTTTCGCATAGATTTCCAAAAGCTGCTCGAGGACTTTCTGGTCGACTTCCTTATTAAAGTCTTTATAGAATTCCGGCATTGCATTTAGAAAGTTGTCTTTACGATCATTGAATGACTGCGCTCCTTTTGTTTGATAAACCTGCTCAAGCTGGTAAAGTCTGAATCCAATGGTAGTCATCTCGGTGTTGCGAACGAAGATTTCCGAAAAGTAATCACGGCTCAACGCGTATGGCGTTATTTCGGTATAATACTTAGCAAAATCGGCCAGCAGGTTTCCGTACTCAGATTGCTTGCCGGCTTTGTTGACTTTCTGCAGGAACTGCTGCTCTTCCGCTTTTTTCAGCGCTACCGCGTTGGAACGTTTCAATCCTTTGGTTTCGCCGATCCACTTTTTCCAGTAGTTGGCGATGCTGGCGTATTTGGAAGCATACTGTATCTTGATCGCGTTGTCGCGCCGCATGTAGGAATCCTGGACTTTAAGCGCCGCATCACGAATCGCGATTTTCGCCGGGTTGAGTTCATTTACGATTTGTTCAACAGCAACTGCAGGAAGGTATTCTGTAGTTCTTCCCGGATAACCCATTACCATCGTAAAGTCGTTTTCCTTTACGCCTGCAATCGAAATCGGCAGAAAATGTTTCGGAACATAAGGCACATTGTCTTTTGAATACTCGGCGGGCCGGTTATTTTTATCGGCATAAATCCGGAACATTGAAAAATCGCCCGTGTGCCGCGGCCAAACCCAGTTGTCTGTGTCCGAACCGAATTTTCCAATCGATGAAGGCGGAGCGCCGACAAGGCGAATGTCCTTAAATGTTTCAGTTACGAACAATAAATATTGGTTGCCGTCGAAGAAATTGCGGATTTTGTTTTCCTGCCACGACTCTTTCGGAAAAGATGCCGAAACCGAAGCAATATTATCCTGGATTTTCTTTTGTTTGTCGGCTTCAGTCGCCAATCCCGCCACATCTTTTAGAACCTGTGCGGTTACATCTTCGATCTTCACAACGAATGTGACCACGACTCCCGGATTCGGAAGTTCTTCTTCCATTGTCATCGCCCAGAATCCGTCGGTAATATAGTCGTGCTCAACCGAGGAATGTGACTGAATCTGCTCAAATCCGCAATGATGATTTGTCAGCAGCAAACCTTTCGGGGAAATCATTTCAGCCGTACATCCGCCATTGAATTGAGGAACTGCATCCTTGATTCCCGGCCTGTTGGCATCGTAAATATCCTGCGCCGAAATCTTCATTCCGAGGCTCTTCATTTCGGCTTCGTTCATTCCTTTCAACAACGAAGGAATCCACATTCCGCCCTGTTGCGCAGTGGCATTGATTACAAAAAGTAGTAAGGTTAATCGTAAAAATCTCATGCTATCTAGTTATTGTTGATTTTCAATTTGGTCGCGATCGTATTGTAAATGTTTCAAAATCGCAGCTGTCGCGCCTTTATTCATTTTCACGAAGGTGCCGCAGATGTGGCCTTGCTCGGCACGTTCCATCGGGTCATTCATCAGCACATCAAGCTTTTGTGTTAAAGAATTTCCGTCTTGAATCGAAATGCATCCCCTATTTTCAACAAGCGCTGTTGCTTCGGCAAAATGCGAATAATTTGGACCGAAAACAACCGGAATTCCAAAAACAGCCGGTTCCAATACGTTATGAACGCCCGGTTTTCCGAACCCGCCGCCAACATAAGCAATTCCGGCGTAACTGTAAATCTTTGTCAACAATCCGATCGTGTCGACGATAAAAACATCGTATTCTTCCAACTGCTTGTTTGCCATCTCAGAATACAGAACCACCTTCTTTTTAATCGATTGCCTAAGCTTTTCGATTTGGTCCGCATTAATGTTATGCGGTGCGATGACACATTTAAAACCGTCTGATTTATTGATGTAATCGACGAGCATCGCTTCGTCTTTTGGCCACGTACTTCCGGCAACCAACGTCAGTTTGCCGTCACAAAACCGGTCCATAAACTCAAGATGGTTCTCGCGCTCGAGTATTTCGGAAACCCGGTCAAAACGCGTATCTCCTGAAATCGTAACATTGGATTTGCCCAGCGACAACAGCATTTCCTTCGACTTCTGGTTCTGAACGAAAAAATGCGTGAAAGTGTCAAGCGCCTGCCGGTAAAATCCGCCATACCATTTAAAGAACGCCTGATTCTCCCGAAAAATTCCCGAAATCAGGTAGGTCGGTACTTTTCTGACTTTAAGTTCCCAAAGATAATTAGGCCAGAATTCGTATTTTATGAAAAACACCAGTTCCGGATTGGCCAATTCGACAAATCTCGAAGCATTCCGCGCTGTATCCAGCGGCAGGTATAGTGTCAGATCGGCGACAGTATTGTTTTTGCGCACTTCATAGCCCGAAGGCGAAAAGAACGTCAGCAGGATTTTGTGCTCCGGATAGATCGCCTTAACCTTTTCCATAACCGGAAGACCTTGCTCAAACTCGCCCAACGAAGCGGCATGAAACCAGATTACCCGGTCGTTGTCGGTAATTTTTTCAGCAAGCCGGCCAAAAACATCTTTCCGTCCGGCAGTGAAATTTGTCAGCTTCACACTCAGCGGCGCAACCATTTTCAAAAGCAGCTCCGATGCATGTACCAGCAAATTATACAGAAAAAACATAGGCGGTGAATTGGTCGCTAAAATACGGCACTTTGCAGAATTTCCATTGCTGCCCGTCATTAAATTAGTAGTTTTGCCCTGTTTAATTTCTCCCTGAGATGAAGAAAATCCAGATGGTTGACCTGAAAGGGCAATACGATAAAATTAAAGATACAGTCAACACTTCCATCGCGGAAATCCTTGACACCACTGCATATATTAACGGTCCGCAGGTTCATAATTTCCAGAAAAGCCTTGAAGATTACCTCGGTTGCAAACACGTGATTCCGTGTGCGAACGGAACCGACGCGCTGCAAATTGCAATGATGGGACTCGGACTCAAGCCGGGCGACGAAGTCATCACTGCCGACTTCACTTTTGCGGCCACCGTCGAAGTGATCGCACTGCTCCAGCTAACCCCCGTTCTGGTTGATGTCGAGCCCGACACTTTTAATATTTCAATTGAAGCGATCCGAAAAGCAATCACGCCAAAAACCCGCGCCATCGTTCCGGTTCATTTGTTCGGACAGGCAGCAAACATGGATGAAATCATGGCGCTTGCCAAAGAACACGACCTTTTTGTGATCGAAGACAATGCGCAGGCTATCGGAGCAAATTATAAAGCGGCCGACGGCACAAAGAAAAAGGTCGGGACGATCGGCCATGTGGCATCCACTTCGTTTTTTCCTTCCAAAAATTTGGGATGCTACGGCGATGGCGGCGCGATTTTCACCAACGACGATGCTTTAGCGCATACGCTTCGCGGAATTGTGAATCACGGAATGTACGTGCGCTACCACCACGATGTTGTTGGCGTCAATTCGCGTCTCGACAGCATTCAGGCCGCGGTTCTGAACGCCAAATTGCCGCATCTCGACCAATACAACAAAGCCCGCCGCGAGGCCGCAACGAAATACTCCGAAGCGCTTTCGGTAAGTCCGAAGATCGTCACACCGGTAATCTGGGGCGAAGAAGACAGCCATGTTTTTCATCAATACACGCTCAGGATCGTCGATGGTGACCGCGATAAATTGATGCAGCACCTGCTCGACAACAAAATTCCGTGCGCGATCTATTACCCGATTCCGCTTCACCTGCAGAAGGCATACGCCGATTCCCGCTACAACGAAGCCGATTTTCCGGTCACCAACCAATTGGTTAAGGAAGTCATTTCGCTCCCGATGCACACCGAGCTCGACGACGAACAAATTGAATTTATTACCAAAACAATTCTTAACTTTCTGAAAGATTAGGAGCTGTTTCCCGCTTTCGCCTTTATCTCTCCGCGCTGCTGCGAGGATACCGGCTCAATCGGGGCTAGGGCAGCCCGCCATACCAAACCAAAACAACCATGAAAATACTCGTAACAGGCGGCCTTGGCTTTATAGGATCGCATACCGTAGTTGAATTGCAAAACGAAGGTTATGAGGTTGTCGTCATCGACAATCTTTCCAATTCCTCGATCAATGTGCTCGACGGAATTGTCGCAATAACCGGAAAAAAACCCGTTTTTGAAAAGCTGGACCTGCGCGAAAAAGAAGTGGTCAGCGATTTTTTCAAACGCCATTCTGATGTAGCCGGAGTCATTCATTTCGCCGCCTCAAAAGCAGTAGGCGAGAGCGTCGAAAATCCGCTGTTGTACTACGAAAACAATATCAACACGCTGGTTTACCTGTTGCAGCAACTTCAACAAAAACCGGAAGCCCATTTTATTTTCAGCTCTTCCTGCACGGTTTACGGCCAGGCCGAAAAAATGCCGATCACCGAAGACGCTTCGATACAGCCGGCAATGTCGCCTTACGGAAATACAAAACAAATCGGCGAGGAAATTATCACCGATACCTGCAAGGTCAGCTCGATAAACGCAATTTTATTGCGGTATTTCAACCCGATCGGTGCGCATCCCTCGGCAGAAATAGGCGAACTGCCGATCGGCGTTCCACAAAATTTGGTGCCGTTCATCACCCAAACCGGAATCGGCCTTCGCAAGGAGCTTTCGGTTTATGGCGACGATTATCCAACACCAGACGGAACCTGCATCCGCGATTACATTCACGTTGTCGATCTCGCAAAAGCGCACGTTGTCGCACTTCAAAGATTACTTGGCAAGAAGAATTCGGAAAAGGTAGAGGTTTTCAACGTCGGTACCGGGAAAGGAAGCAGCGTTCTGGAAGTGATCAATGCATTTGAGAAAGTCAGCCAACGCAAACTTCCCTACAAAATTGTCGGTCGCCGCGAAGGCGATATCACTTCGGCTTATGCCAACACCGATAAAGCAAACAATGTTTTGGGCTGGAAAGCAAAATCGACCCTCGAGGACGGACTTGCAAGCGCCTGGAAGTGGGAGCAGAAAATCAGGAATAGCAATTAATAATTAAGAATTAATAAGTAATAATAAACCCAGGCCTCTCGCCCGGGTTTTTTATTTAGATCCAGCTCACGAATGGTTTAACGAATGAGCTTACAGTCCTATTTATTAATTATTAATTACTAATTATTAATTAATTAACTACGCTCCCGCGACTTCGGCTTCCTTGTCTATCTTTTTCACCAATCCCTGAAGTACATTTCCGGGGCCGACTTCAGTAAACAAAGTCGCACCGTCTTTAATCATCTGCTGAACGGTCTGTGTCCACTTTACCGGCGCAGTGAGTTGAATGATCAGGTTTTTCTTGATCTCGTTCGGGTCGGAAACTGCTGATGCCGTTACGTTTTGGTAAATCGGGCAAACAGGAGGCATGAATTGGGTTGCTTCGATCGCAGCAGCTAGTTCTTCGCGCGCCGGTTCCATCATCGGGCTGTGGAATGCACCGCCTACGGGAAGTATCAGCGCTCTTTTGGCGCCGGCAACACGCATCGCCTGGCATGCCATTTCAACCGCGATCGTTTCACCCGAAATAACGAGTTGCCCCGGGCAGTTGTAATTTGCAGGAACCACGATTCCGTCGGTTGTTGCGCAGATCTCTTCTACGATTTTGTCGTCCAATCCTAAAACGGCAGCCATTGTTGAAGGCCTAATTTCACAAGCCTTCTGCATCGCTTCAGCCCGTTTCGCCACGAGTTTGAGTCCGTCTTCGAATGTGAGTCCGCCGCAGGCGACAATAGCCGAAAACTCCCCAAGTGAATGCCCTGCAGCCATGGCCGGCCGGAAGCTTTCGTTCATTGTTTTAGCGAGAATAACAGAATGGAGAAAAACGGCGGGCTGGGTTACGCGCGTTTGTTTTAACGCTTCGGCATCGCCATCAAACATAATGTCGGTTATCCTGAACCCGAGGATGGCGTTTGCCCTTTCGAATAATTCCTTTGCGAGATCGGATTGTTCGTATAGTTCTTTTCCCATTCCTGGAAATTGCGCACCCTGGCCGGGAAAAACGTATGCTTTCATGTGTCTTGTTTTGTCAGGCTAAAATAGTAAATTTTTTAAGGTTTAAACCTTCAGGGCGCGGTTGGAAACAGAAAACCCTGCTGTTGCAGGGCTTTGTTATTGTTTTTTGACCAGCTGAATCTCGATGTTGAGCCGCACTTCCTCGCTGACAAGTACGCCGCCGGTTTCAAGGGCGGAGTTCCAGTTGATGCCCCAATCTTTTCGGTTGATCTTTCCGTAGATGTTCAGCCCTGCTTTTGTATTTCCCCACGGATCGGTCATTAATCCGCTGAATTCCACCGGCACGGTAACCTCTTTCGTGGTGCCGTTCATTGTGAGATTTCCGGTCATTTCAAAATTGTTGCTGTCTTTCTTGTGGAACGAGGTCGAGGTGAAAGTCATCTTTGCATTGTTCTCGCCGTTGAAGAAGTCGGCGCTTCGCAAATGATTGTCGCGGTCGTTGTTTCCGGTGTTGATTGAATTCACATCGGCTGAAAAATGAACTTTTGCATTTTCAAAACTGTCGTCTTCGGTAGTGATCTCGCCGTCGTATTTTTCGAATTTTCCGGAGACGTTGGTAAACATCATGTGTTTAACCTTGAAGCCTATTTCTGAGTGTGTCGGATCGATGACCCAAGTGGTTGTTGCCATAGTTTGTGGTTTAAATTTTCTTAAAATTACAACAATGGTTAATTATAACAAAGAAGTATCGGATATAGTTTCGATGATAAAACCATGTAAAATGGTGGACAGCAATGTTTTCTGTCAAATTGCCTGTGCAGCCAAAGGTCATTTCCTGACAGCAGAAATTTCAAGGCTGCGGTGCGTTAGGGATGGAAGCAAAGTACCGCGTACTGCGGACAGCCCGGCGCGAAGCGCAACGCCCCGATTAGGATAAAAAAAGCCCCATTCGGGGCGTTATGATAAAGCTTCCTTGATTCGCCGCAGCGCTTCGATGAGCAAATTTTCGCTTGTTGCGTAGGAAAGCCGTATGCAATCGGGATTGCCAAACGCATCGCCTGTTACTGTTGCGACAGCTGCTTCGGCAAGCAGGTACATCGAAAAATCGTCTGCGTTGTGGATCAGCGTTCCTCGCAGTGTTTTGCCGAAAAATTCGGACACATCGGGGAAAACGTAGAATGCGCCTTCAGGAACATTGACTTTGATTCCGTCGATTTCGCGAAGAAGCCCGACGACGAGATCGCGGCGTTTGTGGAATTCATCCACCATGTATTTTAATTGGGATGGCTGCGCCGAAACTGCGGCGATCGTTGCGCGCTGCGCGATACTATTCGCTCCGCTCGTGATCTGGCCCTGCATTTTTGTACACGCTTTTGCAATGTATTCCGGAGCGCCGATGTAGCCAATCCGCCAGCCGGTCATTGCGAATGCTTTTGAAACTCCGTTCACGGTAACGGTGCGATCAAACATTCCCGGAATTGACGCAAAGCTGCAGAAGTTTCCGGAAAAATTGATGTGTTCGTAGATTTCATCTGACACAACCACAATCTGCTGGTGTTGTGCGACGATCCGCGCCAGTGCAGTCAGCTCGTGGCGGTTATAAACCGAGCCGCTGGGGTTGCAAGGCGAGCTGAACATAATCATTTTCGTCCGTGGTGTGATCGCCGCTTCGAGTTGTTGCGGTGTGATCTTGAAATCGTTTTCGATTGTTGTGGGAACTTCTACCGGAACGGCATCGCACATTTTTACGATTTCGGAATACGAAACCCAGAATGGCGCCGGAAGAATGCACTCGTCGCCGGGATTGAGAACCACCTGGGCCACATTGAACAACGATTGTTTGGCGCCGGTTGAAACGACAATTTGTGAAGGCGAATAGTCGAGATTATTGTCGCGTTTGAATTTTTTTGATATTGCTTCTTTAAGCTCGGCGTAGCCGTCAACGGGAGTGTACTGGCTATAATTTTCGTCGATTGCCTTTTTTGCCGCTTCTTTTACGAAATCGGGCGTATTAAAATCGGGTTCGCCGAGGCTCAGGCTTATGATGTCTTTCCCTTGTGCTTTGAGTTCGCGGGCAAGCGCGGCCATTGCCAGCGTTTGGGAAGTTGACAATTTGTTTATCCTTTCGGAAAGAAGGTCGCTCATTTTGTCTGGTTAGGTTAGGATCAGGCTTGCACTGCCGGTTTCATTCCAAGCTCACGCAGGTGCCTGAAGTGGGCGGCGACGGCGCTTCGCATCGTACTGAATTCGTAATATGGCAGGTTGCATTCACGTGCAGTTTCTTTTACGATATCGGCGATTTTTCCGTAATGAACGTGACTGATATTCGGAAAAATGTGGTGTTCGATCTGATGGTTGAGTCCGCCCGTGAACCAATTTACAATCTTGTTCTTTGGCGCAAAATTAGCCGTAGTGTAGAGTTGGTGGATTGCCCACGTATTCTCGATCTCGCCGTCGTTGTTAGGAATCGGATTGTCGGTTTCTTCGACAACGTGCGCCAACTGGAAGACGATGCTCAGGATCAGTCCGGCAGTATAATGCATTATGAAAAATCCGCAAAGGACTTTCCACCATACGATTCCGATTACTATTGGAAGAACGATCCATATTGACAGATAGATCAATTTGGTAATAATGAGCGTCGTCCAAAGGATTTTTGGGTCTTTTGCTTCGCCGTAAGACAGTTTTCTTTTGAGGTAGCTGCGCATTTGCTTGAAATCGGTTGTCAGCGCCCAGTTGAACGTTAGCAGCCCGTAAAGGAAAACCGAATAGTAGTGTTGGAACTTATGAAATCTTCTCCATTGCGCCTGCTTGGTGAAACGCATTATCCTTCCCGCTTCAAGATCTTCATCGTGGCCATGAATGTTGGTATACGTATGATGGAGTACATTGTGTTGGACTTGCCAGTTGTAAACGTTTCCTGCAAGTATGTAGATGCTTCCGCCCATGAACTTGTTGACCCATGATTTTGAGGAGTACGAGCCATGGTTTCCGTCGTGCATGACATTCATCCCGATTCCTGCCATTCCGATTCCAATGACGACACTGAGCAGCAAGTGCAGCCAAAGTGAAAGATCAAGCGTAAGAATGAGGAAATACGGTGTCAGGAACAATGTGAAAAGAACAATTGTCTTTACGTGGATTTGCCAGTTCCCGGTCTTTTTGAGATTGTTTTCTTTGAAATAAGTGTTGACGCGGGAATTAAGTGTTCTGAAAAATTTAAGGTTATCCTGCTTGGAAAACGTGGGGATCGATTTCATAAATGCTATGCTAAAACTAGGTACAAATGTAACTTATAATAAAGATGTAAACGTTGCAGATGCTATAAAATTTCATTTTGAAATGGCTACTTTTGCCAAAATATTCATAATGGATGAACTGCTGCGATATTTTCCGGAACTGACTGACAGGCAGGTTGACCAGTTCGAAATGCTGGGCGCGCTGTATGCCGAGTGGAATTCCAAGATAAATGTGATTTCGCGCAAAGACATCGACGAGTTGTATCTTCGACATGTACTTCATTCGCTGGCGATTGCCAAAGTTCAGCCATTCCTTCCCGGATCTTCGATTCTCGATGTTGGAACAGGCGGCGGGTTTCCGGGCATTCCATTGGCGATTTTATTTCCCGAAACCGAATTCAGGCTCGTAGATGTCATCCAAAAGAAAATAACCGTCGTCCGCGCTGTTGCGGAATCGCTTGCACTTGCAAATGTTTCGGCAGCGCAGGAGCCGGCGCAACAGGTAAAAGGGAATTTCGATTTTATTGTCAGCCGTGCTGTCACCCGAATGCCTGATTTTGTTCAGTGGGTTCAGAATAAGACACGGAAACAGAGCCGTCACGCCCTGCAAAATGGGATTCTGTACCTTAAAGGCGGCGATCTTTCTGAAGAGCTTCGCGATTTCCCAAGGGCAAAGGAGTTTGCGGTATCCGAATTTTTCTCCGATCCATTCTTCGAAACCAAAAAGGTCGTCCACGTTCCACTATAAAAAAAGTCCCGTTTGGGACTTTAAGCACTAACTCTTTATCAGCTTCTTTGTTATCGAGCCCGATGAGTTTCGGATCGTCAGGAAATACATTCCCTGCGAGAGCGGCGCATCGATTGAAAAACTTCCTTCAAAGTTTTGGTGCGTTCTGCTCAAAACCAATTTTCCGGAGATGTCTGTGATTGCCAAAGTTGCATTGGTTATCGGATTCGGTGTATAGACGTTAATCGATGAACCAACAGGATTCTGGACTTCCAACCCGCCGAACGCAACATGCGCAACCCCAAGCGGATTGAGTATTTCATTCAGTACAAACGCCATATTGGTTGTCGTTAAAGTGACGTGGTTTTCGTTTTCGGTTGGCATATTTACAGCATCAAATGGCGATGATGAAGCGTCAACCGGCAAGTACCAATTTAGCGAGTCAGAAAGGGCGAGTGAACTTCTTGTCGGAACGAAGTCGAAAGAGGTTACATTGAGATTGTCGAAAAATTCCGTTAACAGCGCATTGCTACCGGCGACTCCGGCCAGTGAACTGATATCAAATTTTCCTCCCGGCGCTGAATCGAGTCCGTCTGATGTAGTCGGCGCCATACTGTTTGCCGCGCTTTCATATACGGTGATCCAAAAACTGAAAACATTGGCTTGTCCGCGAAAACGGCTGACCATTACCGTTTGATTCGCCGCGGGCGCGAACTTCAGATTAATAATTGCGCGCTGTGTCGATGTAATGTTAAATGTGTGGTCCATTACCGCCATTCCGGGCGTTCCGTTCGTGGTTCCGTTTGAGCTTCCGTTGGCAATGGCGATGTTGCGGGTATTTTGAGGCAAACCCATTGCGTCGAGCTCGGCCTGGAAAAAGTCACGAAACCCCGGTTTTCCGGTCGGAAGAAGAATTGCCGGATCGAACTCCGTCGGGCTTCCCGATTGCAAATGGCCTTCAAACTGGTCGATCAGCATTTGTCTCGAGGCATTGCTTCGGATCATCGCATCAACAAGCACCTGGACTGTCGCATCGCCGAGCGGTCCGTACGCCATGTAATTGAACAAATGCTGGAAACCGATCGGAATATTTGCTCCGCGATGTGGTGCGTCAAAAGAAACGTACAATCTTGTGTCGTGCGTCAGCGAATTCATTTCCATGTAGCGTAGCGCGTACCTTGCTATGAGTCCGCCCATGCTCGGCCCGATCACCACATTTTGCTCTGTTCCGACTTTCATCGCATTGACCTGGTTGAGCAGCTCAACAAGCACCATCGCGTTTCTTTCAATATAATCCGAACCGCCACTGATGAGCGCGCCGTCGGCCGGCCTCGTATAGTTTGGAAAGTTCAGGATGATAACGTCGTAACCGAGGTTTCGCAGGTCGTCGGCGAGGTTTTGTCCGGTGCCGTAGTTCAGGAGTCCGTAAATCGCGGGAATTGCCCGTCCGTCATTGGGATCGAACCCATCAAGCAGGATTATTGGTTTGTCTATGATGCCGTCGACATTATCAGCGTAAATTTCATATTCTGCCTGGCCAACAAAAGGCTGCGTTTCCTCATAGCCTTGAAATGCAATCGAAGCGGTTATCGGTGTGATCGCGTTGAGGTTGCGGCCAACATTTCTCACTGCCTTACCCGATTGGGCCATGGCCGGAATCGCTGTCAGGAATAAAGCTAAAAAAGTAGTTTTGAATTTCATAATGTTTGTTTTGGTAGATCGAATATACAAAAAATTGATACTGAGCCAACTCCACAAAAAAACCCGGTAAGATCCGGGCTTTCGATTTATTGCTTGATGAACTTTTTAATCGTACTTCCACGATCGGTGTCGATCCGTATGAAATAGATTCCGCTTTGCAGGTCGGCCACCGGAACATCATGGAGTGCGGAATGCTGCTCGCGAACGGTTCTGCCATTGGCATCGGTTATCGCGATGGATTCAATCACTAACGATTCGCCGGAGCTGAGATGTACCGAATCAGAAACCGGATTTGGTGAAAGGGTCAATGCCTGTGCTGCCGCCACCTGATGCGTACCGAGCAAGGCCGGATTTGCCGCTTCAAGCACTGTTGTCGACTGATTTATCGAAAGCATCGGCACCACAATATCGGTTGAAACGCTCGTAAAAAAAGGAAATAAGTCGCCGGTACGGTAGTAATGGTAACTCGTAATGGTTGCCGATCCGATATCGGTATAAACCAAATAATTCAAACTGAGGGTCTGGACAACCTTCAATCTCGTAACCTCCTGCGAGAGGTCACCATATCCAAAGTCATTGTAATGCAATGTTCCGTACGCGTCAACAGTCGAAGTAATGTCGCCGGTAAATGTCCCCGAAAAAGTAGTGTAGGTATATGTGCCCGCTGAATTATCGGTTTGCGTCTGTCCGTAATTCATTGGAAACGAACCCACGGTTGCATTGTCTGTATAAGTAATGCTCAGTCCAGTACTTTCAACACCGGTGAAAGCAGTCAATCCGTCAGCGGCGAAATAGGCTTGTGAATCGGTAGTGACCGTGCCCATTGTTACGCTGTTTGTTGTGACTATCGTAGTTCCCGGATAGGCAATTCCTTCGTCCCCGGTTGGCGGCTGGTTGTCATAAACCGAAGTCCCAGCTGCGGAAAGGTCGTTGAAATTCCACGTGGCATTTGCGCCGGTCGGGGATTGATCGATAGTGCTGGCAGAAGTGACAACGATGTAAGATCGATGGCTGTTTCCATCCGGAACACCAACGCCACTGTAATTGTGTCCGTAATATTCTTCGATCGGACTTTGCGCAAACGAAGCCACCGAACAAATAAGGGTCGCGAAAAGGAGTTTTGCTTTCATATTTGATTGTGTTTTGTTCAATCAAATATACGCAAACGTGCTGATTACTAAAAAAATAGCCCGACATTTCTGCCGGGCTTTTTCCTATTTTTCTCCAAGAAAAGGATATCGGTAATCTTCTGGTGTGACAAATGTCTCTTTGATTGTTCGCGGAGACACCCAACGCATCAGGTTGAGCGCCGATCCCGCCTTGTCGTTCGTGCCCGAAGCGCGCGCGCCTCCAAAAGGCTGCATCCCGACAACCGCGCCCGTAGGCTTGTCGTTGATGTAGAAATTTCCGGCAGAGTTTTTCAATTTGTCCGTTGCTTTTGCAATCGCATAACGATCACGCGCGAAAATGGCGCCTGTCAAAGCATACTCAGTTGTAGTGTCAACTACGTCCAGCATTTCTTCCCATTTCTCGTCATCGTAAACATAGATGCTGATCACCGGCCCAAACAATTCGGTGCACATGATGTGGTATTGCGGATCGCTAGTCACAATTACGGTAGGCTCGATAAAGTAGCCAACCGATTTGTCGTAATTTCCTCCAACAATGATCTCGGCATCGGCATCGGTTTTGGCTCGGTCGATGAATCCGGCAAGCTTGTCAAACGACCCTTCGTGTATCACTGCGGTAATGAAGTTGCTGAAATCGTCGGGAGCGCCCATTTTGAGCGATTTGACATCGTTTACAAGCAATTCTTTGACTTCGGGCCAGATGCTTTTTGCGATGTACGCCCGAGATGCTGCGCTGCATTTTTGTCCCTGGTACTCAAAGGCGCCGCGAACTATTCCCGTTACGACTTGGCGGACATTGGCGCTCGGATGTGCGAAGATGTAATCTTTACCTCCGGTTTCGCCCACAATTCGCGGATAGGTTTTATAGTGATGGATGTTGGTGCCGATTTTCTGCCAGATGTCTTTAAATACGTATGTTGATCCGGTGAAATGGATTCCGGCGAAGTCGCGGCTTGCAAGAACAGTATCGGTGATCATCAAGGCGTCGCCAAAAACAACGTTGATAACACCATCGGGAAGTCCGGCTTCATAAAATACATCCATGATCACCTTCGCCGAAAACACCTGGCTGTCGCTCGGTTTCCAAACCACGGTATTTCCCATCATCGCAGCCGATGCGGGAAGATTGGCAGCAATAGCCGTAAAATTGAATGGAGTAATCGCATAAACGAATCCTTCAAGCGGACGGTATTCAACGCGGTTCCAAACACCTGAATCCGATTTTGGCTGATCCGAATAGATTTGCGACATGAACTCGACGTTGTACCGAAGGAAATCGATCAGCTCACATGCCGCGTCGATTTCTGCCTGGAAAACGTTTTTCGACTGGCCGATCATGGTTGCCGCATTTATCCGTGCGCGGTAAGGTCCGGCAATAAGCTCGGCAGCCTTCAGGAATATTGATGCGCGGTGTTCCCACGGAAGATTTTCCCAATCGCGCTTTGCGTCCAACGCTGCATCAATCGCTTTTTCTACGTGTGATTTCTCGGCTAGATGGTATTTTCCAACCACGTGTTTATGGTCGTGCGGCGGATTGATATTTTTGGTATTGCCGGTTTTGATTCGTTCGCTTCCGATGTACAGGGGCACATCGACGGACGAACTCCACATTTGCTTATATTCAGCGAGTACGGCCGCTTTTTCTGGCGAACCCGGCGCATAAGATTTAACCGGTTCGTTGACCGCTTTCGGTGCATTAAAAAATCCTTTTAGCATGATTTTGGTTTTTTATAAATCCACTGCAAAAGTACGAAGCAGTAGCGAATTATCGATCGATAAACGTACAAATCCATCCGGCTGATTCTGTTATGCAAAAGTTAAACTTCTTACAAATCCTTTCCGTTTCGACGGCTTAGATTGTAGCTTTAAGCAAAAGCTGATTTGCATGAAAACGCCGTTGCTGGCATTCAATGACTGCGGAATTTACTGCAGCGTGGCCGATGTTTACCTCGATCCGTGGCGGCCGGTCAAAAACGCTATTATTACGCACGGCCATTCCGACCACGCGCGTTGGGGCCATCAAAATTACATTACGCATCACGACAACGTTCCTATAATTCGGCATCGGCTCGGCGAGATAATTGTGACCGGAAAAGCGTGGAATGAGACTTTTGTGATCAACAACGTAAAATTTTCTTTGCATCCCGCGGGCCATATAATCGGAAGTTCCCAAGTGCGTGTCGAGCATAAGGGCGAAATCTGGGTTTTTACCGGCGATTATAAAGTCGAAGACGACGGCATATCGACTCCTTATGAAGTTGTAAAATGCCACACGTTTATCACCGAATGCACTTTCGGACTTCCGGCTTTCAAATGGACGCCACAACAACAGGTTATGGCCGATGTCAACAATTGGTGGGCAGAGAATAAGGCCGACGGCCATACATCCGTTCTTTTCGGATATACACTGGGGAAGGCGCAGCGCTTACTGAAATACCTCGACACGGGAATTGGAAGGATATTCACTCACGGCGCTGTCGAAAATATGACTAATGTTTTGCGGCCGATGGTCGATTTTCCTCGAACCACACTCATAACTGCCGATACAAAAAAAGAAGACCTGCTGGGAAGTATCGTGCTCGCGCCGCCGAGCGCACACGGAAGTACCTGGATACGAAAAATGTCGCCTTACGTAACAGGAACAGCAAGCGGTTGGATGGCTTTTCGCGGCGCGAGGCGCAGGCGTGCAATCGACAAAGGTTTCGTCCTGAGCGACCATTGCGATTGGCAGGGATTGCTGGAAAGCATCAATGCCACCGGTGCTGAATGCATAATTTCCACTCACGGATATTCCGATATTTTTTCAAAATACCTGCGCGAAATGGGATACGATGCCCGGACTGCAGAAACGCAGTACGAAGGCGAATCCGCTGAAATGAACGCGAGTGCCGCGCCCGAAGACGAAATTGTCCAATCCTCGCAAAACCCGTTGCCATGAAACAGTTTGCCCAACTGATCAGCGAATTGGACAGTTCGAACAAGACATCGGTCAAGGTTGATGCGCTCACTGAATATTTCAGGCATGCCGGCGATTCGGATAAAGTCTGGACCATCGCACTTTTGTCGCATCGGCGTCCGCAACGGCCAGTCAATACCACGCTGCTGCGGATCTGGGCCAATGAGCTCGCCTCAATTCCGATGTGGCTTTTTGAAGAATCCTACCATATTGTGGGCGACCTAGCCGAAACAATCGCATTGATCCTTCCGCCGGCCGATAATCATTCCGAAAAAACATTGACCGAATTCCTGGACGAAATGATCGCGCTCAAGCGAAAACCAGACGAGGAAAAGCGCGAATACCTTCACGAAAACTGGCTGACGCTGAATTATTACGAGCGATTTGTCTTTACCAAGCTGATCACCGGCAGCTTCCGCATCGGCGTAAGCCAAAAACTGATGACCCGCGCTTTGTCGAAAGCAACCGGAGTTGACGAAGATGTGCTTGCCTACCGGCTGATGGGCAATTGGGATCCGCAGCAAATCAGCTTTAACCAACTCATACTGGAGCAGCAAAGCAAGGATTACTTGTCAAAACCATACCCGTTTTATCTGGCGTATGCGCTCGAAGGCGATTTGTCTACGCTTGACGATTGCGCGCAGTGGAGCGCCGAACACAAGTGGGACGGCATCCGATCGCAAACCATTTTACGTGAAGGCAAGCTGTATGTCTGGAGCCGCGGCGAGGAATTAGTGACGGATAAGTATCCGGAATTTGAAGCGTTCATAGGAGTCATACCCGACGGAACGGTCATCGACGGCGAGATTTTGCCCTTTTTCGAAGGCCGAATTGGCAGTTTCAACGACCTGCAGACACGCATTGGACGCAAAGGCGTTTCGGCTGCGTTGCTGAAAAAAACACCCGTTATTATAAAGGCATATGACCTGCTCGAATGGGAAGGCAACGACATACGCGAAAAGCCGTACGAGGTACGCCGCAAACTCCTCGAAGAATTATATTTATCTGTAGCAGAAATGAAAATTCCGCTGCATCTCTCCGAAAGAATCGCCTTCAAATGTTGGAACGATGCAGTATTGGAGCGTGAAAAGTCGCGACTAATCAATTCGGAAGGCCTGATGTTGAAGCGAAATGATTCGCCTTACCTTGTCGGAAGAAAAAAAGGCGACTGGTGGAAATGGAAAATCGATCCGCTGTCCATCGATGCCGTGCTGACCTACGCGATGCGGGGAAGCGGGCGCCGTGCCAATTTGTTTACCGATTTTACCTTCGCGCTCTGGCAGGAAAATCAGGATGGTCAACGTGAACTGGTAACGTTTGCGAAAGCGTATTCCGGACTCACCGATGCCGAATTCCGAATGATCGACGATTGGGTAAAACGGAACACATTGGAAAAATTCGGGCCGGTCCGAAGTGTCAAACCGCAACTTGTATTCGAAATTGGCTTTGAAGGAATTGCCTTTTCGAAACGACATAAAAGCGGCATCGCCACGCGTTTTCCGCGGATACTTCGCTGGCGCCACGATAAAAAAATCGATGAGGCAAATACGATCGACGATTTAAAGCAACTGATTCCACAATGAACAGGAAAGAACTTTTCGCAGTCGCGGAAGAATGGTTCGAAAACCAAGGATGGACGCCGTTTGCATTTCAAAAGCAGACGTGGACGGCATTTTTACAGGGCCGGAACGGGCTCTTGAACGCGCCAACCGGAAGTGGAAAAACCTATGCGCTCTGGATTCCGATCGTTCTCGATTATCTGAAAAATCATCCGCCGGGAAATAAAAAACCGGAACCGGGAATAAAGGCGATCTGGATCACACCGCTTCGCGCTTTATCGGTCGAAATCAAACAAGCCGCCGAACGTGTCGTAAAGGATCTCGGCACGCACATTACAGTCGGAATCCGCTCGGGAGACACGACTACAGCGGAACGCGCGCGGCAAAAGGACAAAATGCCGGATTTGCTGATCACGACCCCGGAAAGCCTCCAACTGCTTTTGTCGACAAAAGGATACGATAAGATTTTCAAGAATTGCGGCGCTATCGTAATTGACGAATGGCATGAATTGCTGGGTACGAAACGCGGCGTGCAGACCGAACTTGCGCTGTCGCGGCTCAAAGCAATCGCCCCGAAAATGCGCATTTGGGGAATTTCGGCAACGATTGGAAACCTGAATCAGGCGATGGAAGTTTTGCTCGGCCCGGATTCCGAGGCATTGAAAAATTCAGTGCTCATCCGCGCCAATATCGACAAGAAAATTAAAGTCATTTCGATCATTCCCGAAAAAATGGAAACGTATCCATGGCGCGGCCACATGGGTTTGCACCTGCTGGATGAAGTAGCGAAAATCGTAAGGAAAAGCAAAACGACGCTCATTTTTCTTAATGTTCGTTCGGCCGCCGAGATTTGGTACCAACGGCTGCTCGAAAACTATCCGGAATTTGCCGGCGAAATGGCAATGCACCACAGCAGCATCAGCAGGGAAACCCGACTTTGGGTCGAACAGGCGATCCGGGATGAGCAACTGAAAGTTGTCGTCTGCACTTCAAGCCTGGATCTGGGCGTTGATTTTGCGCCGGTTGAAACCATCATCCAGGTTGGCGGACCGAAAGGTGTTGCGCGGTTTCTTCAACGAGCCGGGCGCAGCGGCCATCAGCCCGGAAAGGAAAGCGTTATCTATTTTCTGGCGACGCACGCTATCGAACTGCTGGAGGCATCGGCGCTGAAAAAAGCCGCGAAGGAATCGGTTGTCGAGGACCGGATTCCGTACCTGAACAGTTGGGACGTACTCGTGCAATACCTTAATACGCTGGCGGTTTCCGATGGATTTTTTCCCGATGAGATTTTTCAGGAAGTCCGAACGACCTTTTGTTTTCAATCCATTTCACCTGAACATTGGCAGTGGATTCTCAATTTCATCGTCCACGGAAGCCAATCGCTGCAGGCTTACGATGAATACAAAAAAGTTGAGGTGATGGAAGACGGCCGATACCGGATCAACAGCCGTTCGATCGCGCTTCATCACCGGATGCAAATGGGAACCATAGTGGGCGATGCCGTCATGCAGGTAAAATACCTTGGCGGCGGATACATCGGGACGATTGAAGAATGGTTTATGTCAAGGTTGAACCCGGGCGACGTTTTTATTTTCGCCGGAAAAAAACTTGAGCTATATCAAATCAAAAACATGCAGGTGCTTGTGAGACGGGCCGAAAACAGCAAACCAACGCATCATGCAAGCTGGCTGGGCGGAAGGCTGACATTGTCGGCACAAATGAGCGAGTTGCTCCGGCAGGAGCTTTATCAGGCGAATGTCAAAAACGATTCTCCCGAGCTGAAAGCGCTTTCCGGAATCTTTGAACGCCAACGAAAAGAGTCGATTGTGCCATCCGATAGTGAATTCCTGATCGAAACCTTTAAGACACGCGAAGGTTTCCATGCGATTTTTTATCCGTTCGAAGGTCGGTTCGTGCACGAAGCCCTCGCAAGTTTGCTGGCTTATCGGATCAGCCTGTTGTCGCCGATAACATTCTCTTTGGCCTATAATGATTACGGGTTTGAATTGCTGTCGGATCAGGAAATCGACATGCAGCAGGTGATCGACAACGATTTGTTTACGCCTGAACATTTGCATTACGATTTGCAGCGCAGCCTCAATGCCACCGAAATGGCCCGGCGAAAATTCCGCGATATTGCTGTAATTGCCGGATTGGTTTTTACCGGTTATCCGGGAAAGATTGTCAAGACCAAGCACCTGCAGGGCAGTTCGCAGCTTCTTTTTGAAGTCTTCCGCGATTACGAGCCCGACAATCTTTTGTTCCAGCAGTCCTTCCGCGAAACGTTTGAACACCAGCTCGAGGAAGGTCGGCTCACGATTGCGCTTGAACGGATCGAATCGCAGAATATCGTCTGGAAAAAGTGCGAAAAACCAACGCCTTTCAGCTTTCCGATCATAACCGACCGACTGCGGGAAAAGCTTTCGAGCGAGAAATTATCCGACAGGATAAAACGGATGACCGCGTCTTATATGAAAGATTGATCCGTACCTTTGTCGGCACTTTTCGAAAAAAATGACCCAAACAATTTTCATACAAGGCAACACTTTTACTCTTCATCCTACCGGGTGCCTGTACTGGAAGGAGCGCAAAATGCTGATGATTGCCGATGTGCATCTCGGTAAAATATCGCATTTCAGAAAATCGGGAATGGCGGTTCCTTCAGGGGCGGTCAAGGCAAATTTTACGCAGCTTGATAAGGCGCTCAATATTTTTGAAGTCGATGTCCTGTGCTTTTTGGGCGACCTTTTCCATAGTGAATTCAACAACGAATGGAATCTTTTTGAAGAATGGGTCAGCAGCCAGCAGGTCAATATCGTTCTGGTTGCCGGAAATCACGACATCCTGACATCGGAACACTATGAAAATATCGGAATTAAGGTATGCAGCGAATGGGTGATAGAAGATTTCCTGTTGACACATCATCCGCAGGATACGCCGGGATTTTTCAATTTTGCCGGCCACGTCCATCCGGGAGTAAAGTTGCGCGGAAGCGGAAAACAGTGGCTGAAACTTCCGTGTTTCTTTAAAAAGGAAAACCAGTTGATCCTGCCGGCTTTCGGAAAATTTACGGGAATTTATTTGATGGTTCCCACGGCAAACGATTGCGTTTACGCGGTCACGAAAGACGAAGTTGTGTTGGTTTGCTAGTTCAACGCAAAAGGCGCGCTGAGGCGGAATGTGGGTACAATGACCTTAAATTTACGGGTTGACGTAAAATTGATCATGTTGAAATAGCCTTTCATGGCCCCAAAAGGTGAAGACAACAAGCATCCGGAACTGTATGAATGTGTTTCTCCGGGTTTCAGGACCGGCTTTTTACCGATGACACCTTCACCGTCAACGACTTCCTTGTCATTCAGCGAGTCGAAAATTTCCCAATGACGCGAGGTCAACTGAACAGAATCCTTGCTGTGGTTTTCGATTGTGATCTCGTAGCTGAAGGCAAAATGGATCTTGTAGTTCTTGAAGTACGTGCCTTCAAAACTGGTCATGACTGAAATCTTGATGCCCCGGGTTATTTGTGAAACCATAATCTCGCTTCGGAAAATTATCGAAGCCCAAATTTAGCGAAATTTAAAAAGGACGCGCATTTTTTCGGCGTTAAATTTTACTAATTGGTTATATCAGTGGAATTTGCGACGCCGCGACCAATAACCCTGTCGTAGCGCTGGTTTCCTTCGCGGTAATATACAATTGCCATGTAATCATTTTCGGTCTGGGAGAAATTCCCGTCAATTGCGTTTTCATAATCGACCTTATTTCCGGTGGCGGTGACGTATTGGTAATTAGTGAAACCCTGTTTGATCATTATCGCTTTTTCGAAAAGTCCGTTCGTCGGATTGTATTCCATCTTGTTTTCGCTATTCCGTGCGAAATTGTTGAACATCCCGTTGATGTAAATATCACGGTCGCGATACGATGGCGGCGCTAAAAGGCTGAAGAAAACCCATGCGTAATCGGCTTCGATCTCATTTTTTTCCGCACCAATGTTATTCACCAAAAATCCGCCATTGATATCCGGCGCAAGGGTATATGGCTTGTCGTATCTCGGTTCGTTCACATAAAGTCGGGAGTTGTAAATTCCGCCTTTCGAATCGACACGGGAAACATAGTTGTTCGCCGCTCGGATGTCCTTATTTTCAAAGTACATAAATTCATTTCCGCCCCAAAACTGGGTTTCGCGATCGTACTTGTAAATAAGATCGTTCCCCAAAGTGTACTGTGGCGGGACATTGTATATCGCATTGTCGAACCTTCCGTTCTGCATCAAAAGAAGCCTGACATTTTTGAGTGGATTTTGAAACAGGAGATTTGTTGACCTGATCGCCAGTTCCAGGTTTTGCATCTGATTAATTACGGAAACATTCCGGGCACGTTTCACCTGCATTGAAACATTAACCAGATTTTCATAGAGGATGAACTTGCGCGAGAAAACGACTTCTCTGTCTTCATTTAATATCCGGATGAGGTAATTTCCGCTGACACGGAACTGAGTGTTCCTGTTGGGAAATGACAATCGGTAATGACTGTAAAGCTGAAGCGTATTGAATGAATTCGTATAGTCCTGGATGCGCTGCCCGTCAAAACCCTGAAGGTATTCGGTCTGAGCGAGTTCAGATGGTTTCCAATCGTAATTACAGTGGACGATTTCGTAGTAATAATTTGCTTCATTGCCGAAAAGGTCATCAAACTCGAGCCGGAAGCTGTCATTGAAACTGAAAACAGGCACTGTCACCAGGCCGTTTTGTGTAAACGCAATCGTTTTGATGTTGAATGGCGGCGCAACTTCGGTTACAGCCTGGGAAAAAACGGGAATTGCTGCGAAAGCCAGAAACAGCGCATAAAGCAGACGCTTGAGCATAGCATTTAATTTAGGAAAGGTAAATATAACAATTTATCGTCCCCGAAATTGTGCCTACCGCCGCGGTTTGTGACAAACGGGAATAATCTCGCCCGCAGCAAGCGCATACTCGGCAACAAGTTCCTTAGGTAGCACAGAAGTATAATCGACTTCATTTACCTTAAATCCGATTGCTCTCAGCTTGTCGAAATAGTCGAGTCCGTACACCCTGACGTGATCGTATTGGCCAAAAATTCTTGCGCGCTCATTTCGGTCGGTAATTGAATTATCTTCAAAAGTAACTTGCCTTGAATAATCCTGCGGTATCTGGAAAATGCCGGTTCCGCCGGGCTTCATCACCCGGAAAAGCTCCTTCATCGCAGTAGTGTCGTCGGGGATGTGTTCAAGAACGTGATTGCAAAGGATGAAGTCGAATTCATCATTAGCAAATGGCAGTTTGCAGATGTCGGCTTTCACATCGGCCAAAGGTGAATTCAGGTCGGTTGTAACGTAGTCAAGGTTTTGCATCTTCCTGAAACGGCGATAAAATGCCTGTTCGGGCGCAAAATGAAGAACTTTATGCGGCGCAGTAAAAAAATCAGTTTCGTTTTTCAGGTACAGCCAAAGCAAGCGGTGACGCTCAAGTGACAACGTTCCCGGCGCAAGTACATTGTTTCTTTGCGTTCCATAACCGTAAGGCAGAAAGCTGCGATAGGTTTTTCCGTCGATCGGATCCGAAAATCCTTTGCCGCGCATCGCCAGCGCAAAAAGCGGCCGCACAACGTAGCTCAGCCGGATCAGCAAAGGACGCGGCACGGCGTTGAGCAGGAACCTGAAAACTTTTTTCATCCGGATTAAATCGACAAAGTCGTTTTGCGGAACTCTTTTTCCTCGTCTGACGTAATTCCCAAAGCTTTATAGATGTATGCGAAAGTTGAGAGCAGTTCGGGCTTTCCATCGATCAGCGCCACGTTGTGCTCAAAGTGGGCGCTTGGTTTTTTATCCGCGGTGATAATCGTCCAGCCGTCTTTGAGGTGCTTGATGTTTTTTGTTCCCATGTTGATCATCGGCTCGATCGCGATGACCATTCCTTCTACGAACAGTTTTCCGCGGCCGCGCTTGCCGTAATTTGGCACTTCAGGATCTTCGTGCATTTTTCGCCCCAAGCCGTGGCCAACCAATTCGCGGACAACGCCGTATCCGTGAGCTTCCGTAAATTTTTGGATTGCATTTCCGATATCTTCAACACGATTTCCGGAGCGGAATTCCCGAATGCCGATGTAAAGCGATTCTTTGGTAATTTGAAGGAGTTTTTTTGTTTCAGGTGCGACGGTTCCGACTTCAAATGTAAAGGCGTGATCGCCGTAAAATTCGTTTTTCAATACGCCGCAATCAACCGATACAATGTCGCCATCTTCGATCGGCCGATCGGTGGGCAAGCCATGAACGACCTGCTCGTTGACGCTCGTGAGCAACGTCGAAGGACAGCCGTAAAGTCCGAGGAATCCCGGCTCCGCCTGATGGTCGCGTATAAAAGTTTCAGCAAGCTTATCGAGACGAAGCGTAGTCACCCCGGGTTTGATCTCGGTCGCTATCATTCCCAGTGTTTTCGAGACCAACAGCGCACTTTCTCGCATCAGTTCGATCTCTTCGCGGGTTTTCGGAATAATCATTTTTTAATTTTGAGTGGCAAAAATACGAATAAACTACTTATGCAGCAGTGAATTCCGGGTCATCGACATCGGCTTTTCAATCCCCATCAGTTCAAGTATTGTCGGCGCCAGATCACCCAGAATGCCGTCGTGAATTTCGTGAAGCTCATTGTCGATCAATATAATCGGCACCGGATTCGTTGTGTGCGCCGTGTTTGGCGAGCCATCCGGATTGATCATCGTCTCGCAATTTCCATGGTCGGCAATGAGCAAAGTTGTATATCCGTTTGCAAGCGCGGCGGTTATTACTTTGTGGACACAAATGTCAACGGCTTCGCAGGCTTTGATTGCGGCTTCCATCGATCCGGTGTGGCCAACCATATCGCCGTTTGCGAAATTCAGGCAGATAAAATCCGCCGACTTCGCCTCGAGCTCCGGAACCAGTGCCGCAGTCAGGTCATAAGCGCTCATTTCCGGTTTGAGATCGTAGGTTGCGACTTTAGGCGACGGGCATAAAATTCGTTTTTCGCCAATGAAAGGCTCTTCTCGGCCGCCGGAAAAGAAAAATGTCACGTGCGGATATTTCTCAGTTTCGGCAATTCGTATTTGTGTTTTGTGATTTCTTTCGAGGATTTCACCCAAAGTCTCAGTGATATTGTCTTTATCGTAAATTACGCGGATTCCTTCGAAATTGTCGTCGTAATTGGTCATTGTCACGTAATAAAGCGACAGTTTGTGCATGTTGAATTCGTGCATGTCGGCCTGGGTCAGCACTTGTGTCAGCTGCCGGCCGCGATCAGTGCGGAAGTTAAAGAAAATCACCACATCGCCATCTTCGATGGTAGCCACAGGTTTTCCGTTTTCGGTCATCACGATAGGGCGGATGAATTCGTCAGTTACGCCTTCCTCGTAGCTTTTTCTAACCGATGCAACAATGTCGTCTGATGGCATTCCGATGCCGCTGACCAGTAAATCGTAGGCGATCCTTACGCGCTCCCAGCGTTTGTCGCGATCCATTGCATAATACCGACCAACAGCCGATGCCAGTTTTGCATGCGATCCGGCAATATGATTTTCCAATGACGTTAGAAAGTTTATTCCCGATTTTGGATCCACGTCGCGGCCGTCGGTAAATGCGTGGACGAATACTTTTTCCAAACCGGCTTTTTCAGCGTCGTCCAGAAGCGCAAAAAGATGGCTGATGTGCGAATGTACGCCGCCATCGGAAAGCAAACCGAGAAAATGCACTTTACGGTTTCCCTGCTTGGCGTATTCAAAAGCTTCCACCAGCGTTTTTTCCTTTCCCATCGTATTATTGGCAACTGCCAAATTGATCTTCGCAAGGTCCTGATAAATGATGCGTCCCGCGCCTAGGTTCATGTGGCCGACTTCACTATTTCCCATTTGTCCTTCAGGAAGCCCAACGTTGAGTCCATCAGTTCGCAGCTGCGCGTTGGCGTATCGCGTATAAAGGCTGTCGATAAATGGGGTGTTGGCGTTGTCGATTGCGGATACTTTCGAATCGGGCGATTTGCCCCATCCGTCAAGGATCATCAGGATCACTTTCTTATTCATAATGATGGGAATTTTGCGGCGGAAACCGACTGCAAAGGTAGCTATTTTTTAAACCAGTTCTTTGCCTGGTTGTAGTCGATAAAGTACCGGATGCTCACTGAAAATACGTGGTTCAGATTGTCCTGGAAGAGTCCGCGGAAGTTACTTCCGATCTCGGTATTGATCTCGCGCACGAAGGTATTCGAGTCGTTTCGGTACAGCACTGAAATCTGGCTTCCGGGCGCAAACCACCACGAATACGACAAATCGAGATTCCACGTATTGAAATTCGAATTCATGTTGCCATCATAAGTCGTCGGCGAAAGGTAGCCGTCGGGCGTGAGGTTGAAAAACGCTCTGTTTTCGGCATACGACCAATAATAGCGAGTGCTGAGATTGATCGTCATGTCTTTATTTATCGCGTATTTTCCGCCGGCCGAAACCACGTAAGTCGAACGGTTGCGTTTGGCAAAAATGATATCGAACGGCGTGGCTTCATCCACATAAGTGTTGTCGACATATCCGACATTGTTGTTTTGCCTCGTAAAATTGAAGGCGATATTTCCGGTGATCCTGTTCGTAAAGCGGTATCTCGGCTCGATATACAGGCTCCAGGTCTCGCGGTGCGCTTCGTCGGTAATTGTAAACGAGGGCTGGAAATCGATGGCAAACTTGCGGTTGTAATTCGATGAAAAGAAGAAAAATCCGCCGACGTTTTTCGGGATGTAAACAAATCGTCCCTCGAAACGCGGCTCATAAAAATCGTAGGTTTCAAATGGGCGGCTGTTGAACCCTATTCCGTAATAATCGTTCTTATGATTTGTCGAATTGATGTTGAAATTGAAATTCGCCTGCTGCACTCGGCCGGTTGAATTATCGTATTCGCTATAGGCATTCGCGTAGATGGAGAAAGCATTGAACGATTTATTCGGATTCAGGATTCTGTAGCTTCCATTAACATAAAGCGAATAGAAATGCGTCAGGAAATTGATCCCAAGATCATTGTCGTCGAAATCTTTCGAAACGTACTGTCCGCCCGCGCCGTAGCGGTACTTTCCGGCGGTATCGGCAAAATAGAGCGAAGTGTTGATTCCTTTTTTATCGTCTGCGTCACCCAGCTCGTTGATGTAGCTGTATTTAAAATCGCCGGACAGATTATAGGTATTCTTTTTCGTATTGAGATCAAATACAAACGCCGATACATTGGCATCGCGGAATTCACCATCGCGGGTAACATTGGTATTGACAAGCGAAACCGAAGAATTTTTTCTGAAGCGCTGGTCAAAAACCAATACGTTGTAATTTGTATAAGGTTCGATTACACGCCGATAGCTGGTATGATCGATCGGATTGTGCGCATAGGCATAGGTTTTCTCGGTGACCGCGTTCAGGATTCCGATTCCGAGGCCGCCTTCTGTGCGACCTGAAACTTTAATTGCGTTGAGAAGGTTCACCGTCGGCGGATTCTCGACGATAACATCGGGGTTGGGATCGGTCAGCAATGTTGAAGGGCTTCCGCCGATTCGCCGGCTGTACAAAAGATTTCCCTTGTTGAATAAATCGGTTCCTTCGGTAAAGAAAGGCCTGTTTTCGTTGAACTGCTGCTCAAACGGACCCAGATTCAGCTCGACGTTGTCATACCGCGTCTGGCCGAAATCGGGAACGAGGATCGCATCGAGCGTAAAGGAATCACTGATGCCGTATTTGATGTCGAGGCCGACTTTCACCG
This sequence comes from Bacteroidota bacterium, assembly GCA_023386585.1. GTDB lineage: Bacteria > Bacteroidota > Bacteroidia > Flavobacteriales > Flavobacteriaceae > Flavobacterium. Next base: position 57,543 of record JAEWJM010000001.1, on the reverse strand, counting down.
TATTTTCAGTATCGGTATTATTGGTGTTGAGGTAATACGACGAGTAAGGAATAAAGAAAAGCCTTGTTGGCGGCTTGATATTTTCGATTCCTTCGAGGATTCCGGACTGAGTGAGCTCGGAACCGATTTTCGTATCGATACGATTCCAGCTGTATTCGTGGCGGTCGCGGCGGATTTCACGGTACATGTTCAAACCCCAGGTTTGCTTTTCTGAATTGGAAAACCGAAGCGCCGCATAAGGTATTCGAATCTCGGCAACCCAACCAAAATCGGTAATCGTGACTTGCGAGTCCCAGATCGCGTCCCATGAATAATCTTCGCCGTTGCTTGTTGTGGTTACACAATCCATTTGTACACCGGCGGCGCTGACAAAAAATCGAAAATCCTGCTGGCCATCGTTGAAACCGTTTATAAACACCCCAAAATTGTCGGCACTGCCAAAGATGTCGCGCTGGGTCATTTCGCGCATGATTCTGCTCGGATCGTCATCGATCATAACTGCGCCGATGTAGATGGCATTGTCGTCAAAAAGAATCTTGACGTCAGTTTTTTTCTCCGGACTGATAGGCTTCCCGTTGTCGGGTGCAAACATCACGAAATCGGTGGCTACCGGCGCGTTCTGCCATGCCGGTTCGCTAAGTTGGCCGTCTATCGAGATGTTTTCCGTAACGCGAACAGCCTGAAGTGTTTTCTTTTGCCCGAAAGCCGAAGAAACCATCAAAATGAAGAGCAGCGATAGGATTCCGGTGCGGGCCATGAAGTGATGTTTGAGGAGCAAAAGTATATATTTTATACATTTTCAAAATAATTTTATAATAATTCGGTAATCCTTCCGTTTTCTAATGAGCCGTCTGAAAATCAATATGTTTGGTATTGTTTTTGACAAGGGCGGGGCTCAAGTACGCTTTTCGACGATAAAAGTTGCCGTTAAACGTATTTTTTTTGTGATAAATAATATAAAAGTAGTTTTAAAGAATATATTTGGCGCCCCAAGCCTTTACTATTAACCTGAAAATTATATGATTTTTAAATTTTTCCCACTGATTGCATTTTTCCTGATGTCACATTCGGTTACCGAAGTGAAATCGAACAACCAACGATTTATCGCTGTTACTGCCAAGGCCGACGCCGATGTCAGGGCAGAGAACATATACAGCCATCTGAATGCGAATCATTTTGCAATGCCGAAGATCGCAAGCTTCAAAAAGGCGCTCAACGGATTTTATCGGTTAAAAGAACAAGGGCTTGTCAAAAAAGACTTGCTGACAATTGTTGATTTCAGCCTGTCGTCTAACACGAAACGTCTTTGGGTAATCGATCTTGATTCACAGACTATCTTGTTTAATTCGCTTGTTGCACACGGAAAGAACACAGGCGAGGAGTTTGCCACCAGCTTTTCGAACGCAAACGAATCCAATAAAAGCAGCCTGGGATTTTACGCTACCGGCGAAATTTATACCGGCAAGCACGGAATGTCACTAAGGCTGGATGGATTAGAAAAGGGATTGAATGACAATGCAAGAAGCCGCTCGGTTGTGATGCATGGCGCCGATTATGTATCGGAATCGTTCATCAAAAATCACAACAGGCTTGGCAGAAGCCAGGGTTGTCCTGCAATACCGGTTGAAATGACCAATAAGATTATCAATACCATTAAAGACAAATCCTGCCTTTTCATCTATCATCCTTCAGTAAATACGAAAAGCCGCTTGTTAGTTTCTTAAGCGGTCGTAAAGCTCACCGTCGAGCGCATAAATGTCGTCCCTGAATACGAGCTGGCCGTTTTCACTCCATGCTGTCCAGTAGAGCTGGTAGATATTTATGTGGTTTCGCACTTTAACGTAAGTCGTCTCTTTAGTCGCAATTTTTTCCAAAATCTTATCGAGCGTCCATTCCTTGCTGTCGAGCATGTATTCGGCTAACGGCAATGGATCTTCCACGCGAACACAGCCGGAACTCAGCGATCGCCTGTTCCGGGCAAAGAAATCGCGGTGATTCGTATCGTGGAGATATACCGTATAATGGTTCGGGAAATTGAACTTTACGTTCCCCAGCGAATTGTTGTCACCCGGACGTTGCACATATCGGTAGTTTCCCGGTTTTGCCGGGTTCCATGCTTCCGGATTCACCGCGTTATTTTTTCCATCGAAAATATCGATTTCCCTTTCGGCGAAATAACTTCGGTTCTTTGAAGCCGATGGGACGAGGTCTTCCCTGATTATCGTTGGCGGAACCGTCCACGTCGGGTTAAAAACAATATTGCTGAAGGTCGATGTCAGAACCGGTGTACGGCGTTCAAGTTTTCCCACCACAATCCGTTTCTCCATTACCGTATCGCCGTCCTTTACAACATGCAGCGTATAACCCGGAATGTTCACGATGAGGTAGTGATTGCTGAAATTCCGCGGAAACCAGCGCCACCGTTCGAGGTTTGCAACAATCTGCTCCCTGCGTTTTTCGCGCGTAAAATTCAGCGCTTCCAACGTGGCTTTTCCGATGACTCCGTCGGATGCCAAGCCGTGCCGCGACTGAAACCGCTTTACCGCGTTGCACATTTGGTGATCATAGAGGTTGGTAAGTGAATCCGATTTCTTAAGGTCTTTCCAGTAAATTAGCCGCTTTTTTATCCGAAGCACGATTTCGCTGGTGTCGTTGCAGGACAGTTTTCTCATGTCGGTATCAAAGGGCCGGAAATGGTCTTTCGGCAAGGTGCGAATTTGCCTCAGCCCTTGTTGGAGGCTCGCGTACATAAAATGCTTTGGCCGGGCCGATGCAATTGCCTGTTCGAGCGAATCGCCCACAATTGCTTCTGCGATGATGCTGTTGATGTCAATCTTTTTCCGCGGCAGGTCCCAGTTTTTGTAGAGTTCACGGGGATTGAGTTTCCCTTGCATCATGTGAAGCAGAAATTTCGCGAGATTCACCGTCAGTTTAAGATCGTATTCGGCAATTTCTCGCTGGTTCAGCTTGGCATAGCGGCTTTCAAGGTAAAACAATTCTTTTGCCCTATAGTCTTTCGGGTCAAGTCCATCCAAATCAGCACGCGAAAGCGCCAATGTCACAATCTCCCGATCTTTTTTATTGTCCCAAACCGATTTGAAATTATTGCTTCGATAGAAGGCAGCGGTTGTACTGTCGGCAACCCGCTTAACAAACAAAGAGTCGATGACAATTCCTTCATTGTTTATGGCCGCGGTGTGAATCGGCTTTGGCATTGGCGCGGGTGGCGCGTTTTTCTTGCAGGCAAAAGCCGTAAAAAACACCAGAAGCAGGAAAGTGCGCCGGAACATTTCAGGAAGTAATTGTCTTGTACATCACATAATGCGGGCCAACACCGGCAATTTCGAATTCGGCGCCAATAATCTCATAACCAAGTTTCCGATAGAACGGCACCGCGAGAATCCGGGCGTTGAACCACAGCAGCGCGCCGCCTTTGCCCGCAATGAATTCCTCGCATTTATCAACAAGCTTGTGTCCGAAGCCTTTGTTCTGAAACGAAGGAAGAACCGCCATTCCGCGAAGCTGGAGTTGGTTTGGCGTTTCGAAAAGCGCATTCAACGCTTCAAATATCGACACCACGCCTGCGAGAGTTCCGGCTGTAAACAACCCAAAATGGTGCGTCGATTGCAGCTCGTCGCCTTCGAAGTGGCAGCTGTCGATCGGCTTTCCCGGCCGAAGAACCGGATGCCGTACCGCATAAGTCGCAGAAGCGGAAATTTCTTTTATCAATTCCATTTTGATGATTCTGAAGTAAATATATTATAAAAAAATTTCACTTTTTAAGCTAATTTTTATTGGTTATTTTTTTAGCTGAAAAAATTTGCAATGAAGAAAAGTTATTATTTATATTTGCACCCACAAACACGATGTGACGCTGTTGCTGAAGTTGTGATAATGCGGAAGTAGCTCAGTTGGTAGAGCTCCAGCCTTCCAAGCTGGTTGTCGCGAGTTCGAGCCTCGTCTTCCGCTCAGATCCCGGATACTTGTCCGGGATTTTTTTTTGGATTTTTTTGGGCGTTTTTCGCGTTTTCCGCTGTATCTTTTTTTTCCGCTTTATTTCATCGGTTCAACCGATATCAAAAAAAGGATGCCGCTTCAACCGCTAACGCGAGAGCCCGGGCGAAGCGGCTTCCATTATTTGATGAACGCCAGATCGGTTCCGGAAGCCAATTCCTCAGGATCGATGCCTTTTCGGAACAACCTCGCGCTAAACCGGCCACGCAGGATTATATTTTCACCGTTCACATCCAGCCAGCTTCCTTCCCTGAGCCCAAGCACCGGAATCGAGTTAAACTGGTGGAATTCCCTGATTCTTGTTTCACGTGTTTCCCCCATGTGCTTCGATTGAAGGTCGGCGTCGAGATAATGCGGGTTCAAATTCATCGGAATCAATCCCATTGTCCTGAAATCAGATGGAAAGACAATCGGCATGTCATTGGTCGTCTGCATGGTCAATCCGCAAATGTTGCTTCCGGCGCTGCTGCCAAGATAAGGCGTTCCGTCGTTCACTGTTTTCGCCATTAGTTCCATCAATTCCAACTCGTAAAGTTGCCGAACCAGCAAAAAAGTATTGCCTCCGCCGGTGAAAATGCCTTCAGCTTCCCGGATTGCCTTTTTCGGATCGTCAAATTCGTGGAGTCCGAGCACTTCCTTGCCAATTGCCGAAAATGCTTCCCTTACGCGCTGTGTGTAATCGTCATGCGAAATCCCGCCGGGCCGCGCAAAAGGGACAAAAATTATCTGTTTTGCATTTTCAAAAAGTTTTTCGATTTCGGGCATCAGGTATTCGAGATATCCTCCGCCATGAAGAGTTGAGGTGCTTGCAATGAGGAGTCGCTTCATGTTTTTTTTCCAAAAATATGGCTTCCGTTGCAATCTAAGAAAAGTGCATTAACATAATTTTAAAAGCGCCTTAATATTTTATTGGGCAAACAATAAAATACTTTTACCGCATGCAACACCGCAGCCGACTGCTTTTTTTGGTTTCTTTCTTGTCGTTTATTTCACCGTCGGCATTCGCGCAGGATGATGAGCGCACACTATTAAAAGGAAAAATTGTCGCCCGTTCGGAAAACCTCGAGGGAATCGAAATCACTAACATCCAGACCGATAAAAGCGTCACAACAAAACAAGGCGGTTATTTCACAATGATGGCGAAACAGGGCGACAGCCTGCGGATTTCCTCCATTCAATTCAAGGCCGCGCGGCTCTTGCTCACTCAGGGTGATTTTGATATGGACCTATATTTCATCCGGCTTGAATCTTCGCCAAATATGCTTTCAGAAGTGACAATCGTCAATTACAACAAGATTAATGCGGTCGATCTGGGGATAATTCCGGCAGGGCAGAGGCATTACACGCCGGCTGAGCGAAAACTGAAAACCGCAGGCGATCTGAAACCGACAGATTTCCTCGGACTTCTCGGTGGCGGAATGCAGACCGATCCGATCCTGAACGCAATCAGCGGTCGAACAGCAATGTTGAAAAAAGAAGTGCAAACCGAAAGAAAAGAATTTCTTATCGCCAAACTTGAGGCGATGTTCGAGGATTCTTTTTACACCCAATATCTCAAGATTCCGGCAGCGTACGTAAAGGGATTTCTTTATTATCTTGCCGACAATGAGCGGCTGCGTTCGATGCTGGCCGATAAAAATAAAGCGATGCTTTCGTTCGTTCTATCGGATCTTGCCGTAAAATACTTAGACACAATTTCAGTTGAAAAGAAATAATTTTATCATCGCGGCTTTCCTGCTGCTGTCGGCATCGCTTTTCGCACAGGACATGAAGCTGCATTTCAGGGTAATTTCCGCCGATTCGACTTCGGTGAACCGCATCAATGTCGTGAATCTGACCAATGAGAAGTCGGCCACAACCGCCTTCAATGGCGATTTCATTATTGCTGCCAAAACCGGCGATGTGTTATTTCTGCAAAAAGAAACTTTTGAATACCGCCATTACACGGTCCAGCCCGATGATCTTCAAAAATCGGAAATCCTGATTACGATGGTTTCGAAACCAATCCAGCTGGAAGAAGTTATCATCACGCAGCGCGCCATTCCTGACGATCTGCTGAAAATGCACAAAGACCATAAAAAGTTCACCCCGGCCGAAAGAAAGCTTTATACCGCCAAAGCAGGCGTTCTTGATCCGTTGGTGAACTGGATGTCGGGTCGAACGACAATGCTAAAAAAAGAGGTCGATGTTGAACTAAAAGAACGACTGCTGGCGAGGCTTGAAATTACGTTTGAAGATTCGTTTTACACGGATCAGCTTGGCATTCCGGAAGCTTACGTCGGCGACTTCAAGCGCTATTTGATCGATGATGAGGCGTTCGTGATGCAACTTCGTGCGAAGAACAAACCGCTGATGAAGTTCGAGGCTGCAAAACTGGCAACTTCCTACAAACAGTTGATGTCGTCAGTCTTTAAATAATTATATTTGAAAAATGAGAAGGTTTTTTACTGCTTTTTTTGCGCTGATTCTGGTAGTGACTGCCAGTTCGTTCGCGGCGCATAAATTTTACGTTGCTATTTTCCAGATCAATTACAACCAGGGAAAACAGACAATGGAAATTACTTCACGAATCTTTATCGATGACCTGAACAAGGCCCTCGAAAAAAAATACGGACGCCCGGTGCATGTCGCTGATCAGGGTCAAACCGATCAGGATATTGAACTGATGAAAAAATATATCGACGCGAATTTTACAATCGAAATCAATGGCAAGCGTCGCCCTTTGGTTTATCGGTCAAGCGAAATTGAGAACAATGTTTTAATTTGTTATTACAGCATCCGCGAAGTTTCTCAGGTCAAATCACTGGAAATACAAAACAAATTGCTTTTCGACCTTGTAACGGAACAACAAAATATCATACAAACGAACATTTACGGCAAGAAAAGCAGCCTATTGCTTACTTCCGACAGTCCTTCGGGAACCATAAAAATTTAGAAATTCAACTCAAGATATGAGAAAGATATCCGCACTGCTGTTGCTCGCAGCACTTCCAATGGCCGCACAGGAAACTCCGAAAACGAAAGAAGGCGGCCACACCGATAACAACAAATTCCGCCAGATGTATACCGAACTGGCAACACCGAATATGTACCGCACGGCCTCCGGTGCGCCGGGTCCGGAATATTATCAGCAGCAAGCCGATTATGTAATGAACGTTGAGCTTGACGATAAAAATGCGCGGCTGTCAGGAACCGAAACGGTGACTTACCACAACAATGCAAAAGAACAGCTCGAGTATCTTTGGATGCAACTCGACCAGAACCAGATTGCGCGGACATCAAAATCGCCATTGGTGCAGAATACAACAGCGCCAACTGCAATTTCGGTCGGATCTTTTTCCCGAAATTACCTCGAACAGAAATTTGACGGCGGATTTAAGATCGAATACGTAAAAGATGCGGCGGGGAAACCGCTGCCGTACACGATCAATGAAACGATGATGCGAATCGATCTTCCGAAACCATTGAAGCACGGCGAGTCAGTCAGTTTTTCTGTAAAATGGTGGTATAACATCAATAATTACATGATCGATGGCGGCCGTTCCGGATACGAACACTTCGACAAAGACGGCAACAACCTCTATGTTATTGCGCAGTTTTATCCGCGGATGGCGGTTTATAACGACGTCGAAGGCTGGCAAAACATGCAATTCTGGGGAAGTGGCGAGTTTGCGCTGCCATTTGGCAATTTCGATGTCAGCATCACCGTTCCCGCCGACCATTTTATGGAAGCGACCGGGGTTCTTCAAAATCGCAAGGAAGTTTATACTGCCGAACAGCTTGCCCGATACGCGCAGGCCGAAAAGTCATACGATAAGCCTGTCATAATTGCTACGCAGGCCGAAGCCGAGCAGCGCGAAAAAGGTTTTTCCGACAAGAAGAAAACTTGGAAATTCAAGGCGACAAGTGTGCGTGATTTCGGGATTTCGACCTCGCGTAAATTCATTTGCGATATGATGGCAGTGAAGCTGGGCGGAAAAGACGTCATGGCAGTATCGCTGTATCCGAAGGAAGGAAATCCGCTTTGGGAAGAATATTCAACCCGAGTCGTTGCGCATACGCTAAAAAGCTACTCAAGCCACACTTTCGATTTTCCATATCCGAAAGCAGTCTCCGTAAACGCACAGGACCAGGGAATGGAATACCCGATGATCTGCTGGAATTTCGGCCGGCCTGATGAAACCGGCAAATACACCGATCGGACCAAATTCGGAATGATGGGCGTGATAATTCATGAAGTCGGACATAACTTTTTCCCGATGATCGTCAATTCCGATGAACGGCAGTGGACCTGGATGGACGAAGGCCTTAACACGTTTATGGAATACCTGGCAGAAATTGCGTGGGATCCTGCATTTCCCGTCAGCCGCGGCCCGGCGAAACTGATCGTTCCTTATATGAGCGGCGACCAAAGCAGGCTCGAACCGATCATGACCAACTCGGAAAGCATCAGACAATTTGGCAACAATGCCTACGGGAAACCGGCGGCCGGGCTCAACATACTGCGGGAAACGATTATGGGTCACGATCTTTTTGATTACGCTTTTAAAATGTACGCGAACCGCTGGAAATTCAAGCATCCCACGCCCGAGGATTTCTTCCGCACAATGGAAGACGCTTCCGGTGTCGATCTGGATTGGTTTTGGCGAGGTTGGTTCTATACAACCGATTTCAATGACATCGGGATCAAGGAAGTGAAGCAATATTTCGTGAGTGCAGAGCCGCCAAAAGATTACAAGGCTGCGGGCCAGAATGAAGGCCGCCGCCGTCGTGCCGCTGCAAACGGTCCGATGGTTTACATGATCGCCGATAAAACTGATGATGTGAAGCCTGAAGTCGCGAAAGCGCTTGATATCAGCAGTGTGAAGCCACTCGATGAATACCTTCAGACTACCTTTTCACCTGAAGAACGAGCAAAGCTGGCCAATCCGAAGTTCTTTTACCAGGTGACGTTCAACAAGCCGGGCGGACTCGTGATGCCAATCATTGTACAGTTGACGTTCACCGACGGAACTACTGAAAGACAAGTTTTCCCTGCGCAAATCTGGCGGATGAATGATGCTGAGGTGATCCGGACGTTTGCAACCGCAAAGGAAATTTCAAAGATTACTATCGATCCTGAACTGGAAACTGCCGATATTGACGTGACGAACAATGAATGGCCGAAAACCGAAACCAAATCTAAATTCGACTAATTTATTGTTAATGTAATGCTTTCCGCAGGGCAACTTTGTAACTTTGCTGCTGCTTAATAGTTTTGTTATGTTTGGAATCGGTGGTGGCGAATTCATTTTTATCCTGTTTATCATCCTGATATTTTTCGGGTCCGATAAAATTCCAGAAATTGCCCGAACACTTGGAAAAGGAATGGCGCAGCTGAAAAATGCGACCAATGATATCAAAAGTGAAATCCACAATAGTGCCCGTGACGGCGGTCTCGATTTGAAAGAACTTACCGGCGGGATATCGGAAGAAATCAACAAAGCCAAAGAAGGCTTTACAAGAATGGTGAATGAAAACGCAAATTCTTCAACCGATCCGATAAAAACCGAAATAGAGCTTCTTCGCGAGAAACTTGCTAAGATGGAAGCTGCCGTTAACGAAGACGGGGCAACTCTGCCACCTGCAACCGATATTCCGGTGGAAGGGCCAATTAAACGCCAGAGCTAAATGTTAAAGAACATCCTTGAAATCGACAAGGAACTTTTCCTTTTTCTGAACGGCCTCGGGTCGGAAAGGTGGGATTCCTTCTGGCTTCTCATCACCAAGCAAGTGTGCTGGGTTCCTGTTTTCATTGTGATTGCCTATCTTTTGTTCCGGCATCTCGGATGGAAACACGCGCTTCTGCTATTCATTCTTGTTACCGTTCAGCTCACCTTTACCGATCAGACCACGAACATCGTAAAAAATTACTTCCATCGATTGCGTCCCGGCAGCACGCCCGAGCTGGCTCATCTCATGCGCGTTGTCCAATCGCGAAATTCCTTTAGCTTTTTTTCCGGTCACGCCGCCAACTCGATGTCGGTTGCCTTTTTTCTTTTCCTGGTAATGCGCCGTTACGTGAAGTATATGGGAATTATCTTCATCTGGCCGCTTATTTTTGCTTATAGCAGGATTTACCTTGGTCTTCACTATCCGTTGGATATTTTGTGTGGATATATCTGGGGAATTTTTACCGCAACCCTGATTTACCAGCTCTACCGATTTTTGCGTAACCGATTTTTTCCGCAGAAGGAAAACCTAGATAACCCGACTAACGGTTAGCCCGTCGCGGATAGGCAGCAAAACGGTTTCAACTCGTGGATCTTCCTTAAGCAGCTTATTGTATTCCAGTAGTATTTGCGTGCTTTTGTCGTTCGGTTTGACAGGCTCCAGAATTTTCCCGCTCCACAGCACGTTATCCGATACTATAATTCCGCCCTTATTCATTTTAGGAACCACAAGTTTGAAATAGTTGATGTAGTTTTCCTTGTCCGCGTCGATAAACACTAGATCGAACTTTAAATCCAGCGTCGGAATAATTACTGTCGCGTCGCCGAGATGCTGGTCAATCTGCTTACCCCACGGTGATCGGTCGAAATATTTTCTTTGGAAATCGTACAACTCTTCCTTGATGTCTATTGTATGGAGTCGGCCTTCCTGCTGCAGGCCTTCGCAAAGGCAAAGTGCCGAATAGCCGGTGTAGGTCCCGATTTCGAGGATGTTAGTCGGACGAACGAGTTTCGAAAGCAGACTCAAAACACGCCCTTGGAAATGTCCGCTGAGCATTCGCGGCTGCAGCACTTTCAAATGTGTTTCGCGGTCCAACGCAGCAAGCAGTTCCGGTTCCGGTTCCGAATGCGCGGCAATGTAATCTTCAAGTTCACTCGAAATGAAATGCATGATTTGTCTGTTTTTTGCGTTTTCGGTTCAACGCAAACTTACGAAACACCCACGTATTCTGCGCATTTTGACTTAAATTTGCACCGATGGAAACCCAAAAAAAAGACATTCGATCATTGACGCGCGACCAGTTGCGTGATTTTTTTGTGGCCAATGGCGATAAGGCATTTCGCGGAAACCAGGTTTATGAATGGCTTTGGGCGAAAGGCGCGCATTCGTTTGACGATATGACAAATGTGGGCAAGGAAACGCGGCAGATGCTCGATCAGAATTTTGTCATCAACCACATCAAGGTCGATCAAATGCAACGCAGTTCTGACGGAACCGTTAAAAATGCCGTGAGGCTGCATGACGGCCTCGTCGTTGAATCGGTTTTGATACCGACAAATGCCCGGACGACAGCGTGCGTTTCGAGTCAGGTTGGCTGCAGCCTGGATTGCAACTTTTGCGCAACCGCACGGCTCAAACGGATGCGAAACCTCAATCCCGATGAGATTTATGACCAGGTTGTTGCAATTGATTCCGAAAGCCGGCTTTACCACAACCGGCCGCTTTCGAACATAGTGTTTATGGGAATGGGCGAACCGCTTATGAACTACAACAATGTGCTGTCGGCAATTGAAAAGATCACTGCGCCGGAAGGACTCGGAATGTCGCCAAAGCGCATTACGGTCTCGACTTCGGGAATACCGAAAATGATCAAAAAGCTTGCAGACGATGGCGCAAAGTTCAAGCTCGCGGTGTCCCTTCATTCGGCAATCGATGAAATCCGATCCGAGATCATGCCGTTCAGCAAAAATTTCCCTCTCGCCGACCTTCGTGAAGCATTGCAATATTGGTACGACAAGACGCGAAGCAAGATTACTTACGAATATGTGGTTTGGAAAGGTATCAACGACGATCCGGCTTCAATCGCAGCCCTGGTCCGGTTTTGTAAATACGTTCCGTGCAAGGTCAATTTAATCGAATACAACAGCATCGAAGACGACCGGTTCCAACAGGCGTCCGAGGAGGCGATAAATACCTACATCAACGCATTGGAAGCGAACAACATTGTGGTGAAAGTACGACGTAGTCGCGGAAAAGACATCGACGCCGCCTGCGGACAGTTGGCCAACAAGTCGTAACGCTTACCATAATGTAGTATATTTGGGTCGGAATGAAGATCACCCAGCAAATAAAGGAGCCCATCCATCATGAAATGGAACTTTTCGAGAAGAAGTTCTATGAAGCGATGACCTCACGCGTGGCGCTTCTCAACAGGATTACCTACTACATCGTTAACCGAAAAGGCAAGCAAATGCGGCCCATGTTCGTATTCCTGACTGCCAAAATGGTGTCGGGCGGAACTGTTAACGAACGAACCTATCGCGGCGCATCGGTAATTGAGCTGATTCATACTGCGACTCTTGTTCATGACGACGTTGTGGATGACAGCAACCGCAGGCGCGGCTTTTTTTCGATCAATGCGCTTTGGAAAAATAAAATTGCGGTGCTTGTTGGCGATTATCTTTTATCGAAAGGCCTTTTGCTGTCCATCGATTACGGCGATTTCGACCTTTTGAAGATCATTTCGGTCGCGGTCCGGGAAATGAGTGAAGGCGAGCTGTTGCAGATCGAAAAGGCAAGAAGACTCGACATTACTGAAGATGTTTATTATGAGATTATCCGCAAGAAAACGGCGACACTAATCGCTTCCTGCTGTGCGCTTGGTGCGAGATCGGTTATTTCGGATGACGAAACCGTTGAGAAGATGCGCCTCTTTGGCGAACTCATCGGGATGGCCTTCCAGATCAAGGACGATATGTTCGATTATACGGAAGATGCCATCGGAAAACCAACCGGAATCGATATCAAGGAACAAAAGATGACCTTGCCGCTCATTCACGTACTCAACAATTGCAGCCGCGACGAAAAAAATTGGCTGATCAATTCTATTAAAAACCACAACAAAGACAAAAAACGGGTGAAACAGGTAATTTCACTTGTGATCGAGCGCGGCGGCCTCACCTATGCAAGCCGGAAAATGGAGGAATACAAAGACGAGGCTCTCGAATTGCTGGCAACATTCCCCGATTCGGATTATAAATCGGCGCTTCAGCTGATGGTAAATTATGTAATCGACAGAAAGATTTAATTTTTTTTCGGTTTGATAACTATTGGTTTACAGTAGGTTATATTTTTTTTTGAAAAAAAAATTTGCCTTTGTGCAACCATTTTCAAACCACTGCCGTCTTTACCCATAGAAACAAAAGAAGTCGTGAAGGTAATCAACTTGCATCAGGAACTGGAAGAACTCATCGCACTTGCGGTTGACAATAACCGCCATGCCCAGCAAAAGATCTACTCCCGTTTCGCTTCAAAAATGCTGAGCGTTTGCCGGCAATACGTGAAAGATGTACACCACGCCGAAGATCTGATGATTACCGCCTTCATGAAAGTTTTTACCAACCTGAAACATTTTGAGAATAAAGGCAGCTTCGAAGGCTGGATCCGCCGGATAATGGTCAACGAATGCATATCGTTTCTGCGCGCGCAAAAGAAGGTCAACTTTATGGAAGATGAATATTTTGTTGAAGAAAGCGGCAACAACATCGAAACCGATCTTACTGTTAACGATATCCAACTCCTGATTGACGGACTTCCCGATGGCTACAAGATGATTTTCAACCTGTATGTCATTGAAGGTTATAAACACCGTGAGATCGCCGACATGCTCGGGATAAATGAAGGAACGTCAAAATCGCAACTGTCGCATGCAAAGCGGATTCTACAGGAACAAATCAGCCGCTCAGGCAAACTTGAAATGAGCCGCAATTAAAATATCAGATTATGAAAAAGCAAGAATATAACCTCGAAGAAAATTTTCGCACAAAACTTAATGAACGCGAAATCGAGCCGTCACCAGCGGCCTGGGACAGATTGGATGCCATGTTGAGTGTCGCCGAAGAAAAGAAACCGGTATTTCGCATCAATTGGATGTATGTAGCCGCTGCGTTCGTGGGCTTTTTATTAATGGCGACCGTGTTTTTTAGGCAATCGCACAAAACGCAGCAAGCTCCGGCAGGAATCGCAATTGAAAATACAGTCCCAAAAGGTGCCGCGCAATTGCCCGCCGATAAGATAGAAGAGGCGGCTCCAATCCAAAATTTTGATGAACAGCAAGTCGCGCAAAGCGTTCCAAAAACACAAAAGCCATCTTCAAAAGCTGTCCAGCTTCCAATAAAAAATTCCGATCGCGAACTGGTTGCACAAAATCAGCCCGCACCAGTTGCAGAAAAGCAAAATTCAAACGAAAAGCTCATTTCACAGGAGCCACAGATTGCAAATGCCGATGAAATGCTGGCAGTTGCCGAACAATCCCAACGGCCGCTTTTGGCAGTGCAGAAAGTCAACGTTGACGCTGCCTCACTGCTTTCGCAAGTCGACAATGAGCTTGAACTTTCCTTCCGCGAAAAGGTGCTGAAATCCGTCAGCAAAAATTACAAAACCGTAAAGGTTGCCCTTGCCAACAGAAATTACGACCCAAAATAGAGTTTCAATCATTAATCAATTAAAATCAAAATCATGAAAAGTTTTACCATTCACCTGGCCGCGCTCTTATGCCTTTTTACGTGCAAAATGATGGCGCAGCAAACGTTCGAAGAGCGGGCGAAGGACATCGCAACCCGCATCGAACAAATTACAAAAGAAGAAAAAGCCGCACTTAAACTTGAAGTCGACGCAGTCAACTCGCAGCTTCAAAGTGGGTCGATTACAAATGCCCAGGCGGACGAACGCAAAATGCACCTTGCCGAATCGCGCGCAAAAAGCATCGAGACCCGAGTTGCGGCTGCGCAAGTCGAACTCAATCAGCTGGTAAAGGATAAAGTCGAGGGCAGAATCAAGGACCAGGACAGCACGGGGCGGTTTACCCTGGAGATAGGATCGCCGGTTAAATTTATCGATAAGGAGAAAAAGATACGTGATTCAATTCATGGCGAATGCCGGACGACGTCGCAATTTGTGTTTGCGTTCGGGCTCAATAACCTCGAAACCAACAAACAGGTCGCGCATTCTGATTTCAAGGTTTGGGGATCTCATTTTTACGAATGGGGAATTACCTTCAACACAAGAATATTGAATAAAAGCAATTTGTTGCACGCGAAATACGGACTCTCATTAATGTACAACAATCTTCGCGCAACCGATAACCGCTATTTCGTCGAAGATGACAACCAGACAAACCTTGCCGACAGCCCGATCAATCTCGGCGATTCGCGATTCAGGAATGTGTACCTGGTTTTGCCGGCACATTTGGAGTTTGATTTTTCAGGAAAGAAAAACGGATTTTTCCAGACGCATAAAAGTTTCCGCTTTGGGATTGGTGGTTATGCCGGAGTGAACATCAAATCGAAACAAATCCTCGAGTATGAAGACGAAGACGGAAACGATGTTGCCCAAAAAACCAAAGGCGATTTCAATGTCAACAATTTCATCTACGGCGTCAGCAGCTACATCGGTTACAAGGAAGTCAGCCTCTACGTGAAATACGATCTCAATCCGCTGTTCGAGCACAACGCCATCGACCAGCGAAACATCTCGGCGGGAATCCGCTTCGACCTGAATTAGTTTTTGTTTAAGTTAGTTACATAGTCGGGAAAGCGCTCTTTTAGGGCGCTTTTCTTTTTTAGGAGCTATTCCTGCTGTTCGCTGTATCTTTTCCAAACCTCAAAGGTTTTTAAAACCTTTGAGGTTTTTTAGAAAAGGATGCCGCTTCCATCAGGGCTAAAAACTTCGTAACTTTGTGCCTTCCCATATTCCATCAGATGATTTCCAAAGCCACGATTGACACAGTATTCGAGACCGTTCGCGTCGAGGAAGTCATTGGCGATTTTGTCCAACTCAAGCGTGCCGGGAGCAATCTCAAGGGACTGAGCCCGTTCAGTGACGAACGCTCGCCGTCCTTCATGGTTTCGCCTGTCAAACAAATCTGGAAAGATTTCAGCTCCGGAAAAGGCGGTAACGCAGTCGCTTTCCTGATGGAGCACGAGCATTTTACCTATCCCGAAGCCATTCGCTACCTCGCCAGGAAATACAACATCGAAATCGAGGAAACCGAAAAAACAGATGCCGAAAAAGCAATAACAGACGCCCGCGAAAGCATGTATCTCGTGTTGGAATACGCACAGAAATATTTTCAGGACGTTCTGGTTAATTCCGAAGAAGGGAAAGCCATCGGTTATACGTACTTCCGTGAGCGTGGGTTTACCGGCGATACGATCAGGAAATTCGGACTTGGCTATTCGCCCGAAACCTGGGACGCTTTTTCAAAGGAAGCACTCGGAAAAGGCTACAAGCTCGAACTGCTCGAAAGCACCGGGATGACAATCAGCAAAGATGAACGGCTGATCGACCGGTTTCGTGGGCGCGTAATGTTTCCGATACAAAGCATGTCGGGGCGCGTCCTCGGATTTGGTGGCCGAATCCTGACAAACGATAAAAAAGCTGCAAAATACCTGAACTCGCCCGAAAGCGACGTTTACCATAAGAGTAAAGTCCTTTATGGAATTTTTCATGCGAAACAAGCTATCGCGAAACAGGATAATTGTTACCTCGTTGAAGGCTACACCGACGTCATCCAGTTTCATCAGGCCGGAATTGAGAATGTTGTCGCCTCTTCAGGAACGGCGCTCACTTCCGACCAAATCCGGCTGATCAACCGGCTCACGAAGAACATAACCGTACTTTTCGATGGCGATGCTGCGGGACTTCGGGCATCGGTACGTGGAATCGACCTGATTCTGGAAGAAGGAATGAATGTGCGCGTTTGCACTTTTCCTGACGGAGAAGATCCGGATAGCTTCGCAAAAAAATATCCTCACGATGAGCTTGTCGCTTATCTGCAGTCGAATTCGAAAGATTTTATCCAGTTCAAGGCATCGCTGTTGATGGAAGATGCGCAAAATGATCCGGTCAAAAAGGCAGGGACCATTCGCGATATGGTCAACAGCATCGCCAAAATTCCCGATCGTATCCAGCGCGAGATTTACATCCGCGAATGCGCAAGGATCATGGATATTTCGGAACAGGTGCTTATGAACACGCTCGCACAGCTCGTCCAAAAAGACATTGCCGACGCCGGAAAGAAGCACAAACAGGAACAAAAAGCCTTTGAGGTGGTGCGCAACGAAGATCCCGTTGAACTAGCCAAAGTCGACGTACTTTACGAACTCGAGCGGAAAATCATCGAAATCCTGCTTTTATACGGCAATCGTACTGAAGAGTTTGAAGACGTACTCCTGAAAGCAAATGACGAAGGCGAAATTGTCGAGGCCATTGAAAAGAAAGAGTACAAAGTTTACCAACGCATCTATTTAAGCCTGCAGGAAGACGAAGTCGAACTTGCCAACCCATTGTTCAGGGAAATTTACAACGACCTGATCGGTTATTATAACGAGAACGAAGAGTTTCAATTGGAACATTACATGTCAAGGCTGCCATCGGGTTTTGAAGGTGAAGTTACTGATATCCTGATGCAGGAAGAGCGCGATGCACTCCACAATTGGGAAGTCCGCCAGATCTATGTCAAACAAAAAAACCAGACGATCGCACAATATGTTTCCGAAACAATCTTGACTCTTCGCTGGTATCTTGTAGACCGGATAATCAATGAGCTGAAATTGTCGGTTTCGGCAGATCCTCAAATAGATAATGCCGAGACCATGTCTGCCGCGATGGATTATTACCGGCTGATCAATTCATTCTCACAAAAACTGGGAAGAGTAATGTCGCGCTATAGTTAAACGATTTCGAGTGTTTTGGCCTTATTTACCAGATCGACGAGGTTCGTGACGTTGAGTTTGGTCAAAAGCCGCAGTTTATAGGTGCTGACCGTTTTCTCGTTGAGGTTCAAAATTCGTGAAATTTCGTTGTTTTTCTTTCCGTCGCTGAGGTAACGCAGCACCTCGATTTCCCGGTTCGACAATTTCCGATAAAGCCTTTCACTCTTGTTTTGCTTGGCGATAAGCGCCAGATTACGCTTGATGGCATCGCTCAAAACAATTGTACCCTGATGTACCTTTATAATCGTCACGCCCAGCTGTTCTAGTTTCGAAGATTTGTGAACAAACCCCGAGACGCCCGATTTTATTGCGTTAGGCGCGTAAATCTGCTCAGAAAGGCTGGTGAAGATTATTATTTTGGTTTTAGGATGGTTCTTGATAATCGCTTTGACTTCATAGATGCTCGTAAGTCCGTCAAGTTCGAGGTCCATGATCAAAACGTCGATTTCTTTGTTCTTGAGCGCTTCCGGGATCATGAAGAAGTTCCCGACATTCGATACTATATTGATTTCAGCATGGTCCCTGAAATACGATTTTACACCGAAATGTACCACCGGATAATTATCCGCTAAACACACATTGATCATAAGCGTACTATTTTAATGTTTATACGGGGCTATCTGTAAAGTTAAACAAAAATTAATTTTGTATCAGCCTTCCCAAAATTATTTAATCGACGCCGGTATTCGACATACGGGAATCGGATTCATTTTGTGCTGATTTATCCTGTTCAGGCGCTCAAAAATCTGAAGCACCATTTGCTCACGTCCGGAGTAGTCGGTTCTTTTTTTACCTTTTTCGAGTTCGGTCATTGCCCACTCAAGCTCGTCATAGCTTGCGCCCAGCTGATCTTCATCACTCCGGTCGTCGCCGAATAGCCCGTCTGTCGGTGCAGCTTCAAGGATTGACCTCGGAATTTCGAGATACCTTCCAAGCGCGTAAATATCCGATTTCATCAAATCTGCAATTGGGCTCACATCCACGCCGCCATCGCCGTACTTCGTGTAAAATCCAACGCCAAAATCCTCGACCTTGTTCCCGGTTCCCGCCACCAATAAATTGTTAATCTGCCCCAAGTAATAAAGCGTCGTCATCCGCAGCCGCGCCCGCGTGTTTGCCAGCGCAAGACTTACCCGTGGCTCATCTTCACAAACCGGCACTGCGCCCTCGAACGATTCAAACACCGGAGTCAGGTTGACAAATTCACTGCTGATGTTTTCATAGCGGCTGGTAAGAAGCGAAATGTGCTCACGGGCGCGCGTCACATGGCTTTCGGCCTGATGTATGGGCATTTCTACGCAAAGCGTACGAAGTCCGGTTTGTGCACAAAGTGCAGATGTTACCGCCGAATCGACGCCGCCTGATATACCAATTACATAGCCGTCAACGTTTGCATTGGCAGCATAGTCACGCAACCAGCTCACAATATGATCGTTGACTTCCTGAACTTGTATGGTACTTTTTTTAGGCATGGCAGGTTTCGGAATAATTTGGTAGATGTATATTTGCAGGATAGCCAGGGCAAATGCAATTATTTGAGTTCAGCCCGCGCCTGACGTGCAAAAGCAACAACCTTTGCTAAATTAGACAAAGAAATGAAAAAAAAATTTATATTATTTTTCCTATTTATTATTCTATTTACTGCATGTGATAAAAAATCCAAAGTCGAAAAAGCAGTCGAGGAAATTCCACTGAAAATCAAGGTTGAACGTTTCGACAAGCTTTTTTTCGAAACTCCCCCGGAAGGCCTGCCCCAGCTCAAGAAAAAGTATCCTTATTTCTTTCCCGGAAATGACGACAATGTGTGGCTCGAAAAAATGAACGATCCGCTCTGGCGCGAAGTTTATACCGAAGTCGAGAAAAAATATTCCGATTTCGGAAAGCAACAGGGTGAAATCGAGGACTTGCTGCGTCACATCAAATATTATTTCCCGAAGACGCACACGCCGAAAGTGGTCACGCTGATTTCGGAAATGGACTATAACGCGAAAACGATTTACGCCGATAGCCTGATCCTGATTTCACTTGAGCTTTACCTTGGAAAACAGCACAAGTTTTATACGTTCCCGGAGTACCTGAAGCAGAATTTTGAGGAGCGGCAGATGATGCCGGACATTGTCTCCAGTTTTGCCAAGAGAAAAATTCCGCCGCCCGACAATACTTTTCTTTCGCAAATGGTCTATTATGGGAAAGAGTTGTACCTGAAGGATATTTTGCTACCCGATTATACCGATGCCGAAAAGATCGGTTACAAGCCTGAACAAATTACGTGGAGCAAAGAAAACGAGTCGTATATCTGGCGCTATTTCATCGAAGGCGAGCTGTTGTACGAGACCGATGTGAAGTTGGCAAACCGGTTTCTCGATCCGGCGCCTTTTTCCAAGTTTTACCTTGATATCGATAATGAATCGCCGGGCCGCGTGGGCCAATGGATCGGCTGGCAAATCGTTCGATCGTTCATGGAAAATAATGAGGTTTCCGTGCAGGATATGTTGAAAATGGACGCCAAGACGATCTTTGAGCGTTCCCGTTATAAACCTAAAAAAGCAGAATAATGAAATCAGAAATAAAATTCCTCATCGATCTTGATGAAAACCGTGTTCCCGAAAAATTACGCTGGAGCGCAAAAGACGGTGGAGTGGAAGCACAGGAAGCAAAGGCGATAATGCTTTCCATTTGGGATGCGAAAGCCCGTGAAACGTTGCGAATCGACCTTTGGACGAAAGACATGCCGGTTGATGATATGAAGATGTTTTTTCACCAGACGCTCGTCGCGATGTCGGATACGTTCATGCGGGCTACGAATGACGAGAAAATGTCGGAAACGATGAAGGATTTCTGCGATTACTTTGCCGAGAAGCTTGAGTTAACAAAGTAATTACGCGCCTTTTTCCTTGTTGAAAGCGTCGTTAATATCACCGATGTAGTTTAAAAGCTCTTCCTTGCCGGTGGCATCCGCTGATGAAGTTACGAAATACTCGGGCATTTCTTCCCAATTGTTTGCAAGCAACTGTTTGCGGTATGCCGCGATGTGCGAGTCGACTTTAACCTTGCTGATTTTATCGGCTTTGGTAAAAACGATGCAAAACGGAATTTCACTTTCGCCTAGATAAGTGAGAAATTCAAGGTCAATCTGCTGTGCTTCGTGCCTGATGTCAATCAACACGAAAGCGCAAACTAGCTGTTCGCGTTTTTCGAAATAATCGGTAATGAATTTCTGGAAGGCCGATTTGGCGCTTTTGGAAACCCGTGCATATCCGTAACCGGGCAAGTCAACAAGAAACCAATTGTTATTAATCCGAAAGTGATTGATAAGCTGCGTCTTGCCTGGTCGTGCAGATGTTTTTGCCAGCTTTTTGTGGTTCGTCAGCATGTTGATCAAAGACGATTTCCCAACGTTTGACCGGCCGATAAAAGCATATTCAGGCAGCAGTTCCTTGGGGCATTTTGCCACATCGGAGTTGCTGACAACAAATTCGGCGGTTGTGATTTTCATCGGCTATGTCAGGTTGATTTTCTGCAGCCACGCGTACATTATCTCATTGAATTCGTCCGGACGTTCCATCATTGCTGCGTGGCCACATTTGTCAATCCAGTACAACGACGAGTTCGGAAGGCGGCGGTGAAATTCTTCAGCGACCTCGGGCGGAGTAACTTTGTCGTTCCTTCCCCAGATAATGCAGGTAGGAACGTGCATCTTTGCCAAATCTTTTGCCATATTGTGCCGGATAGCGCTCTTTGCGATCGTCAGCGTTTTGATAAGCTTTAGCCGGTCGTTCGCAACACTATAAACTTCGTCTATGATTTCTTTGGTAGCAATTTTGGGATCGTAAAAAACATCCTCCGCTTTTGCCCGGATGTATTCGTAATCGCCGCGCCGCGGGTAACTATCGCCCATCGCATTTTCATAAAGTCCGGAACTACCAGTGATAATCAGCCCCGACATTTTCTCCGGATACATCTTGGTGTGATACAATGCAATGTGTCCGCCAAGCGAATTTCCAAGCAGGATTACGCGATCGAGTTTTTTGTACGTAATGAAGTCCTTTACAAATCTCGCAAATGCCTTTACGTTAGTTTTCAGAATGTTCTGCGTGTATATTGGCAGTTCAGGAATGATGACCTTATAACCTTTCTTGGGGAAATATTCGGCAACTCCGTCAAAGTTGCTAAGGCCGCCCATCAATCCGTGCAGCACTACGATCGGACGTCCTTCCCCCGCTTCAAAATATTTGTATTTCCCTTCCTTAGTTACCTGGTGTTCCATAAATGCCTACCTCTTGCAGTTTTCCGCAAATATAGGATTTTAAAGAATATCCCACTGAATCTATCCAATCTTGGGATTTTATCACCATTCTGTGGTTTTTTCTGATTTCTTTTTAGGCACATAAATTTTCAAATACTTGTGTTTATCAACATTTTAGCTCAAAATCATCAAAAGGCTGGAATTTATGATTCGTGTCGACTGCCTGTACCTATTCGATTTGGGATTGAAAGTGGTAAAACTTATCAACAAAGTGGTAGCAAGTGGTAAATTGTGGTAAAAACTTTTTATTTTTGCTGATATACAGTAATCAGGCAAATTCGTGGATTCTATCATCGGAACATATGAGTGTAAAGCGGATGCCAAAGGAAGGCTGATGATTCCCGCGCCGCTTAAAAAGCAGATCGCGGCTTCGATGCAGGACGGGTTTGTCCTCAAGCGCTCGGTGTTTCAGCCTTGTCTTGAACTTTACCCGATGTCCGAATGGAACCTGATGATGGAAAAAATCAACAAGCTCAACAGGTTTGTCAAAAAGAATAACGACTTCATCCGCAGGTTTACGGCCGGCGTTAAAGTGGTTGAGATTGACAATCTGGGCAGGCTCCTGATTCCGAAAGATTTATTGGCTTTCTCCAATATTACCAAGGACGTAGTGCTTTCATCGGCAGTGCATATTTTGGAGATATGGGATAAGGATATGTACGAAAAAGCAATTGATGATTCGGTGGTTGATTTCGCCGAGCTCGCCGAAGATGTGATGGGAAATGTAAATGACGACGGTGATGGAATATCATAACCCTGTACTGTTAAAGGAATCGGTCGACGGACTGAATATTCGTCGGGACGGCGTATATGTCGACGTGACTTTTGGCGGTGGCGGCCACTCACGGGAGATTCTTTCGCGGCTGGGAGAAAATGGCCGACTGATCGCATTCGATCAGGATGAAGACGCGGTTTCCAATTCGATAGACGATGCGCGTTTCCTGCTCGTCAATGAAAACTTCCGCTTCATGAAGCGTTTCCTTCGATTTCACAACGTTAAATCCGTCGACGGCATCCTTGCCGATCTTGGCGTTTCGTCGCATCAGTTTGATGTGGCCGAACGTGGTTTCTCAACGCGTTTTGATGCCGAACTCGATATGCGCATGAGCCGCAAAAATGATCTTAGCGCGTTTAAAGTCATCAACGAATACGACGAAGTGAATCTCAGGCGCGTGTTTTTTGACTACGGTGAACTTCGGAATGCACCCGTAATCACAAGGCTTATAATGGATGCCCGGGCGATAGCGCCACTGAAAAACACCCAGCAACTCAAGCAGGTTCTCGACCGGATATTGCCGCCCCATAAAGGCAACAAGATCCTGGCCCAGATCTATCAGGCGATCCGCATTGAAGTCAACCAGGAAATGGAAGTTCTCAAAGAATTCCTTGAGCAATCACTCGAACTCCTTAAACCCGGTGGAAGACTGAGCGTAATATCATACCATTCGCTTGAAGATCGGTTGGTCAAGCGGTTCATCCGCAACGGAATGTTCGAAGGTGAACCCGAGCGCGATTTCTTCGGGAATTTTTCAGTCCCTTTCAAGACAATCGACAAACTCATCGTGCCCAATGACGCTGAAATAGCCCAAAACAACCGCGCCCGCAGTGCGAAATTGAGGATTGCAGAAAAAATCTGATATGAAACAAGGTGTATACGGCATATTAAAAGCACGCTTCCTGATCAATGAGGATGCGGTCAGGAACTGGCGGTTCATCGTCTTCCTGATCTTGCTGGCAATTGCAATGATCGCCAATACAAACCGGTACGAGCAGAAAGTTATCCGGATCGCGGAGCTTTCCAGCGAAGTTAAAGAATTGAGGTCGGAATTCGTCGACCGAAGGTCAGAGTTGATGAAGCTCAAAATGGAATCGACCGTCGCGGCCAAAATGGAGGAAAAGCAAATTTTTCCGTCATCGGTACCGCCGCAAAAAATAAAAGTGAGAAAAGAACCTGAAGAAACCTTTTTTGCCCGGATATGGAAGTAACCGATAAACACATATCCTATCGGATTTACCTGGTCGCGTTCGTGATGATTCTTATCGCGATCGCGATTACGGTAAAACTGACGAATATCCAATGGGTAGAAGGCGACTATTACCGGAAACTGGCCAAGGAAAGGTCGGTTCGAAACTTTGTGATCCCCGCAAATAAAGGCAATATTTATTCTGCTGACGGAAGCCTGTTGGCGACCTCGATCCCGAATTACAAAATCAGGTTCGATGCGGTAGCTCCGAATGCAGCCGATTTCCAAAAATTTGCCGGTCCCCTGGCCGATTCACTTTCGGTCATGCTTGGAAAGCCTGCTTCATTTTATGACGCTGAGCTCCGCAAGGCGCGACTCAACAAAAACCGGTATTTGCTGATTGCCCGTGATTTGAATTATACGCAGTATATGCGAATCAGGAAGTTTCCGTTGTTCAGCCTCGGCGCATATAAAGGCGGTATTATCACCGAACAAAAAACGGTACGTGAGCATCCGATAGGAAAAATCGCGGAACGGACAATTGGTTACGAGCGCACCGACGAAACCGGATCTCCAACAAGAGTTGGAATTGAAGGCGCTTTTGGCAACTGGCTCAACGGAAAAGACGGCAAGATCATGAAACAAAAGATCGCGCAGGGACAGTGGAAACCCATCCGCGATGTAAATGAGGTCGAACCGCACGATGGTTACGATATAATTTCCACAATCGACGTTTATATTCAGGACATTGCGCACCACGCGCTGTTGAAGCAACTGGAATACTACGAAGCCGATCACGGTTGCGTCGTCGTAATGGAAACACAAACCGGGAAAGTGAAGGCGATCTCAAATCTGGGCCGAAGTTCCGACGGTTCCTACTACGAAACGATCAATTACGCAGTCGCCGAATCACATGAGCCCGGATCGACGTTCAAGTTGGCTGGCCTGATGGCGCTATTAGACGACAAACTGGTCGATACCAGCGCTGTTTTTGACTGCCATGGTGGCGAAATTACCTATTCCGGGAAGAAAGTCCGCGATTCCCATAGAGGTGGTTACGGCAAAATTTCGTTGGCGCGCGGCTTTGAGCTTTCGTCAAATACGGTTCTTGTGCAAGCAGTTTATAACAACTACAAGAACGATCCGGCGAAATTCGTCAACCATCTGAATAATTACCATCTCAACAAGCCACTCGGACTGCCGTTCCGTGGTGAAGGAAAACCTTACATCCCGCAACCGGGCGACAAACACTGGAGCGCACTTTCACTTCCGTGGATGGGATTTGGGTATGGAGTCTCGATGACGCCGCTTCAAACATTGACATTTTATAACGCCGTTGCGAATCAAGGCGAAATGGTGAAACCGCAGTTCGTTTCTGAAATACGCGAATGGAACCGGACAATTAAGAAGTTCAACCGCGAGGTAATCAATCCTAAAATCTGTTCCGACGAAACTTTAGCCAAACTTAAAGCAGTTCTGGCAAACGTGGTTAAAAAAGGAACCGGATCGAAACTGTACTCAAAAGATTTTTCGATGTCGGGCAAAACCGGTACGGCACAAGTTGATTATGGCAAAGGCGATGGCTCGGAGCAATATTACGCTTCGTCGTTTGTGGGCTATTTTCCTGCAGATGCGCCAAAATATTCGTGCATCGTCGTTATTCATAAACCCAACGTTGCCAAAGGATATTATGGTGCTGACGTATCGGGCCCGGTTTTCAAGCGGATTGCACAAAAGATTTTTACAGATGCGCCGTCTACAAACGAAATCAAGAATCTCAACCGCAAAATTCCCGCACAGGATCAAAATTTCAACACGTATTTCGCGATGACGCAAACTGCGCAAACCGTCGTTCCCAACGTCAAAGGAATGGCCGGAATGGATGCGGTTGCTTTGCTTGAAAATCTCGGAATACGTGTTCGCGCCATCGGAACCGGAAAAGTGAAAAAGCAATCATTGAATCCGGGTGGCACACTAAAAAAAGGTGAAACAATAATCCTCGAGTTGTCGTGAGCATACTGAAAGACATACTTTATAAAGTCGGGATTGAAGCCGTAAAAGGGCCGACGGATATTGAAATCGGTAAAATCGAATTCGATTCGCGCAATGTTTCGCCGGATGATGTCTTTGTTGCCATCCGTGGAACTGTTTCCGATGGCCACAGTTTTATTGAAAAGGCAATCAACTCGGGCGCAATCGCAATTGTTTGTGAGACATTCCCTGAAATTATTGTAACCGGCGTTACCTATGTACAGGTGAAAAACGGCAACTCGGCGCTCGCTTTCATGGCTGCCAATTATTACGGCAATCCGTCGCACAACCTGAAATTGGTCGGGATAACCGGAACCAATGGAAAAACCACGATTGCTTCGCTTTTGTATCAACTTTTCAAAAAAGCAGGCTATAAGGCCGGATTGCTTTCCACGGTGAAAATATTGGTCGACGATCAGGAATTTCCGGCGACACATACCACGCCTGATTCGCTGACAATCAATAAATACCTCGCGATGATGACAGAGGCCGGAGCTGAATACTGCTTTATGGAAGTCAGTTCGCACGGAATTCATCAGAAACGCACCGAAGCGCTTTTGTTTGCCGGCGGCGTTTTCACGAACCTTTCGCACGACCATTTGGATTATCACCCAACTTTTGCCGAATACCGCGACGTTAAAAAATCGTTTTTCGATAGGCTTCCGTCAACCGCATTCGCATTGTCAAATGTTGATGACAAGAACGGAATGGTCATGCTTCAGAACACTCGCGCCCGCAAACTGACTTACGCGCTGAAAACCTTTGCCGAGTACAAAGCGCAAATTCTTGAAAACCAGCTTAGCGGATTGCTGCTAAAAATCAACGATAATGAAGTTTGGGTAAAGCTGATCGGAACTTTCAATGCCTATAATCTGCTGGCTATCTACGGAACTGCAGTCGAACTTGGACTCGAGAGCCTCGAAGTGCTTCGGCTTTTGTCGGAACTGGAAAGCGTTTCCGGCCGGTTCCAGTTCATTGTATCCAATTCGAAAATCACTGCGATCGTCGATTATGCGCACACTCCGGATGCACTCGAAAATGTTTTGAAAACCATCTCTGATATCCGCACCCGAAATGAGCAGTTAATTACTGTCGTTGGCTGCGGTGGCGACCGTGACAAGACGAAAAGGCCGGTCATGGCAAACATTGCATCCTCGATGAGCGACAAGCTGATCCTGACTTCCGACAATCCGCGAAGCGAAGATCCTGAAGATATAATCTCCGATATGGAACAAGGCGTAGAGCCGCAGAATCACAAGAAGACAATCGCGCTATCGGACCGTCGCCAGGCGATCAAACTCGCATGCCAGCTCGCAAAACCCAATGATATCATCCTTATCGCCGGGAAAGGCCACGAAACCTATCAGGAAATAAAAGGCGTGCGTCATCATTTTGACGACATGGAAACCGTAAAGGAATTGTTAAGCCAATTAAATAAATAGAATATGCTGTACTATCTGTTTGAATATCTTGACAAGAGCCTGAACATTCCGGGTACCGGCGTATTTCAGTACATTACTTTCCGGTCGGCGTTGGCTGTATTGCTTTCGTTGATGATATCTACAATATACGGTAAGAGGATTATTAACTTCCTCCGCAACCAGCAAGTGGGCGAGACAGTCCGCGAACTCGGGCTCGAAGGCCAGACACAAAAAGCTGGAACGCCAACAATGGGCGGACTGATCATTATTATCAGTACGCTTATACCCGTAATCCTGCTGGCCAAGCTCAACAATATCTACATCGTGCTTCTGATCGTTACGACACTTTGGATGGGAACCATTGGCTTTGTAGACGACTACATAAAGATTTTCAAGAAAGACAAACAAGGGCTCAAAGGTATATTTAAAGTTATCGGCCAGGTTGGTCTCGGGATTATCGTGGGATGGGTTCTCTATTCCGATCCCGGCGTGACAGTCCGCACCGATATTCCGCGCAATATTACTTTCGCACAGACGGAAAACCTAATCAGCCAGGCTCCCATTGAAGAAAAATCAACCATTACGACAATTCCTTTTGTAAAGAACAACGAACTCGACTACGCCGAGCTGCTTGCCTGGGCGGGCGACGGCTATCAGGATTGGGCATGGCTGGTTTTCATCCCGATCGTCATCTTCATAATTACCGCTGTGTCAAATGGCGCCAATCTTACGGATGGCATCGACGGCCTCGCAGCAGGAACTTCGGCGATATCAGTGCTGGCTTTAGGGATTTTTACCTTCGTTTCAGGTAACATCATTTTTTCAAGTTACTTGAATATTATGTACATCCCGCATTCAGGTGAAATGACGGTATACATCGCGGCTTTTGTCGGAGCTCTCGTAGGTTTTCTTTGGTACAATTCCTATCCGGCGACGGTTTTCATGGGCGATACCGGAAGCCTTACGATCGGCGGAATTATCGCTGTATTGGCGATATCAGTTCGCAAAGAGCTTTTGATCCCGCTGTTATGTGGAATTTTTCTGGTCGAAAATTTCTCGGTGGTGCTCCAGGTTTCCTATTTCAAATATACGCGTAGGCGATTCGGCGAAGGCCGGCGAATTTTCCTCATGTCGCCCTTGCATCACCACTATCAGAAAAAAGGGTATCACGAAAGTAAAATCGTTACCCGTTTCTGGATCGTGGGAATATTGCTGGCCATTTTGTCAATCGTAACCTTAAAATTGCGATAAATGGGAAAGCGTTTGGTGATATTGGGTGGTGGAGAAAGTGGCGTCGGTACGGCGATCCTTGGCAAGAAGCAAGGATATGATGTTTTTGTATCTGACTATGGAAAGATCCGCGACAATTACAAGGAAGTGCTGCTCCTGAACGAGATAGCGTGGGAAGAAGAAAGGCACACTGAAAAAAAGGTGCTGAATGCTGATGTGGTTATGAAAAGCCCCGGAATTGCCGATAAATCCGATATCGTGAAGAAGCTCCGCGATAAAAAGATTCCGGTGATTTCGGAAATAGAATTCGCAGTACAGTTCACCAAGGCCAAAACTATCGGCATTACCGGAAGTAACGGGAAAACGACAACCACAATGCTGACGTATCATTTGCTGAAGTCGGCCGGACTCAACGTAGGTTTGGGCGGAAACATCGGAAAAAGCTTTGCCTGGCAGGTTGCCGAAGATGCTTTCGACTGCTATGTACTCGAGCTCAGCAGTTTTCAGCTTGACGGAATTCTGACTTATCGTCCGGATATAGCCATTATTACGAATATCAGTCCGGATCATCTCGACCGCTACGATTACAAATTTGAAAATTATATCGATTCAAAGTTCAGGATCACAATGAACCAGACCGAGGCCGATTACCTGATTTACGACGCCGATGACGAAGTGATCTCCGGATGGCTGAAAAACAACAAAACAAAGGCGCAGCTGCTGCCATTTTCTCTGACAAAAACCTTTAACCAAGGCGCATTTATAAAAAACGACAACATGGAAATCAACATCAACGAGGAAGAATTTATTATGGAAACCGAATACATTGCGCTTGAAGGCAAGCACAATATGAAGAACGCCATGGCGGCGGCATCGGTTGCCAAGCTGATGAAAATCAGGAAAGACACTATCCGCGAAAGCTTGTCCAATTTCCAGGGTGTTGAGCATCGGCTGGAAAAAGTCCTCAAAATCGGCAATGTCCAATACATAAACGACTCTAAAGCCACAAATGTCAATGCGACTTTCTTTGCACTCGACAGCATGAACGTGCCGACAGTATGGATCGTTGGCGGTGTCGATAAAGGAAACGACTATTCGGAGTTAATGCCTTTGGTGCGGGAGAAAGTGAAGGCGATCGTCTGCCTCGGCGTTGACAACAAGAAAATAATTGATGCATTCGGCAACGTAGTCGATGTAATGGTCGAGGTCGGTTCAATGGAAGACGCGGTGCGGATGTCACAACGGCTGACTGAAAAAGGTGATGCCGTATTGCTTTCACCGGCTTGCGCGAGTTTCGACTTATTCCAGAATTACGAAGACCGCGGCAAGCAGTTTAAACAGGCAGTCCAGAATCTTTAATACAACCGAGCCAAAAGCCCACAGCCGACAGCTCATAGCTATAGTAAAATGGTTGAAATTCTAAACAGGTTAAAAGGGGATAAGGTCATCTGGTCATTCGTGGCCCTGCTGGCGTTGTTCTCGTTTATGCCCGTGTTCAGCGCGAGCAGCAACCTGGCGTATATGAATCAGGGAACCGGAAACACGATCAGCTATTTGCTGAAACACCTTGCGCACATCTTCATCGGCTTTTGCATGATTTATTGGGTGCATCGGATTCCGTACCACTATTTCCGCGGAATTTCGCTTATTGCACTTCCAGTTGTCTGGGTTTTGCTCGCTTATACACTTTTCAAAGGAACGATAATCGACGGTGCGAACGCCAGCCGTTGGATTCAGGTGCCGTTTATCGGAATCACTTTCCAGACATCAACTCTTGCCTCGATTGTCCTCATGCTTTTTGTTGCGCGCTACCTTTCGAAAAAACGCGAAACACCAATTTCTTTCCGTGCCTCGCTATGGGAATTGTGGACGCCGGTCGCGGTTACGCTGATGTTTATCCTTCCGGCGAACTTTTCGACCGCCGCGTTAATTTTTTCGATGGTGACAATGTTAGTATTCGTTGGGAAATATCCCCTGAAATATATCGGATTTGTAGTCGGCGCCGGAATTGTTGCCCTCGCATTCTTTATAATTGTCGCCAAAGCTTTTCCGGATGCTTTCCCGAACCGCGTTGATACGTGGATTTCGCGCATCGATAATTTTACCAGTGACAAGCCGGACGAAGACGATTATCAAATCGAGAAAGCGAAAATTGCAATCGCTTCGGGCGGGATTTACGGCCTTGGGCCAGGGAAAAGTGTACAAAAGAATTTCCTTCCGCAATCGTCGTCCGATTTTATCTACGCCATCATTGTGGAAGAATTCGGATTGATCGGCGGAATCACAGTAATGGCGCTTTATCTGCTGCTTTTCTTCCGCTTTATCATCGCAGCGCACAAAGCGAATTCGCTTTTTGGCAAATTGGTCGTAGTCGGTTTGGGCTTTCCGATTATTTTCCAGGCGCTGATCAATATGGCGGTCGCTGTCGAGTTGCTTCCGGTAACAGGCCAAACGCTTCCGCTCATTTCAAGCGGCGGTAGCTCGATCTGGATGACCTGCATCGCATTAGGCATTATCATCGGCGTCACCAAAAAAGAAGAAGAAATCGCGCTCGAATTGGAAGAAAAGGAAAAGCGAAACGAGATTTTGCAGAAGATGATCGACCAGCAGATTGCACGCGAGGAAGCTGCCGAAGAAGCACTGAAAGCCGCCGGAGCCGAAGCAAATTATTCAATCGAAGAAAGCCTTTCCTCAAATCCGATGAACGCGGTGTTGAGAAAATAGCTATAAGCTATGGGCTGTAAGCCCTGAGCTTAAACTAGGAAAGAATAAAATTGACCGGAACAAAGAATACAAAGCTTAAAGCTAATTGCTTAAAGCCCACAGATAAGAAAATGACCAAGAAAAAATTCATCCTTAGCGGCGGCGGAACAGGCGGGCATATTTACCCGGCGATCGCTATTGCGGATGGGCTCAAGCGCCGGTTTCCGGATGCTGAATTTTTGTTTGTCGGCGCAAGCGACCGGATGGAAATGCAGAAAGTTCCTCAGGCGGGTTACAAGATCGTCGGACTGTGGATCGCCGGATTGCAGCGTAAATTGACCGTTGACAACCTGCTATTTCCCGTGAAACTCAGTG
This sequence comes from Bacteroidota bacterium, assembly GCA_023386585.1. Classification (GTDB taxonomy): domain Bacteria; phylum Bacteroidota; class Bacteroidia; order Flavobacteriales; family Flavobacteriaceae; genus Flavobacterium. The sequence goes on along the minus strand of JAEWJM010000001.1, from coordinate 25,793 downwards.
TCAGCCTGCTGAAGGCGATTTCGATAGTTAAGAAATTCAAGCCGGACGTTGTCATCGGGACCGGAGGGTTTGCAAGCGGCCCTTTGCTGCAGGCGGCAAATCTGTCCGGAATTCCGACAGTCATCCAGGAACAGAATTCCTATCCGGGAATTACGAACAAAATGCTCGCGAAAAAAGCAAACCGGATCTGTGTCGCCTATGACGGACTTGAAAGATTTTTTCCGAAAGGCAAAATCGCACTGACAGGAAATCCGGTTCGCCGCGATCTGGTTGAGATTTCAGATAATCGAAGTGAAGCGATTTCGCATTACAAACTCGATCCCAATAAAAAAACGCTGCTTATCCTCGGCGGAAGCCTTGGCGCAAGGCGCATCAACCAACTTGTCGCAAAAGAGCTTGTCAATATTTCGGCTCTCGAAGTCCAGGTTATATGGCAATGCGGAAAGTTGTATTATAATGAATATGAAAAGTTCACCTCTTCGGACGTACAGGTCGTCGCGTTCATCGAGCGAATGGATTTGGTTTACGCTGCCGCCGATTTTATCATTTCACGGGCTGGCGCATCGTCGGTCTCAGAGCTCTGCCTGATCGGAAAGCCGGTTGTTTTTATTCCGTCACCAAATGTGGCAGAAGACCACCAGACCAAAAATGCGAAGGCGATCGTCGACAAAAAAGGAGCGATCATGCTTTCTGAAAGCGAACTCGATTCGAAATTTGCAACCACATTTTCGAATTTGGTGCAGAACGAAAAGCTGCAGCAGGAACTTTCGCAAAACATTAAGCGAATGGCAATGCCAAATGCGACGGAAGAAATCGTTGAGGAAATCATCAAACTATTGAAGAACAAATGAAGCTCGATCAGATAAATAACGTCTATTTCATCGGTATCGGCGGTATCGGAATGAGCGCCCTTGCACGGTATTTCCGCAACATCGGTAAAAATGTGGCCGGTTACGACAAAACGCCGTCAACGCTTACCGACGAATTGGTTGCTGAAGGAATCGAAATTCATTTTGAAGATTCAATTGCGATGATTCCGCAGGATTTTTATGTAGAGGATACATTGGTTGTCATCACGCCGGCGATTCCGAAAACGCATTCGGAGTGGAATTTCCTGCTCGAACGCGATTACGAAGTCATGAAAAGAGCTGAAGTCCTCGGGATAATTACGCACGACACTTTCTGCTTCGCCGTTGCCGGTACGCACGGCAAGACAACCACCTCGAGCATTCTCGGCCATATTATGTTTGAAAGCGGCGCCGATGTTACTGCATTCGTGGGTGGCATTGTTGAAAATTACAACAGCAACCTTATTGGAACCGGTAAATCGATAACCGTGGTCGAAGCCGACGAATTTGACCGGTCGTTCCTTCACCTTCATACCGATATTTCGTGTGTGACCTCAATGGATGCCGACCATCTTGATATTTACGGTGATGCCGCCGCCATTGAAGCTTCGTTTGCCGAATTCGCCTCGAAAACTGTAGATAAGGAATCGATTTTCATTGCGAAAGGATTGCCTCTCGAAGGAAAAACCGTTGCCGTTGGCGAAGAAGCCGATTATGCGGCGACAAATGTCAGGATCGAGAACGGTGCGTATGTGTTTGACGTAAAAACGCCATCTGAAACCATAACAAACCTGAAGTTTGCGCTGCCGGGAAAACACAATCTTACCAACGCGGTGACCGCCTTGGCGATGGCGAGAAAGTTTGGGGTTAAGACATCAGATATTGCAAAAGCATTGGCGTCGTTCAAAGGGATCAGGCGTCGGTTTTCCTATCAGATCCGGACGGACAAAAGGGTTTTCATCGACGATTATGCCCATCATCCAACCGAAATAAACGCCGTACATCAAGCGGTCAGCGAATTGTATCCGAACGATAAAGTCCTCGCGGTTTTTCAGCCGCATCTTTTTAGCCGGACGCGCGATTTTGCGGATGGTTTTGCGGAAAGCCTTTCCAAATTTGATGAAATTATCCTGCTTGATATTTATCCGGCGCGCGAACTGCCAATTGAAGGAGTGACCTCGCAATGGTTGATGGATAAAATGTCAAACACAAATGTGAAGCTGGTGTCTAAAAACGATCTGATTAAGAACATCTTGGCTTCGAATGCGCGGATTCTGGTTACAATTGGCGCAGGCGATATAGGTGAATTGGTTCCACAGATTAAAAAGGAATTATCATGAAAGTTTTTAAATGGTCGAATGTGCGTTTGGTGCTTATGCTTGGACTCGTCGCGTTTCTTTATTCCTTTACCGGAAAACGCAACGAACAAAGGCATCTGAAAAAATCGGTTGTCGTTTTCACGGATCAGGACAACCTTTTTGTAACCAGTGAGATGGTTAATAAATTGTTAATAGAAAAAAATACGGCCGCTGTAGCCATTCGTAAAGATAAAGTAGATTTGAACAGGCTGGAAAAGGCATTAAATAAACACGAAATGATAGAAAAATCAGAGGTGTTTGTGAGCATAGATGGCGTTCTGAAAGCAGTCGTTAAACAAAAAACTCCCATAGCAAGAGTCTTTAATGAAAACGAATCCTTTTATATTGATTATAAGGGGAATGAAATGCCACTATCAGATATTTTCACAGCACGCGTTCCGCTGGTGACAGGAGATGTTTCTGAAGAAAACCGGAAGAAAATCGCGAAGGTTTTTACGCTTATCCACAACGATGATTTTCTTTCGAAAAATATCATCGGGGTGTATGCGCTGCCTTCGGGAAATATGGTAATGGCAAACCGGAATTACAATTATTCGATCGATTTCGGAAAGGCGATCAACATAGAAAGGAAATTCGGCAATTACAAGGCGTTTTTCCAAAAGGCTGTCACCGATAGCTCGATAACAAAATACAAAAAAGTCAGCCTGCGGTTTACCAATCAGGTGGTGTGTACAAAATAAGACGGTATGGAAAAAGAAAACATTGCAGTTGGATTGGACATCGGAACCACGAAAATTGTGGCGATGATCGGCAAGAAAAACGAGTATGGCAAGCTTGAGATCCTCGGAGTAGGGAAATCGAAAAGCCTTGGCGTTGCCCGTGGCGTGGTGAACAACATCACCCAAACAATCCAGTCAATCCAGCAGGCCGTAGCTGAAGCTGAAGCAGATTCCGGTTACCGAATCAAGGACGTTGTGGTTGGAATTGCGGGGCAACACATCCGCAGCATTCAACATAGCGATTACATTTCCCGTTCAAATCCCGAAGAAGTAATTGGCGAAAAGGATATTCAGTTGCTGATCGACCAGGTCAACAAGCTGGCCATGCTTCCAGGCGAAGAAATCATTCACGTCCTGCCGCAGGAATTCAAGATCGACGGACAATCTGAGATCAAGGAACCGATTGGAATGTACGGCGGAAGACTCGAGTCGAGTTTTCACGTTGTCGTAGGACAGGCCTCATCGATCAGGAATGTCGGTCGATGCATCCAAAGTTCCGGAATAGAACTTTCAGGACTTACGCTGGAGCCGCTAGCCTCATCCGACGCAGTACTTAGCCAGGAAGAAAAAGAAGCCGGCGTTGCGCTTATCGATATTGGCGGCGGAACAACCGATCTTGCCATTTTCAAAGACGGCATCATTCGCCACACTGCCGTTATTCCTTTCGGTGGAAACGTAATTACCGACGACATTAAGGAAGGCTGTTCGATAATCGAAAAGCAGGCTGAATTGCTCAAGGTAAAATTCGGCTCTGCATGGCCGGGCGAAAACAAAGACAACGAAATCGTTTCGATTCCGGGCCTTCGCGGCAGGGAACCAAAAGAAATATCACTCAAAAACCTGTCGAAGATCATCCACGCGCGTGTAGTTGAGATCGTCGAGCAGGTGTTTTCTGAAATAAAGGCTTACGGTCATGAAGACCCAAGAAAAAAGCTTATCGCGGGAATCGTCCTCACAGGCGGCGGCGCACAACTGAAGCACATCAAGCAACTCGTTGAATACATCACCGGAATGGATACGCGGATCGGCTACCCGAACGAACACCTCGCTGGCAATTCCGATGAGGAAATATCATCGCCGCTTTATGCGACTGCTGTTGGGTTGGTGATGAACAGCATCGGGAACCATACGCAAAGCGCAGTGAAACGCGAGCCGGAAATGGCTACCGCTCCGCAAGCGCCGGCACGTCCCGCCGTTCCAGTCTACGAAGCGCCAATTGCAGAAGTGTCGCAGCCTGAAGAAGTATCGGTTCCGCAATCCTCTCGTGAACCGGAAACCACCGAAGGAAAGATCAGGAAATCTTTTTTTGATAAATACGTCGATAAAATCAAGGAGTTCCTTGACAACGCCGAATAATTGATTGAAGAGGAGGAAGCGGAAAAGCTTCAGCAATTCGCAAATGCGAAAGATTTAAAAACAAGAGTCAAAACACAAAAGCATAAAAAATTTAATACCCATAAATTATGATGAGCAACTCAGAATTTGGAAGTATTTCATTTGATTTACCTAAAAACCAATCAAATGTGATCAAAGTTATCGGAGTAGGCGGCGGCGGAAGCAACGCGATCAACCACATGTTCAAGCAGGGAATCAAGGGCGTCGATTTTATCGTCTGCAACACCGATTCCCAAGCCTTGCAAAACAGCCCTGTTCCCAACAAAATCCAGTTGGGTGTGAACCTGACCGAAGGACTTGGAGCTGGTGCAAATCCAGATGTAGGACAACAATCGGCGATCGAAAGCATTTCCGACATCGAAAAAATGCTTGACAGCAACACCAAAATGGTTTTCATTACCGCCGGAATGGGCGGAGGAACCGGAACCGGTGCGGCGCCTGTCATTGCACAACTTGCCAAAGAAAGGGACATACTGACTGTGGGTATTGTCACGATTCCTTTCCAATTTGAAGGTAAAGTGCGCCAGGACCAGGCCATCAACGGAGTTGAAAAACTCCGCAAGCAGGTTGACTCGCTCATCGTAATCAACAACAACAAACTTCGCGAAGTCTATGGAAATCTTGGCTTCAAAGCCGGCTTCTCAAAGGCAGACGAAGTTTTGGCCACTGCTTCACGCGGAATTGCCGAAGTCATTACGCACCACTACACGCAAAATATCGACCTTAAAGATGCCAAGACCGTTCTTTCAAACAGCGGAACCGCAATCATGGGATCGGCAGTTGCAATCGGTGAAAACCGTGCAAAAGAAGCAATCGTTTCTGCGCTCGATTCACCGCTTTTGAACGACAATAAAATTTCAGGCGCCAAAAACGTACTGTTGCTCATCGTTTCTGGAACCAATGAAATCACAATCGACGAGATCGGAGAAATCAACGACCACATCCAGGCAGAAGCCGGCCACAATGCCAACATCATCATGGGTGTGGGCGAGGACGATTCACTGGGGGATTCAATCGCAGTTACCATCATCGCAACCGGGTTCAACATCGAACAACAGAGCGAAATCGTAAATACGGAGCCGAAGAAAATCATCCACTCGCTTGAAGCCGACCAGAAGATCGTTCACGATTTGAGTCCATCGAAGCCAATCCCGGCATTCAATTTCGGAATTACCGAAAGCGAGCCTGTAAAAAACGTTGAAAAGACCGCTTCAGAGGAAAAAATTGTTTTTGACCTGATCGAAGAAGAAGCACCTGCAGCGCCAGTTTTCAAAGTCGAGGAAGTTGCTCCGGCAAGGCCAGTTTTTGAAATGGACCTGGTTCCAACATCCGAGTTCATCAAAAATCTCGACGTTACTTTTGAAATCGTTTCACCGATTACCGATATTTCAGACGACCTTTTCATTACCGCGAAAACAAAGGAAATGAAAGTCCGCGAGCCGGAATTCGTTCAGAAAGCCGAGCAGGCAGCGCTGACATTCGATCTTCAATTGCCGAAGTCGGAACCGAAAAAGGAAGATCGCATATTGTTTGAGCTTTCAAACGAAACCAAGGAAATCAAGGTGAATGAGCCGGTTCAGTTCGTTCCGTTGACAGAAGTCAGCGAAAGCGGCGTCATCAAATATTCGCTTGAAGAATACATGGAAATTGAAAACGACCTGCTCAATTCGAAACCTGCAGTTCAGGCAGTTGCCGAGCCGGTGCAGCCGGAGTTGAACATCACCGTAAAGAAAGTGGAAACGGAAGCGGCCAATTTCGCAGCCGGTTATGAAGAAGTTTCGCCAATGGAAATGACCATTGAAGAAACGCTGAAATTCCGCGCAGACGAACGCAGGAAAAAGCTGAAAGAGTTCAATTACAAGTTTCACAACAATACCGCGCGAATCGACGAGATCGAAAAAGTGCCAGCGTACAAAAGAAGCGGAATAGATGTTTCAGGAAACCAGCCGGTGTCTAAAAACTCTAGGTTGTCACTGGGAACCGATAGCAACGACGATCTACAGCTGCGCTCGAACAACTCGTTTTTGCACGATAATGTCGATTAACATTTATGGTTAAGAGTAAGCGAAAACTCATATACCTGAAACCCGCTGGGCTTCCTCCTCTTAATCTCAAATACGACAACGTCGACTAATCAATCCACATAATAACCCTCCGGCCCGGAATCACAACTCCCGGGCTTTTTTTTGAGTGCAATCGTATGTTGTAAGTTCATTCGCCTGGGGTTGAACAGTGACTCAATTTTTACCGGCTTGTAGTGAAATAAATTCGGGCAGCGCAAATTCGGTACGCCGAAAACCGAAATTTTTCGGGTTATTTTTTTTACCTTCGCAAGCGCTTACGGCAATGGGAGCACGACATTCGATTTCGCATCGGCTTCCGTCCCGTTTTACGCAGTATCTTTTTTAAGGAAAAAAGGATACTTGCTTCAACCGGGGCTATTTGCGAAGTTTTAGTTTACGAAGAACCAGAAAAATGAGCTTACAAACACAGATCAACGAAGAAATCAAGAATGCAATGCGTGCCAAAGACACTGTCGCACTTGAGTCGCTGCGCGCGGTAAAATCGGCGCTGCTTTTGGCGCAAACTGAAACCGGTGCCAGCCAGGAAATCTCCGAGGCGGACGAGATCAAACTGTTGCAGCGGTTGGTTAAGCAACGCAAGGACAGCGCTGCGATCTATATTGAACAAGGCCGCCAGGATCTTGCCGATCCCGAAATCCAGCAGGCAGCAATCATTGAGAAATTTCTTCCTGTTCAGCTCAGCGAAGCAGAGGTCGAATCGGTTGTTTCGCAAATTATCTCGGAAAGCGGCGCGTCAGGAATGGCTTCGATGGGCAAAGTCATGGGACTTGCATCAGCGCAGCTCGCCGGCAAAGCCGATGGTAAAACGATTTCTGCGATCGTGAAGAAGTTGCTGGGCTAGAAAATATACCGGCCTCATAGTTCAATGGATAGAATTTCAGATTCCGGTTCTGAAGATTTGGGTTCGAATCCCGATGAGGTCACGAATAAGAAGTAAGGGTTAAAAAAAATGCCAAGTTCACTTGAGCATTTTTTTTAACCCTTACTTCTTTCAAAGCGGAGCTTTGCGGGATGCGCGCAGCGCAATCCCCATGCGTATTAAGCGGAGCTTTTTGGGAAGCGCGCAGCGCAATCCCGATTCGTATTAAGCGGAGCTTTTTGGGAAGCGCGCAGCGCAATCCCGATTCGTATTAAGTGGAACTTTGCGGGAAGCGCGCAGCGACTCCCGATCAGGTCACATACATCCACGTAATACCTGGGGTTTTTATTTTTTTGTGCAACGAACGTGCAACAAGTCGATTAAAATTTCAAAGTAAGCCTTCGTAATACTGGAGTTCAGCTCAAAAATATAGTGATCGATGAACATTCTTTAATTAACTCTAGTAAATACGACATCGGTTTTCGGAACAGGGAGATTTACTACACCTTGATTGTAAAACGGGCAATCTGGATCGATAAAATTTTCGTTAGATTCAAATTTATAAAACAATTGATTACTATTGTTTCCATTTCTTATCAGAGAAATTGATGCCGAAAAATTACATCTTTCTACATCGTAGTATTGAAATATCAGGTCATTTATATCTATTCCAACCCCAACACTTGATAAGGATACGGTATTGGGATTTAAATGCTCTAATGTTGAAGCCAGAACCACACCACTAGCTATGTCCGTCACGCGATATTTTATAATTAGCATGTCTTGATAATAGTGACTGCCATCCGGAAATGATTGTTCAAGATGGGTCAATTTCTGAATTTTGAATAAGATCGTTTTGCCTTCAAAAACAGATTCCCAGTCACCTATGTACGGAGCGAAGGCGTTATTTAAATCCTTTATATATACGTTATTTGGAATTTCGTATTGTTTGTAAGTATTTAAATTAATCGGCTCTTGAAGTGTTTGAGCTATCACGCATATACCATAGGATATCATGACAATGAAAAACAGTTTTTTCATAGTTTTTATATTTAACAAGGAGCGCTAAAATTAAAATTAATAAATTGGAATAATAATGCTGCTGTACCACCAATCTAAATGCTTTAAAATTTTCAGCGGAGAGTCTGAAAAGAGCAAAAAACCATAAAATATATGAATAAAAACAGTCCAATTTTTCCGGTGCTCACCTCAAAAAGGCTGACCCTACGAAAACTTTCAAAAGACGATGCTGAGGCAATTTTTGAACTGCGTTCGAACGTCGAAGTAAACAAATATCTTGACAGGAAGCCCGCCATAACAATGGAAGATGCGGTTAATTTTATAAACAGCATCGTTGAGAATTCCGCTTATTACTGGGCCATTACAAAGACTGGTGAAGACAAATTAATGGGTACGATCTGTCTTTTCGACTTTAATGAAGAATCCAGTAAATGTGAAATCGGGTATGAGCTTTTGCCCAACTATCAAGATCGCGGAATTATGGCTGAAGCCGTGAAGACCGTCATCGGTTATGCACTCGAAACGCTGGAACTAAAAGTGATCGAAGGACTGCCGCACAGAGACAATCAACGCTCGGTCAAGCTTCTTCAAAAATTAGGTTTTGAGGAAGTGTGCAATAGTGCCGAAGATGATCCAAGCCTTATTCTGTTCAGGTTGCATTTGCACCGGCAGCAATAAAAAAGTCGAATTGGCTTCGCGGTAATTGCCGAACCGCATTCGCAGCCAGCGCTGTTCATTTGTCAGTTCATAAGTGTCTCCAAAACTTTTCGTTGCCTTATTTGGAGTATTCGATTTTTTAATAGATTTACGGTAAACTTAAAAGCACGAAAATGAAAAAAACTTTACTCCTTTTATTATCAGCAGGTTTCGCCCAGGTATCTTTTGGGCAGACTTTTTTTACTGATAGTTTTTCGACGTACTCCATTGGCAACGTTGGAACAGATATTACCGGCGCAACGCCCGGCCAGGGATCTTACCTGACGACTTCCACAAATGGAACTGATCCAACTACGACCACGAACTCCGACAACAGTAACTTCCAAATTTTTGATGCAGGCGGTGCAAATGGACAGGTGCTTCAGCTCACAGGTCCAAACGGAGATAAAGGAAGCCGTTTTATGTGGCAGACCGGACTGCCGGCAATGTGGGCTTCCAGAACTGTAGGAAACAACATCCTTGAAGTGGAATATGATTTCTACACCGGAGATCCAACAACGAGCGTGAACACGATGAGGATGTACATTTATGATAGTCCACCAACAACGACTTCAAAGATTCTGGCCGGTTTCACATTCGCAATGAATACCAAGATACTGACTGGAGTCGCCTATTATGATAACACCGCAACGGCTGGAGGTATAGTCGCAAACTATGGCTTCCAAATGGGTCTTCTAGGAACGACCGCGGCAAATTTGACTTTGGCACCAAATACGTGGGTTCGAATTGGTATGAGCTTTAATTATGCGACAGGCCAGGTAAAATGGAAAGGACCAGGATTTAACCCGAATGCACAGTTAACCGGAGCTGCCGCAGGAGTAAACCCGGAGACGCTTTACCTTGTATCAAGCTCAGGAACCAACACAGCGGCTACTCCGCCAGTTACCAATACGTCGTCGGCGGTAGCGCGTTTTGACAATATTGTTATGCGTGCTACGAATACCGATACACTTCTGGGAGTTGCACACGTTTCGCCGATGGCAGAGTTTTCGGCATATCCAAATCCGGTGCAAGACGTGCTGAATGTAACCAACAACGCAGGTATGGGTGCTTATGAAATGGCCGATCTTAATGGAAGAACGGTAAAAGCCGGCACATTAGGTAATGCAACCGATGCTACCTTAGACATCAGCGAGTTGGCTTCCGGAATCTACATGCTTAACATTGCTTCGGATGCAGGAAAGATTACGAAAAAAATCGTAAAACAGTAAATTTCTGATTGACTTGCGAAAAAGCCTCCGATAAACGGGGGCTTTTTTTATATCTTGCCTGTTTGATTGCAATCATGGATAATACGTTGTTTCCGTTTGTACTGCTTTACCTTGTGTTGCTGCCATTGATTGTTTACCGGGTATTTTTCCGGGTGATTGAGCCGTTGTATATTTCAATGTTCAACAAGCCGGTCTATGTTCATTTTTACCCGATTCGGCGGAAACTATCACAATCGCAGTTATCGGTTTTACGGAATGAGGTGCGATTCTTCGCGCGGCTTTCAATGAAAAGACAGCAATATTTTGAACACCGTGTAGCCTGCTTTATCGAAAGTTACAGTTTTCACGGCCGTGATGGCCTGGCAATTTCTGAGGCCATGCGGATAAAGATTGCCGCCAGCTATGTGATGCTGACATTTGGTATGCGGACTTATAGAGTCCGCGAATTCGATAAGATAATTCTTTATCCCGGTTCGTTTCTCTCAACGGCAACCAATGCGATGCACAATGGTGAATTTAATCCTCAATTGAAGGCTGTGGTGTTTTCGTGGGAGCATTTTGAGCACGGATTTCTCATCGGGAACGATAACCTGAACTTGGGAATTCACGAATTCACTCATGTAATGCACCACAGTGGAATCCGGAGCAGACTTAACCAGGCTGCCATCTTTGCGACAATGTACGGAAAGATCATCAAGGAAGTAAAACATCCGCCAAATGCCCAGCGGCTTTTGCATTCAAACTACTTCAGGGCTTATGCCTACACGAATGAATATGAATTTCTGGCGGTGATCCTGGAGAATTTTTTTGAGACGCCTGAGATTTTTGAACAGGAATTTCCAGAGCTGTATGCGAATGTGAGGCAGATGATCAATTACAGAGGCTGATTACGATAAAAGCCTCCGAAGATCCAATATTGTTGCTGCCGGATCTGCCGATCTGAAAACAAAATTACCAGCCACGAGCACGTCGGCTCCGGCTTCAACGAGTTTTCGCGCATTCTTATCGGTAACACCGCCATCGATTTCGATCAAGGTTGCTGCGCCGTTCCTTGCAATTATTTCCCTAAGCTGACGCACTTTTTTATAAGTATTCTCAATAAATGATTGTCCGCCGAATCCCGGGTTGACGCTCATCATGCAAACTAAATCAGTGTCGTTGATTACATCTTCGAGCAGGCTCACGTTTGTATGCGGATTTATTGCGACGCCCGCTTTCATTCCGGCTGCTTTTATTGCCTGCAGTGTGCGGTGCAAATGGGTGCAAGCTTCATAATGTACCGAAAGCACGTTTGCGCCCAAATCGGCGAACGTTTGAATATATCGATCCGGATCGACGATCATCAAATGCACGTCAAGCGGCTTTTTAACGTGTCTCGCAATTGCTTCGAGTACGGGCATCCCGAAAGAGATGTTTGGTACGAAGACGCCATCCATAATATCAATATGGAACCAGTCGGCTTCACTGGCGTTAATCATTTCGATGTCGCGCTGCAGATTGGCGAAATCGGCTGCAAGGACTGACGGGGCAATTATTGTGTGTTTCATTGTGGTGCAAAGATAGGGAAAAGTGGGAAGACGAAGGTCGAAGCATGAAATTCGAAGGTCGAAAGATGAATGACGAAAGATGAACGACGAATGATGAACGATCAACGATCATGCCGCGTTAGGGATGGAAGCGGCAGCCCGGAGTGACGATAGGAGCGAGGACTACAGCGAACAGCCCGGCGCATCGTGCAACGCCCGGAAAAGCTTTCAGCTGTCAGCGATCAGCAGTCAGCTTTCAGTCGTTTGCGACATCTCCACTATAAAAAATAAAAAACTCCGGACACGAGCCTGTAAGGCGACTGAGCGTAGCTAAACCCGAGCCTGCAAGGTGAACTGACCGGAGTTAGTAACAACGTTGATCTATGGAAAAACATAAAAAACTCCGGTAATCAGCCGGAGTTTCAATCATCAATCAAAAAACGAACAGTTAATCAGACTGTTGTTGCTATATAAATTCCACGAATTGTCCTTTGTATTTGCCAAACTTAGCAAATTTTTCGAACTGTGGAAATTTTTTGGGAGTTTAACCCAGATATGTTTTCAGAATTTTGCTTCGCGACGTGTGTTTTAGCCTTCTGATCGCTTTCTCTTTGATCTGGCGGACGCGCTCGCGCGTTAAATCAAAAGTCTCGCCAATTTCTTCGAGTGTCATCGGATGCTGGTCTCCAAGTCCGAAATACAACCTCACCACATCGGCTTCGCGCGGCGTAAGCGTCTCAAGTGAACGCTCGATTTCAGTCCGCAACGACTCGTGAATCAATTCACGATCTGGATTTGGCGATTCGCCCGAACGCAATACATCGTAAAGGTTCGAATCTTCACCTTCAACAAGCGGCGCATCCATCGACAGGTGACGGCCCGAGTTTTTCATGCTTTCCTTGACGTCGTTAACGGTCATGTCGAGCTCTTTTGCGATTTCCTCGGCAGATGGCGGGCGCTCGTTTGATTGCTCAAGAAGCGCATACATCTTGTTGATTTTATTTATTGACCCGATTTTGTTAAGCGGAAGCCTGACGATTCGGGATTGTTCGGCGAGAGCCTGAAGAATTGACTGGCGAATCCACCACACCGCGTAAGAAATGAATTTGAAACCACGTGTTTCGTCAAATCGCTGTGCGGCTTTTATAAGGCCCAAATTTCCTTCGTTGATAAGATCGGGAAGTGTGAGTCCTTGATTTTGGTACTGTTTTGCAACGGATACCACAAAACGCAGGTTCGCTTTTGTGAGTTTTTCGAGCGCTTTCTGGTCGCCGGCTTTTATTTTTTGTGCTAATTCCACCTCTTCATCGGCGGTAATAAGGTCAACTTTTCCAATTTCTTGCAGATACTTGTCCAGTGAAGCAGTTTCGCGGTTGGTTACCTGCTTTGTAATTTTAAGCTGTCTCATGTAAGGATATAAATTTTAGGGGGATACCCGGGTTGTACGTTGCGATACCGGAAAAGGTTACAGCGGGCTGTAAATTTAACGGCAAGGCATTAACGCAGCTTAATTAAATTTGTTGCGCCGTTCACGTAAACACCGCAAAATAGGAATGGAAATATCTCCTAAAGTGTTCGTTCTCCGCTCCAGCTGCCGGATTCGGCGGACGTATTGCTCCAGTTACCGCTAAGCGAATTGCCGTCTATAGTGCCGGTGAAAGTTCCGTCCATGAAAGTCCCTTCGATATTTCCTGAGCCGTCGGAAGTCGCTTCGATCCAGAAAGCATCCTCGCTGGTGTCGGGTTTTGCAAGTCCGTAGAAGTTGTTCTCAATTAATATTAGATTGAAGACGCCCGTGACATCTCCGGTATAGTTCCCCTGGAAGCATTTTACCTGCGAATCCGAGAACTCCTTGACAATTTCAGCAAATGCAAACGGATGGCCTTCCATGCTGATGTCGGTTATCGCTGGATCTTCACCGCCTGCGCCAACGTGAAACGTAAAAAATTCGTCACCGTTGGTAAAAGTAAGATCGGTTTCTTCGCCAAGTGCAACCGTTTGCTCGGTAGTGAAGTTGTGGGTTGAACCGTCGACAATCATTTTTGCCGAAATATGCCCGTTGTTATTGATGTTGACAAAAACAACACCGGACGATCCGACCATGACGCCTTTGTAAATTCCGTAATTGGAAGCGTTATAATCGGCATTTGCCTCTGGATTATTTGATAAAGGATTGGACTTTGAATCGTCGGAAGAACACGACGAAAGGACAAGCATTAGGACTGCGAATGTGTAGATTAGTTTTTTCATGATAAGTTGTTAGATACGTAAAGATAGCATCCAACGACCGAAAATGAAAGGCAGGCCAAGGTTTTTCAGAAAATATTAAGGATTTTAATTATTGTGTAGCCATTGGATTCTTTCGATTCTTCGAGTGAACCAACGCTATTGGTTTTGATTGTCTCTCGCATTAACTCATCGAAAGCGTGTCGATAAGTTTTTTTTAAAACTGGATTGAATCGTATGTTTTTAAGTATATTCCGAAAATTTTTTTGATGAAAACCCTGATAAATTTTTTGTTAATTCTGAGCATGGCTGCGGTATCCGCACAGAAGAATATCGACCCGACCGAAGAAGACGTACAACTCGCGAAAAAACTGCGGGCGCAATATGCAAAAGAAGATGTTGCCGTACTTGAAAACAGTAATACTATTTCATTTGCGTTGGATAAGGATGGCAAAAAAGTCACGGTACGACACGAGGTCCGCGAGAAGTTAATGAACATCAACCATCGGGCAGATATCCACAAATATGAATTTTACGATAGCGAATCGAAAATCGAAAACTTTAATATTAAATATCGGAACGACAAGACCGCCAATTTCTCGATCGAGGATGAATTTTATAAAGACAGCGACCTTTTCTATAACGATGCGCGGGTAAAACACATGACGGTGGATTTTCCGGTGCAGGGTTACACGTATAATTACGAAATGGAAAAGCGCTATAACGATGTTAAATACTTCACATCACTGTACTTCAACGACGAGTTTCCGGTGATGCAAAAAAGCATCAGCATTGTCGTCCCCGACTGGCTGAACCTTGAAATTAAAGAGTTCAATTTTGAAGGCAATGAAATTGAAAAGAAAACCGAGAAAAACAAGGGCTCGACGACGTTCATTTATCGGATGAAAAACATTCCGCCGTTTTTTAAGGAAGAAAATGCCCCCGGACGAAGCTATCTTTACCCACATCTGCTGCTAATCGCCAAATCATTCGCCAATAAAAATGCAAGCAATACGCTTTTTAACTCTGGCGCTGATCTGTATAAATGGTACAAGTCGCTGGTCGACCTTATCAAAGACGACCCGTCGGTATATAAATCAAAGGTCCATGATCTCACGGCAAACGCAAAAACGGACGAGGAGAAAGTACGTAATATCTATTATTGGGTACAGGATAATATCAAATACATTGCGTTCGAGGACGGCCTCGCGGGTTTCAAACCTGAAGAATCGGATCGTGTCTTCAATAACCGATACGGCGATTGCAAAGGCATGGCAAACCTGATCAAACAGATGCTACGCTCAGCGGGTTTTGATGCGCGGCTGACGTGGATCGGAACAAAGCACATTTCGTACGACTATTCGATTCCGTCGCTTGCGGTTGATAACCACATGATCTGCACTTTGCTGCTCAATGGCAAAAGGTATTTTCTTGATGGCACCGAAAAATTTATCGGTTTGGGAATGAACGCCGAGCGTATCCAAAACAAGGAAGTGATGATCGAGGACGGCGATCGATTCATAATCGATAAGGTTCCGGCGGGAACAGCGGCGCAGAACAAAGAAACGTATTTGTCGCGCCTCACGATCGAAAACGAACTGCTTAATGGAACGTGCTCACGCAGCTATTCGGGCGAAAGCTGTTCCGAATTCCTGTACAGCTTTAACCGCTTCGAGAAAAACCGTCAAAAAGACGCGCTCGAGAATTACCTCGGTCAAAGTGATAAGAATATTCAGGTTGCAAATGTGGTAACATCAGACCTTAACAACCGTGATCAGCAGCTTAAAATTGATTACGAGGTCAATGTAAAGAACAAAGTTTCTTCTTTTGAGGGCGAAATGTACATCGATCTCGATCTGTTAAAGGAGTTTTCGGGACTCGACCTGAAAGATCGGAAAACCAACTACGAATTTGGATACAAGAGTAATTACCAATCTTCGGTCGTACTCGAAATTCCGACCGGGTACAAAGTGAGCAAATTACCGGAAAACCTGAATTATAGCGGTTCTGATTTCTCGGTTTCTCTGACATTTACACAAACCGCTACTGAACTGACCTGCAAAAAGTCGTTTGTTTTTAAAAATGCGGTGATCAGATCGACGGACTTCTCCGCCTGGAATGAACTTTACAAAAACCTCAATACCATTTACAATCAACAAATCGTACTAACAAAATCCTGATGATGAAAAAAATTTTACCCGCGCTGCTGTTATTTATCTCCGCCGTTGTTTCGGCACAAGACAAAGATGAAGTCGTAAAAATGTTCTGGGGCAGTAATGATGCGGAAGCAAAAGCAACTGAAGTTCCCGACAAATGGAAAGACGAGTCAGCCGTTATACTATACGAATACAACTATTATTATTATCCTTCCTTTTATCCCAAGCAAGGCTACCGCAAAAGGATCAAACTCCAGGATGCAGCATCGGTCAAGGAATATTCCGAATTTTCATTTAAGGAGTTGTCGCGGCGTCGCGGAAATACCGAAAAAAGTACGCTCGGCATCAAGATCATTAAGCCTGGTGGCAAGGAAATCATTGTCGATGTCGATGAACTCGCACGACAAGTTGACGACGACAGGAAATTGGCGGTGGGCGGACTCGAAATTGGCGATATCATCGATTATTTTTACTACCTGACCGTTACCGATGTGTCGTCGATTGCCGATAAGCAAGAATCGACATTGAACGATGTTTATCCAACAATGAACCTTCGCGTCGAGCTCCAATTGGATAAAAAACTGTTCCTGAACCTGAATACCTACAATGGTGCGCCAGGTTTTGTCGATCTTCCGCCGGGAAGAAAAGGCGACCGCAGACTTGAACTACGTGCCAGTGACATTCCTAAGGTCGGTTCGCAGCGCTGGCTTTATCCGATGCTCGCGCTTCCGTGCTACAAGTGGCAGATGAGCGCGCAGCCTTTTGGCAAGCCGGATAAATCGATAGCCGACGGAAAAGTGAAAACCCAAATCACCAAGGAGGACATGATGTTTTCCTATGGCGAGCGCTACAGGCCTTTCGGCGATATGCAGCACATCGAAAGATTCATCAAAAATAAAACCTTTGCCAACGACGCCGATAAGGTTCGTCAGGTTTATTATTTTACGCGACATTTCTACTATACGCAGTACGTAGAAGCGTGGGTAATCAACGATGCAAAAATATTCAGTCCCTTCGAGTTGTATAAGAACCCAATCTTTTTGAATGGTGAAACCGAATTTATCAACCATTTCATGGCGTTTCTCAAAGACAACAAAATCGATTATGACATTGTTCTTGCAACAGCGCGGTTCAATGGCCCATTGACCGATCTGCTGCTGGACAGCAATATCGATGTGATGCTTCGCGTAAACACGGCGCCGGAACCGGTTTATCTGCGCTATTTCTCGCCATTTACCGGTGCAGACCAGATCGATGCCAATCTCGAAAATACCGACGCTTACGTGCTGAACGTACTAAAACGTAAAAAAATAACTGATGTCGAACAGGTTCATTTGCCTTCGTCCACGTTCGATGACAATCAAACAAAAGTTGTTTCCACCATAACGTTGGATGCGGGAATGAGCGGACTTAAAGTCAGCCGGGAATCGTCATATACCGGACATTTCAAAGAGGATGAACAGAGCAATCATTTGTATTTTTTTGATTATGTCAATGAAGACTATCAGCGTTACGAAACCGAGCCGTTGCTGGATAAAGTACGCAACAATAAAAAGCAGGCGCAATATAAAAAGGAGTATGCGGCGTTGATTGCAAAGGTCAAAGACAAGCAGAAGGAGAATTTTATAAAGTCGGTTTCCGAAGAATATGACGTTAAAATTGACAAATACGATTTTTCAATAAAAAATACCGGACGGTTCGGAAGTCGGGAGCCGTTAGTTTACAACGAGTCATTTGAACTGGCCAATAGCTTTGTCAAAAAGGCTGGTGAAAATTACGTAATTGAAATTGGCAAGATGCTGACCGGACAGATCGAAATTGGCAAGAACGAAAAAGACAGGAAGTCGGACGTTTACATGCCGTTTCCGCGGACTTTGGAAAACGAAATTGTCTTTGAAATTCCTTCGGGATATTCCGTGTCGGGCATCGATAAACTAAACAAAACGGTTACCAACGCAACCGGCGGCTTTACAAGCATTGCGAGCTTATCGGGAAACAAGCTGACGATTAAAACGCGGAAGTTTTACAAGAATTACTTTGAACCGAACGCCAACTGGCCGAAAATGATCGATTTCCTCGACGCGGCATACCAGTTTACACAGGAAAAGGTATTGCTGAAGAAAGCCTAGCTATCAGAAATAAAAAAACCCGCTGTAATGGCGGGTTTTTCATTTAATCTGATGATTATTCTTCAGTTTGCGGCGCATCATTTTGTGGTGCGTCATCCTGACGTGGCTCGCGGTTTTCACGCGGGCGGTCGTTCCTGCGATCATCGCGACGGTCATCCCTGCGTCCGTCACGTCTGTCATCACGACGATCATCGCGACGAGGTCCACGGTCATCGCGCCTGTCACCGCGGTCTTCTCTTGGAGGACGATTTTCGTCTCTTGGAGGACGTGGAAGCAACGCTTTGCGCGATACTTTTTCCTTGCGAGTTTTAGGATCGATCCCGATGTATTTCACTTCGAAAACATCACCCATATTCACTACATCGGAAACGTTCTCAGTGCGTTCCCATGCCAGTTCCGAAACGTGTAGCAGAACTTCGTTGCCCGGTGCTTGCGTATATTCTACAACAGCACCAAAGTCAAGCATTTTGATCACGCGTACTTCATATGTCTCGCCAACTTGCGGCTTGAATATGATCGAATCGATTTTGTCGAGTACCATTTGGATTCCTTCAGGACTTGTTCCGAGAATCTCAACTTCACCTTGCTCGTTAACTTCGTTGATAACAATCGTTGTTCCCGATGCTTTCTGAAGTTCCTGGATCACTTTTCCGCCAGGACCGATAAGCGCGCCAATAAATGCACCCGGAATTGTCGTCTTGATGATTTTCGGTGCGTAGCGCTTCACTTCAGCACGGGGAGCCGGTTGTACGGCAGTCAGTTTTTCAAGAATATGAAGACGTCCTGCACGTGCCTGATCCAGCGCTTTTTCCATGATGTCGTAGGCAAGGCCTTCAATTTTGATATCCATCTGGCAGGCAGTGATACCATCAGCTGTACCGGTTACTTTGAAGTCCATATCTCCCAAGTGATCCTCGTCTCCAAGAATATCTGAAAGTACGGCATAACGTCCGGTTTTATCATCCGAGATCAATCCCATCGCAATACCGGAAACGGGTTTTGTCATTTGAACGCCTGCATCCATTAGTGCCAGTGTTCCGGCGCAAACGGTAGCCATTGAAGACGAACCGTTCGATTCAAGAACTTCCGATACAACCCTTATCGTATAAGGATTTTCGGCTGGTATCATATTTTTCAATGCGCGTTGCGCCAGGTTTCCGTGGCCAACCTCACGGCGTGAAGTTCCCCTTAACGGTTTTGCTTCACCGGTTGAGAACGGCGGGAAATTGTAGTGAAGGTAGAAAGTCTCTTCTCCCTGTTCAGAAGGTGAGTCGATAACGTTTGCTTCGCGTGAAGTCCCCAATGTAACTGTTGCCAGCGCCTGGGTTTCACCGCGTGTGAACAATGCCGATCCGTGCACTGACGGCAGGTAATCGACTTCGCACCAGATAGGGCGGATATCGGTAGTTTTGCGTCCGTCAAGTCGCAGCCCAAGGTCAAGGATTACGTTACGGACAGCTTCTTTTTGTGTCTTTTTAAGATATTTGCCGATCAGGTCTGCGTTCGCAAGAAGTTCTTCTTCGGTGAAAATCGCCTGTACTTCTTCGGCAACTTTTGCAAATTTTTCGCTGCGTTCGTGCTTCGCTGAAGCTTCCTGGGCGATTGCATAATATTTATCGTAAGAGGCTTCGCGGATTTTCGCCAAAACGGCGTCGTCGTTGCGCTCTTCGTCGTATGTACGAACATCTTTCTTTCCGAAAGCAGCCTGAAGCCTTTCCTGTGCAGCGATTTGAAGTTTGATCGCCTCATGGGCAAATTTGATGGCTTCGACCATTTCCTTTTCTGAAATTTCTTTCATTTCGCCTTCAACCATCGCGATTGAATCTTTCGACGCGCCGATCATCATATCGATATCCGACTGGTCAAGTTGTTCCTTGCTTGGGTTGATGATGAATTTGCCGTCGATCCTTGCCACGCGCACTTCCGAAATCAATGTTGCAAACGGAATGTCTGACACCGCCAGAGCAGCAGAAGCCGCAAGTCCGGCAAGCGCATCGGGCATTACGTTGTCGTCATGCGACATCAATTGGATCATTACCTGCGTTTCAGCGTGGTAATCGTCCGGGAATAAAGGGCGAAGAACCCGGTCAACAAGCCTCATTGTGAGGATTTCCTTGTCGCTCGGTCGAGCTTCACGTTTAAAAAATCCGCCAGGGAAACGCCCTGCAGCGGCAAATTTTTCGCGATAGTCCAGCGTCAAAGGCAAAAAGTCGATGCCCGGGCTCGCTTTACGTGCCGATACTACTGTGGCGAGCAATAAGGCGTCGCCCATACGCACTACGACCGATCCATCGGCCTGTTTTGCTAATTTTCCGGTTTCGATCGAGATGCTTCTTCCATCTCCCAGATCGATAACCTCTTTTGTTACATTTGGAATCATAAATCCTATTCTTGATTAAACAATGGGTGGTTGTTGTGTTGTTGTGTAGTTGTTGGAACCCAATGAAAAACCAAACTTTTTAGCCTCCTATCCAATAATTTTCCCTTTCGGGGGCAAAAAGGGGAAAAAAAAAGAGGCGCGCGGGCACCTCTTTAAGTCGTTGATTATTTTCTGATATTCAATTCCTTGATGATTTCACGATACCTGTTGATCTCTGATTTCTTCAGGTAATCAAGAAGTGACCTTCTTTTTCCTACCAGTTTCACCAGTGAACGCTCGGTATTGTAATCGTGACGGTTTCTTTTCAGGTGTTCAGTCAGGTGATTAATCCTGTGTGTGAACAGTGCGATCTGGCCTTCAGCCGATCCCGTGTTGGTTGCCGCACCGCCGTGCTTTGCAAAAATCTCCGCTTTTACTTCTTTAGTAAGGTACATGCCAATATTATTTAAATGATTTTTATGTAGTAGCCGTTTTTCGGATACGCGGGCAAAGGTACACTTTATTTCGAAAGTAACAAGGCAAAACGGATGCGGAAATTTTTTGTCGGATCAGGATTGGAAATGTTTCGCGATTTGGTGATTGAGATATTCCAGGAATGCCTGATCGTCTTCAGAAAACGCGTCACGAACATTCGAGTCGATATCGATCTGGCCAATATTTTCGCCATTGACGAAAATCGGAACGACAATTTCTGATTTTACCGTAATGCTGCAGGCAATGTAATTGTCCTGTTCGGAAACGTCGGGGACAATGAAAGTCTGGTTTGAAACGGCAACCTGCCCGCAAATTCCCTTGCCGAAAGGAATTACGGTATGATTGGTTTTTTCACCTACATAAGGACCTAAAACAAGCTCTTCCTTCGTTCCGTTCCTAAAATAAAAGCCAACCCAGTCGTAGTAGTCGATGTTGTCCTGAAGCAAATGACAAATCTTCATAAGCTTCTCATCGCGTAAGGTGTTGACATTGGTCAGGATATCATTAACCTTGGGTTTAAGTTCTTCAAAAGTCATTGGGATGGTTTTATACAAAAGTATCCAATAAAGCGACCTTAAATTTATATAGCTTTGTTAAAAAAACGAAAGGATGGCGACCTACATTCGGAAATACAGGCCTTTCTTCCTGTTCCTCGGCAAATTTTTTTTAAGTTACCTGTTGTTGGCCGGGTTGTACCAATTTTATCTTTCCCATTATGATGAGCAGCGATTCGAAGTCGATCCTGTAACGCGCTCTGTCGCTTATCAGGCGAAGGATTTGCTCGTATTTCTTGGCGCCGATGCCAATGCTTCGCCACATCCTTTTCAGCCTTGCATCAAATTATTTTACAAGGGGAAGTTCGTCGCCAGGATTATTGAAGGCTGCAATGCAATCAGCGTCATGATCCTGTTCGTAGCGTTTGTCATTGCGTTTTCGGGTCGACTTAAAACCACGATCCTTTATATTATCGCCGGAAGTTTGGTTATTCACGTACTCAACGTTGCCCGGATTGCCCTGCTGAGCGCTGCGATGTACCGGTTTCCCGAGCAAGAGCATTTTCTTCACGGTGTTGTATTTCCATTGTTTATATATTGTGTCGTTTTTTCACTTTGGGTGATCTGGGTGAACAAATATTCTCTTTATGCCGATACTCCAAAGCCGTAGTTCCCGCATCGCCGCATTTATTTTTCTTGTTTTGGCGCTTGCGGCAGTCAGGGCATTTGAAGACGAACTTTTCTACGATCCGCTGCTTGTGTATTTCAAGTCCGATTTTACAAACACACCGATTCCGTCACTCGATGAAACAAAGTTGTTCGCACACCTGGCATTTCGATACGGACTGAATTCAATGCTGTCGCTGGCTGTTTTATACGTGCTTTTCCGCGACCGCGAACTTGTACGTTTCAGCGCGGTTGTCTATTTTGTTTTCTTCCTCTTGCTTGTCGCATCGTTCTTTTCCACTCTTCATTTCGGGCCAGAAAACAAACTGGTGCTGTTCTACATCAGGCGATTTTTGATACAGCCAATCCTTTTGCTGCTTTTCATTCCTGCGTTTTATTTCCAGGAACGCATAAAAAAAAGCTAAAGATGAATCACTTGTCCGATTTTAAATACCTTTGCGCCATGAGAATCCGCAAAAATATTTGCTTTCTTATTTCGATGTTGCTGCTTGTTTCGCAAACAGGCCTGGCATTCAACATCCATTATTGCGGAGGCAGGATTGCATCGGTTTCGCTTGGCGTTAACGCGATCAGCCATGACGATGCCGAGAAAAATTGCTGCGGATCGAAACCTAAGACCGATAACAAAAAGTGTTGTTCCAATAAAACCGTCACCCAAAAATCACAGCGTGATATTATTAAAGTTGCTCCCGGGTTCGACCATCCGGCGGTTGCAACTTCGCACTGTTCGCTGCTGCAGCCGAATCTGCGGCCTGAAGCGGAAATAACTTCACAAAATGAGACTGTTCATTCCGATGCGCATTCGCCGCCGTTGTATGAACTCTACTGCCAGCTTGTTTTTTACGCCTGATTATGAATTTTTAAATCGCATTCGCCATTTATCAATTCATAAATAATCCATGCAAAAATATTTTTTATTGTTATTACTGCTGATTTCCGGCACTGTGCAGCTATTCGCCCAGGACACGCTACAGGAAATCAAGATTGAAGGCCGTGTCAAAGGACTTCGAAAGTCAAAAATTGCCACTGCCAATACCACAACGATGAGCGGCCACGAGCTTTTGAAAGCTGCCTGTTGCAATCTCGCCGAAAGCTTCGAGACCAATCCGTCAATCGACGTAAATTTTTCGGATGCACTGACCGGAACCAAGCAGATTAAAATGCTGGGGCTGACAAGTCCGTATCTGATGATTACCGAAGAAAACATTCCGTCTGTCCGTGGCGCATCCCAGTTCTACGGTCTGTCATTCACGCCAGGAACCTGGGTCGAAAGCATCCAGATCACGAAAGGCGCAGGAACAGTCGTGAACGGATTTGAAAGCATTTCCGGCCAGATAAACGCTGAGCTTTTGAAGCCGGCCACTACAATACCGTTTTATCTCAATCTCTACGGATCAACCGATTCGAGGTTCGAAGCCAATCTTCAGTTTGGAAGGCAGCTTTCCAAAAAATGGAGCAGCAGCCTTCTTGTACATGGGAATGGCCGATTTTCGAAAAGCGACATGAACAACGACGGGTTTTTAGACAATCCGCTTGGCAGCCAGATCAACGTAATGAACCGGTGGCAATACACCGATGCCGAAAAAGGCTGGGTGAGTTTCATCAATCTTCGGTTCCTGAACGATGAAAAGCAAACCGGCCAAATTGATTTCGATCCTGAAAAGCATGCGCATACGATTGAATTCTGGGGATCTGAAATTCAAACCCAGCGGCTCGACCTTGCAACGAAGATTGGCTATGTTTTTCCCGATCAGCCTTTTCAAAGCGTGGGCTTTCAGAATGCCTATTCGATGCACGACCAATCGTCGTATTTCGGATTGAACAATTACGATATCCGCCAGGACAGTTTTTACTCGAATCTGATTTTCAATTCGATTATCAGCAATACGATGCACAAGTTTACGACAGGTTTGAATTTTACTTTCGACCGATATCGTGAAGGTCTTATGGTGCCGGGAATTGACGGCAATTTTGATCGGATAGATAATTCTGCGGGCGCTTTCTTTGAATATACTTACGATAACACGAGCAATTTTAGCCTTATTGCCGGAATCCGGACCGATTATCACAACAGGTTGGGCGCATTTGTAACGCCGAGGCTTCACCTGCGATATGTTCCGTGGAAAAATGCGGTGCTTCGCGCTTCTGCAGGCCGCGGAAAACGGGCCGCCAATATATTTGCCGAAAATCAGCAGTTATTTGCGAGTTCCCGCGAGTTCTCGATTCTCGACTCTGGTGGAAAAGTTTACGGTCTCGACCCGGAAGTTGCCTGGAACTATGGAATAAGCTATTCGCAGGAATTCCACGTGTTTGGGATGCAGGCCGATTTCGGGGTTGATTTTTACAGGACCGACTTCCAAAATCAGGCGGTAGTTGACCTTTATGCATCGCCGCAGCAGGTTTTGTTTTACAATCTCGACGGGAAATCGCATGCGAACAGTCTGCAGGTTGATTTTAATGTCGAGCCGGTGAAGCATTTTAACCTCCGTGCATCGTATAAATACTATGATATTGCCACAAGTTATTTATCGGGCACAAATCAACGTCCGCTCCAGGCAAAAAATCGTTTCTTTGCGAATGCCGAATATTCAACGCATATTGCCGAAAAAGGCCAGCAATGGAAATTTGACGTGACATTCAATGCGATCGGACGACAGCAGTTGCCAACAACCGCTGGAAATCCGCCAGGAGATTTGCTGCCTGACAGGTCTGCGGCTTATTCGTTGGTCAACGCGCAGATTACACGAACATTTTCCTCGGTATTTGAAGTGTACGCCGGGGGCGAAAATATTGGAAATTACAAACAGGACAAGGCAATACTGGGATCGGAAAACCCGTTTGGAAGTACGTTCGATACTTCGATGATTTATGCACCGGTTTTTGGCCAGATGTATTATGCCGGACTCCGCTTTAAAATTAAATAATTATGAAAAAAATCTTATTGTTACTGGTATTGGCAATTTCATTTGCCGGAAACGCGCAACAGAAAAAAAACAAGAACGCGAAACAGTCAATTGAAGTCAACGGTAATTGTGAACAATGCAAGAAGCGGATCGAAAAGGCGGCGTTTTCAGTCAGCGGAGTGAAATCGGCCAACTGGCACATCGATACGCACAAGCTTGACCTGATCTTCAACGAAGAAAAATGCTCAGTTGCCGACGTGGAGAACGCCGTTGCAAAAGCCGGACATGACAATGAAGGGGCAAAGGCAACCAATGAAGCGTATGACCGTTTGCATACTTGCTGCAAGTATGAGCGCGAATGATTTTTAAGCCAATTTGACCCGCCGAAACAGCGGATATTAATTGCGGTTACCGCAAATTATTCTTACTTTCACACGCTTAAATTTCATCTGCCAAAAGTCTGCATTCATGAGTGAATTTGATTGGAAAAACCTTATCGACCCACTATTTTATATTGAACTCCAAGTTAGTGGCGTTTATATTGGATTGTGGGTCGTGTTGTTTATAATATTTGCCGAGACCGGTC
>JAEWJM010000014.1 GCA_023386585.1 Bacteroidota bacterium | reverse complement strand
TCGTAAGCACCGCTCCCAAAAAACCAAAACCCCAAAATGTAAAAGAACAACTGCCGAATGCGGGTGCAAAAGTACACCTGTTTTTTGCATTTCCAAACCCAAACGGTAAATTTTCGGAAAGTTTTTTAGCCGCTCTCGCTAATGTGCTCAGCACTCGGATTTTGTAAACGCAGCTCGTTTTGCCCTATTGCGCGATCACCGTTTTTGTGGAAAAAAATTGCATCGCAACCGCCAAGCCCTAGCCCGGATGGAAGCGGCATCCTTTTGCGCAAAACCTCAAAGGTTTTCAAAACCTTTGAGGTTTGCAAAAGATACAGCGGACAGCCGGAAGAAGCTTCTAATCCTTCTTCTTCTTATCCTGTGCTGCTACTCGGGCAATCCAATACTCATTGAGCTTGTCGTAATCGACAGGATTTGCGGCAGCCTGGCGCGTGAGCCTTCCGCTGTCGAAGGCCCTGACCAATATAGTTTCGATTAGGTAATCTTCGTTGACTTCATACGGAACATATTTTTCCTTGAGATTAATATCAAAAACGCGAGCCGTATTACTTGCCCAAAAGGCTTTCCATCCACTTTTATATTCCTTTACCAGATCAAATGTCGTTGCTCCGGTTTGCCTGTAAATCAGCTTCACCAGAATCTGACCCTGCTTGTGCGAAAGCTTTTTAAGCCTGTCGGTAAACTCGTCTTCGATGTATTTCTCTACGATCTTAAAATATTTTTTTCGTTCGCGATCGGTTTTAAGCTTTGCCATATTGTGGTCGAGCGCTGTCAGGCGTTCGGCAGCGATCTTCGCGTAAGGGTAGACTTTATATACGCGATTCTGTAAAAGCAGGAATTGCTTTTTGCTTTCTTCGTCCAGCTTGTCCTTGCTTATGACAACTTCTTCAAGCAAAATGGGATCTGGAATAGTATCGATTTCTTCGGTGGTTATTTCTGAACGGACAGTATCTTTTTTAACTTCCTGAGCAATAGCAAAAACGGGGAAAATAAAGAAGATTAATGCGATCTGGAGCCTGTTCATTTACAATTTATTTTAGTCAAAAATACATTTTCTTTTGTTGCACTTAATGCCAATGTTTTATTTTAGCGAAAAAAAGGAATGGCTTCACAAGGTTTGCTAAACGACCAGTCACTGGCATTTTTAGAACGTTATCTCAACAACGCCTCACCAACAGGTTACGAGGCCGAAGGCCAGAAACTCTGGATGGAGTATATGCGTCCGTACGTTGATACATTTATAACTGATACCTACGGAACGACCGTTGGGGTTATCAATCCCGATGCGCCGTACAAGGTGGTCATTGAAGGCCACGCCGACGAAATTTCGTGGTACGTTAATTATATAACGGACAATGGGCTGATTTATGTCATACGCAACGGCGGGTCCGATCACCAGATCGCGCCGTCAAAACGGGTGAACATCCATACAAAGAAAGGGATTGTCCAGGGTGTCTTTGGATGGCCTGCGATTCATACGCGGAACCGCGACAAGGAAGAGAATGCAAAAATTGACAATCTATTTATAGATATAGGCTGCGAAACCAAGGAAGAGGTTGAAAATGCCGGCGTTCATGTTGGATGTGTGATTACCTATCCGGACGAGTTCATGATCCTGAACGGCAATAAGTTTGTTTGTCGCGCGATCGACAACCGCATGGGTGGATTCATGATTGCCGAAGTCGGCCGTTTGCTGCATGAGAATAAGAAAAAGCTGCCGTTTGGACTCTACATTACCAATTCGGTTCAGGAAGAAGTCGGTTTGCGGGGCGCCGAAATGATCACCAAGACGATTCGTCCCAACGCCGCGATCATAACGGATGTTTGCCATGATACTACGACTCCGATGATCAATAAAAAGATTGAGGGTGAGATCCAGATTGGAAAAGGTCCTGTTATCACCTACGCGCCGGCTGTGCAGAATAATCTTCGTGAACTGATTTTGGAGGCGGCGCAGGAAAAAGAGATTCCGTTTCAGCGGCTGGCTTCTTCAAGGGTAACAGGAACTGATACCGATGCTTTCGCCTACAGCAATGGGGGCGTCGCGTCTGCGCTTATTTCACTTCCACTGCGATATATGCACACAACAGTGGAAATGGTTCATCGCGAAGACGTGGAAAATGTTATCCGATTGATTTATGAATCGCTCCTGAAAATGATCGACGGCGAAAGTTACTCCTACTACAAATAAAAAAAGCACCGCAATGGGTGCTTTTTTTTAAAATATGATTTTAATTACAAGCTTCCGACCAAGTGGGCTTTTTGATTCCGCACTTTTAGAATGACTGCAGCCTTATTGATTTTACGAAAGTTTAGTGGATAAACAGTATTGTCAACCGGACTTTCGGTAATTCTGTGATCCTGTTCGATAGCGTAAAGGATGCGATCCAGGCTGCTGCCTTCTACTGCTGGAATCGCATCGCTTTCGATTATCTTATTGTCTTCAAGAATGGTGCGTTCCAAACTTTCAATTGAAACTGGTTCCGGGATTGTTTCCGGTTCCATTACCATTTCTTCAGATTGCGGGTATTTGATTCCGCCTTCGTTGTTGCGTGCAAAGCTGGTTGTGATTGTTGCTAGGGCTACTGCTGCTGTTAAGATTAAAGTTTTCATGACGATTGATTTTTAAATTGATGATTGATTGTTGTGCTAAATTCCTATGCAAATATATATCTAAAAACAGGTATCTTGTTTTACACAGTACTTTATTTTAACTAAATTTTAACGAACTAGCTTTTTCTATTGTACTGTTACTTAGCCTGTAGACGACTGACTTGGGAATTTAGTTGCATCGCCGATAAAAAAAGTAGATAAAAAAAAAGACGCCCTAAAGCGTCTCTTCATAACTCATTCAAGATTGTTTGACCTCAGCTAAAACTGCAGCGGCTTCGTTCGATTTAGAAAGCTGTGCGAACTTCAGCGCTGTGTATCCGCTGTCATTTTTTATCCGGGCATCAGCTCCTTTTGAGAGCAGGTAGCGAATGATCTCTACCTGATTGTAGGTTGCTGCGATCATCAGTGGAGTGAGTCCGTTTGATTTCTCGTTAACGTCGGCACCGTATTCAACAAACTTCTTTACGACATCAAGTTCGCCTTTACTGATTGCCACGCAAAGCGGTGTAGTGCCTTGAGGAATTAAACTTTCTGATTGAAATTTTGTGGGATTGACAGCCGATGCTGCTGAAACCGTTGTGAATGACAACACTGCCATTCCGAGTGCGATGATTGTTTTTTTCATGATGATTGTTTTTAATTAATAATTGATTGCCGACAAGACGTTGCTCAATCATAAATGTTACACAATCAGATTATTATAACAATATTTTAACAATTATCGACACTCATGGAGATACTTCTCGACATTCTCTTTGATCCTATCCCTGATTGAAGATGTTTCCACCGCCTCGAAGTCTTTGCCTGTAATTTTCTCATACAGTTCTATATAGCGGCGGCTGACCGAATTTACGTATTCCTCCGACATCAACGGGATTTCCTGCCCCGCCTTTCCCTGGAATCCGTTTTCGATAAGCCATCTTCTGACGAATTCTTTTGAAAGTTGCTTTTGTTCCTCGCCTTTTTCTTGCCGTTGCTCGTATCCTTCCAAATAAAAATACCGCGAAGAATCCGGCGTATGGATTTCATCGATCAAAACGATTTGACCTTCGGCTGTTTTCCCGAATTCGTATTTCGTGTCAACTAAAATCAAACCTCTCGACGCAGCGATTTCAGTTCCTCTTTTATATAAGGCAAGGGTGTAATCTTCTAATATTCGATAATCGTGCGGACTTACGATTCCCTTTGCTAAAATTTCCTCTTTCGAGATGTCTTCATCATGCGATCCGTTATCTGCCTTGGTTGTTGGCGTAATTATAGGCTGTGGAAGTTTATCATTTTCATGCAATCCTTCCGGAAGTTCAACGCCGCATAAAACACGTTTTCCCGCAGCATATTCCCGCGCGGCGTGGCCTGCCAAATAACCGCGGATCACCATCTCAACCTTAAAAGGTTCGCATAAATGTCCAATCGCAACATTCGGATCGGGAGTCGCAAGAAGCCAGTTCGGCACTATGTCAGATGTCATTTGCATGAACTGCGTGGCGATCTGGTTCAGTATCTGGCCTTTGTACGGAATTCCTTCGGGCAGAACCACATCAAAGGCGGAAAGACGGTCGGTGGCAACCATCACCAGTAATTTGTCATTTATATTGTAAACATCGCGAACCTTTCCGTGATAAACGGATTTCTGCCCCGGGAAGTTAAAATCGGTTGTAGTTAAAGTTTGCATGGTTGTGTTGAAGTTTGCGCAAAAGTACGCTCTTTAAAAAATTTCCGCAAAAGCGCGGATAATAAAAAAGCGGCTTTTTCGCCGCAATTTTTAATCCTGATTTTCAATCTGTTTGTAGGCGTCGATGACCTTTTTTACCAGCCTGTGACGCACAATATCCTTATCATCAAGATAAATTATTCCGATTCCTTCGATGTCTTTCAACACCAGCAGCGCTTCTTTCAGTCCGGATATCGTCCTTCGCGGTAAATCCACCTGACCGGGATCGCCCGTAATCATAAACTTCGCACTTTTTCCCATTCGCGTCAGGAACATTTTCATTTGCGAATGCGTGGTATTCTGCGCCTCATCAAGAATTACGAAAGCATTGTCAAGCGTCCGCCCACGCATAAAGGCAAGCGGTGCAATCTGGATAATTCCCTTGAGAATGTAATCTTCAAGCGTTTGCGGCGGCAGCATATCACGGAGAGCGTCGTAAAGCGGCTGCATGTACGGATCGAGTTTTTCCTTCATATCGCCGGGAAGAAATCCCAGATTTTCGCCCGCTTCGACTGCCGGCCTGGTTAGAATGATCCGCTTTACCTGTTTTTCCTTTAGCGCCTTGACCGCCATCGCCACACCAGTATAAGTTTTTCCGGTTCCCGCGGGCCCAACGGCAAACACCATGTCGTTCTTGTTCATTTTTTCAACAAGCAGATGCTGGTTTGGCGTCATCGGCCTGATGATCTTCCCTCCTACGCCGTGAACCAAGATCTTTTCGTGATCTGGCATCCGTTGCTCTTCCTGAGAATTACTTTGGATCACACGCTCGATTACATTGTCGTCGATGCGGTTATAACGGCTGAAATGCACCATAAGGCGATTGAACCGCGCTTCAAATTCATCAAGCACTTCTTTTTCGCCAAAAGCCTTTATTGTGGTGCCGCGGGCAACTATTTTAAGTTTGGGATAGTATTTCTTTATGGTTTCGAGGTGGATGTCCTGAGCGCCCCAAAAATCCTTCGGTGCTATGTCTACGAGTTCAATTGTTCTTTCGTTCAAACGGATAAAATGTTTATTATAATTAGTAGCTTTGCTTTCTCAAATTTAAATAAATTAGGATTAGTCCCGGCAATACTTTTAAACAAATTTATGTCAATAATTACCCTGACGACCGACTACGGATTAAAGGACCATTTCGTTGGCGCATTAAAGGGCAAAATCCTTTCCGACTACGCAGAAGCCCGGATAGTTGACATCTCTCACGACATCGATCCGTTCAATACCGCCGAAGCCAGTTACGTGATTGGCGCCGCGTATCAAAGCTTTCCGCAGGGAACCGTTCATCTGGTCGGTGTCGATGCAGAACGCAACAAAGAAAACGGCCATATTGCAATGCAGTGGAACGGCCATTTTTTCGTTTGTGCGGATAACGGAATTCCCGGAATGCTCACCAAGAAAATCGTACCCGAAAAAATCGTCTCCATTAACATACATGACCGATTACCGGAACAGTCCACTGATCTCGATGTTTTTGTGAAAGTCGCTTGCCACATAGCGCGCGGCGGACTCCTCAACGTCATCGGAAAAGAAACCGATTCGATTAAAAAGCCAACCGAAATACAACCTGTGGTGGCTTCCGATAAGAATTCGATCAAAGGCTACGTCATTTATGTCGATCACCTCGGGAACATTGTAACCAATATCACCAAAAAACTGTTCACCGAAACCGCAAAAGGCCGTGATTATGAGATTGTCCTGAACCCGCGCGCAAAACAGCCGTCAAAAGCGAACATAAAAAAGATTTATTCGCGTTACTCCGACATTGCAGGAAGCACCAGTTACCCGATCAAGAACTACGAAGGAACAAAGCTGGCGCTGTTCAATGAAGCCGGATTTCTCGAAATCGCTATTTTCCGAAGCAACCCGTTCACGGTCGGAACCGCAGCTAGCCTGCTTGGCCTGGGCTATCGCGATGTAATAACAATAAATTTTACCTGATCAATGATTATCCGAATTGTAAAACTGAGCTTTCATCCCGAACACATTCCCGCCTTTCTTGAAAATTTCGGGCAGATGAAGGAAAAAATACGAAATTCGCACGGCAACCGTTTCCTTGAACTGTATCGCGACGTCGAAAATACCGATGTCTTTTTTACATATAGCCACTGGGACAGCGATGCCGACCTGCAGGCGTACCGCGAATCGGAATTGTTTTACGATGTATGGTCGTTCACCAAAAAATTGTTTAATGCCAAACCCGAAGCCTGGAGTGTCGAGCGACTGGTTTCACTTGCATAATTATGAAATCGATATTGTTCAGAGAGATCAAATCCTTTTTCGGAAGCCCGATCGGATATCTTGTGATTGCCATTTTCCTGTTGCTGAATGGTCTGTTCCTTTGGGTTTTTGACGGCGAATACAACATCCTGAAAAGCGGTTTCGCAGATCTCGGACCTTTTTTCACAATCGCTCCATGGATACTTATTTTTCTGATCCCGGCGGTAACGATGCGGAGCTTTTCAGATGAAATGAAGCAAGGAACACTTGAGCTTTTGGTTACCAAACCGCTTAGTATCTGGCAGATAGTCAACGGCAAATTTTTTGGCGCAATGCTGCTCATCATCATCGCAATCATTCCAACCCTGATTTACGTCCTGGTCATTTCACGCTTCGGAATGCCGCCCGGAAATCTCGATTTGGGAAGCACTATGGGTTCTTATTTTGGATTGCTTTTCCTGATTGCTTCCTACACTGCTATCGGCATTTTTACGTCGGCGATAACCGATAACCAAATCGTTGCCTTTATCACGTCGGTGTTTTTGTGCTTCCTTTTTTACTACGGATTTGAAGGCGCGTCAACATTGTTTAAATCGGCTTCCGATATTGTCGCTTCGTTTGGGATGGAAAACCATTTTCGAAGCATGGGCCGCGGCGTGATCGACACGCGTGATATCATCTATTTCGTCAGCATTGCGGTGCTGTTCCTGGCATTTACTGTTTACAAACTTAAGTCGATGAAACTGTAATGAAATCAGGTAAAAAAACATACATCCGCGAGCTCGTACTTACACTGCTTTTTCTGGTTCTTTTGAATTTTGCCGGGAGTAAGTTCTTCCGGCGTTTCGACCTGACGCAGGATAAACGCTATACGCTTTCTCAAACTTCCCTCAATATCATCAATGAGGTAAAGCAACCTCTTTATGTCGACGTGTTCCTGAAAGGCGACTTTCCGGGCGAATTCCGCCGACTCCAGACAGAAACCAATCAGTTGCTCGAGGAATTCAGGGCGCGAAACCCGAATATAATTTTCCAATTCGTCGATCCGCTGGAAAAGGAAGAAGAACGCGACCAGGTGATGCGATCGTTTATGGAGCGCGGCCTCACTCCTATCAATGTCACCGTCGATGATAAGGGCAAACAATCTCAGGAAACGGTTTTTCCTTGGGCAATCGTAACTCTCGGAAACAAAAGTGCGAAAGTTCAACTTCTCAAAAATATGATGGGCGCATCAACCGAGGAAAAAGTCGTCAGTTCGGTGCAGCACCTCGAATATGCTTTTGCAAATGCTTTCAACACAGTTGCCAAATCCCGCGAGAAAAAAGTTGCCGTCATTAAAGGAAATGGCGAACTTCACGATTTGCTTATCGCCGATTTTTTGCGGCAAGTGCGCGAGAATTATTACATCGGCCCATTCACTCTTGATTCGGTTGCGAAGAGTCCGAATGCAAGCCTTGCGGCGCTGAAAAAATACGATCTGGCGATTATTGCAAAACCAACCGAGAAGTTTTCAGATGAGGAAAAAGAGGTGTTGGACCAGTTCATAATGAACGGCGGCAAAACGCTTTGGCTGGTTGATCAGGTAAACATGGAAATGGACAGCCTGTACAACGACGCCGGTACGTCGCTCGCCTTTCCGAACGATTTGAACCTGAACGACATGTTCTTTAAATACGGTTTCAGGATCAATCCCGACCTGGTTAAGGACATAATGGCGACGCCAATCGCGCTCGCAACAGGCGATCAGGGAAGCGCAGCGCAGTACACCCAATATCCGTGGTTTTTCTCGCCAATGATTTATCCGGCATCAAAAAATCCGATTGTTACCAACCTCGACGGCGTCAAATTTGAATTCGCCGGCGGAATCGAGCCGCTTGGCAACGATATCAAAAAAACCGTATTGCTACAATCGTCGCCCTATTCGAAACTCGTAGGTGCGCCGGTCGAGATCAGGCTCGACATGGTCCAGGAACGTCCGGAGCAAAAGGATTTCAAAAATTCAGGAAACATTCCGGTTTCGCTGCTATTGGAAGGAAAATTTCATTCGGTTTATGAAAATCGCGTGCTGCCATTCAAGGAACACACATTCCGCCCGCAGGGAAAAGAAAATAAAATGATCGTGATTTCCGATGGCGATGTGATCAAAAACCAGCTCGACAAGAATTATCAACCGCTTGAACTTGGATACGATAAATGGAGCGGAAACATGTATGCAAACAAGGAATTCCTCATGAATTGCGTGAACTACCTGCTCGATGACAACGGACTTATTAACATCCGCAGCAAGGAAGTCAGCCTCCCGATTCTCGATAAGGAAAAAGTCTATCAGGAATATACCGCTGCACAGCTCGTAACTGTCGGGCTTCCAATTGTGGTGCTGCTGGTTTTCGGACTGTTGTTTACCTTTCTGCGCAAGCGTCGCTACGGCCGCTAATGTTAATAAAATTCTTGCAGGAATATAAGCGATTAAAATATATTTGTACCATCTAATTTCGCCCGGCATTTGGCGAACCGAATTAAATTAAATCAAATGAAGTTCATAGTATCAAGCTCTTATCTACTGAAGCAACTGCAAGTTCTTGGAAGCGTCATCAACAGCAGCAACACCTTGCCGATTCTTGACAATTTCCTTTTCGAGCTTGACAACAACTCGCTTACCGTCTCGGCTTCAGATCTCGAAACCACTATGTCAGCCACTCTAGAAATTGATTCCGACAGCCGTGGAAGCGTTGCGGTTCCTGCGAGGTTACTGCTTGAAATACTTAAAACTTTCCCGGAACAGCCACTGACATTCACAGTTGGCGACAATTCAACGATCGAGATCAGTTCGAATTCGGGTAAATATGCGCTGGCTTACGCGCCGGGAGCAGAATTTCCTAAAGCGGTTACACTCGACGAGCCTTCAACAACGCTTGTTCCTGCCGATGTTCTTGCCACAGCGGTCAGCAAAACTATATTCGCTGCCGGAAACGACGACCTTCGCCCGGTGATGTCTGGAGTTTTCTTCCAGTTTTCGCCTGAAGGACTTACATTCGTTGCAACCGATGCACACAAGCTGGTAAAATACGCGCGTACCGATGTGAAAGCGTCGCAAGTCGCCGATTTCATCATGCCGAAGAAGCCGCTCAACATTTTGAAAAGCATTCTTGGCGCTTCGGATTCGGAAATCAAGATCGAATATAACGATTCGAATGCTACTTTTTCTTTCGATAATTATGTATTGACCTGCCGTTTGATCGACGGGAAATACCCTAATTACGAAGCGGTTATTCCGAAGGAAAACCCGAACAAACTGATGATCGACCGCACGCAGTTCCTGAGCTCTGTGCGACGCGTTGCGATTTTCTCCAATAAAACCACGCACCAGATCCGCCTAAAAATTGCCGGCGCCGAACTGAATATTTCTGCTGAAGACATTGATTACTCAAACAAAGCCGAAGAGCGTTTGACCTGTGATTATCAGGGCGATGACATGCAAATCGGGTTCAATTCGAGATTTTTGACAGAAATGCTTACCAACCTCCAATCGGATATGATCATGCTCGAGATGTCGATGCCAAACCGCGCGGGAATCCTGACGCCGGTTGACGGACTTGAAGATGGCGAGACAGTGACAATGCTGGTCATGCCTGTGATGCTGAATAATTAAGCTCAGACACATAGTACGGAAGCCGCTTTAACGAGCGGTTTTTTTTATGCCAAAATGTTCCGCAGAAGCCGCGTTAGGGATGGAAGCGAAGTGCCGTGCACTGCGGACAGCCCGGCGGCAGCACGCGAAAGTTTCCGGTTGCAGCGTTTTTCTGCTGCCGAAACGCCCAAAAAACTACGCTATTATTGTTGCTGCTTCTGCTTTTTTTGTTCGCCTTCGCTGACGAAAATCAATTTTTTGTTGACAAATTCCTCGATTCCCAATGGCGAGAGTTCGCGGCCGTAACCCGACCGTTTTGTGCCGCCGAAAGGAAGATCGGGACGCGAGGCGAGCGACTGGTTGATGAAAACCATTCCGGTATCGATGCGGCTGGCCACGTTAACGGCGCGATCGGTATCGCCGCTGAACACGACGCCACCGAGTCCGAAATTCGTGTCATTTGCCAGCGCGATTGCTTCATCGTCATCTTTGGCACGGTAAAATGAAGCCACCGGACCGAACAGCTCTTCGTGGTATGCGGTCATTCCGGGTTTGATATTGGTCAGGATCGTGAATTCGAAAAACGCACCTTCCCTGTCGATGCGCTTGCCGCCAATGACGACTTTTGCTCCGGCAGCGACGGTATCGTTGACCTGCTGCTCGATTTTTTTCAGCGCGTCTTCAGTGCTCAAAGGACCGATTTCAGTTTCCGGATCGAGCGGGTCGCCGACTTTAAGGCCCGTAATTTTTTGCTTTAACTTTTCCAGGAATTCATCGGCAATGGAATCAATGACAATAATCCGTTTTGCCGAGGTACACGCCTGCCCCATGTTGGCAAACCTTCCGATATAGGCTTTTTCGACCGCGCTGTCAATGTCGGCATCGTCCAGAACGACGAACGCATCGCTTCCTCCGAGCTCAAGCACCGATTTCTTCAGATTCCTTCCCGCGGCTTCGGCAAGGCTGGCTCCGGCGGCTTCGCTACCGGTTAATGAAAGTCCGGCGATTCGCTTGTCTTCGGCCAGTTTGTCGACTCTTTTTCCCGACAGAAAAATATTGGTGAATACGCCTTCGGGCGCGCCGGCTTCCTTAAAAATAGCCTCGATCATTGCGGCACACTGCGGCACGTTTGAAGAATGCTTGAGTAAAACCACATTTCCGGCCATAATATTCGGCGCTGTGAGTCGGCCAACCTGGTTAAACGGATAATTCCACGGCTCCACGGCGAGGATGATCCCGATTGGCGTCAACCGGACGAACGCGCGGCCTTTGTCGACTTTCATCGGGCGGTCCTGAAGGAATTCGGCGGCATTATTGGCGTAATATTCATAAACCGATGCGCACATTTCGATCTCGCCTTCACTTTGGCGGATCAGTTTTCCCATTTCGGTTGTAACTAGCCGCGCGAGTTCGGATTTCCGTTCGCGCATGATCGAGGCGACTTTCAGGAGCAATTTCTGCCTTTCGGCAACAGGAACATTTTTCCACGACAGATAAGCATTATGGGCGATTTCTATTTTTGATTGCAGTTCGTCGTCGGTGATTTCCTCGAAGGTTTTGACGACTTTATTATTGTACGGATTGACGGATTGTATGGCCATGACTGAAAATTTTAACCCTTAAAGTTACGGAAACTATTTCAAGGCAGCCGCTGTGGAATTAAAGAATTGCAGCCAATTTGACTACTTTTGCGCTATGGTTTATCAAGATAATATTGTGGCTTTGGCAACGCCTTCGGGAGCCGGCGCGATTGCCGTGATCCGGATTTCAGGGCCGGACGCCATTACAATTGCCGGCTCGGTTTTTCGGTCGGTACGCCAGAAAGACCTGGTCAAACAAAAGTCGCATACGCTGCATCTGGGGCAAATCGTTGATGGTGAAAAGATTCTCGACCAGGTGCTGGTTTCGGTTTTTAGAGGACCGAACTCTTATACCGGCGAGAACACAATTGAGATTTCTTGTCACGGATCGGTTTTTATCCAGCAGCAGATTATCCAGCTTTTGCTAAAAAATGGTTGCCGGGTTGCGCAGCCGGGCGAATTTACGCTGCGGGCGTTTTTGAACGGCAAATTGGACCTTTCACAGGCCGAAGCCGTTGCCGACCTGATTGCATCCGACAACGAAGCATCGCATCAGGTAGCGATGCAGCAAATGCGTGGCGGATTTTCAAACGAACTGGCGAAGCTTCGGGAGGAACTGCTGAATTTTGCTTCGCTTATCGAACTTGAGCTTGATTTTGCGGAAGAAGACGTTGAATTTGCCGATCGTTCCCAGTTTTTCGAGTTGCTTAACCGGATTGAGCTGGTTTTGAAACGGCTAATCGATTCGTTTGCGGTCGGAAATGTGATCAAGAACGGAATTCCTGTCGCGATTGTCGGTGAACCGAATGTCGGGAAGTCGACTTTGCTCAATGCGATCCTCAATGAAGAACGCGCTATTGTGTCTGACATCGCAGGAACCACGCGGGATGCAATCGAAGATGAGTTGGTTATTGGCGGAATTGGATTCCGTTTTATCGATACTGCCGGAATACGCGACACGGCCGATGTTGTGGAAAGCATCGGCATCCGGAAAACATTTGAAAAAATCGATCAGGCGCAAGTGATTGTTTACCTTGTTGACAGTTCACAGTTGACGGTTGACAATGAACTGCAAAAGGTCAAAATTGAAATCGGGAAGATTAAGAACCAGAATCCGCTGAAGCCTTTGATCGTTGCTGGCAACAAAGCCGACAAGTTGACTGATTCGCAACGTCAGGACCTCATTGCGCAAATTCCCAATTTGATGCTGCTTTCTGCAAAGCAAAATTCCGGTATTGATCTATTGAAAGAAAAGCTGCTTTCTTTTGTCAACACCGGCGCACTGAGAAACAACGAGACTATCATCACCAATTCGCGGCATTACGATGCGCTGCTGAAAGCGCTGGAGGAAATCCGCAAAGTGAACCACGGATTGCAGACCAATTTGCCATCCGACCTGATGGCGATCGACATTAGGCAAGCGCTTTATCACTTTGGCGAAATCACAGGACAGGTCAGCAGCGACGAACTGCTGGGCAATATTTTTGCGAATTTCTGTATCGGAAAGTAACCTCAGGTTGTTAGCTGATGCACCGCTTCTATGATCTCGTTCACCGGACTCAAATATTCGACTACCGATTGTATCTCGGTGGCTTTCAGGTCCTGTGCCTCGATCTTGCGTTTTGCCTGATAGATGCAGCGAACCGGCGACGTGTCAACATATTCGATGATTTCACCGGTTTCGAAAGCCAGCTCGGCTCGGTATTGATATAGGGATTGCCATTTAATAGTAAGGCAGCATCGTGCCATGGTGTTTAGCAAAAATGATATAGTCATAACAGTAAATTTGGGACTCTAAAGTTACAACCCGCGCCACTGTTGACCTAGCGATAGAAAATGAAGTTATTCACAAGATATTCACGATTGCTTTCCCGATTTGGAATCCATTAAAGCTTCTTGAAGAAAATGGTCAGCCCGTCGCTATTTGGCAATGCATTAACTGAAAAATTTGCTGCGAGCCCTTCGTAATAGGCTTCAAATTGAACGGGGACATGTTGGTACATGGCCTTTTGGTATTCGTCTTCAAACTTTGTCCCTTTGGCGTCGGGAAAAATATCCCAGATGTTCCTTCCGATCACATTTTCACTTTTTTTCCGAAGGAAAATCTCGGCGACGTCGCTGAAATAGAGAACCTCCCAATTTTTGTTAAGGACGATGAAAGCGTCCCCAAGACTTTGCAGGATTAGGTTTTTTTCAAATAGCAGCTCCGCCAATTCGATTTCGATCGATTTCTGGGCGTGAATATTCTGGATGCTGCCGAACAATTTGATGCAATGTCCATTCAAAAATTCGGCTTCACCAATAGTCCGAACCCAGCGACTGTTGCCATTGCCGGTAATTATTTCAAGTTCGAGATTCCACGATTTGCCTATTTCGATGGCTTCTTTCATCGCATTGGTAATCGCTTTGCGGCTCGGTCCGGGTTTGTAAAACGATATGGCACGGTGCATATCCGGAACGAAATCGGGCGGCACTTCGTGAATTTGCTTCACAATCGACGACCAACGCAATGTGTTCTGGGCAAGGTTAGCCTCCCAGGTGCCAAATTGCGATATGCCTTTTACCTTTTTTAATTGGTTAACCAGCTTCTTCTTATCAGTGATGTCTGATGCAACGCAAATCATGCCTTTAAACGTTCGCTTACTGTCGAAAATCGGGGAATCGGTGGCAAAAACCGGAAACACCTCGCCATTTCTGCGGTGAACTAAAATTTCGCCGGTATGCGACTTCCCGGATTTCAGCTCTTGAAAAAGCTCGACCATCGCAGGGCGGTATTCTTCAGGCACGAGCAAATCGATACCCTTGTTTCCCTTGGCATCTTTCGGCCTCCAACCGAACATTTCTTCTGCCGCCTTGTTCCAGTAGGTGATCCTGCCTTCCTCATCGGTTGCAATAACCGCTTGTGCAATCGTCTTCAGCAAAATCGCTTTAAATCGGTTTTCTTCATCCGATTTTCGCTGTTTGGTGACATCGGTAATGACCATTATCAAACCTTGGTTTTCACCATATTCATCTTTCATAATGCTGGACGAAATCGATACCCACACAGGTTCGTCCCACTTCGATCTCAATGCAATCTCAAATGCCTCCTTCTTGCCTTTCATCAAATGCTGAATTGAAAGGACCGCATCTTTTTTGTTCGTCCTGTCGATAAACTGGTAGATGTCTTTTCCCTGCAATTCGCTGGGGTCGTATTTCAGAATTTCGCTGACTTTGCTGCTGGTATAAACCGTTTCGCCTTTTCGGTTCATGATCCAAATGCCTTCCTGCACGAGTTCGATAATCTGGTGGTAACGCGATTCGCTTTTCAGAAAGGCATCTTCTGAGGCATAAAGCGCCTCGATCGCATCGTTTATTTCGGTCACGTCCTGGCCAATCCCGATGAGCATGCTCGGAATTCCCTGCGCGTCAAGCACTGTCCGTACTTTTGAATTGATCGTACGTACTTCGCCATCGCTACGGATAATTCGGTACGAATAGGAAAGCTCATAATCAGCCGTAAGCGCCTCCTGAGTTTTCTTCCGGACCTCTTCGCGATCTTCCGGATGAACGTGTGAAAGCCACATTTCCAGCGATTGCTGCGGTTCATCTTTTGGCAAACCGTAAATATTGAGCAATTCCTGTGACCAGACTGCCGAGTGAGAAGTGACATCGAATTCGAAATTACCCAACCGGGCCAACGATTGCGCTTCAGAAAGTTTTATGTTTTTATACTGCAGATTCCGTACGCCTTCCGCCCTCTTTTCTTCCATGTCGGCCACATCGAGTGCAAACGAAATGTCACGCGCGATCTCGGTAAGCAGGTTGATTTCTGAAGGAATGAAAAAATGCTTTTCCGTCGAATACAAATTAAAGGTGCCAATGACGCTTCCGCCCTGCCGGATTGGAAGGCAGATCGCCGACTTCAATCCCCTGCTTTCCACAAATTCATTGAACTTTTGATCGGGAAGTTCCGGAATATCAGCTACAATTTCATATTCAGATCCCTGCAACACTTTTGCAATGGATCCGCCGACATCATACGTGTAAGAGTTCAAAAAATCGACTGTAGCCTCGGCCGCACCGGAGCACGCGGTCATTGTAACGTTTTTTCCGCCATCGCTGATCCCGATCCATGCAAAGTCGAAACCGCCGGTCTCAATCGAAATCTGGCATGAGTCGTTGAAAAGGGATTTTACGTCACTAAAATGCGTAATTGTCTTATTGATATGACTCAAAAAACTATACAGCCGGTTGGCATAAATCAGTTGTTGTTCAGTCTTTTTTCTGTCGGTAATTTCAGTACGCGACAAAACAACCTGTCCGGTTGGAAGCATTGAGCCCGACAAAATAAACCAACGCACGGGATTTACCGA
Organism: Bacteroidota bacterium; assembly: GCA_023386585.1. Taxonomy (GTDB): domain Bacteria; phylum Bacteroidota; class Bacteroidia; order Flavobacteriales; family Flavobacteriaceae; genus Flavobacterium. The sequence continues at coordinate 11,607 of JAEWJM010000014.1, read as the reverse complement.
CGTAATGCAATATTCAATTTCGAAAGTCGACACCTCGCGGTCGAGAATAGCCTTGATGCATTTGTAGATTCCGGATACGTAGGCGACGCCTTCATTAATGGCGCGGAGGCTCGCTTCGAAATAGTTGCTGCCTTCCGAAATATCGATTCCGTTAAAAGCCGCGCGTTCTTTTGCATATTGACGCCAAGCCTCATTTGCAGCGATAATTTTCCCGGTAGGATCAACCACGGCGATATGCGCCGCGAGCGCATCAAGTATTTCTCTATTGAAGTTTGCCTCCATATTTGCCCTTTCTTGCTTACTACCCTCGTTCAGAACATCCAGGCACCCGAGTTATGCAGCACTGGAGCTGCAATTCAACAATCGATGAACTCAAATTAAAGTTAAGAAATAATGTATTGACGAAACAATAAAATTAACAGCCGGGTAAAATCAGACTTTTTTGTCCATTGCGCTAACGGTCAGCATTCATTAATTGTCCAACTTCCGTCTCTTGATAACTTTTTCAAAACATGATGATTCTTCAATGCATGAAATGTAATCTCTCTGCTAGTTTTGCGCAACCAAATCGACATTATGGGCGCATTCGTGATCAGCAAACGACTCAACGGGGATTTTAAATTTACATTCGCCACGCGGCGCGGGAAGACGATTTTTACCAGTATCGGCTGCAAGCAGAAATCGGATTGTGAACTGATGATTGCCGCAATCCGCGAAAACACGGCGCAATTCACGTTTACGAAAATCAGGAAAGCGTCGGGAAAATTTTACTTCAGGTTGTCGAAAGACGGATTGGTGCTTGCCAACAGCAGAAAATATTCTACCGAACTTTTGCTACAAAAAGGAATCGACGAAATCATCAGGCGCGTTCCGACGGCAGAAACGCTTGACTTTTCTGAAAACGAATTTGCGTTTGCAGACGAACCGACTACCGATGAAGAGGAATAAATCAAAAAACTTTTAATTGATTGTAACCTTTTAATTGGCGCCCAACTCTATTGTTTTAAACCTAACATTTCAAACAATGGAAACTTTACAGACAAACCAGGCCATCAGGCCAACATTCAACCTTTTAAGACTAACTTTCGGATTGGTGCCAATTGTTGCCGGACTCGACAAATTTACCGACATATTGGCCGATTGGGAGAAATACCTTCATCCGGGGATGGTTGATATGCTCCCTTTTTCCCCACACACTTTTATGATGATCGTTGGCGTAATTGAAATTGTCGCCGGAATTATCGTCCTAATGCGGCCTGCTATCGGAGGCTATATCGTTGCGGCATGGCTGACACTGATCGCGCTCACGCTGATTGCAAGCGGAAATTATCTGGATGTTGCGGTTCGGGATTTAGTAATGGCGATCGCTGCATTTTCGATGGCGCGGATTTCACGCATTGTTGCCTAAATTTGACTAATGAAAGAATCTGAACAATATTCAGACATTGAAATTATACGGCGGATCAACGAGGACCAGGTGCCACTTTTTGAGATCCTGATCCGCCGGAATAATTCGTACCTCTATCGCGTTGGCCGAAGCTACAATTACAATCACGAGGATACGCAGGATCTGATGCAGGAAACGTTTATCGATGCTTTTATCAATCTGGAAAAATTCGAAGGCCGATCTTCGTTTAAAACCTGGATCATCAGGATAATGTTGAACAACTGCTTCCGCAGAAAGCAAAAATTAAGTTTCAAAACTGAAGCTCCGAACGAAATCACCGATAACTCAAGCCCTATGTTTCACAACCGACAATCCGATACCGGACAAAGCGTAGCTAACCTTGAACTGGGTCAGGTTATTGAAAAGGCGCTGCAAAATGTGCCGGAAGATTATCGCGTGATTTTTTCATTGCGGGAAATCAGCGGACTCAACGTAAATGAAACTGCCGAAGTCCTTGCAATCAGCGAAGCGAATGTAAAAGTGCGGTTGAACAGAGCCAAATCGATGCTTCGCAAGGAAATCGAAAAATCCTATTCGCCGGAAGATATTTTTGAATTCAACCTGATCTATTGCGATGCAATGGTGAACCGGGTGATGAAGGCAATTGGCGGACTTAAATAATCACTCTTTTTTTTCGTCCGATTCATTGTCGTGCTCCTTCTCTTTTGCAAAATGTTCACGAGCGCGCTTGAGTCCGGTTGCAATCGCAACTCCCTCATCAGCGCCTTCCTTCAACATTTCATTGGCAATTTCTACCGCTTTTTCGCGTAGCCAGACTGGTTGATTTTTATAAGATGGCGGAAAATCTCCGTGATACCAAGGCATAACCTTCAATTTCTGTTGAAGTTACGCCGACAACAGCAAACGTCTGTTATACTTTAAAACAGATGTTTACAGAGTTTCACGAAATCAGCCCTTGTAGCGGAAGTTATGTTCGTTGGTGACAAAATTATCCCAATCGATTGATAGTACGTATTCCAATGCCTTCACCGTTTCCTTGACCGATGTTGGCTTGCTGACATACAGCGAAGCGCCAAGCGTGCGGCACTTTTCAGCGACTACCGCATTATCTGCAGTGGAATAAATTACGATCGGTAAATTTTCAAATGCAGGCGACTTTCGCAATTCCTCTAAAAGCACATATCCGCTTTTGCCGGGCATGTTCAGGTCGAGAAAGATAATCGACGGCGCCGGTGGTGGATTATCCATGGCATGCAACATGTCGTCCGGAAGCCTAAAGACTTCAACGCTTCTCCCAAGGGAATTTACGATTTGACGGAATATCTGGAGATCTTCTAAATCGTCATCGATAAAGAATAACGAAGTCAAGGTGCCAGTTTCTGTGCGCATAGACGTTTTTAATTTCAAATATAAAAAAATTCATATGCGGTTTATCGTACAATTGTGGCAGAGGGGAAAATTTAGCATTTGTTTAATATTGCCCAACTGCTCCGATTTGAATTATCTCAAATGCGTTTTCGCAATCAACCGAAGTTTGAAAAATAAACGTCTATAAGCCCCGGATCGATTTGCCAAAGTAACTGCAATCGTTATATTTACTGCCAATTTTATATCGATGGACATTGACAACGAAATCCCTGCTCGGGACCTTGAAAACAATATAGCGTTTACCAAAAATGAAGTTCCGGCGGGAACGATAAGCGAAACGCAAAGTCGCCTCGCTGAACTAATCGATACCGTTGATGGCATCGTCTGGGAAAGCGATTACGAAACGTATTGTTTCACATTTGTCAATAAAAAAGCCGAGGCGATTTCAGGGTATGCACCTCACGAATGGCTAGGCGACCCGAATTTTTGGGCGAGTACGATTCACCCTGACGATCGCGATTGGGCAATTGCCTACTGCGAAGAGAAAAGCAGGTCGGTGCCGCGATATGATTTCGAGTATCGGATGATAGCTAAAGACGGCCGGATTATCTGGATCAGGGATATCGTGAACGCAATTGTGCAGGACGGAAAAATAGTGAGCCTGCGCGGCATCATGATCGATATCACCAAAGCCAAAGAAGCCGAACAGGACCTGAGCCGCTCGTTTGACCTGGTGACCGAGCAAAATAAGCGGCTGCAAAATTTTTCGTATATCGTTTCCCACAACCTGAGGTCGCACATCGCAAACATCCAATCCATAGCAAACCTTATTGAAACTGCCGAAAACCAGGAGGAACGGGATGAGATGATTTCGATGCTGAAAAAGGTTTCGCGTTCACTTGACGATACGATGATCAACCTGAACGAACTGCTTACCATAAAGTCGGATCCGAATATGGTTACTGAGACGATCGATTTGCATGCGTACATTAAAAATACGCTTGAAGTCTTGCGCGATGAGCTCGCCAGAAAACAGATTTCGGTTTTTGATAACGTCCCCGATGGAATTTTGATCGAATACAATCCGGCGTATCTCGAAAGCATTTTGCTTAACCTGCTTACAAATGCGATCCGATATAGCAATCCCGACAAAAATCGGGAAATTTCGATCAGCTGGAACACGCTCGGAAATGGCGGTGAGCTCTCAGTGAGCGATAACGGAATCGGGATCGATTTGGCGCGTCATGGAGACAAAATTTTCGGAATGTACAAAACCTTCCACGGAAACCCGGATGCTCGCGGAATCGGCTTGTTCATTACCCGCAACCAGGCCGAGGCAATGGGCGGCTCCATTTCGGTGGAAAGCGCCCCGGGAATTGGCTCTACATTTCGCATCAGTTTCAAGTAAACCGTACTGCTTCTGAAAATGTTATAACAAATTGGCATAATTCTGTAATCGATAGCCTCTTGAAGTTAGTGAACTTTGATTGAGGCCGGTGTATCCGCCGTGATTACCAAAACAAATTATGCAGCTAAACATCAAAACTCCAAATTCAGCCGAAGAAGTCAAAGAACTACGGACGCTTTTCGAAGAATACCTGAAACTCGTTTACTGGACTGAAAAGGCACTTATACCGGCGCTTTCGTTCATTACCAAATCGGTGAGTTCAAAAGACTTTTCGCGCATCCTTACGATTCACCTCGCTAATACGCACATCCATTACGACAGGGTGGAAAAAATCTTTGAAAGCATCGGTATTCCGCCGGAAGAAAAACGATTTGAACCCATCGAAAGCTATATAAATGAAATCCAGTCGTGCATTTCGCAAACGCAGATGGGAATGGTCCGCGATGCAGCCGTCATTGCGCTTATGCAGCACATTATCCACAGCGAAATTGCATCTTACGGTACGCTGAAATCTTTTGCCGTAACGCTGAAAGAAGACGAAGTTGTGATGTTGCTGGATCGAAATCTTGAGGACGAAAAGGAACTCGACAAGAAACTATCGGCAATTGCCGAAGCCTACATAAACGACGAAGCCGCAAACAAGGAAATTTAGTTATGGCGACGAAAAAACCAAAATCCTTTCCAGACCAAAAGCAGGAACTTCCGGGCAGCCAGGAAGAAATGGGGCCTGCGCCGGAAATTATACGTCAGGATTATCGCGGATCGGGTAAGCTTGAAGGAAAAGTTGCACTCATTACCGGCGGCGACAGCGGAATAGGCCGCAGCGTCGCAGTGCATTTTGCACGCGAAGGGGCCGATGTGGCGATTGCCTATCTGAACGAAGATGAAGACGCGAAAGAAACCAAACGAATGGTTGAAGAAGAAGGTGTTAAATGTTTACTGATCAAAGGCGATCTTAAAAAAGAAGCTTTCAGCCGAAGCATCGTTGGAAAGACAATTGCCAAGTTTGGAAAGCTGAACATACTCGTAAATAACGCAGCAATGCAATTTCCGGAAGAAACAATCGAGGAGATTTCAATTACACATCTGAAAACCACTTTTGAAACAAACATATATCCGTTCTTTTTCACAGTGCAGCAGGCGTGCAAACATTTAGGCGACGGAGATTCGATAATAAACACAACCTCGGTCACCGCCTACCGCGGAAGCGAACACTTGTTGGACTATTCGAGTACCAAAGGCGCGATTGTAACCTTTACGAGGTCGCTTTCGTCGATGCTTGTGAGTCGCGGAATTCGCGTCAATGCTGTAGCTCCCGGACCAATATGGACTCCGCTGATTCCCGCAAGTTTTGACGATGTGACAAAGTTTGGTTCGGATGTGCCAATGAAACGCGCCGGGCAGCCATCGGAACTTGGCCCCGCATATGTTTACCTCGCCAGCAAGGACAGTTCGTATGTTACCGGCCAGATCCTGCACGTAAATGGTGGCGAGATCGTAGGAAGCTAAACAACAATTTAAAAACAAATATCATGAACAGAAATCTGATTTTAGGTATTGCGGCCGGTGTCGCCGCAGTTGCAGTAGTCAGCGTAATTACCAAACGTACGGGAATGCTCGACTCACTCATGAGAAAGATCAAGGATTTGGCAAATACCGTCGAAGATAAATTTGCGGGAATGGATCCGGATGTCCACGGAATAATCCCGCAAGGCGAAGACAGGAACGTAACCATGCCACACCATAACTAAAACGAAAATGCTTCCGAGGAAGCATTTTTTTATTTTATTATCAATTTCTTTACTGTTGTTCCCACGTCCGAGCTAACCCGGACAAAGTACATTCCTGCGCCAAGGTTCAGTGGAATTGTACTGGCCGAATTTATGGATGCGATGAGGACTTTACTGCCTGTAACTGTGTATATCTCCATTTGTCCGCCGCCTGAAATTCCGGTAATAGTAATCATGTCATGCGCCGGATTCGGATATACCGCTACCGCAGAAAGTGTTTGTTGGCCGGCGGAAAGATTCGCATGCCACGTCTGCCCTGCATTTGCGCCCCAAATGTAATCGGCGAGATCCGGATAATCGATAAACGGATTACGGTTCACCTGCCACGTATAAATCACATTGTTGCGGTTCATTTCGAAATCATCCGCGGGATCGGTATGGTTCCAGGCGAGAAGGCTTGCAAGATCGCCAAGCTGACCAACGGTCGAATCGGGCGGATTTCCATTCACGAGGCTTAATGCATTATAGCGAACAGCCATATAAAACAACGAACGCGCTACATCGCCCTTCCAGCTGCCTTGATTTGCGGCCGGCCCGTTGTAGTCGCTTCCGTAATCCCGGTTGCTGCGCGATGTATTTTCTGGTCCGTCTTCAGCGCGAATGTGATGCGCGTCGCCATGTCCCGCTAAAAGATCGTCTGCATTGGTAGGCAGCCAGGTATTGATTCCATCGGCCTGTGAGCTTGTTCCATCCGCGAATCCGCCGCGCGACTGCGGATAAATGTGCTCCCTATTCCAGCTTCCAACATTGCTCGATGTGGTCTGGAATTTATATTTCGCCCGGGGCTGTTCAACATACATAAGCCAAACTTGGTTGCTGTTCAACGGACTTTGATCAGCGGCCTTCAATATTTGTTCAATGTCACCATAATTCTGTGCATGAACAACGGCGGGATCGGCAATGATGTCCTGGATCGCCTGTTTGAGTTGGCTTCCGGATTTACCTTCAAGCGAATCGTAATAGCCTTGCGGCGCAGTGCTGGAAACAATTCCGTAGGTCGGATTCAGTGGCGTTCCCCATGGCTGCATCGTAAAATCGTTGTCGATTACCCGAATTTCAACGTTATCGTTCAACCTGTTATATCCCTGCGGAAGATTCCCAAAATGTATGATCGCCAGCTCGTCGCCATCGTCAACTGAATCGTCAATGAAGGTGATGCTTGTTGATGCAGACGAACTTCCCACCGGTATCGTTATGCTCAACTGGCCGCTATAATCGGTCGATACAAAGCTTCCGTTGTTCAACGATATACTAAAGTTGAGTGCCGACGAAACCGCGACCTGCGAAGAAAATGAAATTGTAAAAGTGTCGCCTTCGTTGAATACATTTTGTGTCACATCCATCCGCAAACCATTAAAAACAAAGCCGCTGCCGTCGTTATTTGCGCCCGGAGTGGGCAATTTGACTTCATAGGTACCATCGGGTTTGCGCTGTATCGATTGTGTGGTTCCGAGCGAATTGACGTTTTCATCGATTTGCGATGAGACGCCGAGAAGTGACATCAATCCTGTCGCATCGGGATCGCTCGTGCCATAAACAAGCGCATCGATCAGGTTTAAATCTGTCGCCATGGAATTATTGGGAAAATCCGACGCACTGCCCGAATAAATTGCAACTCCGTCAGCGCCATTTTGAATAACGCTTACGGGAACCAATTTGGCCGGCACAGGTGAAACCGAATTACTTCCGATCAGGATAATACCATTGATATCGGTCGTTAAACCATCAAGATCAATGACATAATAGCTACGGTTGCCTGTCGATGATGACGAAGAACCGTTGAAAAATACTAGCACATAACCGTCAAGGGAAAAGTTGGGCGTGTCCGATTTCAATTCGACAAATTCACGGTCATCGGTTCCCGGGGAATCCGAGTCGAGTTCATTTATCACGACCTGAGCACGGCCAAACAAGGCGAGCAGCAATGCCAGCGCCAGGTAAATTTTTTTCATATTGGGGATATTATGCCGCAAATGTAGCTATATAAGCGAACATTGTATCGTCAAAATTAAAATTATTGGAAGTCAATATGTTAAAGTAAAACCCGGTCGTTTTTTAATGTCGATGATAGTACTACTTTTGCAAAAAATTTGGCAAAACGCTTTTATGAAGAAAATCAATGAATACCGAAAGTTACTGAACGTCGACAAATCGGTAGCGCTTAAAGAATTGAAAACCATCTACCGCAACTCCATGAAAGAGTGCCATCCGGACAAATTCCACGATGACCCGGACGGACAAACCGATGCTGAGATCAAGAGCAAGCAAGTTATCGAAGCCTATCACTTCCTGGTGAGCATCAACCCGGAGACCATTTCGCAGGTGAAGCCGCATTTTGACAAAACAGTTGCTGCCGCGACGTTGACTGACTATCAGTACGAGGCGGGCCGACTCCAGATTTCCTTTTCTGACGGTAGCGTTTACGAGCATATCAGTGTCCCGAAAGCGACTTATATTAAAATGATCAACGCCGATTCTCCGGGACGATTTTTTAAGCGTCACATCGTAAATGCATTTCCTTTCAGGCAGGTTGCGGCTCAGGAATAACTGCGGGTTTAGCATTCCATTTAGGGTATAAATCCGTGCTTCGGGGCAGAATAATTACTATTTTTACCGATATTTCCAATATCATGAAAATCGAACAAATATATACCGGCTGCATCGCGCAGGCAGCGTATTACCTGGAAAGCAACGGCGAAGCGGCGATATTCGATCCCCTGCGGGAAGTCGGCCCTTACCTCGACCGCGCTGCAAAGGACAATGCCTCAATAAAGTACATTTTCGAGACGCATTTCCACGCCGATTTCGTTTCCGGCCATCTTGACCTTGCAAAAAAATCGGGCGGAAAGATTGTGTACGGACCGATGGCGACGCCCGAATTTGATGCCGTGATCGCAACGGATGGACAACAATTCCACATTGGCGGCTGCACGGTGACCGCGATCCATACTCCCGGACATACGATGGAAAGCACCTGTTATTTGCTAACTGATGAAACAGGAAAGCAATGCGGGATTATAACCGGCGATACGCTTTTTATCGGCGATGTCGGCCGGCCCGATCTCGCGCAGGAACTTTCATCTGATCTGACACAGGAAAAACTGGCCGGGTTACTTTTCGATTCGCTTCGTAATAAAATCATAGTACTGCCGGACGATCTGATCGTTTATCCAAGCCACGGTGCCGGAAGCGCATGTGGCAAAAACATGAGCCGCGAGACAACCGACACGCTCGGCAACCAGAAAAGGACAAATTATGCTTTGCGCAGCGATATGACCAGAGAGGAATTCACAAACGAATTACTGAACGGCCTCCCCTCGCCTCCCGCCTATTTTCCGCAGAACGTTTTGATGAACATTCGTGGTTATGAAAGCCTCGACAATGTTATCGCGAAGAGCCTGCGTGGCTTGTCAGCGCCAGAATTCAAATCGGCGGCAACATCAGGTGATGCAGTTATTCTCGATGTACGCCACGAAGATGATTTCGTAAAGCAACATATCCCGGGCTCAATATTTATCGGAATTCAGGGGAATTTTGCTCCGTGGGTCGGCGCATTGATTGGCGATGTAAAACAGCCGCTTCTCCTCGTCGTTCCGGAAGGCCGCGAAGAAGAAACGATTACCCGATTGTCGCGTGTTGGTTTTGACAATGTGATCGGATATCTGCAGGGCGGAATTAAATCATGGACCGAATCGGGTTATGAAACCGATACGATCGAATCGGTATCGCCGGATGAGTTTGAGAATGGATTGCAGGCGCATCATTTGCCCGTTGTTGATGCAAGAAAGCCGGGCGAATTCGACGCCGAACACATCGAGGGCGCGACGAACCTGCCGCTCGACAATGTACTTCAGCATCTTCCGGAAGTTCCAAAGGAAAAATTTTACCTGCACTGCGCCGGCGGCTATCGGTCGGTGATCATGGCCTCGCTGCTGAAAGCCCGCGGAATCCACAACATTATCAATGTTGAAAAAGGGATGAACGGAATCAAAAAAACAGCGATCCGACTCACCACATTTGCGTGCCAGGCGAAATAAAGCATAAATAATTCTAAAATTGAATGCCCCGGAAACGGCGGCATTTTTTTTTGGATACTTTTGCAGTGAATTTTAACAATCAGATATGAAAAGATTTGGATTATCACTGCTGGTGCTGCTGGCGGTGGTTTCTTGCAAAACTGTTGGAGACGACGAGTTTGTCATCAATGGAAGCATCAACGGTGTAGCCGACGGCAAAAATGTTGTTCTTGAAAAGAACAGCGATTCACTCGGAATTGTTCCGGTGGATACAGTAAAAGTCAAAGACGGAAAGTTCAGGTTTGAAGGCAAGGTCAACGATATATCGATGTATTCGATTTCGGTCGAAGGTGTTCAGTCGCCTTCGTATGTCATTATGGAAAATGGTACGATCAACATTGAGATTAACAAGGACAGCATTTTCAAAAATAAGATTTCAGGAACGTATAATAATGAAGAGCTGACAAACTTCAATGGTATCGGAATGAAGATCCAGAAAAAAATTCAGGATTTCCAGATCGCAAATACACCAAAATTGAGGGCTGCACAACAAGCAAAAGATACCGCGACAATCAAAAAGCTCCAAACGGATTATGGGAAAATCCAAAAGGAAATGGAAGCGAGTACATACAAGTACGTCGAAACACACCCGAAAGCGTACATTTCAGTGCTATTGATTCAAAGTATGTTCAATGTTCCTGAACCTGACACCAAAAAAATCGAAACATATTATAACGCCCTTGATCCGGAACTGAAGAAAACTTCAGCAGCCAAAAAGATCGTTAAGAAGTTAAATGATTTCCAATCGGTTAGTGTGGGCAGGCATGCGCCCGATTTCTCGGCTCCTGATGTGAATGGGAAAATGGTCTCACTGAAACAATCAATGGGGAAACTGACCATTATCGATTTCTGGGCTTCGTGGTGTGGACCGTGCCGTGCTGAAAATCCGCACATGGTTGAACTCTACAAAGAATTCCACTCAAAAGGACTGAACATCATCGGTGTTTCACTTGACAAGCCAGGCCAGGCGGACAAATGGAAAGAAGCGATTGCCAAAGACGGATTAACATGGACACAAGTCTCGAACCTCAAACACTGGGAGGATCCGATTGCAGCAATGTATGGCGTGCAGCAAATACCGACAATGTTCGTCTTGAACGAATTTGGACTTGTCGTGGCAAAGGACCTTCGGGGCGAAGAACTCAAAGCCAAAGTCGCGCAATTCCTGAACAAATAACTCTATCAGGTTCTTAAAGAACACCTTAGCAACGGCAGCAAAATTAATTGGCGGACTTGCTTGTTTACATCAAAAAAGTCTGATTATATTTGCCGCCGACTAAGGTCACGGGGAGATACTCAAGCGGCCAACGAGGGCAGACTGTAAATCTGCTGTGAGAACTTCGCAGGTTCGAATCCTGCTCTCCCCACAAACTTTTCTTGCATTTTTTTTTCGAAATTCATTTCAGAAAAAAAAATAAAAGAAAAGTTTGTAAGGCTCAACCCTATAGGATCACCGAGCGATAGCGAGGTAATCCTTGGGTTGAGCCTTTAACTTTGAAATTGAAAGTACTGGATCACCGAGCGATAGCGAGGTAATCCTTGGGTTGAGCCTTTAAC
>JAEWJM010000008.1 GCA_023386585.1 Bacteroidota bacterium | reverse complement strand
GTTGTCGCTCACACTTATGTGATGGTATTTTTCAAACGTAAATGCCTTTTCGTTCCCCAAAACCGAGCTGTCGACGGTTTCGCAATTGATTTCAATCCGCGGCCTCTCACTACGCTTTGAGAATTTTAAGGCATTTCCGATTAGATTGTGCATTAGTTGGCGAAACTGAAATGGTATTACACGCATTTCACACATCGCTCCAATCCAGACTTCCGCCTGGTAAAGCTCAATATCTTCACGGAGTTCCTCAGTAATTTCGGCAACAATATCGTGCAGGTTGATATTTTCAAATTTGCGGTCTTCGGTGCTGGTTCGCGAATACACTAACAAGTCATCGATCAGCGTTTGCATTCGCAAAGCCGCATTCTGGATCTTCGAAAAGTACGTTTTGCCGCTTTCCGACATGTTTTCGTAGTCGTCTTCAATAATCCTGGAGGCGAAAGTCTGGATTTTCCGCAGCGGCTCCTGTAAATCATGGCTCGAGATGTAGGCAAAAGACTCGAGTTCCTTGTTCATTGTGGTGAGCGCTTCATTGTTTTCCCTAAGCTGCTCTTCCTGCTTTTTTTCTTCGGTAATGTCCTGAAGCGTGCCGATCATGTATTTTCCACCATTGTCGCCATCGACCAGTTTCCCGGTGCCACGAACGTGAATGAGCTTACCGTCTTTTCGGTACAGCCGGTATTCCCATCGCGAAGGTTCGCGTTTGTCGAAGGCATCCGTAGTCGCTTTGTTGACATAATCGCGATCTTCCGGATGTATGAATTTGATGAATTCCTCAGGGCCTGGTGGAAATTCAAACGGTTCGCATCCCAAAATACGGTACAGGTTTTCAGAATAGGTCAGCTCGTGGTTTTGGTAATTGTAGCGGTAACTTCCAAAATTACCGATCTGTTCTGCGTAGCGGAAAGTTTCGTTTAGCTGCGCCAATGTAAAAGTGCGCTCCCGAACCTTCTCATCGAGCGAGTCAGCGAGGTCGCGGTACTGTTCCGTACTCTGCTCAAGTTGCCTTGTAAGCAGTGTTTGCGCGGTCACGTCCTGGCCAAGAGCCATCACGCCGATTATCGAACCGTCGACATCCTTGTAGGGTTGGTAAACGGCGTTTACAAATCCTTGCGATATCCCGCTGCCATCGTTGAAGTCATACGGAGTTCCGTAAAGAAACAATGGTTCGCCGGTCCTGAAAACCTGCTGAAGAAGCGGAAGGTATTTTTCACGATTGGTTGGGATTACATCAAATAGCGGTTTTCCTACGAGGTCTTCCGAAGACAGATTTAGAAGTTTACCGTAAGCGACATTGGCGATTTCGACCACCATATCCTTTCCGGTCATCACAACAATTCCGACTGTTGCATCGCGGATCAGGTTTTCGAAACGTTGCCGGCTATCCTTAAGCGCCTGTGTCAGCAGGACTTCTTCCGAAACATCGATGGCCATGTGGTGGATTCCGTAAATTTTGCCGGATTCATCCCGAAGAGGCTTGTACGTAAAGTTAAAATACGACAGCTTGGGTTTGCCATTAATCACCAACGTTGCCGGATAGCGGTATTGATTGATTGTTTTTCCCTCGGTGTAAACTTCCTTCAGCATCCCGATAAACGGCTGGCCTTTTAATTCGGGTAGCGCGTCCAAAAACGGCTTGCCAATTACCGACTTGTCTTTTCCCCAATAATCCAACATGATTTGGTTGGCATATTGGACTTCAATGTTTTCGCCCAGATACAGCGCCGTTGCAACAGTGGCTTCTTCGATTAAGGTACGAAACCTGTGCTCGTTTTCGCTGATTGTTTTTTCATAATTCCGATGGTCGGTCACATCCCGGAATGCCCATGACCAACCAAAATATTCCCCATTTTCGCCAATGACCGGATAGCCTCGCCGTTCAATGACCCGGCCGTCAGCAAATTCAAGATCATCGGTACGCGGCCGCTCGGGATTGGCATAACATTCCCGCACATCAGCTAGGAAATCCTCTGGCTTTTTGAGCAGTTTCTGAGCAAAATCAAGTACAATGCTATCGTCGCGTTTATCAAGGATTTCCTGCGGCATATGCCAGATATCGATGAACCGCTTGTTCCACGTAACGATTTGGGCGTTGGCATCCACAATTAAAATTCCGTCAAGACTCGCCGAATTATGGGCTTCAAGCAATGCCTGCCTGTACAGCAGTTTTTCCTGAAAACGGACTTCCGTCAACTGGATTCGTTTTATGGCATTGACGCGTTCCGAAATGTTATTGGCAAAAATCATCACGCCCGCGGGCGAGGATTCTCCGCCTTCATAAAATGGCTGATAAAAGAAATTGAAATAAAGCGTTTCCTGATGTCCGTCACGCACCAAATCGATTGGCGTTTCATATCCAAAATATGGATTTCCCGTCTGAAAAACATCCTGCATGATCGCAATCAGCCCCTGATCATGAAATTCCGGAAGAACATCGGTTAATTTTTTGTTTACTACATCGCGCCCTTTGCCCCAGATGTGAAGGATCGGATCGTTTGCCATGTCAATCTGCATATCGGCGCCTTTGATAATAGCAATGGCAATCGGTGCCTGCATAAACAGTTCATAAGCATTTTGCAAGCCGAGTATTTTTTCTTCGTATTGGCTTGAGGTAATTTTTTGGGTAATGTCTTTCGCGCTGATAATGATGTGGATGACTTCGCCGCCATCAGAGAGCACTGGGTTGATGCTGATTTCCCAGTACCGTTCAGAATAGTCGCTCGTTTGCTCCAGTACGTCATAACGGTGAACGGGAAGCGTATCTTCTTTTTTGAATTGGATGACTTTCTGAAACGAAGTTTCCAATGCTTCCACGTTGATTTTTCCGGAGCCTTCCGGATTTAACGGAAAAGCTTCAAATATTCCTTTGCCAACCACATCGTTTTCAGATTTACCCGACGGTTTCAAAAAATCGGCTGTTGCGGCGAGGATTGAATATTTTGGCGCATCGATGTCCAGCAGTGCTGCCGTGCCCGGCATGGCTTTGAACGCTGCTTCAAAATCGATTTGCTTCATCTGTTTTTCGTTACACCTAAATATATGAAAAATTCCTATTCCGCTGCAGCCGGAAGATAAATATCGAAAGTTGCACCTTCGTTCGCTTCACCGGTGGCGGTAATTACGCCGTCGTGGTTGTCGACAATCTTTTTTACAATGGCAAGTCCGATTCCGGTTCCGATGTAGGTTTCCCGGGTATGCAGCCGCTGAAAAACCTCGAATATTTTTTCCTTGTATTCCGATGCGAATCCGATTCCATTATCCGAAACGCTAATATGGCAGTATGTCCTCGACGGGTTCAGCTTGTCAACATGAAAAGTATCGCCGGTTGCAATCTCGCTTGTGATCACAATATGCGGCGGTTCATCCGGCTTGGCGAATTTCAGGGAATTGGCGATCAGGTTGTGCATCAGTTGCCGGAACTGGAAAGGAATGATATAGACATCACACATTTGCTCGGCTTCGATTACCGCATGTTTTTGTTCGATGTCTTCACTGAAATCCTGTTTGATTTCCTCAACAATGTCGTTCAGATGCGTTGTAGTATACACTTTATCCACCGTGCTTGTCCGCGAATACGCTAGAAGGTCTTCAATCAGCGTTTTCATTCGCAGCGCTGCATTTTCCATTCTTGCGAAATAATCCTTTGCCTTATCCGAAAGCGTATCGTGATCGTGTTCGACGATTCGCGAAGCAAACGTCTGGATTTTGCGCAGCGGTTCCTGAAGGTCATGGCTTGAAATGTAGGCAAACGATTCGAGCTCCTTGTTCATTTGCTCCAGCGTTTCGTTTTTAAGAACCAGCTCGTTTGTACGCTCTTCAACCAACTTTTCGAGATCCTGCGAGATCGATTTCTCATTTTGGATATCCGTAAAGGCGCCAACCCATTTTACAATGTTGTTTTCGCCATCAAAAACCGGCTCGCCAAGAACCGAATGCCATCGGTAATTTCCCGATTTATCCCGAAGTCGCGCTTCCGCCTTATAGGTTTGCCCGGTTTTAAGGCTGTTGCGCCACTTTCTTTCAATCGAATTGAAGTCGTCCGGATGCACAATATCATTCCACGGCGATTCTTCACAGTGAATTCCGCTGTACTCTCTCCAGCGTGCCGACTCAAATTCTGAATTCCCGTCTTTGTCCGTTACCCAAACCAGTTGCGGCAGTTTCTGCGCAAGAGTACGGAACCGTTCTTCACTTTCCCTAAGCTTTTCCTCGGCGACCTTACGCTCGTGGATGTCGAAACCAACGCCAATATATCCGGCAAATGTGCCATCTTCGAGAAATCTCGGATTGCTTTTAAAAGTAAACCATCGGTAAGCGCCTTCGCTATTGCGGATGCGGATTGCATCGAGAACGTACGGCTCTTTGTTTTTATAAGCTTCGGCGTAGATCGCCAGTACGGTTGGAACATCATCAGGGTGCACTATCCCGTCCCACGCGCGGCCGAGCGCCTGATCGATTGTCTGGCCGGTGTATCGCAACCAGGCCCGATTAAAGTAGCTGATATGGGCATTTTTGTCCGGCTCGATAATATAGATGAACATGGGCGATTGATCGGCGAGCGAACGGAAGCGCAACTCGCTCTCGCGTAGGGCCAGTTCGGCGATCTTGCGTTCAGTGATGTCGGTGCTGACCGTGCCGAAGCTAATCATTTTGCCGGCGTCATCCTGAATGACAAAAACGTTCCACTGAAGCCAGAAAGGCTGCATTGTCTTTTCGTTGTAAAAACGGATTTCGTTTTGAAATGAGCCGTCGGTCAGCAGTTGCGGTATGAGTTCAGCGGCAAGCGCCCTGTCCTCAGGATAAACACAATCAATAATATCTCTGTTCTCGTAAGTATCCCAACCCAATTTTTCCAACGCTGCCGGATTTCCATAGCGGATGCTTCCATCCAACGCTGCCAGGCCAATGAACTCGTTGCTTTCTTCAATAATCGAAATGAGCAGGCGATTCCGCTCCTCTGCTGCTTTTTGTTTACTGATGTCCTGCGTGACACCCGTCATCCGGATCGCAGTCCCATTCTCATCAAAAACTACTTTTGCCTTGGCACGCAACCACCTTGTTTTTCCATCAATAGAACTTACGGTGCGATACTCATTGTCGTATATTCCGTCGCCTCCCGATACCAGCGCTTTATGCGCTACCGAAGCGGCTTTTTCACGGTCTTCAGGATGGACTGCTTTCAGGAAAACATCAAAATTGGGTTCGACCGACTGGTCTGCTCCAAAAAACTCGCGCGTCCGATCGGACCAAACCAGCTTGCCTTCAAGCGGAAAATAGTCGAACGTACCCATTTCGCCACCATCAAGCGCAAAGGTCAGTTGCTTCTCACTTTCTTCGATTTTCTTGCGCGCTTCTACCTCCGAAGTGATGTCAGTCGTAAGTTCCATTATTCCTGAAATCGTCCCGTCTTCATCACGCAATGCCTCGTAAACCAGTCGAATGTATTTTTGTTGGACATTTCCGTGGCGGTCCTGCAAAATGGACATTTCAGGCGCTACAAAGCGTTCACCGGTCGTATAAACTCGCGACAATATCTCTTCATAACCCTGGTTCCGCGCCAACGGAATTGCTTCAAATATGGGCTTGTTCAAGACTTCGGCGGAAGTTTTTCCCCAGAAGTCAAGCATTTTTTCATTGGCGACTTCGACCACAAAGCTCGGTCCCCGAAAAATTGCTATTGCAACCGGCGCCTGCAGGAATAAGTTTCGAAGTTGCCTTTCACTGTTTTGCCTTGTCCTTGCGATTTTTAGCTGCGCCGCGACCCGTGCATTTAATTCCCTCGCCGAAAATGGTTTCACGAGATAATCGTCGGCTCCGGTGTCATATCCGTGAATGCGGGCTTCTTCACCGGCACGCGCCGAAAGCAGTATAACCGGAATTTGCTGCGTTTGCGGCATTTCTTTTAGCGCCTTCAGCATTTCCAGTCCATCCATTCCGGGCATCATGATGTCGCTTAGAATGAGCATCGGCTTGACTTCTGCTATTTTTTCAAGCGCATCAGCGCCGTTGATCGCGGTTGCTATTTCGTAACTTTTTCGAAGAAGGTTGCTGATGTAATCCCTCATATCGGCGTTGTCATCGACAACTAAAATTCGTGGCCGCTCACCGGAACTTGCCGGTGTTTCTGGTAAATCATAAGTTTCAACGCCATCTGCAAGAAAGGTTGCAGCTTCATCAACGTAAATATTGGAAATGGAATCGATAGTCTGATTATCGGCTATGATCTGTTCGGGATCGAGGTGTAAATTTCCTGTCGGAATGGTGACGGTGAACGTGGTTCCTTTTCCTTCTGTACTATCGACCGAAATTTCGCCACCGTGACTTGCGACAAGTTCTTTGATCATCGAAAGGCCGATTCCGCTGCCTTCAAATGTACGGCCGTTGGAGCCCTGAATTCGGTGGAACCTTTTGAACATGTTGGGCAATTCATTTGCAGGAACTCCACAACCCGTATCGGAAACCTTTAATACGACTGAATTATTTTCACTGCACAGGCGAACGGTGATAGTTCCATGAAGTGTAAACTTGAACGCGTTAGAAAGCAGGTTGAAAACAATCTTTTCCCACATTTGCTTGTCGACGTACACTGCTGAAGGCACGTTTTCAATTTCGACAACATACGACAGGCCTGCTTTTTCAATAACAGATTGAAATGCACTGGCGAGACTGCGAGTAAACAGAGCAATGTCGACCGACGCAAACTGTGCGCGAAGTCGTCCGTTTTCAAGCCTGCTGAAATCCAAAAGCGTATTGACAAGTTTCAACAGTCGCAGCGCGTTTCTATGGGCCGTTTCGATATTTGCCTTGCCTTCGCCCGAAAATCCGTCCGATTCGAGGAGCAATTCCTCCAAAGGGCCGAGCATAAGTGTCAGCGGAGTGCGGAATTCGTGACTTATATTGTTAAAGAATAATGTTTTTGCCTTATCGAGCTGAGCCAGTGATTCGGCCCGTTTGCGTTCTTCCTCGAGCGCGGCGATTATGTTCATCTCAAGCGAAAGCTGGTCGCCGATAAGCTTGATGAATTGCTGATAATCGGCATCGACTTTTCGATATGGATTCAATCCGACGACCAGGATTGCACACGGAATTTGCCTGTTTGTAACGCGCAAAGGAATGTACGCTGCCTGTTTCGGTGGAATCGGCCAAAATCCCGCGCGCATGGAATCGCCATTCAGATTTTTGAATATTATTCCCTTATCTGACAATGCAGTGTCTGCCAGTGGCCGTGTTTCCGGCGACGGATTTGACAAATCGGCAAATTCAGGAAAGGAATTGTATTCGGATTTATCGCCGGCCCACGAAACTGCACGTGCCGTCATGTCGGATTCGTTTATTTGATAGATAAGAGCCAGCGGAAAATCCTTGTTGTTTTCAGCAAGAATTTTGGTTGCCTTCGAATAAATCTTCGGAATCGTCTTTTCGCGGTAGGAAAGCTTACCCATGTCACGAAGTACCTTCAGGGCGCGTTCGTTGATGATTCGGGCGGTATCATCGGTGTTTGCACAAATCATCCCGCCAGTACCGCCATTATCGCCGGGGATAGGAGTGTAGGAGAAGGTATAGTAGGTTTCTTCGGGATAATTATTCCGCTCCATGATCAGCAACTGCGACTCGACGTAGGTGCCTTCGTCATTTTCCATTACCTTTCGAAGCATCGGCCCGATGTCTTTCCAG
Organism: Bacteroidota bacterium; assembly: GCA_023386585.1. Taxonomy (GTDB): domain Bacteria; phylum Bacteroidota; class Bacteroidia; order Flavobacteriales; family Flavobacteriaceae; genus Flavobacterium. The sequence continues at coordinate 35,880 of JAEWJM010000008.1, read as the reverse complement.
ATATCGCTCCACACAATTGAAGCCGGCTGACCGAGTGCCACAGGGTGTTTTCCGCCAACAATAGCCTTGTATGGGTCGTTGTACAGCTTGATGAGCTGCGGGCCCCAACCGATCCAGATGGGCTGACTCGACGTTAGCATTATCCGAACGCAAGTGCGAAGACTTTGTTCCCACGTTTCAGGCGGTCCCAACGGATTGTTCGCCCAGTCAAAATTCCTGATGCGTTCGCCCATTTCGCCGCCTCCTAAAAGGAATTCCGGTACTTTTTGTTGGCGTGTGATCATAGATTGCGCGGTTATTATTTAAATTCGTCCTTCCAGTCGAGCGACTTAATCGCTGAAACCTGGTTGAGGTCATTCATTATCACGCGAAGCTCTTTATTGGCAATCTTTTTTTCGTAAGCTGCCTTGAAGCGGTAAATGTTGGTTTTATTAGTCCTGTTGCGTAGTACTTCCACAAGGTGAATGTCACGAAACGAGCCATATTTCAGGCGGAAATTATTGCAGGTCTTCGTAAGCCTTTCCTGGGTAGTGTTTTTAATAACATCGGCGGTCGCTTCGGAAGAAGTGAAAGGTTTGAACCTGCTTGTGTTGCAGGTCATCAAAACACGTTTTCCTAAATCGTAAGCCTTGTTGCTTTGCTCTTCATCAACTTTTTCAGGATCGATTTTTGAAACTTTCGGAATGGGCGCAGGTTTAGGCACTGCAGGAGTTTTCTTTGATTTACAACCCGCCAGTGTCAGAAGGCACAGAAGTATGATAATCCTTTTCATCTTATAGTTTTAACATCAGGTTTGGATCAGGACAATTGTTGACGTAGAACTCGGCATCGGATTCACTGCAAACGCCGGGATAATCACCGAAATAATCGCCTATGTCAAGTATCAGTTGAAAGTGAAGGTGCGGAGCGTACCCACCATTTTCAAAAGCAGTTCCCAACTTGCCGATAACGGCTCCGGATTCAAAGCGTTCGCCTATTTCGAGCTCGCCAATATCTTCTAACGAAAGGTGCCCGTATAGCGTAAAGAAACGTTCTCCCTCGATCTTGTGCTCGAGAATGATCGTCGGGCCGTAATTTCCTTTTCCTGCATTGAAAGCGAAGCTATGAACCGTTCCCGAAAGAGCCGCCAAAACTTCGGTTCCTGCTTTTGCCCATAGGTCGGTCCCGAGGTGAATGTTTCTTGGCTCTGAATCACCATCATTGAACAATTCGGCATCGTCATACAAACTGCGTCGCTCATTGTAACCGCCGTATGCTACTGTCGCGCTGTTTTTTCTCAGAAAATCGTCGATGTATTTCTGGTATTGTTCCACATTTTTTACTTGCGTAAGCGCCGGATTGGCCGCCGAAAGATCAATAACTGCGTAAGGACCGTTTGCAGCGAGGACTTTTATTGCAGGTATTCGATTTAAATGATTTATGATTGCCATTTGTCGATTTGAGAACTCTAATATAAACAAAAAAACCAACAGTTTACCGTTGGTTTTTGTGGATAATTGACGAATGAAGCTTATTTTTTAACCTCGACTGCGGCGCCGTCTTTCGACATGTTTACATCGGTTTTCTTGGTTCCGTCTTTCGATTTAACGCTGACTCCGTCCGAATTCACGTTGACCGATGTTCCGTCCGGCTCTTCTTCATTCGTACCGATCGTGTCGTGCTCAACCACCGGTGGCGGCGTTTCGTGTACGACTACAGTCGTATCGGTTGTCGAAGTTTGGTTTACTTCCTTTTCTTCTTTTTTGCATGCAGCGAAGGCGAGCATGGCCGCAACTGCAAGGATTAATGCTGGTTTTTTCATGTGTATAGCTTTAAAGTTGTACTTTTAAAGATAACGAAAAAACGCGAGAATTAATATAGCGCCGGAAAACTCGCCGGGTCTGTTTCGCTCATCATCGCATAAATCTTTTCGTAAATATCCTCTGCGGATGGCTTTGAGAAGTAATCACCGTCGGTACCGTAGGCCGGGCGATGCGCTTTCGCCGTCAACGTTCCCGGTTTGCTGTCGAGATATTGATAGGCGCCCTGTTCTTCTACAACCTGCTGAAGTATATAAGCAGAGGCGCCGCCCGGAACATCCTCGTCAATGACCAAAAATCTGTTGGTCTTGGCGACACTTTTCGCGATGTCACCCGCAGTATCAAACGGCAGAAGCGACTGCGCATCAATAATTTCGCATTCAATGCCAACTTCGAGCAGTTCCTTCGCAGCCTGTTCGACAAGACGCAAAGTCGATCCATAAGAGACTACGGTTATGTCACTTCCTTCACGGATTGTTTCGACAACCCCGATCGGCGTCTTGAATTCGCCCATATTGGTCGGCATTTTCTCCTTAAGGCGATATCCGTTAAGGCATTCGACTACCAAGGCAGGTTCGTCGGTTTCCATCAAAGTATTGTAAAATCCTGCAGCCTTGGTCATGTTTCTTGGAACCAAGACGTGAATTCCGCGCACCGCGTTGATAATCATTCCCATTGGTGAGCCCGAATGCCAGATGCCTTCCAGACGGTGTCCGCGTGTTCTCACAATCAGCGGCGCTTTCTGCCGTCCGCGGGTGCGATATTGCAATGTTGCCAAATCGTCACTCATGATCTGGATTGCATAAAGCAGGTAGTCGAGATATTGAATTTCCGCAATCGGCCTCAGTCCGCGCATTGCCATACCGATTCCCTGGCCCAGAATGGTCGCTTCGCGGATTCCGACATCGGCAACCCGCAATTCACCATACTTTTGCTGCATTCCTTCAAGTCCTTGGTTGACATCGCCAATGTTTCCGGCATCTTCGCCGAAAACCAACGCCTCGGGATATTTCGTGAAAAGCGCATCGAAATTATCGCGTATGACCAATCGTCCGTCAACTTCTTCGGCGCCTTCGGTATAAGTCGGCTGCACTTCCTTGACCGAAAAAACGTTCTTTTCGGATGCGGAATAGAGATGTGAACTGAACTTTGGCTGGATTTCGTTGGTGTAGGATTTTATTTTGGCGGCAAGCTTTTTTTGTCCGGGTTCGCCGTGGAGCATTCTCAGCGATTTTCTTGCGGTTGATAAGATATCTTTGCGAATTGGTTCTTTTATCTGCTGAAGTTGCGATGCCAGATGATTGATGAACACTGCGTTTGCAGCGCCGGACGCAACTTCGTTAAGAAGCGCAACCATTTCGGATTGTTCCTTTTTAATCGGATCCAAGTAGGCATTCCATGCGGCTTTTTTGCCTTCGAGAACTTCTTTTTTCGACTCCGATTCGACTTCGTTCAGCATTTCTTCAGTTGCCAGACCGAAGCTGATCATCCAGTCGCGCATTTGTTTTACGCAATCGAAATTTCCTTCCCATTCAAGGCGTTTCGCGTCCTTGTAACGTTCATGCGAACCCGAGGTTGAATGGCCTTGCGGTTGGGTAAGTTCGATAACGTGGACTAAAACAGGAACATGTTCTTCACGGGCGATGCGCGACGCTTTTTCATACGCTGCGACCAACTCGGCATAATCCCATCCTTTAACACGCATGATTTCGAAACCTTTTTGGTTTTCGTCACGCTGGAATCCTTTCAGGATTTCGGAAATGTTTTCTTTTGTAGTTTGATGGCGCGCATGCACCGAAATTCCGTATTCATCATCCCATACGCTCATCACCATCGGAACCTGCAAAACACCAGCGCCATTCATCGTTTCAAAGAATAGCCCTTCTGAAGTGCTCGCATTGCCGATCGTTCCCCAGGCGATTTCATTTCCGTAAATTGAAAATTGCGTCGAATTTGGAATTCCGGTCACCTTGCGGTAGATTTTTGAAGCCTGTGCAAGACCCAGCAATCGTGGCATCTGGCCGGCAGTAGGAGAGATGTCGGCACTTGAGTTTTTTTGAAATGTCAGGTTTTTCCAGCTTCCGTCAGCATTAAGGCTGTGCGTTGAAAAATGCCCGCCCATTTGCCGCCCGGCCGACATCGGATCGTGATCCAAATCGGCGTGGCCGTAGAGTCCGGCGAAAAACTGTTGAATCGAAAGCTGACCGATCGCCATCATAAATGTCTGGTCGCGGTAATATCCCGACCGGAAGTCGCCGTTGCGGAACGCTTTCGCCATTGCAAGCTGCGGAACTTCCTTTCCGTCGCCAAAGATGCCGAATTTCGCTTTTCCGGTCAGCACCTCGCGGCGCCCCAACAGGCTGCATTCACGGCTGATGACCGCAATTCGGTAATCTTTAAGCACTTCTGCCTTAAAATCCTCAAATGAAAGTTCCTTGTTTATATCTGCTTGTGGTATCATAAAATTGGCGATTGTGAAACAAATTTATAGAAAATGCGTGTATTTCCGCACCCGCGCACAAAATTAAGCCTTTATGAGCGAAGTGTAAAACGTTCAATTCCCAACGGTTTTCGCTATAACCATTTGCGGGTGAACAGCTTGACGAGCAGCTTCGGATCGAGCGTCACGATGAAGCGTATCCGTTGGCCGTAGTCGCTTTGGAATTCCCAGCCATTGGATGAATAAACCGGGAAATACAACTCGAAATAATCGGTTACAAGATTCAGGCGGATTCCACTGTCGTATAGGAATCTCGCATTTTCGCCCCGGCTCTTGATGACTCCGGCGTCGGCGTAAGCCTCAACCCAGTTCCAAATATTTACTCCAGAGTTCAGGGTTGTTATCCATTGGTTGGCGGAAGGATCCGCAAAACGGGACTTGAAGCCACCTTCGGCGAGAATGATCTGCTGACTGAAAAGCCCGGTGGTTTCCGATCTTCCATAATAGTTGTAATCAAACAGGTAGTCGGTTGGCCTATCGAGCGCAAAACTGAAAAAATCCGAAGCGGTCTTGTTGTACAGAAACGTTCCGGCATAAAGTCGAAAGTCGATTTGACGGTTGTTTTCGAACAAGTTGCGGTAGCCGACTTCAACTATTCCTTTTCCAAATTTATCGGAGGCCTGAAGGTCGGTCATTACGCTGAAATGATGCGTTGCTTCAGTCTTTGAGTTGATGTACCGCGCGGCAAATACGCCATAATTTTCAGAAGTCGCTTCACTCTCGACAAATGCCGATGGGTCGCGCTGAACCAGCACATATCGGGCGGTGACCAACTGATTTCTATTGTCCCGGAAATCGTGTTCGCGAATCCGGAATGTCACCATCGGGTTGAATTTTAAATAAGCTGCATCCGGCGCATAATGGAAGTAATTTCCACTCACCGAATACCTGACGCTATAGAGGTTGCTGTCGCGGTTATTTTGTGTATAAGCCAGCAAAGCCGAGCCTGTGAGCGTGTGCCGGACTGTTGAAAAAGCCGGATTGATGTCAAACAGGAACGGCTTTTCAAGAATTGTTTTGTTGTGAAGCCGCATTCCGGGCGAAAGCCCGTCGTAAAGATTGTAAGTCAGCGTGGGAACATACAAAATCTGGTTGTAATACGGATTTTCAAGATCTTTCAGGAAGTTGAATTTGATCGGACGGTTATTCAGCCTGAATTTCCGAAGCGATTTCCAGTTGTTTCGCAAATTATACTCAGGAACCTCATTGTTGTAATTGAGAACCAGTTTCTCTTCAGCGCCGCGTGGCCTTGTAAAAGTGCTGTCGACCGAAATTCCCTCGAGCCATTCCTTAAAAATTACGTCATTTTTTCGGACGCCGTAAAGCGGAACAGGTACAACAGTGCCCGTCTTGTTTTTTACCGTAAAAGTAATGCTGTCGCGGGTTCGGGTTACTTCGCCAAACTTATAATCCACGATTTCGCGCGAATTGATGATCTGGTCGAAAAACCAATCGATGTTTTTCGGAGTTTTCGATCGCAGAATGGACGCAAAATCGGCTTCGGAAGTTTGCGCCAGCCGGTTGCGAACCTGAAACTCGGCAATGCTATTCCGCACGGCGTCGTTTCCAAGGTAGTCTTCCAGATAACGCAAGCTCAATCCGGCCCTGTATTTACCCGCAATCTGTGCGTTGAATTTAATCAGCGAGCTTTTTGGATCCCCAATAGGCTGGTCCAGGTTTTTACGCGCCATCAGCATGTAAAAATAGCTGTATTGGCCATTAAAACTGAGATTAGTCAGATAGAAGCTTTTCAGCAACTTCCAGCTAGATAACGAACCCATCATCTTTGCATCGGGGTGAAACTGGTCGATATATTTCATCATTGTGTAAATCTGGATTCCGTCATAAATCCAATTGTCCTTTCGCGGATCCAGTTTCAGGCTTGTCTTCAGATAATTGTTCAAGTAGGTTTTCAGAAACTTGATCTCGTAAATGAATTCATCCGAAAACGGACTGATGAAAGCCGGCAGCTGGTTCAGGCCGTAAAACGGGTTGCGCTCATAATCGGCTTGCGAAACTGTGATTTTTTCGTGTGGATATGCGCCGATATTTTCATTCACAAAATTGATGATCCGATCCACGACAATCGCCTTTTGGATATCGCCCAGCCGGTTGTCGCGCAAATTATTCTCGACCGTTACAACGCTGTTTTTGTACTGGTAAAAAGATGATTTTGGCTCGATGTAAAGTCCAAAGTCCAATCTATCTTTGCCCGTGAGGTGAAAAGTCTTAAGTCCTTGTACACCAACGTCCGAAGCAACAGACAAATCGGAAGTCACATCAAGATTTTTCGGCATTCGGAACGTGATGTCGTAATCGGAAACCGCATTCGCGATATCGTCCAGGTTCAGATTGCTTTCTTTCGCAAATCCTGATCTGTCGAAACGCGCCGCCGAAATAAACCACTGCCGAAGGTTGTAGCTGCCGTCTTTGCCAAATCCGTAACCGGTGAATTTCCCGCTGGGAATCTTGACAGTATAAGTCAGGTGCAGCGTCACGCTTTTGCCCGGTTCCAGCTTTTGCCTTAACCGAACTGCAATAAGGTCTGGCTGTCCGGTTGGCCGTTCCCAGGCCAGGTTTAGTTTGTCTTCGTCGAAAATCGTGATATTCTTAGTACTGCCGCGTTCTTCCGATTTGGCAAGATGAAAGCTTTTCACGAATTCATCCGAGAACCTTGCTGCCAAAGGTGAGGTCTTGGAAGAGTAGGAGTTGTTCCAGTCGTTCAGTATGAGCGAATTCAATGTGTCGGACGACGAATTCTCGTAGACGATTTCCTGCTGGATGTAAATCAGCTTTTTTTCTGAATCTAGTTCGGCCGTAATCGAGGTTTTATGCTGCGCCGCCACTGCCTGTACCAAAAACAGGAAAGGAACGAGTGGCTTCAGGAATCGATTCAAGAGTTGTGATTTAGGGAAATTTCCCGCAATGTACCATATATGATCGAAAAACGTAAAAAGGTTGCGTTTCGTTGTAAAAAAAAGCCGCCCGCAGGCAGCTCTTAGAAGTTTGGACTCAAAGTGTACTTTCTGTAGAAATTGTCCAGCACCTCAACGACTTCGTCTTCGGTGTCCACGATGCGAATCAGGTTCAGGTCTTCCGGGCTCACTGTTGCCATTTTTTCAACAAGAACCGTCTTTACCCAATCGATCAATCCCGACCAGAATTCCTTACCGACCAATATAATCGGGAATTTCGCGATCTTTTTCGTCTGGATCAGCGTAATCGCCTCAAACATTTCGTCAAGCGTACCAAATCCACCCGGCATGATCACGAATCCTTGAGAGTATTTTACAAACATGACTTTACGCACGAAAAAATAATCGAAGTTCAGGTTTTTGTCCTTGTCGATAAACGGATTGAAATGTTGCTCAAAAGGAAGCTCAATGTTAAGTCCGACCGATGTTCCGCCGCCGGAATGCGCGCCTTTGTTGCCGGCTTCCATGATTCCGGGACCGCCGCCGGTAATGACTCCGTAGCCCGCCTTGCTGATTTTAAATGCAATTTTTTCGGCTAATTGATAAAAATGGTCTTCCGGCTTGGTACGCGCAGATCCAAAAATCGATACGCACGGTCCGATGCGGCCCATAGTTTCATATCCGTTTACAAATTCGGCCATGATTTTGAAAATCGCCCACGAATCATTGGTCCTGATCTCGTGCCACGGCTTTTGCTTCAGCCTGTCCTGGATTACTTTATCTTCATCATTGTCAAAATCCTCAAGTCTCATATCTAATTATTCAAATTACTGGCTTCCTTTTTTATCTTCAGGAGCTTTTTCCTGCTGTCCGCTGTATCTTTTGCTCCGGTGCGCTTCGCAAAAGGATGCCGCTGCCATCAGGGCTAATCTTGGTTGTTGGTTGGTTTCTGGTCACGAAAACCCTGAACCCTGAACCCTGAACCCTGAACCCTGAACCTAAAAAGCGCGCTAAAGTACAAATTTATCGTTTGGCAACTCCGTTTTCGGCGATTTCGGCCGCTTATTGCTCCAGTTCTCTTTTCAGAAAGCGCGCAGTATGGCTTTTTTTGTTTTTGGCAACTTCTTCGGGCGTGCCCTGCGCAACGACTTGTCCGCCGCCGCGGCCGCCTTCCGGACCCATATCGATTACATAATCAGCCATTTTGATCACGTCCATATTGTGTTCGATGATCAATACCGAATTTCCTTTGTCAACCAGTTTGTTGATGACTTCCATCAGCACGCGGATGTCCTCAAAATGCAATCCCGTTGTAGGTTCGTCCAGGATATAAAATGTATTTCCGGTATCTTTTTTCGATAACTCGGTGGCAAGTTTGATCCGCTGCGCCTCGCCACCCGACAAAGTTGTGCTTTGCTGGCCGAGCGTGATATATCCGAGGCCGACGTCCTGTATGGTTTTGACCTTGCGATAAATTTTCGGGATGTTTTCAAAAAACGGAACTGCCTCGTCAACTGTCATGTTCAGCACATCGGAAATATTTTTGCCTTTGTACCGGATCTCGAGCGTTTCGCGGTTAAATCGTTTGCCCTGGCAAGTTTCACATTCGACGTAAACATCGGGCAGAAAATTCATCTCGATCGTCCGCACGCCCGATCCTTCGCAGGTTTCGCAGCGTCCGCCTTTGACATTAAAGCTGAACCTTCCGGCCTTGTAACCGCGAATCATGCTTTCAGTCGTCATGGTGAATAAGTTCCGGATTTCCGAAAAAACCTCGGTATAAGTTGCCGGATTTGAACGCGGCGTTCGTCCGATCGGGCTTTGATCGATATCGATGACCTTGTCGATGTGTTCAAGCCCTTCGACCTTTTTATACGGCGCAGGTTTTTTTACGCCATTGAAATAATAAGCGTTCAGGATCGGGTAGAGGGTTTCGTTGATCAACGTTGATTTCCCGCTTCCCGAAACGCCCGAAATGCAAACCAGTTGCCCGAGCGGAATGCTGACCGAAACGTTTTTCAGGTTATTTCCGGTCGCACCGGCAAGCTTGAGGTAGTTGCCATTTCCCGCACGGCGCTTTTTTGGGACTTCAATTTTCTTCTCGCCGTTCAGGTATTGTGCGGTCAGCGTATGCTCTTTAAGAATTTGCGCAGGCGTTCCTTCGCTGACGATCTGTCCGCCGTGTTTCCCCGCAGCCGGGCCAATATCGATCACATAATCTGCCCGTTCGATCATGTCTTTGTCGTGCTCAACCACGATAACCGAATTTCCGATGTCGCGTAGTTGCTCAAGCGAATGGATCAGCTTTTCGTTGTCGCGCTGATGCAGCCCGATGCTTGGCTCGTCAAGGATATAAAGTACGCCAACCAACTGCGATCCGATTTGCGTAGCAAGTCTTATCCGCTGAGCTTCGCCGCCGGAAAGCGACTTAGCGCTGCGTGCCAAGGCAAGATAATCGAGCCCAACGTTCATCAGGAATGCAAGCCGGTCGCGGATTTCTTTCACCACTTCGGTGGCGATCGCTTTCTGTCGCTCCGAAAGATGCGGATCGAGTGCGTTGAACCATTCCGTCAGATCGGAAATGTCCATTTCAGAAAGTTCCCAGATGCTCTTTTCGTTGATTTTGAAATACAAGGCCTCCTTTTTCAATCGGGAGCCTTCGCAAACTGCACACGGAATTTCATCCATGAATTCTTTTGCCCAGCGGCGTATCGATGTGGATTCAGTGTCTTCGAACTGGGTTTTGATGAAGTTCGAGATTCCTTCAAATTCGATCTTGTATTCTTTGGTGATTCCGAGGGTTTTCGACGCAACGGCAAACTTTTCCTTCCCGCCAAAAAGGATCACTTCCATGGCTTCTTCGGAAATTTTTTGGATCGGGTCGGTTATCTTGAACTTGAATTTTTCGCCGATGGTTTCCAATTGCTTGAAGATCCATGAGTTTTTGTATTCACCAAGCGGCGCAAAACCGCCATTTTTTATTGATAATTTAGGATTCGGGATAATCTTCTTGATGTTGATCTCATTCACCGTTCCGAGTCCGTTGCAATTCGGGCACGCGCCTTTTGGCGAATTGAACGAAAAATTGTTCGGTTCCGGATTCTGATAGGAGATTCCCGATGTCGGGCACATCAGGTTCCGACTGAAATAGCGCGTCTGGTTTGTGTCCTGATCCAGTACCATTAGTACGTCCTCGCCATGATACATCGCGGTATTGATGCTCTCGTCAAGTCGTTTCTCACTTTCTGGCGATTCGTCGACGATCATCCGGTCGATCACAATTTCAATGTCGTGGGTTTTGTAACGGTCGAGTTTCATTCCAGCGGTGATTTCCCGCACGTCACCGTTGACGCGGACTCGAAGAAAGCCCTGTTTTGCAATTTGCTGGAACAGTTCGGCATAATGGCCTTTTCGCCCGCGGATCACAGGCGCAAGAATATTGATGCGTTTTCCCGAAAAGTTGCTTTTTATCAGTTCACGAATCTGCTCATCGTTGTAGCTGACCATTTTTTCACCGGTGACATAACTGTAGGCATCGCCGGCGCGCGCGAACAACAAACGCAGGAAATCGTAAATTTCGGTGATCGTTCCAACGGTTGAACGCGGACTCTTACTCGTGGTTTTTTGCTCGATCGCGATAACCGGTGAGAGTCCGTCGATCTTATCCACATCGGGGCGTTCCAGCCCGCCGAGGAATTGCCTTGCGTAGGCGGAAAATGTTTCGACGTAGCGGCGTTGCCCTTCGGCGTATATTGTATCGAAAGCCAGTGACGATTTTCCGGAACCGGAAAGTCCGGTGATTACGACAAGTTTTTCCCTCGGAATGGTGACATCAATGTTCTTGAGATTGTGAACCCGCGCGCCCAGAACCTCAATGGCATCTTCTGGATTTATCATATTTCTCTAAAAAACGCAAAGTTAGTCTTTTGAGGCCGATTTTCAGGTGTGGGTTCGGTAAGAAAATGTTAATACAATCTACTCGATTACCATTTCGCGAAGCCTTTCGCGGTAACTTTCAAGGATTGCAGTTTTGCTTAAAAAACCGAAATATTTTCTGTTATTGATCACCGGCAAAGTGTCGGCATTCGTTGCTTCGAATTTATGCATGATCCGTTCCATTCCTTCGTCGAGCGAAATGACGGCTTTCGGATCGGTGATGAGTTCGTGCAAAGGTGTGAACTTTACCCGGAATGTATTGAAAATGATCGGACGCGCCGTTTCAAAATCGATAATTCCCTTTAGCATATTTCTTTCGTCGGTAACTGCAAAAACCCGCTGATTTGTAGTTGAAAGCAGGTTGAGGAAATACTCCATCGAATCCTCGCTCCGCAATACCTGCAAATCGGTTTCAACAAGTGACAGCACATCGATATTTGACAGGATGTTTTTGTCTTTGTCGCTTGTAAAAGCCTCGCCTTTACTGGCCAGATGCTTGACATCCATCGAGTAAGTCTCAAACTGCTTCGTGATTGCAAAGCTGATCGAGGAAACGATCATAAGCGGCACCATCAAGCCGTACCCGCCGGTGATTTCGCCAATCAGGAAGATCGCAGTCAGTGGTGCATGGAAGAGTCCGCTTAATATCCCCGCCATTCCGACGATCGTAAAATTTGCTACCGGCAACGGTCGAAGCACGCCCGTCATATTGATCCCGGTCGCCATAAAGAATCCGAGGTATGAACCCAGAAAAAGTGATGGTGCGAAGTTTCCGCCGTTTCCGCCGCTTCCGAGTGTCAGCCCTGTTGCGAAGGTTTTGAGCAGGACCGACATCCCGATGAAAATCAGAAGCACCAGCTTGTTGTCCTTCAAGCCTTCAACAACCGTGTTTTGCATCAGGCGTTCCGGATGTGCCGAAGACAAAACCTTGATCGATTCATAACCTTCGCCGAACAGCGTCGGGAAGAAAAAGATCAGGATTGCCAAAAGTAGCGATCCGAAAAGCGCTTTCTTGTACGTTGTATTTTTTATCCGGCCGAAAAAAACTTCCACACGGCGAAAATTCCGCGCATGGTAAACCGCCATGAAACCGGCAAGTACGCCCAGCAAAATATAAAACGGAATATTGTGGTAATCGAACGTAAGTTCCTGGCGGAACGACAACAATACTTCTTCGTCGAGCAAGACGTTTGAAACCAAAGCGCCCGAAGCGGTTGCGATCATTATCGGGATGAACGCGCTGATGGTGACGTCGGTCAGGACAATTTCAATGGCAAATAGAACACCTGCAATTGGCGCATTGAACGCCGCACCGATTCCGGCCGCCACGCCACAGGCAAGCAATAAAATACGGTCTTTTTGCGACAGTCGGTAACGCTGCGCATAGTTAGATCCGAAGGCCGCTCCGGTAATCGTGATCGGCGATTCGAGTCCGGCCGAGCCGCCAAGGCCGACGGTAAGTGAACTAGTTATGATCTGGGCGTACATCTGGCGCTTCGGCATGATTCCGCCGCGTTTTGCGACCGCGTACAAAATTCGGGAGCTGCCTTTTTCGAGCTTTCCATCCAAAAGGTTCTTCACCACAAAAACGGTAAGCAAAATACCGAACACGGGAAGAATACTATTGATATAAGGCAGTTTAAGGTAATTATTCAGGTAATTGGCCCCGACGAAAACATAGTGCGCAAACGACTTTAGGGCAATGACCGCAAAACCGCAGGAAATCCCAACGGCCACGCTCGAAACATAAATGAACTGACGTTCGCTGAGAAGGGTTTTGAGCAGGAAAAAGATGGCTTGAACCCTTCCGGCAACGCGCCTGTAAGTAATCTTGAATATTGAGGCTTTCTTTTGTGGCATCGTAAAAATTACGGGGCGCTAAATTACGCATAAAATTGTACAATGGAGTGGAGAGCTTTGAAAGTCTACCCTGGATTTTCAAAGCCGCAATTTGATGTTATTTCAGAGAAGCGAGTTTTCCGGCTGCCATCACGCGGACATCTTCAAAGAACTCAGTGAATTCGGTTTGGTACTGGTCGTAGTCGCGAAGCAGCGCATCGGGGGCGAATCTCATTTGCGATCGGTTGCTGGTCCGCGCGTCCATTCTGGATAAGATTTTAGAAATTCCTTCAGTCGAGGCGTAGCTTACCAGCCAATTTTCTTTGATCATGTACGGAAGCAAATTGCTGGTCTTTTGGGTGATCACGTTGCCGTTTTGTTCCAATGATTGATAAAAAGCAGCCGCGTAATCCGTCAGGCTCATTTCGCAATATCGGTCCCAGTTTTTGGCGAGGAAGTGGTCGTAAAAAACGTCCATGATGACTCCGGCATAATGGTGAAATTGCGGATGCAACCGCTTTGTACCGCGCCGGAAAACCGGATGCATATCAGTGAAAGTGTCGATCGCACGATGGAGGATAATGCCCTGCCGAATTTTTTCGGGGAAATTTTCGAACTCTTTTCCGCGGATGCCGTCGGCCATGAAGTTTCCGATCCTCACAAGCGGATCGTTGCCGGAAAGGTATATGTGCGCAAGGAAGTTCATGTTGTGGCTTGTGTGTTAAAGATAGTGAATGCATTCGTGATTGCAGGAATTTTGCGCCTTGTCGATTATTTTCAATTGTTGTCCGTTACATTTTCCGGCCTGCGCAACTACTTCTTATATTTGCGCGTAATTAAAATTTGACAAAAATGACGCTGATAAAATCCATTTCGGGAATCCGTGGTACCATAGGCGGGAAAACCGGCGATAACCTGACGCCAATCGATGCGGTAAAATTTGCTGCTGCTTATGGAACGTGGCTTCGCGCGGAAAAGTCCACCGAAAGAAAACTCAAGGTTGTGATTGGCCGCGATGCGCGTATATCCGGGCCGATGGTTCATAACCTGGTGGCGCAAACGCTGGTCGGACTCGGAATTGACGTGATCGATCTTGGCCTCTCGACAACGCCCACGGTTGAAGTCGCCGTACCGCTGGAAAAAGCCGATGGCGGCATAATCCTTACGGCTTCACACAATCCGAAGCAATGGAATGCGCTCAAGCTGTTGAATGACAAAGGTGAGTTCCTGAGTGGCGCTGAAGGTGCAAAGATTTTGAATATTGCTGAAAACGAAGCTTTTGATTTTGCTTTCGTGGACGATCTTGGAACGATTACCGAAAATGGCCGGTACATGGATATTCACATCCGTGAAGTGCTGAACTTGCCGCTCGTTGATGCCGCTGCGGTGCGTGCGGCTAAATTTAAAGTGGTAGTGGACGGAGTGAACTCTTCCGGAGGAATCATTATCCCGGATTTGCTCGAGCAGCTTGGCGTTGAAGTCGTAGAACTTTATTGCGAGCCAAACGGTCATTTTCCGCACAATCCCGAACCGTTGAAAGAACATCTGACCGATATCTGCGCGCTTGTAGTTAAGGAAAAAGCCGATCTTGGAATCGTTGTCGATCCCGATGTTGATCGTTTGGCGTTCATCAGTGAGGACGGCGAAATGTTTGGCGAAGAATACACGCTGGTTGCCGTTGCCGATTATGTGCTTGGAAAAACTCCGGGAAATACGGTTTCCAACCTTTCGTCGTCGCGCGCGCTTCGCGACATCACGCAATTGCATGGCGGAAGTTATGAAGCAAGTGCCGTTGGTGAAGTGAATGTGGTCGAGTTGATGAAGAAAAACAACGCCGTAATTGGTGGCGAAGGCAACGGCGGAATCATTTATCCGGAATTGCATTACGGTCGAGACAGCCTTGTTGGCGTTGCCTTGTTCCTTACGCATCTTGCGCACAAGAAGATGAAAGTGTCGGAACTGAGAAAGACGTATTCCGAATATTATATGAGCAAGAACAAGATCGAACTGACGCCGCAGATTGACGTTGACGCGATCCTGGAAGCGATGCACGACCGCTATCGCGCAGAAGATTGCAAGACAATCGATGGCGTGAAGATCGATTTTGCCGAGAATTGGGTGCATTTGCGTAAATCGAACACCGAGCCGATCATCCGGATCTATACCGAGGCGGCGACCCAAAAGGAAGCAGACGGCCTTGCGCTTCGCATCATCGATGAAATAAAGGAAGTCGCCGGAATTTAACCGCGTGAGGGCTTGCAGCAGGGCGCCATGCGCCGCGGAAAGCCCGACGGCGTTGATGAAACGCGATGTTATGTGAAATGCTGTTAACGCCGGCACGCCCAAAAAATCAAATCCGCTTTACTGCGGATTTTTTAGTTAGTGATCGCGCTACCGGTTGCGGCAACATGCTAAATGCGTTATCTTTGAAGCCATAATTTACAACCATGATCGCAGCAGGCAATCCCACGCAGACGGAACTCGAACGGCATTTTTTGCAATTCAGGAACAATATCATCGGAATTGACCAGGAATTCGAATCGCCTTTCGGCAGAAAAAAGATCGTTTATACCGATTGGACGGCCAGCGGAAGATTGTACCGGCCGATCGAGGAAAAAATGCTGAGTGAATTCGGCCCATTCGTGGCGAACACGCATACCGAAACGACCGCGACGGGAACGGCGATGACAATTGCTTACCATCAGGCGCGAAACATCATCAAGCGGCATGTGAACGCCGGGGAAAGCGATGTCCTGATCACCGCAGGCAGTGGCATGACCGGAGTTGTGAATAAATTCCAGCGCATCCTCGGACTTCGAATTGCTGAAAACCTTCGGCAATATGCGGTCATCCCCGAGGAAAAACGCCCTGTTGTTTTTGTCTCGCACATGGAACACCATTCCAACCAGACTTCCTGGCTTGAGACGATCGCAAAAGTTGAAGTTATTCCGGCTTGCCCGAAAGGACTTTTGTGCCTGGACAGTTTTGCCGCACTTCTCGAAAAATATAAGGACTGCGTTTTAAAAATTGCATCGGTCACTTCTTGCTCGAACGTCACCGGAATCAGTACGCCTTACCACGAAGTGGCCAAAATGATGCACCGTGCGAACGGGGTTTGTTTTGTGGACTTTGCCTGTTCGGCGCCGTATGTGGATATTGACATGCATCCGGAAGATCCGGAGGCTTATCTGGACGCGATTTTCTTTTCTCCGCACAAGTTTTTAGGCGGACCGGGCACTTCGGGTGTTTTGATTTTCAACAGCAAGTTGTACAAAAATATGGTTCCCGACCATCCGGGCGGCGGAACCGTGAGCTGGACGAATCCGTGGGGCGAACATAAGTACATTGACAACATTGAAGACCGCGAAGACGGCGGAACTCCAGGTTTTTTGCAGGTGATCAAAACTGCGCTGGCGATCCGGCTCAAGGAAAAGATGGGAGTCGAAAAAATCATGGAGCGCGAGCACGAGATCG
This sequence comes from Bacteroidota bacterium, assembly GCA_023386585.1. GTDB lineage: Bacteria > Bacteroidota > Bacteroidia > Flavobacteriales > Flavobacteriaceae > Flavobacterium. Next base: position 19,417 of record JAEWJM010000008.1, on the reverse strand, counting down.
TCGATTATGTTTTCGAAAGGCTGCTGCCAATCGCAAATCTTCATATTCTTGCACAGCAGCATCGCAACCGGCTTGGCGTGATCTCGTTTTACATCGACGGGCTGCACTTCAATCTTGGCGTAAAGTTGCTCAACGACCGTTTTGGAATCCAGACGCGCGGCGGATGCAGTTGTGCCGGCACTTACGGACATTACCTGCTTCATGTTGACCGGAAAACATCGCATTTGCTGACCGATAAAATCACTTGCGGCGATCTGATGGACAAGCCGGGATGGATCCGGATGTCGGTTCATCCAACAACTACCGATGCGGAGATTGCGTTTGTTTGCGACAGCATTGCCTCATTGGCTCAAAATCATGAGCAATGGGCTGCCGATTATGTTTACGACAAGAAATCGAATGAATTCCGACATAAGCTTGCCGGTGAAAACGACGGCGAACCGATCAGTTCGTGGTTTTCGTTATAGGTCTAGGTTTCGTGGTTTTCCAGCGTTTGTGCGTCCAAAGGTAAAATTCGGGCGCTTCGTGAATCTGTTCTTCAACGCACTTCATAAACGCATCTGAAATGGCATAATCCGGGTAATCGCGGACATTTTCGATCGGATTTGAAAACGTTGCCACGTAGTAACCGCGCCTCACTTTTTTAACCTTCAGAAAAATGACGTTCATGTCGAATCGCTTCGACAGCATTTCGGCACCGGTTATGATCGGCGATTCGATCCCCATAAATGTTCCCCAATGATATATTTTTGACGCTTTTGGCGCCTGGTCACCCGCAAATCCGTAAACGCCGCGACGGTTCTCTCGCTGATTTTTTTCGATCGTTGGAATTGTCTCTTTGGTCGTGATCAGCGTCGCTTTAAAGCGGGAACGGATATCGCGCACCAACTTGTCGAAATACGGGTTTGCGATGCGTTTGTAAATGGCGAAACCCTCAAATCGGATGTGGCTGTTCATCGAAATTACCCATTCGTAACTGGCGTAATGTGCGCAAAGCACCGCGATGCTTTTTTCCCTGTTTTCCAGTTCGAGGTAAAGGTCGAGATTCGTGTAGGCAAACCGCTTGTTGATTTCCTTGTCGGATATTGTCATCGTCTTGATCATTTCAAGGAACATATCGCACATGTGACTGTAAAATTTTCGCTCGATTTTAAGCCGTTCAACCGACGAAAGGTTTGGAAACGCGAGGCGCAGGTTGTTGCGCACGACGTTTCTTCGGTAGCGTACAACGCGGTAAACAATCAGGCAGATAAAATCCGACAGCAGATAAAGCAACCGGAAGGGCAGGATTGAAATCAACCAGAGAATCGGGTAGAGCACCACGAACAAAATGAACTGCATGCGTATTTTTTTGCGAAGATACGACGAAAGTAATTGAGCCCCGATTTTACCAAGGCGGCAACTTTCGCTATTTTTACGCTTCAAACACAAAATATGAATTTAGTCCTGATCGCGATTATTGCGGCTAACCTGATCGTTTCGTTTAAGGGATTTAATGATATCGCCTTCTTCCGACGGTATGAATTTCACATCGGAAGCATCCGCGCCGGTGACCAGATCAGGATGTTCAGCTCGGCTTTTCTTCATGCCGATATAGCGCATCTCGCCTTCAACATGATCACGCTGTATTTCTTTGCACCGGTCGTGATTGATTATTTGGGAACATACACTTTTGCCCTGATTTACATTGCCAGTCTCATTTTTGGAAGCTTGCTCACGTTGTTGCTCCACAAGAACGAGTACAGTTACCGCGCCATCGGAGCGTCGGGTGCCGTTACCGGAGTGCTGTATTCGGCTATTTTGTTACGGCCCGACATGAGTTTATATCTGTTCTTTATACCGATTCCGATCCCCGCATATATTTTTGGGATTGGATATTTGTTATATTCCATTTACGGAATGCGATCAAGACGCGATAACATCGGGCATGCGGCGCACTTTGGCGGTGCCATCGGTGGATATGTCCTGACAATTGTGCGCGATCCCGCATTGCTTACCGAAAATACACTGATGGTCGTGCTTTTGGCAATTCCGATCGTACTTCTTTTCGCGCTGGAACGAGGCGGGAAAGTTTGACGGCACAACTATTGGTAGGCGAATTTCAACTTATAAAACCAACAGCATGAAAAACATGATCCTGGCCGCTGCATTTCTTTTTATGTCGGCCGCAAATGCACAGGAAGTCCGTCCGCTTCCGCAAATCAACGTAAACGGTGAAGGTAAAATCAAGGTCATTCCCGACCAGGTTTTTGTATCGCTTTCGGTAGAAAGCAAGGGTAACAAGGCGGACGATGTCAAAAAGCAAAATGATGCCGCCATCGAAAAAGTGCTGCAGGCCATCAAAAAAAACAAAATTCCGAAGGAAGACGTGGTAACCCGCCGCGTGTCGCTGAATCCGCAATACGATTACGACAGGAAGAAATACAATTACGTGGCAACGCAGACAGTTGAAATCCTGATAAAAGACCTGAATCTTTACGGCCAGCTGATGGAAGATGTGGTTGATGCCGGAAGTAACAGGATCAACAATGTCGAGTTCCGCTCATCCAAATTAGCTGACTACCAATCGGAAGCCCGAAAGGCGGCAATCCGCGATGCGCGGCACAAAGCCGAAGATTACGTTTCGGTGTTGGGACAAAAAGCAGGGAAAGCAATCAATATCGCCGACAATACCCAAGTTTACAATCCGCCAATGTATGAAACCATGCGAATGGCAAAAGCCGAGGATGCTGGCGCACCGCGAGAGACTTTGGCAGTCGGCGAGATCAGCATCGTTGCTAACGTCAACGTGAGTTTTTTGCTTGAGTAATCATTTTGATTTATTTTTTTGAGTCCGCTTCGGCGGACTTTTTCATTTCATTTTGTATCGCGGCAGGCCAATTTCGTGTTCTTGCGGATACGGCTCCCGGAAAGTCATGCTGACATCTTCGCGAAAATTGCGCTCGGTGTTCCGCTGCCTGTCTTTGTCGTTTGAATACCGCGGGTCGGGAATAAAAGGCATTTTGGCCATTTTGCTGATTGTAATGGTAGGGAAGTGGTAATCAACTTCAACAGTGCCGAGCAACAAATAGCATCCGCCGCCTTGAAAATCATATTTTTCGAGCGAATTGGCAAAATGCGCCGTATCGAAATATTCGCCTTCCGCATCGATCCAGGTCCCGAAATACATCGTTCCCGATTTTGTCGGAACGTGTTTGCGTGAAATCAGGTACGCCAGCATCTTTACCGTTTTCTTATGGTAGTTCACAAGATCTTTTGCCATGATATCGCCGCGGTATTTTGTCTGCAGCAAATCGAATGGCGAGCACGATACCGGGAAGTTGAGCAGCTCGATCTCGTCGAACGCATCTTCAAACGGATCGCGCTCCAACCTCGGCAGCTTGAATTCCCTGAAAGGTTCCTGCAAAAGCGTCAGGTTGCGGTTTTCGGGCCGGTAATTCACCAGCAGCAGCCGCGATTCGACGATGAGTTCATTCTTTGTTTTTCCGGTAAACCGAAACGCGCCGATGAAAATCAGGATCTGGATCGTTTCCAGCCCAACCGGGATGCGATTGATGAAATCGGCAAGCGACTCATATTCGCCATTGGCGCGCCGATTCGAAACGATCGCTTCGGCAATTCGGGCTTCGAGGCTTTTCAGGTGTTGGAAACCGAGATAGATATCGTTGCCGTACACAGTCGTTTGGTAAAGGCTTTTGTTGACGCACGGATTGTGGATTGCGGCTCCCGACATCCGTGCTTCGTGAATGTAGACTTCAGTCCGATAAAATCCACCGAAATTATTGATCACGGCGGTCATGAATTCGACCGGATAATATGCTTTCAGATAAAGGCTTTGGTAGCTTTCCACGGCGTAGGAAGCCGAATGCGCCTTGCAAAACGAATAACCCGCAAACGATTCAATCTGTCGATAGACTTCCTCGCTCAGTTTCAACGGATGTCCTTTTTGGGCGCAACACTCAAAATATTTGTCCTTCACCTTTTGCAGCGCCTGGAGCGACCTTCCTTTTCCACTCATCGCCCGCCGAAGGATATCGCCATCCGCCGGATCGAGTCCGCCAAAATGCAGCGCGATCTTGATCACATCTTCCTGATAGACCATGATTCCGTACGTTTCGCCAAGCTGTTCCTTGAATACATCATGGAAATATTCAAACCGGTCGGGATAATTGTGCCTGAAAATGTATTCCTTCATCATTCCGCTTTGCGCAACTCCGGGACGAATGATCGACGATGCGGCCACGAGGACTTTATAATTGTCGCATTTGAGCCGTCGCAGCAGCCCGCGCATGGCCGGACTTTCGATATAAAAGCAACCGATCGTTTTTCCGCGGCCAAGGAATTCGTTGCATTTCGCTTCATCTTTTGAAATGCGCGTGTCCCGGATGTCAACTTTTATCCCGCGGTTGTATTCGATCAGCTTTACGGTCTCGTCGATATGGCCGATGCCGCGCTGGCTCAGGATATCGAATTTTTCAAACCCGATTTTTTCAGCGACATGCATGTCAAACTGCACGATCGGAAATCCTTTTGGCGGCATTTCAAGGGAGGTAAAATCGGTTATCGGATCTTCGGAAATCAGGATTCCGCACGAATGCATGCTTCGCTGGTTCGGGTATTTCTCGAGCAGCATCCCGTATTCCTGCACTTTTTTCACCACACGATTCTTATCGTGATTTGCCATCGGATTCAATGCCAGCGCATCGAGTTCTTCCTTTGGAAGTCCGAAAACTTTTCCGACCTCGCGAAAAATCGACCGGTATTTGAATTCGACGTTCGTTCCGCAAAAGGCTACGTGATCGGCGCCATATTTATCAAAAATGTACTTGAGAATCGTATCGCGTTCCTTCCACGACCAGTCAATATCGAAATCCGGCGGCGTCTTTCTGTTGAGGTTCAGAAAGCGCTCGAAATAAAGGTCGAGCTCAAGCGGGCAAATGTCAGTGATTCTCAGGCAATAAGCCACAATGCTGTTGGCGCCGCTTCCACGGCCGATGTGCAAAAATCCCTGGCTCGTACTGTACTGCGTAATGTCCCACGTGATCAGGAAATATCCGCTGAAACCAAGCTGGTCGATTACCTTAAGTTCCTTTGCAATTCGCGCTTTTGCCTGTTGGTTGTCACTTCCGTAACGCTTTTCCATTCCTTCATAAGCCAGCCGCGTCAGCAGTTTTAGATCCGATTCGCGGTTTTCGGTAAAGTGCTTTTTGTTTTTTGGCGTACCGAAATCGAATTCAAAACGGCAATTGGCAATTATCATTTCGGTATTGCGGATGATTTGCGGGTAATGGCTGAACTTTTCGAGCAATCTGGCGGGTGAAATCATCACTTCCGACGGCCGGCAATAATCGGAAGGAGTAAGCTTTGATCCAATAATATTCAGGTCGATTGCCCGCAGGATCTTATGAAGATTGAACTCTTTTTTGGTACGGAAGGTAACCGGCTGCAGCACGGCCATCTTGTGGATGCGGCTTTTCAGTTCCGGGTCGTAAAGCCGCGTCAGCTGTTCGGCCCGAATCCCGATAAACTCATGCTCTTTCAGTTCATCAGGTCTGTTTTCGATCGGATAGATCACAAAAACGTGATCCAGGTCGGGCGCATGATCGGGTAGTGGCGTTCCTTCCAGGTTATGCCGCGTAATGATGCGGTTCATTTCGGCAATTCCCAAACGGTTTTTGGCGATTCCGATAAAATTCAGCCGGTTGTCCTGGCGGAATTCGATCCCCACGAGCGGCTGGATCTTTTTCTCGTCGCAAGCCTGTGCAAACTCGTAAATTCCGGTTACCGTGTTAATGTCGGTCAGCGCCAATGCAGTGATTCCCGATTCCGCCGCCTGACGCACCAGGTCCTGTATCGGAATCGTTCCGTAGCGCAACGAATGAAAGGAATGGCAATTCAGGTACATAATTCACGATTGTTCAGAAGCAGATTTGAGTCCGACCGGCATTTTCGACTTCAAGATGGTTCCCGCGCAGCGCGTTACCGAATCAAAGCCGTAGCGTTTCTTGAGTTTGTCCATCGCCTGGTAAAGCTGCATCATTTCGACCGTGTCCTCGAACATATTGATCTGGTACGTTCCGCGAACCAGGCCGCTGAACCTCACGCCGACCAGCCGTATCCGCATTCGCCTTTTGTAGAGCTTTTCAAATAGCGCCGTGACGTGTTTCAGCAGGATGTGATCGCACGAAGTATAGGGAATCCTGCACTGCATACTTTCGGTGTCGAAATTGGCGTAGCGCACTTTCACCGCAACGGTCGATGTCAGCCATTCCTCGGATCGGAGCTGAAAAGCGAGCTGCTCGGTCATTCCGATGAGCAGCGACTTCATTTTCACGATATCGATCGTATCCTGCAAATAAGTATGTTCGGTCGAAATTGATTTTCGCTCGGTATAAGGCTCAACCGGCGAATTGTCGATTCCGTTTGCCTTTTTCCACAATTCGAGTCCGTTCTTGCCGATCATCTTCTGCAGGTACAGCGCCGGCATTTCGGCGAGCGTCTGGATGTTCCGGATGCCGATTCGCGATAAAAGGTTGAAAGTCACTTCGCCTACCATCGGGATTTTTCGGATCGACAGCGGATTCAGGAACGGCCGTACCATTGATTCCGGAACTTCGAGATTGCCTTTTGGCTTGCCTTCGCCGGTCGCGATTTTCGAAACCGTTTTGTTGACCGACAACGCGAAACTTATTGGGAGTCCGGTTTCCCTCGTAATGGTTTCCGAAAGCTCGTTCGTCCATTTATAGCAACCGAAAAAACGGTCCATTCCCGTGATGTCAAGGTAAAACTCGTCGATGCTCGCCTTTTCGACGACGGGCGCTTTTTCTTCAATGATTTGGGTGACTTCATGCGACTTATTTGAAAACAGTTCCATGTCGCCCTTGATGATCTTCGCCTGAGGGCACAGCCGCAGCGCCATCCGGATCGGCATTGCCGAATGCACGCCGAATTTTCGCGCTTCATACGAACAGCCGGCCACGACGCCTCTTTCGCCGCCGCCGACAATCAACGGAATCCCGTTCAGCTTTGGGTTGGTAAGCCTTGCGCACGATACAAAAAATGTATCGAGGTCCATGTGTACGATCGAGCGTTGCATCTTTAAAATTTATTTTTCAAAATTAGGATGCATATTCCCAAATTTTTTTAAATTCGTCGGGATAAATATTCACATTAACATATGTTGATCTTTGCCGATAATATCCGTTACCTCAGGACCGGCCGCGAGAAATCGCAGCAGCAGGTCGCTACCGATCTTCAAATCCAGCGTGACCGCTACGCGAAATACGAAGGGAATAAGGCCGATCCGCCGCTTGAAGTGCTCCAGAAAATCGCGCGGTATTACCATGTGAGCATCGACATTTTATTGTCGGTTGACCTTCGTAAAGTCCCACTCGACGAATTGCTGAAGCTCGAAGACAACCGCATCCTGCTTCCGGTAAAAACCGACCTGAAAGGCGAAAACGTCATAGAGATCGTTCCGCACAAGGCGCGGATGGGTTATGCCATGGGTTATGCCGATCCGGAGTTCATTGAAAGCCTTCAGCACATTTCGCTGCCGTTTTTGCGCAACGGCAAGTTCAGGGCTTTCCCGGGAAGCGGCGATTCGATGCCGCCGCACAAGGATTCTTCGTTCATCATCGGGCGCTATGTCGAACAGCTCGGCGATGTCAGGGACGGCAAAACCTATATTTTGGTCACTCGAAATGAAGGAATCGTTTACAAACGGCTCAATAAGAACGGCAAGAATGCGATGGTCGCGCTTTCTGATAATTCCGCCTACAAACCCTACGAAATCAAGTATTCGGAAATCCTCGAGATCTGGGAATACGCCTGCAGCATCGCGATGGAAGAGTACGATCCCGACGACCTGAATCCCGAAACCATAAAAGGAATGCTGCAGGATTTGCGAAATGAGCTTCGCGAGATCAAGCAACTAAAAAGTAAGTAAATTTTGGGCGTTTCCCTTCGGGCCGCGCTGTACGCGTTGCACGGCAACCTGCTTCCATCGCTAACGCGGGCAGTCTGCAATGCAACAAAATGATGTCTTAAGCCGCTCGTTTGAAACGCCAATTCGCCACTTTCAATAGTTTAGTGAAAGTCCGATGCCAAACCCCATGTCGCTGTCGTAATGGGTTCTAATGCCCAGGTTTCGCGTCAGGATGTAACGCAGGTCAACCATATATTCTTTGTCGGTATTGATCATAAATCCGGCCCTGATCCGTTTCGAAACCGGAATGTCTTCCCGCATCAGCGACAGCTTCACAATCCCGTCGTGGTAAATCTCCGCCTGGAAATTGACCAGCATCGGTAATGTGGCCACAATTCCCGCACTGAACGCATGCCTGACATCTTTTTTATTGATTTGTCCGAACAGGTTCTTTTCCTGCACATCGATGCCCATTTTCCGGTAGCGCCAGTCAAATCCGATGAAAGGCATCAGCCATTGGTTTTTCCCTAAATAACGGCCAAGGTGCGTTTCCACTTCATACCCGTGTATGTCATTGTATCCGAGCCGCCATTCGGAACGCAGGCTCCAGCGTGCATTCATCAGCATGGCTTCGCCGTCGTTTCCGTTGGTTGCGAAGTCGTTTTGAAGAGTGAAATGAGTCATATTGCTTTCACGCTGCAGCATCTTATATGCCATTTCCTTGTCCGCTAAATTGGGATTCTTGTAGTCGCCGACAGCAAATACGCGGTCCATCCCCGACATCATATGGTAAAGGATGTGACAGTGGAAAAACCAGTCGCCTTCGGTGTTTGCGTGGAATTCGATCGTATCGGTTTCCATCGGCATAATGTCCACGACGTTTTTCAGCGGTGCATTTTTACCGTGCTCGTTCAAGAGCCTGAAGTCAAATCCGTGAAGGTGCATCGGATGGCGCATCATTGAATTGTTGTGAAGCGTTATCCTCAGAATTTCTCCTTTTTTTACCGGTATTTTATCCGTTTCGGAAAGAACCCGATTGTCCATGCTCCACACATAGCGGTTCATGTTTCCGGTAAGGGTAAATTCGAGTTCCCGTACCGGTGCGTCTTTCGGGAGCACGGTTTCGGACGGCGATTTCAGCATCGAATAGTTCAACGTCACAATGTTTTCCGCAGGATTGTTGTCTCCGGAGGTTTCGGCCATAGTCATTTCGTTGCTTCCTGAGTTCGGGTCTGCACCTGTTATTTCCGGATACATCACGGTGTTCATGTCCATTTTATTCAGGCTCATGCTCATTCCCATATCGTCAAGGTCGCCATTCATTTTCATCATGTCGTTCATCATCTGCATCCCTTCGAAATACTTAAGTCGTGGCAATGGTGCGATCGGTATTTTGGTTCCCTTACCAATAAACAAGCTCGCCGATCGCGTCCGGTCTTCCGTTGTGGCCATAAACTCATATGCTTTTTCGTCTTCGGGAATCGTAACTACGACGTCATAAGTTTCCGATACCGCAATGAGCAGCCGGTCAACTTCAACCGGTTCGACATCGTTTCCGTCACTGGCAACCACCGTTATTTTTCCACCGCCGTAGCGCAGCCAGAAGTACGATGAGGCTCCACCGTTGGCAATCCGCAACCGAACCTTGTCTCCGCCACGCAGTAGCCTGCCGCCAATCGCTTGCAGATCCGAAGCCATGTTGCCGTTGATCTGCACCTGGTCGTAGTAAACATCGCTCACGTCCATTGCCATCATGCGTTTCCATTCGTTGGTAAGTTTCGTCTTGAAATGCCCCGTTCGGATCGCCTCGGCATAACTCTGCGTTGCACCTTTTTTTATGGCAAACCAATCGCTGGCGTTGCTCAGCATCCGATGGATGTTGTTTGGGTCGATGTTCGTCCATTCACTGAGAATGAGCGGAATCGTGGGCAAATCGTCAATGCTTTTGCGGAACGTTTTGTCGTCTTTCCGCTTATTTATGATAAAGCTGCCATGCATTCCTATCTGTTCCTGCAATCCGGAATGCGAATGATACCAGTGCGTGCCGTTCTGGATAATCGGAAAACGGTATGTATAGGAATCGCCCGGCGCGATCGGCCGCTGGGTAAGAAACGGAATCCCGTCTTCCTTGTTGGGCAGAAATATTCCGTGCCAGTGCAGCGCAGTTCCTTCCTTCAGTTGATTGTGCACCACAATTTCGGCCGTATCGCCTTCGGTAAATTCCAAAGTCGGCATCGGAATTTGCCCATTGACCGCAATTGCCCTTTTTGGCTTGCCGGCATAATTGACCAGCGTATCTTTTACGTATAAGTCGTAATGAACTAGTTTCTGTGCGGTCGAAATGCCGGTCAACAGTACAAAACCGATCAAAATCAGCAATTTGTTATAGGTCAATCTCGGAGTTCGCATTTTAATGTTTATCTGGTTGTAAGCAATTGCTTATTTAATTTCTTCGACGCTGCCGCAATTCAGCATTGCTGCGCCATAGTATGGATTTTTTATCTCTTTTTCGTTGCTGATCCAATACGCTTTTTTCATTGGGCAATATTGGTAATATACGGGTGCAGCGCCTTTACGCTCTGTATCGACCAGTTTCCACATTGTGGTTGAAACATTGTTAAATGCTGCTCTTTGTTTTTCGATGGTTGCACCTTTAAGCATCGCTTCGGTCGCGCGAAGCAGATCAGCTTTCTGCTCAAAGACAGCTTCGTCCTTGATCGCCTGATGAAATTCAGCAAGCTCTTCCGACACGGTTTTGCTGTTTCCGGTTATGAGCGCGTCTTTTACAGCTATGTACTTACCAAGAAGTGCGTCTGTGTTTTGTGCAATCGCTGAAGTGCCAAACAGCGTAATTGCCAGTGCAAAAAATAAATTTTTCATGACTATTTTAATTGGGTTATCGGTTCGATTTTGAAGCCTGCTTTTTCAACTGTCGCTATAATTTCCTTTTGTGTAATTCCCTCTGATGTCACCGAAAGGATCTTGTCCTTGTTATCGGTGTCCACTTTCCAGTCGGAGATTCCCTTGGCTGCATCCAAAAAAGGTGTCACCTTTGAAATGCATCCGCCGCAGTTGATGTTGGTCCTAAATTCAAAACTTTTGTTCGTATTTTCCATTTTTACAATATTTAAAGGTTGAGTATTGGGTACGTTATTTCCATACAAAGGTCTTTCAAATTCCGTCGCGTCCTGTATAGTATTTTGGATAAGATGTGCAGAAATTAGTGTCACGGAACATTTCCTTGCGAATATGAAAGTACGCAATCACCTCTTTTTCAGTTTTTCCATTTAAGCCGCAGGCTGTTGGTGACAACGCTCACGCTGCTCAACGCCATTGCTGCGCCGGCAATCATCGGGTTGAGCAGGAAACCGTTTATCGGATATAAGACACCGGCCGCGATCGGGATTCCGATCAAATTGTAAATGAACGCCCAGAAAAGATTTTGCCGTATTGTGGCAACCGTTTGTTTTGAAAGCCGGATCGCGCGCGGAATACGCAACAAATCAGACGAAATGATCGTCATTTTCGCCACATCCATGGCTATATCGCTTCCTTTTCCCATTGCGATGCTGACATCGGCCTGTGCCAGCGCATTACTGTCGTTGATCCCGTCGCCGACCATCGCCACAACTTTTCCTTGCTTCTGGAGCTCTTTTATAAACTCTGCTTTTTGCGCCGGAAGGACTTCGGCTTTGAAGTGCCGTATTCCTACCTGGTCTGAAATGGCTTTGGCAGTGCTCGGATTGTCGCCCGTAAGCATGTAAACTTCGAGTCCGGCGTCCTGCATTTCCTTTACGGCGCGGACAGAAGTTTCCTTGATCTTGTCTGCAATGCCAATCACGGCGAGTGCCGATTTTTCGTCAGCGAACCAAATAACAGTCTGCGCTTTTTGAAGCCACTCGCTGGCCAGACCCTGTAATTCATGATCGATATTTATGTTCTCGGAATCGAGCAGGGCGGGGCTGCCCAAAAAGAATGTTTTTCCGCCGAAATACGCTTTGACTCCCTTGCCGGTGATGCTTTCGAAGTGATCGACTTTAACGGTCGGAACATTCGACGTCTTATAATGACGTACAACGGCTTCCGCCAATGGGTGCTCCGATTGTTGCTCAATCGAAAGCAGTAGTGCGGAAAGTTCCTTTTCCGAAACGTCTGATTTCCACCTGACGGCTACCACTTCGGGTTTTCCCTCGGTTATTGTGCCGGTTTTGTCCAACACGACCGCAGTTATCTTCTTGGCCAACTCCAGACTTTCGGCGTCCTTGATCAGTATTCCGTTTTCGGCACCTTTTCCCACGCCTGCCATAATTGCTGTCGGCGTTGCCAATCCCAACGCACAGGGACAGGCAATAACCAATACGGTGACCATCGCCAACAATCCTTGCGTAAATCCGTTCTCACCGCCCAGCACAATCCATGCGATCAGGCTCAGCACCGCAATCCCCATAACTACGGGCACAAAGATTCCGGCGATTTTGTCAACGAGCTTCTGGACCGGCGCCTTGCTTCCCTGCGCATCCTGAACCATTTTAATGATCTGCGCCAGAACGGTATCGCCTCCGACCTTGTTTGCCGTAAACTGAAAGCTTCCTTTCTGGTTGATTGTTCCTGCAAATACGGTATCACCCTGCTTTTTGTCAACCGGGACCGGCTCACCGCTGATCGTACTTTCATCGACAAAAGACGAACCTGTAGTCACGGTGCCGTCAACCGCGATTTTTTCACCTGGCTTGACCAGAATTGTGTCGCCGACTTTCACAGTAGCAACCGGCATTTCCATCTGATGGCCGCCGTGATGGATAACTGTTACGGTTTTTGGCTGTAATCCCATCAATTTCTTTATTGCTGACGAAGTATTGCCTTTCGCCTTTTCCTCCAGCATTTTTCCGAGCAGGATAAACGCAATTACTACTGCCGAAGCCTCGAAATATACATGCGGTTCCAAACCTCGATTGAGCCAGTATTGGGGATAAAGCGTATTAAAAACGCTGAACAGGTAGGCAACCCCGGTGCTTAATGCAACCAGCGTGTCCATATTCGACGAGCGATGTTTCGCCTGCTTCCAGGCACCGACGAAAAACTGTTTTCCGAAAATCAGCACGACCGGCGTTGCCAGAGCCCACATGATGTAATTTGCGTACGGGATTTCCATAAAGAACATCCCGATCGCCATTAATGGGACCGAAAGCGCAATGGCAGCAATCGTACGTGTTTTGAGCGTTTTGAATTTGCTGGTACGTAGTTCTTCGAGCGCGTCTTTTGCATCGTCGCCTTCATCGGTCATCAGGTCATATCCGACTGCCTGAAGCGCTGTCTTCAGTTTCGCCGGATCGGTAATTGTCGGAATATACTCAACTTGCGCCGTAGTGTTGGCATAGTTGACGGAAACATTCACCACGCCGGGCTGATTCCTCAAAATGTTTTCGGAACTCGCGGCACACGAGGCGCAACTCATGTTCAACACCGGAAAATTCTTCTTGATCGTCGCGACCTCGTAACCAAGATCCCGGATGGCATTAACTGCTTTCGGAATAGTAGTCACTGCGTCGTCAGTAGTAATGATCGCCCTGTTATTGTTTAGCTCGACTTTATGTGTTTCCACACCCAAAACCTGGCTGAGCCCTTTATCGACGATCAGCGCACAATGCTCGCTGTCAACGCCGGCAAGAGGTAATTTATATGTATTGTCTGTATTCATATCGCTGGAGTTTTACCTGACAAAGGTCCGTCAAAAGCGCCAGAACACTGTTACATGCGTTTGTGAAAAATGTACCAATAATTGCGAAAACCGAGGGCGCTTCAGTCAGTTGCGTTATCGATGGATTTGCGATGTGCCGCCCCGAGTTCCTTAAACTGTGATGGCGTCATTCCGGTAAGTTTCTTGAACTGAGTGGACAAATGCTGTGTGCTGCTATAGCCCAGGCGGATGGCAATCTGGCTTAAGGATTGTTCGCCATAAACAAGCCATTCCTTCGTTTTTTCAATCTTCTGGAAGATCAGGAATTGTTCGATGGTCATTCCTTCAACTTCCGAAAACAACCTGCTGATCGACGAGTAGTCTTTATAGATAGTATCGCTTATAAATTTAATGATACTGAAATGTTCTTCAATGGTCCCGCTTTGGACCTTTTGGATCAGTAAAGTCTTAATGCGCTCAATCAGTTGTGTTTTCTGATCGTCCAATAGCTGAAATCCGTGTTGCTGCAAATCTGTGGCGAACTTTTGAATCTGTTCCTTTTCAGGTGTTTCCAAAAGTTCTACTTCTCCCAAATGAACCTGGCTTGCCTTTAACCCGTTTTGTTCCAAAAGCTGCTGCACTGAGGAAATACATCGTGGACAAACCATATTTTTTATAATCAGTTTTTGCATCTTGGGACTACGTGGATTTTTGCAATTCAGTCAATTATCCGAATTAACTGTTTCGACTTTAGTAAGTTTCTTCAAGGTAATGATTTTTGCAATGCCAGGCAACATTATGCATGCGCAAAAAAGGGGCAAAGGCTTTTCTGCGCGTACATGAATTCCGGGCGCTTCCTACCGAAGTTCATTTGGCAAAGGATCCGGCTGCTGGTGATCGTCTTTCTGTTTTTATCGCTGATTGCAATGTTTGTCCATAATAGCTTTTGAAAGCATAACTGATCAAAAGGTTCCACCGCAGTTCGAAATGACAAATGATAATTTAATTGCTGGGGTTTTCCTCTTCTGGCTGTTTGCCGAATAACAGCGTTTGGGTTGGCAGGGCAAACTTGATTCCGGCTGTTTCAAAGGCCGATACGATCTTCAGGTAAATCGTCTGCTGGCAATCCATATAAAAATTATAATCGGGATCGAGGACATAATACACAAATTCGAAATCAAGGCTTGATGCGTTGAATTTGGCAAAATGCCCGCGATCAAGCTGCACTTTTGGAATAGAGGAAATAATCGAATTTACCATCCCCGGAATTGATTGCAACTGTGCGGGAGTTGTTTGATAAATGACGCCAATGGTGAAAACTACCCGGCGTTTTTCCATTCTTTTAAAGTTGTGCAGCCGCGAATTTGTCAGGTCGGTGTTTGAACAGATCAGTTGTTCACCGCTTAATGTACGAATCCTGGTGGTTTTGATCCCGATGTATTCAACTACGCCGGCTTCATTGCCTAAAGTCACAAAATCGCCAATTTCGAAAGGCCGGTCAAAGAAGATGACAAAATAGCTGAAGAGATCGCCCAGAACTGCCTGTGCCGCCAACGCGATAGCAATACCGCCAACTCCTAATCCGGCGATAAGCGTCGTCACATTATAACCCAGATTGTCAATCAGGAAGATAATTCCCAACATCCAGATAATAATATTTGCGACGATGATAAGTCCCGCCGCCTGCTTTTCCTTTGTGTCGCTGTTGTCTTCGCGTTGGATAAACGAATGGATAAATTTTTTAAACGCGGCGCTGATGCTGCGCAATGTAAAGAACGTAATTACAATCAGATAGGCGATGTGGAGTACGTTTTCAAGCGAATTCGGAAGCGCTAGTGTAAGCAGCGGAAAATAAAAGGCGCTGATATACAAAAGTGGCATCACGTTTCGGTCTATGATGCCGGCAATGAAATTATCCCAGTTTGTTTTGGTGGTCAACGTCCATTTTTCCAGTCGTTTTAATACGATCAATTTGACTATTTTCAGGACAATCAGTGATACGGCGATACTTCCGGCTATAATCAGCCAGCTTATTGCAGTGTTTCCGAAGAGTGTTGAATTTAGAACGTCATCCATATTTTCACAATTTGAGTTGGTACTTTGGTTCCGGCGGTTTGATGCGGCGGCTTTGAAAAACTAAGCGCATTATGGGAATCGCTATCCTATTTGTTTGTCCACATAATTGGAATTCAGCAGGTAAAGTGCGCCCATGTAATCCAATTTAAAAGATAACAAGCCTCCGACGGTGTATTTTTCCCTGGATGCTGAGATGTCAACAACCAGCATATCCGAGCTCGCGTCCACAATTGCAATGTCGGGATCGTCCGGATGAAGATACCGCGGCTGCATGTCGAGAAGTCCGATATCTACAATAACCCGCAGCGCAGTTCTGCCGAGGTCGTCGTTTTTATTCGAATAGCTGTTTCCGGCAACATTTTCGCCTAATTCGCCGATCGGGAAATGCGGCTTTTCAGTAATCTCGATGATTTCGGCAAACAGCCTAAAAACGTCGTTATGCATGCCTTCGATGGTTTGTCCGCTGAAAAGGTCTTTTCCAAAGTACAAGGCTTCACCGACCCGGAAATGATTAACCGCCAGCGGGTTGGCATTTTTTAATAGCAAAGGGATTGCGACTGAGGTTCCTCCGGAGACGTAGGGAATTTTAATGTTGAATTTAGCTTCGATAAGTTGCTTGTACAGGCTGAGTTGGATCAATTTGTCCTGAGTTGGCATTACGCCGTTCAGGCAGTTCAGATTGGTTCCGATGCCGCGGACCTCAATATTTGGCAGCTCAAGAACCTGTTTATAAAATTCGATTAACTCTTCGCCCATCACACCTTCACGCAGATCGCCCATTTCGATCATGATGATTATTTTGTGCGTTTTTTTTTGCCTGACCGCCTCGGCAGACAGCATTCGGATCGTATAAATTTCGGTGTTAAAACTCACATCTGCATAGTGGATGATGCTTGCGATGCTTCTTTTGGCCGGCGGTTTTATATAAACTGTCTGCACGTGCGGAGCAAGTTTTTTAATTATTTTCAGATTGCTTACGCGCGAATCGTGCATTTCAGTGACTCCGAGTGCAATCACTTCCCGGACGTACAATTCGTTGCCGCAAAGCATTTTTGAAACGACACCCCAGTCGATTCCCCGGCCGCTGAAAAGTTCATCGAGAAACCGGTAGTTTTCCTGAAGTTTGTCGCGATATAATTTAATGAAAGCCATAAAAATGCGGATTAGCGCGTAAGGCGCATTTCGAGATATTTGTTTGTAAAGCCAAGCTTTTCGTACAGGTGAAGCGCCGGATTGTCGGGCTCGACGTGAAGTGCGATGCTGCCTTCGGTAAGTGACAGCGCTTTGTTCATCATTGTTTTGCCATAACCTTTTCCGCGCTGGCTGCTGTCAACAGCAATATAAACCAATATATTTTCGGGGATGTAACCTTGCATTCCGGTACGATTCAGTACAACCGCGCCGATTATTTTGCCATTTTCGATGCCGGCAAGGATGGTTCCGCCTTTTGAAGCGTCCATGGCATAGTCCATTGATTTCTCAATATCTTCGATCTTGTCGCCGTATTGTTCGAGATGCGTCACCAAAAATTCGGCAATTTTCCGATTGGTAAAAATGGTGTCTTCTGAAGTGTTGGCGTTAACGATAATAAATTCCATGTTTAAGTTTTTTGCAAAGCCTTTATGATGAAGCCATTTTTAGTGGCTTGTCCGGCTTAATTCTTCCGAAATGATTTTTTGCCCCGATGTCTGGAGCAGGATGCAGCGTACTGCAAAGAGGATGTTTTTGGAAGGTGACAGGAATCTGCCGACCCATTTTCGCTACTGAAAAACGAAAGCGCAAAGGTAGTAATTTTTGAAATAAGCCAAAATACGCAGCTGCTGTAATTACGTCTAGCTACATAAAAGACTTAAAATCAGTGGTTTATATTCGATTTGTCGTCGGATACTGCCGAACGACCTTCGACGGGTATTTATCTGCAAACGAATTGATCAGTTGCATGATGTAATGATTGCTCCGGTAAGGCGTTACATGGTCGCGCACCTGTGAAGGCTCGGAAAATCCCACATCCGAAGAAATATAGCCCATTCCGTAAAAATGACCGTTCTCTACCCAAATGCAGCTGCGCTCGTCGGCCGATCGGCCTTTGTCGATTACTGCGAAGCTCGGGCGGTTCTTTATTAAAAATTCCAGCGCATTTTCCACTTGCTCATTGTGCAGATCAACATCGGGCAAATCACTGAGATCCGCCCGGATCAATGGATCCTGCGCCTGTCCGTACTTGCAAAAACGCGGATCGATCCCGAATTTTTGCGAAAGCGCCTGCAAAAGGTTGATTCCATCGTATTCGCTGTTGAAAACTTCGATAGTCGATTGGAATTTGGTGACTTTTCCGATTGCAAGGTAGCGATAGCCGTTACGAGCTTCGTATTCATACAAGCCAAATTTGGCCTCAAATCGCTTCAATGCACGGTTGTATGTTGGCCACAGCTTTTTGATCTCTGAACATTCCAGCAAAAGCGCCATGAGTTCGGTGGCGCAGACTTCAAACGAAATTCCATAAATGTCGCGAAGGAAATTCTGCCTTTGCGGTTTTACATTATGGCCGGTAAAATGCGACGCGACGCGTTTTTTTAAATTGATGGCCTTGCCAACGTACACCACCTTTTTCGCCTGGTTGTAGAAATAATAAACACCGGGTTTCTCGGGAAGCTGTTCGAAATCCTCAGGAGGAAGATTCGGCGGAAGCCGTTGGTCTTGGGAAGTCTTTTTGATCATTTTGTCAATTTCCCCCATAAAATCCCATTCGACCAATCGGGAAAACAAAATTGCGGTCGCATCGGCATCGCCACCGGCGCGGTGCCTGTTTTCTATTGGGATTTCCAGCGACCGGCAAAGATTTCCGAGGCTGTAAGAGCTGAAACCCGGCCTGATCTTTCGGGCGGCGCGAACGGTGCAAAGTTTTTTCGCAGTCCACTTAAAACCCGATTCTTCAAGCTGATGTTTTATAAATGAATAGTCAAAGTTGACGTTATGCGCGACAAAGATCCGATCGGTGAGCATTTCAAGTACCTTTTCGGCAATGTCATCAAAGATCGGCGCTCGTGAAACCATTTCATTATTGATTCCGGTGAGTGCAAAAATTGAAACCGGTATTTCCTTCTGCGGGTTCACAAGGGTTTCCCATCGGTCAAGTACGTTTTGCCCGTCATGGATGATGACCGCAATTTCGGTAATGCGGCTTCCGCTGGCGTTACCTCCGGTGGTCTCGATATCTACAATGGCAAATTCGCGGTTTTTCATCTGGAGTATAACGTGGGATTGCCTTTCTTATTCTGGGAAAAAGCTGTTTGGCAAAAAAAATCGAGAGGCTTTTATTAAAATAAAGCGAGTTCAGGAGCTTTTCCAAGAACCTGCGAGCTGAGTCCTGCAGTCTCACCTTTCAGGTTAAGATTTTATTCAAAGTTAAAGGCTCAACGCTTTGGATTACCTCGCTGTCGCGGTGATCCAATACTTTCAATTTCAAAGTTAAAGGCTCAACCCAAGGATTACCTCGCTATCGCTCGGTGATTCAGTACTTTCAATTTCAAAGTTAAAGGCTCAACCCAAGGATTACCTCGCTATCGCGGGTGATCCAGTACTTTCAATTTCAAAGTTAAAGGCTCAACCCAAGGATTACCTCGCTATCGCTCGGTGATCCAGTACTTTCAATTTCAAAGTTAAAGGCTCAACCCAAGGATTACCTCGCTATCGCTCGGTGATCCAGTACTTTCAATTTCAAAGTTAAAGGCTCAACC
>JAEWJM010000022.1 GCA_023386585.1 Bacteroidota bacterium | reverse complement strand
GATTCGTTTGCATCGGTACAATACATTATGCGAAATGTGCCCGAAATCAGCAGCAAGAATATTCTGCTTTTCGGAACCGGCAAGATCGGGCGCAACACCTGCGAAAATCTCGTCAAGCACACTCGCAATGAACATATCACACTCATAAACCGCACAAAAGACAAAGCTGAAAAGATCGCCGGAAAGCTAAACCTGATCGTAAAAGATTACGCCGACCTTCATCTTGAAATCCAAAAAGCCGACATTCTTGTCGTCGCCACCGGAGCCCAGAATCCGACCGTCGATGCTGCAATCCTGAACCTTCGCAAGCCGCTGCTGATCCTCGATCTTTCAATTCCGAAGAATGTTTGCGACGACGTAAGCAAGATTGAAGGCGTTACCCTGGTACACCTTGACCATCTTTCACAGATGACCGACGAAACCCTTGAAAACCGCAAATCACACATTCCCGCCGCCGAAGCGATCATTGCCGAAATACGCGACGAATTCATCACCTGGACGAAAGCACGGAAATTTGCGCCGACAATCCACGCGCTGAAGGAAAAACTCAACACCATCAAGGCCTCGGAACTGAACTTCCAACGGAAAAAACTCGCCAACTTTGATGAAGAGCAAGCCGAAATCATCAGCACCAGGATCATCCAGAAAATAACAACCCATTTCGCGAATCACCTCAAGGACGACACTACAATGGTTGACCAAAGCATCGAGTGGATCGAAAAGATCTTTCAGCTCGAGGCAAAATAACCGGGTTCGCCACGCTATATGATAAACAAAACAATAAGAATCGGGACGCGCGACAGCGAACTTGCGCTTTGGCAGGCAAATTTCGTCCGCGACCGGCTTGCAGCTTTTGGCTATCCGACCGAAATCATTCCGATAAAATCGGCCGGCGACATCATCCTCGACAAACCGCTTTACGAATTCGGAATTACCGGAATTTTTACGAAAACACTCGACATCGCAATGATCGAAGGCAAAATCGACATCGCGGTACATTCGCTCAAGGACGTTCCGACTACGCTGCCGAAAGGAATTGTTCAGGCCGCAGTTCCGCCACGTGAAAACCCGCTCGACATTCTCGTCCACAAAGGCAATATCGATTTCACCCAGCCAATGACGATCGCAACCGGAAGCCTTCGCCGCCAGGCGCAATGGCTCAACCGGTTTCCGCATCACACCGTTGTCGATCTTCGTGGAAATGTCAACACGAGGCTGCAGAAACTTGCCGAAAACAATTGGAATGGGGCAATTTTCGCAACCGCCGGGCTCGACAGAATTAACGTCAAGCCCGAGAAATATATCGATCTCGATTGGATGATTCCCGCTCCGGCACAGGGCGCGATGGTCGTCGTTGCAATGGAAAAAGACGATTTTATCCGCGAAGCAGTCGGAAAGCTGAACCATTTCGAAAGCGAAATCTGCGTCCACATCGAACGCCAGTTCCTGAAAACGCTCGAAGGCGGCTGTACTGCGCCAATTGGCGCGTTGGCAACGATCGTCGACAATGAGATCCGGTTTGAAGGGGCGCTTTTTTCGATCGACGGAAAAGAAAAAATACACATTGAAAAAACGGCAGAGACCGCACACTATAAAAATTTCGGGCAGGAATGCGCGATCGCAATATTGCAGAACGGTGGCGAGCCTGTGATGGAGAAGATCAAAGTTGATTTAAAGAAATAGGAGCAGGCGCCTGATCCGTTAAAGAAGTTTCGTCCCGCTGTTCGCTGCAATCTTTTTTGCCGAAAGGCGCAAAAAAGGATTTCCGCTGCCATCGGGGCTAATTCGGAGGTTTCGAAATAAAAATCATGAAGACGTTCAGGATATTATCGACAAAAAAACTGCAGCCCAACCAAAGGCAGTTCCTGCTCAATGCCGGAATATCGGTAATAGAAGCCGACTTCATATCGATTCGGTTAAAGGAATTCGAACTTCCGGTTATCGGCGAAAGCCTCATTTTCACCAGCGCAAATGCAGTAAAAAGCGTATTGCAAAACAGCAAACTCGAGGAACTCCGTCACCGTCCCTGCATCTGCGTCGGAAGCAAGACAAGGACAATGCTTGAGGAGAACGGTTTTACGGTCGTGGAATCCGAAGAAAATGCCGATGAGCTTGGAAAGAAAATCCGCGAAAACCACCGTGGCAAAAGCTTCACCTTCTTTGCCGGCAATCTGCGACTGGAAACACTTCCCGATTTGCTGAAAGGTTCGGGAATTTTTTTTAACGAGGTTCAGGTTTACGAGACGACGCTTGAACCGCAAAAAGTGCAAACGGCCACTGATGCGATTTTATTTTTCAGTCCGTCCGGCGTCGAAAGTTATTTAAAATCGAATTCGATTGCATCTCAGTTTTGCTTCTGCATCGGCGAGACAACCGCGAAAGCACTGGAAGCAGAAACTAAGAATATAGTCGTATCGAATAAATCGACGGTAGAAAACGTCATCATTCAATGCATAAATCATTTTAACAAACAAACATAAGTGTCAGAAACCAAAATTAAAAACGATCTTTTTCTGAAAGCGCTTCGCGGCGAAACCGTCGAAAGGCCGCCGGTCTGGATGATGCGCCAGGCAGGAAGGTATTTGCCGGAATTCCGCGCGCTTCGCGACAAATACGACTTTTTCACGCGTTGTCAAACTCCCGAACTTGCCGCCGAAATTACGGTTCAGCCCATCCGGATCATCAAACCCGATGCTGCAATCCTGTTTTCGGATATTCTGGTCGTCCCGCAGGCTATGGGAATCGAAGTGCTGATGAAGGAAAGCGTTGGCCCGTTTTTGCCAAACCCTATCCGAAGCGCAGCTGATGTTGAAAAAGTCATCGTTCCTGACGTTAACGAAACCCTCGGATACGTCATGGACGCGATCAAGCTGACCAAGGAAATGCTGAATGATGAGGTTCCACTGATCGGATTTGCCGGCTCGCCATGGACGATCTTCTGCTACGCCGTTGAAGGGAAAGGGTCAAAAAGCTTTGATACAGCTAAAGGATTTTGCTTTTCGCAACCCGAAGCGGCACATGCGCTTCTTCAAAAAATAACCGGGACGACAATTGCGT
Organism: Bacteroidota bacterium; assembly: GCA_023386585.1. GTDB lineage: Bacteria > Bacteroidota > Bacteroidia > Flavobacteriales > Flavobacteriaceae > Flavobacterium. The sequence goes on along the minus strand of JAEWJM010000022.1, from coordinate 163,795 downwards.
ATCTCAAAGAAAAGGTAAAGTGTGGAGTCAACGCCGTGCAGATTTTTGACAGTTGGGGCGGAATGCTTTCACCGGTGGATTACCAGGAGTTTTCATGGAAGTACATCAACCAGATCGTTGAAGCGCTTGCACCCGAAACACATGTAATTGTCTTCGGAAAAGGTTGCTGGTTCGCGTTGGGCGAAATGGGCAAAAGCAAGGCATCGGCTTTGGGCGTCGACTGGACGTGTTCGCCGAGAAATGCCAGATACTTGTCGGGTGGCAAAATCACGCTGCAAGGCAACTTCGATCCGTCGCGGCTGCTTTCCCCGATTCCGACCATCAAAAAAATGGTTCGTCAAATGATTGATGAATTCGGAAAAGACAGCTACATCGTCAATTTGGGCCACGGAATCTTGCCGAACATCCCGGTAGACCACGCCAAAGCTTTTATTGATGCAGTGAAAGAATATAAATAAACGGTTTTTCAGCATTAAAACCTCAAAGGTCTTTAAGACCTTTGAGGTTTGACTTTAAAATTACCTTCAATAAATTTTCACAAATGCCACTGACAGCAGGATTTCGTGACGAAGAAAATGAGCGGATCGGAAACACCCTGAAAAAGCTCACCTCGTTGGAATACGTTCCCGAAGATGAAACCTATGCCTTCGATGATGTATTGAAGCAAATTGCTTTGAGTGTGCGAACTCTCCGCGAATTGACTCCCGAAGATTTGGTCGTGCTGATCCAAAAACTGCATTTTAACTGGGGCAACGCTGAAATATTCGCCGACTTCCTCGCATCGCAGTCCGAAGGAATTTTTAAGATGCAGGCGCTGGCCGTTTACCGATACATACAGTCGGAAAGCAAAATATTTTCTTTTGAAATAAACAGCAAAATCGCATCGCTTACAAAATCATGAAAGACAAGTTTTTACGATATATCGAAAATCTGCAGGATGTTATTTGTGCTGCGCTGGAGAAGTCCGATGGCAAAGCAAAATTCCATGAAGATCTTTGGGATCGCCCCGAAGGCGGCGGCGGAAGAACGCGCGTCATCGAAAACGGAAAAGTGTTCGAAAAAGGCGGCGTCAACATTTCGGCTGTCCACGGAAAGCTTCCCGAAGCGATGCGACAGCTATTCAATGTTGATGAAGCCGATTTTTTTGCGTGCGGACTCAGCCTGGTGATTCACCCAAAAAACCCGATGGTGCCAACGGTTCACGCCAACTGGCGCTATTTCGAGATGTACGACCAAAAGGGAAATGTCATCGACCAGTGGTTTGGCGGTGGACAAGACCTTACGCCTTACTATCTATTTGAAGAAGACGCCCGGCACTTTCACCAGGTTTGCAAAAACGCCTGTGACAAGCACAATTCGGAATTTTACCCAAAATATAAAGAGCAGTGCGACCGATATTTCCGGAACACGCATCGCAATGAAGCACGCGGTATTGGCGGCCTGTTTTTCGATTATTGCAAAGCAACCCAATCGATGGCGATGGAAAACTGGTACGATTTCGTCACCGAAGTTGGCAATAGCTTTACTGAAGCCTACATTCCGATTGTCGAAAAAAGAAAGCAAATTCCATATCTTGACGAGCAAAGGACGTGGCAGGAAATCCGTCGCGGGCGTTATGTCGAGTTCAACCTCGTTCACGACAAAGGCACACTCTTCGGGTTAAAAACAAACGGCCGGATCGAAAGCATTTTAATGAGCCTGCCGCCGCACGTACAATGGGTTTACGGCCATCATCCCGAACCCGGCAGCGAGGAGGAGAAGTTGTTGAAGGTTTTGGAGAAGCCGGTGGAGTGGGTTTAAGCTGTCAGCAGTCAGGTTTCAGCGATCAGCTAATTTTAGGTAAAATGAAAGATTATCGGAAACTGTTAGTGTGGGAGAAATCGCATCAGTTGACACTTGATGTATATAAGGCATTAGTTACTTTTCCAAAAGAAGAAATTTTTGGACTGGCAAGTCAGATGAAAAGGTCGTCGGCTTCAATTCCAACCAATATAGCGGAGGGTTGCGGCCGAAATACTGAAAAAGACTTCAGCCGATTTCTTGTAATTGCTTTTGGTTCTGCAAACGAACTATAATATCAAATAATTTTATCCACCGATCTTGGTTTTACAAACAAATCCGAAAGCATAAAATTGTTGATGCAAATTGAAGAAATAAAAAAAATGCTTAGTTCGTTAATAAACAAATTGAGCAGCTAAATTTTAAACTCGAATAAATTTTTATACTAACCATGCTGACAGCTGACTGCTGACAGCTGAAAGCTAAGAATCATGTTTCCAAACAACCGCAACCGCCGCCTCCGCACCAACGAATCCATCCGCAGCCTCGTACGTGAAACCTCGCTATCGCCGCAGGATTTCATGCTCCCGATGTTCGTCGCCGAAGGCAAAGACATTAAATCTGCAATTCCATCAATGCCCGGAATTTTCCGCCACTCGCTCGACCACACGATTCGTGAAGTCCGCGAAGCCTGGGATCTCGGAATCCGCGCAGTCAATATTTACGTTAAAGTCAGCGAAAACCTGAAAGACAACACCGGAAAGGAAGCCTGGAACAAAAACGGGCTGATGCAGCAAACCATCCGCGCCATCAAAGACGCCGTTCCCGAAATGATCGTGATGCCCGATGTTGCGCTCGATCCTTATTCGATCTATGGCCATGATGGAATCATCGAAAACGGCTATGTTGTAAACGATGCGACGGTCGATGCACTTACGCTAATGTCGCTCAGCCACGCCGAAGCGGGCGCCGATTTTGTCGCGCCTTCCGACATGATGGACGGCCGCGTCTATTCCATCCGCAAAGCGCTCGAGGAAAATGGCCATCACAACGTCGGCATCATGAGCTATGCAGCAAAGTATGCATCGGCTTTTTACGGTCCTTTCCGCGATGCGCTTGACTCGGCGCCGGTCGATGCGCAAAACATTCCGAAAGACAAAAAAACGTACCAGATGGATTATGCCAATCGGATCGAAGCCATTCGCGAAGCGCTCGACGATGTTGCGGAAGGCGCCGATATCGTCATGGTAAAACCCGGAATGGCCTACCTCGATATCGTGCGGGAAGTTAAAAATGCGGTCAATGTTCCCGTAGCCGTTTATCAGGTTTCAGGCGAATACGCGATGGTCAAAGCCGCATCCGAACGCGGTTGGCTCGACCACGATCGCATTATGATCGAACAGTTGATGTGCATTAAACGCGCCGGCGCGAGCATCATCTCGACCTATTTTTCGAAAGAAGCCGCCAGGTTACTTAAAAATTCGTAATTAATTAGAAGCTATTCCCGCTTTCCGCCTTTATCTTTTTTTGCAAAAAAGGATATCGGCTGCAATCGGGGCTAGGGTTTCATCATGAAAAGAATATTTTTACCATTGGTTGCAGCGCTTATCCTGGCATCATGCGGGAAAAAAGAGCAAAAGCCACAGGAACAAATTGCCGTTGAACCGTCCGCAAAATCATCGGCTGAGGTCGGACAGGAAATTTTCGAAGGAAAAGGAAACTGTTTTGCCTGTCACTTGCCCGACCAAACCGTCGTTGGACCAAGCATAGTCGATATCGCGCACATTTATCGCCAAAAGCAAGGCGATATTGTCGCATTCTTAAAAGGTGACGCAAAACCCATTGTGGATCCGTCCCAATACGAAGTAATGAAAGCCAATCTCGAACTCACAAAGGCAATGACCAACGGCGAGCTCAAGTCGCTTGAAGCGTACATTTTCAGCACATTGAAGTAGTGAAAAAACCCGCATTGCCTTTGCATTCTAAAATCGATTATCTTTAGAATCAAATGCATCCTCATGAAAAAGCTTCTATTTTTATTGCTGGTGCCGTTTGTCAGCATTGCGCAAAGTCCGGTTTTTGGTGTTTCATCATGGACAGCCCGCCAGCCAATTTCACTTGAAATGCCGCAACGTTTCGCCGTGAAGGTTCCAAAACTTCCGGTGTCAGCAAGCCTAAGCGCACTCGAAGTGCTTCCTGAAAATTACAATTGGCGTCGCGATGCGTTCCAGACTGAAACCTTGCGGCGTGCTGCGTATGGACTGCATCCGTTTTACTCGGGTGAGCGCGAACTGCCATTTGACGTCATGAAAGAAGTGAACTTTCGCGCCCTGTATTCACGAAGACCATGAGCCTGAATTCAGTGAATATCGCCACACCGCTCGGAATTGCAAAAATTTGCGGTGATGAGATCGGCATTACATCGATTTCAATTCTCAACGACGATAAATCGCCGTCAGATGAGATTCCTGAAAACTTAAAATTGGCTGTAACCGAGCTTCGCCAGTACTTTGACGGGAAGCGCCAGGAATTCACATTTCCGATCAATCCTTCAGGTACTGATTTCCAGAAAACCGTGTGGCGCGAGCTGCAAAATATCCCGTTCGGCAAAACGCTGTCGTATCTGGAGCTCGCCAAAAGGTTGGGCGATGTCAATGCGATCCGCGCAGCGGCATCTGCAAACGGGAAAAATCCGCTATGGATTGTTGTTCCTTGTCATCGTGTCATCGGGAGCGACGGTTCCTTAACCGGCTATGCAGGCGGACTGTGGCGAAAAAAGTGGCTGCTGGAACACGAAACTCCGCCCACACAACAATCGCTTTTTTAGTCAGGTTTAGTTCGCAGACAACGAAAATCATTAATTTCGACAAAAACTAAATTTTGGCCACAAAATCCCTGCGATTCCTAACGAAATTTTTAATCTGGTTCATTGGTATCGTCGCCGCGATAGTGGTTGCGCTTTACGTGACCGGCTATGGTTATCTCGTTCGAGCTATCGGAACCGTTTATTTTCACGGACATGTAACTGCGTTTCTCGATGATTACAAGTACTTCGACAACCGCACAATACCTAACGGCGCGCCGCAGCCATGGCCAATTTCAAAAGAATACAATACGGTCAAACCCACCAAAAAACTCGACTCGCTGCACAAGAAGATTGGAACTGTCGCCTTTCTGATTATCCGCAACGATTCGATCTGGAGCGAAAGCTATTATGACGGCTACAATAAAGACAGCCGCTCCAACTCGTTTTCAATGGCGAAAAGCGTGGTTTCGGCTGCGCTTGGAAAAGCAATAATGGAAGGAAAGATCAAAAGCGTCGATGAGCGGGTTGGCGATTTTTATCCGGAATTTAAAAAGGGAAAAGCGGCTGCGATGACGGTCGGCGATTTGTCTTCAATGGCAAGTGGGTTAAACTGGGACGAGAATTATTACAGTCCGTTTTCAATTACGACCCGCGCCTATTTCGATCACGACCTTTCTAAGGTCATCCTTGGTTTGAAAGGCGTTGAAGATCCCGGCAAAAGCTATAAATACCTGAGCGGGAATACGCAACTCCTTGCGATGGTGATTGAAAAAGCCACCGGCGAAAGCCTTGCAGATTACGTTTCAAAGAACTTTTGGATTCCAATGGGAGCCGAACATGAGGCGCTCTGGCAGACTGACGACAGAGGCGGACTCGTGAAAGCCTACTGTTGCATCGCATCGGACGCCCGTGATTTTGCACGGTTTGGGAAGCTTTACGAACATTTCGGAGAGTGGAACGGAAAACAAATTCTCGACAGTGCGTTCGTGGCTAAGTCGGTAACGCCGCGCTTTCCGGATTCACCACATTATGGCTACGGCTGGTGGCTCAGCGATTACAAAGACAAGCACATTTTTTACATGCGTGGACATTTGGGCCAATACGTCATCGTGATTCCGGATGATCATCTGATTCTCGTCAGGTTAGGCAGCGGCGTGATCCGAAGCACTGTCGGGAGTCCGCATGCCGATGATTTCTTTATGTATATTGATGAGGCGTACAAAATGATTGGGAAAAAGAGTTAACAGTTAACGGTTCACAGTTTACAGTGAAATGCGGGTTTTCCACAGGCAGATGAATGCAATTGTTATTAGTTTTAGCTTTTACAACAGAAGATGATAGAAAAAGTAAGGCTTGAGAATATTTTGTTTCTCGACATTGAAACCGTTCCTTGTGAGGAAAATTTTCATTCGCTCGACGACGAATGGAAGCTGCTTTGGGAACAAAAAACGCAGTACCAGAGAAAGGACGAATACACGCCCGAAGATTTTTACGAGCGTGCGGGCATTTGGGCTGAATTCGGAAGAATAATTTGTCTTTCGGCGGGATTTTTCACGATCAAAGGCGATGTGAGGCAGTTTCGCGTGACCTCGTTTTTTGGCGACGAGCCAAAGATACTGCGCTATTTCTGCAATTTGTTGACGAATCACTTCAATGGGCCGCAACACCTGCTGTGCGGACACAACGCAAAGGAGTTCGACCTTCCGTTCATTGCGCGGAGAATGATCATCAATGGGATCGCGATGCCCGACAAGCTCAACCTTTTTGGCAAAAAGCCGTGGGAAGTTCCGCATCTGGATACGCTGGAACTTTGGAAGTTTGGCGACTACAAGCATTTCACTTCACTGAAACTGTTGACCAAGGTCTTGGGAGTCCCGTCACCAAAAGGCGACATCGACGGCAGCCAGGTTGGTCATGTTTTTTATGTCGAAAAAGACATCGACCGGATTGTAACTTATTGTGAAAAGGACGTTATTGCGGTAGCGCAGGTCTTTCTGAAGCTGCGGCGCGAGGCGCTTTTAATGGACGATGAGATTTTGCACGTGTGATTTGAAGCTTTAGGCTTTGAGCGATAAGCTTTTGTTCATTCAACGATGAAGTTTACAGTTTACGGTTAACAGTTTACAGTTTTCGAGCGGACTACATCAACATTAGTTGTTGCTTGAACAGTCTTGAACTTTAAACTTCTTCCAGCCACCAGTTTATAGTTAATGGTTGACAGTTTACAGTTGGTGAGCGGAAAAGCCACCAGCTTACAGTTTACAGCTTGTGAGCGGAAAACATCAACAACCTTGTTGGCTGAACGACCTTAAACCTCAAACCTCAAACCTTAAAATTTAAACTTCTTCCAGCCACCAGCGACCAGCCACTAACCCTAGCCCCGATGGAAGCGGCATCCTTTTTTGCCTGTCTGCTGCCGCTTGAAGGTGAAATAGCAAAGGCAAAAAAGATACAGCGGACAGCGGGAAACAGCTTCAAAAAATAACTATTTTTACCAAAAATCCGATATGGTATTAAGCAGGTTCTGGCTCGCGATCTTCGTTTCTTCGATTGTTTTTATTGTTGTCAGCCTCGCGACTTCGAACAGCTATTCGATCGACTACATCCTGAACGGGAAAAAAGACGATCCGATGCTGGTTTCGGAAAAGTACCTGAAAGACCTGCCGACGGCGCTTCAGGACAGTATTCTGAAAGCTGATGAGCAAACTTTTGTTGTAAACCGCAATGCTTCCGACGCCGACACTACTTACGTTTTTAAAAGCAAAACGGTCAAGGTTTACAGCGGCCTCCAGAAATCGGATGGCCTTCTGCCCACTGCAAAAAACACGGTTCTCGATCTGATTATTCCGCTGATTGCTTATCTGGCGTTCTTTTGCGGACTGATGCAGTTGCTGATCGATTCTGGCGCGTCGGAAAAGCTGGCGCGAAAGCTCAGCCCTGTTTTCGTAAAGGTCTTTCCGTCGGTGCCTAAAAACCACGAGTCGATTTCGTATATGACGCTGAACTTTGCCGCGAATTTTCTTGGCCTCGATTCGGCGGCGACACCTTTCGGACTCAAAGCGATGCAGAGCCTTCAGGAGTTGAATCCCGATAAAGACCGGGCAAGCGATGCCCAGATCATGTTCCTGTGCCTTCATGCCGCGGGGCTGACATTGATCCCGACATCAATCATCGGTTATCGCGCTGCCGAAAATGCGGCGAACCCGGCTGATGTCATGCTTCCGTGCATTATTACCTCGTTCATAGGAACCATTGCGGCATTTCTTATTGTCGGAATGCGCCAGCGGATCAACTTTAAAAGCGCTTCGCTGGTCGTCGCCCTGATGGTGATTATCGCTGCAATTGTCGGGCTTTTGATGTACATCAACCGTCTGGACCTGATCGCGAAAAACGTGTTTACCGCGAATCTGTCGGGGTTGATGCTTGTCGCGATTATCTTATTTACACTTGTGTTCGCATTTTTTCACGAGAAGAAATTTGTCGAAAGGGACACGACGATTTTCGATTCATTTGTTACTGGCGCGAACAATGGCTTAAAGACCGGTGTGACAATTTTTCCGTATGTTTTAGGAATGTTGGTTGCGATTTCGTTTTTCAGGAATAGTGGACTTTTCGAGATCATCAGCGATGGGATTTCGTTTGTTTTCTCGAATATCGGAGTAGGAAAGCAAATTACAGATTCACTGCCAGTAGCGATGCTACGGCCATTCAGTTCGGGCGGTTCGCGGGGGTTTATGATCGATTCGATGCGTACCTTCGGGCCGGATTCTTTTACCGGAAGGCTTAGTTGCATTTTCCAGTGCAGTGCCGAAACGACCTTTTACGTGATTGCCGTTTACTTCGGTTCGGTTAATATAAAAAATACACGATACACGCTTGGAACGATGCTGTTGGTTGATCTGATTTGTGTCATCGCAGCGATTTTCGTGGCAAGCTGGTTCTTTTAAAATTTAAAATTTGATTGATAGTTATGGCAAATATTTTTAACATTGAAAGCAATGTTGCGCTTTTGGAACGAATTGAAATCCTTACGCCGGCATCAAAACCTTTGTGGGGCAAAATGACGGTTGCGCAAATGTTGCTGCATTGTCAGAAGCCGCTTGATATTGCCGAAGGAAAACTGCTGATGAAGCGCGGCCTGATTGGCTGGCTTTTCGGAAAGGCGGCGAAGAACGATTTTTTGAACAAGCCCGAATTCAAGAAGAATCTGCCGACAGCAAAACTGTTTAAAGTCACCGCCGAGACCGACTTTAATAAAGAGAAAGAAGCGTTAATCCGGCAGGTAGTGAAATTCAGGGAAGAAGGCCCGTCGGTCATCAAAAATATGGAGCATCCATTCTTTGGCGTAATGTCAATCGAAGAATGGGGAATCCTGCAATACAAGCACCTCGACCATCATCTTCGCCAGTTTGGCGTATAAAAAAACCCGCAAGAAGCGGGCTTTTCTGTAGTTACTCTTTTAAGAACTTTGAGGTAAAGGTTTTTCCGTGATGGTGTACGGATAAAATGTAAATCCCGACCGCGAGGTTTTCAATGTCAATTGTGTTTGTCGCATTTCCTCGCGCAAAACACCGTCCAGTCAGGTCATAGACTTCATATTGTTCTGCCGTTTCTCCGAGTGGCATCGCAAAGTTTATTGTGTTCGTTGCCGGATTTGGATAAACGACGATGGATTGTGAACGTGAAGCCTCTGCCACAGAAAGCGGCACCGGATCGCCCAGCAATCGGATAATCCTGTTGTTGGTCTGGTCTTTATAGTTTGTGAAGGTTCCGCCGGTAACGATCTTACCATCGGATTGCAACGCGATCGCAGTAACGGTTGAGTTGAAACCAATGGCGGTATCAAAGGTGGTATCTGATGTGCCATCAGGATTCAGGCGTGTGATCTTATTTGCTGCGGTTCCATTAAAAGTGGTGAAGTCGCCACCGACGACAATTTTGCCATTTTGCTGGACAGCCAATTTCCATACTTTGGCGGGAAAGCCGGTGCCGATTGTAAAACCAGTATCTAACGCACCTGATCCGCTAATCCTTGCAAGCCTGTTCGCCGCGCCATTGTTGTAACTGGTGAAATCGCCGCCAGCTAAAATCGTCCCGTTTGGCAGAACTACTATTGATTCAACGCTGCCGTTAAATCCTGTCCCGATTCCAAAGCTGAAGTCGGTGGTGCCATTGACACCAAGTTTCGCCAACCGCGCCGCTGGAAAGCCGTTGTACGTCGTAAAATCGCCACCGGCAATGATGCTGCCATCTGTTAACATAGCCAAGCATTTCACGGCCGCGTTAAATCCGGCGCCTGAATTAAATGTGGCATCAATAGTTCCGTTTGAATTGAGTCGGGCGATCCTGTTTACAGCGGTTCCATTATAGGATGTAAAGTTTCCGCCAACCATGAGTTTTCCGTCGGATAGAATCAGGACTGCATTGACAACTGCATTGAATCCGGTACCGACTGTAAAAGAAGTGTCGGCACTTCCCGATGTGTTTAATCGGACGATTCGTGCCGCGGCCGCACCGTTGGCCACAGTAAAGTCGCCCCCGACAATTATTTTTCCGTCAGTTTGCAGGCCGAGCGTTTTCACCGCGTTATTAAATCCAATGGGCATATTCAATGTCGAATCGAAAGTCGCGTCGGCATTTAATCTTGTCAACCGTCCGGTGAAGTTGCCGCTATAGGAGGTATATGTTCCGGCGGTAATGATCTTTCCGTCGGCCTGAATTACCAAATCGTTTACCGTATTGTCAAATCCAAGTGATGCGTTATAGCTTGTGTCAACAACGCCAGTAGTGTCGAAAGTCGTTATCCGGTTTGCTGTTTGTCCCGATGCCAAGGTAAATTCGCCCGCGATCAACATGCTTCCATCAGCTTTTGGGATAATCGATTTTACGGACAAATCGGTAGATCCGTTAAACGATACGTCTTTGACGCCGCTTGAACTCAGGCGTACAATGTTTTGGTCATAGTAGCTGCCGTAATTGTAAAAGTCTCCGCTAATCAGGATCTTTCCATCGGATTGCACCGCGACGTCGTCCATATGGCCATTGTCGCCAGGATCGAAACCGGTTAGCTGATCGTTCGGGATCGTCATATCTTTGGTTCCGTCGGCGTTCAAACGGGCAAATCCCCAGTTAATGCTGTTATTATATTTATAGAACAAGCCGACTGCGAGGATTTTTCCATCGGGCTGCAATGCAATTTTGCGGACACTTGCACAGGACTCGCAGGCAAGCCAAAACCCTTCGCCACTGGTAAAAGTGACATCGGTGGTGCCATCATTATTTAGTCGGGCGATGTTGTGCGCGGTTGTGCTATTTACCGAATTAAAACTGCCGCCAATCAAAATTTTGCCGTCGGGTTGCAACGCGATCGTCCAAACAAGGTTCGTAATAGCAGGATTAAATGACATGTCGCGGGATCCGTCTGCATTCAGCCTGATGACTGCAGGCGCTGTCTGGCCATTGAACGAGTTAAAACCACCGCCGACAAGGATTTTGCCGTCAAGTTGTACGGCGATCGCCATAACCGTGGCATAATATATATCCTCGAAACCTGTTCCCAGGTTAAAACTGTTATCAAGGCTGCCGTCGGTATTTAAACGAACAAGTTTCCTTTGGGAGGTTCCGTTATATTCGGTGAAGTAACCGCCTACGAGGATTTTTCCATCTGTCTGCAAAGCAACGGTGCTGATGTATCGGTCAAAGCCGGTTCCGATATTGAACGCTGCATCGAGACTGCCGTTCGCATTTAGCCGAACAAGCCGCCGCGCCACCACGCCGTTATAATTTTCAAAATTCCCTGCAGCCAGAACTTTTCCGTCGGGTTGCATCAGGATTTTATTGACAGTTTGCTTAAAGCCTTTTCCGGTATTGAAGGCAAGCTCGGGAGCGCCATTTGCGGAAGTTAGATTGACGCCGAAGTTATTATCGACCATTTCTCCGGCCATCAGTATTTTTCCATCGGCGCGCACCCCGAATTCAAGGACAGGTGACTTCTCTTCACTGCTGAACGATTGGTCAATCGAACCATCAGCGAATAACCGGTAAACGTGCCCTTCATAATCACCCGAGGGCAATTCGCTGTTCCCGCTAACAAGGATTTTCCCATCTGCCAATATTTTTGACGCATGAACATCGAGGTTCAGCGCATTAAATGTGAATGAAGTGTCTTTGGTTCCATTCGAGTTAAGGCGGATGAATGGCAGTGATTCTTCAACATCAAAATAGTCGAACATGCCGCCCACGAGAATCTTTCCGTCGGCTTGCAGTGCTATTGTGGCTACGTCGTGATTTGGTCCCCAAAATCCTTCACCAATAGCGAATGTACTATCAAAAGTTCCGTCGGCGTTGAGCCTGGCCAAGCGGCTTGCAGGCGTTCCGTTGTAGCTTGTAAATTCACCTGCGACAATGATTTTGCCATCAGGTTGAACGATGATTTTCGTTACGGTGCCATTTGCGCCCGAGCCTGTCAGAAAAGATGGGTCAAGTGAGCCGTTTGCATTTAGCCTTGCAATCCTGTTGCAGGTTGTGCCGTTGTATGTGGTAAACTTACCTCCAACGAGCACTTTCGCGTCAGGCTGGATTGCTACGGCAAAAGCTTCCTGATTGAAACCCGATCCTATCGCGAATGTTGCATCAAAGCTGCCATCGCTATTGAGCCGGGCAATTCTGTTGGCAGGATGTGAAAAGTCATAGTTATTAAACGAACCGACCGCTACAATTTTGCCGTCCGGCTGCAGGGCAATACTATTTACGGCAACCATTGCGCTGCCTCCTGCAAATGCCAGGTCGCGACCTCCGTCAGGGTTGATCCTGACGATGCCCGGCGATGGCGTGGCATTGTAATATTGGAATAAGCCCCCAAGCAGGATTTTGCCATTTGGTTGCACCACGACAGTCTTTACAAATTGATCGCAACCCTGAAGCCGTACATTTGACGGTGACTGTGTTTGGAAAGTCAGATCGGCGTTGGCAGGTTGTGCACTGGCTAGCGTAGCAAAAAGCAATAGAAGGAGCGCGGGTAATTTTTTTATCATTTTCTTTGATTTTGGCTAAAGATATAGCATAGCATTCAATAAAAATGAAAAAACACCCGTTGGGTGCTTTTAATATTCAAAGTTATCCACAGACTTTTTCTAGACCGACATCTCCGGAATTTCTCCTTCGACAATGAGGTTTGCTTCAGTTGAAGAAACGATCTGCTCTACTGAAACACCCGGCGCACGTTCGAGGAGCTTAAAGCCTTGCGGCGTAACTTCCATGACGGCGAGTTCGGTTACGACTTTCTTAACGCAGCCAACTCCGGTCAACGGCAAGGTGCACCGTTTAAGGATTTTCGATTCACCAGCTTTGTTCACGTGCATCATCGCAACAATAATGTTGTCGGCTGATGCGACCAAATCCATTGCGCCGCCCATTCCCTTTACCATTTTGCCGGGAATTTTCCAGTTGGCAATGTCGCCGTTTTCGGCAACTTCCATTGCACCGAGAATCGTAAGGTCGACGTGCTTGCTGCGGATCATTCCGAAGCTGAAGGCAGAATCGAAAAAGCTCGCTCCGGGCATGGTGGTGATGGTTTGCTTTCCGGCGTTGATCACGTCAGGATCTTCGTCGCCTTCAAACGGGAACGGGCCCATTCCAAGAACCCCGTTTTCACTTTGGAATTCGACGTTGACTCCTTCGGGAATGTAATTGGCGACCAAAGTCGGTATTCCGATGCCGAGGTTGACAAAGTAACCATCTCTGAGCTCTTTTGCGATTCGCTTGGCGATTTCCTCCTTACCTAAAGCCATAATATTTCAATTTTTATTCATCAACTGTCATCACTGACCAAGCTGTCCTGTTACCATTGTCACAGATTCCGCGGATATAAAACGTGTATGTTGCCGAACGCGACAGGTTTACGTATGCCGGCGTATAGCCTGGTTGAAGAACGTCAACATCTCCGGCTCCGGGCACACCGTTTCCTAACATCAGTGCATATTCAAACAGGTCTTCGCCGTTTCCGTTAAAGTGAACTTCAATATTAAAATACGTAGAGTTGATGTTGGTAACGGTATAAGTCAAACTGGTCGGTGCAAGGCATTGATTCTGATTCATCGTCGAATAATAGCTGTATGGTCCGGACCAGGCGCTCCAACCGGTTACGCTGCAATTTGAACGTACGTAAAAGTCGTAAGTTGTATTTGCCGACAATGGAATTCCATATAATGACGAATCATTGGTATTAACGGTCGTTCCCGATCCCAAATTGAATCCTGAAGGTCCGTACTGAACCTGCCAGTACGTTGCACTTGAACCGTATTGCCATTGCAAGTGGTCGAAGCTATAAACGATATCGGTTGGCGAATCGCAATAATCATTTATGGTGACGGTTTTCGGGCCTACCCAGTCGCCGCGACTACCGTCGGCGCAGACTGTACGTGCGTAGAAAAGGATTGTCTGGCTTCCATTGCCGTTTGGCCAGATATTTCCCGTAGCATAGGTATCGGTCAATTGGTCAAGAACGAATTGTTGTCCGTTATTCGGGTTGGATTCGCCGCCCGCGTGAAGGTAACTAATTTCGTAGTACTCGGCAGTTGGCCCGGTTAGGGTAAAGTTTAATTGTGCTCCGTTTTGAACCACGTTAATTGAATTCAGGTCACCGCAGGCACTTCCGCCATCGCCATCTCCACTACTACAAGCATTTATAAGGAATGCTACAAAAAGAACAGAAAGAATAATTTTTTTCATAAAGGGGTTTTAATTAAGACAATGCGCTAGTTTTTAGCAGCGGCCAAAGATAATATTATTTGCAAGCCCTAATTCGTCATTGTCCAATTCGTTAGTATTTTATGATTTTTTCTATGAACGTTATTTGGGAGCAGCCGGATTAAGATTTCTTGCGTACTGTTCGCTGCTCAATCCGTTTCTCATATTTTTCGCCCTGGAAAATCCGGTTTACCATGATTCCGGGAATATGGATAAAATTCGGATCCAGAGTTCCTGCGGGAACCAGTTCTTCGACTTCGGCGACTGTTATTTTCGCGGCGCCTGCCATGCATGGATTAAAATTTCGCGCCGTGCCTTTGAAGATCAGATTGCCTGCTTCATCGCCTTTCCATGCTTTTACAATGGCAAAATCGGCTTTGAAAGCAAACTCCATAATGTGCATTTTTCCGTTAAATTCGCGGGTTTCCTTGCCTTCAGCGATCTCCGTTCCATAGCCGGCGGGCGTAAAGAAAGCGGGGATTCCGGCTTGGGCTGCGCGGCATTTTTCAGCAAGCGTTCCTTGTGGAGTCAGCTCCACTTCGAGTTCACCCGAAAGCATTTGTCGCTCAAACTCGGCGTTCTCGCCCACATAGGAAGAAATCATTTTTTTGATCTGTTTTTTGTGCAGCAGCAATCCGAGGCCAAAATCGTCCACGCCGGCATTGTTTGAAATGCAGGTCAGGTTTGTGGTTCCTTTTTTTACCAACTCGGCGATGCTGTTTTCAGGAATTCCGCAAAGGCCGAACCCGCCGAGCATAATGGTCATTCCGTCGTTCAGTCCGGCCAGCGCTTCTGAAACTGAATTTACTTTCTTGTTGATCATGTTCCCTTATTGTTTAAATGCCTAGCCCCGATGGAAGCGGCATCCTTTTTTTGTTGAGCCTGCGAGGCAGAAAAAGATACAGCGGACAGCGGGATAAGCTTCTATAAATTAAATTCGTCCGTACTTTGCTCGATGTCGGTCGAGTCTTTTGCGACCGGCGGCGGAGACCAGCAATCGACCTTTATTGACAGATTTGCCGGACGTTCAAAATCTTTTTTCGAGATATCGAGGTCGGGATCGGCGTAGCATTTTTTCATCATCATTGCCCAGATAGGAAGCGCTGCCGTTGCTCCTTGGCCGTAAGTTATGCTCCGGAACCTCGCCGAGCGGTCTTCGTTGCCCACCCAGACGCCGGTTGCCAGGTTTGGCACCATTCCGACGAACCAGCCATCGGATTGGTTTTGGGAAGTTCCTGTCTTTCCTGCAATCGGATTGGTGAAAACATACGGATATCCGGTCACGCGATTATAGCCGTTTCCGCCGCCCTGCGTGCGAAGCCTTGCGCCGGAGCCGCTTTCGGTAACGCCTTCGAGCAACTTGATGACCGCAAAAGCGATGTCTTTGTTGAGAACGTCGTGCGATTCGGGAATTGGCTCGTAAATGACCACTCCGTTTTTGTCCTTGATGCTGGTGATGAATTGCGGCTTGACGTAAACGCCCTGATTGGCGAATGTGCTGTAGGCCGCGACCATGTCCTTAACCGTGATTTCGACAGCGCCGAGGGCGATTGACGGCTGCGCCGGAATATCTGATTTTACACCGAGTTTGTGCGTGAGTTCGACCACTGCTTCGGGGCCGACTTTATCGATAAGTTTCGCCGAAACGGTATTGATCGATAGGGCGAGCGCTCTTTTCAGCGTGACCATTCCGCGGTACTGGCGATCGGAATTGTTTGGCGTCCAGGTTTCGGTAACGTGGTGACGGCCTTTCGGGATTGTGTAAGGCGCATCGATTATTGAATCGCACGGCGACATATTGAGTTGTTCGATTGCCGTTGCGTAAACAAAAGGCTTAAAAGTCGAGCCAACCTGTCGCGCGCCCTGGCCAACGTGATCGTATTGGAAATATTTGTAGTTGATTCCGCCAACCCAAGCCTTTACGTGGCCGGTGCTTGGCTCCATCGACATTAATCCTGCTTGTAGGAAATGCTTGAAATAGCGTATCGAATCGAGCGGCGTCATTATCGTATCGCGCTCGCCTTTCCAGGTGAAAATGGTCATCGGGGTTTTTACGCTGAAAGACTTGATTATTTCGTCATCGCTTTTGTCCTGTGCTTCCATGACACTCCAGCGCTCGGATGCTTTCATCGCCTGCATCATCAGCCTTTTCGTTTCCTCTTCATTGAGGCGGACGAACGGTGCGTTCTTGTTGTTCTTCTGGTCAAGGAAAAACTGCTGTTGGAGGTTTTTAATGTGAGCAGCGACCGCTTCTTCGGCATACTGCTGGATTCGCGAATCGATTGTAGTGTAAATTTTAAGTCCGTCGCGATAAATGTCATACTCGGAGCCGTCGGGCTTTTTGTTGTCCTTTACCCAGCTTTTCATGTAGTCGCGAAGGTACTCACGGAAGTAAGTAGCGGTTCCTTCCAAATGGCTTTCCGGCTGGAAGCGAAGCACAATAGGCTGTTTTTGAAAGGCTTCTTTTTGGGCTTCGGTAATAAAGCCGTTGCGCTCCATTTGCTTTAGCACGACATTACGGCGCTGAAGGGTTTTCTCGGGCCTGCGGATCGGGTTGAAAAGCGACGGGTTGTTGAGCATTCCCACCAACATGGCGCTTTCGTCGACAGTCAGGTCGCGGGGTTCTTTTCCAAAATAAACTTTTGCTGCCGAACGGATTCCGACCGCAGTGTTGACAAAATCGGCTTTGTTGAGGTACATCGCGATGATCTCGTTCTTGGTGTATTGTCTTTCAAGCCGCGTGGCAATTATCCATTCTTTTGCTTTTTGGGCGATCCGGAACGGAAGGAACCGCGAACCTTCGCCATGAAAAAGGAGCTTTGCGAGCTGTTGCGTGATCGTACTTGCCCCGCCGCGTGTTCCCAAACTTGCCATCGCGGTGGTTGTGCGCCGGAAATCGATTCCCGAATGATGATAAAATCGCTCATCCTCTGTTGCGATCAGCGCTTCGACGAGATGTTTGGGCAGGTCGCCATATTTGATTGGCGTCCGGTTCTCGTTGTAAAATTTACCGATGGTTACTCCGTCCGACGAAATAATTTCCGTCGCGAGATTTGAGTCCGGGTTTTCGAGCGCCTCAAAAGAAGGCATCGAGCCTAAAAGTCCCCACGATGCGAAAAGGAAGAAAAGCAGAACTCCGCCAAATACGTAAGCAAATATTTTCCAGAATCGGGTTTTGTAATAATTGATATCCCTTTCCTGACGTGCTTTTTTCTGAGCCATGTTTTTATTGTAATGATTCAACGCGGAAACCCACTTCGGTGATTCCCTTTAATTTTTCGACACCGGCAACTTTTCCGCGTTCGCGCAGCGCCTGTCGAATACTGATTTTATAAACGCCTTTTTTGAACTTCATCCGTTCTTTATAGAAAAGACTGCTTTCCTTGATATCCGAAAAGCCGTTGCCCAAAAGATTTCCATCTTCATCCGCCATCTGGTATTCAAGCGTGTCGACTTTCGTCATCCCATCCGGTTGCTCCATCGACACAATCAGGAACAGATTGTTGTACGGATAATTGTCGTTGTCCCGAAGGTTGATGAACAGGTTGTAAAACTTCGTCGTATCCATTTCCGGCAGCGTATAGGTCACAATGCTGTCTTTATGCCATGCGTTTCCGACGGATTTATAGTCGTCGAATACGCGCTTTTTGTCGCATGAAAAAACAGACACTGCAATAAGTGCCACCAGAATGCTACTTCTTGCGTTCATTCCGGTTTTGCGGGATTATTTTATTTGCAGGATTTGACGGCCGTGGCGCTTGTTGCTGGTTTCCGCCTGGCCGTTGAGCGCGCGCTTCGATGGGGCGTCCTTCGGCCGGTTGACGGTTGTCGCCGCCCGGTTTGCGTTTTTTGTTCGGCCTTTTCTTTTTCTTCGGCTGGTCAAAACGCGTCAGGCTTTCCTGGCCCATCGCATTATTAAAGTCTTTTTCTGGCGGCGGTGCGACCTCAAGTGCAAACTCTTCAAGCGACGAAACTTTTCGTTTTTCGCGGTTTTCGGCAATGATTTCTTTCACCTGTTCGATTTTCAGAACGTGCCAATGCGCAAAATTGTCGGTGTAGGCGAACCACATAAGGCCTTTGAAAATATCCTGCTTCTGACAAACTGCCATCCCTTTTTCGGTCATCAGCTTCGTCTCAAAATCAGGAAATCCCTGTAGCGCATCCATGTAGGTGTCGAGTTCATAATTCAGGCAGCACTTCAGCTTTCCGCACTGTCCGGCAAGTTTTTGCGGGTTCAGCGAAAGCTGTTGGTAGCGCGCGGCCGAGGTGTTGACGCTCCGGAAATCGGTCAGCCAAGTCGAGCAGCAAAGCTCGCGGCCGCACGATCCGATTCCGCCCAGGCGCGAAGCTTCCTGACGGAAACCGACCTGCTTCATTTCAATCCTCGTATTGAATTCCCGCGCAAACTCCTTGATCAGTTGCCTGAAATCGATACGATCGTTGGCGGTATAATAAAAAGTCGCTTTCGATCCGTCGCCTTGGAATTCAATGTCAGAAATCTTCATTTCCAGCTTCAGCATGATCGCGATTTCGCGTGCTTTCACCTTCATCGCTTCTTCGCGGCTTCGGGCATTCGACCAGAGATCGATGTCTTTTTGAGAGGCTTTGCGATATATTTTGCAGATTTCCGGACTTTTTACACTTACCCCTTTTTTCTTCATTTGGATCCTGACCAGTTCTCCGGTCAGTGTGACAATCCCGATATCGTGTCCGGGCGAAGCTTCAGTAGCGACAATGTCACCGATAGCGAGCGATAATTTTTCGGTATTTCGGTAAAATTCTTTCCTTCCGTTTTTGAAACGCACTTCGACACAGTCAAAAGGCGCTTCCCCGGCCGGCATTCCCATGTTGGCAAGCCAGTCAAAAACCGTCAGTTTGTTGCAGCTGTCGGTTCCGCATGTGCCATTATTTTTACAACCCCGAGGCGCGCCGCCGTCGGAAGTTGAACAACTTGTACAGGCCATAATATAGAGATGTTGTGACGGGCACAACTTAAATTCGTAAAATATTTTGAGCGTAAAGATAGCATTTTTTGGAGACAACAAGAGCTTTCAGAGGTGGCCGCGCTTGTTTTAACACGAGCAATTGGAACGTGTGGATTTTGGATTTTTGGAAGCTTATTCCGGTCTTTCGCGGTATCTTTTTATTTTTTCTGTCGGCCTCCTGCGCCGTCCCAAAAAAATAAAAAGGATGCTGCTTCAGCCCGGGCTAAGGTTTGCAGCTTAATTGATGTCGACCGAATAATTCAGCATGTTTCGGTTCGTTCGTCCAAGCGTGTCAAGCGACATAAACGCGTTTTTCAGAAGTTCGTTGTTCCAGCCGGTGCGGCTTTTCCATTGAGAAAAAGATTCCGATTCCAGGTTGAAATCTTCCTTCCAGAAGAAGTCAGGCGAAACATAACAATAGGTGTACGGAATCAGGTAGGAGCTGTCATTGTTGGATCGTACTTTCAGCGATTCGGTTTCTTCGCGAATAACCGATTGCGGGTAAAGCAGTGTGATTTTTCGGTCGAGCGCCTGATCTTTGAGTTGCTGGGAAACCGCCAGGTAATCGCTCTCGATGCTTTTCAGGCTGAAATCGTTGTATGTTGTCTCACCGATTTTGTCTATCGGCCGAAGTTGGATGATGTCGATGTCAAATTGACCGAAAAGCTCGAAAAACCGGGACAATTCATGAAAGTTATCGCGGTTGAAAGTATAATTTATCCGCAGGCGAAGGTTCGGCGATTTTGCTTTTTGTTCTGAAATCCAGCCAAGCACGGTTCGGAATTTCTCGTAGTCGCCTTTGTCCATGAAATTTTCGTACGTTTCTTTCAGCACGCCGTGCATCGACATGATGAATTCGTTGAGTCCGGCCTCGGCGAAAGCCGAAATATCTTCGCGCGTCAGCAGATTTCCATTCGTAACCATGCTGATGTACGGAACGCCGTACGATTTCGCAAGTTCGATCAACTTCGTGTTGTGCTTGAAAAGCGTTGGCTCGGCGCCACAACCGATCTGGAGTTTTAGCGCGTTTGCAAAAACGGCCTTTGCGATCGGTTCCAGCTGCTCAGGCTTTAAAATGCCTTTCATGTTCTTTTTCACGAAGTCGGCATCGGTAAAATAACACATTTTGCAGCGTAGGTTGCACGCAAGAACCGGATCGAGCTGAATTGAAAGATATCTTTTGTTCAGGACCGACAACAGCCAAAGTCCAAGGAATTTAATCCTGTGGCTTTTGATTTTCTGGTTGAGCCTGAGCAATTTGTAGATATCCATTTTTTATTCCACGATCTTGTAAAGTTTGTCGGAGAGCCTGGTGCGAAATCCAAGTCGGAAAGTACAATTGTCTCCGGCCTTTGCCTTTGTGGCGGCCAAATCGTTAACGAACATGTCTTCTGCGACAATGGTTTGCTCGCCTGTTGAAGGACCTTTTATGAGCAGCTTGTCGCCAACGGCAATCTCTCCCGATTCAATCGCGAACTGCCCGATTCCCGCTTTCGGAAAATAATGGGTTGCTTTTCCAAGGTATTGCTTATTCACCTTTGCAGCAGTTTTCACAGGGCTTTTTTTCGGTACCTGAAAAACGGCAACAGGCGCGTCGGCAGCGTTCTTGAATGTCAGCACATCCGACTTCCCTTTTTTGAAAATCTTATTGCCGTTCATGATTCCCTTCCGAATTGCTTTTTGTTCTTCTTCGGGCAGGTGCAAAATATCGACGCAAGTAGTTGAGCAGCATCCCTGCATTTTTTCGGCGCACTTTGCACATTGAATGAAGAGTAAATGACAGCCTTCGTTGGCGCAGTTCGTATGGTCGTCGCAAGGTTCACCACATTGGTGGCATTTTGAAACGATATCGTTAGTGATGCGTTCGCCAAGGCGGTGGTCGAAGACAAAGTTTTTTCCGATGAATTTGCTTTCGATTCCTTCTTCCTTGATCTGGCGCGCATATTCGATAATCCCGCCTTCAAGCTGATACACATTTTTGAAGCCTTTGTGCTTGAAATAGGCGCTGGCTTTTTCGCAGCGGATTCCCCCGGTGCAGTACATCAGCAATTTTTTATCTTCTTTATGATCGGCGAGCTGTTGTTCAATGATCGGCAGTGACTCGCGGAAAGTATCTACATCCGGACGAATTGCTTTTGTAAAGTGTCCGATCTCGCTTTCGTAGTGGTTGCGCATGTCAACGACAATCGTATCCGGATTTTCGAGCAATTGGTTGAATTCGGCGGCTTTGAGATGAATTCCTTTGTTGGTCACATCAAAAGTTTCATCGTTGAGTCCGTCTGCCACAATCTTGTCGCGCACCTTGATCGTAAGCTTTAAAAAGGAAAAGTTATCCTGTTCAACGGCGATGTTCAGCCTGATGCCGCGCATGAAATCGTAAGTTTCGAGCGTGTCGCGGAACTCGTAAAAATGGTCTGCGGGCAACGAGAGCTGGGCGTTGATTCCTTCTTTGGCTACGTAAATGCGGCCAAGGACTTCAAGCGGGTTCCAGGCAAGAAAGAGTTCGTTTCTGAATTGTGTGGGATCGGTGATTTGCGCATAAGCATAAAACGACAGCGTGAGCCGTTGCTTTCCGGCGTCGTCAATCATGACGGCACGTTCTTCTGCGCTTAACGTGTTGTACAGTTGCATGCTATAAACAGATTAAGGTTGAAAATATTTGCGGCAAAAGTAGCGAAAAACCGCAAATGATGGGATGGAAATCTTTGTATTTTGGCCAAACCTCAAAGGTTTTTAAAACCTTTGAGGTTTAAACTCGCGGGATTTTTGTTTTTTTATCAGCGGTTTCAGGGCGTTTCCCTTCGGGCCGCGCTGTACGCTGTATCTTTTGCGGCAAATGTAGATTGCGCAGAAAAGGACAGTTCAGTAGCCGCAAAAGGATGCCGCTTCCATCGCTAACGCATCCGGAAAGGATTAACCCTAGCCCTGATTGAGGCGGCATCCTTGCCATTAGTGTGCGGGCTTACTGTCAGAACAGTTTCGATAATGGCAAAATATAGCCGAAAGCAGGAAACAGCTTCCAATAAAAAAAGCCACCCGAAAGTGGCTTGTGATTTAGCAATACTCGTTGAACGCGTCTTTGAGATTTTCGGCAATCAATTCTGCCGGGCGGCCTTCGATATGGTGGCGTTCCAGCATGTGGACCAATTCACCGTCTTTGAAAAGCGCCATGCTTGGCGACGATGGCGGGAACGGGAACATGTGCTCGCGGGCAGCGTCTACGGCATCTTTGTCAACTCCGGCAAAAACAGTAACTAATTGATCGGGTCTTTTGTCATTGTCAAGGCTCATTTTTGCTCCCGGACGCGCGTTTCTTGCTGCACATCCGCAAACCGAGTTCACCACGACAAGCGTTGTTCCACCTTTTTTGATCGCGTTCTCAACTTCTGCTGCAGTATGTAGTTCTTCAAAACCGGCGTCGGAAAGCTCCGCGCGCATCGGCATGATCATTTCTTCTGGGTACATAATAAATTCTTTAGTTATGCCGCAAATTTACGAAGAAATAGAAGTTTGAGAATCAATACCGATAAAGATTTCTTATTGGTGATCGCGAATCGCCATACCTGAACCCGCATTGGCTGTCTTTTTCCTAAATATCATTATGCGCCATTTTCTCCTGGTGGAAAAAGCGGTGATTTAGGTAAGACTAAAATTTAATTTGGATGAATAAAAATATCCATTATTTTTGAATAAAACTTCGTTATGGCAAAATCACTGGAGGAGGTCCACCAATCCGTTCACACGCAAAATAAATCCAGTGTTTTCAGAAAGATACTTGCATTTTTCGGGCCCGCATACCTGATCAGCGTTGGCTACATGGATCCGGGAAACTGGGCAACCGACATTGCCGGCGGAAGCCAATTTGGATATGCTTTGCTTTGGGTTTTGCTGATGAGCAATATCATGGCGCTGCTTCTTCAAAGTCTGAGTGCCCGACTCGGGATCGTTACTCAGCGGGATCTTGCGCAGGCTTCGCGGGAGACCTATTCGAGGTTCATCAATTATATTTTGTATTTCCTTGCCGAAATTGCGATTGCCGCGTGCGACCTTGCTGAAGTGTTGGGAATGGCAATCGGCCTGAATCTTTTATTCGACATCCCGCTTATCGAAGGTGTGCTAATCACCGTACTTGACACATTTCTGCTGTTATTCCTGATTAACAAAGGAATGCGGAAAATGGAGGCGTTCATTATTACGCTTGTGGCAATAATTGGTCTTTCGTTTATTTTCGAAATGATATTTGCACAGCCGGAAGTGCCGAAAATTTTGGCCGGGTTAGTGCCGTCGCTTCCAAACGAAGCCGCATTGTATATCGCGATCGGGATTATTGGAGCGACCGTGATGCCGCATAATCTGTATCTTCATTCATCCCTGGTGCAAACGCGCAAATTCGACCGGTCGCCAAAAGGAATACGCCAGGCGCTGAAGTACAATCTGATCGATTCGACTATCGCTTTGAACCTTGCTTTTTTCGTCAATGCGGCAATCCTGATCCTGGCGGCGGCAACATTTTATAAGAATGGCATGTTTGAAGTCGCGGAAATCCAGGATGCGCACCGTTTTCTTGAACCGCTTTTGGGAACGAAATGGGCGCCCATACTTTTCGCCGTCGCACTAATCGCCGCCGGTCAAAGTTCAACCGTCACGGGAACTCTCGCCGGGCAGATCATCATGGAAGGTTATTTGAATTTCAGGATGCAGCCGTGGGTGAGGCGAATTCTCACACGTTTGATTGCCATTATTCCGGCGGTCATAGTCATCACGATCTTTGGCGAAGGCGTTACCGGTAAATTGCTCATACTGAGTCAGGTCATCTTAAGCCTGCAGTTGGGTTTTGCGATCATTCCACTGATTCACTTTGTGAGTGACAAACGCAAAATGAACGGTTTTGAGATCAGCCGGCCGATGCAGATTGCAGCCTGGATCATCGCGTCAATTATTGTTTCGCTGAATGGAAAGCTTGTGTTTGATGAGATTAAAGGCTGGTTGCAAACGTCAGATCATCCCACGATACTTTGGCTTACGGTCGTTCCGCTGGCCGTTGGGTTTCTGGTGCTGTTGTTATTTATTGTATTTAAACCTTTTATCTCGAAATCGAAGGCCGAATACCACAACCATTCGCCGCATCGTTTGCTGCGCAGTATCGGTACGACGGGAACATACAAGAAAAAGAATATTGCGATTTCAGTAGATTTTTCGTCTGCCGATCAGGTCGCGATGAACAATGCATTCGCACTTGGCGGTAATGAGGCGATTTACACGCTGATCCACGTGGTCGAAACGGTGACCGCAATGATGTACGGAAGCAATACGGAAGATCATGAAACCTCGGTCGATGAAAAGCTGTTGCTGGAATACAAAGAAGGCCTGACGGCAAAAGGTTATAAGATCCATACGGAACTTGGTTTCGGAAATCCAACCCGCGTCATTCCTCAGATCGTCAACCAAGGCAAATACGACATTTTGGTAATGGGAACGCACGGGCATTCCGGATTTAAAGATATTTTGTTCGGAACGACCGTGGATAAAGTACGCCATCGCATCAAAATCCCAATGTTCCTGGTCCACCGCCAAACCGGAATTGAATCATGACACTTTCAGAAGAAAATTACCTAAAAGCCATTTATCATCTTTCGGCCGCCTCGCCCGACGGCGTGACCACGAATTCAATTGCCGAAAAAATGGAGACGAAAGCATCGTCGGTAACCGATATGCTAAAGAAGCTCGCAGTGAAAAAGCTGATCACGCATCGCAAATACCAAGGCGTGTTGCTGACCGATCAGGGTCGGAAAGCCGCGAAAATGATTGTCCGAAAGCATCGGCTATGGGAAGTGTTCCTGGTTGAAAAGCTTCATTTTACGTGGGATGAGGTCCACGACATTGCAGAACAGCTCGAACACATAAAATCGGAAAAGCTCGTCGATCGATTGGATGAATTCCTGGGTTTTCCGACGCACGATCCGCATGGCGATCCGATTCCAAATGCATCGGGTGAGATCAAGAAGGTCGAGAAATACCTGTTGGCAGACTTGGCGCCGGAACAAAAGGGAATTTGTGCGGGTGTGAAAGATACATCAGCGGATTTCCTTAAATATCTGAACCGCAATGGCATTGGGCTCGGATCGGAGATAACAATTCTCGCACGCGAAGATTTTGATAAATCACTCCGGGTTAGTGTTGACGGGGCAGAACTTCAGCTCTCACAAAAAATTTCGGAAAATATTTTCGTGACTCTTTAAGGGCAACATCCTTTATCGCAGCCGTGCTTGTTTTTTTTCTTAAACAAAAACTTCCTGAAAAGAAACGCCACGGCCAACAATAGTATTCCGAAAGCAATTATTTCCTGTATCATTTTAACATCTGGTAGGCCAGCAGCGCAACGATGTAAGCAAAGGAGCTCATAAAAATCAGTTGCACCAACGGCCATTTCCAACTATTGGTTTCTTTTTTAGTAACGGCAAGTGTGCTCGCACATTGCATTGCGAAGGCATAAAAAAGCAGCAACGAAACGCCGGTTGCAAAACTGAAAACGGGAGCTTTGGTGTCAGGGCGAATTTCCTCGCGCATTTTTTCCTTAATGGTGTCGTTATTGTCGGTGCTTCCTACACTATAAATCGTTGCGAGTGTTCCGACAAAAACTTCACGTGCCGCAAAGGAGCTGATAACGGCAATTCCAATCTTCCAATCATAACCTAACGGTGCAATCACGGGTTCAATGGCTTTCCCGAGGACGCCGATGTACGAATTCTCCAACTTATATGATGCGATTTCGTTATCCAGTTCTTGATCTTCTGCAGTGGATTGGCTGCGGACGATCTTTTCTGCATCGTTGAAACGCGGCCCCGGGCCATAAGATGCCAGGAACCAAAGGATGACCGAGATCGCCAGGATAATTTTCCCGGCGCCGTAAACAAACGATTTTGTTTTTTCAACCACGTTGATCGCCACATTCTTGAGGAGTGGAAATTTATACGTTGGCATTTCGATCAGGAAAAAGGTTTTTCCTTTCACCTTCAGGATCTTGTTCAGTATCATGGCAGAAATGATTGCCATTCCGAAACCAAGCAAATACAGTAGCATCAATGTCATTCCCTGCAGGTTCAGGAAGCCCAAAACCCGTTTATCGGGAATGATCAGCGCAATGATGATCGCATAAACCGGAAGCCTCGCCGAGCAGGTTGTAAACGGGGTGACCAGGATTGTAATCAGCCTTTCCTTCCAGTTTTCAATGTTTCGCGTCGCCATAATTGCAGGGATTGCGCATGCAGTTCCCGAAATTAGTGGCACAACGCTCTTTCCGCTTAAGCCGAATCGGCGCATGATCTTATCGGTCAAAAAGACGACGCGGCTCATGTAACCGCTTTCCTCAAGTATCGAAATGAAAAGGAAAAGGAAGGCTATCTGCGGAACAAAAATTAAAATCCCTCCAATTCCGGGAATAATTCCTTCCGCGACAAGGTTAGTTAAAACGCCGGGAGGAAAAACGGATTTCACGTAGGCGCTCAAACTTGCAAAGCCGCCGTCAATGAAATCCATCGGCACAGCCGACCAATCAAAGATCGCCTGGAATATTACGAACAGGATCGTAAAGAAAATTATGTAGCCCCAGAATTTGTGTGTCAGAACCCGGTCGAGCTTTGCCCGGAAATCCGTGGCTTGCGAAATGTCTATTTTTTGTCCGACTTTTAAAACATCATTTATAAACTGGTACCTTTTGATCGTTTCCTTCTGCTGAAGCCGCTTGAGGTCGGAATGTGATTTTGTGAATGATCCGCGGATCTCGTTTCGTTCAAGGTTCAAAAAGTTGACATCCTGTGTAATTACCAGCCAAAGCTTGTAAAGCAACTGATTTGGAAACGCCTTTCGAAGGCTGTTGAAATAATCGGGATCGATGCCGGACGCGTTCAGGCACGGTTCGGTCGAAAGCGTCCTGTAATTGACAATAAGGTTCTTTAATTCTTCAAGGCCGATGTTTTTCCGGGTGCTGACCAGCGCAATTTTTGTCTTCAGCTGTTCTTCGAGATGCGGGATGTTGAGTGTTATTCCCTTTGATGCCATTCGGTCGGCCATGTTGATGACCAATATTGTTGGAATTTCAAGATCTTTTATCTGGGTAAAAAGCAGCAAGTTTCGCTTCAGGTTTTCGACATCGGAAACCACTATTGCCACATCGGGATACAACCTGTCATTTTTGTTGAGAAGCAGTTCAATAACCACGCTTTCGTCAATCGAACTCGCGTTCAGGCTGTATGTTCCGGGGAGATCGAGAATGTTGGCCTTGATGTTATTCGGGAGCCGGCAAAAGCCGATTTTTTTCTCGACGGTAATCCCCGGATAATTTCCTACCTGTTGTTTAAGTCCGGTAAGATGATTAAAAACAGAAGTTTTTCCGGTATTTGGATTGCCGATCAGGGCGACATTAATATTATGGCTACTCATGATTTATTGTTCCTGCCTTTCAACCTGGATTCGCTTGGCGGTTTCGATCCTGATGGCAAGATGGGAACCGTTAACGTCCAGATAAAGCGGATCGCCAAAGGGCGCTTTCTGCAGCAATTGAACACTATTACCGGGAAGGCAGCCCATTTCCAGCAGTTTTAGCGGAAGCGTCTCAAGGTCGAAATCAATTATCGTTGCTTTGTCGCCGATCTTCAGTAAGTCGAGTGTAGTCTGCAATGCTTATTTAGATTGAATAAAAAGACAAAATTACATCAATTTAATCAATAACAAAGGATGAGGTTATTTCTTTTCGTTCTCGACGAGCCAATTGATGTCGGAAATCAGCCGTTCGACTTCGTCTTTACGGGTTCCGTCATAAAAGCCCCGGACGCGGCGATGGGAATCTACCAAAACCAGGTTTTCAGTGTGAACCATGTCGTATTGCTCCTCCGGCTTTCCTATTTTCACTGCAAGATAGCCGCGGCGCGCAATGGTGTAGATCTGCTTCTTGTCGCCCGTAACCAGGTTCCATTTGGAATCGTCGATCCCGTTTTCAATGGCGTATTGTTTCAGCACAGGAACGCTGTCAAAATCGGGCATTACGGTATGCGACAACAGCATTACCTTCGGATTATTGGCAAACGCCTTTTGGACTTCAACAAGATTGGAGGTCATCTTCGGGCAAATCGAGCCGCAGGTGGTAAAAAAGAAATCGGCGACATAAATCTTTCCGCGATAGTTTTCCTGTGTGATTGTTTTCCCGTTTTGGTTAGTGAAGGAAAAATCCGGAATCGTATGATTTCGGCCAATGTATTGGATCGTACTGTCAACCAGTTCGGGATTGACCATTGCCGGATTGTAAACAGGAAGCGTTTTCTTGTCAAGTACGCGGTAAAACAGGCTGATCGATACTACTGAGAAAACCAGCATTACCAAAAAAAATGTCCGGTATTTCCTGATAAACGATCTCATATTGATTATTTGCCGCGAAATTACGAAATCATTGTGGCGCATTTGCCTTGCCGGTAAATCGTTGGCTGAAAATTTAACACTTAATATCGCTAAGTTTGTAAATCAAAATTTTTTTCATGAAGTCAAATTCAATTTGTAAGTCGTTTTATATGCTGCCGATATTATTCTCGGCGGTAGCGGTTTCTGCGCAGACAGAAGCTGGGAAAAAGGAACCTGGAATCAACGTGTCGTTTATGGACAGTAAAACTGATGCCCGCAATGATTTTTTCCGATATGTAAACGGCGCCTGGTATGATAAGACCGAAATTCCAGCCGACCGAACCCGTTGGGGAAGTTTTGATGAGCTTCGCCAAAAAACGGATGCCGATGCGCTTGCCATACTTAAGGAAGCCGCAACAAATCCGAAATACGGTCCGAACACCGATCAGGGAAAAGCGGTCAGCCTTTATCGCTCGGTGATGGATACCGTCGCACGCGATAAACAGGGAATAAATCCACTGAAGCCGTACCTCACGAAAATTAATGCCGTTAAAAATGTGGCCGATCTTCAGGCATTGCTTGCCGAAATGGAACCTACAGGCGGACTTGGATTTTTCGGTGCGGGCGTCGGACCGGATTCAAAGAACAGTAACAGGAATGTAGTGCACATCGGGCCGGGAAGTCTCGGATTGCCTGACCGCGATTACTACGTTTCAGACGATGCCGATTCAAAGGAAAAGCGCCAGAAATATGTTGCTCATGTTGCGAAAATGCTTCAGTACCTCGGCGAAAAACCGGCAGCTGCCACGGCACAGGCGGAACGCATCCTCGCGTTTGAAACTGCAATGTCGCAGCCGAGGCTTGACCGAGTAGAGCGTCGCGACAGGCGTAAAACCTACAATCCGATGACTGTTTCCGACCTTCAGAAACTTACACCGGCAATTGATTGGAAAAAGTACCTTACCGGAATCGGCCTTGGTAAAGTGGACAGCATTATTGTTTCCCAACCGAAATACATGACCTCGCTTCAGTCGATCCTTGCCCAAAATAAGGTCGACGATTGGAAAGCGTACATGAAATGGACATTGCTCAACCACGCTTCTTCGACACTTTCAACCGGAATTGAATATGCCAATTGGGAATTTTACGGAAAAACGCTGACCGGGGCAGTAAAGCAGCGGCCACGCGAAGAACGAGCGCTCCAGGTTGTAAATGGTAATGTGGGCGAGGCTCTGGGTAAATTATACGTAGAGAAAAAATTCCCGCCTGAAGCAAAAGCGAAAGCTGAAATAATGATCAAAAACGTATTCCGTGCTTTTGAAAACCGGATCAATGCACTGACGTGGATGGCGCCGGAAACTAAAAAGAGCGCTATCGAAAAACTTCATAAATCAAGGATCAAGATCGGTTATCCTGACAAATGGAAGGATTATTCGGCGTTGACGTTGAAAATGCCTGCTGATGGCGGAAGCTTTTTCGACAATATGCTGCGCAGTTCGAAATGGAATTTTGAAAAAGACCTTGCCGACCTTGATAAGCCGGTTGATAAGGAAGAATGGGGAATGACGCCACAAACGGTGAATGCGTATTACAATCCATCGTTCAATGAAATTGTATTTCCGGCAGCGATCCTGCAACCGCCGTTTTACAATTATCAGGCGGATGAAGCGGTCAACTACGGCGGAATTGGCGCAGTAATCGGCCACGAAATTTCACACGGATTCGACGATTCGGGATCGCGATACAACGCTGATGGTAACTTGGTAAATTGGTGGACAGATGCTGATTTGGCGCGTTTCACCGAACTTGGGAACGCCCTTGCGAGCCAGTACAGCGCACTTGAGCCGCTTCCGAACACTCATGTTGACGGCAAATTTACTCTTGGCGAAAACATCGGCGATTTGGGCGGAGTGAACGCAGCTTTTGATGGATTGCAACTTTACCTCAAAGAAAATGGAAGGCCTGCATTAATCGATGGTTATTCTCCGGAACAGCGATTTTTTATTGCCTGGGCGACCGTCTGGCGTACAAAAATGCGCGATGAGGCAATCCGAAATCAGGTGAAGACCGATCCACATACGCCGGGAATGTACAGAGCATACGTTCCGCTGCAAAATGTAGATGCGTTTTACAGCGCGTTCAACATCAAGCCGGGAGACGGAATGTACATTGCTCCTGAAAAGCGAGTCAAAATTTGGTAAACAGAATCCCGGTACGCCGGGATTTTTTTATGGCTCAGGGTGAATGAAAGTGTACCCAAGTTTCGCGATTAACTTTTCGGAGGAAACTGTTTTTCCGGCGTTGCCAATTGCAGAAAACTTGGGTTCAGGAAGATTGAATTCAAGTGATTTTACTTGGTAATAGTCAATTCTGGAAGGATGCGATGGAGCAACCGCATTAAAAACTTCGCCCCACGCTTCCTGCCGGATAATCGAAATTAGGATTCCAATGCAATCATCGCGATGAATCAGGTTGATTGGGGCGTACGGATCGGGTAAATCTGTTTTTCCCGCGAGATGGTAAACCGGATGGCGATCACTTGATGTGAGTCCGCCAAACCGCACCACCGTAGTTTTATACGCCGCCGAATTTGTCAGGATCTGTTCTGCGGAAACCAATTGCTTCCCATTCGCAGTCTCGGGCAATAAATCTTTCTCTTCAGTTATGATTCCGCCTTGATTTCCGTAGACAGAAATTGAACTTGTAAAGAGTACGATGCCAATTGAAGAAGCTTCGATAAAAGGCTTGAGGACTTTTAGTTTTTCAGTGAAGTTGGTTATATTCTCTGACTTGGCTTTCGGCGGAATATCGAGAATCAGCACATCGCTGTCCTTAAGAAAACCTGAAATATCGCCCACGATAGAATCCGGGAAAAGTTCAATTTGGAAACCGATGATTTTCTTCGATTCGAGTTCTTTAATTTTGTGTGGAGTGGTTGTGGAGCCTTTGACCGAGTAGCCTTTGGATATAAGTTCGATCGCCAGTGGTAATCCGAGCCATCCACATCCGAGAATACTAATTTTCTGCATCCGGATCCTGAATCGTATCGTTAACAACCGGCGCCAGAGTTACCGTTTTCCGCACAGGAATCGGCACTGTGACAACTGTACGTGGAGAAGGCTTAATTGATTTCTTCAATATTACCGCATCGTTCAGCACAAAAGGCATCGGAATTTTATTTTTAGGTCGTGGTGTCATCCGGAAAGCCGGATTGCTCATCAGATCAAACGACGATTCCAGCAGCGTCATATCAAACTTGCTAAAGACCGGAATACTGAACTCGAGAATCAGCGGCTCATTATTTACTACGTAATAACTGAGGATTTTTTTCCCTTTCCGAAGATATAGTGAACCTTTTTGTCCGAGTGGCTTTGCGCCGTTGCCCACCAAATTGTGCAATTGCATTTTTTCATCGGCGAAAATATCATAACGGTTGACCTTTCGATTTGGAGTGATCCTAATTTTAACGTAACGCTGGGTTCCGCCGGTGCTATCGCGAAGGAATTCCACCTGTGGAGCGGGAAGATCACGGACAAGCGCCTCCGTGGTGAAATTGAATTTTGTGCCGTACTTGCTGTACAACGGATATTGTTCGAGTGAGCGCCCGTCGGCCGGTTTGTCGGTTAGATAATTTTGCGTCCAATCGTCGAGCGACAGATCATAGGATGCCCAAATTGCCGCTTCTTTATCCGAATCGTAGAAATACACAAGGCTGTTAGGTTTGGCGCTGCCAGGTTTGTAATCAGAATTCAGATGCGCGTGGATAAGGAAAGCAATGGCGGCAATAAAACACGCGGCTGACCAAAGTCCTTTTTTGCCAAACATTCCGAAAACCGGAAGAAGAAGCGAAAACAGCAGAAAGGTAAGCGCTGCGGTTGCGGCAAGGATTTTCATTCCCAATCCGATAGGAAACATAACAATAAAAGGTGCGACAATAAAAAGCGCAGGTACTGATAAGAGTAAATTCAGCGCTTTTCCGGACGATTGTGAAACTACAAACCACCCAAACATCAGAAGCGTGAAAAGCACCGGAATAATCAGGAAACCGGCACCGGGCAGAAAAACAGCGGCTGCGAGTGATATCAGAAGCCAGATTAAAAGCGGCGCAACAGTGTAGTTCAATACCTTTCCTTCGTTGTTTGCCGTCCAATAGAAAAGGAAGGAAACAGCTATTGATAGCAGGATAAATGCAGCTATGTAGTCGTGTCCGTTATATGGGAAACCTTGCAGGATATCATTATACTGAGGATAAAATTCCAGAATTATTTTCCAGCCAAAAAACGCGATTGCCACGGTTGTAAGCAACGCTCCGAAAAACAGCAGAAAGCCTTTGCCCATCTCTGAAGGAACCAGGATTCGCTTACCCATTCCCACAAAAACCAGAAAGAGAAACAGCACAACTGCGGTAGCTACCAGCGGAAACGTCCACGAAAACGGATAGTGAATAAAACCGACAGGCGTATTAAAATACACCTGATCGTCATTTGAGTTGAGGTTCTTCAGGTCGGCATCTGCGAAATAATGCAGTAACGGCATGAGATACGTTCCCTGGTGCGACAAGGTTTCCGGACTCAAATGCGCGTAATCGTCCTGCGACGTATGGTAATTAAAGTGATTGTCGATGAAGGCGAAATTGTATCCCTGAATTTTACCTTGTTCACGAAAGACAGTGAGATCGGTATCGTTTGGCAACATTTTATAAATGCTGTACATCAGCGAGTTTGATACCGGGTATTTAGGTGAGGCCGCCGCGAACGCATCAACCATTGCGCTGTTGCCATTGTTAGTTTCCATGAGCATATATCCTGGACCGGCCGTTCCGCGTGCCTCAAAATTGACCGCAACACCAATCTCGGATGCCCATTTGTGCTGGGTTACAAACAAGGCTGCTCCATTCAAACCCAATTCTTCGGCATCCGTAAAAAGCACAATGATGTCGTTCTTGTGAGGCGTTTTGGAATAGGCGAATGCGCGCAGGCCTTCAAGAATTGTGGCAACGCCGGACGCATCATCGGCAGCCCCGAACGAATACGAATGCGGCGCACTGTCATAATGGGAAAGCAATAGCAGCGCTTTGGTATTGGCGCTTCCTTTGATCCGCGCCATGATGTTTTTGGCTTTTACGAGATTTCCCCAGTCGGAAAAACTGGTACCTTCCTGGATGTACACTTCCAACCCGAGTTTTTTTAGCTCCGATTCGATATAAGAAGAGACATTTTCATGTCCGGCCGACCCGGTATAATGCACTTCTTTTGATAATACCTCAACGTGTTCCAGCGCTCGTTTCGTCGAAAAGTCGGACAGCGGCACGGCATCGTCCGAAAGCCAGCGCGGCATGAGCGAGAGGTAAATCCAGAGCAAAATTGCTCCAAGGAAAAGGACCGATAGTAATGGTGTGTAGGTTTTCTTCATCAGGGGGCGTGATGTTTACGTTTGAGATTCCTTTCTGACCAGCATACAATAGTCTTTGTCAAGTTGTAAATAACCTTGGTCGTAAAGAAAATAGTACACATTTCCTTTGCGGGTTTGTTCGATGTTGGTGAAAAAACAGAAGTCAAATCCTTTGCTGAGCAATTTTGAACGTGTCGTGCGACATCTTCCGGAAGGATTCATTTCCGACAAAATCCGATAATTCCTGCGCAGGCGGTTGTTGATGTTGCGCATAAAGTTGTTGTGGTCTTTGTTGATTTTGTTGTTGTAGGAGTTACGGCAGCTGTCACTGCAAAATTTTTTGTCCTCCCGGCCCACAATTTTTTCCGAGCATTCTAAACAGGCTTTAAACATAATCTAAATGGCTTATATACTATATATCAACCAAATATATAAAAAACATTTCCATAAGCAAATGCACACAATTATTTACAACCGACAGTAAATGGTTATTAACCGTTAATGTGCCTTACAATGAGTCACTTTTGCATCAAGGCATTGCCTAAAACTTTTTTATAAACCATTTAAATCATTACACGCCATGAGCGCAATCAGAAACAAAGTCCAATTGATCGGAAACACAGGCAACGATCCCGAGATCATCAATCTTGAATCAGGCCGGAAGCTCGCAAAGCTTACTATCGCCACCAATGAAAGTTATAAAAACGAAAAAGGGGAACGAATAACCGACACGCAGTGGCACAACGTTGTGGCCTGGGGCAAGACTGCAGAAATCATTGAAAAATTTGTCGCGAAAGGAAAGGAAATCGCAATTGAAGGAAAGCTCAACCACAGGAGCTATGAGGACAAAAACGGGGAGAAGAAATACTATACCGAAGTAATCGCTAACGATCTGCTGCTTCTTGGCAAATAGTACTTGGCGCTGATCTGTTACTTCTCCGAAATTAAGCGAAGAGCATCAGATATTGATTCGATACTATAAAAATTGGGATGCTCGACCTTGTATTCGATTTTCTCGTGTGCCCACGTCGTATGAAAGGGCACGTGCACGGCATGTCCACCGATTGCAAGCACGGGAAGAACATCAGATTTTAAAGAATTTCCGATCATCATAAATTCTGAAGGATCGATGTCAAGTCTTTTTACAAGGTCGCGGTAATCCACTTCCTGCTTATCGGACATCACCTCGATATGGTGAAAGTAATGTCCAAGCCCCGAATTATGCAGTTTGCGGCGTTGGTCAAGAAGATCGCCTTTTGTTGCAACTACGAGTTTATAATTTCCACGGAGTGATTCAAGTGTTGGTTCAACTCCGTCAATCAGTTCAATTGGTTTTTCAAGAAGTTCTTTGCCATATTGAAGTATTTTATCTATCGTTTCGATGCTGATTGTATTGGAGGAAATTTGCAATGCCGCTTCGATCATTGACAGGATATAGCCTTTTATTCCGTAGCCGTATAACCGTAAATTGGCGATTTCGGTCTTGAACAACTCCTGCGACAATGTATGATGTGAGAGATACGAACTAAGCAGATCGCAAAATTTCTGCTCAGTTTCCTGGAAATACGGCTCGTTTACCCACAACGTGTCGTCTGCGTCAAATGCAATTACTTTTAAATTCATCTAGCTGATAATTGAGCCGTTTGGCGGTTCCGCGTCGGGATTGACAAACACGAGCTTTCCGTGTTCTCCTGTTGCCATCAAGATCATTCCGTTGCTTTCCGTCCCGCGTAGATTTCTCGGCTCAAGATTGACAAGCACTGAGACTTTCCTGCCAACGACTTCTTCCGGTGAAAAATGTTCGGCAATTCCTGAAACAATTGTGCGGATTTCCAATCCGACGTCAACTTTTAAAATCAGCAATTTGTTTGCCTTCGGCATTTTCTCGGCTTCGAGAATGGTTCCGACCCGAAGGTCCATTTTCGAAAAGTCCGAATAATTGATCAGTTCCTTTTGTGGTTCCAACGTTTTCAATTCGTTTTGGTTTGCAACTTTTGTTTTCTCAAGCTTCTGTACCTGGAAAGCGATTTCTTCATCTTCAATTTTGCCGAAAAGCAGTTCAGCAGCACCAATTGAATGTCCCGGAGAAAGCAACTCGGAAACTTCGGATACAGATTGCCAGCCACTTTCCTGGTTCATATTTAGGATTTTGCGAAGTTTCTCTGCGGTAAAAGGAAGGAATGGCTCGCATAGGATGCGAAGGGCAGCCGCAATTTGCAATGCAACATACATTTGTGTCTGAACTCGCTGCGGATTTTCCTTAATAATTTTCCACGGTTCTTCATCGGCGAGGTATTTATTTCCGAGCCGCGCTACGTTCATCAGTTCGGAAAGCGCTTCCCTGAAACGGTACTTTTCGATCGAATCGGCAATTACGTTGGGATACGCACGCAGTTCGGCAAGCGCGTGCTCATCTTCTGCGGAAAAGTTGGACGGGGTGGGAACAATGCCCTCGTAATATTTGTTGGTCAATACAACGACCCTGTTTATAAAGTTTCCAAAAATTGCAACAAGTTCGTTATTGTTACGAGCCTGGAAATCTTTCCATGTAAAATCGTTGTCGCGGGTCTCGGGCGCATTGCTGGTCAAAGCGTACCTGAGCACGTCCTGCTTGTCAGGGAAATCAAGAAGATATTCATGAAGCCAAACTGCCCAATTCTTTGATGTGGACAGCTTGTTTCCCTCGAGATTGAGGAATTCGTTTGCCGGTACATTGTCAGGCAGGATGTATGAGCCTTCAGCCTTTAGCATTGCAGGAAAAATAATGCAGTGAAAAACAATGTTGTCCTTTCCAATAAAATGCACAAGCTTTGTATCATCGCTTTTCCAGTAAGGTTCCCACTCTTTGCCTTCACGGGCAGCCCATTCTTTGGTTGAGGAAATATATCCGATCGGGGCGTCAAACCATACATAAAGCACTTTGCCCTCGGCGCCTTCAACCGGAACCGGAATGCCCCAATCGAGGTCGCGAGTAACCGCACGCGGCTTCAGGCCGTCATCTAGCCACGATTTTACCTGTCCGTACACATTGGTTTTCCAATCGTTTTTGTGTCCGACGAGAATCCATTCGCGAAGAAAATCATTATATTGATCGAGCGGCAAAAACCAATGTTTTGTTGATTTTAGAACCGGAACTGACCCTGTGATGGTCGAGCGTGGATTTATCAGATCCGTCGCATTCAAGGTCGATCCGCAACGCTCACACTGGTCGCCGTACGCCTCCTCATTTCCGCATCGCGGACAGGTGCCAATTACGAAACGATCAGCAAGGAATTGGTTTGCCTGTTCATCGTACAATTGGTCTGAAACCTGTTCGATAAATTTTCCATCCTCATATAATTTTCTGAAAAACGCAGCGGCGGTATTGTGATGAATCTGCGACGAGGTGCGACTATAATTGTCAAATGAAATCCCAAAGTCGGCAAAAGATTTACGGATGATGCTGTCGTACTTGTCTATTACCTGCTGAGGTGTAATGTTTTCTTTGCGCGCCTTCATCGAAATGGCAACTCCGTGCTCATCGCTTCCGCAGATGAACGCAACATCGCGTCCGCGGAGGCGGAGGTATCGTGAATATATATCTGCGGGGACGTAAACGCCGGCAAGGTGGCCAATATGTATTGGTCCATTTGTATAAGGAAGCGCGGCAGTAACGGTGTATCTTTTCGGATTTTGCATAGCTGGATTAATGATGCAAAAATAAGGAATAAGTTGAGACGGTTGGGATTATTTAGTTGTTCTCGATGCTTGGTACCGCGCTTCTGCTCTGTAATGTTGACTATATTTGCTGCACACTGTTTATGTACCAAATCCTCAAAATCACTTCAATTTCAATCCTGTTGAGTATCTTCGGAGCTCAGTCAATTAACGCACAGCGAAAAATGATCACACCCGATTTCTTAAGAAAAGGCGATACCGTTGCAATCGTGGCAACAGCACGAAAAATTGATGCACAAACTCTACAACCCGCAATCAAACTTCTTGAAAGTTGGGGCCTTCACGTTGTACTGGGAAGAACGATCGGAAAAGAGGAAAATCAATTGGCCGGACCAGATTGGCTTCGGGCAACCGACTTTCAGGAGATGATAGACAACCCTGCAATCAAAGCGGTCTGGGCGGCTAAGGGCGGATATGGGACAGTAAGGATAATTGACAGGATTGATTTTACAAAATTTCGGAAAAAGCCAAAATGGATAGTCGGATTCAGCGATGTCACCGTCTTGCACAGCCACCTGAATAATATGAACATTGAAACGATACACGGCATAATGGCAATAAGCGCAGCTTCCGCGAGCCCTGATGCGATTGAAACATTGCAAAAGGCACTTTTCGGCGAAAAGCTCGAATACCATGTGTCAGCACATCCGTTCAATCGAACCGGTAAAGCGGAAGGCGAAGTAATTGGTGGAAATCTATCGGTGCTGTACAGTGTAATGGGTTCAAAATCAGAAGTCGATTTTAAAGGGAAAATTCTTTTTATCGAAGATCTCGACGAATATTTGTACCACGTCGACAGGATGATGATGAACCTGAAAAGGAACGGATATTTTGATCAGATTAAAGCGGTAATTATTGGCGGAATGACCAGCATGAACGATAACGACATACCTTGGGGAAAGGACGCACTTCAAATAATTCAGGACGTACTTAAAGATTACAAGTTTCCTATAATCTATAACTTTCCGGCCGGCCACATGAAAGATAATCGCGCGCTTATCCTCGGGAAGACAATCAGTCTTGAGGTCACAAACACAGGTTCGGTTATAAAATTTGAGTAGTGGCAAATCATAACGAACTGGGAAAATTCGGTGAGGAAATCGCTGTTGAATACCTCCGCAAAGCAGGTTATGAAATTCTTGCGACAAATTGGGTGTTTGAAAAGGCAGAAATCGATATCCTGGCGAAACAAGATAATTTACTCGCCGTGGTAGAGGTAAAGACCAGATCGCGACTGGACCTCGGCCTTCCACAGGATTTTGTCAGCCCTAAAAAAATCAAACTCCTCGTAAAAGCGGTGAATGAATATCTGATTTCAAATGACCTTGACTGCGAGACGCGATTTGACATCATGGCGATCTCGAAGGAAGGATCAAAATTTGAAATCGAACATCTTCAGGATGCTTTTTATCATTTCTGATTGCGGTTGATTGTCTTTTCTGCAACATATTTAACAGTGTCACAGCAGGATTTATAATTTTAATTTGAGCAGATGACTTATATTTGACGTTCTAAATTTGAAACGATGAAAAAAACATTACCGTTTTTAGTTCTGCTTGCTTGCGTGAGCCTGTCGGCACAGAATAAAATAGCTGACAAAGTTCGCGAAATCACCGCGCAAAAAGCAGTATTTAAGCCGGTTTCCATTCTTTCGCCCATCAGCGGCGCTGCAGATCCCGAGGTTGGAAAGGTTGTCACCGAGGCGACTTTTGCCCAAATTAAAACCCAGGAGGTAAATAACATAGTAGCTCAAGGATATCAATATATTGAAGTTGACATTCCGTACTTAGGAGCCACAATCGCGGTACAATTGTATAAAGTTGACATATTCAGTGAAGGTTTTCATGTCGACACAGACAAGCGAACCAACATGGAATATACGAAAGGCGTTTATTACAGAGGAATTATCAAGGGGAATAACCAGTCGGTTGCCGCGCTTAGCTTCTTTAACAATGAGCTTTCAGGTGTGGTTTCCGATTCAGAACGAGGCAACATTGTTATTGGAAAACTTCAGAAACCTGGAAATACATCCGATTATATAATCTATTCCGATTCGAAAATGAAAGTCCTGAACCAGCTTGATTGCCACGTAAAGGAAACAGCCATACAGGAATTTGACGGTTCAACTTCTAAAGATGCCGCCAGCACTCGTTGTGCGACCATGTATTTTGAGATTGATTATGACCTCTATCTTGCGAACGGCAGCAGCACAACAACTACAACCAATTGGATGACATCTGTATTTAATAACGTGCAAACGCTTTATGCGAATGATGGGATCACCGTCAGCCTGAAATCGATGTATATCTGGACAACCGACGATCCATACGAAGGTGAAAGTTCGACGGATTATCTATATCAATTTAATGAAGTGCGCCCGGTTTTCGATGGCGACGTCGGCCAGCTTGTCGGAATCGATCCGGGAGGTCTGGGAGGTGTTGCAGTAACGATTAACGGACTCTGCTCAGAAAATAATTTTAGCTATTCGGATGTCAATCTCGGCTACAGTTCTGTTCCGACGTACTCCTGGACAATCCAGGTGATTACCCATGAAATGGGACATTTGCTTGGCTCACGACACACGCATTCGTGCAGTTGGAACGGAAACAATACGGCAATAGACAACTGCGCACCGTATGCGATTGGGTCAACTGCTGAAGGCTACAGTTGCATGACGAGTCCACCGACAATTCCATCACCGCTCGTCAAAGGGACAATCATGAGTTATTGTCATCTTGTGTCGGGTGTCGGAATCAGCTTTAGCAACGGATTTGGGCCGCAACCAACAGCAGCCATTCTTTCCGCAGTCAACAGCGCTACATGTTTGAGTACCGATTGCATCCACACATGCATCAATACCGTTGCGAATATTCAGGTCTCAAATGTTACGACAAACTCCGCGTCGATCACCTGGGATGAATTGGGTTCATCAACAAACTGGCAGATCGCAGTGCTTCCTTTTCCATCCAATTTCCCAAGCTGGACTACGGTCACATCAACATCGTATAACGTGTCTGGGTTGCAGCCGAACACTTACTATAAAGTGAGGATCCGACCTATTTGTACCGGATTGACTTCGACTTACCGACAGCTAATTTTCGCTACTGGAGCTGACTGGTGCAATGGTGTAACTATTACTGATACCGGAGGCGTGAGTGGTGATTATACCGATTTGCAGGATTATACACGCGTTTTCATCCCGACACAGCCGAACAAAAAGATTACGCTTACATTTTCGGCATTTGACCTTGAAACTGATTACGACTATCTGATGGTTTACGATGGACCGAATACATCGGCGCCTGATCTTAGCGCAGGTGGTTTTACCGGGTCGGAAATTCCCGGTCCGTTTACTTCAACAGCGCCTGACGGATCACTTACTTTGCGGTTCTTTTCAGATCCGGGTGTAGTTGAATCGGGGTATGTTGCAACGGTTGGATGCACCGATATGCTTGGTGCCGCATCGTTCAGCGATATTGATTTCACCTACTATCCAAATCCATCCAAAGGAATTGTCAACATCACTTCAAGAAGCGAGATCACAAATATCTCTGTTTACAATGTGACTGGTCAATTGCTTTATAACAAGGATGTGAACGCAAACGATGCACAGGTTGACATTTCTGCTTTTGCTTCGGGAACGTACTTCTTTAAGGTAAATTTCAATGGCGTTGGTGCAAACTTCAGGATCATTAAAAATTAACTTTCCTATATAATGAAGAAGCCGCTTTTAAGCGGCTTTTTTTATTTCTCCAAATTTGTCATCAGCTCCAAAGCTTTCCTGACCGATTTTACATGATCGAAAGTCAGTAAGAGCCGCAGCCCGTTCGGGGTCTGCTTTTCCTTGATTCGGCATATATCCGGATGTTTCTGGACAAATACAAGTAGTTTAGTAAATCTCTCCGACTGGAAGAAAGGCGAATTCTGCTCTGAAATGAAATAGCCGATCATTTTTCCCTGTTTCATCACAAGTTTTTCAAGTCCTGCTTTAGTTGCGATCCACTTGATACGAAGGCTGTTCAGTAAGGCAACGGCAGGTTTTGGAAGCGGCCCAAAACGGTCGATTAGTTTTGCTTCAAATTCCGATAAGCCCTTTTCATCCTTAATCTGGTTGAGTTCATTGTAAAGGTTAAGCCGTTCCGATATGTTATTGATATAATCGTCTGGGAACAGCAACTCAAAATCAGTATCGATCTGAATGTCTTTTACATACTCTTTTTCCGAATCATCATTGTCATCGTGATACAGGTCGCGGAATTCGTTGTCCTTGAGTTCCTCAATCGCCTCATTCATGATCTTTTGGTAAGTTTCGAAGCCAATGTCATTTATGAAACCACTTTGTTCGCCACCAAGGAGATCGCCGGCTCCGCGGATTTCCAAATCCTTCATCGCGATATTAAATCCACTTCCCAGTTCGCTAAACTGCTCCAATGCATGGATGCGCTTGCGCGCGTCATCAGTCATCA
Organism: Bacteroidota bacterium; assembly: GCA_023386585.1. Lineage (GTDB taxonomy): Bacteria > Bacteroidota > Bacteroidia > Flavobacteriales > Flavobacteriaceae > Flavobacterium. Next base: position 121,514 of record JAEWJM010000022.1, on the reverse strand, counting down.
TGGAATAAGGTGGAGTAATGAAGTAGCAGAACGCTTTTTTGTTGCTTCGACCAACCCTACCACGCATCTGGTGAAGATCCGATAGCCCGAAGTTGTTTGCATTGTTGATGAAAATCGTATTGGCATTCGGAACGTCAAGGCCGCTTTCAATGATAGTCGTCGCGACCAAAACATCGAATTCTCCGTTCATGAAGGCAAGCATCAATTCTTCAAGCTTCTTTCCGTCCATCTGGCCGTGGCCCGTTCCGACACGGGCATCAGGAACCAACCGCTGGATCATTCCCGTAATTTCCTTGATGTTTTCGATTCGGTTGTTGATGAAAAACACCTGACCGTTTCTCTGAATTTCGTATGAAATTGCATCGCGAATCACTTCTTCATTGAATCCGATGACGTGAGTTTCAATTGGATAACGGTTCGGCGGCGGCGTATTTATCACCGAAAGGTCGCGCGCTGCCATCAGCGAAAACTGAAGTGTGCGCGGAATCGGTGTTGCAGTCAGCGTGAGCGTATCGACATTGGCGGCGATCGTTTTCAATTTATCCTTGACATTGACACCGAATTTCTGTTCCTCGTCGACGATCAGCAGTCCTAAATCCTTAAAAACAACGTTCTTATTTACAAGCTGATGAGTTCCAATAATGATGTCGAGGCTACCTTCTGCCAACGCTTTTAGTGTTTCACTTTTCTCTTTTGCCGTGCGGAACCGGTTCAGGTAGCCAATCGAAACTGGCATTTCTTTAAGCCGTTCGGAGAAAGTCCGAAAATGCTGGTACGCAAGAATCGTTGTCGGAACGAGTACCGCCACCTGCTTTCCGTTATCGACTGCCTTGAAGGCAGCCCTGATGGCAACCTCGGTTTTCCCAAATCCAACGTCGCCGCAGACCAGCCTGTCCATCGGACGTTCGCTTTCCATATCCAATTTGACCTCTTGGGTTGCTTTGGTTTGGTCGGGCGTATCTTCATAAATAAATGAGGATTCGAGCTCGAGTTGAAGATAGCTGTCGGAATTGAACCGGTAGCCTTTTTCCATCCGTCGTTTTGCATAAAGTTGGATCAGGTTGAAAGCAATATGCCGCACGCGCGCCTTTGTCTTTTGCTTCAGCGCTTTCCACGCTCCCGAACCGAGCTTGTAAATTTTTGGCGGTGCGCCGTCTTTTCCGTTGTATTTTGAAATCTTGTGAAGTGAATGAATGCTGACATATACGATATCATTATCGGCATAAACGAGCTTGATCGCTTCCTGCATCCTGCCTTCATTTTCGATTTTCTGCAATCCGCCAAACTTGCCGATGCCATGATCGATGTGCGTTACATAGTCGCCAACCGAAAGCGTGTTCAGCTCGCGAAGCGTAATTGCCTGCTTCTTCGAATAGCCGTTCTTGATATTGAACTTGTGGTAGCGTTCAAAAATTTGATGGTCGGTGTAACAGGCAATGCGGTTTTCAGGATCCACAAAGCCTTGGTATAGCGGAAAAACAATGGTGTCGTATTGTTTGCGGATATTCTCATGGCTTTCGTTGTCAAGCGATTCAAAAATGTCGTGAAAGCGCCGCGCCTGCGTTTCATTCGAACAGAACAAAAAGTTCCGGATTCCCTTTGAGTGGTTGTCACCAAGGTTTGTCAGCAATAGATCAAATTGCTTGTTGAAGGACGGCTGCGGCTGCATGTGGAATTCAATGCTTTTGTCGCATTCAAAAAATGAAGATGTTCCCATTTCGACCAATCTGAAACGGGACGCTTCATCAACAAAGGTCCGCCGATCCATAAAGAGCGCCGCCGGTTCGACATGATTAACCACGGCCTCAAGCTTACTAAACGACTCCGATGCCTTGCTGAAAAGTTTGTCGAGCTGCGATAGTAAAAGTTCCGGCTCCTTTACGTACAAAATGGTTTCCCTGCTGATGTATTCAAGAAAGCTTTCGCGCTTGTCCTTGAAAAATTTGTTCTCAACATTCGGGATTATCGTGACCTTCTTCTGCTTTTCGATTGAAAGTTGGGTTTCCACATCGAAGCTTCGGATGCTGTCGACTTCATTGCCGAAAAATTCAATCCGGTACGGATTGTCATTCGAAAATGAAAAGACGTCAATAATTCCGCCGCGCACTGAAAATTCGCCCGGTTCTGTGATAAAATCGACGCGTTTGAATTCGTATTCAAAAAGAACTTCGTTTACGAATTCAATTGAAATCTGGTCGCCAACTGCGATCTTAAGTGTGTTCTTTTCTAGATCTTTCCGGGTGATTACTTTTTCGAACAGCGCATCGGAATAGGTGACAATAACTGCCGGCTTTTTCCTTGAGTTCAGTCTGTTGAGAACTTCGGCGCGAAGCAACACATTTGCGTTGTCTGTTTCTTCAATTTGGTATGGCCGTCTGTAAGAACCCGGATAAAAGAGCACGTCCTGCTCGCCAACCATCTGCTCAAGGTCGTTCAGGTAATACGCCGCTTCCTCTTTATCCGGCAGAACCAGCAAAAAAGGCGCGTCCATTTTGTTAAACAAGGCGTTGATGACGAATGACAATGATGAGCCCAAAAGCCCGTTCAGGTGGATTTTTACACCTGGCTTTTCCAAAGACTCAGCAACCTGTTTGACCTTAGTGTTGCTGGCATATTTTTGAAATACATCTTGTTTACTCAACCTGTACTGACTTGGGTTTGTTTGGTATTGCACGCGAAGTATCGAGCATCCGGATCATGTCTGATTCGCCAACTTCACGCGGTATCTCGCTTTTGCGAACTATCTCTGCCATCTGCAACTGAACTGAGTAAAGTTCACTATTGATTTCTGAAATAAGCGCCACTACTTTTTGTTCAGGTATTTCCGGGAGGCCGATGAACAAGTTTAGTGAGTGCACCTTTGTCGCCAACACCGCTAGTCGGCTTTTGATCTCCGGTTTATTGTATGGAATGGGAACAGTAGCCTGTACTTCCTGGATTCGTTGTGAAAGTGAATTGGCTTTTTTTCGAAACGCACCAATGGTGCTCTGCGGCTTTTCTGAAAGCTCATTCAGGAAAACCCGCCATTGTTCCCACGTTGTCGTGAGTTGTTGCGAAGGCCCATTTATCGGCTGTGAATTGAACGTCCAGGCTTTACTGATCGATGAAAATACCGCCTCGCGCTTTTTTTGATAGCGTTGGTTTTCTGCAATGCGCTTGTCCGAATCGTCATTGCAGGATGCGAGGACAAAGATTAATGTCAAAAAGCCGAAAACGTGGAACTTCATAAATCGCTATTTGCGCAAAGTTACAAAGTAGCAGTCGGAATAGCCGCCGCACCGAATAGAATTATTTGTTAAGATGAGGCTGCCACAGGCGATAATTTCAAAAACGAAAACATTATATTTGCGTAAACCCAAACCAATGCCTTCCAAAATCCTTATCATCGGCGCCTGCGGCCAGATCGGCACCGAACTTACGCACAAACTCCGCGAAATCCACGGTACCGAAAACGTCATTGCTTCCGACATACGAAAACTGAATACGGATGTTGTTAATTCAGGCCCGTTCGAGGTCGTCAATGCGCTCGACTTTAATCAGGTTGAGCATTTGATCGAACATCACAAGATTGATGAGGTTTATCTTATGGCCGCGCTTTTATCGGCTACTGCCGAAAAGAATCCTGCGTTTGCTTGGGATCTGAACATGAATTCGCTGTTTCACGTGCTTAATATCGCAAAAGCCAAAAAGGTAAAAAAAGTCTTTTGGCCTTCGAGCATTGCGGTTTTTGGACCGACAACACCTAAGGAAGGGACGCCTCAATTCACGATCGCCGAACCATCGACGGTGTACGGAATCAGCAAACAGGCCGGCGAACGTTGGTGCGAATATTATCACAACATTTTTGGTGTCGATGTGCGAAGCATCCGGTATCCCGGATTAATAAGCTGGACATCGCCGCCGGGTGGAGGAACAACCGATTATGCGGTTGACATTTACCACAAAGCGCTCAGCGACCATACTTACGAATGTTTTCTTTCGGCGCAAACGCGGATGCCGATGATGTATATGGACGATGCAATCAGGGCCACTATCGAAATCATGCAGGCGCCAGCCGAAAAAGTGCGAATCAGGTCGTCGTACAACCTTTCAGCGATGAGTTTTACGCCCGAGGAAATCGCGAAGGAAATCCAAAAGCACATTGCCGATTTTAAAATTTCCTATAAGCCGGATTTCAGGCAGAAGATTGCCGACAGCTGGCCGGCAAGCATCGACGACAGCGCAGCGCGAACCGATTGGGGCTGGAAGCACAACTACGACCTTGCCGAAATGACGGATGTAATGCTCGAGAACCTGGGAAGAAAGCGATAAATTGTTGCAAGAATTTTATCCTACGGACGAGTTGCCGAAAGCTTTTTTATCAGCGCATCGTCAAACGCGGATTTGAGTTTTATGACTTCGTCGGTGTATTCATTCGGGACTGCGATCGAAAGAACGTAATGCGCAATTTTCCACTGGCCGTTTTCTTTTTTCAGAACACCTGATCCGCGACACAATTTCATCTGGGTTGACAACAATTCGTCAAACCACGCAAAATCCTTCCGGTCGTTAAAATACAGATGCCTTTCAACAGGTGTGAAATTCCATGCCTTTCCTTTGTCGAAAAAAGGTTTTGAAAACGATTTAAAAGCGTCAAGCTGCCAGTTCTCGGTCGGATCCGTTCCGATGAAAACCGCGTCGTTCGACATCAGGGCGAAGTAACTGTTGAAATTCGCTTCGGCGGCTGCCTTGTGCCACGAATCTAGCACGACCGAAACGGCACTTTTTTCATCCGGTCGCGAAGTGGCGCAGGATGAGACGATCAGCAATACTGTGGCTGCTAAAACTTTTTTTAGTGATTTTACCATGGAATTGTCGCTATTCTGCTACTGAAATAATTTGCATTTCCGTTAGATCCGCCCGAGGCATTTCCGGATAGCAACCTGTAAAACGGCGCATTTCCCCACGAAGCCGGAGTATCGGTAACTGTCATGTCCTCGCCGGTATCGTTAGTGACATAAGGCGCGATAAGTAGTTGCTGCCACGCGGAAATCCGCTGAATGCTTGCCGTCTTCTGGAAAAGCTCTTTTTGCGGATTCGAAAGCTCCTTCACATATTGTTTGTACTTCTGCGCATATTCGGGAATCGCCAGGATTTTATTCACCAGCGGCCTTCCGGTAGCCGGTCCCCAATTCAATGGATCAAGTGTACCGGAATTGGGCACCAGATAAGATGTTCCCAAAGTGTTGTCATAGTCGTACGGGATGAAATAGGCTTTTCCGTCGGATGCGAAATAGAAATAAAAATTGTTTTTGTTCATCCAATAGTCGTCCCACATTCCCAACATGACGCTGGTAGCATAGGTTTTCAGAAAAAGGTCGACATCCATTTTGGTGGCGATCCACGACTGGAAATCACTTCCGGTTTTAGAATTCAGGTCATTAATAAAGGCAATCAGTTGCGATTTGGCGCCGGGAAGCTCGTCTTGTCTTGTCTTCAGGTCGTACGCATAATATTGTGATTGCGCCGGATTCAGCTTTACATCTTCAACGCCGATGCTTGAAGTGGAAACGAAATCTGCAGCATCCGATCCGAGATTGCTTCCCTTCCAGAGATAACCGGGAGAAGCGTTCCAGTGTGACGCACGCGCTTCAATAAATTTTTCATCCACACTTTCAATCATCGCGTAAATTCCGAAATACGCCGGCGCAGCATCGCCCTCAACTTTTATCGAAAGCCGGCAATAGGAAGCTTTGGGCGCCGTCCAGACACCAAACCGTTTGAACAAATCGTAACAGTAAATTTCACGTACGTAGCTGGCGTCGTCCTTAAACCATTTCAAATTAATCTTTTCGAGTCCGTTGAAAAGCTGATTCGGCCTTGTCTTGTTGAAGTCGATCGAAAAGTGGGAATGATGCCAATCGGCACCTGCCGCGTTATGCATTTGGCCGGTTGAACCTTCCGGCCGGCGTCGGCTGGTGTTTCCGCGTAATTTAAGCCCGATGCTATCAAGTGTTATTGTTTGGCCGTTGAGCAAATACGAAAATCCCGCAACGACCTTTTTTTCGTTCTTCGGATTCTGGTCGAAATTCTGCAGCAGTTTATTCCACTGCTGAAGCGAAACTTTGAGTTGGATTTCCGGCAGCTGCGAAAGATCGAAAAGACGCGAATTGTCGGTAATCGGGGTTTGTGATGCTGCATCATTATCGTTACAGGCGGTCAATAAGAAGAAAATCAGGAAAAATCCGGCGAGTTTCCGCATGTGTTTTTTTGTAAAAATAGGAATTGCAGCCGATTTCAGGAAGCTGAGAACAAATTGCTTTTGCCCATTCCGCGGACAACGGCAATAGGCTCAATAAAAAACTGCTTTTCGGATGCTTTGACATCCATCCTGATTTCTTTGTTGTCCCGCGTGCGGATGCAAAGGTTGTATTCGGGATCCATAAAGCGGCGTAGGATTGGGATCCATGCCTCGTAGCGGGATTTCTTTTTTGTGAGGTACATTTTCGAAACCGAATGTAGATCGACTACAAAATTATTCTGCCGATAATGAATGTCGAGCTCCTGATCTTTTATGGTAACAAAAGAGTTGTCGTAAGTAGTTTTCTTTGCATTCATGTCGATTTTGTTTGGGGATGGCAGGAAAACAAAGGTCGTTTTTAACCCGCCGAACGGCTTGCAAAATTTTTCGAAAAACTTACAGAATTATAAGGTGCGATCACTCATCCTCTTCAGCACCAGCTTCAAAAAAGTTGACATAGAAAAACTGATCGGGAACAAGGCCGAGTTCTGCGAAAGCATTCTTGATCTGTGCAGCGCGGGTTTCTGATGACGGACTATTTGCCAGCGTCAGGAACTCATTAAAGTCCTGCAAACTGTCAAACCGAAAACTGAGCTTCGTGTTTAACGAGTACGGCGTAATTTTGAAATCAAGTTTTTTGCCTTCAGCATTTTCGAGTGAATTCTTGAATCCGGCCTCCAGCAGTGCCTGCGATATCGCTTTAAAATTTTCTTTCATCGGTCGGTGATCGTTTAAGCTAATTTACACAATTCTCCGCATGCAAATCCAATTTAAGATTTCATTGGGAGCGATAAAAACATAAAAAAAGCCCGCCGAAGCGGACTCTAATTTTACCAGATTTTTACCCTTTTTTCAGGTGCGAGATATAGCGAATCCGTCGGTTTGACGTGGAATGCCTCGTACCATTCAGGAATGTTTCGAACGATTCCGTTGACCCTGAATTTTGCCGGCGAATGCGAATCGGAAGCAACGAGGCTTCGAAGCGCTTCTTCGCGGCTGTTCTCCGACCAAACCTGTGCCCAGCCGATAAAGACGCGTTGCATTCCTGTAAATCCATCCATTACTTCAGCTTTCTTCCCTTTAAGGCTCATTTTATAAGCTTTCACCGCGATGGACAAGCCGCCGAGGTCGCCGATGTTTTCGCCCAAAGTATATTCTCCGTTTACGTGCAAATCAGGAAAAACCTTGAATTCGTTGTATTGGGTTACCAAAGCACCGGTGCGTTGCTTAAAAGCGGCCTGGTCTTTTTCTGTCCACCAGTTGCGCATTACGCCATCGCCATCGAAGGTGCTTCCCTGATCGTCAAATCCGTGGCCGATTTCGTGACCGATTACCGCGCCGATTCCGCCATAATTCACTGCATCGTCAGCATTCATGTCAAAGAATGGCGGCTGCAGGATTGCTGCCGGGAAAACGATTTCGTTCATGGTTGGATTGTAATATGCATTGATCGTCTGTGGTGTCATTGTCCACTCTGTGCGATCAACCGGCTTGCCCAGTTTATTCAGCTGTCGGTTGTATTCGAATTCGTCGGCCCGGAGCTTGTTCCCGTAAAGATCGCCCTTTACCACTTTAAGATTCGAGTAGTCGCGCCATTTGTCAGGATATCCGATTTTCAAGGTGAACTTTTTCACTTTGTCCAAAGCCTCTTTTTTTGTATCTGCCGTCATCCAGTCGAGCGATTTTATGCTTTCCTCATACGCTTTCAACAGGTTTTTCACCATTGAAGTCATGCGCTCTTTTGCCTCTGGCGTAAAGTGACGTTTGACATATTCTTCGCCGATGATTTCACCCATCGCGTTGCTGACGGCGCTCACAGCACGTTTCCATTGAGGCCGCTGTTCCTGCATTCCGTAAAGCGTTTTGCTGTAAAACTCGAAATTCTGCTTGTCCAAAGCCGAGTTGAGTGAAGTAGCCGCATTATTGATCGCACCCCACGTAAGATAGTCTTTCCAGGTATCGATCGGCGTTTGCCTGATTATTGGATTCACGGCCTTTGTATAATCAACCTGAGTGATCACAATACTGTCCTGGTTGCGGATTCCTGCTGCGGTTAGCATGGCATTCCAATCGAAATCGGGAGCCAACTTGCCAAGGTCGCTAATTGCATATTTGTTATACAGCGCCACCATGTTGCGGGTATCTTCCTTGCGCATGTGTTTTGAGGCAATCAGCGTCTCCAAAGCCATAATTCGCGACGCCTTTGCGGTTCCATCAGGAATTCCGGATAACTCAAGCATCTTAGCGATGTGCGCTTCGTATTTTTGGCGGATTTCCTTCGACTTTGCGTCCTGAAGCATGTAGTATTCTTTTTCCGGAAGTCCGATTCCGCCCTGCCAAGTGTACAGCATGTATTGCTTCGGATCTTTGAAATCTTCGATTACGCCGACAGAAATCGGAGCTGTTTGCCCCATTTTAGCCGATTCGCCGAAATAGCGCGCCAGGTCAGAGTAGTTTTGGATCGCAGCAATCTTCGCAAATTGCGGCTTCAGTGGCTCAATTCCTTTTGAATCCCGGGTTTTGACATCCATGTAGGAGTCAAAATAATCGCCGATCTTCTGTTCGTTCGAACCATCTTTATGTTCGCCTTTGGCAGCCGATTCAATAATGGCCTTTACATTTTCTTCGGCTTTGTCGCTCAGCATGTCAAAGCTTCCATAACTCGATTTGTCGGCGGGGATTTTATTATTCTTCAACCAGGTTCCGTTTACGTATTCGGTAAAGTTATCGCCGGGTTTTACAAGCGTATCCATGTTTTTAAGCATGACGCCCGAGTGCAGGTCTTGTTTTTCACTCTTGTTGCAAGAAACGATGACAACGATTCCGGCAAGAATCGGAATGGCCATTCTGAGATTTTTTTTCATCTTTTTGTACGGTTGTAGGAATGCGTTAAATTATACAATAAAACCCGTTATAGGTAACGGGTTGAGTTTTAGTTGATCGAAAGCAAAAAAAGTTACAACGGATTGTGAACTAAAGCTCGTTCAGCATTTTTGAGATCTGGTCGAGCTTCGGCGTGAGGATGATTTCGATCCGTCTGTTTTTCGCCTTGCCTTCCGCGGTTGAATTGCTTGCCAACGGCGCATATTCGCTTCGTCCTGCAGCGGTCAGGTTCTGACGGTTGATGTTCTTATTTTCACTTAAGATGCTCACGATTGCCGTTGCACGTTTGGTAGACAAATCCCAGTTGTCCGCAATCGGGCCGGTTCCGGCATAGGCATCGTCATCGGTGTGCCCTTCGATCAGGACTGCAATGTCGGGGTTCGATCCCAGAACTTTTCCGACCTCGACCACGGCGCGGCGGCCTTCAGCTCCAACAGCCCAGCTACCGGAGTTGAATAGCAGTTTGTTTTCCATCGAAACATACACTTTTCCATTTTTCTGTTCAACCGTAAGACCTTTTCCTTCAAAGCTGTTCAGCGCTTTTGAAAGCGTTTCCTTCAGTTTCTTCATGCTCGCGTCTTTGGAAGCCATGAGCGATTCGAGTTCATTCAGTCGCTGTGAACTCGCCTCAAGATCGGTTTTCAATTGGTTGAGCCGGTCCTGTTCAGCGGCCAGTGCTCTTTCCTTTGCCTCAAGTTGCGCAAGAAGATCGCGATTCTTTTTCATGTTTGATTCGAGCGCGTCGTTACTGTTTTTCTCGAGCGCGCCGTACGAATCCTGCAGGTTCTTCATGCTTTTTTGGGACGCCGCAATATCCGATTGCAACTTCGCCTTATCGGATTTCAGCCGGTCGATCTGGTCCTGCAGCGCAACATTCTCGGTTTCAAGCTGTGCTTTCGACTGGCCGAGTTCGTCATTGTTGTCTGCCAGTTTGCGATTTTCCTTTTTCAGGTCGGCATATTTGTTTTCAAGATCGGTATAAACCTTTTTGGAAACGCATGAGCTCAGCAGCGTGACTGCAGCCAGTGCAACAGCCGTTTTTTTAAATGTATTCATAGTTTAATTTAGTTCTTCAATTTCTACAAGGATCGGACAATGGTCGGAATGTTTTGCTTCGTTTAAGATGACGGCGCGCGTGATGCGGCTTTCCAGTGGTTTCGACACCAACGCGTAGTCGAGTCGCCAACCTTTGTTGTTTCCCCGGGCGTTCCCGAAATTACTCCACCAGGTATAATTGTGCGGTTCTTTGTTCAGGTGACGGAAACTATCGATGAAACCTTCATTCAGGAATTGGCCGAGCCAGGCACGTTCTTGCGGAAGAAATCCGCTTACCCGCGCATTCCGTATCGGATCATGAATGTCAATTGCTTCATGGCAAATATTGTAATCGCCGCAAATCACAAGGTTCGGGCGCTCTTTTTTAAGTTCACTGATGTACTCATGGAAGTCATCCATATACATATACTTGTGCGGAATCCGAAGCGTATTAGTGCCCGATGGAAGATAAAGGCTCATCACCGAAATGTCGCCAAAGTCGCATCGGATGTTTCTTCCTTCAAAATCCATGTGCTCTATTCCCGTTCCGAAAACTACATTGTCAGGTTTGATTTTGCTTAGGATGGCAACGCCACTGTACCCTTTTTTTTGTGCTGGAAACCAATAATGGTATGGATAGCCGGCGAGTTCGAAGTCAAGTAACGGAATCTGTTCCGGAGTTGCCTTAATTTCCTGAAGGCAGATGAGATCCGGAGCCGCTTGCCCAAGCCACGAAATAAAACCTTTCGAAATGGCGGCGCGGATTCCGTTGACATTATAGGAAATTATTTTCACGCTAACGATTTGCGTCCAAATGTAATAAAAATTGACTTCCTTTTACCGGGTCAAAACCGACAAATTAATCCGATTCGGCTTGGGGGCAGAGGTTTTTTTCTATCTTTGTTTCCTGCTCAAAAATTACAGTGCCAAATGGGTTTAGTTACCGCCAGAGAAGTTGCAAAAGCAATAAAAACTGACAAATACGGGTTCTTTGGCACAATGTCAGGTTGGCTATTGATGAAGATTTTGAAGATTTCTACCCTCAATAGAATTTACGATCGCAACAAGCACCTGCAAGGGCTTGAGTTCCTGAACGCCATCCTTGACGAATTCCAGATTAAATTCGAAGTGCCGGAAGAAGACCTGAAAAGGCTTCCAAAGGATGGCGCTTATATTACCATTTCCAATCATCCACTTGGTGGAATTGACGGAATCCTGCTGTTGAAACTAATGCTCGAACGGGAACCCGATTTTAAGATTGTCGCCAATTTCCTTCTGCATCGAATAGAGCCGCTGAAGCCTTACGTCATGCCGGTCAATCCGTTTGAAAATCGCAAAGACGCGAAATCAAGCGTGGTTGGAATCAAGGAAACCTTGAGGCATCTCAGTGATGGAAAGCCGTTAGGAATGTTCCCTGCCGGCGAAGTGTCGACCTACAACGACGGCAAGTTTGTGGTTGACAAGGATTGGGAAGAAGGCGCGTTAAAAGTGATCCGTCGCGCCCAGGTACCGGTGGTTCCGATTTATTTTCACGCCAAGAACAGCAGGTTGTTTTACGCTCTTTCGAGAATCAGTGACACGCTGCGTACTGCGAAACTTCCCTCCGAATTATTTTCGCAACACGACCGCTTAATTAAAGTCAGGATTGGCAAACCCATTCCGGTCAGCGAGCAAAACGAGCATGGCAGCCTCGAAGATTTTTCGAAATTCCTCCGCAAAAAAACATACATGCTGGCGAATCCTTTTGAAAAAGAAGGATCGTTTTTACATGCGCCGCATTTAAAATTGCCGCGCAGTCCGAAAGAAATTGCAACTCCGGCAAATCAAGAAAAAATGATGCGTGAAGTCGACGCGTTGCGCAATACGCATTGCCGCCTGCTTCAGAGCAAGAATTACGAGGTGTTTTTTGCGGAAGCCCAGAAAATTCCGAACATCCTGCACGAGATCGGGAGGCTTCGTGAAGTGACTTTTCGTGAAGTCGGCGAAGGAACCAATGAATCGATCGACATCGACAAATACGATAAGTACTATCATCACATGTTCCTTTGGGATGGCGATACGCAGCAGATCGCCGGCGCATACCGCATGGGATTGGGTTCCGAAATATATCGGAAATATGGGATCGGCGGATTTTACCTTCAGGAATTGTTCCGATTTGAGCCTGAACTTTTCGACATGATGTCAAAATCGATCGAAATGGGCCGCGCGTTCATCTGCAAGGATTACCAACAGAAGCCGATGCCTCTGTTTTTGCTTTGGAAAGGCATCGTCCATACGACGCTGCGTTATCCGGAGCACAAGTTTTTGATTGGCGGAGTCAGCATCAGCAACCAGTTTTCAGGATTTTCGAAGTCGCTGATGATCGAATTCATGAAATCGCATTATTACGATCCGTATGTTGCCCAATATATTTATCCGAAAAAAGAATACAAGGTCAAGTTGAAGGATGCCGATAAAGATTTTGTTTTTAATGAAGCCGAATCGGACCTGAATAAATTTGACAAGATCATTGACGAATTGGAACCGGGGACGCTAAGGCTTCCGGTCCTAATCAAAAAGTATATCAAGCAAAATGCAAAAGTCGTTGCTTTCAACGTCGATCCTTTATTCAATAATGCGGTCGATGGATTGATGTACATTCGCATTGCCGACATTCCTGAAAGCACTATGAAACCCGTTATTGAAGAATTCCAGGCCGAGCTCGAGCGCAAGCTTGCCGAAAAAGGAGAACTTTAATCCTTAATCGTTTTCTTCAAACCTTCCCATTCTTCACCGGTCAGCACCGGCTTCAATTTGAACTTTCGACCTTTCATTGTTGCGAGAATTGCCTTGGCGCGATCTTCCGAATCCGGATGGGTGTTGAGCCACGACAGGTGATCGGGCCCGGTGTCGACCGACATTTTATACATCATATCGGCGAACTGCTCGGGATTCATTCCGGCTTTTAGCATGTACTCGGCCGAGGTCAAATCGGCTTCCGATTCAAGGTTGCGGTCGTATGCCGACGATGAAAGGATACGAAGCGCGCGGGTTCCGGAGCCGTTTCCGCCCGCCATTGAAATCAGCACCGAAAGGCCAATTTCTTTTACGAGCTTTTTCATAACGTGGTTTTTCTGCAAGTGCGCCATTTCATGACCGATGACACCGGCAAGTTCACCTTCATTATCACATTTATCGATCAATCCCGTATAAATGACCAGATGATTGTCAGGCATTGCAAAAGCATTAACCACCTCATTTCGCACGATGTGGATTTTAAGCTTGCTGTAATCGATATCGTTTGCAGTGGTAAGGCGCTGTACCAGTTTCTCAACCGGTTTAGTAGCAGAGTCGCGCGTAATTATTTACTCCGTACCTTCGTTGGATTCCCAGAAAAAGTCACCTAGTTTTTTCTCCGTGCGAAGCGATGTCTGTTCTATATTAAAGGCCTTAATAAAATCGATCTGTGAAAACGCAAGCCAAGCCGCGAAGAACACGGCAACGATGGCAAGTCCCTGAAATATTGTCTTTTTTATCATCGTGATGGTTTGCAGGTTAGATCGGTTAGCGGGCCGAAGAACCAGATTCGGACGTGAATTCCTTTTCGGGTTTGGATTGCGGCATAAATTGTTGAAATGAACTCAAGAAGATTCAGCAAAATGATCGTAAAAAGATATGCGAAATATTCGTTGCTGATTTTTTCCGAGCCGATGATCAGCCTGACTGTCCACCAAAATGCCGCGCTGTTGAAGGCGAGAATTGTCAGCTGGGAATACAGCGCCTGGGTGCAATGCCACCTTACAAAGTAAGTTCCCTTTCTGTTTGCAAGGAAGAAAAAAGAGGTTGCTATCAGATTGATGATCGGTAATGGGAGTCCGGCGACGAGCGCGACGAGCGACATCAGGTAACTGTTCGACGCTTTTTCGGCTTCATGATCTCCCGGCTTGTAGGGAAAGCTACCGTGTTCTGTCATGGGTTTTTTATTATGTTCCAGATCCAGTTTATGAGTACGAGCGCCGCCAATGTCAGCGCAATAGGAGGTTTTTTGATTTTTTCTTCAACCTGATGGTAGAATTTCCACAATGACGAGCTTTGCGAAATCAGGTCCGCCACGAGCCAAAAAGGAAGTACCGCCATAATCGCCGAAACAATAATTCCAAGTGGATTCATCTGGATCGCCCCGACCAAATCTCCGTGCACTAAAGAGCTGACAGAGCGTGTTGTACCGCACGAAGGGCAGGGAATTCCGGTTATCGATTTAAAAAAGCACAGGTGTAAATTTCCCGGGTCGTTATCGGATGCCAAAGAATAAAAAAGCCAGCTGTAACCTGCTGCACAAGCCAGGCCCATGACAGCATACAGCCGGTTTCTTGTCATTAGTAAAGTACTTGTTGCAGCATTTCCATATTTTTCTCACGTGTCGCGCCCATGATCAGGAACCAGTCGATTATCGTCCAGATTCCGAGTCCGCCGCAGGTGAGCAATTTCCCGATTCCGAGTCCGGTATCGCCGATGTAAAAACGGTCAATTCCGAGATGGCCGATCAGGATCGAAATGATCAGGCTTGTTGTTGGGTCCTTGAACTGCAGCATCTGAATCGATGCCCAGCGGGTGTCATCGAGTTGGATAAGGCGTTCGCGAACCGCGTTCAGATGATGACTCTCAAAGAACTTGGCGTTCATCATCATGAACATGTCTACTTTTTGTGCTTCCATTTTTGTTTTGGTTAGATGTAAATAAGTTGCGTGGCAACGCGGATAAAAATATAAAAATTAGATTAACCACAACCGATGAGGCGACAAAAGTTAAAATTCGGCGTACTATTCCGGCTTTGAGGAGCAATAAAAGGACTCAATCAACTTTTGCCGATTTAATTGTTCCGATAAAAATCGATGATTTTACCCACGATGACTCTTGCCAGTTTTTCGTGGCTTTCAAATGTCCAGCCGGCGATGTGCGGCGTAAGCAGTACATTTTTTGCTTTGATGAGGTAACGAAGCGGTTCGGGAAGATCATCGGCAGCAAGTTGTTCAAACGAGACTTTTTCGTACTCGATAACGTCGAGTCCGGCGCCGATTATTTTTCCCGATTTCAAGCCTTCGACAAGATCGGCAGTGACAACATTTTTGCCGCGTGAAGTGTTGATCAACCAGAACGGTTTTGAAAACGAGTTGATGAAATTGGTGTTTACCATGGCTGTCGTCAATGGCGTTGAGGGAACGTGAAGGCTGATCACATCGGCGTTACGGAAGATTTCGTCAAGGGAAACCTGACGGGCATTTTCGTTTCCGAGGTTTTCGACAATGTCGTAGCAGAGGACGTTTACGTCAAAACCACGAAGTTTTTTTGCGAACGATTTTCCGGTGTTTCCGTATCCGACGATCCCGACGGTTTTGCCGTCAAGTTCGTGTCCGCGGTTGGATTCGCGGTTCCATTGGCCATTTCGGACTTCACGATCCGCCTGGTTGAGGTTGTTCATTACGGAAAGCAACATTCCCAGGGCGTGCTCGGCAACAGCATTGCGATTGCCTTCGGGCGCAGCGAAGAGTTTTATTCCTTTCGATTCTGCGTATTCGATGTCGATGCTTTCGAGTCCGGCGCCAACGCGCGCAATGAACTGTAGCTTTTTGGCAGCGTCGATGAACCGGCGGTTGACTGCAAAGCGGCTGCGGATCACGATTCCGTTATATTCGGGTAAAATGGCCAGGATTTCTTCGAGCGAGCCTTTAAAGTTGGTATGGTTGGTAAATCCAGCAGCGTTGAGCGATTCGATCATCAGCGGATGATTGCTGTCGATGTGTAGTATTTTTATCTGGGAAGTTTCCATTGGGGGAAATTTGGATCAAAGCTATTATTTTTCGGAGTGGTTGCATTAGCGATGGAAGCGGCATCCTTTTCTAAACCTCAAAGGTTTTCAAAACCTTTGAGGTTTTAAAGAAAAGATATAGCGTACAGCGCGGCCCAAGGGGAAATGCCCTAAAATCCTAAAATTAGTCTCGCGATAGCAAAATACAACAGGATTCCGAAGACATCGTTGCTGGTGGTTATGAACGGCCCGGTCGCGATAGCAGGATCGATTTTATTTTTGTGGAGGAAAAGCGGAACGAGTGTTCCGAGTGTTGCAGCAAACAAAATCACGGCAATCATCGAGACTGAAATCGCGATCGCCACTTTAAATTGCCCGTAATAAACAACATGGAAAAGCAGCAGGAACAATGATATTATGATTCCGGAAATCATCGAAACCGACAATTCTTTCTTGAAATACTGCTTGCTGAATTGCTTCAATGTGCCGCTGGCCAATCCCTGAACGACGATAGCGGATGCCTGGACGCCAATATTTCCTGCTGTTGCCGACAAAAGCGGCACGAAAATGATCAGCGTTTCGTATTTGTGGAAGGCCGATTCGTTGTCTTTGAGCACGAATGAAGCGACGATTTCGATCACCATTCCGATCAAAAGCCACGGCAGCCGCGCTTTGATGAGTTCACGAAGCGAGTCATCGGCCTCAACGTCCTGTGTAATACCTGCGGCGAGTTGGTAATCCTTTTCGGCTTCGTCACGGATTACGTCAACCACGTCATCAATGGTGATGCGCCCAACAAGCCTTCCCAATTCATCAACTACGGGAATCGCTTCAAGGTCATATTTTTCCATGATTCGCGCGACCTCGACGTCTTCGGTATCAACGCCAACCCAATTGAGTTTTCGGATGTAAACTTCACTGATAGGCGTTTTGGTGGAAGTTGTCAGCAAATCTTTAAGTGAAAGCCGCCCTTTGAGCCGATCTTCGTCATCGACTACGTAAATGGAGTGAACGCGCGAGATGTTCTCGGCCTGGATGCGCATTTGCTTGACGCAGGTGAGCACATTCCAGTTTTCATTCACCTTCACCAACTCCTTGTGCATGATTCCGCCGGCCGTGTCTTCGTCGTAGCGTAGCAGATCGACAATGTCCTTTGCGTGCTCTACGTCCTGGAGTTCCGAAATTACTTCTTCTTTTCGGTGTTGCGAAAGTTCGGCAATGATATCGGCGGCGTCATTGGTTTCCAGCTCGTCGATTTCTTCAGCGATCTCCTTTGGCGAAAGTCGCTTCAGGATGTTTTCCCGAAGGTCGTCTTCGAGCTCAAGAAGGATTTCGGCCGTTTTTTCGCTTTCGAGAAGTCTGAAGATATAGGTCGCATCTTCAATGTCGAGTTCATCAAGAATTTCAGCAATATCGGCGTGGTGCATGTCATTGAGCAGCGTTTCAAGCTGCGTGTCGCTTTTGCTGCCGATGAGTTGCTCCAGTTGCTCGATGAGCTCTTTGCTGATCCTAAATTCCATCCGATGCAATTTTTTGGGTGATGGCGATAAACTGATCTACGTCCAGCTGTTCCGGACGGAGGTCAAAGATAGCATCTTCACGCAAATTATCGGACATGTTGAGCGTTTTTAAGCTGTTGCGAAGTGTCTTCCGCCGTTGCTGAAAGGCGGTTTTAACGACGGTAAAAAATAGTTTTTCATTGCACGGAAGCGTAAAATTTTCTTTCCGCCTAAACCTCAGCACACCGGATTTAACCTTTGGAGGCGGATTAAAAACAGTTTCCGAAACGGTAAACAGGTATTCCGCATCGTAAAAAGCCTGAACAAGGACCGAAAGGATTCCGTAGGTCTTGCTTCCTTTTTTTTCGCAGATGCGCTCCGCCACTTCTTTTTGGAACATGCCTGAAAATTCAGGGATTCGGCTACGGAACTCCAATGTTCGAAAGACAATCTGGCTTGAAATATTATAGGGAAAATTACCGATGATGGCGAATTGCCTTCCGTCGAAAATCTTGCTGATGTCGTGCTTCAGAAAGTCTGCCGACAAAATCTTGCCGTGCAGTTGCGGGTAATTTGCCTCGAGGTACTGCACCGATTCGCTGTCGATTTCGATGACGTGTACGTTCACGTTCTTTTCGAGAAGGTATTTCGTCAGCACGCCCATTCCTGGGCCGATCTCGAGCACATCTTCGTAGCCGGAGCAAGAAAGTGTGTCGGCGATCTTTCTCGCAGTGTTTTCATCATGCAGGAAATGTTGGCCGAGATGCTTTTTCGCTTTTACTTTATCCATCGGCCAGAATTTAAATTGATTCATGGTCGCAGATGATCTGCAGTTCAGTGCGGAAACTCACGACCTCGTCGCCAAATTTGCGCCTTGTTTTATCACGCAGCGCCGGAGCATCTTCCGTATAATATTTCTCGAGCGTCGCCATGCTGTCGGTGTTGAATTGTACGGCATACGTCGACCCGCCGGTTTCTTCAGCGCCGAGCACTTTCAGGAGGCGCGCCTTATTGAATTTTCCGGTTGCAAGCACTTCGGGAATGTGCGTGTGCTGCATCCAGTCGAGCCATTCCTCAAGCAAATGGTCGGGAATATTGGAAGTGACATTGTAAATGATCATGATGGCGGGTTTAGGTTCAAAGTGTTGCATCGCCTCGGAGCTGTCGGTATTTTTTTCGGGCATCGACAAAATAGATGCTGTCCTGATGGCCGAAAATTATTTTTTCATAAAAGCTTTTTGCCTTTTCGGGATCCTTTAGTTGCCGGTTGTAGATTTCGGCCGAATAATACAGCGCTTCATCTACGTAAATCCCGTCCTGGTGATTTGCGATAATATCGGCATAACTCGCCAGCGCAAGATTGTAGTCGCCGCTTTTTTCCTGAAGCCTTCCGATCCTGAGCAATGTTGCGTCTTCAATTTCATTTCCCTTGTTTTCCTTGAGGATCAATTGGAATTCTGCCAACGCTTCCTTGTTTTTGTTTTGATACATCAGATAATCGGCACGCGCGAATTTTTTAAGCGCTGTTCTTGTCGAATCCGCTACAGTGTTGTCATTAATCAGCAGGAAATATTCGAGCGCATCGTTTGCGATCAGCTGTGTCGATGCCGATTTCAGCGTCCTGAACTGGTTCTGCGCCCAATCGAAGTCGCCTTTGAAATAACTTGTGCGCGCTGCTTTCAGGCTGGCTTCATGGCCGACGACATCGTTTTTCAGGTCTTCTTCGATCTGTGAATAATAAAGCAAGGCCTGATTGTACTTCTCTTCAAACAGAAAAATATCGGCCAGTTCCATTTTTACTTCGGCAGCCTGATACCTGGTGAGATCCAGCGCCAGGGCCGTTTTGAGGATCGCTTTGCCGGCTTCGGGATTTCGGAGTTTAAAAGCTTCGAGATTGGCAAGTGTGATTTGAAGCGATAAGGTATACTGACTCACCTCAAACTCTTTCAAGAGCTTCTTCAGGTCGGCTTCGATTGAGGCGTAATCTTTCTCGGTTGCCGATTTGATCCGCATGTCGATCAGAAAGTAATTTGCCTGTATCAGCAGTTCCGGGTCCTGGGTGTTTTCCAGAACAAACGAAAGGATTTCCCGTGCGGTGTCGTGTTCGCCTTCTTCCACGGCGAGCTGCGCGAGGTTTACGATGTTGGAAAAGGTTTCCGGATTCCGTCGATAAATTGCTTTTTCCTGCACAAATGCTTTCGCGTAATCTTTTTGCTGGACGAAAAACCAGCTCAAAAACTCGTTCCAGAAAACATCCTGGTTTTTCTGCGCTCGGACCAACAACGCCTTTCGCAAGGCATCGCTAAAAATCGCTGTATTTTCGATATCGTCAACCATGAACCTCGAAAGCTGGTTCTGGATCATGATTAGGCTCGATTGGTTTGCGTAGGCTTCATCCAGAAATGTCGAGATCATCATATCGGTATTTCCCGACTGGCCGTAAAGCATTGCCATCTGGTAATTCACCCTGATTTTCGGGTCGAGTTCGCTCGCCAGTTTATAAGCTTTTAATGCGTAATCGATCAAGACGCGCCGCTCGAAAACCGCGGCAACGGTGTAGACTTCAGCCGGGTTCTTCCGAACTCGCTCAATTGCCTCGTCGTAATATTTCTTCGCTTTTGCATCGTCTTTCTGATAATGGAAATTGTAGCCGAGCTCAACCAGCAGGTTCGCCTGGTTGTACTGCCGGAGCCGGTCTTCGATTGCTTTTCGCGCTGCGTCGTATTGCTGCAATTGCTGCATGCTTTCGATCACACGTTGGAAATAATAGGGATTTCCGGGTTGGACTTTAACCAAATCCTGAAAAGAAATCAGCGCTTTTTCGAATTCACCTTTGTCAAAGTAATTTTGCGCCAGTTGCTCGTTTTGCGCGAAAACGGAAAGGCTGGCAAAAAAAAGGAGGCTTACAAAAAACGCTTTCATGTCAGGCAGTTTATCGACTACTAATATACGGCGAAATGCCTGGAATGGCATCAGTTTATGATATCAAAACCGGTGTATCGCCGAAGCACTTCGGGAATCACGATTCCGTCAGGAGTTTGGTAATTTTCAAGAATTCCCGCAAGGACGCGCGGCAACGCCAACGAACTTCCATTTAGCGTATGCGCCAATTGGTTTTTTCCGTCTTTATCGCGGAACCTCAGCTTCAGCCTGTTCGCCTGGAAAGTTTCAAAGTTGGATACAGAACTGATTTCAAGCCATCTGTCCTGTGCCGTCGAGAAAACTTCGAAATCATATGTCAGCGCCGATGTGAATCCCATATCGCCACCACATAAACGCAAAACCCTGTAAGGTAATTGCAGCTCGCGAAGTATTTCTTTTACGTGTTCGACCATTTCATCAAGTGCCTGATACGACGTTTGCGGATGTTCGATCCGAACGATCTCGACCTTGTCAAATTGGTGCAAACGGTTGAGTCCACGTACATGCGATCCATAAGAACCCGCTTCTCTTCGAAAACACGGCGTATATCCGGTGCATTTTACGGGGAGTTCACTTTCGCTCAGGATTACATCGCGAAAAAGATTGGTCACGGGAACTTCGGCGGTCGGGATCAGGTAAAGATCGTCGATGCCAACATGGTACATTTGTCCTTCCTTGTCGGGAAGCTGGCCGGTGCCATAGCCCGATGCTTCGTTGACCAGATGCGGTACCTGGAATTCCTGGTATCCGGCAGCGGTGTTTTTGTCGAGGAAATAGGAAATCAGCGCGCGTTGAAGTTTTGCTCCCTTTCCTTTATAGACCGGAAATCCGGCGCCCGTTATTTTTACGCCCAATTCAAAATCGATAAGGTCGTATTTTTTCACCAAATCCCAGTGCGGCATCGATCCTTCATGAAGCTTCGGGATTTCGCCTTCCTGAAACACATTTAGGTTGTCATCGGGCGTTTTGCCTTCGGGAACGATATCGGCCGGAAGGTTTGGCAAAGTGTAGAGTTTTTGGGTGAGCTCATTTGAAAGGGCTTCACCTGTCTCAGCGAGCTCCTTGCTTTGCTCCTTCAGTTTCATCGTTTTCTCGCGAAGAATTGCCGCCTTTGATTTCTCGCCCGATTTCATCAACTCTCCGATATCTTTCGAGAGTTTGTTCGATTCGGCAAGGATGCTGTCCATTTCCGCCTGCGTTGCGCGGCGTTTTTCGTCAAGCGCCACGACTTCGCGGATTATCTCTGTGGCATCAATGTTTCTCTTGGCAAGAGCCGTTATAACTTTTTCCTGATTTTCCCTTATGAATGCGATCTGTAACATTGGTTTCTGTGTAAGGTGGCAAATTTAATTATTTACAGTGAATAAAGGCTGCAACTGCAAATTTGTTCGAATTTGAATTCATCTTGAATCCGTCGCTTATTATCCTTAATTACCAACCGATTAACATCGACGCAATAGATTATTAGCTATATTTGCGGGAATTTTGCAAATCCTCAAATGAAAAAAATTACTTTCTTACTATTGTTGCTGCCTTTTTTCGTCGGCGCGCAGTCGGATGGCTACAGTCGCGAACGCATCGCAGAAGCCGAAATGAAGTCGGCATCGGCACTTATGAATCTTGCGGTCAATCCCAATACACAGAATTACGACATCACTTACCACAAGCTTGAATTTACGGTAAATCCGTCGGTATATTTTATTACAGGCAAAGTAACCACGAGCTACACGGCACTTTCACCAATGACGACTGTTATTTTCGACCTTACCAATGAGCTTACGGTTAGTTCGGTCAAGAAGAATGGCGTTTCCCTTTCATTCGTCCAGAATTCAAATGACGAGTTGGTAATCACATTGCCATCCACCCAGGCGACAGGTACTTCCGCAACTGTAGAAATTACGTATTCGGGACAACCGTCTTCGGGCGAACAGGCATTTACAACCGATACACATAGTGGAAGTCCGGTTCTTTATACACTATCAGAACCTTTTGGGGCGCGTGACTGGTGGCCGTGTAAACAAGATCTTAACGATAAAGTCGACAGTATTGATGTATACATTACTGCGCCTGCACAATATGTTAGCGTGTCAAATGGACTCCAGCAGTCGGCGATTGTAACCGGCACAAATAAAACGACCCATTTTCATCACAGCTATCCGATTCCTGCCTATCTGGTTGCGATTGCAGTCAGCAACTACTCGGTTTTCACCTTGACGGCAGGCACTGCGCCGAATACGTTTCCGGTAGTAAATTATGTTTACCCCGAGCATTTGGCCGCTGCGCAATCTGATCTGGCCGACATCGTTCCGATCATTGGCTTTTACGAATCGGCGATTGAAACTTATCCTTTTGCCTCGGAGAAATACGGCCATTGTGAATTTAACGCCGGCGGCGGAATGGAACACCAAACCGTTTCTTTTGTGACAGGTTTTTACCGAAGCCTGATCGCGCATGAGCTCGCGCATCAATGGTTTGGGGATAAAGTAACCTGCGCAACCTGGAAAGACATCTGGCTCAATGAAGGATTTGCAACTTACATGGCATCGCTGATCATACGTGAACTTGACGGCAACGCGGCGTTCATTGCCGATAAAAGCGACATGATCAATTATATTACATCGGCGCCAAATGGAGCAGTTTACCTGACCGATTCGGAGGCGACCAACGTCAACCGGATATTCAGTACGAGACTGAGTTACGATAAGGGTGCGATGGTTTTGAATATGCTCAAATTCAAGTTGGGCGAAGCGACGTTTTTCCAGGGACTTCGCAATTATCTTGACAATCCCGCGCATGCCTATGGATATGCAACAACCGAAGATTTGCGAAGTGAACTGCAGGCAGCGAGCGGAGTTGACCTTGCTGAATTCTTCAACGACTGGGTTTACAAGCAGGGATATCCGACCTATACGATTACGGCACAGAATATTGCAACCGGTACGGTTCGTTTTACGGTAAGCCAAACAACTTCACACGTTTCAGTTCCGTTTTTCGAAATGCCAGTTCCGGTAAGGGTTTTTGGAGCGGGCGGCCAACAAATGGACCTTGTACTCGATAATACTACGAACGGACAGGTCTTCGACGTGGCTGTTCCTTTTGCCGTCACCAGCCTGACATTCGATCCCGAGAAAGAGATCATTTCGCAAAACAGCACGACGTCGCTGTCTAATCATGCATTTGAAATCAACGATGCCATAACGGTCTATCCGAATCCCGCATCAACATCGTTGCACGTCGCCCTTCCGGATAACGTAAACCTTAAAAAAGCGGTCGTACACAACATCTTGGGACAGGTTTTACTGACTTCGGCAAATTCGACGATTGACATTTCTACCTTGTCATCGGGTGTGCATTTCATTACTGTTGAAACCGACGCGGGAAACAAAACGATACGATTTATTAAAAAGTAAGAAGGGCCGAAAGGCCTTTTTTTATTTCCAATAGTCGATGATGCCCCCGGTGCTTCCAAAAACCGGATCCGTTTGCGGTCTCGGTACTTTTTCGATGTTTCGATCTGCTTCCGGACGGTCGCTTTCTTTGCCGATTCGCAGGTCGAAGTCCATTCCGTCAGGATAAGCGCCAACCACCTCAAAATCGGCAGAGGAGTCTACTTTTTTATGGCCGGTTCCGGCGGGCAGAATAA
Source organism: Bacteroidota bacterium (assembly GCA_023386585.1). Lineage (GTDB taxonomy): Bacteria > Bacteroidota > Bacteroidia > Flavobacteriales > Flavobacteriaceae > Flavobacterium. The sequence goes on along the minus strand of JAEWJM010000022.1, from coordinate 97,467 downwards.
TAACATCGCCGGCTGAGACCGGGACTTTCGAGCCGTTTTCACCACCAAGCTGAAGTGTTGCCTTTCCTTGGCTGATGCCTAAAACTTCATGAGCAATGCTGTGATAGTGGTGGTAAGTGTAAACTCCGTTTGTCCAGCTGTTTTGCCAGTTGTTCTTTTCAAATAGGGATGTAAAATCTTTTGCCGAGCATTCATTTTTGGATAGCGCTGCGATGTAAACAATTACTGGAAGCGAGCTGTTCGGGATAATTCCGTCGTCTTTAAAATTCAACTTCAGTATTTCCATCACCAGGCGCTTTCAGACGTGAGGTATCGAATCGCTTCGGCTCCCAGTTCAAGTTTCGGCGCTTCAAGCAGACTGTCGAGTTGTGAAATGCTGGTCGCGCTCGCAATTGGCGCCGTAACCGAAGGCCGATTGATCAACCACGCCAGCGCAACAGTAGCCGGAGTCGAGTTCATTTCACCCGAAACTTTGTCAAGCGCTGCCAATATGCGTTTTCCGCGATCGTCGAGAAACTTTGCCATTCCGCCGCCACGCGGACTCTTATCAAAATCTTCCTGTGAACGGTATTTTCCGGTCAGGAAGCCGCTGGCGAGAGAATAATAAGTAATCACGCCAAGGTTATTTCCGAGGCAAATTGGTTCGAGCCCGTTTTCAAATTCTTCCCGAGCATAAAGATTATAGTGCGGTTGCAGGGTTTGGTATGACGCGATTCCCGCACCTTCACTGGCACCGAGCGATTCTTTCAGCCGTTCGGGGGTTATGTTCGAGGCGCCGATCCATCGCACTTTTCCGTCTTTTATGAGCTGCTGGTATGCTGAAAGAGTTTCCTCAACAGGAGTTTCCGGCTCGTCAAAGTGTGTTTGATAAAGATCGATGTGGTCGGTGTTGAGGCGACGCAGCGAATCTTCGCACGCTTTCAGAATGTATGATTTTGACAGCCCTTTTTTTCCGTTTCCCATATCGGAACCCACTTTGGTCGCAATAATTACATCGGTTCGTTTCTTGCGGCTCTTCATCCATTTTCCGATTATCGTCTCCGACTCACCGCCGCTGTTCCCCGGAGCCCATCGCGAGTACGAATCTGCTGTATCAATACAATTAAAACCGCTGCCAGCGAAATGGTCGAGAAGTTCAAATGAGGTTTTTTCGTCGATCGTCCATCCAAACACATTTCCACCAAAAACCAGCGGCGTTATTTCAAGATCAGTTGCGCCAAGTCGTCTTTTTTCCATAAACTTCAGATTCACATTATTAATCGATACTCCTAAAATTAAAATCAATTCACCAATCCTGCGAACGCCCAGCGCATTATTAACAATCTTTTATATCAGTGGCAAATCGCGGAAGGAAAATCTGAAGGTAAATAACTTACTTTTGTCGCATTAATATTTTGAAATGGAAATTGTAATTAAGTTATCCCAGTTCCTGCTCAGCCTTTCGCTGCTGATTGTATTGCATGAACTCGGGCATTTTATCCCTGCAAAAATCTTCCGCACGCGCGTGGAGAAATTTTATCTGTTTTTTGATGTGAAATATTCGCTTTTGAAGAAAAAAATGGGCGGTACCGAATACGGAATTGGCTGGCTTCCATTGGGAGGTTATGTGAAAATTGCCGGGATGATCGATGAAAGCATGGACAAGGAACAAATGGCGCTTCCGCCGCAGCCGTGGGAATTTCGTTCGAAGCCGGCATGGCAACGGCTGATCATAATGCTGGGCGGAGTTACGGTCAACTTTATTCTTGCGTTTGTGATTTACATCGGAATGGCGTATGCGTACGGCGATCTGTACATCAGCAACAGCGAGGTCAAGGACGGAATCTGGGTTGTGAATCCGGTGGTTGAAAATATCGGATTGAAGACGGGAGACAAGATAATTTCGGTGGATGGCAATAAAGTCGACAAATTTCACGAGATAAATGAGAAGATCCTGCTTGGGCACGAAATTGTTGTCGACAGGAACGGAACTACGCAAAAAATAGAAATTCCGGTTAATTTTATCGACAGGCTGCTGCAGGGCGATAAGAAGTCGGTTGTTGAACTCCGCGTTCCGTTCGTGGTTACAGGCGTACAGCAAAACTCGCCCAATGCCGATAAAGTGCAACCGAAAGACAGGATAATCAGCTTCAACGGCCAGTCGATCAAATATGCCGATCAGGTCCTGGAAGCGGTAAAAGGATTGAAGAGCAAAACAGTTCCAGCGGTTGTTCAAAGGGGCGACAGTACGATTGAGGTTGCGCTAACGGTAAATGACAGTTCGAAAATGGGGATTGGCTATGCAGGCGGAATGCCTTATGAGAATCTGGCGAAACTCGGACTTTACCATGTCAATCATCAGAAGTACGGCTTGCTTGAATCAATCCCGACCGGAATCGAGAAAGGGAAGAACCAACTTTCGGGCTACGGAAAGCAACTCAAAGCAATTTTCACTCCGAGTACAGGCGCTTACAAAGGCGTTGGCGGTTTTAAAGCGATCTATGACATTTTTCCACAGCAGTGGAGTTGGGAAGCTTTTTGGGCGATTACGGCGCTGCTTTCAATCATGCTTGGAGTGATGAACCTGTTGCCAATTCCGGCACTTGACGGCGGACATGTGATGTTTCTCTTGTACGAAATTGTGACGCGGCGCAAACCGAGCGACAAGTTCATGGAATACGCCCAGATGACAGGTTTTGTGCTACTTATCGCGCTGGTTCTTTTCGCAAATGGGAACGACATTTACAAAGCGATTATCGGCAAATAATTTTTTAGAATTTTTTCCGTTGAATTGTTTGCGAAAAAAAAAATTCAGCTTATATTTGCCACCGCTTTAAAAGGCATACGCCTTCCTCCTTAGCTCAGCTGGTTAGAGCATCTGACTGTTAATCAGAGGGTCCTTGGTTCGAGCCCAAGAGGGGGAGCTTTTAAGAAAGTCCGGCAGCAATGTTGGACTTTTTTTATAAGGCCTCGTAGTTCAACGGATAGAATAGAAGTTTCCTAAACTTTAGATCCAAGTTCGATTCTTGGCGAGGCTACAGAAGACCATTCGGAAGGATGGTTTTTTTGTGGTAAATTTTAACAATATTTCAAGAGTTCTGAAGCACACGGTTCACCAAAAATGGTCGAAATTTATACATCTAAACCGTATAACTATGTTAGTATCAGCCGCTTTTAAAATAGAAAATTCGCTCGGACTCGAAAATCTTGACCTTAAAAATGACCAAGCTGCTGAGACCCGGGCAAAGGATAACATTTTATCGTCGTTGTTAACCGGCCAATCTACGCTCGTCGATGTCTCGGAATGGAAGCGCGAAGAACCGGAGAAGAAGAAAGTCGATGCCGGAACCGGCCCATGCGTAATAGTCGACGTTGTATTTGAACTCGACGATTCGCTCACTGCCGATTATAAAAATCGGGCACGTGAAATCGCACAAGCCGCCGCCGATGCTATAAATACCGAGTCCTGGCATGTGGCGCACAGCACTACGAAAGAAGGGCAACAATACATTGGCCTTATGTCTTTTCAGGCGTAAGTTCAGCTTTTATGATAGAAAGACCGTTCGAATGAGCGGTCTTTTTTTTTGTCATAATCGCAACTAATTTCACTGCTTTTTATACGCTCAGTTGCAGGTGGTTAACATATAATGCGGTAAAACTGTAATGGCAGGAATTGTCGTGAAATAATTTTACGGATATAAAACAAAAAGGTCGAAAGAGGCTGACCACCTGTATGCTGTCCGAGAGGAACTTTGCACAATTGAACGCCGTTGTTGTGCGATAGTTGAATAAACGGCCAAAAAAAGCAGCCATACCTTAACATGTTCTGGAAGACACAAAAGTATGACTGCAATAATTTCAAAAAATTATAAACAAAAGTATGAAAAAATTTATCTTTGGCTTGATAGCCACCGTTTTATTCGGTTCAATTTCGTTTGCGCAATCTTTTTCTGACGCTGCAAAACGAAATTGCACGAGTGCACAAATGGTAACAATTGTTAATGTTTCAAAAGCATTCTATACAAAAGGCCAATCGTATGACGGGTTTTTGCAAGCGTTAATGGTTCCGTCGCCTACGTATCCTTCACAAGACCTATTGTTCAGAAAAATATACTCCTACGTTAGTAACGGCACGCCCGACTGTGATATTATGAAGGCTGACAACACAATATTGCTTACGTGTGCAATGGATCTGTCGAAAGACGTAAAATTCAATTCTACCGCCGACAAAGCGTTATCCAATCCACCTAAAAAATGGTGGCAAGTACTGATAAATTGGGCCGCAAACGCCGTCATCCAGTATGGGTCGGCAGCTCTTGCATTACCGCCGCCAGCGATTATCGATTTTTGGCCAAATAACCCTTAAAAGAACAAGGGAGTTGAAAATCAGCTCCCTTTATCTATTTAAATTATATTATTATGAAGAACCTATTTTTACTATTCATTTGGTCATTGTTTTTCGTCTCATGCGCTGAGTTTAAAGCCTATACTCATCAGGATGCCGTAGTCTTAAAAGATAGTATCGTACATTTTTCAACCGATAAAATGGAAGCGATAACCATAAATATTGATGGAGTTCCTCATAATTTTCAATATGATACAGGTGCCGGAGTGACTGTAATATATAATCCGAAATTCAATCTGGAGAAGCAGCAGAAAATACGTGAACGTACTATTTATGGTTTCGACAAAAAAGTCAACAGTACGATCACAACATACGTAATTGATTCAATGGCAAGTGAAAGCTTTGTTTCGCTGCGAAAATATCTTGCTGTCGGTGCAACTCCAAAAAGCTATTGCGAGACTGCGTTTAAGTTTGATGGAATCGTTGATCGTTTTGTTCCTAATCTAGATGCTGCCACGGAGTTAAATTACGAAAAAGGCTTTATAAGATTTACTACGAAACCTGATTTGACTGGATTTATACCGCTTGAGGCGAAATTCACAGAATACAACGGCATTTTTTATATCAAAATGTCGATTAATGGAATAACTGACTTCTTTATGTTTGATACCGGAAATCAGCTTGCAACGTTGGTGAATAAAAATCTTTATAAGCTCGAAAATCCGCTGTACACTTTGCACAATCTCAACACGGTTGTCGGCGGTGATGCTGTTCCGTTTGAGTTACAAATATTTCCTGCAAACTGCTCACTTAAAGATTTTAAATTTCAGTGTATGGTTGCAATCGATGAGCGGTCTGAACGCAGTATATTGAACTTCAATTTTATAAAACAGTTTAATTGGATAATTGACCAGAAAAATAATCTGGTGTATTTCAAACCCATCAGGCCTGAGCAACTCCAAAGCACAAAAGAAATTGTACGTCCCGAAAACATTGCTATGGCTGCTATCTCAAATGATAAGCTGATAGTTGGCTATCTAAATTTTGAGTCAGAAAAGTGGCATTTGGGCGAACAAATCGTCTCGGTTGATGGCACAACTGTAGGGCCTGAAAATATGTGCTATTTTCTGTTTAAACTAAATTTGGATCGGGATTGGAGTGCCCATAACGTTATAACTGCCGCAAACAATTAACAATAATAAGAAGCTGCATAGGCTGTAAAAGTAGCTATTGAATTAAGTCGGTTAATCAATCCGCTATAAACCGTTTTCTAATGAAGAGAACCTTTTTTATTTTAGTGTTATTTATTCAATTCCAATTGACAGTCACCTCCTGTCAATCCGCCGCCAAACTCGCCTATGGAGTAAAGGCACCAAGGTTGGAGTCAGATGCTTCTGTGAAGCAATACTTGAGGAAAAATAAGGTTTCCGTTGACACTGTGTATTATTTCAAGGACATTCTTGCATTTGCACAGGCCTCTAAAATGAAGCTGCTTTCATTTCCGGACGCCCTTTTTTTTAATGAAAATGGTCAAATGGTGAGTTATAAAAAGTCGGCTGAAGATTGCAATGCAGGCGTTGACCACTTTATAAAAGACCTGAAGAATCTTTCAAATGCTCCCGATCCGGAGGCGGTAACTCTTTCTGACCTTTCCAACTTATTATTAACTAATTTACCTTCAAACAGCAACAGAATTACAGTTGTGCTAACATTCACCATTTATTCAGGCAGGGTCAATGACGACCACGCTTTCGCCTGGATAGCACTTCTTGATCAGGCGAAAAAAAATAACGTAGCAGTAGATTACTACCTTTTGAATTGCGATTATCAAAAAAGCTGGAACCTCAACCAAAAATTGATCGACAAGCTTGGAATAAAAGATTAGTTGGGGCAAAATTTTTGAGCTAAGCAACAAAAAACCCCAAATTTCTTCGGGGTTATGTTTTACTGAATTGTCAGTTTCATCGTTTGTTTGGATCCGGTGGCATCTATTACCGACACCAGGTAAATCCCCTGTTGCAGCGTTCCTGTATCAAGCCTGTTCGTGGCCGATGTGGAAAGCTGTTTTTCTATTAGCAGTTTGCCTGCAATATCGTACACCGCAACAGATTTGGCAGTCGATCCTTCGGCGTTGCGAATGAAAACTTCAGATTTGGCAGGATTTGGCGACAATGAAAATGAATTGCGCAACGGATTATTTACTGCCAGTGAGGTGTCGACAAGCCGATAGACGGTTCCGCCGCTTCCCACGTAAAGTTCCCCGGCGAGATCTTCACCAAACGTCGTAAAACTGTTACTGCCGCTAAAATTAGACGAATAGGTAATTGTTGACGGCTGGGTAAGCATTCCAATCCGGTTCAGGCAGTAATCCGCAAAAAAATATTTCCCGACGAAGTTCGGGAACATCGTACCACGATAGACATAGCCGCCCGTGATTGAACAGCCGCCGGTTCCGGAGTGCGTATATGTCGCAACCGGAAAGGTAAAAGTCGCAGTTCCGGTACAGCTTGAATAGACTGCATTTCCTTCATAGCACTTCCAGCCGTAATTTAATCCCGAATCGGTTGAGCTGACGTGATTTATTTCTTCAACTTCGCCTTGCCCGACATCGGCAAGCCATAAATCGCCGGTACTTCTGTCAAATGAATATTTCCACGGATTCCGCAATCCGATTGCCCAAATTTCATCCACTCCGGGGGTCGCACCTGCATAAGGGTTATCACTTGGAACCGAATATCCGCTGCCGCCGCTGACATCGATCCGCAAAAGTTTTCCGAGGTATTCATTTATATTCTGCGCACGGTTTCCCGGATCGCCGCCGCTTCCGCCGTCACCCATTCCGATGTACAGGTATCCATCCGGCCCGAATTTTAAAGTTCCTCCATTGTGATTGGAAAAAGGTTGTGGAATCGTCAGCAATACTTCTCCACTCGAAGCATCGGCAACATCGGGATTGGTGGGATTTACACTGTACCTCGCAATTACGGTTGCGCCATCGCCCGCGCGGGTGTAATCCAGATAAAAGAACCGGTTTGTTGCATAATTCGGATCAAACGCCAATCCTAGAAGTCCACGTTCGCCGCCCGTGCTGATCGTTGCCGTTGTAAGCGTAAGAAAATTAGTGCCATTGACGGAACCATTGGTGTTGACAATTTTTATAGCACCGGATTGTTGTACTACGAAAAGGCGCTCGTCGCCAGCGTTTGTGATCTCGACAACCGACGAAAGGCCAGTCGCAAAAGGCGTGATTCCTATTGTTTGCGAAACCGAAGGAAGGCTCGCCAAAATAAGCAGGTAAGTAATTTTTTTCATAATGTTTGTTTTTGACTTGTAATGTAATTTTCAACGTCAATTTCGATTTACAAAATTGATTGAGAACAAGTTACAAAATTTACAAACACAATGATTGATCAAAAATCAAATTCGTCCATTTCCGGATCGGGCTCAACCACGTCAGGGGTTTTGGTCTTGATAAATCGGCGCGCCGGACCTGAAATCAGGATTTTTTTGAGTTGGTACAGCGTATCTTCGGGCTTGAGGATTCCGCGGGCAAACATAAGCCGGGTGAGCCGTTCCTGATGTCGCGCTACGCCGCTGCGAAGTTCACCATCGGTGTTGAACTGCCACATGAATTTTTTCGGACTCGGAATGATTGACGCGAGAAAAATACATTCGTTAAGCGTTAATTCGGATGGATGTTTCTGGAAATAAAACCGGGACGCTTCCCCGATGCCATAAACATTCGGACCCCATTCGATGATGTTGAAATAGACTTCAAGCATCCGCTCTTTGGTCGCGATTCGGTTGTTTTCTAAAACGTAAACGAGAAGGATTTCCTCCAACTTCCGCGAAAGCGTTTTTTCCCTTGTAAGGAACACATTTTTCACCAATTGCATTGAAATCGTACTGGCGCCGCGGGAGAATTTTTTCGTTTTGATGTTCTTGATGATCGATTGCTTAAACGCATCATTTATAAATCCTTTGTGTCTGAAAAACGACGGATCTTCCGTGGTGAGTACCGAGTACCGCAAATAAGGCGAAATCTGGTACAACGGCGTATAATTCGGATTGCTGTTTCCAACGACAATTGGCCGCTGGTATTTTCCATTATCAAAGGCGCGATAAACAAAAACCGTATTGAGCTTGCCCAGGTTTGCTTCACCGTATTTCAATATTTTCAGGCCGTCCTTATGCAAGATCGTATTGAAAACAATCGCGCTCGGCTTGTTCTTATCGTATTGGAAATCGAGGCGGAAATCAAAAGTTCCTTCCGCTTCCATTCCTTCGAAATGCGGGAAAAGTCCATCCGGAAGTGACGAAATAAAGTCCTGCGCGCGCATCTTCGGGATTTTGACCTTCAATTTATAAATCGTGTCTTTTTGGATATTATACTCGGCAAACGGATGCATTACAAGCTTGTTGAGCCTTGCGGTGGAAGTACTGTCGACGCGGATGAAGTCGGGCCCGAAAACCAGGTTATAATCCACATCGGCACGTTTCACAACAACATCCCTTGTGGCGATTTTCGGATGATTAACGAGCAGGTTGTTGATAGATGCAAAGCCGCTAACCATCAGTTCGTCGCCTTGCATGTCCATGTTTTTAAGCCGGATCCTGATCGAATCAAAGCTCGAGATCACGTGGTACCGCTCGTCGACAAACGGGACCCGAATTGCGCCGGAATCGATGTTGTAAAATCGAAGGTCCGCTTTCTTGCCTCGCGGATCCGCAATTCCGCTGATTCGCCACCGTTGACTGAAGGTATTCGTTCGTACCTCAATCGCCGTTTCCATCTGCTGGTCGATAAGATGCAGGTTGGTGAGTTTGACTGATGCGCGCTTCCCGTTGTCGTCAACCAGAAATGAGAGGTTTTTCAGGCTCATATCGGTTGGAACAAGGTTCAGCATTCGCGACAGGATTTTATAAGTTGATCTTGCGTAATCTTTTTTCTGGTCTTCTTTCGAAACCGCGACAGTATCTTTTTTTCGTTTGATAAAGGCATCAATGTTTCGGATGCTGTCCTTCTTGACATATTGAATGTATCCGTTGGACAACTGCAATTCGTGAAGTTGGACCTTTCCTACCAGAAGTTGCAGCAGGTTGATTTCGGTGTGGACATCTTTCAGGCTGAGAATGGTGTCGGCATTATTCGGCACCAATGAAACGCCGTGCAGCTCAATTCCGCTGACTCCGTTAAATTTTGCCGAGCCAACGACGAAGCGGCTATTGTATTCGGTGCGGGTTTTGTCCTGGATTTTACCGATGGCTTTTTCAAGCAGCGTGTTCCTGAAAAGAAAGTAGGCCAGCACGCAGAGAATGATCAGTATGCCCGCAACTTTTGCCGCGTTTATTGCTATTCGCCTTGAATTTTTCATTAATGAAGTTAGTCGGTCTATAAAGTTATGCAAATTAACTTAGCCGAACAACTCACCGGCAACATCCTCGATCCTGGAGACGAGCCTGATTTTTATTCCTTGATTCTTAACGGTTATCTTGTTGTAACGCGATACGAAAATCGTATTGAAGCCCAGTTTTTCTGCTTCGAGAATCCGCTGATCGACGCGATTTACAGGCCTGATTTCGCCGGAGAGGCCGACTTCACCCGCGAAGCAATAGTCTTTTCCGACAGGAATGTCTTCATTCGACGAGAGTATTGCTGCTACGACAGCAAGGTCGATTGCCGGATCGTCTACCGATATTCCGCCGGTGACATTTAAGAATACATCCTTTGTTCCGAGACGGAAACCGGCCCGTTTTTCAAGAACGGCCAGGATCATATTGAGCCGTTTTGCATTATATCCGGTCGTGCTGCGCTGCGGCGTACCGTAAACTGCGGTGCTCACTAAGGCTTGAATTTCGATCATCAGCGGCCGCATTCCTTCAAGGGTTGTCGCGATTGCGGTGCCCGATAATGATTCTTCGCGATGTGAAAGCAATATCTCCGACGGATTCGAAACCTCGCGCAAGCCGCTGCCCTGCATTTCATAAATTCCGAGTTCTGCCGTCGACCCGAAGCGGTTTTTTAATGATCGCAGGATTCGGTATACGTGGTTGCGGTCGCCTTCAAATTGCAGTACGGTGTCAACCATATGCTCAAGGATTTTCGGTCCGGCAATCGTTCCGTCTTTGGTAATATGGCCGATCAGGATGACTGGGACGTTGCTTTCTTTCGCGAAGCGGATGAGCTCGGCGGTACATTCCCTGATTTGTGAAATGCTGCCGGGTGATGCCTCGATGTAATCGGTATGAAGTGTCTGCACCGAATCGATAATCACAACATCGGGAGTGGTTTCTTTTATCTGCCGAAAAATATTTTGCATTTTTGTTTCGGTCAGGATGAGGCAGTTCCCGCCGGACGGTGTAATTCTCTCCGCGCGCATCTTGATCTGCTTCTGGCTTTCCTCTCCCGAAACGTATAGCGTTGTAAACGGAAGCCGTAGGGAAATCTGCAACAGCAATGTGCTTTTTCCAATTCCGGGCTCGCCGCCAAGTAGAATCAGTGAGCCGGGGACAATTCCACCGCCAAGCACGCGGTCGAGTTCGCCGTCGCCGGTTCGCATGCGGATTTCTTCACCCGAATTTATTTCGTTCACCCGCAACGGTCGCGCTGCTTTTTTTGACGCCGGATCGGTTTCTTTCCAATCGGCTTTTTCCGGTTTCTGGATTACTTCTTCAACAATTGTATTCCACTGCTTACAGGAATTGCACTGGCCTTGCCAACGGGAATATTGCGCGCCGCAATTTTGGCAGAAAAAAGAGGTCTTGAGTTTTGATGACATAGAGTCGGCTACATTTTCTTGAGCTCATCCGACTTGTCCAGCATCATGTCTTTCGTCAGGTCGCCGATTTCCTCCTTTTGAAAAGCGTTCTGGTAATACTTGATCGCTTTTTTAAGGTCGCCCGTTTTCTCATACATCATGGCCAAATGGTAATCGGCAAGCATTGATTTGGGATAATTTTTCTTTGCGAGTTCACTGAGCTTATCGAACTCTTCGTACTTTTTGTTTTTCAGGATTGCGGCCTCGATCGCCTTGAAGTCATTGATTCGGATCGGAAATTTCATTCCCAGCGTTTTATCCAACATGTCGTATTTGGCGATGAGATAGTCAACATATCCCGATGGAAGAACGGCGATTTTTTCATTGAATTCGTTTGATGATATCGGCTGATACACCGAAAAGAAGTGATACAGCGCGTTCGGGATGGAATGGAGCACAAGCGAATAGTGCGACGCGCCTTTAAATTCATCAAATTTGTAATAGAGCGCTGGCCGCTTCACCTTCTGCGCTGCCTCATCCAAGGTTTTTATCCGCTTCTGCATTTTTTTAAGATCGCCGTCCGCGGTGGATTGATAATAGAATATCGGCTGCTGCAGCTTGGCAAGCCTTTCCGGAATCTGTTCTTCCATTCCGGTTGGCAGGTCCGGGCTCATCGAAATATACGCATTAAAAAGCGGATTGTCTTTATAAAGGTAATAATTGAGAAACCCTGCGGTAAGATCGTGGCCGGCGATAATGCGGAAGTTTGAAACGCGGTAATTTTTTTCGACTGCCGACACGACTTCGCCTACAAACTCGAAAAACTTTTCTCCTTGTCCTTCGGGCAGGCCGGTTTCAGGATCCGAAGTTGTATCGGCATCGCGATCTTTGCTTTGATTGATTCCCACAATGATCATTTCCGGAAGGTCGTCCCAATAATTGCCGTATTTAAGTGCACCGTCGAAAGGATCAAAAAGATAATCGCCGTCGAGAAGCAGCAGTAACGGATATCTTTGTGAAGGTGACTTTTTATAAGACGCCGGAATCCCGATCGTAATTTCGCGGTCGCCCATTTTGGAGTGAATCGTATCGGTCATCTTCTGCCCGAAAAGTGAAATGGTGAACAGACAAAGTACTGCGATAAGGCAATGTTTCATATCATTGGTTTTGCGGTTGGAATCATTTCTTAAGCAGGTTAATGATCGCAATTCGGGCAAGCCAATATAAAAAATTATTTGTTACGGTTAAGAATCGGAAGAAGGATGAACGAAACCAGGCCGAGCACTACCATCAAAAGCGTCTGCGAAATCCACACAAGCCAGCCGAATGCGGTGCCAACAGTTTCGGCAACACCGTAGAGCAGAAAGATCTGGGCAATCAGCAATGGAAATGCGCCAAATCCGCTGTTGGTGAATCCGTTCGCGAGGCTTCCCATCACAAAACCGGTGATGACCGCGCCGATACCGATGTTGCTGGTTTCCGGAAGCGCGTAAATTGTGACGTAAAACATGAGCAGGTAAGTGAACCAGATAAAGAATGAATGGAACAAATAGGCCCAACGGTCGCGCATCTTGAAAACGCTCATAAATCCTTCGGTCACACCGGAAACCTTTATTTTAAGCCGTTCGATCAGCGTCCAACGCGAATAAAACCAAAGGAAAATCCCGAGGAGCAAAAAACCGAAGCTGCCCGCAACAAGCCATGCCAATTTCCCCAACGGAATATTTTCAACAATGTATTCCTTAAGAACATTGAATTGGAAAGCCAAGGCTAGAACGACAAATAAAAAGAAGATGATGAGGTCCACAACCCGTTCGGCGACGATACTTCCGAATGCCTTGTCAAACGGTACATTTTCATATTTTTTGAGAACAACGGCACGAGAAATCTCGCCCGACCTTGGAATCGTCAGATTTATGAAATAGGAAATGCAGACGGCCAACAAATTGTTTTTGAACGAGGATTGGTAACCCATGTGTCGCAGCGAATAGGTCCATCGATGGGCGCGCGACAAATAGCCGAATAGCGCCACTACCAACGAAAGGCCAATGTAGAAATAGTCGGCTGTCCGGAAATAGCTTTTCATTTCCTGGAGCTGTTCCGGCGTAAACTGGTTGTATTGATAGATAATCAGGAAAAAACCGAGCAGGAGCGGAAGCGCTATCGAAAGCAATTTGCCAAACCTGCGTTTGCCGGGAACGGGCTGTTGTTCTATTTGCTGTTCCGCCATTTCGCGGCCCGTTTTCAAGTCTTGTGGCACAGCAGAATTAAATCAGGTCAGGCTGTTGTTCTTCTCGTTCGGGAAAACGAGGCTCGGCTTGAAGGTTTTTGCTTCTTCCGAATCGACAATGCCATAGGCGATTATGATAATGATGTCGCCTTTGTGGACTTTCCGTGCGGCGGGACCGTTCAGCGTGATTTCGCCACTGTCGCGGTTGCCCTTAATGACGTACGTTTCGAGTCGCTCGCCATTATTTATGTTAACGATGGAAACCTTCTCGCCTTCAACAATATTGGCGGCTTCCATCAGCGATTCGTCTATGGTAATGCTGCCGATATAATTAAGGTCGGCGCCGGTAACGGTAACGCGGTGTATCTTCGATTTTACGACGTGGATAAGCATGGGGCAAAGGTAATTAATTTAATGCAATGGTGTCAATCAATCTGATTTGGTCGACAAACACCGCAATGAAAGCACGGTATTTTCGGTGTTTCGACTTTCTCACTACCGGTTTCAGCGTCTCTTCGTCTGCGATCTGAAAATATTCAAGCTTGAAATCGGGATTATTGCGGAAAACCTCTTCCACTGCGGCAGTTACCTGCCTCGCACTTTTCGTGCCGAAGCGCGCACGGGCAGCTTTCAGCGTTTTGTAAATAATGGATGCAAGACCGCGTTGATCTTGGGTGAGCCGTTCGTTGCGTGAGCTCATCGCCAATCCGTTAGATTCGCGGAAAACGGGGCATCCTATGATTTTTACGGGAAGGCTGTATTTTGAAACCAGCTTTCGTACAATCTGAAGCTGCTGAAAATCCTTTTCACCGAAATAGGCGTTCTGTGGCCTGACAATTTCAAACAGGCACTTAACGATTGTGGCGACTCCGTCAAAATGCCCGGAACGGAATTTTCCTTCCATCTGGTCTTCGAGGCCGTCAAAATTAAAGTGTTCCGATTCGGTTTTGCCGTGGTATATGTCGTCAACGTTGGGCGCAAAAATGACGATCGAAGAGTCGAGCGCTTCAATTTTCTTCACATCGGCATCGAGAGTGCGCGGATATTTCTCGAGATCTTCGGGATTATTGAACTGCGTCGGGTTAACGAAAATACTGATGACAGTAATCGTATTATGCCTAAGCGATTCCCGCAGCAGCGACAGGTGTCCTTCATGAAGGGCGCCCATAGTGGGAACAAAACCCACAATTTTATTGACCGGAAGCGTTTCGAGATATGCTGACAAGGCTGCCTGTCGGTTGAAAATGAGCATCCAACTTGAAATTTAAATCGGCTGCAAACTTAAGATTTTAGTTAATAACTGCATAAATTTTTATAGTTTTGCGTGTTTTTTATCGGCAATAAATAATATAGATGCAAATGGAGGATAAGAGGATATTGTACGTATCATCTGAAGTAGTACCATACTTGGCTGAAAACGAAGTTTCCCTGATGTCATATGATGTTCCGAAAATGATCAACGATCAGGGATGCCAAATCAGGATTTTCATGCCGCGATACGGAAATATAAACGAACGCAGGCACCAGTTGCACGAAGTTATCAGGCTTTCAGGAATGAACCTGGTAGTGAATGACCTCGATATGCCGTTGATCATAAAGGTGGCGTCAATCCCAAAAGAGCGCATTCAGGTTTATTTCATTGACAACGACGAATATTTCAAGCGCAAGGCCACATTCACCGATGAGGAAGGCGCGCTTTATCCGGATAACGACGAACGCGCTATATTCTTTGCAAAAGGTGTCGTCGAAACGGTCAAGAAACTGAATTGGGTTCCCGATATTATCCACGTACAAGGCTGGATGGCCGGAATGCTTCCGATTTACATGAAGCATTATTACAAAGACGAGGCGCTTTTTGCCGAAACGAAGATCGTGACCTCGGCGTACAGCCAGGGTTTCGAAGGTACGCTCGACATCGGAATGATCAATAAAGTAAAGTTTGACGGCATTCCCGAAGAATCGGTTTCGATGCTTGCAGTTCCCACCTACGAAAACCTGATGATGGCCAGCATCAGCCACTCCGACGCAGTGATTGTGGGGTCTGATAACCTGTCTCCAAGTTTAACAAAATTTATAGAATCGTCAGGTAAACCTTTTCTACCTTTCGCGCCGAAAGATCAGTTTGCCGCAGCATATACGGCGTTTTACAAAAATATGCTTCAATAAATTACGTTATTCCACACTATGAGATTTTCCAACGCTTACAAAATATTTTTTCCGCTGGTTGCCTTGTCTTTTTTTTCGTCCTGCGATAAGGATTTCAGTGAACTTGGCTCCGACATCGTTGGCGACGACCATTTTAATTTTGAGTCGTACACCGATGCAATCGTAAGCGCAAACAACCAGGCAACGGGGCCGGTACAGTCGAATAACATGCCTATCAATCCGCTTGGGATCTACAAAAATCCGGCTTTTGGAACGACAACTGCCAGTTTTGTGACCCAACTTGAACTCGGCACGATCAATCCGACTTTCACGACAATCGACAACCCGCCTTCGATAGACAGCGTTACCCTGACCGTGCCTTACACCAGCTCGGTGACGTCAACCAATTCGGATGGAACCAAGATTTACAAGCTCGGCGATGTTTATGGCGCCAACAGCAGCAGGATCAAACTTAGCGTATATCGTTCGGGATATTTCCTGAAAGATATCGATCACGATGAGAATGGCGAACTGACCACGCAACGGTATTATTCCGATCAGACCGAAGTGCTGGCGGCGGCAAGTCCAAACCTGAACAACGATCCGTTACTGAGCCAAAACGAGCAGTTTTTCTTCGACAACAGCGAGGTTACCGAAGAAACGCTCGACTCGCACGGCAACGTTAAAATTTCAAAAGTCGCCCCGCGCATGGAGCTCAAGCTTGACAAGCAGTATTTCCTGGATAACATTATCAATGCACCTGCGGGAAGCCTGGCCAACAACAGCGTTTTCAAGAATTATTTCCGCGGAATCGTATTCAAGGCGGAATCTTTCGGAGCCGATGAAGGCCAGCTTGCGATGCTCGATTTTACAAAAGGAAAGATCACGATTAAGTACAAGCAGGATAAATCGACTACCACTACCGTGAACGGTGAAACAACGACGACTGTTGTTCGTGAAGATAAGTCGCTGGTGTTGAATATGAAAGGCAATACGGTAAGCATCCTTTCCAATTCGGATGAGAATCCGCTTTATGTCAGCGCGATCAGCCAGCCTCCTACGACAGCCGGCGCGCCATGGTTGTACCTGCATGGCGGACAAGGCGCGGTTGCCACAATCGATCTTTTTGGTGCAGACGATCCGGCAGATTCAGACGACATTCCGGAACAATTGGAAGAAATTAAGGCAAATGGCTGGTTCATTAATGAAGCTAATCTCACTTTCAACATCGATCAGGGTGCGATGCAAAACGCGTCGATCATAGAACCTGAACGGATATATTTGTACGATATCAACAACAAGCGCCCGCTGGTCGATTACATTTTCGACAATTCATCGTCGTCACTCGGCCCAAAATATGCAAAAACCATCCATGGCGGTATTATCGAACGGGAAACCGGCACTGACGGACGCGGCATCCGCTACAAGATCAGGCTTACAAACTATATTCGCGACCTGATCGACAAGGATTCGACAAATGTCAGATTGGGACTTTCCGTCACGGAGAACATCGGAATATCTTCAATGAACAAATTGAAGAATACCAACACCGAATTGAATAACTTTGTTCCGCAGGCATCCGTAATGAGCCCGGTTGGAACTGTTTTGTACGGACCAAATATCGATCCGTCGAGCGCAAATTACGATAAGAGGCTCAGGCTGGAAATTTTCTACACTAAACCAAACTAACACTAATCAGATAATATATGTGCGGAATTGTTGGTTACATAGGCTATCGCGAAGCGTATCCTATCATTATTAAAGGATTGCAGAGACTTGAATACCGGGGCTATGACAGCGCCGGAGTAATGCTCTGCGACGGCGAAGGAATCAAACTGGCCAAAACAAAAGGAAAGGTTTCAGACCTCGAGAAAAAGGCTGAAAAAGAAATAAGTCCAAAAGGAACCATGGGAATGGGCCACACACGTTGGGCTACACACGGCGTTCCGAACGATATCAATTCGCACCCGCATCTTTCGAATTCGGGAAATCTCGCGATCATTCACAATGGTATCATCGAAAATTACGCACCGCTTAAAAAGGAACTTCAAAATCGTGGCTATGTTTTTCATTCCGATACCGATACTGAAGTTCTCGTCAACCTGATCGAAGACGTTCAGAAGACTGATGGACTTAAGCTCGGAAAAGCGGTTCAGGTGGCGTTAAACCAGGTTGTTGGCGCTTATGCGATCGTTGTTTTTGATAAGCAACGTCCGGATGAACTTGTTGTGGCAAGGCTGGGAAGTCCGCTCGCAATCGGTGTTGGCAAAGACGAATTTTTCGTTGCATCCGACGCCTCGCCTTTCATTGAATATACATCGAATGCGATTTATCTTGAAGATGAGGAAATGGCGATCATCAGAAGGCACAAGCCGCTGAACGTCAGGAAGATCACCGACGATACGTTGGTTGATCCGTATGTTCAGGAACTTCAGATGAACCTTGAGCAGATTGAAAAAGGCGGATACGACCACTTCATGCTGAAGGAAATCTACGAGCAGCCAAACGTAATAAAAGACACCTACCGCGGTCGACTTCTCGCTAATGAAGGAATTATCCAGATGGCCGGAGTTGAAGACAATCTCGAGAAACTGCTTCATGCAAATCGCATCCTTATCGTTGCCTGCGGAACATCGTGGCATGCCGGTCTGGTTGCAGAATATATTTTCGAGGAGTTTTGCCGCGTTCCGGTTGAGGTGGAATACGCTTCCGAATTCCGTTACAGAAACCCGGTGATCAATTCGGGTGACGTGCTTATCGCGATTTCGCAATCGGGCGAAACTGCAGATACATTGGCTGCGATCAAGCTTGCAAAAGAAAAAGGCGCATTTGTTTTTGGAGTCTGCAATGTCGTTGGATCGTCGATTTCACGCGAAACGCACGCGGGCGCATATACTCATGCCGGACCTGAAATTGGTGTGGCTTCGACAAAAGCATTTACAACACAAATTACGGTTCTTACCATGATCGCGCTTCGTCTGGCAAAAGCCAAAGGAACGCTGTCAAATTCGGATTTCCACAGGTATCTTCAGGAACTTGAGGTCATTCCGGAAAAGGTTGCCGAGGCGCTGAAAACAAACGATAAGGCTCGTGAAATTGCAGCCGAATTTAAGGATTCGCCAAACTGCCTGTACCTTGGCCGAGGATACAACTTCCCGGTGGCACTTGAAGGCGCGCTCAAATTAAAGGAAATCTCTTACATCCATGCCGAAGGTTATCCAGCTGCCGAAATGAAGCATGGACCGATCGCCCTGATCGACGAATTCATGCCGGTGGTTGTAATCGCTCCACGTCAGGGCCATTATGACAAAGTGGTGAGCAACATCCAGGAAATCAAATCAAGAAGCGGCCGTATCATCGCGGTTGTCACCCAAGGAGATGTGCAGGTTCGCGGACTTGCCGATTATGTCATCGAAGTTCCCGATACTGCAGAGGCGCTTTCGCCACTGCTCACCACGATCCCGCTTCAACTGCTTTCGTACCACATTGCAGTAATGCGCGGCTGTAACGTTGATCAGCCCCGAAACCTTGCAAAATCAGTAACCGTCGAGTAGCCTGATAACATTGAAAAAAACCACCAAGCGAGAATTTTTCTCGCTTTTTTTATGCGCGTTAAAAATATTTGTACTTTGGCAACACTAACCAACAAAATCCCTACTTAATGAAAGCATTTGTACTCCTTGTATCGCTGTTTTTCTGCGGTCTCACAGTAGCGCAAAACACAGTATCAGGTACGGTCACCGACAGCAAAAATCAGCCGCTGCCAGGAGCCAACATCAAGGTGGTCGGGGACGATTCCGGAACAGTCACTGACGAGGAAGGAAAGTTTACGATCAATACAAAGAAACAGCCGCCCTATGTGCTCGAAATCAGCAGCATTGGCTTTGTTTCGCAAAATGTAACGGTTCGGGATTCGCAGCCATTGACAATTGTCATGGCGGATGAAGAAACAAAACTCAACGAGATCGTTGTTTCTGCCTCGCGTACCCCGGAAAGAATCATTGAATCACCCGTTACCATTGAGCGAATGGGACTTCAGCAAATCAGGAATACAGCATCGCCAACTTTTTATGAAGGGCTCGAAAACCTGAAAGAGGTGCATTTCAACACGAGTAGCTTGTCGTTCAAATCGATCAACACACGCGGTTTTGCGACGGTTGCCAACACGCGGTTCATGCAGTTGGTAGACGGAATGGACAACTCCTCTCCGGCGTTGAACTTTGTCCTTGGAAACCTGATCGGGCTTTCCGACCTGGATGTGGCAAGCGTCGAATTGCTTCCGGGCGCTTCATCGGCGCTCTACGGTGCGAACGCATTTAACGGGATTTTGTTCATGAACAGTAAAAGTCCGTTTACCTATCCTGGAATCAGTACGTATTTCAAATACGGAAAAACAGTTCAGGATGCAGCAGGGACAAACGATTACTACGATTTCGGATTACGCGCCGCTTATGCATTCACGCCAAAATGGGCAGGAAAAGCGAATTTCACTTACATGAAAGCAACCGAATGGATCGCTGCCGATTTTTCCAGCGTAACGGGTGGTCCGGAAACTCATGACAACAACCAGAATTACGATGGATTGAACACCTATGGCGATGAGGTTACGACGTTCATCCCGAACGTTGGGCAGGTAAGCCGCACAGGTTATCGTGAACAGGATCTTTCCGATAATAAAATCGAAAGCGTCAAAGCCGACTTCTCGCTACATTACAGGCCATGGGAAAATGATTTCGAAGTCATCGGGCAATACAAGCTTGGTTTTGGAAATACAGTCTATCAGGGCGCAAACCGCTATGCGCTCAAGAATTTCTTTATGAGCCAGGCAAAACTGGAAGTGAAAAACCGCAACTTCTTTTTCCGCGCCTACATGACCGATGAAGACGCTGGCGATTCTTATGATATGCGTTTTGCAGCCTGGAACGTGAGCCGGTTGGCGAAGGCCGATAAGAACTGGTTTACCGATTATGCCACAGCATTCCAGCTTTCCAGTGCGCTTTTCGGATTCAACGCAAATACCGCCGCGAATTATGCGCGCTATTTCGCCGACAACAATGCGTTTCCAACCGGTATGCCGGCACTTCCGATCACTCCTTTTGTAGACCCGGCAAATCCAACTGCTCCAAATGGTGCGCGTTTTCAAGTTGGCTCACCGGAATACAACAACGCGCTGGCAACGGTCATCCAAAATCCGGATCTAACTCAAGGTGCGAAATTCATCGACGAATCCAGATTGTATCATGCCGAAGCCAATTACAACTTCAAGGAAGTAATCTCTTTTGCCGAAATCCAACTCGGCGGTTCGGTACGTGAATATGAAATGAATTCGAAAGGAACGATTTTCACCGACTACGACGGACCAATACGTTATGATGAATACGGACTTTACACTCAGGTGACTAAAAAATTCCTTGCCGACGAAAGACTGAAGTTCACCGGTTCGATCCGCTACGACAAAAGCCAGAATTTTGATGGTTTTGTTTCACCACGGATTGCATTCGTGTATTCAGCGGGCGAATCGAAAAGACACAATTTCAGGGCGTCGTATCAAACCGGTTTCAGGAACCCAACGACTCAGGATCAGTATATCGGACTTGATTTAGGCCCGTTTGCGCTGATCGGTTCTGCACCCGACAACCTCACCCGCTATGTTGAAACGCTTCCCGTAAGTGTTGCCGGTCAGGCCGAACACGGGGAAACAGTAACACTTACCGGTGTTCAGGCTTATGAAAACGCGTTTACAGTGGCTTCGGTTACTGCCTTCGGAGCGTCGGGTAACCCTGCAGATCTTCAGGTTGCGCAAATCGGCTTGGTAAAACCCGAAAGAGTGCAGGCGTTTGAGGTCGGCTACCGTTCAGTAATAAACAACGATCTTTCAGTCGACATCAACGGATATTACAATATTTATAACGATTTCCTCAACCAGGCTCGCGTAATTACGCCGTACTACGGAAGCGTGTTTGATGTTTCGCCGGGATCTGACGCTCTCGAAGCGCTTCAATTTGGCGACCGCAGGGTTTATCAGGTATATACCAATTCAAAAAGCGAAGTTACTTCGCGCGGTTTCGGAATTGGGCTTTCAAAGAAAATCTATAAGGATTTTGAGTTGGCAGCCAATTACAACTTTGCCGAATATACTTTCGATCAGGCGGAAGATCCAAGCTTCCAGGCTGGGTTCAATACGCCGAAACACCGCGTAAAAGCAATGCTGAACAATCCGAATGCATTTAAGAATTTCGGGTTCAATGTAGCCGTAAGATGGTACACCGAATACCTTTGGGAATCATCGTTCGCTGTTGGAATCGTGCCCGAAAATACAGTCCTCGATGCACAGGTGAATTACGCCATTCCAAAACTGAAATCAGTTATCAAACTTGGCGCGACGAACCTTTTTGGGGATGACTATATCCAAGTTGTCGGAGCGGGCGCAATTGGACAGCAGTACTTTATTTCATGGACAATCAATCCGTAAGTAGAACAAGTTAAAAGAAATGATCATGATAAAAAATCTAAGATGGCTGCTGTTGATTACGCTGGTATTCGCAGCATGTAACAATGATGATGACAATTCGGTGAAAGAAGAACCGCTTACGGCAGGTTCAGCCGATTTTTCGAGATATGTTGCCCTTGGTAATTCCCTTACTGCCGGATATAGCGACAACGCCTTGTTCAAAAGAGGGCAGCAAAACAGCTACCCGAATATTCTTGCGTCGCAATTTGCATTGGTAGGTGGCGGCGAGTTCCGGATTCCTTACGTTGGGGATGACAACCTCGGCGGGCTTTTGCTTGGAGGAAACGTCATTCAGGGAACAAGGTTGTATTTTAATGGCGTCGGACCGGTAAATGTTCCGGGAACGCCGCTGACCGAAATCACAGAACACCAAACGGGACCGTTTAATAACCTCGGTGTTCCGGGCGCAAAAAGTTTTCATTTGCTTGCTAACGGTTACGGAAATGTTGCCGGAGTTCCAATCGGAGCTTCCAACCCGTATTTTGTGCGTTTCGCGTCCTCGCCAACAGCAAGTGTAATTGAAGATGCCGTCGCGCAAAATCCAACTTTCTTTTCGCTTTGGATCGGCGCCAACGATGTTTTATCGTATGCGACTTCGGGCGGAATCGGTGTTAACCAGACAGGCAATTTGGACCCGACAAGCTATGGAGCAAACGATATTACCGATCCGAACGTATTTGCAAATGTGTACCAGACTTTAGTTACCGCATTGACCGCAAACGGCGCGAAAGGCGTAGTGTGCAACATTCCATACGTCAGCACAATTCCGTATTTTACAACAGTGCCGTACAATCCGGTAACTCTTGATGCAGCAACAGCAGCGCAGCTTAATGCGGGCTATGCAACTTATAATGGCGGATTGCAGGTTGCCGTGCAGAACCAGCTTTTGTCACCCGAAGAAGCGGCGCGCAGGACTATTACTTTCCAGGCAGGTAAAAACCCGGTAATCATAGCCGACAGCTATCTGACGAATCTTGCAGCGCTTGGTCTGCCATCGTACAGGCCTGCGACTAACCAGGACCTGATGGTATTGCCGTCACGGAATTTCATCGGAACCTTGGTCAACGGAAATCCTGCCGCAGTAAACGGAGTCTCTGTTCCGCTTGCCGACAGTTGGGTGCTTTCAAAAGACGAGGTTCAGGAAGTGAAAACTGCGACTGACGCCTATAACGCTACCATTCATTCGCTTGCCGATTCAAAAGGGCTGGCGTATTTCGATTCGAATGCGCTGCTGCAGCAGGTTTATAACGGCGGCATCCGTTTTGGCAACTATCACCTGAGCGCGGCCTATGTTACCGGCGGAGCATTTTCACTTGACGGCGTTCATCCAAGCGCACGCGGCTACGCTCTTATCGCAAACAAAATACTTGAAGCCATCAATGCCAGGTACGGCTCAAACCTGAAAGGAGTCAAAATTGAAGATTATCAGATCCAGTATCCGATGACACTGAATTAATCACTCGAAAATAAAAAGAAAGCCATTCCATGTGAATGGTTTTTTTGTTTGCAGTAGCGGCAACGCGTAGCATATTTTCGGGCGGGATTTTTTTAAGAAAAAGTTATTGGTTAATTGTTTTAAAGATTTACCTTTGCACTCGAAAATCGGGTTCCGTTTTTTTATTGGAATTGAGCGTTTTCAAAATCTTAAACCGCTATTAAATAATACATAAGCAATGTCAAAAGTAATAGGCAAAGTTGCACAGATCATTGGTCCGGTAGTCGACGTTGTGTTCAACACAAAAGATGCTGAACTCCCAAAAATTTACGATTCACTTGAGATAACGCGCCCTGACGGAACCCTTTTGGTTCTTGAAGTACAGTCGCATATCGGTGAGGATATGGTGCGTACCATTTCGATGGACTCTACCGACGGTCTTAGCCGCGGAACTGAAGTTGTCGGGACCGGAAATCCAATCCAAATGCCGATCGGTCCGGATGTTTACGGACGTCTTTTCAACGTAATCGGCGATGCAATCGATGGACTCGGAGCGCTTCCTAAAACAGGAGCAAACGGAATGTCAATTCACCGCGCCGCGCCTAAATTTGAAGATCTTTCAACTTCATCTGAAGTACTTTTTACAGGAATTAAAGTAATCGACCTGATCGAGCCGTATGCGAAAGGTGGAAAAATCGGATTGTTTGGTGGTGCCGGTGTAGGTAAAACCGTATTGATCCAGGAATTGATCAACAATATCGCGAAAGGCCACGGTGGACTTTCGGTATTTGCCGGAGTTGGCGAAAGGACGCGTGAAGGAAATGACCTTCTTCGCGAGATGCTTGAATCGGGAATTATCCGCTACGGCGAAGAATTCATGCATTCAATGGAAGCCGGAGGCTGGGATCTTTCCAAAGTTGATAAAGCAGGACTTCGCGAATCGAAAGCAACATTTGTATTCGGACAAATGAACGAGCCGCCCGGAGCTCGTGCACGTGTTGCGCTTTCAGGGCTTTCAATTGCAGAATATTTCCGCGACGGAGCCGGTTCAGACCAAGGGAAAGACGTACTTTTCTTCGTAGACAACATCTTCCGCTTTACGCAGGCAGGTTCCGAAGTATCGGCGCTTCTTGGTCGTATGCCATCAGCGGTAGGTTATCAGCCGACATTGGCAACCGAAATGGGTGCGATGCAGGAACGTATCACATCAACAAATAAAGGATCGATCACATCAGTACAGGCAGTTTACGTGCCTGCGGATGACTTGACCGACCCGGCGCCGGCAACAACATTTGCCCACCTTGACGCGACAACAGTATTGTCACGTAAGATTGCCGAGCTTGGTATTTATCCTGCGGTTGACCCGCTTGATTCAACCTCAAGGATCCTAACTCCGCAAATTCTTGGTGACGATCACTACAACTGCGCCCAAAGAGTTAAGGAAATCCTTCAGAAATACAAGCAGCTACAGGATATCATTGCGATTCTTGGTATGGAAGAGCTTTCAGAAGAAGACAAACTTGCCGTATCACGCGCACGTCGTGTTCAGCGTTTCCTTTCTCAGCCGTTCCACGTAGCAGAGCAGTTTACCGGTATTCCTGGAGTATTGGTTGATATTAAAGACACCATCAAAGGATTTAACATGATCATCGACGGTGAACTTGACCATCTTCCGGAAGCGGCATTCAACCTTAAAGGAACTATCGAAGACGCTATCGAAGCCGGAGAGAAAATGCTTGCAGAAGCTTAATAGGTAATTGGCAGTTGGTGATTGCGGCTGGAGCCTGCAAATACCAACATCCAACAACCAACAATTTTTATAAAATGACAATAGAAATCGTTTCACCCGAAGCCACGCTATACAAAGGAGAAGTTACTTCGGTGACACTGCCCGGAGTCGACGGAAGCTTTCAGGTACTCAATCACCACGCGCCAATCGTTTCGATCCTGAAACAAGGCGCCATCAAGATTGCCGCGCCCGCATTCACTTTTCCAAAAGAGACAGCAGCGCGATTTACCAAAGTCGACGCGCAGAGTTACTCGCTGCCGATCAACTCGGGAACAATCGAGATGAAGGACAACAAGATCATTGTCCTGGTCGACTAAAAACAGTCAAATACAACAAAGCCCGGCAATAGTCGGGCTTTTTTTATGCTTATTTTTTGGGCGTTGCCTTCGGCCGCGCTTTTCGCTGCAATTTTTAATTGCTCGCTGCAATTAAAAGATTTCCGCTTCAATCGCTAACGCGGCCGGGCTCTTTTATCCAAGATTCAAAACAACCGATGACTCTTCTTTCGGAAAGGCCGAAACTCAAGGGTTTTTAGACGATTTATACACAGCAAAAAGAATGGTGCCAAATTGGAAAAACATTCCGAATGCCAGCAGGAAGTCGCCACCCGGTAGGTGTTCAACTTTCAACAGTGCGCCCGCAACGGTGACTAATGTGGCAATTCCCAATAAGATAAAAAGCAATTTTGATTTCATGTTTTTTCGCGGTTTGTTTCTGGAACAAATTCTAATATATCAACAGTGGTTTGTCTTCCAAGCATTTTCACTACAATTTTAAATATTATCCCAAGATTCCCCAAAAACCTGTCGACATATAAACGACTATCATCAAAAAGGAAAATGCAAACCACCATCCAACTGCGAAGAAACTCGCCACTATAGCTTTCAACTGCTGCTTCCACGTCGATTTATCCAGAAACCGACAATAAAATCTGCTGAAATAAACAATCTGCAAAATGAAAAAAGCAGCGGCACCATAAATTCCCGGGATTTTCAAGAGGCTAACCGCAGGAAGAATTATTATTGCATAAATCAATGTGCAAAACCCGGCCATGTACATGCAGGCAACAAGATGTTCGGTGTAATTGAATCGTGCTTTCCTGTAAAAAAGATAGAGCACCAATGCAGTGAACGGCAAAATAATCATTGCGGTAAAATTGCCGTAGTGGTTCAGAAAGTGAGTCGCCTGCGCCAGTCTTTCCATCCGGAGTGCCTGAGCGTCACCTGCTGCTGCGCCGGCCGTTTTGCCAACATGATCGTTCGTTTTTTCAAAAACGGTGGCCGTAAAAACGTGTATCGCGGCGACAAGCAAATAGAAATTCAGCGGCGGAAAATACTTTTTTCGTTTGCCATCAACATATTCCCTCGCGACAAAGCCACTACGGGTTGCAAGATCGCGCAGCAACTGGAAAATCCCTTTGTCGGCGTGCGTAAAATAATGGATTGCTTCATGAAAGACTTCATGCAGGCTGAGACGGTGCAAATTTGCTTTTTGGCCGCAACTCGGACAAAATTTATATTCAGCCACGTAAGCGGTATCACAATTCCGGCAAATTGCTTCCATTGTTTTTATTTGCAATATAAGAAATTACCAAATCCGCTTTTTCAATTGGTATTTCTACATTTGTTGAATGCAGAATTTTCCAAAGCGACTTGCCGACAAATTATCAGACCGAACTAGATCGGGTTCACTCCGCGCGCTGCGGCAATCGGGTTCGCTGATCGATTTTTCGTCAAACGACTACCTGGGTTTCGCCAGATCTGCCGGGATATTTGCCGCGGCACAGCATATAGTTGAACAAAACTCACTTTCAAATGGCGCCACCGGTTCGCGGCTCATCTCCGGAAACCATGGCTTCTATACTGAAGCTGAGTCGCTGATTGCAACTTTTCACGGCGCAGAGTCTGCATTGATTTTCAATTCGGGTTATGATGCCAATGTTGGTTTTTTCAGCAGCGTTCCACAACGCAATGACATCGTCCTGTATGACGAATATTGCCATGCTTCAATTCGCGACGGAATACGATTGTCGGGTGCGAAAAACATTAAGTTCGCCCATAACGACCTTTATGATCTTCGGTCGAAGCTCGAAAACTTTCAATCTGCAGAAAATGAGGTTTACGTTGCCACTGAATCCGTTTTCTCTATGGATGGCGATTCTCCAAATCTTCGTGAACTCGCCAATCTTTGCTCGGAACACAGGGCACGGCTTGTGATTGATGAAGCCCACGCAGTCGGTACTTTTGGGGATCGTGGCGAAGGATTTGTCACAGCTAGCAATTTGCAGGATCAGGTTTTTGCCAACATTGTGACTTTCGGGAAAGCACTTGGCTGTCACGGCGCGGCCGTACTCGGTTCAGCAGACCTTCGGGATTACCTCATTAATTTTGCACGAAGTTTTATTTACAGTACCGCGCTTCCGCCTCACGCGATTGCGACCGTTATCGCAGCCTATCAACATCTGACAATATCCGAGGCCGATCGAAACAAACTTTTCCAGAACATCGAGTTTTTTAATACCTGCGCCACACAATTTGGCATTTCCGATAAAATCATCGCTGGAAATTCAGCTATAAAATGTGTTGTGATTCCGGGAAACGAAACGGTAAGGAAGATCTCCAGACTATTCATCGACAATAACTTCGACATCCGCGCGATACTTTCACCAACAGTTCCCAGTGGTCAGGAACGGCTGCGAATCTGCATCCACAGCTATAATTCGCAAGCGGAAATTGAGGAAGTTCTTCGATTGTTGGCTATTTTTGTGAAGCAGGAGTAACCATTCCCATGAAAATATTTGTTACCGGAATTTCGACCGATGTCGGCAAGACAGTCGTGTCAGCAATTATAACCGAAGCGCTTCAGGCAGATTACTGGAAACCCATTCAGGCAGGAGATCTCTGCAAATCCGACAGCATGCGCGTGAAGTCGCTACTGTCCAATGAGAGGTCGGTTGTCCATCCAGAGGCTTTCCGGCTGAACACGCCTGCGAGTCCGCATTTGGCCGCAGAAATAGACAACGTTTCAATTACGGTTGCCGCTTTTTCAGAGCCTAAAACCAACAATCATCTGGTGATTGAAGGCGCCGGTGGGCTGCTGGTTCCGCTGAACGATGTCGAAACCATTGCCGATCTCATTAAACCGGATTACCACGTTGTGGTCGTTTCACGGCATTACCTCGGAAGCATCAACCATACGTTGCTGACTTTGGAAGCGTTGAAGTTTCGGAACCTGAAAATCGGCGGAATCATTTTCAGTGGCGATGAAAACCAGGCCACGGAAAGCATCATCCTCAAAAAATCAGCCGCGAAGTTAATTGGCCGAATAAATTCCGAACCTTATTTTGACAAGAACGTTGTTTCGGAATATGCTGAATTGTTCAAAAGCCAATTAAACGATTTGTGACTGTAGCGTTTACGAGAAATCAAAAAACCATGCTTAAAGGTAATACGCCCGTGAT
Source organism: Bacteroidota bacterium (assembly GCA_023386585.1). Lineage (GTDB taxonomy): Bacteria > Bacteroidota > Bacteroidia > Flavobacteriales > Flavobacteriaceae > Flavobacterium. Next base: position 68,815 of record JAEWJM010000022.1, on the reverse strand, counting down.
TATGTTGTTTTTCCGCACCATTGCCATTAGGCCGGTGATTAGCTTTGACACGGGAAGGGGTCACTATTTGTCCCTACGAAAAAATCAATTTTGATGTATGCGGTTTAACCTCAAAACTTTAATGCGTTTCTGCTGGTAACTCCCCAGAAGTTTACATGGCTTGCGGCAATCTTTAAAATCCTTCTAAAATGAACCTCTCCGAAAAAGACAAAAAATATATCTGGCATCCCTATACACAACACAAAACCGCAAGTGCGCCAGTCGTAATTTCACGGGGCGAAGGAGCGTTGGTTTGGGATTCAGCCGGAAAAGAATACATCGATGCGATCGCCTCGTGGTGGGTTAATCCGTTCGGGCACAGCAACCGTTTTATTGCCGATGCGATTTACAAACAACTCACGACGCTTGAACATGTGCTTTTCGGTGGATTTACCCACGAACCCGCGATAGTGCTGTCGGAGCGGCTACTGCAAATGCTCCCATCCAACCAGGAAAAGGTGTTTTTTTCAGACAACGGGTCAACCGCCGTTGAGGTTGCGATCAAGGCCTCGCTGCAATTCTATTACAATCAGGGAAAAAAAAGAACGACAATAATTGCTTTTGAAGACGCATTCCATGGCGACACTTTCGCGGCGATGGCTGCCAGTGGAATTTCCCTTTACACGCAGGCATTCGCAGGAATGTTCATTGATGTTGTGCGGATTCCCGTTCCTGTTGCGGGCAGAGAAGAAGAAAGCTGCGATGCGCTTAGGGAAGTGATAAACGAAAATCAATGCGCGGCTTTCCTGTTCGAACCGTTGGTACAGGGCGCAGCCGGAATGGTCATTTATGAGCCTGAAGCACTCGACAAGTTGATTCGGATCTGTCGGGAAAAGGACGTTCTCACAATTGCCGACGAGGTAATGACCGGCTTCGGAAAAACGGGTCGCAATTTTGCGTGCGATTATCTCACTGAAAAGCCTGACGTTTTTTGCCTTTCAAAGGCGCTGACAGGAGGAACGATCCCGATGGCTGTAACCACATTTACAGGTAAAATTTTTGACGCTTTTTATAGCGATGACATCAATAAAGCGCTTTTCCATGGACATACTTTTACCGCAAATCCAACAGGTTGCGCGGCAGCATTGGCAAGCCTTGATCTTCTGGAATCGAAGGCAATTCAGGACGGATTAAAACGAATCGACAGAAAACATCGGGAGTTTATGCAGAAAATCGAAAGCCATCCGCGGGTTGCTGCAGTTCGTTCCTTGGGAGTGATCATGGCGCTGGATCTCAAAACCGATTCGGCCGAAAGCTACTACGGAAGCCTTCGCAACCGGCTTTATGATTTTTTTATCGAAAACGGCATCATAATGCGTCCGGTTGGCAGTACAATTTATGTCCTTCCGCCTTATGTGATAAGCGATTCACAATTATCGAAAATTTATGAAGTTATCGAGCGTGCGTTAGAAAAAATAAAATAAATTTAACTGCAAATCTAACATCACGCCTCTATGATTCATCCTGACACGGAACTTCAGTTTATTAGCGATATTATTGGTTATGGCGTGGTTGCAAAGAAATTTATTCCGAAAGGAACGATAACCTGGGTTCAGGATGAACTCGACCAGATTTTTACTCCCGAAAAGACCGAGCGCCTGTCGCCGCTCATGCAGGAATATCTCGAAACGTATTGTTTTACAAATGGTCAGGGAAACAAAGTCCTATGCTGGGATAACGCGAAATTCGTCAATCACAGCTTCAATTCCAGTTGCATGTCAACGGCTTACGATTTTGAGATTGCAGTACGCGACATTCATCCGGGCGAACAGCTGACCGATGATTATGGCTACCTGAATATTGCAGCGCCGTTTGAAGTGGTCGATGAAGGCACCGAACGAAAAATTGTTTATCCCGACGACCTGTTGCGGTATCATGAACAATGGGATAATCAGATAAAGGAAAACCTGCATTCAATTCGCAAGGTTGATCAGCCGCTGAAAAAATTCATTTCACACGAAAAATGGGACGAATTCAACAAAGTGATTGAAGGAAAAGCACCTTTGAAATCGCTGCTGACCTGTTACTTTGATCCGGCTAAATTGTCGGTATAATCCCAACCTGATACTTTAGTTTAGCGTATTTTTGCACAAATTCTTTTTGTGTACGATCCCATTTATATTTCGGCCATTTCATCGCTTTCCGCTCTTGGTTGTGAAACCGATCAGGTGCTTGCTTCCTACCGCGCCGGTAAGCCATTATTGACTCTCGCCGGAAACCTGGCGTGTGCAAAGCTTGAGAAGTCGGCCGAAGACAAAATCGATGCAATACGGTCTTCGAACCACAATTACCGGAACCTTGACAGAAGTGTACTGATGGCGATCGCGACATCGCGAAAAGCGGTAAAGAGTGCGGCGTGGACCGGCAGCGACATCGGAATTAACTTTGGTTCATCGCGCGGCGCAACTGCATTATTTGAAAAGCATCACGCCGAATTTCTTGAAACCGGCCGAACGCACACGCTCGCTTCGCCAACAACTACACTCGGAAATATTTCTTCCTGGGTTGCGCACGATCTGCAGGTTGATGGTCCGGAGATTTCGCATTCAATCACCTGCTCGACTGCTCTCCACGCGCTTTTGAACGGAGTTGCATGGCTTCGATCGGGAATGGCTTCGCGATTTTTAGCCGGTGGAAGCGAAGCGCCGTTGACGGCCTTTACAATCTCACAGATGCAGGCGATGAAAATCTACTCAAAAGAAACTTCCGGTTATCCGTGCCGCGCTCTCGATCTGGAAAAGAAATCCAATACAATGGTTCTTGGGGAAGGCGCTGCGGTTTGTGCGCTGGAGAAAGAATCCAAAGGTGCACTTGCAGTAGTCGAAAGATTGGGTTACGCAACCGAAATCCTCGAACACAGCATTTCAATTTCCTCCGATGCGGTATGTTTCCAGAAATCAATGTCGATGGCACTTCGCGGAATTTCCCCTCAGGAAATCGACGCGATCGTAATGCATGCTCCCGGAACCGTCGTCGGCGACCTGTCGGAATACAAAGCGGTTCAAAAGGTTTTTGGCGAAAACTTTCCCATGTTGACGTCAAACAAATGGATGATCGGACATACATTCGGCGCATCGGGAATGCTGAGCATCGAAATGGCAATATTGATGTTGCAGCATCAGGAATTTTTCGCAGTTCCTTTTGCCGCACCGCAGCGAATGCGTAGTGAAATCCGGAAAGTGTTGATCAACGCCGTTGGTTTTGGCGGAAATGCCGTAAGCGTCGTTCTGGCGCTGCCATAAAAAAACCCGCTGTTGAGCGGGCTTCTTTTTAATTTCCTCGTTCCAGGATTATAATTTTCCTCGCGACCACATTGCTATCGGCAAATGTGACTATGGCAAGCACGGCGGTTCCTGTGGTTTGCATTTGCTCGGATGTGAATTCAGTGGCATTCACATTTTTCTTGACGTAGAGTAATTTGCCGGTCATATCAAAAATTTCGATCGTACTGATATTTTCCGCGGCACGAATTGAAAGTCTTCGCGACTTCGCGAGCATGATCACGTCGTTGGAACTTGCATCGAAATGAGGCGCCGCCAGATTCGAATCTATGAAGCGCAGTTCAAACCGGTCATTAAAAGTCCCGATGCCGCTTGAGAATATGTACGCGCCCAATTTCAGATTATGATAAGTCGAATTGGATTTGTCGTATAAAAAGACATCCTGATCCTGGAACAGCCCGTCCAAATCTTCCAACGCGATGCTGAAAGTTCCTGCGATTCCGGTCACGTATCCGAGTGGAACAACATCCGAAGGATCAAATGGCAGCGCGCGGCCCTGAATCGCGAGATTGTTTTCGCCCAGCACGGAATAGATGCTGACAACGTTCCCTGCCGGGAATATTTTGCCGTCAAAGGCACGATCGAGGTCGTTTGTTGCGCCAGTGATATAACCAACCAACATTTGGTCGTAGGCGTCCTCACTATTTGAGATATTGATCCAAACCCGGTTTTTTTCGATTGGTGCGTTTGCGTCAGGTGTATTTTCAGATGGTTTAAAGAATTGGCTATTGTTTCCGGTTCCTTTTGACCGCATGCTGTTTTTGAAAATTACGTTGTGCGTTCCGTTTTGCAGCGCTTCGATAAAAAATGCCTGTCCTGATGCGACCTTTCCCGCCGGGACCGCATTTCCGCTTCCTGCGGCCGATCCGGTTTTCACCCCGCCGGTCACATTATATTTTGCATAATCATCGTGGGCATAGTTGAAAACCGACGTTCCGGAATTCTGCATGCTGAGAGCCGTGTTATGCGTCCACAAATAAATTGTTCCGCCAATATATGGCGCATTATCTGGGTCAACCAAAAATTCGTCAATATCAACCGCCGACGGATAAGGGTTTCCGATCAGGTTAAAGGCGCTCGCTGCTTTTGTCACCGGGACTGCAATATTTCCGGTGTTTGGAATTCCGTTGAAAGTCACCTCGAGAATTTGCGGAGTTGCATAGCTAAGGTTGTTCGGCGCACGTGAAATATAACCTACGCCAGGAGTCATAACCGATGTTGCCGATTGCGACGAATAGTTGTTTATCGCAGGATTAAAGCTGTAGTAAATCGACGGACTCGAAGTCACGCTCAGCGGTTGACTTTGAAGCGGAGCGGACCAGTAGGTGTAATCGTATTGCTTTAATGGCGACGTTTTTCGTTTAAGGATGACGTTGCCGGTATTCATTGCCGACGCATCGTTCTGCACCAGCGATCCTTTGTTTTCGATGATCAGGTTGCCATAAACGATCACATCATTTTCGACTTCAACGTATCCATTCTCGGCAATTGTAACCGTATAACCCGCATTTACCTGCAGATCGCAAGCTTTCAAATTCGATGAATTGGTTGCGTAGTTACCGTTGAAAATCGCCTTAACGGTTAGCGAAGGTTGGCCGTTGCTCCACGCAGATCCGTTCCATGTGGTTGATGCCGCACATTTTGGCGCTTGAAATTCATCCGCACCGATGTCAGGCGTTGTTGTGCTGCGGGTTTCATAATCGATATCGGAGTTCACGCCTGCGATTGCAGTTCCGAGGTTGTCCAATGAAGTGGCTGCCGAGGGATTGATGTGCAGATCGGATGACGAAGTAAAAGTTGGACTGATCGCAACTGAGTGGGAATCTTTACCGGTGGCGGTTTTCCATTGTGAAAGATTTGGCTTGTTTCCACCCATGTACCCGGAATGCTGCGTCGAAACGTAATCGTTGTAATCAATATTGATAAACGCGCCAGCTCCAACCATCGAATAAACCGCGTAACGTGTTGCACCGTTTGCCTGCGCATTGACGAAAATGTTGTTTCTGATGTTGAGTGCCGATCCGCTGTCGATGAAAAGCGCCGCTGAAGTTCCGCTCGACTGCGCGGCGGCGAGGCGAACCGTGTTGTGGTAAACCGAAATGTTTTGTCCGCCGTCCACGAAAATTCCGAAGCCATTGTTCGTGATTCCGCCATTTCCTTTTCCGCAAACATTATTGACGAAGTTGTTGTGAACGCTGATGTTCGTTCCGGAAACGTAGATTCCCGTACTGGTAGAGCCGGTCGTTTCCCTGACGTTGTCGATTTTATTGCCGGAAATCGTACCGTTGCTGCAGATTCCCGTTGTATAAATTGCGCTATGCAGCGGATTATAGGCTGTGGTTGATTTCAGAAATCCGTCAAGCGTGTTGTAGGTGATGTCAAAATCCTTGATGTTATTGAGGTAAATTCCCAAAAAGCCTTTACTGCTGTCGGTTGTAGAGCCGAACGTCGAATTGGTGATTGTCCAGTTTTGGGATTGTTTTGAAGCAACGGCGCTTCCGGTGACGTAAATTCCCTGGCCCATTGTCCGAAAAGTAACGTTGTCTATGGTGATGTTGGAGTTCGCTGCAGCTGGAGCGCCGCCCATCGATGTTCCTCCGCCGAAAATTCCGATCGAGAGATCGCCCGTTACGAGTTCCTGTTCGAGAGCGAGATTCTTGATAGTGACGTTGTTTGCGCCGTTCGCGCCATTCGCATTCGCTATCCAGATTACCGACCGCTTCGAATAGTTCAAATTGTTACCGTTGTAGAGCGTAAGGTTTTTCGAATTACTTCCGTTGTTGCTGCCGTCGATGATTATGTTCTCGGCGCCATTTATTTTAAAAACTGCAAGCGTTGGCGTCCAGCCGTTGACATTGTCGGCGGTAATGCTTACGTTCTTGCCGGAATTCGGTTTGATCGTCAATGTGTTTGCAGCGCTGCTTCCGCTGAATTGATCGATCGTGATCGGAAAAGATTCACCGGCTGCAATCGAATAATTGTTGTCGTCCAAAAGAAAAACAACCGGTCCGGAAACGCCGACCTGGTTGATACGCTCGACGGCATTGCTCAACGAATTAAAAGGAGCAGGACGCGATGTTCCGATGACATAACTGCCAGATAGTTGGCTAAATCCAATTAGTGGAAAAAGTAGGGTTAATAGTAAAATTTTTTTCATGGTTTGTAGGTTAGCTAGTAAGTTCGGCTATATGCCAAAAGATGTAAAAATCGACCAAATGTATTATATTATCGATTAACTACACAATTTTTATTTGAATATATTTCTTTTCTTACATATCATGTTCAAGGTAAATTAGCGGGATTTGATCTTAGTCCGCTGCATTTTAGGTTGTTACACCTACGATAATTTTATGAAAAATTTTAGTCGGCGCGTTGCCGATCAGCATGAAGGAAGGCGTAGAGCAATATTGTGGAAATAAAAGAGATACGAAAATGCCGATCACCTACCGGTCTCGAGCGATTTAGCTTTTTCGTAAATGATATCGGTTTCAAAGCCTTTACGGAGCAAAAAATCACAAAACTTTTTTCGTTTCAGCATTGAATTTCTTCCGCCGAGTGATTCCCAGTGTTTTTCGGCCAGTTCGTGGAAAGTCTGCTCGTATTCTTCCGGGGAAATTTCCTTTAAAGCTGTTGTAATATTATAGGTAGAGATGTCGCGTGCACGAAGTTCATTGACGATTCGGTTGCGGCCCCATTTTTTTATTCGGTGCTTCCCGCGCGCAAAACTGCAGGCGAAACGCTCTTCGTTCAGGAAATTGTGATTGATAAGGTGAACAATAATCGAATCGGAAGCGTCAGGATCGACCTTCATATCACGAAGTTTTGCAATAACTTCCTTGTGGCAGCGCTCCTGGTAAGCGCAATAATGTTCCAGTTTTTTTGTGGCTTCGGTGAGCGATGTCATGGCGTTGAAAAAGTAATTTTTAAGCTATTCAAATATTAGCAATTTAATAACGTAAATGTATTGAATTTAAGTAATTTAGGTGTAAGTTTGCCTCGCTTTTTCGTGCATGGAAAACTGCTGGTAAAGCTAATGAGCTGGTATTAAAACAACAATGATGAAATTGAGATTTTTATTTTTTTTGTTCCTATTTACGATTTATAATTCGGCTACTGCGCAATTGCTTGAATGGAATACATTTAGTAATGCAGGAACCGAGGTGTCGGAGCCAAGTATAAATAATGACCCGAACATATCTGCTGCTAATTTAACATTGGGAGCAGGCGTTACAGCGGCGGCGAATATGAACCGATTTGGAGGTAGCAACTGGTGGGATACGGGAGATGCTGGAACAAGCACCATTGCAAATGCGGTTGCCGGTAACGATTACATACAGTTCATTGTAACGCCAAATGCGGGCTATTCATTTACGCCGACAAGTTTTGTTTTCAATTGGGATAGTTCAGGTACTGGTCCGAAAAGCGTTGCGCTTCGGTCGTCAGTGGATGGCTTTAGTTCAAACATAGGCTCATTGACAGCGGCCGCGATTGGGATAGCAAACACAATTACAATTTCAGGAATTACGAATAGTACTTCTGCCATTACTTTTCGTATTTATGGATTTGGCGATACGGCCGCAGGAGGAACCGGCGGTTTTGATGTCTCAATAAATGCGGTAAATGTTACGCTGAATGGCACGACTGCCTTAAGTCTCACAGGCATTGTAACCGCCCAAAACGGCGACTGGTTTACCGGCTCGACATGGGTTGGCGGCGTAGTTCCCACAAGTTCACAAAATGCAATAGTCAACCATGCGGTTACGGCTTCGGCACCGATTGTACGAAACGCAGGAACTACTACGACAATCAATGCCGGAAAATCGCTCATCGTTAGCAATTCCTATGCGAACAACGGAACAACGAACATTGACGGAATTTTCGTAACATCAACTGGCGGCGGAGTGCAAATTGGCGGCGGCGGACTCTTCAAAGTCAATGGTTCGGTGCGAATTGACGCGGGCGGATTTTTCAGCAATGCACCGGTTTACGGCGCATCTTCAACATTGGTTTACAATACCGGTGGAACGTACGGAAGGGGATTTGAGTGGAGCTCACTTGGCGCCGGAACCATCGGAACCACGCCGGGATATCCAAACAATGTTCAAATCAGCGGAAATACAACTATCAATTATATAAATGGTGCTGCAGGTAGCGTGCTTGCGAAAGCCATTGCCGGGAATCTCGCGATCGATGCGGGAAGCAATTTATATATGGATTACGGATCGGTTTCGGCGGGTGGCGCACTCACCGTTGGCGGCGATGTCGCAGTTGCCGGGAATTTCAGCCTGGGATTTGCTGCAGGTGACGATCTTAAAATGGGAGGAAACCTATCGGTAACCGGAGCGGGCAATCTCATCGGCAACAACCGGGCGATCTTTTTCACCAAGAACGGAACACAGACAATTTCATCAACATCTGCACTTACGATACCTTACGTCGTTCTCGCGCCAACAACCGGAAACACAACCGTTAAATTGCTGAGCAACCTGACGATCAGCGCACCGCTTGCCGGAAACGTTGTCAGCTTTAGCAGTGGTGCCGATGTTTTTGACATCAATGGAAACACACTGACAATTGGAACATCGGGAATTGCAAACGTGATTTCAGGCTCCGGGACATTTAAGGGAAGTACGACCTCAAACCTCGCCCTGCTGGGTTCGGGTAGCATCGGAACGGTGAATTTTACTGCCGGTTTCCAGAATCTTGGAACGCTGACAATGAATCGCAGCGCGGGATCGATTGGCTGTGTAATGGGGACACCGGTTACAATTAACAGCGGACTCGTATTAACAAACGGACTGGTCGATTTGGGAGCGAATACGATGACATTGGCATCTGCTGTTCCGGCGGCGGTAGCTGGTTCTGCAAACAGTTTCATAATCGCTGATGATGCAGCTGGTGGAATTTTGCTGCGCAACATCTCGACAACCGGAGTGGACTACGAATTTCCTATCGGCGATAAAACGGGCACGATCGAGTATTCGCCTGCGAAAGTGAAGTTTACCGCAGGAACTTTTTCGGCGGCGTACTTTGGTGTTTCGGTCAATGACAGCAAGGAGCCGAATATGGATGCGGCAGCAAATTACCTGACGCGTTATTGGTCGGTCAACAGTTCAGGAACTTTTAATTCACCCGCTTACAGTTTTACAGGAACCTACTTAAATATTGATGTTGTTGGTGTGAACTTGCTATCCAATCAATGGAACGGCTCGGCATGGACGAACAATGGGGCGCCAATCGGGGGAAACACGCTTTCACTCCCGGCAACGACTTTGCCTGCCGTGAACCATTTCACAGCCGGATATCGGGATCCTGAAATAAACGTTTATGTCGGCTCCGTTGCCACGTCATATATCACCGGAAGCACATATGATTTCGGAACCCAACTTATTGGGACAAATACACCGGTAACTTTCACGATTCAAAATACCGGACAGCAGGGTTTAAATTTGACATCGGCGACGTTTTCGGGCGCACCTGCTTATGTTTATACCACGGCATATACGAATGGAAGCCTTAGTGGACCTAGCGGAACGCGTACTTTTACCGTAACGTTTTCGCCGGTTGCAGCAGGACCGTTTTCTGGAAGCATCTCAATTCCGAACAACGATCCAACCGGTGCCGAAGCGCCATACATTATCAACTTTACGGGCGTTGGAATGGTTCCCGCTCCCGAAATCAACGTCAAAGGGTTTACGGGTGCTACCGGGACTATTGTCGATGGAAGTGCGACACCCGTTTTCAGCAACAACACGCTATTTAGTGCAACGGCAATTGGGTCGTCTTCAACGAAAGACTTTGAAATTCAAAATACTGGTGCGGCGGTGCTTACTTTAACCGGCGCGCCATTGGTAAGTATCAGCGGAACAAATGCCGCCGACTTTTCAGTTACTACAGCGCCAGCGACAAGTACGATAGCCGCTGCTGCGAGCACGACCTTCATTATAACCTTTACGCCGCAAGCTGCCGGAGTTCGCACAGCTATAGTAACAATTGCCAACAATGACACCGACGAGAATCCATACGATTATGTCATTCAGGGAACTGGAAACTGCGCAGCCGCAACGAACACAATTACGCCGGCGTCAGGACCTGTAAATACCGAAGTAACCGTTACCGCCTCGGCGAACAACCTGACAGGAGCGATCGTAACGTTTAACGGCGTTGCTGCCGTTGTTACACCGGTTTCATCGACAGAAATTAAAGTATGGGTTCCCGCCGGAGCAACGTCAGGAGCATTGGTCACAACAAACGCACAAGGTTGTTCGGCAACAAATTATTTCACCGTCATCAACAATTCGCTCACCTCGTGCCAGGGAAATTCGGGAACTCCGAGAAATAAGATTTTTATCAGTGAAGTCACCGACCATGGATCGGGAAGCCATTCGTATGTTGAAATTTGGAATGCAACCGGCGCTACCGTTAACCTTCTCAATTATAGTCTCCGAATATATAACAATGGAAATGCGGCGCCAACTGCGACAATCACACTCCCGAGTTACAGCCTTGCCAACAATTCCGGTTATGTGGTTGCTTTTGGAGGAACAGATGCAACCTCAAACCCTGGAGGATATGTTCCGAATCTGACAAACGCCGCGAGCGGAATAAACGATAACGATAACATCCGACTATTTAACAACAGCGGTACCTGGATCGACCTTTGGGGCGACACAAGCGGAACTCCGTTTACAATTGCGCCATCCGGATATTATTATCGAAGGAAAAACACCGGCATCACCGCCCCGAGTACGACCTGGAATCCGAGTGATTGGAATGCAGGAGCGCCAGTCGATTATTCGGATGTCGGCCTTTATGATTTTTCACAAGGCATACCGCCGAACATCACTGCACAACCGTCTTTTACGCCAAGTTGTAAGGCAGTTGCATTAACAGTTTCAGGAACAGAAGGTTTCGTTGGCGGAAATCCGCTGGCGTACCAATGGTATTCTGCCGCTCCAGGAGCTACAACGTGGACGCAGTTGGCGAATGGCGGGGTTTACTCCGGCGTGACAAGCGCAACATTGAACATTTCCAATATCGCCGGTTTGGACGATTACCAGTACTATTGCCAGGTTCGTGAAAACGGTGCGACTTGTTATACAGCTTCAAATGCGGTGAAAATCGACGAAGCACTTACGGTGACCTGGAACGGTTCAGGCTGGTCGCCATCGGCACCGACTTCTTCCAATATTGCCGTCATTAACGGAAATTACAACACTGCGATTAACGGTAATATTGATGCGTGCAGCGTGACAGTGAATTCGGGTTTTACATTGAGTATCGCTGCCAATAATTATGTAGCCATTCAAAACGACCTTACGGTGAGCAACACCGCAACGTTATTTGTAGCCGATGACGCTTCGTTGGTTATGATAGACGATGCCGGAATTGTGACAAATAATGGGACGATGAAGGTTGAAAAGACAACCTCGGCATACAACCGGTTCGATTATACCTATTGGTCGTCACCTGTTGTTGCGGCAACTATTGGAGGAACATTCCCAACGTGGAGGCTCGACTATGCATTCCAGTTTGCGACTGCAAATTACGCCGATGTCGTAGCTCCGTTTGATGGCTTCGATGACGATAACAACGCATGGGTAAATGTTCCGGCTGCAACGGCAATGACAAAAGGGAAAGGGTACGCAGTGATGGCGCCTACTACCGGAACCTTCCCAACGACGAGCACGGTTGTTTTTACAGGCGCGGTCAATAATGGTGTCGTATCCATTCCACTTGCCTTAAGTGGGAACGGCGCGAGCAATTCGGATGATTTTAACTTGGTCGGGAATCCGTATCCGTCAGCAATTTTTGCGAATGACTTCATAAATGCGAACGCCAATTTCTCGGGTACGCTTTATTTCTGGACGCACCGCACCGGAATTTCATCTTCGAATCCTGGACCTGATTCCAACAATTTCATTACGGTGGATTATGCGATGTATAACTTGTCGGGCGGTACTTCAAGCGGAACGGGAAGTCCGACACCAACGGGTTATGTCGCTTCCGGTGAAGGATTTTTCATCGATGCGCAGTCCGCAACAAACCTGGTGTTCAATAATTCAATGCGAAACAAGCTGTACAATAATTCACAATTTTATCGTACGCCCCAGCATATTGAAGGTGAAGCGCCGCCAAGGGACCGGATCTGGCTCAATATGGAAAATGAACAGGGCCTTTTCAGCCAGCAATTGATCGGGTATTTCCCTGAAGCGACCGCCGCTTTTGATCGTGGCTATGATGGAGTTGTCAATCAAACTGAAAACAGCATAAGTTTTTATTCTTTTATAGAAAACGACAAATATAGAATACAGGGCAAAAGTAGTTTCGATCCGTTCGATATAGTGCCTTTGGGCTACAATGCCAATATCGCAGGCACGTTCAAGATCAGGATTGACAATAGCGAGGGAAATCTTGCAACAACTTCGGTTTATCTTGAAGACAAGCAGCTTGGAGTTGTACACGACCTGAAACAGGCACCTTATCTTTTTACAACTGCAGCAGGAACTTTCAATGATCGTTTTGTGTTGCGATACACCGACAATGCGCTGGGCCAGGCCGAAAATTCATCCCTTACAAATGACGTGATAGCATATGTTTCGGGTGGTCAGATCATCATCAGGTCAGCCTCTGAACCGTTACATTCCGTTGTCGTTAGCGATGTGGTCGGAAGAACTGTTTTCCAGGCAAATACGATTGGTTCTGCCGAGTATTCGATTACGAATCTGCGGTCGTCAGATCAGCCGTTGATCCTCAGGATATTAACCCAAAGTGGGAAAGTATTTACAAGGAAAGTAATCTTCTAATATTCAGCGAATTATGACTTCTTCAAATATGTTTTTCATCGATAAAATATGCTTTTCATCGATGCTGTAACTGTCTGTAATTCTTTAATTTGTAGGTTTGTCGGTTGACTTTTTGGAACGAAAATTTGATTGACTTATAAAGATTAACAGGTGCGAATATGAAAAGAATACTATTACTTATAGTGATCTTTATAGTCGGGACGGGAATGGCTTACAGCCAGGTCTCCCTAACCAATGCGGCCCCAACTGCTACTATAGATTTCTCAAATACAATGCAAACCACGGTTGGTACTGCCCCCGGTACTGCGTACACTGGTGCTGGTTTCGCACCTGCGCCTGCTGCCGGTACTTTTCCCGGAAGGTTAAACTCAAATGCCTGGGAAACCAAAGGCTGGAGTAATGGTGATTTGCTTTTTGGCGGAAATATGACCAATCCGGCGCATGGTCGGGGATCGGTCGCGGCCGCCGTAATTACGGAAGGATTTTATGCCTATACAGATACGCCTGCCTCTGTCGCGAACCCAACGCTGATGATTCAGCCGGGCGATGCCGAGTTTGCGCCGGGCAGCCTTACGCTTAGAATCAAAAACAACGGAACTGCAAATATGACGCAGTTGACTGTTTCCTATAACCTGTTTGTGAGGAATGATGAAAATTCATCGAACTCGTTTAATTTTTCACACTCTCCCGACAATATCACATTTCAGCAGGAATCTGCAGCGGATTATACTTCTCCAACAACAGCCGATGCCTTCCAATGGGTTCTTGTAGATGTAGCGCCAACGCGAAGCCTTGTCATTTCAGGGATAAATGTTGCGCCAGGTGCGTACTATTACATACGTTGGTCTTGTGCAGATGTCGTTGTTTCGGGCGGACGGGACGAGTTTGGCCTTGACGACATTGTCGTGACCGGAACATATGGCGCGCCAGCTCCCGAAATTAACGTGGTTGGAAATACGCTTTCGATTCTTTCCGGCGATATGACTCCGTCGGTTCCGGATGGGACACAATTTGCCAATACTTTTACAGGCGGTTCTACCTCACTTATTGATTATTATATTGAAAATGTGGGTGGAATGCCGCTAAATGTTACCGGAGTTACTATAACAGGTGCAAATGCTTCTGATTTCGTCGTACAAGGTGCCGGACCTGTCGGAACAATTGCAGCTGTTTCCGGAAGTGTGGTCAGCAAGTCGATACTCACTATTAAATTCACACCAAGTGCACCGGGTACGCGGACGGCAATAATTAATATTGCGAATAGCGACAGTAATGAAAACCCGTATACATTCATGGTTCAAGGCTTAGGTGTTGTTCCGCAGCCGGACATGGAAGTGTATGGAAATACGGCACCTAATACAAGTCCGATTTACAGTACCAACATGATACCGGTTACAACCAACTGTACTTTGTTTGCACCTCAAATTGTTGGCGGACCTGGGCAGACGTTAAACTATAAAATTAAAAATACAGGTACGGCGGCGATTTTAATATTGACCGATCCGAGTCCGTATATTACAATATCAGGAGCCAATCCGTCGGACTTCACACTTACCAGTTTTCCAACAGGAGCTACAATGGGCAATGGTTTTACTAAGTTTTTTTCCATAACTTTTTCCCCAACTGCAGCAGGAATAAGAACCGCTATTGTTTCGATTGCAAACAATGATGTACTCCCTGATGTTTTCGGAAATTCTGAAAATCCATATACATTTTTGATACAGGGAACAGGAATAGCACCTGAGATCGATATAACCGGAAATTCGCAGCCCGTTGTTGATGGCAGCACAACACCTGCTTTCGCAAATCATACATTTTTTGACTACCTGAACATCGGTGGAACATTAGATCGGGTATATAAGATCACCAATACCGGTTCGATGGCGTTGACTGTGGGCGCATTAACGTTGAGTGGCTCGTCTGATTTCAGTATAATTACGCCGCCGGCTGCCTCGGTTCCGATTGGTGGCACCACAACTTTCACGATTCGGTTCAGCCCAACTTCTTCAGGTTTAAAAACCGCCACGGTCAATTTAGTAAATAATGACGCGAATGAAAATCCGTACGATTTTTCGATAAGCGGTTTTGGACTCGATTATACACCATGCTCTTATGGAATAATCGAAACCATTGCTGTACAGGATTTTGAAACTGCGCCGGCAACACCAACCTGGACTTACTCAACGACCGGCACTTCGACCGTTAGCAACGGCGTAGGTTTTGCGCTTTCGGGAGATGGCGGCCTATCGGACAGATTTTTGGGCGCACGTAGCCTGCAAGTCGCAAACAGTACTGCGACAGTCACGATGAATGCTGTAAATACCTTACAATACAGCAACATAGAGTTGAATCTGCGATTGTCGTCGTTAGGGCTTGTCCTTGCAGAAGGAAATGACGCTACAGATAAGGTGTCGGTATCTGTGAGTGCAAATGGAGGCACAACGTGGTCAAGCGAACTTGAAGTAAGAGGCAACAGCAATTCAAAATGGAGCTTCTCCTCGGGTGCCGGAATAGCAACAACAGTTTATGATGCGAATAATGTGGCAACGGTCTTTGCGCCTGCGGTTACCGGATTCGCAACGTCTGATGGCTACAGTACGCTATCAATTACCGGCCTGCCAAAAGTCGCCGCGCTGATGGTTCGGGTTACGATCAACAACAACGCAAGCGAAATTTGGGCCGTGGATAATGTTTCCCTATTTGGTAGGAAAGAAATCGTTTCAGTATGGAACGGCTTAACGTGGAGCAATGGCGTTCCTACTGCTACGGTCAAAGCGATCATCGATGGAAATTACGATACGGCCGTGAATGGCAATCTGCAGGCGTGCAAATGCCAGATTAATGCAGGCAAGATCGTTACCATTCAAAACAATCAATTCTTCAATGTCCAGAGTGACCTTGACAACTCGGGAACAATAACAATCGAAAATGGCGGAAGCCTTGTGCAACGCAACGATTTAGCAGTAAATGCCGGAAATATTATCGTGAAGAGATACACAACACCGATGACGCGATACGACTATACTTATTGGTCATCTCCAGTGTCCGGTCAAACCTTGTTTAATTTGAGTCCCCTTACCTTATCCGATAAATTCTTTGCTTTTGATCCGGTGATCAACAATTGGCAGAACGTTCCTTCATCTACTCTGATGACACCCGGAAAAGGTTATATCGTACGCGCTCCACAGAATTTTTCAGTGACAGTTCCAGTCGCATATACAGCAGGTCAATTTGCCGGGTTGACCAATAATGGTTTTGTGCAAATACCCGTTGCCATTGGTGCGGGAACCTGGAACCTATTGGGTAATCCATATCCGTCGGCGATCGATGCCGATTTGTTTTTAGGATTACCGGCTAATACAGGTGTTGTCGGAGGAACCATTTATTTGTGGACGCACAATACGCCAATCACCAACAATCAGTATTCTTCAACCGATTATGCTTCGTATAATTTAACGGGCGGAGTTGGAACGGCCGCCGCCACTGCAGGAATCAATCCTACTATTCCGACAGGAAATATCGCCTCGGGACAAGGATTTTTTGTAGCGGGTCTTTCAAACGGACAGGCAACGTTTAACAACAGCATGCGTCTGACGGGTTTTAATAATGAATTTTTCAGGCCTGCAAATTCTTCAGTTGCAAGTCCGACGGGAATTGCAAAACACAGGATATGGCTGGATTTAACCAATGAACAAGGCGGATTTAAGCAAACACTTGTTGGTTATATCGAGGGCGCAAGCAATGAACTGGACCGCAATTTTGATGGCCCTGTCCTCGAAGGAGGAAATCCACTCTCGATATACTCTTTCATCGATGTCGAACCGATGACAATTCAAGGCCGTGCACTGCCATTCCAGGTTAGCGACACCGTTAATTTGGGTTATAGGGCGGGTGCCGATGGAAATTATACAATAAGTATCGAAAAAGTCGACGGGCTGATGGTTGATCAGGACATCTATCTGGAGGACAAGCAGCTGAACATAATCCATGATCTGAAGGCGCAGCCGTATGTTTTCTCCAGTTCGGCCGGAACTTTCGATAACAGATTTGTTCTTCGTTATACTACTGAATTGTTGGGAACTGTGGATTATTCGATTGGCAACGGTGAGGTTATGATTAGTGTGAAGGATAAAAGAATTACTGTACAATCAATTCAGGAGAATATCAGCGAAATCAACCTCTACGACTTGGTAGGACGACAGATGTACACCAGCAAAAATATTCAATCGGAACAATTTACAATCGATCAGGTGACCGGCAATCAGCAAACGCTTATTGTGAAAGTCAAGCTTGTAAGTGGCAAAATAGTCAACCGTAAGATTATCTTCTAATAAAAATCCCGCCTTTAAAGCGGGATTTTTTATTTTCCTTTTATAGAAGCCTCTATGTTTCGTTCAATCGCATGACCTGGACGCGACCATCTTGGTTTTTCTCCCAAGCCCGTAAATTGCGATTCATCAGCTTCGACCGTTTCGGGCTGAGCCATTTTTACGAACGGCTTTTGTGGTTGCAGGCCGAGCATTTCGAACATCTTCATATCCTCATTTACATCCGGGTTTGGTGTCGTAAGTAATTTATCGCCTGCGAATATTGAATTTGCGCCTGCAAAAAAGCACAGCGCTTGCCCTTCACGTGACATATTCATGCGTCCGGCGGAAAGCCTGACCTGTGTTTCCGGCATTACAATTCGCGTCGTGGCGACCATGCGGATCATTTCCCAGATTTCGACCGGTTTTTCATCTTCCATCGGAGTGCCTTCAACAGCGACCAAGGCATTGATCGGTACCGACTCCGGTTGCGGATCCAGCGTGGAAAGAGCCACAAGCATTCCGGCGCGATCAGAAATTGATTCGCCCATACCAATTATTCCGCCGCTACAAACGGTCACATTTGTTTTTCGGACATTGGCGATTGTTTCGATCCTGTCTTCGAACGAACGAGTGGAAATAACTTCCTTATAGTAATCCTCCGATGTATCAAGATTGTGGTTGTAAGCATACAATCCTGCTTCTGCAAGTCGTTGCGCCTGATTTTCGGTAAGCATGCCCAAAGTGCAGCAAACTTCCATATCGAGTTTGTTGATCGTGCGGACCATTTCCAGCACCTCGTCAAATTCTGGTCCGTCCTTGACATTTCGCCATGCAGCTCCCATGCATACGCGGGACGATCCACCAGCCTTAGCCCGTAGCGCCTGTGCTTTTACCTGCGCAACGCTCATCAGGTCGTTTCCTTCAATATTTGTGTGGTAGCGGGCGGCTTGCGGGCAATATCCGCAGTCTTCTGGGCACCCGCCGGTTTTTATCGATAAGAGCGTCGAAACCTGAACCACATTAGGGTCGTGGAACTGCCTGTGAATAGTGGACGCTTCATAAAGCAAGTCCATCATCGGGCGGTTATAAATTTCTATAATTTCTTCGCGTGTCCAATTGTGTCTCGTGGTCATGTTGCTAAATTTACGCTTCAAAAGTAGCGATTTCCTGAGTAAGTAAAAAGGCTGCTGCAGATATAAAAAAACCGGATGCGTAAGATCCGGTTGTATAAAAACAGTTATTTTCTTCAGTCAACTTCGTTGATCACTTCTACCTTATCTTTCCAATATTGCATGAGGATAAACGAAACTGCGAGAGACGCAGCGGTGGATTCAAACAATAATCCGATGCAATAGTGATTGATAGTCAGCTCGCCGCCGCCAAAAATGAAACTTGCTGCGAGGTGTTTGAGATATGTTTCACCACCATTATATTGAATGTACATCAAGAGTGCAGCGATGCTTAATACCGCGCCGACCATAGACGTAATTATTGCAGAAATCAGGTTCGTAAAATAGCCGCGAACCCCGTCGGCATGGTTACCTTTTATAGTGCGGTTTACAAAGAACGCCACAATAAAAAGGTTAAAAATCCGGAGGTAGAATTCGTCGGAAAGCCCGGTTTTGTCCAGGATCAGGAAGTAGATTCCAATTCCGAGGAATATGAGGAAACCGTTAATTATTTCTCTTTTGAACTTCATATGGCAAATTTTACTTGGTTAAATCTTGTACAAAAGCTTTATAAATTTAACAAATTTATGGCTTGAATACGGATCCGTTAATAAAATTTTATGAGCTACTAGCAGTCGTTCAATAATGTAAGCGCAGTGTTTCTGTCGGCTTCCAATTGAAGTTTCAGGCTGTCGATTCCGTCAAATCGGCGCTCATCGCGAAGCCTTGCGATTATGCCAAGCGTGATATTTTGGCCGTAAAGGTCTTTGTCGAGATTGAAAAAGTGGACTTCAACCGAAAGTGTTTTTCCGCCTACGGTTGGCCGGAATCCGATATTCAGCATTCCGTTGACAACTTTGTTCCCATAGCGCCATTCGACAACATAAACTCCGTTTGCAGGAATGAGTTTTGACGGGTCGGTGACCGCAATATTTGCAGTTGGGAAACCGATTGTGCGACCGAGTCTTTGGCCTTCGACCACAATGCCGGAAAGCAGGTAATTGTAGCCGAGATAAGAATTGGCAAGTTCAATCCGGCCTTCAGAGATTGCCTTTCGAATCCTTGTCGAACTGACGGAAACATCCGCAACTTCCTGAGCCGGGATCTGTTCGACCGAAAAGCCGAATTCCTCACCATAGTCAACCAGATCAGCGTAGCCGGCCATTCTGTTTTTTCCGAAGCGATGATCGTGGCCTATTATGATCTTTCTGACATTGAAAGAATCTACGAGAATCTTTTTTACAAAATCCCGCGGCGAGAGGTCCGAGAATTTCTCGTCGAATGGATGAACAACCAGAAAGTCCAGAAAAGTGTGCGAAAGCAGCTCTTCCTTTTCATCGGTTGTGGTCAACAGGCTCACTGCAGCTGCCGACTCAAGCACCATCCTGGGATGAATGGAAAAGGTGAGTAGAAGGCTGTCGCAGTTTTCGGATTGTGCGCTTTGAATCAGTCGCTCAACTATTTTGCGGTGCCCAATGTGGACTCCGTCAAAAGTTCCGATCGTGACGACCGTTTGTCTTTTCGGAGTGAAATCGGCTATTGAATTGAAGATTTTCAAGGTAAATGGTCTTGCCGGCAAAGTTAGGATTATCCGTTAAATTATTCGCAAAGCCGATCGCGGTCTTTAACATTTGAATTTGAAGATTATAGCCCAATTGGCTAAATACGGTGATAATTGTAAAATGTTCATTTTGTTATGCCCATAACCCTGAAAATTAAAATTTTATTTTATTTTTGTTTTTCTATTATTAACAATCGAAAAAATGAAAAAAGCGTTACTTTTTTGTGCATTCGCGCTTGCTTTTGGACAGCTGTCAGCCCAAAAGGGCGCCTGGACCAAGGTGAGTGCTGAAAAAGCATCCGGTCTGGAAAGGGTGAAAGCCACCGAATACAGTCAGAACCAACAACTATTACAACTTGACGAAACCGCTTTACGGCAGTCGCTGTCAAATGTGGCGGATAAATTTTCAGGCCTTCCGGGTGTTGAAGTTTCATTCCCAAATGTCAATGGGGCTACTGAAAAATTCCTTGTATGGGAAAATTCGAACTTTGTTCCTGAACTTCAGGCGCAATTCCCAAATATCAGGTCGTATGCCGGTGTCGGTGTGACCGATAAGGCAGCTTCCATCAACTTCAGCGTATCGCCGCTTGGCGTTCAGACCATGGTTCTTAGAGGAGACAGGTCATCTGAGTTTATTGAGGCTTATACAAAAGACCGTTCTGTGTATGTTCTGTTCGATTCAAAAACCAGAATCAGCGGAAACCTTCCGTTTGTTTGCTCAACTCCAGACGTGGCTTTGTCACAGGAACTTGGCCAGGCAGCTGAAACGAATCGTTCCAATAGCGGCGTTTTCAAAACGATGAGGCTTGCGCTTTCTTGTACAGGTGAATACGGAGTATACTTCGGCGGAACTGTTGCCGGTGCACTTGCCGCAATGAACGCTACGATGACTCGTTGTAATGGTGTTTTCGAAAAAGACCTGGCATTGCACCTGAACATGATCGCCAATACCACGATTATCTATACCAACCCGACAACCGATCCTTATTCACCGGCATCAGGAATGGCTAACTGGAATACTCAATTGCAAAATAACCTTACTTCGGTTGTTGGCGATGCCAATTACGATATCGGACACCTTTTTGGTGCTTCCGGAGGTGGAGGAAATGCAGGATGTATCGGCTGCGTTTGTAATGCAGGAAAAGGAAGTGGAATCACTTCGCCTGCCGACAACGTACCAATGGGAGACAATTTCGACATTGACTACGTGGCTCACGAAATGGGTCACCAACTTGGTGGAAACCACACTTTCACATTTAGTACTGAAAATAATACCGTTAACGTAGAGCCGGGAAGTGGATCAACTATTATGGCTTATGCAGGCATCACCGGTGCTACAGACGTTCAGGCACACTCTGATCCTTATTTTACTTACAGGAGCATCCTTCAGATCCAAACCAACCTGGCAACCAAAACATGCCCGGTGACAACTCCATTAACAAACCAGACACCGGTTGTCAATGCCGGTGCGGACTGGACAATTCCAAAAGGAACTGCGTTTATCCTGACCGGAACAGGTTCTGATCCTGACGGAACTCCAATCACATTCTGTTGGGAGGAAAATGATGACGCCAACGTTTCGAGCGACCCAGCAACTGCGGAGGCTGCATCTTATCCTTCTGGAACAAAAACAAACGGTCCGAACTTCCGGTCAGTTAATCCTACAACAGAGCCGGTACGTTACATGCCAAATTACGCAACAGTTCTTGGCGGAAACGTAAGCAACCAATGGGAAGCTGTTTCAACTGTAGCCCGTACATTGAATTTCACCCTGACCGGACGCGATAACATCGCAGGAGGCGGACAAACTCAGACTGACGCAATGGTCGTAACAGTAAGCAACCTTGCAGGTCCGTTTGCCTTTACTTCACAAAATACTTCGGGTATTTCATGGACACAAGGATCCACGCAAACAATTACATGGAGCGTTGCCAACACTGCTTCTCTGGTAGGTTCAGCTAACGTAAACCTTAAGCTTTCAACCGACAATGGTGCAACATGGACAATGCTTGTTGCAAATACTCCTAACGACGGATCTGAAACTATTACAGTTCCTAACGTTGCGGCTCCATACTGCCGTTTGATGATCGAGCCAACCGGAAACATTTACTACGCGGTTAACTCAACTCCGTTCGCGATCGGATATACAGTTACTACAACTTGTACCACTTATTCAAGCACCTCTGCTCTTACCGTTCCTGATGGAACCGGAGCAAACACACCGGGGGCTGTTGTGGCAAACGCGATATCAGTTCCGAACACAGGTACAATTTCCGATGTTAATGTTATGCTTAACGTAACGCACACTTATCCAAATGACCTTGTTATCGGATTAAACCACCCTGACGGAACTCAGGATCTTCTTTGGAACCGTAGCTGTGGTGGAAATGATAACTTTAATGTGACACTTAGTGACGGTGCTGCAGCATTTACCTGCGGAGCAAATATGACCGGAACTTTCGCTCCGTATTCGCCCCTTGCAGTTTACAATGGTAAGCCTGCGAACGGAACCTGGACACTTCTTGCAGCGGACTATTATGTTGGAGATACTGGCACGATCAATTCCTGGTCTGTTGAAATCTGTACACAATCTGTTCAGTTGAGCACACCTGATATGGGTCTGGCCGACTTCGTGGTTTACCCTAACCCGAACAACGGTGCATTCAACATCAGCTTTAACAGCAACTCTACGCAAGGCGTAAAAGTGATGGTTCACGACATGCGCGGACGTCAGGTTTATGCAAACAACTATGCGAACACTTCGGCATTTAATCAGGATATCCAATTGAACAATGTTCAAAGCGGAGTTTACCTGTTGACTGTTACTGACGGTGAGCGTAAAGAAGTTAAAAAGATCGTGATCAACTAATTGATCCTGATTATAAAACAGAAAAGCGGCTTTAGGGCCGCTTTTTTTTGTTTATTATTTTCTATTTACCGTTAAAGGATGTCATAGTATTTCCTAGTCCGGACAAGCCGAAGGATGTGATGACTTCTGAAGCGATTTCCAGCCGTTCAGGCAAAAGCTTGCTTTCTTCGGCATTCCATTCGCCTAAAACATAATTGACCTGTAGTCCTTTTTTAAACTGGTCGCTGATCCCGAATCGAAATCGCGGATAGTCAGTCGTACCTAACAATTGGTGGATACTTTTGAGTCCGTTATGACCGCCGTCGCTTCCTTTGGGCTTGATGCGAATCGTGCCGAACGAAAGGTTGAGGTCGTCAGTTATTACCAACATGTTTTCGGGTGCAATTTTTTCCTTGCCGAGCCAATAGGCGACCGCTTTGCCACTAAGGTTCATATACGTATTTGGCTTGAGCAGCAGGATTGTTCGCCCTTTTGTTTTATAGGTCGCCATTGCGCCAAATTTCACCGACTCGAAGGAAATCGATTGCTTTTTCGCAAAGTGATCGAGGATCTGAAATCCGATGTTGTGCCGTGTGTTTGCATATTCGGCACCGATATTCCCGAGTCCGACGATTAAGAATTTATTCATTGGGTCAGTTTGCTCAGTTTCTTTTTTTGAAGTAAATAATCTTGTAAGCCAATTTTGCATAGGCAAAAGTAATAAACTAAATCCCAGCAAAGAATTGCAAGGCCGATTTGAGGTAATCAGGCTGATCAGTAGCCCCGATTGCAGCGTAAATCCTTTTGGGGAGAAACCTCAAAGGTTTTGAAAACCTTTGAGGTTTACCAAAAGATTGCAGCGAAAAGCGGGACCGAACACTAACAATGCGGCAATGCCGAGCTTCAAAAACAAAAAAAGCACCCCGAAGGATGCTTTTCAAATATTTGGTCAAGAGAATTACTTCTTTTTTCCGCCTTTTGCCGGAGCTTTTGCAGCTTTTGCAGCTTCCTGGGCAGCTTTCATCGCAGCACGAGAGATGCGAACCTGCGCTACTACCGTGTTTTCAGCGTGAAGCAGCTTAAAGTTGTCAGAAGCCAATTTGGTAACGTATAATTTGTTACCCATTTCCAGTTCAGAAATGTTCGCCTCAACAAAATCAGGAAGGTTTTTAGGTAAAGCCTTCACTTTCAGTTTGCGTGTGTTCAGCGTCAGGATTCCACCGCCAAGTACGCCCGGCGAAGTCCCGGTAACTTTCACAGGAACTTCCATTGTAATTTCGCGATCTGGAAACAACTGGAAAAAGTCAATGTGAAGAATTTTGTCGCTGACAGGATGAACCTGCATGTCTTGCAACACCGCATCGTAAGTGGTTCCGTCCAGGTCGATCACAACAGTGTGCGCATTTGGAGTGTAAACCAGATTTTTGAAAGCCATTTCTTCGGCTGAGAAATGAACCGGCTGATTTCCTCCGTAAAGTACGCAAGGAACCATTCCAGCATTACGTAAGGCTTTCGTCGCAACTTTGCCCACGCTTTCTCTTTGTGATCCTTTAATTGTAATCGATTTCATTGTAAAAAAATATAGTTAATAAAAAAAAATCTTGTTTACAGTTAACAGTTTACGGTTAACAGTTTTTTTGCGTTCCCTTCGGGCCGGGCTTTACGCGCTACACGGTAGCTTGCTTCAATCCCTAACGCGGCCATCATTCAAGTGTAGAGCTAACTGTTAACAGTGAACTGTAAACTTCCTCCCTACATAAGGAACTTCCCGCTGATCGAATTATTATGGTGAACCATGTGCATCACTTCGGCAAAAAGCGGTGCGCAGCTCACGACCCTGATCTTATCCGATTGTTTCTTTAACGGAATCGAATCGGTAACGATCAGTTCGCGCAATTGCGACTTCTCGATCTTGTCATAAGCATCACCCGACAAGATTGCATGCGTACAAATCGCACGAACGCTCAATGCGCCTTTTTCAATCATCAAATCGGCTGCTTTTGCAAGCGTTCCACCGGTATCGATCATGTCATCAACGAGGATGACGTTTCTTCCTTTTACTTCACCAATCAGCTCCATTGTCCCTACGATGTTTGCGGCTTTTCGTTGCTTGTAGCAAATCACCACGTCCGATTCGAGGAACTTCGAGTAGGCATAAGCCCTTTTCGATCCGCCCATATCCGGCGATGCGATCGTCAGATTTTCCAAATTCAGGCTTCTCACGTAGGGAAGAAAGATCGTCGATGCAAATAAATGGTCGACCGGTTTCTCAAAAAATCCCTGTATCTGATCGGCATGCAGGTCCATTGTCATGATCCTTGTGGCGCCTGCTGCATCGAGCAAATTGGCTACGAGTTTTGCACCTATCGGAACGCGCGGCTTGTCTTTTCTGTCCTGGCGCGCCCATCCGAAATAAGGGATAACCGCTGTAATGTGCCTTGCCGAAGCGCGTTTTGCAGCGTCGATCATCAGCAGCAATTCCATCAGGTTATCTGCGCTTGGAAAGGTAGAACAAATAATGAAAACCCGCCTTCCGCGCATGCTTTCCTCATACGACGGCTGAAATTCGCCATCGCTGTATTTCGACAGGATGACTTTGCCAAGCGGAATCCCGTACGCTGCAGCTATCTTTTCAGCGAGATAAGTGCTTTGTGAACAGGCAAAAATTTTTGCTTCCGGTTCAACTTGTGGCATTTCTGTGTTGTTTTTATTCCGATGCACTTCAACCAAAACAAAGCTGACAAAGGTCAGAAAGTAAGATTGGTAAGAACCTCGGGCGTAGTTAGTTAGTTGTGTTCGTCTAAACGAGGTGCAAATTTAGAAATTTAATCCAATGCTTCGGGATATTTTTTGGTAATTTTTATGTTCTAAATATTTTTATTTTTTACATTTGCACTCGCTGTAGCAATCCGCAGCATGCCACCCTGCCCGGATGGCGGAATTGGTAGACGCGCTGGTCTCAAACACCTGTGGGAAACCGTGCCGGTTCGAGCCCGGCTCCGGGTACAGAGTAGGAGAAGGGCTCAAATTTTTTAAGTTGAGCCCGGCTCCGGGTACAAAGAGTTGCTCAAGCGATAAGCTTGGCTAAAGGTAAAAGCTCCTCCAATAGAGGGGCTTTTTTTTCGTAGTCACTGCAGGCTTACTAGTTCTTTATTACTCTATTCTTCGCTCACTGCATTTGATTAAACGCCAAATATTTTTTAACTTAACCCAATGCTGCAAGAAGAACTTTTAAATCGATACGGAGCCACAAAGAAAACCTATTCAAAAGGCGATATGCTCTTTCGTGAAGATGAGCAAGCCCGGTATTACTTCCAAGTAATCAGGGGTGAAGTGAAAATGTTCAACTATAACGAGGAAGGAAAGGAGTTCATCCAAGGGATATTTACGGCGGACGACAGTTTTGGGGAGCCGCCGCTTTTAAACGACAAACCTTACCTGACCAACGCCATTGCGAACGAAGAATCTGAGCTTTTGATGCTTTCGAAGCCGAATTTCATGAAATTGCTCAACGAAGATCCCGCTGCAGGTCTGGCGATTTGCACAAGGCTTGCCGACCGGCTATATTATAAATCGATTATGGCTTTGGAAATCTCGTCCGAACATGCTGAGCACCGGCTTTTGCGATTCTTCGATTTCCTGAAGTTTGATGTAGCGAAATTGCCTCGGAACCAAAAATATCACGTAGACCTGACCCGTCAGGAACTGGCAGATCTTACCGGACTCCGCGTTGAGACTGTAATCCGCGCGGTCAAAGCACTCGAGAAAGCAAAGGCGTTGTCAATAGAAGGCCGGAAGATTTTCAGATGATTTTCAGCCATATGATTTGAGTCATAAATTAGGGACTGTCAATGCAATAATTTTACATCAAAATAAAATTATTGTCATGATTACTTATCAAAAGATTTATAACAAATTCGAGCAGGATTTTATGGCATGTACCACAACCGGTGTGCTGGTACAGAGTATTGTCGGGGCGATCGCGGCCATGTATGTCCTGATGCACGGAACCGAGCCACAATACATGGTTGAACTCTTCCTTGTCATAGCCTGTTGTATGGCTTACAACGGCGCGGTCCTTTCGCAGCAGAAGCCAAAAATCACGTTTAATCTTCTCATGGTCAGCTTGGTCGTCAATACCATTATTGCGGCGATCAACGTTGTACTGTAACAATTCGAATATGTGCAAGAACGGCTCCTTTAATAGGAGCTTTTTTTATTATTTAAAGGCGTAAAAACCTACAATTATTTGATTTTTTTGCTTTTCATCGATTAATTGGGTTGTTGGTCGTGCTTTTAACACAAGTTGTCTACTTTTGAACTATCGCAGTCCGCTTAGGAGTGTCAACCTGAAGCGCTTGTGCCCCAAATCTTACCTAACCTTGTATGAAAGTAACTCTACGCTCAGCTTACTTGTGCTTATTATTTTGCAGTTCCGGACTTTTAGCCCAAAGTTGGTATCCAGATAACGATTCTGACGGCTTCGGTGATTCGTCGGCAGATGCTGTTTTTTCAATTGAGTCGATTCCCGGCTATGTCCTGAATAGCACCGATTGCAACGACACAAACAACTTGGTAAATCCGGGAAGCATCGAAATCCTGTACAATGGAATCGATGACAACTGTGACGGTCAACTCGACGAGGGAAACCAGTTAGAATCACAGGTAGCGGCCAACCAATGCGGCACAACATTGGCCACGCTCGCATCATCCATCTACACAACCTGTCTTCCGCAAGTAACCGCATATCGATTTGAGGTTATCAATACGAAGACAAACGCAATCCAGTACTTGGAAAGAGGCGTACACTATTTAAGCCTTACGATGCTTCCATCTTACGATTATGCAACAACGTATGCAATCAGGGTTGAATTACAGCGCAACGGCATCTGGTTGGGCTATTACGGAAACACCTGCCTGATATCTTCCCCGGCCGTATTAGCGCCATCGGGTGCAGCACAGCTGGTTCCGTCACAATGCGGAAGCACGCTTTCTTCGATCAATTCGCTGATAGCTACTTCGAGCCTGCCCGCCGTCACCGGCTACCGTTTCAGGATTACCAATATTTCCGATCCTGATTCAGTCAACCGCGTTCAAACAATCGACCGCGCCTTGCAGTGGTTTAGCCTACCGATGCTCGAGTCATATAATTATGGTACGACGTATCAGATTGAAGTCGCCGTAAAAACAACCGGAGATTATTCAGATTTCGGAAGTGTATGCGAAATTTCATCGCCCGCTGCGCCAACGTTGATTAATTGTGGCGAATACGTCCCGGAATCCAATTCGATCATTGCGGCGCAGAGCCTCACCCGGGCCACCGTTTACCGCTTCGAGCTGACAAATCTCGATACCTACATAACAACCACGGTGGACAGGCCGCTGAATTGGTTCAGGTTTAACAACATTCCCGATTATGTTCCGAGCGCGTCGTATGGCGTACGAATTTCAGTTATGACAAGCGGATCGTTTTCGCCATTTGGTGATGCGTGCGAAATTTATGCGCCGGGGGCATCTAAATTAGCCCAACTTCGCAAAGAATTGCCAGAAACCGCAATTACGATTTTCCCGAATCCCTTCAGCAATGAGGTTACTGTAGTGGCAAACGGATTTGCACATGATGCTATTCTTGCAGTTTACGACCTAACAGGAAGGCTGCTGGAAAAGAAAGTTATAAAGGCTGATGTTTCGGAAATACGCCTGGGATCGGATTATCCAAGCGGCGTTTATTCCTTGGTTTTGGACGACGGCGACAAGATCCAAACGCGTCGAGTCATAAAGAGGTAGTTATTCAGCGATAAGACGACCCGATGCGAGGACATCGCTACCTCGCGCAATTTTGTACAGATACATTCCGCTTTGAATACCATCGTGATTGATCGAGATTTCGTTCGATGTCATTTTATTCTTCCTGATCACCTTTCCGGCAATGTCGTACAGGGAAATTTCACTATCGGTGCAATCGTTTTCACAGCGAATAGTAACTGATTGCCTGAAAGGATTCGGCCAAACCGAGGCTGTAGGTTTGTCGGAAATTGTCGTTCCCAGTGAATTCAATGCTTCTTCGGCGCCCATATCGATAACCGAATTAATAATCCGCGGATTCCCCACAAAATCGGTTTCATCAGGCGGTACGCTCGTTGCCGGATCTCCATGATTAATACAATAGCTGACATTTTGCGGACATACATCGGGTGCGGGAAGCGCCGGATTGTTCAGACTAGGATTAATAAATGTTGAATGGCTTTCCTGCTGCGTCCAAGCTTTATACTCGGAGAACGTCGTAAAGGTCAGCGTCTTCCAATGCACCACGATATTGTTGGGGTTATTCACTGGCGTATACCAGCAATTGTAATTGAGATAAATGTCGTCCTGAGGTGAAATATTGGCCGCATTCAGCAAGACGTTCTGGCTGCTGGTGTAAAAAAGGTTGTTCTCAAAAACGCAATTGATAGCCTTGGTCAGCGATATTTCACCCATACCGTTTGCAAGGCTGTTGTTTTGGAAAAAAGTGTTATTCCGGAACACGCTGCCGGTCACGACGCCGGTCGTTGAAACGTTGTAGCCACCGACTGATAGTCCGGAGTTTCTGTTGTTGAAGATGATGTTATTCTTAACTATTATGCCGTGCGTTTCGCCGTTCTGTTCACATCCCACTTCAATTCCCCAACCGTTTTCATAGCTCTGATTTCGTTCAATTATGACGCTTTGGCCGCCGTCAACATAAATTCCGGCCGCGATGGCCCCTGGAGAAATGTTCCGGTAGCAAGTATTTCCACGGATAGTGCCGTTCCGCGCATGGTCATTTGCAGGATTGGCGCAAACGCCGTAATTCCCCGCGACGTCGATTCCGATATTGCTATTGTCGTGAATGATGCTATTTGAAATCGTAAAAACATTAATGTTTCCGTTAAGCGAAACCGCCTCACTATAGCCAAGTGTATTATTGTAAATCTCGCATCCATCGATGGTGAGGTTTGTAAGGCTGTTATAGCCGCGCGCAACGATTCCGAGCGCGTTATTTCCGTAAACAGGAAGTGCTGTAGTATTGCTCGTCCAGCCTATATGGTGTACAGATACGTGTTTGAGGACGATCCGATCAACCGGCTGTGCTACGGATTCAATTGAAATTCCCTTCGCGTTATTCGTATAGAGGTTGCGGAATTCTAGATCGGCGAAGATAAGATAGCCATGATCCGAGATGCGCAGTAGCGCTGTATCGTTCGCGTCGGCGCCATCGATGATAGCCGATTCGCCCGGAAAGCTGGTAAAAAGGATCTCCTGATTTTCGAGTCCGCTAACACCGACATTGATTGTTTCGTAGTAAATCCCGCCGCGGATAAGAACCGTACTTCCCGGCGTGGCGGAGTTACATGCTTTCTGGATTGTCTTCCACGGCGTCAGTAAAGAAAGGCCGTTGTTGCTGTTTTGCCCATTGATGCCATCAACGTAATACGTTTGTGACAATGACGTCACCGAAGCGAACAGGAGCAATATCACAAAACTTCTTAACATGACTTATACAAAGAGGCAGGAAAATTATAAAATTTCCACCCGCTCTGGAAAGTTCATCGGTGAAGCGCAAAAAATTTAGTTGAAATACCGGCAAATTGAAATTGACCCTCTGATTTTCAGTGAAGTGAAGTGGTTTTTTGGGCAGCTTATCCCGCTGTCCGCTGTATTCCCGCAGGTGAAACCGTGCGGGAGATGCCGCTTCCATCGGGGCTGGCTTCGCTAACCGATGAGATTCATTAACATCGATGGGAACAGTCCGATCGCGATGTTCACCAATAGCGAAATTGCGGCGACCGCAGCATAGGATAAAGGAACTGTCGTCCGTTCACTGGTTGATTCTTTGGTATACATGGCCAGGATCAACTTGAAATAATAGCCTGTGCTGATAACCGAGTTAATGACGGCAGCGATCACAACAATCAGGTAACCGCCCTGAATGGTCTGGCTGAAAAGCATGAACTTGGCAAAGAATCCTGAAAAGATCGGGATACCGGCCATCGACAGCATCGCCCCCGTAAGAACGGCCGCCATCAGCGGATTCGCTTTTCCAAGGCCGTTAAATGCCGCAATATCTTCCTTCCCTGTTTTCCTGATCACATAAATAACAACCGCAAATGCGGCAATTCCGGCAGTCGAATAAGCTGCCGCATAGTACAAAAGCGTCGATGCCGACGAGTTAATGCTCAATAGTACCATTAACATATAACCCGCATGCGAAATCCCCGAAAAGGCCAGCATCCGTTTTACATTCGTTTGACGAAGCGCCAGCAGGTTGCCGACAGTCATCGATGCAATCGATACGACTACAATCAGTAGTTCGAAATAATAGGACGTATAAGCATTCATTGCGCTCATGATCTTGAACAAAGTTGCCATTGCAACAACTTTTGCCAACGTACTCATCGTCGCGGTGGTAAGTACGGGAGAACCTTCATAAACGTCGGGCGCCCAAAATTGGAAAGGAACGGCTGCGACTTTAAACAGCATTCCGATAATCATTAAGGTCAGTCCGATAAAGAACCACATCGGAATCAATCCCGACTTTGAAAGTTCATAGATTTCGGTAACATCAAACGAGCCCGTCGCACCGTATATCAAACAAATTCCGAAAAGGATAATACCCGAGGCGAAAGATCCCATAAGGAAATACTTCATTCCCGCTTCATTGCTTTTGATTGACAGCCGGTTGCTGGCCGCGAGAATGTAAAGCGAAATTGACAAAATTTCGATTCCAAGGAAAAACATCGACAGATTTCCAAAAGAGACCATAGCCACCGAACCCGCCAGCAGGAAAATCTTAATCGCTACAAAATCGGAGATCTTAGTCGCCTGGTCGCGATAGAAATCCCGGCTCATTGCCACGAGGAATATAGTAAGTACAATAAAAAGTCCGGAGAAAGCCGCCGAAAACTTATTTACAACGATCATGTTGTTATAAAACGACTGCGGGTGGCAATAATCGGAAATATCAAGCGCAAGAACGCCAAGAAGTCCGGCAACTGTGACCGGGACTATCGCTTTTCGCGCGTTCAGGATTTCAAACAAAAGGCACAAAATGCCCAATCCCGTAATAGCTATTAATGTGTTCATTTCTGGTTCGGCTTGCTAGAAGCGGTTAATATTGTTAAAAATCGCCTGAAGGCTTGGAGTTATTAAGTTCGTGATCGGTTTTGGATAAAGGCCAAAGAAAAGCAATACGCCAATAATCAACACAAGTGACAGTCCTTCGCTGAACGACACATCAACGAAAACACGGGCATTCGTTTTTCCCAGCATCACATTCTGGAACATACGCAGCATATAATACGCGCCGAGGATGATCGTGAGTCCGCCAAAAACTGCATACCAAACATTAACAAGCGACAAACTATACAATACAGTGAATTCGCCAACGAAGTTAAATGTTCCCGGAAGGGCAACTGAGGCCAACACCAAAATCATGAACATTGAGCTGAACTTCGGCGTTTGCGACCTGATTCCGCCCATATCGGCGATTGTGCGCGTTTGGTAGCGTCGGAAGATGATTTCGGCAACGAGAAACAAACCTACTACCACAAATCCGTGCGCCAACATCTGAAGCACTGCTCCGCGGAAGCCGTCGAATGTTAGTGTATAACAACCGGCAGCAATTAATCCAACGTGCGCCAACGACGAATAGGCCAGCAATTTTTTTAGATCCTTTTGCCTGATCGCGAGAATCGATCCGTAGATGACTCCGCCAATTCCCATGATGAGCAGGATGGGCATCAGTTCACGCGCTACGGTCGGCGCGATCGGAAGCTGCCATCTCAAGATGCTGTAAAGTCCCATTTTCAGCATGATTCCCGCAAGCAGCATTGTCCCAACAGTCGGAGCTTTTTGGTAAACTGCCGCCTGCCACGTATGGAACGGGATCAGTGGAATTTTAACTGCGTATGCAGCCAGGAAAGCGAGGAACACCCAGAGCTGCTCGGTATGTGTCAGGTTCAGTCCTGTAATGTTTCCAACGAGGAAATTGCCGGCTTTCATGTACAGGTAAGCAAATGCAGCAAGCATGAAAAGCGAACCGGCAAAGGTGTAAATAAAAAATTTCACTACTGCTTTTCTCCGCTCGTCCGGATCGCCCATTCCCCAAAGCAACGCAATGAAGTAAATCGGGATCAGCGCAAGCTCCCAGAAAATGTAATATAGAAGTCCGTCAGCCGCAAGGAAAGTTCCGCACATCGCAAAAGCCATGAACAGGATCAGCGAGTAAATCGACCTTGCATTCACAAACAGGGTTTTGAACGAAGAGTAGATAATGATCGGCGTCAGCGCAGTTGTCAACGCAACCATCGCAAGCGAGAGCCCATCCCCAAGCAGCGCAAAATGTACCAACGGCGCGTTGATCCAGATCTTGATGAATCCTACATCAGCGCCTGCAGCATAGGCATTGAGCAATACTGCAGTTTCGACAAGCGCAGCAATGCTGAAGCCAAGCGCCACTTTAGGCGCCAGTTTATCACCGCTGAAAAAAGTCGCGATCGAACCGATTAAAAGTATGACCAAAAGGTAAGTTACATCCATCATGAGAATTTTTGACCGAAGAAAAGATAGATTAGAATTGCACACACACCAGCCACAAATGCCATCAGGTAGAAGCCGATGCTTCCGTTCTGAATTTTGCGACCGCGTTCGCCGATTGCATTCGCTGCAGTTCCGAAGCCGTATACAAAGCCGGAAAGCGCAGGTTCAACATAGTCGCGGAGCACTCCCGAAAGAGCGTTGATCGGTTTTACAATTAGCGTCTCGTAAATTTCATCGACGTAATATTTGTAGTACAGGACTTTTGCAAATCCGGTTATGTTTTCATCGTTTTCAGGAACCTGGCGCTGGCGTATGTACTTCACGTAAGCAACCGCAATTCCGAAAATACCTCCGACAACCGCAATTGCCATCAGCATGTAGTCGGTATTGCTGAACGATGTGGCGACATGCCCATGTTCATTGAAAATTGGCGCCAGATATTGCGATAGCCAGCTGTTGTGCGGAATACTGATCAATCCGCCGACGGTCGCCAGGATCGCCAGTACGATAAGCGGGAAGGTTATCAAAAGCGGACTCTCATGCAGGTGTTTGCGTTGTTCTTCTGTTCCGCGGAATGTCCCGAAAAACGTCAGGTAAAGCAATCGGAACATATAAAATGCAGTCATGATCGACGCAATCGACGCGATTATCCAAAGGCCAATATTGTGCTCGTATGCCGTCATCAGGATCTCATCTTTCGAGAAGAAACCTGAAAATGGCGGAATTCCGGAAATTGCAAGTGACGAAATCAAAAACGTGATAAATGTGATCACCATCACTGCGCGCAATCCGCCCATCCGTCGCATGTCCTGTTCGCCATGAAGCGCGTGGATCACCGAGCCTGAACCTAGAAACAGGCAGGCTTTAAAGAAAGCATGGGTGATTACGTGAAAAACAGCAATCTCATACGCGCCAAGTCCGAGCGCCAAAAACATCAATCCCAATTGGGAAACTGTGGAGTAGGCGAGAACTTTCTTAATATCGTTCTGGACCAGTGCAATTGTCGCGGCTACTAAAGAAGTCACAGCGCCGATAATGGCAATTACATGGTTGACCGTATGCATTGCCTGGAAATCGAGGTCAAAAAGGAAATTCATTCGGGTTATCATAAAAATACCCGCGGTTACCATTGTCGCGGCATGAATCAGCGCCGAAACCGGAGTTGGTCCGGCCATCGCATCCGGAAGCCAGGTGTAAAGCGGAATTTGCGCCGATTTTCCGCAGGCGCCAATAAACAATGCCAAAGCAGCTACCGCAAACCAGATCGTGTTCGCGCTGTTGGTTCCGCCCAAAATGGTTTCCTTCATTTCGGCATAATCCAATGTCGAGAACAGCCATCCGAGGATAAAAATCCCGATCAAAAAGCCTAAGTCACCAATTCGGTTCATGATGAACGCTTTCTTCGCGGCATCATTGTAGTCCTGGTTTTTGTACCAGAATCCAATCAGCAGGTAAGAGCAAAGTCCGACGCCTTCCCAACCGATGAACATCACCAATAGGTTGCTTGCGGTAACCAGCGTAAGCATAAAGAAAACGAACAGGTTCAGATAGGCAAAGAATTTATGAATATTGCTGTCGTCGTGCATGTACGAGATCGAATAAAGATGGATCAGCGATCCGATTCCCGTTACGAAAAGAAGCCAAAGCAACGAAAGCTGGTCAAGCAATATTCCGAAATCAACCCTGAAATTTCGAAGTTGTATCCAGTCGAAAAGCTTCACCTGGATCGGTTTTCCAGTGTTGTTGACCTGCAGGAAAAAATAGATTGAAACCGCAAACGATATGGCAACTGCGATCGTTCCTATCCAGCCTGAAGTTGACCTTCCGACTTTCTTTCCAAAAAACACATTGAACAAAAACCCGAAAAATGGGGCAAGTAGTAAAATTAAAATCATGCTTGTCTCCATTCCTATCCTTTTAAATTTTTCAGGTTATCAATATCGATTGAGCTCAGGTTCCTGAAAATCGACACGAGAATCGCAAGTCCGACCGCAACTTCGGCCGCGGCAACCGCCATCGAAAAGAACACGAAAACCTGGCCCTGCGCATCCTGGTGGTACGTCGAAAACGCCACGAAAAGCAGATTGACCGCGTTTAGCATGATCTCGATCGACATGAACATGATGATGGCATTCCGGCGATACAAAACCCCGAACACACCGATGCAGAACAGCAACGCCGAAAGGAAGATGTAGTTTTGGATGCCTATTTCCTGTAGTATGTTTTGCATTAGCTGAGTTGTTTTTCTTTTTTAGACACTAATACGGCGCCGATCATCGAAACCAGCAAAAGCACTGAAGCGAATTCAAACGGAACCATGTACTCGTTCAGCAGCACTTTTCCGAGAACCTTGATCGATTGGTAATCCTCACCCGAAATCGTATAATCCGTAATGATCGGCTGCGCTTTTATAAACACCCCAAGCAATACGAATGCGACAAGGCAAAACGAAATTGTCGCTGCAATTTTCGACAAAAGCGCCTTGTGCGGCTCGTCTTCCTTGTTGAGGTTCATGAGCATGATCGTAAAAAGGAACAAAACCATGATCGCACCCGAATACACAATGATGTGAACGATCGCCAGGAATTGCGCATTGAAAAGCAGGTAATGTCCGGCCACCGAAAAAAAGCAGATCACGAGATAAATCGCGCTGTGAATCGGGTTTTTGCTCACGATCGTCAGAAAAGCCGTCGCCAAAGTCACGGCCGAGAGAATGTAGAAAAGTATCAGTACGTTCATATCTTTTCGGCGCTAATTTGTTTTGAATTTCCTATTGCCATCTCGAGCGGCATGACCAAACGGTCTTTGCCCCAGATGAAATCTTCGCGGTCGTAGCTCGAGGGAACGAGCTTTTTCGATTTGGTTAAATAGATCGCTTCTTTCGGACAAGCTTCCTCACACAATCCGCAGAAAATGCAACGCAGCATGTTGATTTCATAAATGGACGCGTATTTTTCTTCGCGGTACAAATGCTTTTCCTCAGGCTTGCGCTCGTCGGCTTTCATCGTGATCGCCTCGGCCGGACAAGACAATGCGCAGAGTCCGCATGCCGTACAGCGCTCGCGGCCTTCATCGTCGCGCATCAGCATGTGCTGGCCACGGTAAACCGGACTAAACTCACGGACCTGTTCAGGATATTGTATCGTCACCTTGCGCTTGAACAAGTGCCTGATCGTAATAAAAAGGCCTTTGATGATTGCCACCAGGTAAAGCCTTTCCCAAAAAGTCATCTCCTTGTTGGAGACCACTTTTTTTCGGCCTGATAATGAAATGGTTTCTATTGACATTTTCGTTTTATTGTTTTGAAGCTTTTTCCTGCTTTCGGCTTTATCTTTTGCTCAACCGCAAAAGGATACCGCCTCAAATCAGGGCTAACTCCATTCTTTGATGTTAAGCAAATGCGAGGATGCAAATCCCGGTTATGATGATATTCACAATCGAAAGTGGGATCAAAATCTTCCATCCCAATTGCATCAGTTGGTCGTACCTGAAACGCGGTATCGTCCAGCGAACCCACATATAGAAAAAGATGAATCCGCATATTTTCAGGAACAATACTATCATTCCGATCACGTTTGCGATGTTCACTCCCCAGTGTTCCAATGCCCAGCCCATTCCCGGGTAGTTGTATCCGCCAAAGAAAAGGATCGCCAAAATCGCCGACGAGATGAACATGTTCGCATATTCGGCGAAAAGGTAGAAGCCCATTTTCATTGAAGAATATTCAGTGTGGTAACCGCCAATCAACTCCGATTCGCACTCGGCAAGGTCAAACGGCGTCCTGTTGGTTTCGGCGAAAGCGCAAATCAGGAATATCAGGAAGGACACCGGCTGATAGATCACGTTCCAGTGCCAGCCGTGTTGTTGCGCCGAAATTTCGCGAAGGCTCAGCGTTCCGGTCATCATCAAAAGCGCGATCATCGAAAGTCCCATCGCCACTTCGTAAGAAATCATCTGCGACGATGCACGAACCGCTCCCATCAGTGAGAACTTGTTGTTCGATGCCCAGCCGCCAATCATGATTCCGTAAACTCCAACCGAGACAACTCCGAAAATGTAAAGCAGCGCGACGTCGATATCGGTAGCCTGTAGAATAATGTCACGTCCAAACAAGTGCAAATGATCGCCCCACGGAATTACCGCGCTGGTCATCAACGCCGTGCTCATCGCAATGGCGGGCCCAATGATGAACAGGATTCGGTTTGGCGTGTTCGGGAAAAATTCTTCCTTCGAGAATAATTTGAGTCCGTCGGCGAGCGGCTGTAAAAGTCCCCATGCACCGGCACGGTTTGGCCCCACGCGATCCTGCAAAAATGCGGCGACCTTGCGTTCGGCCCACGTTGAGTACATCGCCATGATCATCGTCAGCGCAAAAACTGCAGTGATCACGACACTCTTTTCTATGTAAAAAGCACTATCCATTGTTGTGGTGGTCTAAATCGTGTCCTTCGTAATCCTCGTCATAAGCAATCTCCGACATCGAGATTTTCTTGCGGTCCTGGTCGCGGCCCAGCAAAATGTTTTTCTCGGTATTGATTTTCACCTGCTCGATCGGCCTTGTGTAGTTGTTTGCGTTGATGACCGAATCTTTCTCGAACCTGCGCGGCCCTTCAATGACCCAATCCGAAACTTCCTTATGCTCAAAACGACATTCGTTGCAGATAAATTCGTCCACTTCATGATATTCATCTTTCCTTCCGGTGACCCGTTGGATTTCCTCACCAAACATCCAAAGCGTCACTTTTCCGCAGCATTTTGAGCAGTCGCGGTGCGCATTAAAAGGCTTATTAAACCAGACGCGTTGCTTGAAGCGGAAAGTTTTATCGGTCAAAGCGCCGACCGGGCAAACGTCGATCATGTTCCCCGAAAATTCATTGTCGATTGCTTTTGAAATGCAGGTAGATATATTCGAGTGATCGCCGCGATCCATTACTCCGTGAACACGATTGTCGGTCAATTGGTCGGCCACCATCACGCAACGGTAGCACAGGATGCAGCGGTTCATGTGCAATTGGATGTTCGGGCCTATGTTTTCCGGTTCGAACGTGCGTTTTTCCTCAATGAAGCGGGTTTGCGAAGTTCCGTGCTTGAAACTGAGGTTCTGCAAATCGCACTCCCCGGCCTGGTCGCAAACGGGACAATCCAGCGGGTGATTGATCAAAAGGAATTCGGTAACTGATTTCCTTGCTTCGGTTACGCGCTCTGATTTGATGCTGTTGACTTCCATTCCGTCCATCACGCCCGTCACGCATGACGCCATCAATTTCGGCATCGGACGTGGATCTGCATCGCTTCCTTTGGAAACTTCAACAAGGCAGCAACGGCATTTTCCGCCGCTTCCCTTTAATTTGGAATAATAGCACATCGCCGGCGGCACCGATTCGCCACCGATCATTCGCGCGGCCTGCAGGATCGTCGTCCCAGGCGCTACGTCAATGCTTTGTCCGTCTATGGTTATTTTCATGTTTCAGGTATGAGGTTCAGGGTTTGGGGTTCAGGGTAGAACCGTTAACCGTAAACTGTAAACTATACTATTTCTCTCGTCATTAAATGCTTCACCTTCTCAAATGGCTCGGCGACGAAATGGTCTCTATTCTTGATTTTCTCCGGGAAACGCACGTGATATTCGAATTCTTCCCTGAAGTGCCTGATCGCAGCGGCGACGGGCCATGCGGCAGCATCTCCGAGTGGGCAGATTGTATTTCCTTCGATTTTCCGCTGGATGTCCCAAAGCAAATCGATGTCTTCTTCACGTCCGTGACCGGTTTCTATGCGATGCAATACTTTCTCGAGCCAGCCGGTTCCTTCGCGGCATGGTGAACATTGCCCGCAGCTTTCGTGATGGTAAAACCGCGAAAAGTTCCACGTATTGCGAACGATGCATGCCGTGTCGTTGTAAACGATAAATCCGCCCGAACCGATCATCGATCCGGTTGCGAAGCTTCCTTCCTGCATCGATTCATACGACATCATCCGCTCGTCGCCGGCAGCAGTTTTATAAATTAAATGTGCAGGGAGAATCGGCACCGACGAGCCGCCGGGCACCAATGCTTTCAGAGGCCGGCTGTCGATCATTCCGCCGCAGTACTCGTCAGAATTGATGAATTCGTCAACGCTGATTCCGAGTTCAATTTCGTAAACTCCCGGTTTTTTGATATGTCCGGAAGCCGAGATCAGCTTTGTTCCGGTAGATTTTTCAGTTCCGATTTTGGCATATTCCGCCCCCGAATTATTTACGATCCACGGCACTGCCGATATCGATTCCACATTGTTCACAACGGTCGGGTTTGCCCAGAGTCCGCTAATCGCCGGAAACGGTGGCTTGATCCGCGGGTTTCCCCGTTTGCCTTCGAGCGATTCGATCAGCGCTGTTTCTTCGCCACAGATGTAAGCGCCGGCGCCAACATGAACGTGAAGGTCCAGGTCATAGCCTGTTCCCAATATATTTTTGCCGAGCCATCCGGCAGCATAAGCTTCCTTAATTGCGTTTTCAAGAATTTTGTATACCCACATGTATTCGCCACGGATGTAGATGTACGACAGATGCGCTTCGAGAGCGAAGCTTGCCGTAATCATTCCTTCGATCAGGAGGTGCGGAATGTATTCCATCAGGTAGCGGTCCTTGAAAGTTCCCGGCTCCGATTCGTCGGCGTTGCATACCAGGTGTCTCGGATTTCCCGATTTCTTATCAATGAAGCTCCATTTCATTCCCATTGGGAAACCTGCACCGCCGCGGCCTTTGAGTCCTGATGTCTTGACTTCGTTGACCACTTCGTCGGGCGTCATCGATTTCAGTGCTTTCTCGACCGACGCATATCCGCCATTGGCGCGGTAAACTTCATAGGTCTTGATCCCGGGAATATGTATCTGGTCTAATAATATTTTCTTTGACATTATCAGTGTAAGTTGATTTTGTTGTCCCTGCAGTCGTCGATCAGCTGGTCGATCTTTTCCTTGGTCAGGTGTTCTTTGTAATAATCGCCGAGCTGCATCATTGGGGCATATCCGCAAGCGCCAAGGCATTCAACACCTTTTACGGTAAACATTCCGTCCGGAGTGGTCTCGCCCATCCCAATCCCGAGTTTTTCGCAGGTATAATCCATCAGATCTTCAACTCCACGAAGGCAGCAGCAGGAAGTCTGGCAGAATTCGAACATATAACGTCCGATCGGCGCGCGGTTGAACATCGTATAAAAGGAAACAACCTCATAAACTTCGATCGGCTTTATCTGGATGATTTCCGCTACTTTGTCCATCAGCTCGATGCTGAGCCAGTTGTCGTGTGCATCCTGGACTTCATGCAGAACGGGAAGCAGTGCTGACTTTCTTTTATCGGCAGGATAATGGCTGATCAGTTCGTCGATTCGCGCCATCAGGTTGTCGTTTATGTCGATGTGCTGTGTAAAATGCGTGTTATTTTGCATGTCTTAAGCGTCTAATTCGCCTGCGATAACATTCAGGCTTGATAATATTACGATGGCATCCGATAGCATTGACCCTTTGATCATTTCAGGATATGCCTGATAATAAATAAAGCATGGCCTGCGGAAATGCAAACGGTATGGCGTACGGCTTCCGTCGGTTACCAGATAAAATCCAAGTTCTCCGTTTCCGCCTTCAACTGCGTGATAAACTTCCGCAACCGGTACCGGAACTTCGCCCATTACGATCTTGAAATGATAGATCAGCGCTTCCATGTTGTGGTACACCGCGTCTTTCGGCGGAAGATAATAATCGGGAACATCGGCATGGTACGGGCCTTCCGGCAGTTTTGCCAGCGCCTGACGGATGATGCTCAGGCTTTCCCAAACCTCGGCATTCCTTACGCAGAAACGGTCATAAGTATCGCCCGATTTTCCAACCGGAACAATGAAGTCGAAATCTTCGTAGGAACTATATGGCTGCGCAACGCGAACATCGTAATCGACACCTGCCGCGCGAAGGTTTGGTCCTGTAAATCCGTACGAAATCGCTTTTTCGGCAGAAATCGCCCCGACGTTTACGGTACGGTCAATAAAAATCCGGTTGCGTTCAAAGAGGTTTTCGAATTCTTTCCACGCCGGCGGGAATTCTTCGAGGAATTTATTCAGCTTATCAAATGCAGCCTGGCTCCAGTCGCGCTCAAAACCGCCAATTCGACCCATATTGGTCGTCAGCCTCGCGCCGCAGATCTCTTCGTAAATTTCGTAAACTTTCTCCCTGAATTGGAATACATAAAGGAAGCCTGTATAGGCTCCGGTGTCGACTCCAAGAATCGAATTGCAGATCAGGTGATCGGTGATCCTGGCAAGTTCCATCACGACTACGCGAAGGTATTGCGCGCGTTTCGGCACTTCAACGCCAAGCAATTTTTCAACTGTCATCCACCAGCCCATATTGTTGATCGGCGACGAACAATAATTCATCCGGTCGGTTAGTGGCGTGATCTGGTAAAACGGCCTGTTCTCGGCGATCTTTTCGAACGCACGATGGATGTATCCCACGGTTGGCTCGGCATCGAGGATGCGCTCGCCGTCCATTAGCAATATATTCTGAAAAATACCGTGAGTCGCCGGGTGAGTCGGTCCGAGGTTCAGGATCGAAAGTTCACTTCCGTCTTCGTTGCGCCTCTTTTTGATGACTTCCGCGTAGCGTTGCTCAGGGTTTAATAAAAGATCTGACATTGAAATGTACTTATATTTTATTGATCGGAAATTGATCGTCAACCGGCCTGTTGGCGACTGTCCTTCCGAAGAAACGGTCGTCTTTATCGGTTCTTCCCTGGTCTTCCATAGGAAATTCCTTCCGCATCGGGAATGATTCCATTTCGTCCATATTGAGGATTCGCTTCAACTGCGGATGGCCGATGAAGTTGATTCCGTAAAAATCATAGGTTTCCCGCTCCATCCAATTGGCGCTGAGGAAAATATTGGACAGCGACTTAATTTCGGGCTTTTCGCCGTGCAGGAACGACTTGATCCGGATCCGGACGTTATCGACCCAATTATGCATGTGGTAAACCATCGCAAATTGCCGCGTCGGCTCGTTATCCGGATAGTGAATGGCGCAAAGGTCGGTCAGGAAGTTGAATCGCAGCGTCTCGTCGTTCTTGAGGAACAAGATTGTAGCGGTTAGCTTTTCCGCAGGTATTTCGAAAGTAAAAATGTCGCGGTCCTGAATGAAATTAAATACGTCGTCGCCAAAAGTGGCAATAAGTTTATTTTGAATTTCAGTGATTTCTAATGCCATTTACTTGATGTTATAGGACGCCAATAATTCTTTGTATTCCGGCGAGCTCCTTCTGCGAACCGACTCGTTTCTGACCAGTTCCTGAAGCTTCATTACGCCGTCGACAATCTGTTCAGGCCTTGGCGGGCAACCCGGAACGTAAACGTCAACTGGAATTACCTTATCGATTCCCTGCAGCGTACTGTAAGTATCGAAAATTCCGCCTGATGTAGCGCACGCGCCAACGGCTATTACCCAGCGCGGCTCCGACATCTGTTCGTAAACCTGACGGAGAATCGGCGCCATTTTCTTTGAGATTGTTCCCATTACCATTAACATGTCGGCCTGGCGCGGAGAAAAACTTACCCTTTCGGACCCAAAACGTGCCAAATCGTAATGTGATGCCATGGTGGCCATGAATTCAATTCCGCAGCACGATGTCGCGAAAGGAAGAGGCCAAAGTGAATTGGCGCGAGCCATTCCGACCACATCGTTTAGCTTGGTCGCGAAAAAACCTTCTCCCGTAACTCCTTCCGGCGGGGCAACCATCTTTATATTTGAATTGCTCATAATTTTTAGAATTAGATTTCACATTTCATAACGACAAAAGATTCTTAAATCGTTAACCTGAAATCTTAAATTTTACTTACTCCCATTCGAGTGCCTTCTTCTTGATAATGTAGAAAAATCCTACTAGAAGAAGCAGCATGAACACGACCATTTTCACCATTCCTTCCATTCCCAACTCTTTGAAATTGATTGCCCATGGATAAAGGAATATGACCTCGACATCAAAAAGGACGAAGAGAATGGCAACGAGAAAGTACTTTACAGAAAATGGGATCCGGGCGTTTCCGACCGATTCGATACCGCATTCGA
This sequence comes from Bacteroidota bacterium, assembly GCA_023386585.1. GTDB lineage: Bacteria > Bacteroidota > Bacteroidia > Flavobacteriales > Flavobacteriaceae > Flavobacterium. The sequence continues at coordinate 25,155 of JAEWJM010000022.1, read as the reverse complement.
AGTTGCGGTCTTTATTGGCGGAGTTCCGTTTAGGTCCCAGAAAACCCGATATGATGATGGTACCAACGACAAAACCAACAGCAAGCACGAACTGCATGAGTATCGGGAAATAATCCAACTGATTCGTTTGCATAATGTCTCACAAAAAAATTAGCGACAAAGATACGTTTCAATATTTGAAATTGCAACGCCAAACATTTATTTCACTTTTAGTCGGAACCTTTACCTGCAAGGCGGCGGCACATCAAAAACAAAAAAGGCGCCCCGGATGGAACGCCTTTAAATAAGGTAACAAAAATATATATATTTTAGTTTTCCAGGCTAGTTACCTGAGCGGCAACTTTACCTTTTCTTCCCTCTTCTTCTTCATAACTCACACGGTCACCTTCACGGATCTCCTCAGCACGGATTCCTGAAGCGTGAACGAAGATGTCTTTTCCTGTTTCTTCGTCTGTAATAAATCCATAACCTTTGGACTCATTGAAAAATTTAACCTTACCTGTACGCATTGTAATAAAAAATAAAATTGATAATGAGGCAAATGTAAACTTTAAAGTAATACAAAAGCTGCTAAAGTTAAAATTTTTATAATTTTATTCACAGGTGCTTTTCTGGCCCAACTTGCTTTAGCCAAGGCGAATATGAAGTTCGTCGAGTTGCTTCTGATCGATTATCGAAGGCGCGTCGATCATTACATCGCGTCCCGAATTGTTTTTGGGGAATGCAATGAAGTCGCGTATGGTTTCCTGGCCGCCCAGAATCGCAACGAGCCGGTCGAGTCCGAACGCCAATCCACCGTGCGGCGGCGCACCGTATTGGAACGCATCCATCAGAAATCCGAACTGGTTCCGCGCTTCTTCATCCGAAAATCCGAGATATTTGAACATCAGTTGCTGCGTTTCCTTGTCGTGGATCCGGATCGATCCGCCGCCAATCTCATTACCGTTCAAAACCATGTCGTAAGCGTTGGCGCGAACACTTCCCGGATTGGTCTCAAGCAACTCCATGTCTTCCGGCTTTGGAGAAGTAAATGGATGATGCATCGCATGGTAACGGCCGCTTTCCTCATCAAATTCAAGCAGCGGGAAATCGACTACCCAAAGCGGTGCAAAAACTTCCGGATTACGAAGGCCGAGGCGTGTCGCCAACTCCATTCGAAGCGCGCTGAGCCTTGTTCGCGTTTTATCAGCCGGTCCGGAAAGGATGAAAATCATGTCGCCGGGTTTTGCGCCTGTTTTTTCAGCCCATTTTGTCAGGTCGGCCTGGTCGTAAAACTTATCCACCGAGGATTTGTAGCTGCCGTCGGCGTTGCATTTCACGTAAACCATTCCACTTGCCCCAATTTGCGGCCGCTTCATCCATTCGATAAGTGCGTCTATTTCTTTACGCGTCATTTCGCCGCATTGCGGAGCGGCAATGCCGACAACAAGTTCTGCGTCGTTAAATACGCCAAAATCCTTGTGCTGCGCCACATCGTTGAGTTCACCGAATTCCATTCCGAAACGGATGTCCGGCTTATCGTTTCCGTAGGTTTTCATCGCGTGATCGTAGGTCATCCGCGGAAACTTGTCGACTTCAAGTCCTTTAAGTTCTTTCAGCAAATGCCGCGTGAGCCCTTCAAAAGTGTGGAGAATGTCTTCCTGTTCCACGAACGCCATCTCGCAGTCGATTTGCGTAAATTCCGGCTGACGGTCGGCACGAAGGTCTTCGTCGCGGAAGCATTTTACGATCTGGAAATATTTGTCCATTCCGCCTACCATCAGCAACTGCTTGAACGTTTGCGGAGACTGCGGAAGCGCATAAAACTGGCCTTCGTTCATCCGTGAAGGAACGACGAAATCGCGCGCGCCTTCGGGAGTGGACTTTATAAGGTAGGGAGTTTCCACCTCACAAAATCCGTGATCGGACAAATATTTGCGGACTTCCATAGCAACCTTGTGGCGGAAAAGCAAGCTGTTTTTGACCGGGTTTCTCCTTATATCAAGGTAACGGTATTTCATCCGGATATCTTCACCGCCGTCGGTTTCGTCTTCAATAGTGAATGGCGGAGTCATTGCTTCGTTGAGAATTGTAAGTTCAGAAACCAATATTTCGATTGCGCCGGTCGGAATATTATTATTCTTCGATTCGCGTTCAATCACGGTTCCTTTCACCTGGATCACGAATTCACGTCCAAGAGTTCGCGCAACATCAAAAACCTTTTTATCGGTACGGCTTTCGTCAAAAACAAGTTGGGTGATTCCGTATCGGTCACGAAGGTCGATCCAGTTCATAAACCCTTTGTCACGTGACTTTTGAACCCATCCGGCAAGCGTAACTTCGGTATTGATATGCGATGCGTTGAGTTCACCGCAATTATGGCTTCTGTACATGTTTTGAAATTTGCCTGCAAAAATAAGTTATTGTCGACGGCAATCACAGGCGAACCCGAAAAAAGTCGGCGAAAAATGTATTTGCACATTCGTAAATTTTTTTATTACCTTTCTTTCCTAAATGATTCATTATGAAAAAAATATTATTGCTTTTAATTATGGCATCTGCGGGCGTATATGCGCAGGCTGATGTAAAATTTTCAGCGAAGATCTCGAACCGCAACAGCGATACGCTTACGATCAGCGGGAAGAACTTCACCAAAAAGGTTCCCATAAATAAAAAGGGAGTTTTTGAAACGGCATTCAACGCGCCAAAAGGATTTTATCAAATGTATGATGGCGTCGAATATGCAGAGCTTTACCTGGCCGATAAGTTCGATCTTGCGTTGACAATGGACGCCAAGCAATTTGATGAATCGATCTCTTTTAAAGGTAAAGGCGAAAAGGAAAACAATTTCCTGGCCTGGCAGACGCTTGAGAATGAGAAAATGGAATCATTGATGGAAGCAGATGAAGCTACTTTCAAAGCCGGTGTTGCCGCTTATACCAAGAACATAACGGAAAAGCTGAAAGATACTTCGATGGATTTGGACTTCCGCAACAAAATGGAATTGGGTGCAAACAACGCTTCAATGGGAATGCTTCGGACTTATTACCAATCGCAGGCTCAGAAAAAGCTGACCGGTAATCTTTCGCCCGATTTCGATTATGAAAATTACAAAGGCGGTAAAACCAAGCTTTCCGACCTGAAAGGCAAATATGTTTATATCGACACCTGGGCAACATGGTGCGGTCCGTGCCGTGCGGAAATTCCACACCTGCAAAAAGTCGAACAGAAATACGAAGGGAAAAACATCGAGTTCGTTAGCATCTCCATCGATGAAAAGAAAGATTACGAAAAATGGCGCAAGATGGTCGCCGACAAAAAACTGGGTGGAATCCAGGTAATCGCCGATGAAAACTGGAATTCAAAATTCTGCAAGGATTACGGAATCAACTCCATCCCGAGATTTATTCTGATCGCACCTGACGGGAAAGTCGTCGATGCCAACGCTCCAAGGCCTTCACAACCTGAGCTCACTGCAATGCTTGACAAGTTGCTGAGCACAAACTAACGGCCGGAATAAAAGTTAAAGCCCTGCTTCTGCGGGGCTTTTTTTTGTTTAAAAGTTATGCGTTAAAATTTGGCCAACTATCGGATTTTAATTTTAAATTTGAGGTAAGCGGTTGAATATGAGAGTCCATTCGACCGGATTAAACAAATAGAGGACGCTTTAGAAAACAGGATTTAAGATTATTTGTAATCTTGCCTCGGTTTGCAAGCCAAGCCAAAAGCGCCTATAAAGAAATCGGCTGCTTCCTTAGCGGGAGCAGCCGATTTTGATTTTAAAGGTCTGTCGCCGGGATTACCTTGACGTCTTCCGCACCGCGCTTTCGTCGGCTTCTGAGCCAGTACTTGATGCGTTTCACCAGGTAAAACATTACCGGAACCATGACCAATGTCAAAACGGTCGCGTAAGTAAGTCCGAAAATGATCGTCCACGCCAGCGGTCCCCAAAATACGACGTTGTCTCCGCCAATGAAAATGTGCGGATTGAAGTCGGTTATCAACGCGAAGAAGTCGAAATTCAACCCTACGGCGAGCGGGATCAAGCCCAGGACCGCAGTTGTCGCAGTAAGCAAAACCGGCCGAAGCCTTGATTTACCCGATTCGATAATCACTTCCTTGATTTCTTCCAGCGTGAGGTCGTCGTGGGTTTTCGCGCCTTTCTCTTCAACCTTGCGATCCATCAGCAAGACGAAGAAGTCCATCAGCACGATTCCGTTTTTCACTACAATTCCGGCGAGCGAAATAATTCCCATCATGGTCATCAGGATCACGAAATCCATGTTGGCAATGACATATCCGTAGAAAACGCCGCTGAAACTCAGCAACACTGTAAATAAAATTACCATCGTTTTCGACACCGAATTGAACTGAAGTACAATGATGAGCGTGATTCCTGCGAGTGCAAGGAAAAGCGCGTACATCAAAAAGCTCTGGTTTTTACCCTGTTCTTCCTGAACTCCCGAAAATGAATAGGTGATGTCTTTTGGCAGCTTGTAATTCTGCAATCCGGCAGCGATCTGTTTCGTAATCTCATCGGCATTGTAACCGGTAAGCACATTCGAATAGATCGTCATGATCCGCTTGTGGTTCTTGCGTTTGATCTGGTTGAAAGTCGACGTTTTTTCGGTAGTTGACACCGCAGAAACCGGAACCTGCAGGATCTGCCCGCTGTTGTTGCGGAAAGTAAGCGGCTGGTTGAAAAGCACACTTTCGTTCTTCCGTTGGTCTTCCTGCATCCGCATTACGATATTGTAATCGTCGTCATCTTCCTTGTAAGTCGAGATTTCCTGGCCGTAAACCGAGCGGCGAAGGTTAAATCCGAGTTGTCCGGTCGAAACGCCGTGGCTTCCTGCGTTGACGCGGTCGACTTTAACTTCAAGTTCCGGGCTGTCTTTATTGACGTCGACACTGAGGCGCTCAATTCCGGGAATTTTCTTTGAATTGATGAATGCGATCATTTTATCACCTTCCTTGAGCATCACGTCATAATCCATTCCGGTTAACTGGACGCTGATCGGATAACCTGCAGGCGGACCGTTGGCATCCTTTTCGACGGTAACCTTGGCGCCTGGAATTCCTTTGACCTTCTGCCGAATTTCTTCAAGAATGTCCGAAGTGTTGATTCCGCGGCGGAACTTAAACTCGGTAAAGTTGACCGAAACTTTTCCTTTGTAGGGAGTTTCAGAAGCCGATCCGGCGTCGACATTCGGGTTGCCCGCGCCAACACCAACCTGCGACACAATCGACTCGGCGAGATAATTCGTGTTCGTTTTCGGATCGATGTATTTCTTAAGGATATTGATCACCTGACGCTCAACGAATTTCGTGGCCTCGTTGGTTTTTTTGATGTCGGTTCCTTCAGGATATTCGATATAGGCAATTACCTGATTCGGGATGTTTTCAGGGAAAAACAATACTTTTCGCGGGAAAATGCCAACCAGCATTACCGATAACACCAACATTGCGATGATTCCGCCAAAGGCAAACCAAGCTTTTCTTCCGGTAAGGATTTTCGCCAGGAAACGTTTGTATCGATCTTCCATCCGCGGGAAAAAACTGTGTTGGAAATCCTGCGTCCACTTGTATATCCTAATGCGATAAAGCCACATCATCACCAGCGATAATATCGACAAGTGGCCTATTGCGCGCGCCAGTTTGATATCATAGATGTTTCCGAGAAGGACGAAAATTACAGCGATTATCGTGAAAATGATCGAATATCTTTTTGCCGACTTCTTGGTGACGTTCTTGTCTTCAATATCCATCGATCCGCCGGTCATCGCAGCGTTGACAACCATTGCCACGAAAAGCGACGCACTTAAGGTAACGGTCAGCGTGATCGGAAAATATTTCATGAATTTTCCCATTGTCCCGGGCCAAAGCGCGAATGGAAGGAACGCCATCAACGTCGTCGCAGTTGAAGAAATTACCGGCCAGGCGATTTCACCAATACCGATTTTCGAAGCCGTATATCGGTCCATTCCCTTTTTCATGTTCGCAAAGACGTTGTCCACGACCACGATTCCGTCATCGACGAGCATTCCCAATCCCATGACGAGGCCAAACAAAACCATTGTGTTGAGCGTGAGCCCGAAAGCCGACAAAATACTGAAGGCCATCAGCATCGAAAGCGGAATTGCCGCGCCGACAAACAGCGAGTTGCGCAATCCCATGGTGAACATCAGCACGATCATTACCAGCACGATCCCGAAAATGATGTGGTTTGAAAGTTCGTTTACCTGGTGCTCGACGCGGGACGATTGGTCGTTGGTAAGTTCTATTTTTAGATTTGCCGGCAGGTAACTTTTTTTCGCAAGTTCCAGTTTTGCCTTCACTTGCTCGATTGCCGAGATCATGTTCTGGTTCGAGCGCTTTTTCACGCTGAGCATGACGACTTCGGTACCTTTTTCCCGGGCGTACGTGGTTTTTTCTTTTTCCTTAAAGCGGATTGCAGCAATATCTTTCAGGTAAACCGCACCGCCGTTCGATTTGACGATTACATTCTCAAGTTCCTTCGGGTCTTTGATCTCGCCTACGATCCTGATGTTGTTGCGCGTTCCCTGCGATATCAGGTTTCCGCCCGAAAGCGTCATGTTTTCATATTTGACGGCATTCTGGATATCGTCAAACGAAACCTGCGCTGCCGTCATTTTGAAAATGTCCACTGCAATTTCAACTTCTTTGTCGTCAACGCCGAGAATGTCAACCTTTTTCACTTCCGGGATTTCCTCCAGGTCGTCCTGGATCAGCTCGCCGTATTTCTTAAGCTGCTGCGTGGTGTAATTTCCCTGAAGGTTGATGTTAAGAATCGGGACTTCTTCCGAAATATTGAGTTCGAAAACATTCGGTTCGACCTTGCTTCCGTTGTCGAGGTTCGGCCAATCGGTGTCGGCTTTTACGTTGTCGACTTTGTCCTTGATCCTTTGCTTTGCGACTTCGATGGTAACGTCATCGGCAAATTCGGCTACGATCATTCCATAATCCTGGAACGAATTCGAGGTAATCTTGTCAACTCCGCTGATGTTCTTGATTTCTTTTTCAAGCGGTTTGATGACGAGTTTTTCGACATCTTCAGCAGAGTTTCCGGGGAAAACAGTCGATATATAGATCTTATTTTCAATGATCTCGGGGAAATCCTCGCGCGGCATCGTCACGTAAGCAACAACGCCCGTTATGACGATCAGCAGCGTTACAATATAGACCGTGACGCGGTTATCGACGGCCCAGCTTGAGATGCTGAATTCTTTATTTTTATGGCTCATTTATTTGATTTTGCGTTGTTGAACAGCTATGGTTTTGGTCGAATTCCTGTTAAAAGTTAAGCTTCATTCCATCCGACAATGTCGTCACGCCTTCGGTTACAATCACATCGCCTTCGGTGAGTCCGTCAAGGATTTCGGTCAGATTTCCTGCCGACTGGCCCGGTTTCACTATTAGTTTTTTAGCAATTCCGGTATTTCCTTTAATAGCAGTGGCGACATACACAAAGCTATCACCTGAAGCATCCTGCTGAATCACGTTTGACGGAACGGCAATAGCCGATTTGTTCATGTAATCGATGATCTTCAGCTTGGCGACCTGGTTCGGGCGAAGCACATTTCCGGTGTCAGGAACCGATACTTCAACGCCAAAAGTACGGTTTGCAGGATCGATGTAGTTTGCGACCTGGCGGATTTTGCCGGTCATTTCCTTGCCCAGCGTTGGCATTGTAACACCAACCTGAGTGCCGACCTTAACCTTGCTGATATAATTTTCCGGCACTGAACTTTCAATATACATATCCGAAAGGTTAACGAGCCTCATCAGTCCCTGGCCGGGGCTTACGACTTGTCCGCGTTCCGTCAGGATTTCATCGATCACTCCCGAAAACGGCGCAGTTACAACGGTTTTTGCGAGTTGCGCACGAAGTTGTCCGACAGCTTTTTGCTGGCTTTGCATCGCAGTCTGCGCCTGAAGGAATTGAATTTCTGAACCAATTTTTTGGTCCCAAAGTCTTTTTTGGCGTTCGAAAGTGGTTTTAGCAAGCGCCAGTTGCGTTTCTGCCTGGGCAACCTGCTGACTGAGCCCGCCGTCGTCGATCCGTCCCAAAACCTGTCCTTTCGAAACATGTTGTCCGGCCTTAACGTTCAATGTGTTCAGCATTCCCGAAAACTGCGGGTAAATGATGATGTTTTCTTTGGTTTCAACGTTGCCTTGGACTTCAACATAGTGCGTGAAAACCGTGTCTTTTATCGTTCTGACCGCAACCAGCGTTTCCTGTTTCACGGTGTCGATCTTCGCAATTGCTTCGTCGAGCTGTGAAATTTCGCCCTGAAGCGTTGCGCGGCGTTCTTTCATTTTGGCAAGGTCGTTTGATTTAATTGCGGCTTCCGTGCCTAACGCCTTCTCTTTGTTGCAGGAAACCAGCAGCAGCGCGAAAGAGGCTAATAATATGAGTTTTTTCATTGGAAAGGGTTTGATTGGTATTAATTAGTTGTGGTGATTCGTTCAAGTTCGGACCTTCTTGTGATCACATTGATCATCGACTGGAGGTAATTCTGTTGCGCGGTATATAGTTGGCGCTGTGCCTCGGCAAAATCAAAGCTCGAAGAAAGCCCTTCGGTAAACTTCGTTTGCTGCTTTCTTTCGATCCGCTCGGCGAGTTCGAGATTGTTCTTGGCGTTCGAAAATTCCTCAACGCTGAATTCATACTGGCTACGGGCATTTGCGTACTGAAGTTTGAGCGACTGCTCGGTTTTCTCCAGCTGGGTTTTCGCCTGGTCGTAAGCGATTTTTGCCTGCTGCGTTCTTGCACTTCTCGCGAAGCTGCTGAAAATTGGCACATTCAGGCTTACGCCGAGATTGGAATAATTGAACCATTCCTGATGCGGCGATGTAAAGTTGAACTTGTTCCCGAAGCCATTATAACCGAAGTTAAGATTGGCGCTCAGCGACGGAAGCGCCTTGCTTTTCTCGAGCTGTAACTCCAATTTGCGCTGCGTGTTGAAATTCTGCATTAGCTGGAAATCGATGTTGTTCTCAATTTTGAACTCGCTTTGTGTCAGCGCCATGTCAAGGTTGTTTCGCGTCAAATCTTCCAGGTTATCGGTCAGCGTGAGCGATTCGTCAATCGGGATTCCAAGCTGGAGCTTTAGAAAATTCAACGAAATCTCCTTCATTCGCCGCGCGTTGTTTAGGCTGCTGTTCACGGTATATTGTGTAATCTGAAGCTGCTCGACATTTTCCTCTTCGATGAGTCCATTTTTAAACGTTTCCCTTGTATCGGAAAGGGTTTTGTCGAGAGTCGTCTTATTGCGTTCAAGGATCACGACGCTTTCATTGGCCAAAAGCACGTTGCCGTAAGCTTCGATAACCGCCTGACGGACGTCGTTGTCGGTTTTTTGTTTGGTGTTCCGATAATATTCGAGATAGGTTTTAGATGCCCGCAAGGCGACAATATACGACCCATCAAAAATGAGCTGGCTCAAGGTCGCGTGGGCAGTCATGTTGTGCTTTGTGCCGAATTCGACGGCTGTGAAAGTTCCCGGTTCACCGCCAAAAAATTCGGCCGGAATAAGTGATTTCTGAAGTACGAAATTGTTGATGTAATCGACGCCGGCATTGATTTGCGGAAGACCGGACGCAGTAGTTTCCCACTTTTTCTGCTTCGCTTTGTCGATGTCGCGCCCTGCGTTGATCGCGTCGTAATTGTGCTGCAGCGCGTGTGTAATCGCCTCTTTTAGCGAAAACGAATGGGTTTTCGACTCTTGTGACCGCGCGCCAACCGACACAAACAAGATTAGAATTAGTATGGTTTTTCTCATGAATTGATGGTTATATTGGGTTTGTTTGAAATCAATTGTTGCAAAACTTCGAGCCCGGCAGGAGTTGCAATTGCGCGAAGATGGTATTCGAGGTATTTTTCAACCACATCGGCCATCCGGAACTGTTCGCGTGGAAACGTATCTTCGTTCTTTATCGCCGTACCGCCGACATAATATATGCGTGTTATAAAATCAATATCGATCTCATTGCGGTACAAGCCTGCTGCCTTTCCTTTTTCGAGGTTGGATTTTACACATTCCTGCATTTTGCAGAATTGGTTCGACCGAAGATTCTCGGCCACTTTCGGGAAATACTTATTCAGTTGATGGATAGGTGAGGCATTCTCGTTTTTGAGTTGCTTCATCATAAAATTCTTGATCTCAAAAATTTCTTCGATCGCGTTTTTTCCGAGGCTGCAGATGCAGTCAATCCCGGATGATATTGTCTGGAACAGCGAGACCGCCACGGCCTCAACCAGTTCCGGTTTATTGTCGAAATGCTGGTAAATCGTTTTTTTTGATATTCCCATTTCGGCAGCAATGTCGTCCATTGTTACGCTTTTAAATCCAAGGGTTAAAAACATCTCAGTCGCCTTCCGTAAAATCTCCTCTTTCATGGTACTGCTAAATTTCCGGCAAAGTTACTTGGAAACTTTAAACACAAAAGAAGTTTCCAAAGTATTTACAATTTTTTAACATTTCCAAATTCCGGTCGATTGGCAGTCCGCGCGGGAAACCCTACTTTAGCTGAAAATTCGGCTATGCTTTCACTTTCGGGATATCGCGAAAAATTTGACCAGGCGCTTCGCATTTCGCTTGATTTTGACGAACCTAAAAACCTCTACGAACCGGTTGACTACATTCTGTCGCTTGGCGGAAAGAAAATACGCCCGTTGCTGACGCTCATGGCTGCCGATATTTTCAGCGGCAGTTACGCCGAAGCACTTCCGGCGGCAATGGCCGTTGAAATTTTCCACAATTTTTCGCTGGTTCACGACGACATAATGGACAATGCGCCAACCCGCCGCGGAAAGCAAACCGTTCACGAGAAGTTCGGCCAAAATGCCGGAATCCTTTCCGGAGATGCAATGCTGATCCTGGCATACCGGCAATTCGAAAATTACGATCCGGGAAAATTTTCCGAATTGGTAAGTATTTTTTCAAAAACGGCACTCGAGGTTTGTGAAGGCCAGCAATACGACGTCGATTTTGAAATGCGTACCGATGTCACGATTTCCGACTACCTGAAAATGATCGAGCTGAAAACCGCAGTTCTGATCGCCGCTGCACTTGAAATGGGTGCAATCGTTGCCGATGCCAGCCAGAACGACCGCAGATTGATTTACGATTTCGGACTGAACCTCGGAATTGCGTTTCAGATTCAGGACGATTATCTTGATGCATTTGGTGATGCCGCCACGTTCGGGAAAACAATCGGCGGCGACATTACTTCGAATAAAAAGACATTCCTTTATTTAAAAGCGGTCGAGTTGTCGGATTCTTCACAGAAAGAAACACTGTTGCGGCTTTACGCGGATAGATCCGATAACAAAATCGACGAGGTGAAAACTGTATTTACCGCAAGCGGCGCATCGGCTGCCTCGTTGGTTGCAATCCGCGATTATACTGAAAAAGCGATGGACTGCCTGAAACGACTTGGCATTTCAAGCGACAAAAGGGAAATGCTTGAGTTGTTTGCCCACAATTTAATGAAAAGGAAAGTATAATGTTCATAGCCCCGAAAACTACCGATTTGCTGCTGCAGGAAGCGAAAAGTGAAAACCTGTACCCAAAGCTGCTTGACCAGATCAACAAAGATTTTAACCTGGCGAATGAGCCGGTTGATTTCCCGAAAAGCACAAAACCGGATGAGCTTAAAGTCCAACTCCACGAAAAAATCTATCGGTTGATCCAACAAAAATTCGCCGAATACCTGAACCTGCTTTATATAATCGACGTTTCTGAAGAGCAGGTAAAAAGCCTTGACGGCTCTGATCTTTTAGAGCTTTCAAAAGAAGTGACTTTCCTGATACTTAAGCGGGAATGGCAAAAGGTGTGGTTTCGCAACCGGTTCTAAAAATACACACGAACGAAAGGCATCCATGCATCCGGATAAACACGGCGGTCGTCGTCGTGCAGTACGTTGTATTTAATTCCCACAGTCACATTATTGGATCGATATCCCGCGCCGAGAAACAACGAAGTATTCCAAAAATTATCCTGGATATCCGGCGAGTCCACAAGGCTATATTCCGAGTTCACGCGGAGCTGCTCGAGCTCGGCCGAAAGCTGTAACTCCGGAATGGGCATGAAAAACCCCAGAAGGCTTCCGCCATAGAGCCAGGCGTCGTACGAATCACGAACGTGGACATAACTTCCCTGAAGCCCGATTCCACCCGAAAAATATCGGTTGAAATCATAAATCGCTCCCGGCGCCAGCATGACGTCGGTATAGCCGCTGCCGAAACTGGCGCCAACGCCTCCGCCAAAGTGAACGCGGCTCCAAAAATCGCTTTTTCCGGATGCGTTTTCCTGCGATCTGGCAGGAACAAAAGTCAATGTCAAAACGGCAATTGCCGCGAATCGGAAGGTACCTTCAAAAATTTTCATTTTCACCTTTTCACCCCTTTTTTAAAGGATATAAAAGTATTTAAAAATAGTCGCTTTCTATTTCAATTATCGTACTTTTGCCTGATTATTTAACAAACAGGACATCTACTATATTATGGACAGGTTTTCCTTTTTAAATGCCGCTCACACCGAATTCTTCGCCGATCTCTACGACCAATATCTTGAAAATCCCGATAGTATCGAACCAAGCTGGAGAAGCTTCCTTCAGGGATTCGATTTTGGAATAACCACCTACGGAAATGAGCCTGCCGCGCAAGTGGCTACGGCTGTTGCAAATGGCGATTGCTCACAGGTTTCCGACAAGCTCCAAAAAGAGTTCAACGTGCTCAAACTGATCGACGCCTACAGGACGCGGGGCCATTTATTCACCAAGACCAATCCCGTTCGCGACCGTCGCACCTATTCGCCAACGCTGAACCTGGAAAATTACGGACTTTCATCTGCCGACCTTGAAACTGTTTTCGACGCTGCCAAAGCGATGAAACTCGAGCCTTGCACGCTTCGCGAGATCCTCGGCCACCTTCAGAAGATTTACTGCCAATCGATTGGCGTTGAATATATGTATATCCGAAATCCGGAAGTAATTCAATGGATTCAGGACAAAATTGGCTACAACGACAACATGCCTCGTTTTTCGGGCGACCAGAAAAAGCACATCCTTGAAAAACTCAACGAAGCGGTTTCGTTTGAAAACTTCCTTCATACAAAATACGTCGGACAAAAGCGCTTCTCGCTCGAAGGCGGTGAATCGGTGATTCCCGGACTCGACGCGCTGATCGATGCTGCTGCCGAAAAAGGCGTAGAGCAGTTCGTAATGGGAATGGCGCACCGCGGAAGGCTCAACGTGCTGGCAAACATCTTTAAAAAGGCCACGCAGGATATTTTTTCCGAATTTGACGGGAAAGATTACGACGACGACGCACTTTTTGACGGAGACGTAAAATATCACCTCGGATTAACATCTGACCGCAAAACACCGAGCGGTAAAAATATCAACATCAACCTTGCGCCAAACCCGTCGCACCTCGAAACGGTCGGCGCTGTGATCGAAGGAATCACAAGGGCAAAGCAAGACCGCCATTTTCCGGACGATATTTCAAAAGTACTTCCGATCGCGCTGCATGGCGATGCCGCAATCGCGGGCCAGGGAATCGTATATGAAATCATCCAGATGGCGCAGCTTGACGGATATAAAACCGGAGGAACGATCCACATCGTGATCAACAACCAGGTCGGTTTTACCACAAATTACCTTGACGCTCGTACTTCGACCTATGCAACCGATGTGGCTAAAGTCACCTTATCGCCGGTACTACACGTCAATGCCGACGATACCGAAGCCGTAGTTCACGCGATGCTTTTTGCGCTCGACTACCGGATGCAGTTCAAGAGCGATGTTTTTATCGACTTGCTCGGGTACCGCAAGTACGGCCACAACGAAGGCGACGAACCGCGATTTACCCAGCCAATGCTTTACAAAGCGATCGCGAAACACAAAAATGCGCGCGACATTTATGCACAAAAGCTTTTGGAAGAAGGTATAATCGATAAGGATTACGTTTCGAAGCTCGAAGAAAAATATAAAGCCGAACTCGAAAAAAACCTCGAGGCATCGCGCAAAAAAGACCTGACCGTAATCACGCCGTTCATGCAAAACGAATGGCAGGGATTCCAGCAGGCGGGCAGGGAAGAAATGCTGAAAAAGGTCGACACAAAATTCCCGAAGGAAAAACTGACTGAAGTCGCAGAAGTAATCACAAAACTTCCTGAAGATAAAAAATTCATCAGCAAAATCCAGAAGCTCATCAACGACCGTCGGACAATGTATTTTGAAACCGACAAGCTCGATTGGGCAATGGCCGAACTGCTGGCTTACGGAAGCCTCTTAACCGAAGGATATTCGGTCAGGATCTCAGGCCAGGACGTGGAACGCGGAACGTTCTCGCACCGCCACGCCGTCATAAAAGTCGAAGAATCGGAAGAAGAAGTAATTTTGCTCCAGCAGGTTAAAGACGCAAAAGGCAAATTCCACATATACAATTCGCTGCTATCTGAATACGGAGTTGTAGGTTTTGATTACGGATATGCGCTTGCTAGCCCGAAAACGCTGACGATCTGGGAAGCCCAGTTTGGCGATTTCTCAAACGGCGCGCAAATCATGATCGACCAGTACATTTCGGCAGCCGAAGACAAATGGAATAACCAAAACGGCTTGGTAATGCTGCTTCCGCACGGCTACGAAGGACAAGGCGCCGAGCACTCGTCGGGCCGCATGGAGCGCTACCTGCAAATGTGCGCCAATGAAAACATGTTCGTGGCCGATTGTACGACGCCGGCGAACTTTTTCCACTTGTTGCGCCGCCAGATGAAAACAACCTTCCGCAAACCGCTTATCGTATTCACGCCAAAATCGCTCTTGCGTCATCCGCTTGTCGTATCTTCGGTTGAGGAATTTGCAAATGGGGAATTCCGCGAAGTGCTCGACGACGAAAGCGTGGATAAGCAAGCAGTGAAATCGCTGGTTTTTTGCACCGGAAAATTCTATTACGATCTATTGGCCGAACGCGAAAACAACAAGCGCAACGACGTCGCACTGGTTAGGATCGAACAGCTGTTCCCGCTTCCGGTTGACCAGCTCAAGGAAATAATTGCCGCTTACCCGAACGCCGACGATTACGTCTGGGCGCAGGAAGAGCCGAAAAATATGGGTGCCTACAGTTTTATGCTGATGCACTTCACCGAAGTCAAGCTGCGGCTTGCTTCACTTAAAGCCTATAGTGCGCCGGCTGCCGGCAGTTATGCACGTTCCAAAAAACGTCATGCCAGCGCCATCGCAATGGTTTTTGACAAAAATTTGTTTAATTAGAAGCTGTTTCCCGCTCTCCGCTCTATCTTTTTTGCCGTCCTTCGACAAGCTCAGGAAGACAAAAAAGGATGCCGCTGCGATCGGGGCTAGGGCTTCCGGAATTTGAAATAAACGCATCCTAAAATACGAACTTATGATTTTAGAAATGAAAGTCCCTTCACCGGGAGAATCGATTACCGAAGTTGAAATCGCAACATGGCTGGTAAAAGACGGCGATTATGTCGAAAAAGACCAGGCAATCGCCGAAGTTGATTCGGACAAGGCAACGCTCGAGCTTCCTGCCGAAGCAAGTGGAATCATAACTCTGAAAGCCGAAGAAGGCGACGCAGTTGCAGTTGGCGCCGTGGTTTGCCTTATCGATACAGGCGCTGCGAAACCTGCAGCCGGTTCTGACGCAAAAGGCGCAGAAGCTATTGAATCTCCAAAAGGCGGCGAGCCGGAAAAACCAGCCGCAAAACCGGAAGCGCCAAAGGCTGAAGCAAAACCAGCCGCGCAAAGCTATGCAACCGGAACACCTTCGCCTGCTGCCAAAAAAATATTGGAAGAAAAGAAAATCGATCCCTCAACGCTGTCCGGAACCGGAAAAGCCGGAAGGATAACCAAGGACGATGCAGTAAACGCAACGGCTTCGATGGGAACACCCACGGGCGGAAACCGAGGATCGGAGCGGACCAAGCTTTCTATGTTGCGTCGTAAAGTTGCAGAAAGGCTTGTTGCAGCCAAGAATGAAACCGCGATGCTCACGACTTTCAACGAAGTCAATATGACGCCGATCAACCTGATCCGGAACGAATATAAAGATGCGTTCAAAGCGAAACACGGCGGACTCGGATTGGGTTATATGTCGTTTTTTACCAAGGCAGTAACGCGTGCGCTACAGCTTTATCCGGATGTGAATTCAATGATTGACGGCGACCAGAAGATCAGTTATAATTTCTGCGACATCTCGGTGGCGGTTTCCGGCCCGAAAGGATTGATGGTTCCGGTTGTAAGAAATCCCGAAAACCTGACATTCCGCGGAATCGAAGCCGAAATCAAACGACTGGCGATCCGTGCCCGCGAAGGACAGATCACGGTTGACGACATGACCGGCGGAACATTTACAATATCGAACGGCGGTGTTTTCGGAAGCATGCTTTCCACTCCGATCATCAACCCGCCGCAATCGGGAATCCTCGGAATGCACAACATTATCGAGCGTCCGATCGCTGTGAACGGCCAGGTAGAAATTCACCCGATGATGTACGTTGCCTTGTCGTATGACCACCGGATTATTGACGGCCGCGAATCGGTTGGCTTCTTGGTGGCTGTGAAGGAAGGCCTTGAAAACCCGGCTGAATTCCTGATGGACAGCAACCCGAAAAAAGCGCTCGAACTTTAATTGTTCCTCAGATAAAAAGAATCCCGCTGTATTGGCGGGATTTTTTTTGCTTTACGATGAATGTAAATTTATTGGGAATCTGTTGATTTTAGTTGGGCGAGGGGTTGCAGCGGCAGCCCGGAGCGCAGCGAGGACTACAGCGGAAGACCCGGCCGAAGGCGCGCCCAGAACGATAGGATGGTTATCTTCCGGAAGTGTATTCGGTGAGTTCGTCAACGCTTGAGCTGAAGCTGAAAACGTCGTTGACCTTGAAATAATTGTTGGCTTCGGTGCACGCTTTATAGGCGAATTTCGCAAAATCGAGCTTTGATTCCTCAAATCCAAATGTCTTGCAGATTGCCACGATTTGTCCGGCGCTGAGGCAATTTGACGACGCAATCTGTTTGGCGGTTTTGAGTTTGGTCTCGTCGAAGTTCAGCTTTTGGATGGTCTGCAATGCGCTGTTAAAGTTGCTTTGCGACATCGGATATGCGTTTGAACAACCGACAGTTTCGTGGGTATTGTGGTTTCCGTGCGACGAACTGGTCGTGGTCGTATTGGTTTCGGTTACCGTGGTGCTGAGCATCGGGTCGTTGACAGTGACATTTACGCCAACGCCATTCATCTGGATTCCCGCACTGACGCCGCCGGTGCTTGTTGTGGTCGTGGTCGTTTGGGTTACGGAACCATGAGGGCGCGGAGTTGGATCGCCGTAGTGTGTGACGTAAACGTTTGATGGCGGAATGTAGCCGTGTTCAACGGGAATCATCGAAAAGTAGTTGAGTTTCATCTTTTTCGCATTGTTCCGGTCGCGCTTGATTTTATAAGTTACATCCATAAATACGCCGTCCTCATCGGCAATTTGCAGGTAGTTCTTGCTGATCGGAGTGCGTGTTTCGTCTTCAAAAATGATCTTGGCGTTGTAGTAGGGCTGAGTCAGTTCTTCGACGCGAAGGTTTGCCTGCGCAACATCATTGATTTTTTCGCCATTGAGCACCAGGAAAAATTTGTCGCCGTCTTCCGAGAATATTGTCAGATTCCCGAAAGGCTGCATCTGGGCAAAGCCGAATTGCAGTACGAAAAGCAAAAGCGAAGTCAGGGTAATTTTGGTCTTCATCCGATTAATTGTAAAATTTGCGACGAAGATATAAAAAAATGAGTGCCAACTTATTTCAGCAGGAAAAGATGGTTGTTGTGGTAATCGATGATCGCCTTGCCAAGCATGAGGACGTCGGCGCCGATTATTCCCTGAACTGGCCGTGCGTGATGTTCTTCAAGCGCAGTATTGACGTGCGACATATCGAAAACCACGATGTCAAAATCGGTTTTTTTCCAGGTTCCCACGCGAAGGATATTCTTTTCTGAGATCTGGGTCTGCATTCCGGTTGCTCCGGCGCCCGCCGCTTTGGTTTCCGAATCCGCTGTTTTGAGTCCGAACATCTCGACGCTCTCCACGCCAACGCAACTGCTGGACGCGCCGGTATCGAGTATGAAATTTCCTGCCACGCCATTTATGGAAGCCCGCAGGAGCAGATGGTTTGTGCGCGTGATGCGGAAGCTGATCTTTCGGTAATTTCTTGTTTTGAGGATATCGGCAAAATCTTTCATAAGCTGGCGAAAGTTGCAAAAGTACCTGAATTTAATGTGTTTCAGCACGGTGCTTTGTAACTTTGCGGACTAATCTTTCAAAATGCAGATCACCGATACACATACCCATATTTACAGTGAGGAGTTTACCCAAGACCGCGATGAGATGATGGCTCGGGCGCTTGCTTCAGGCGTCAGCCGGTTTTTCGTTCCGGCAATCGATTCGACTTATGTTCCGGCGATGCGGGAGCTCGAGGAACGTTATCCCGCAAATGTTTTCCTGATGGCGGGCCTGCATCCAACGTATGTGAAGGAAAATTATGAAGAGGAATTGGCAAAGGTTGCGCATGAATTGGAGACACATAAATATTATGCTGTTGGCGAAATCGGGATCGATCTTTATTGGGATAAATCGACACTCGCGATTCAGCAGGATGCTTTTCGTCGCCAGATCGATCTGGCAAAAAAGCACAGGTTGCCGATCAACATCCACTGCCGCGACGCATTTGACGA
This sequence comes from Bacteroidota bacterium, assembly GCA_023386585.1. Lineage (GTDB taxonomy): Bacteria > Bacteroidota > Bacteroidia > Flavobacteriales > Flavobacteriaceae > Flavobacterium. The sequence continues at coordinate 6,413 of JAEWJM010000022.1, read as the reverse complement.
GATTTTTGAAATTTTGGAAGAAGCGCGTTCTCTGGAACTTCGCGGAATTTTCCACTGTTTTACCGGCGATTACGACCAGGCAATGCAAGCGATTTCACTGAACATGAAGCTCGGTATTGGCGGCGTGGTGACATTCAAAAACGGCAAGATCGATCAATTTCTGAATAGAATTCCTCTGGAAAACCTAGTTCTGGAAACCGATTCGCCGTATCTCGCGCCGGTGCCTTTTCGCGGTAAGCGGAACGAAAGTTCGTACGTCGTAAACGTGGTTCGCAAGCTTTCCGAATTGTATGGCGTCGGCGAGGAGGAAATTGCGGCGGTAACTACTGAAAACTCCCGTTTGGTGTTCGGTATTTAACAAGGGATTTGAGCCAATTTCATAAAAATTTTGTTCATTTGCTAATCCAAAACCCAAATGCATAATGTCGAAATTTGACAATATCCGACCTTATTATGATTCGGAGATAAATGATGCGATCCGCACGGTCGTAAACCACCCGATGATGAAGGCGCTGATGAACTTTACTTTTCCCGATGTTGATGATGAGGTTTGGAAGGAGCAGCTCAAAAGAACACACTCGATTCGCGATTTCCAGTGCAATTTTATTTACCAATCGGTACAAAAAGTACTTCAACGCAGCTCCGAAGGCCTGACGACATCCGGGTTTGAAAAACTCGAGAAAAACACGTCTTATCTTTTTATTTCAAACCACCGCGACATAATCCTCGACACGTCGCTGCTCAATGCGAGCCTTTTTGAACACGGACTTGTGATGACCGCTTCGGCCATCGGAAACAACCTTGTGAAAAAATCCTTTCTGCTGACGCTTTCAAAGCTAAACCGCAACTTTTTGGTGCAACGCGGACTTTCACCAAGGGAATTGCTTCAGAGTTCAAAACTGATGTCGGAATATATCAGCCACTTGCTTCAGCGCGAAAACCGTTCGGTCTGGATCGCGCAGCGCGAGGGCCGCACCAAGGATGGAAATGATGCGACACATCAGGGCGTGCTGAAAATGCTGGCAATGGCGTCTGATGAAAAGAACCTGATGGATTACTTCAGGAAAGTAAAAATTGTCCCGGTGTCCATTTCGTACGAATACGATCCGACCGATGCGCTCAAAATGCCGCAATTGTTGGCGGTGGCAAACCAGGAAGAATACATAAAGGAAAAGAACGAGGATTTCATTACCCTGATGAGCGGGATCATGGGCCAGAAAAAGCGCATCCACATTCATGTTGGCGATGTTCTTGACCAGGAACTTGTCGCAATCGCCGAAGGACATGAAAACAACAACAAGCAAATACAGGCGCTGGCGCAAGCCATTGACGATTCGATCCTGACCAGCTATAAGCTTTGGCCAACGAACTACATTGCTTACGATTTGCTCAACAAATCCAACACCTATTCGTCACACTATACGGAAAACGAAAAGTCGTTGTTCGAGCGCCGTCTCGAGCTTCGTATCGACGAAGACAATCCTGTCGCCCTTTGCGGATTTTTATCGATGTATGCCAATCCGGTTGCGAACAAGTTGAAATATGCCGACGCAGTCTAGGCCAAACATCCTGTTGATCTACACAGGCGGTACGATCGGGATGATGAAAGATCCCGAGAGTGGCGTACTCAAGGCCTTTGATTTTGACAACCTTCTCGAACGGATTCCGGAAGTCAGGCAGCTTGATTGTGAAATCGGACACATATCATTTGATCATCCGATCGATTCGTCGGATATGAATCCCGAACAATGGAACCTGATCGCCCAGATCATAGCTGATAATTATGTCAAGTATGATGGATTTGTCGTGCTTCACGGTTCGGATACCATGTCGTACTCGGCGTCGGCACTGAGTTTCATGCTTGAAAATTTATCGAAGCCGGTTATTTTTACAGGCTCGCAACTACCGATTGGCGACTTGCGTACCGACGCTAAGGAGAACTTGATTACTGCGATTCAGATTGCGTCACTACAGGAAGATGGCGAACCCGTCGTATCGGAAGTTTGCCTCTACTTTGAATATAAATTGTACCGAGGAAACCGTACGACAAAGATAAATGCGGAACATTTCAATGCGTTTGCCTCACCAAATTATCCGGCATTGGCCGAATCGGGCGTCCATCTGAAAATTAACTACGATCTGTTGCTCCGGCCTTCACAGGGCATGCTCCACGTCCACCAGCCAATGGCAGCCGAGATCATGGTCCTCAAAATATTCCCCGGGATCAGCGAGGCGGTTTTACGTGCGGTCTTCGCAATAGAAGGGCTGCGCGGAATAATCCTCGAGACTTACGGGTCTGGAAATGCGCCGACAGCAGATTGGTTTTTGAGTTCGATAGAGCAGGCAATTAAAAACGGCCTGATCGTGATCAATGTGACGCAGTGTTCAGGTGGAAGCGTGAATATGGGGCATTATGAAACGAGCACAAGGCTTAAGGAAATCGGCGTAATTTCAGGAAAAGACATTACTACTGAAGCAGCTGTTGCCAAGCTGATGTATCTTTTGGGGAGCAATGTTCCTGCTTCAGGGTTACAGGCCGTCTTCGAGTCGCCTTTGCGCGGTGAAATCGAATAGAAAATCTTCCAAAATCGTTTTCCGGAACCAGTTTTTTTCGTGTTCTTTGCACTCGATTAGAGAGGTGGCCGAGTGGTCGAAGGCGCACGCCTGGAAAGTGTGTATACTCCAAAAGGGTATCGAGGGTTCGAATCCCTTCCTCTCTGCTGAATAACATTAAAATGCAAGTCGCTGTAGAACTTTGGTTTTGCAGCGTTTTTTGTTTTGGCTGATGCCAACGCATGAGGATTTTTGGCTTAAGTGACTAGTCGGTAAATTAACACTACGACTGCAACGCCAACAATGGCGGAGTATATTGTTTTGTTGTGCCGCGCGAGCCAGTTTGGAAGGAAGATGTCGAAATTGTCTTTTGAAGAATCGGAAAAGCGGCGCGCTGCAATCGTAATCGGACAGATGTTTTTAAACAGCGCCAATGTCAGGCCTTCCAAAGCAATTAAGGTGACGCAGATCCACATTCGAATGTCAATTTTGGCGACTAAGACCGCATAAAGGAAATAAAAAATAACGACGTTGAAAAACAGCCATATCGCGGTATGAATTGCTTTAATTATTGTCAACTTTGTATAGGCCGTCATCATTTTCTGCTGCATGAGGTTTCGCAGGAACGCGTGGGTTTATCAAATTTATAGGAACTTAGCGAGTTAATCTTCGCGTGAAAAGAAATTGTCACAAATGAAAAGCATATTTACAGATAAAAACGCGGTTCCGACCTCAGCCGATCTTCAACTTGCGCTTGGCAATTCATTTCAATTTTGGCAGGAACTCGAAGTATTCGCCAAAAAGAGTTATCCTGGCTATGTTGAAGAGTGGAGTTTCAGCCCAAAATTCGGGTGGAGCTACCGGCTAAAAGACTCAAAAAGGGTAATCGTTTACCTTTTGCCAAGGGACAACTTTTTTAAAGTCGCGTTTGTGTTTGGGGAGAAGGCGACAAATACGATTACCGATAGCGCAGTTTCAGAAGCGATCAAGAAAGAGCTTCTTTCTGCCAAAGTTTATGCGGAAGGGCGTGGAATAAGGCTGGTCGTGACAAGTGATAATAATGTAGCCGACATCAAATCATTGATTGAAATCAAGATCAAGGCTTGACTCAGAGATGGAGTAGCTGCGCGAGATCGGCGTCCCTGCGGTAAATATCCTTGTAGAACGAGACATTTCCCTGTTCATCCGCCCACGCCGTGAAATAGGCAATGTAAACTGGAATTTTATTCTTGAGTTTCACCGACTTTTCTGTTTTTCCATCCATTTGGAGAATTACTTTTTTCTCATCCCAACCGGCATCCTCGCGCAATATTTCTATGGCGAGTTCTTTTGCTTTTTCGACCCTGATGCAGCCGTGACTGAAAGCGCGTTGGTCTCTTTTAAACAAAGCCTTCGCAGGTGTGTCGTGCAGGTAAATGTTGTTTGAGTTGGGAAACATAAATTTCACAAGGCCAAGCGAATTGGTTTCGCCCGGTTTCTGCCTGAGCCTTTCCCCCGACCATTCCATGTTGTGACGGGCGAGGTATCCGGGTTCTTTTTGCATTGCGGGTAAGACTTCGTCACGCATGATGGTTTCGGGAACATTCCAATACGGATTAAAAACCAAATAGCTTAATTCGCCACTAAAAACCACAGTTTTGTTTAATTCGCTTCCAACTACAACATTCGAAATAAGAATGGGTTTTCCGTTTCGAATGTAATGCAGACGGTAAGACGGGATGTTCACCGCGATGAATTCTTTTGCGTTGATCAACTTCGGCGTAATCCAACGGCAACGTTCCATGTTGACCGCAATCGTTTTGATTCGTTCGCCTACCGGAATATTCAGTTCGTCAATTACAGAAGTGCTGATGGTCGAATCTGCCGGTCGGTTGTGGCGCTGCTGATAATTTGCCAGCGCTTCGACGAGCGCGTCGTCAAAGCGCGGACTGCCGGAATCCGCCGCGAGATAACCTTCAACAAAAAGGCGGGTTCGTACCTGGGCAAGGGTTCGTGAAGTGTCGCCCGGTTTTAATATGGCAGTTCCTTTTGGAAATTCGATCGGTTTCCAGTCTCCGTTTTTCTCGATTTTTTTAAATTTTACGAGTGCTTTACGCAAGTTATAATACTGGCTGAAGAATTCCGGCCTTTCGGTATTCAGCAATCCGGGTTTCAGCAACAGCGTATCAAGCAACGACTCGTACGAAACGCGTTCCCTTGGCAGGTACCATTCAAGGTCGGTGCTCTTTGCCGCGTCGATCCCTTCATACACATTTTTGACATAATAGAAATACAGGCAACTGATCAGCAGCTCTGAAGTCAACAAGTCGTTATTAGCCAAGTCACTATAGAAAATCTCGTCAAAATCTTGCTCATAGGGAAGTGGCACTCCAATTCCTTCACTGTCTAATTGTTTCACCTGGTTAAAAAGCACCTGTGCAAATTCAACCAGATGATTTTCCTTAAACCAGATGTAATTACTTTGTTTTTGGTAGAGCCGTTTCACCTGAGGCTTGTACGCCGCAAAAGCCGGATGTTTCAAAAAAAACGGTTCAATTGCAATCGTATCGACGATGCTGAGGATGGCTGGTGGTTTTACAGCTGCGACCTGCGGATGTTCCTTCTGGGAGAAATGTTTGCACGCGGAAAACATCAGCAGGATGCCAATTATTAACAGTATGGATTGGATAGTTTTCATCGGATGATTAACTTGGTCAAAAGTACGTGCTGCTGATAACAAAAAATATGACATTTATCATCTCTGAAAAAGCAACGTGATACCCGTCATTTGTTTTGGATGCGGCTTTTCGTTTCTTTATCGTTTAGGAAATTATGCGGGTATTTTTCTCATTGTTTATTGTTGTTCATGGACTTATGCATTTGCGAGGTTCGGCAAGGGCATTCCTTGCCGTAAATGGCGATCACCCGAGAATTTCGTCCGCGAAAGGCGTTTTGTGGACGTTTGTTGCAGTTCTTTTCTTCATTACTGCCGCTATGGTTTTAAGAAGCCTGCAATATTGGTGGATATTTTCAACCGTTGCGATTGTTTGCTCTCAATACTTGATTATAGACGATTGGAAGATATCGAAATCGGGAACACTGGTCAACATTGTGATCCTCGCTATCAGCGTCATTGTCTTTTTGAGTTTCCGTAAAATACGACTGTAGCCGCACGAAAAATACTTAGAAAACGAAGGTTATTTTGAGGTGGCGTTTTTCGGTCGCATTTTGTTGTTAGGGAATGATCCGACTCTAAAATAATTTCTTTGATTCTGTTGGATTTATGATGTGGATTTGCCGCAGTATCGTTCTGTTTTAAAAAGTTATTTTACCTCCAGGGAAGGGGTGGTTCTGTCCCTACTAAATGCAAATCCATCTTACTTGCGGATAAGCCGTAAATTTTATTAAATAAGATTGTGTCGTGGTTTAATCATAATCACACTCTTGGCCACTTAAATTGTCGTGAAGCACAATAAATTGATGGTGTTTCTATTGGCAGTTTTTAGGTGTGGACTTCCTTTGAATCTAACGGTTATAGCCAATTTTTAGTCACGTCTCAGTTATGTGCCGTTACCAAAAAGGTGGTTTTGCCGCAGTATTGTATTGTTATTAATGGTTATATTACCTTCAGGGAAGGGGTGGTTTTTCCCTACAAAAAGCAAATCGCCGTTCATGCGGATTATCCGCAAATTTTTCGTGCATTTTAGTTGGATTTTTTAGTCGACGCTGATGATTCCACAGATATTGGTTTTGTTGGGCGTTGCCTTGCGCGCCTGCCGCCCCGCTGCGGACTCTTCGCTAAACCGCACAGCCCGGTCGCGTCTTGTGTTTTATCTTTTTGCCTTCTTTTTAAAATAGCCCCTTAACAGAAAACTTTGCTG
>JAEWJM010000023.1 GCA_023386585.1 Bacteroidota bacterium | reverse complement strand
TACGGCTAATGTCCTTCCCAAAGCCCTCTCTGATTCTAACTCAATTCTTCCTTACTCTCTGCTCCTTTATCATCGCTGATAAAGTGCTGTCAATCCAATATGTCTATGAACGTGTCTTCTTTCTTTTTCGCCTGCCGAACTTTCGTTCTCAAAGCGGGTGCAAAAGTACAAGTGTTTTTTGATAATGCAAGAAAAAAATATAAAAACATTTCTTAATATTTTTCAGTGCCTGATTTTCAACAAGAAACAATGAACTTTTTACATAATTCCTGAGCTGCTGCTCAAAAACCGGATGGCAAAGATATAACAGAGCAGATATTGTAACCAAATTTTTCCTGAAACTTTTTTCAACAAAGTATATTACGCTCTCACTTGCAGGAACACGCGTGAGGGATGTAAGCAAAGTGCCGTGCACTGCGAACAGCCCGACGCCGTTGCAGACCGCTGAACAGGCCCAAAAAGTGGCGACGGCGGCACGCCCAAAAATCGGATCAGCGAAAACCTTGACGAATATTGTAGGTCTGTGCCCTATAAACTATATTTGCGCACTTTAATATAAGGACAATGATCAAGATTACGCTACCCGACGGCTCGGTAAAGGAATTTGAAAGTGGGACAACTCCGATGGACGTTGCCAAAAGCATCAGTGAAGGACTTGCAAGAAATGTAATTTCGGCCTCCTTTAACGATACTGCTCTCGAAGCCACGACTCCTTTGACGGCCGACGGCGCACTCGTACTTTACACCTGGAACGATAAAGAGGGAAAGAAAGCCTTCTGGCATTCGACTTCGCACGTACTGGCGCAGGCGCTTGCCGAAATGTATCCGGGAATCAAGCTTACCATCGGGCCGGCAATTGAAAACGGTTTCTATTATGATGTGGATTTTGGTGACCAGAAAATCTCCGAAGCGGATTTCAAAAAAATCGAAGACCGTGTCCTTGAAATAGCCCGTGAAAAGCACGAATTCAAAATGCGCTCGGCGTCGAAGGCCGATGCACTTGCTTTTTACAAGAACGAGAACAACCCATATAAGGTCGAACTGATCGAAAACCTTGAAGACGGAACAATTACTTTTTGTGACCATTCGACGTTTACCGATCTGTGCCGTGGCGGGCATATACCGAATACCGGACTCATCAAAGCGATGAAAATCATGAGCGTTGCCGGAGCCTACTGGCGCGGTGACGAAAAAAATAAGCAGCTGACGCGTGTTTACGGGATTTCATTTCCGAAACAAAAAGACCTGACTGAATATCTGGAGCTTCTTGAAGAGGCCAAACGCCGCGACCATCGCAAGCTGGGAAAAGAACTGGAGCTTTTCACCTTCTCGCAGAAAGTCGGCCAAGGCCTACCACTTTGGCTTCCAAAAGGCGCAGCACTTCGCGACAGGCTTGAGCAATTCCTGAAACGCGCCCAGAAAAAGGCGGGCTACGAACAGGTTGTGACGCCGCACATCGGGCACAAAGACTTATATGTAACGTCAGGCCATTTTGCGAAATATGGAGCCGACAGCTTCCAGCCGATCTCCACGCCGCAGGAAGGCGAAGAGTTCATGCTAAAGCCAATGAACTGTCCGCATCACTGTGAAATTTACAACAGCCGTCCGTGGTCGTATAAAGACCTCCCGAAACGATATGCCGAATTCGGAACCGTTTACCGGTATGAACAAAGTGGCGAGCTGCACGGACTCACACGCGTTCGTGGATTTACGCAGGACGATGCGCACATTTTCTGCATGCCCGACCAATTGGATTCCGAATTCAAGAAAGTAATTGATCTCGTACTTTACGTATTCGGATCGCTCGGATTCGAGAATTTTACTGCGCAAATCTCATTACGCGACCAGGAAAATCGCGAAAAATATATAGGTTCCGATGAAAATTGGGAGAAAGCCGAAAACGCGATCATCAACGCGGCACGCGACAAAGGACTGAATACGGTCGTCGAATATGGAGAAGCCGCGTTTTACGGACCAAAGCTCGACTTCATGGTTAAAGATGCCCTCGGACGCCAATGGCAGTTGGGAACCATCCAGGTGGATTACAATCTGCCGGAGCGTTTCGACCTAAGCTACAAAGGATCAGACAACGAGCTGCACCGCCCGGTTATGATTCACCGCGCGCCATTCGGATCGATGGAACGCTTCATTGCAATCCTGCTCGAGCACACCGGAGGCAACTTCCCACTATGGCTAATGCCGGAACAGGCTATTATCCTGTCATTGAGCGAGAAATATGAAAATTATGCGAAAAAAGTTTTGGATTTGCTGGAAAATCACGAAATTCGCGCCCTAATTGACAATCGCAACGAAACCATCGGCCGGAAAATCCGCGATGCAGAAGGCCAGAAATATCCTTTCATGCTTATAGTAGGCGAAGAAGAGGAACGCAACGGAACCATTTCTGTGCGGCGCCACGGACAGGAAGGCAAAGGCAATTCGACGGTGTCAATTTCAGATTTCGTCCAAATGGTACAGGAAGAGATCGGCAAAACGCTGAAGACATTCAACAGCTAGTTTTGCCAAACGCAAATTAAAAGTAGTTTAACTTAAAATAGAAAAGTCATAGCAATTAGAAGTAACAGAGGTTACCAGCCTCGGGTAGAAAAAAAAGATGCCCACCGAATCAACCAGCACATCCGCAACACTCCGGAAGTTAGGCTTGTGGGCGAAAACGTAGAGCCGGGAGTTTACAAAACTACCGACGCCATGAGAATGGCCGACCAGCAGGAACTTGACCTGGTCGAAATCTCCCCGAATGCCGATCCGCCCGTTTGCAAGATCATGGATTATAAAAAATTCGTGTACGAGCAAAAGAAGCGCGAAAAGGTTTTGAAGGCAAAATCTACCCAGGTCACCATCAAAGAGATCCGTTTCGGACCTCAGACCGATGAGCATGACTATGAGTTCAAACGCAAGAATGCCGAAAAATTCCTTAAAGAAGGCTCAAAGCTGAAAGCATTCGTTTTCTTTAAAGGACGTTCGATCATCTATAAAGACCAGGGTCAAATTCTTTTGCTGAGGCTCGCCCAGGATCTGGAAGAGTTCGGAAAAGTAGAAGCCCTTCCGGTGCTCGAAGGAAAGCGGATGATCATGTTCATCGCGCCGAAGAAGAAAAAGTAGCCCCCTAGCCCCCAAAGGGGGAATTAATGTACGCAACCATTGGGGTGAGGCCAAAAAGAAAGTAAGTAGTAAATTAAATAAATTAGGAAAAATGCCTAAAATGAAGACCAAATCCAGCGCCAAGAAACGATTCAAAGTTACTGGCTCCGGTAAAATCAAAAGGAAACACGCCTTCAAAAGCCACATCCTGACCAAAAAGTCGAAAAAACGCAAGTTGGCGTTGACGCACTCAGCTTTGGTTCATCCAACAGACGAGAAAAGCGTTAAACAACAATTGAGGATAATCTAAATTGGTGCAAGGTACAAGGCGCGAGGAACAGGGAAATCCCTGAGCCATGAGCCCTGAACCCAATACCAGCTTTTCCTCCGGTTAAAACAGTTAAAATAACCCTGGAGCACGGCTTCAAGTTCCTTTGAAAAAAGGGCGCCTGCTACAAAAAACATTAAATTATGCCTAGATCAGTAAATTCAGTTGCCAAAAGGGCACGCAGAAAAAAGATTATGAAGCAAGCCAAAGGTTTCTTTGGCCGACGCAAAAACGTTTGGACAGTTGCTAAAAACGCGGTTGAAAAAGCGATGCTTTACGCATACCGCGACAGAAAGCAAAACAAAAGAAACTTCCGCGCACTGTGGATCCAGCGTATCAACGCAGGTGCACGCCTGGAAGGAATGAGCTATTCACAATTCATGGGTAAAGTAAAAGCAGCAGGAATCGAGCTGAACCGTAAAGTTCTCGCCGACCTTGCAATGAACCACCCGGAAGCTTTCAAAGCAATCCTGAATAAAGTAAAATAAACGTTTGTCAAACAATTTACTTCTTACTTACGAAAGCCCGCCCAAAAGCGGGTTTTTTGTTTTTATGGCGTTGCCTTCGGCCCGCGCTTTTCGCTTCTATCTTTTGTTTCATTGCATTCACAAAAGGATAATCGCTGCAATCGCTAACGCAGTTTAAAACCGGCGGCACCACGCCAAGGCATAAAAAAACCCGCTCGGTTGAACGGGAAATGTCTTCTTTATTCTGCAGCTACTCGAATACCTCAAACGCCGCACCGTCAAAACTCGCGAAACACATCGTAGGATGCGAATCCTGATGAAAGATATGTCCTTCTGAATCAATTCCTATGGCGCCGGCAAATCCGTCAAACGGTTTCAACTCGCCGAAAGTTTTTGCAAAAGCCTTGTCAATCGGATAGCCATCGGTTACCCGGGTAACGATCTTGGCTGCAACAGCGCCGCTAACGATGTCCTCGCCTACGCCGGTAATGCTTACGCCGCAGAACTCGTTCGCATAATTTCCGGCTACTGTTGGCGAATCCGAAATCCGGCCCGGCATTTCAAAACCCTTTCCTCCAGTCGATGTGGCAACGGCAATTCGCCCTTCCGCGTCGAGCGCAACGCAGCCAACCGTCCCGGTACCTTTCGCTGCATTTTTCTGTTCGTATTCCTTTCTTCGTTCTTCGGTCTCAGGCGAATAAATCGGGAATCCCATTCTTGCCGCAAAAGCATTCGCACCTTCGCCGCCAAGAATTTTATCGTCATAATCCATCAGCTTTTCAGCGATCTTAATCGGATTCCTGACATTCTCGATGTTTATCACACCGCTCATTTTCAGCGTTGTTCCATCCATAACCGCCGCGCTCATCCGGATCTTCCCATCACTCTGAATCTGCGATCCCGTGCCGGCATTGAACAACGGATTGTCTTCCAACTGAGTCACCGCGTGGATTACAGCCTGAACGGCCGTATGCGTTTTCATGTACTCGTATGAGTTACGAACTATCTGGACCAACGCTTCCTGCTTTGCTTTTTTTACCTCATCGCTTTTTGACGACTCCGAAAAAAAACCGCCGTGTATGATAATTTTCATGCGCAATATTTTTTACATCATCTTCCCGGGATCGACATCTTCCTTGGTCAACGCCAGCTTTTCGGCATATTGTGATGATTTAATCGTCATTTTATAAGTCTTCAGGTCGAATGTGTCGTTGATGCTAAGGACATGCGTGACCAAATGATTGATCGAGATCGGCTGGCCCATCAAGACTTGCGTCAGGTTGGTATCCTTTATCTCACGGCCGTCCACCAGGATCACAAGACCGGAGCCGATCGCTTCCATTTCTGTGTTATTCTTGATCAATAAGCCGGTATCTTCACCAAGCCCGATTCCCAATGTTCTCGGATTGCCGACAACCGCCTGGAAAAGCCTTCCAATGCGGCCGCGCTGAACAAAATGGGTGTCGATCACAACGCCGTCTATCAATCCGAGCCCGCTTGTGATTTTTACCTCGCCTTTCAAAAGCGCTTCCGAACTGCTGCCCTGATAGATCATGTTGTTCGATGCAGCCGCCGCACCCGCCGATGTTCCTGCATAAACAAATTCCTCATTGTGGTATTTATCGAGCAGTATGTCGTGAAAAGGCGTTCCACCTAAGATTGAGGTCAGCCTGAGCTGGTCGCCGCCCGTAAACATAAGAACGTCGGCAGCGCGCAAACGCGCAAGGATTTCCGGATGTGCGGTCATTTCCCGCTTCTCCAGATGGAGTACATCCGCATTTCGGGCGCCGAGGTAATTTAGCGCTTTCAGGTATTCGGGACCTATTTCCTTTGGAATTTTAGATGCGGTGGTAACAACCTCAACACGTGAATCTTCCTGGTGTTTTGACTCTAGTATTATCCGCCTTAATATCCCGGTTTCGAAAAAATTCAGATTTTTAGCGACGTTCTTCTCGATGTCCGTTTCGGTGAAACTTCCCTTATCTACCGCGCCGCCTATTATTATGAGTTTTCCTTTTACATCCATGTCGTAAATGTAAACAAAAGCCCAAATAATGTAAAATATAACTTCTTATAATTTTGCTAATTGTACCTTCGAAAGCGGCGTGATTGCTGCCTTTACAAAATCAAAAATGAATTATAAATTAACTGTTCGACGTATCAATACTTCAACTTTTTTACTAATTTCCTGAAGTTTTTTGACAGTTGTCCGCCTACAATCCGCGATCAACGGCTAAAGACCTGATTTCCAAAACAAAAACCAAACAGACCAATGAAAATATTAAAAATTCAAGTCCTCAAAGGCCCGAATATCTGGAGTATCCACAGAAAAAAACTCATCCAGATGCGACTGGACCTTGAGGATATGGAAAATTTCCCGACCAATAAAATTGACGGTTTCCGCGAACGCATCGAGCAGTTGATTCCGTCGCTTTTCGACCACCGCTGTTCCGAAGGAGTAAAGGGCGGATTTTTCACGCGGGTAGAACTTGGAACCTGGATGGGCCACGTCATTGAACATATCGCTTTGGAAATCCAGACATTGGCTGGAATGGAAACCGGCTTTGGCCGAACGCGAGAAACAAAGACATCCGGAGTTTACAATGTGGTTTTCAGCTATATGGAGGAGAATGTCGGAACCTACGCCGCTGAAGCATCCGTTCGCATCGCCGAAGCGCTTATTGCCGGCGAAGCATACGATCTGGAAGCCGATATCATGAGAATGAAGGAAATCCGCGAACGCGTCAGGCTCGGCCCGAGTACGGGAAGCATCGTCGAAGAAGCGGTTGCACGTGACATTCCGTGGATAAGGCTCGGAACAAATTCGCTCGTGCAGCTGGGCTACGGGATCAACCAGATGCGTTTCCAGGCAACAATTACCTGCAAGACAAATTACATCGCCGTCGATATGGCTAGCAACAAGGAACTCACCAAACGGATGCTTGAAATGTCGTCAATGCCTGTAGCTTCCGGCGATATTTGCGTTGATGAAGAAGACCTCAAGGAAACCATCGACCGCATTGGCTACCCGATCGTAATAAAACCATTGGACGGAAACCACGGGAAAGGCGCCTCAATAAATGTAACCAATTGGGAAGATGCTGTGTCCGGACTCGAATTCGCGCAGAAATACGGCCGCCGTGTCATCGTTGAGAAATTTATCACCGGATTTGATTTCCGTGTATTGGTAATCAATAATAAGCTAGTAGCCGCCGCCAAACGGGTTCCCGCGCACGTGATCGGGGACGGCGAAAAAAATATCTCGCAGCTGATCGAAATCGTAAACCAAGATCCACGGCGAGGTTACGGACACGAGAATGTGCTCACCGAAATTACAGTCGACCGCGACACGCTCGATCTGCTCGAAAAGAAAGAGTACACGCTTGAGACCATTCCCGCAAAAGACGAAATCGTATATTTGAAATCGACCGCAAACCTAAGCACCGGCGGAACTTCAGTCGACGTAACCGACATGATGCACCCCGAAAACATCTTCCTTTGCGAACGGATTTCGCGCGTCATCGGACTCGACATTTGTGGCGTCGATATCATGGCGGAAAATCTGACGCAACCCTTAAAAGCAACCGGCGGTGTAATTCTTGAAGTCAACGCCGCGCCGGGATTCCGGATGCACCTCGCGCCGTCGGAAGGTCTTCCGCGAAACGTTGCAGCACCCGTAATCGACATGCTTTTTCCACCGGGAAAGCCAAGCCGCATTCCGATAATCGCCGTGACGGGAACAAATGGCAAAACCACAACCACGCGTTTGCTGGCACACATCGTCAAAAACAATGGGTATAAAGTCGGATTTACCACTTCAGACGGGATTTACATCCAAAACCACATGATGGAAAAAGGCGACACGACCGGCCCGATCAGCGCCGAATACATTCTCAAGGATCCGACAGTCGAATTCGCCGTACTCGAGACTGCCCGCGGCGGAATATTGAGGTCCGGACTCGGATTCACCCAATGTGACATTGGGATTATCACCAACATTCAGGAAGATCACCTCGGAATCAGCGACATCCATACGTTGGACGATCTCGCCCGCGTAAAAAGCGTTGTGGTTGAAAGCGTAAAAAGCGACGGCTGGGCGATTCTGAATGCCGAAAACCAATACTGCCGCAAAATCGCCGAAGACCTCGAGTGCAACATTGCCTGGTTCAGCATGGACGAAGACAACGCCTTTGTAAAGGAACTGGCCAAAGAAGGCCGATGCGTCGCCGTCTATGAAAACGGGTACATCACCGTTAAAAAAGGCGAGTGGAAAATACGAATCGAAAAAGCAGTCGATGTTCCTTTAACCCTTGGCGGAAAAGCGCGGTTCATGATCGCCAACGTTCTCGCCGCGACACTTGCCACCTATCTTTGGGGATTCAAAATAGAAGATATCGGCCTCGCGCTGCAGACTTTTATTCCGAGCGCCGCACAAACCCCGGGAAGGATGAACATTTTCAATTTCAGGAAGTTCAGGGTGCTGATCGATTTTGCGCACAATCCTGCCGGTTATCTTGGAATCGAAGAATACCTGAGCACGGTAGATGCTACACGTAAAATCGGCATCATAGCCGGTGTGGGCGATCGACGTGACGAAGATATCCGCGAATGCGCCACGATTGCCGGACGGATGTTCGATCATATTATCATTCGTCAGGAAAAACACCTGCGAGGACGCACTGCCGACGAGATCAACCACTTGCTTCTTGAAGGAATTGCGGCTTCCGGACGGGAAGTCAGCCACGAACTCATCGCAAAAGAAGTCGATGCGGTCAGCCATGCGATCGAAATGGCGGAAGAAGGTAACATGATTGTCGCACTGAGCGACGTCGTAACCAATGCCATTGAAATCGTCCAGCAATACCTTGACCGTGAGAATGGCCTGATTTAAATAGCAATTTTGTAACAAAAGGATAATGTTGGCAGACAAACCCTCTGTCTCATTATCCTTTTTTAATAAATTTACGCACCTTAAAAAAACCACAATGAATAACAAACTGATTGTGTCCCTGGCGCTGTTCGTAACCTTTCTTGCAACCGGACAAACAAAAAAACTGACGCTCGAAGACGCTGTGATGCAGCAAGGCAGAAACTTCAGGGCCGACAAGCTGATTGGCTTTCAATGGATTCCCAACACCAACAAATACGTATATCTTTCGGATGCGGGCAAAAAGCTGTTGACTGCTACGACTACCAATTCCAAAGCAACCGAAATGCTCAACCTTTCCGATGTCAACAAAGCGTTGGGCTCCGAGTTCCGTGCGCTTGCAGGAATCGACTGGCAGGATGCATCGGGCTTCCTCCTGAGTGATGGAAGCAAATTCTACAAGTACGATATCCGTACAAAAACAGGTAAAAAAATAGCAGAACTTCCTGAAGGCGGTGAGAATGCCGAAATGGATCCGACCAAAAACAACATTGCATTCACGCTTAAGAACAACCTGTACATCCTCGACGGCTCCGGAAACCGGACGGCAGTGACCGCTGAAAGCAATGAAGCGATTGTTTCCGGACAATTTTTTGCCCGCAACGAATTCGGCATCAGCAAAGGAACATTCTGGTCACCAAAAGCAACTTACCTCGCGTTTTACCAGAAGGACCAATCCGATGTTGCCGATTATCCGTTACTGGATATTACCGAAACTCCGGGCAAGCTGATGAGCATCAAATACCCGATGATAGGCCAGAAAAGCGAAAGGCCACGCGTTGGAATCTACAACCTGGCATCAAAACACACGGTATTCATAACGCCAAAAGGCAACAGCGACGATTACCTTACCAATCTTTCCTGGACGCCAGACGAAAAATATGTGGTCGTCGCCGAGCTTAACCGCGGGCAGAATGACATGCGCCTTAATCTCTACGATGCAGCTACAGGAGCGTTTGTCCGAACCTTGCTTTCAGAAAAAAGCACAACCTGGGTCGAGCCGGAGCTTCCCGCATATTTTCCATCCGACAAATCAAATAATTTTGTTTGGATCAGCGAAAAAGACGGATTCAACAACCTCTACTACTACTCTATCGAAGGAAAGCTGATCAGGCAGTTGACTGCAAATAAATTTGTGGCAAAGGAAATTCTTGGTTCAAATCCTTCCGGCAACGAGATTTTCTTTAATGCAACCGGGCCAAATCCGCTTGACCTGCTGCTTTATAAAGTCGACCTTAAAGGAAGACAAACCCTGATCACCAAAGACCGCGGAACGCATTTCGTTGCCATCAGCACTGACGGTAACTGGGTTTTTGACGAATACAGCAACCACGACACGCCGTCACGGTCGCTGCTAATCGAAAAATCCGGCAAAACAACAAAACTTCTCGAGAGCGGCAACAAATACACGGGCTATCAATTAGGAACTGCCGAAATAAACACAATCAAGGCAGCCGACGGAAAAACCGACCTTTATTACAGGCTGATCAAGCCAAGCAATTTTGATCCTTCAAAAAAATATCCTGTGCTGGTTTATGTTTATGGCGGGCCGCACGCGCAGCTCATCAACAATTCCTACCTCGACGGCGCAAACCTGTGGATGTATTGGATGGCCGAGCAGGGTTACCTCGTCTTCACGCTGGACAACCGCGGATCCGAGAATCGCGGCGCCGCATTTGAACACGTCGTTCACCGTCATTTGGGAGTGAATGAAATAGCCGACCAGATGAAG
Source organism: Bacteroidota bacterium (assembly GCA_023386585.1). Lineage (GTDB taxonomy): Bacteria > Bacteroidota > Bacteroidia > Flavobacteriales > Flavobacteriaceae > Flavobacterium. The sequence continues at coordinate 17,270 of JAEWJM010000023.1, read as the reverse complement.
GGCGTCGACTTCCTGAAATCGCTTTCGTATGTTGATGGGAATCGTCTCGCGCTTCACGGGTGGAGCTTCGGCGGGTTTATGACAACCTCGATCATGCTGCGCAAACCCGATGTTTTTAAAGTCGCTGTCGCCGGCGGACCGGTAACCGATTGGAAATATTACGAAGTCATGTACGGCGAGCGATACATGGATACGCCTTCCGAAAACAAAGAAGGCTTCGACGAAGCAAGTACGCTGAACTACGTGAACAACCTCAAAGGAAAATTACTCCTGATCCACGGAACCGTCGATGATGTCGTTGTCATGCAAAACAACTTTTCACTCATCAAGAAATTTGTTGAAGCAGGAAAACAAGTGGACTTTTTCGCCTACCCGATGCACAAACACAACGTCATCGGAAAAGACCGCGTGCACCTCATGCAAAAAGTCCTCGACTACGTGATTGAGAATAATAAATAACCTAGAGTTGACAGTTAACAGTTGACGGTAGATTTGCAAAAGGAACGGCTTCGGCCGTTTTTTTTTGCCTACGCAGTTTGCGTGTCGCACTAAAGTTCTAAGCTACCGATCTTACATCTGCAGCTTTTGCATGATTTGGCCGGCTGATGGCTTACAGCTGAAAGCTGAATCCCAAAAACTTATACTTTCCTAGGTTTTCTGTTTCTTCTTGCGTGCCGCTGGGAACAATACATTGTTCAGAATCAGCCGAAAGCCGGGTGAATTCGGATGCAGGTCCAAAACTGTCGGTGAATCGCCCACGCGATGTTGGTAATCTTCGGGATCGTGGCCGCCATAGAAGGTAAAGAAGCCCTTGCCTTTCTGACCGTGAATATAGCGCGCCTCGCCATTGAGCTGATTTTCGCCCAGCACCAAAACATTCGACTTGATCAGATCGCGGTCGAAAGCGGTGGTTTGACCCATAAAGCCTTTCACCAGTTGCGTGTGGTTTTGGCAAAGCATACTCGGAATGACATCCCATTTTGCCGAATATTCCATCAGAGTAAAATAGTCCTTTTCCATCGGCACCTGCCGTTTCTCGGTCATATCAATATCTGAAAACTCATAGCGCTCCGGCCGCCGTTCGAGCGTGAAATTCTTAAATGCAAAGGTCTTGTTGTAATCGATTTTGGACTGGTAATTCGCGTCGCTTGCATCACCGTCAAACATGGGCTCGCAAATATCGACGCCTTCCGCCGAGAGTGCAATGTCAAAACTGTCGCTCGCCGAGCACATCGCAAACATAAATCCACCGCCAATTACAAAATCGCGGATCTTCTTAGCCACGGCGAGCTTTTCTTCGGAAACTTTATCGTAACCCAGTTTCTTCGCAAGCGCTTCGGCGTCCTTTTTTTGTTCAATGTACCAAGGTGCATTGCGGTACATTCCAAAGAATTTTCCGTATTGGCCGGTGAAATCCTCGTGGTGCAAATGCAGCCAATCGTACAGCAGCAACTGGTCTGATAAAACTTCCTCGTCATATATCGCGGTAAAAGGAATTTCGGCGTACGTAAGCACCAGCGTCACCGCATCGTCCCACGGCTGCTTGCCTTTCGGAGTATAAACTGCAATCTTTGGCGCCTTTTCGAGTACGACCGTTTCCATATTTTGAGACGGGCTCGAAATCTCTTCCAGTATGTTATTCGCTTCAGTATCGGTCAATATTTCAAAGCTTACACCGCGTATTTGACATTCCTTTCTGATCTCAGGAACATCGGGCAACAAAAACGAACCGCCGCGGTAATTGAGAAGCCAGCTCGCCTTGTATTTCTTGTCAAGCGCCCAATAAGTTATCCCGTAAGCTTTCAAGTGATTTTGCTGTGTGGTTTCGTCCATCGGCAGCAGAATAAAAGAAGCTTTCACCTGGATAAAGGCGAAAATAAATATCAGGCAACATAGTCTTTTCATGGCAACTGGTTTACGCCAAAGATAACGCATTTATGCAGAAATCATTGCGGTATTAAGGCTGCGCAATTTTATAAAAGCTTGCGGGAACTATGTAATGAAATCGCTCGCGGTGTTGTTTACTTTAGCGATGATAATTCTTATTAAAAGTAAAATGAAGCACTATTTTACACGAGATGCATTAAAGGCTGATTGGAAAATACTGAAAGATACGGTCACGGGTTTTTCAGACGACAAAGCGCTGAAGTTTAGTGCGGCCCTATCCTATTATACGGTGTTTTCATTAGCGCCACTTCTTTTGTTGCTCATTTCCCTTGTCGGACTCTTCTTCGGCCGCGAGGCTGTGCAGGGGCAGCTTTTTGGTGAAATAAATGGAATGTTGGGTAATCAGGCAGCACTTCAGGTGCAGGAAACAATCCGGAAAATGGAGCTGAACGGCGAAAGCACCAGCGCGGTAATTATTGGTTCCATAACACTATTGATTGGTGCGACAACGGTTTTTGGTGAGATCCAGGATTCCATTAACATTATCTGGCGGGTCAAGGCAAAACCAAAACGCGGCTGGCTAAAACTCATCAAGGACCGGCTGCTTTCGTCGTCGCTGATCGTCGGACTCGGATTCCTGCTCGTGGTTTCGCTGATTGTCAATGGTGCGGTTAAGGCACTTAACGACCTGCTGATTCACCGTTTTCCGGACGTAACAGTGATCGCTTTCAATATTCTGAACGTCGTCATCAGCTTTATCGTCATTACGGCACTTTTCGCGATTATTTTTAAAGTTTTGCCCGATGTCAAAATCGCCTGGCGCGACGTTCGTTCCGGTGCTTTTTTTACAGCGTGCCTTTTTATGCTGGGAAGATACCTCATCGGATTGTACATCGAAACGACAGGAACGGCATCGACTTACGGCGCGGCGGGATCAATAATCGTTATTCTGGTTTGGGTTTATTACACGGCAGCCATTATGTATCTGGGCGCCGAATTTACGCGTGTCTATGCCGATCACGTAGGCTTAAAGATTACCCCTGCGGAATATGCAGTATATGTAGAGCAGACTGAGCGGGAAGTCGACAAGGCCGTAATTCCGCTTGGAAAAAAAAAAGAATAACTATAGATTAAACTCTCAGAAAGGCACGTCGTTGTCGTCGTCGTTGCGGTTCAGATTGCTTCCGAACGCTTCGTTTGCCGATGGAAACGGCTTGGCAGTAAACGGATTGTCTTCGTGGTTCATCTTCGACGGAAGATCGTCGTAACCGCCGCCATATTCTTCCAGATTATCAAATTTACCGAGGTTGCCGATGAATTTCAGCCGGATGTTTTCAAGACTTCCGTTACGGTGCTTTGCGATGATAAATTCGGCCTGCCCTTCAGTTGGCGTACGCTCGTCGTCATCCCATTCGTCAATTTTGTAGTATTCCGGGCGGTAGATGAACGAAACAATATCGGCATCCTGCTCGATCGCTCCCGATTCCCTGAGGTCGGAAAGCAACGGCCTTTTCGATGCGCCACGCGATTCCACGGCACGCGACAACTGCGAAAGTGCAATCACCGGAACGCTCAATTCCTTGGCAAGTGCTTTAAGGTTCCTTGAAATTGTCGAAATCTCCTGTTCGCGATTCCCGATACCTTTTCCATTGCTTCCTCCGGCGGTCATCAGCTGAAGATAATCCACAATGATCAGCTTTATTCCATGCTGCGATGCGAGACGGCGCGATTTCGCCCTGAGGTCAAAAATCGAAAGTGACGGCGTGTCGTCGATATAAAGTGGCGCTTTCTCAAGATCCTTGACCTTGATGCTCAGTTGTTCCCATTCGTGCTTTTCCAGTTTACCGGTACGCAGCTTCTCGGAACTCAGGCCGGTTTCGGACGAAATCAGCCTTGTGATCAATTGCACCGACGACATCTCGAGTGAAAACAGCGCCACAGGATGACCAAAGTCGATCGCAATATTCCGCGCCATCGAAAGCACGAAAGCGGTTTTACCCATACCAGGACGTGCGGCAATGATTACCAAATCGCTCGGCTGCCACCCCGAAGTAACCTTGTCTAACTTTTCAAAGCCGGTCGCAATACCGCTAAGGCCTTCCTTGTTCGCGATCTCTTCGATCCGCTTCTTGGCCTGGATGACCAGGCTCTGCGCAGTTTCGGAGCTTCGCTTGATGTTGCCCTGGGTGACTTCATACAGTTTCGATTCGGCTTTGTCGAGAAGGTCGAACACATCGGTTGCTTCGTCGTAGGATTCCTCGATGATCTCTGCCGAAATCTTTATCAAGCTCCGTTGAATGTATTTTTGGAGGATAATCCTGGAGTGAAATTCAATATGTGCCGACGATGATATCTTCTGCGTGAGCTGTATCAGGTAAAAATCGCCACCCGAAAGCTCGAGCTTGCCGTTCTTCTTGAGCTGCGCCGAAACTGTTAACAAATCGATTGGCTGCGAATCGGTGAACAACTGAAAGATCGCCTCAAAAATATGCTTGTGCGCATCCTTGTAAAAGGCATCCGGCTGGAGTATGTCAATCACTTCGTCAACCCCTTTTTTGTCGATCATCATTGCGCCCAGCACAGCCTCTTCAAGCTCCGGAACCTGCGGCGGAAGCTTGCCTTTTTCAAGGTTTATGATAGTGGCCTTGTCGACCTTAACAGGGTTTATATTTCGAAAGTTGTCCATGTTGCGAAAGTAGCCAAATATTAAAAACCCGATATCCGGAGTTTTAAGTACAGCCTGTTGATAAAATTCTAAATTTTGTTAATAAGCACAAAAAAATCCGAAACCGCGGGGCTTCGGATCAGGTAAACCTTTGTAAGATTTTACTCTTTATATTCGCCCATTTTGCTGTACTTGTCCATTCTCATTGCGACGAGCGCTTCTGTTGATAAGTCCTTGAGCTCATTATAACCTTTCAAAATAAACTGCTCCGTTGTACGAAAAGCGCTCTCCCGATCATAATGTGCACCACCTAAAGGCTCCGGAATGATATCATCAACCAGCTTCTGCTTTTTCATATCGGCAGACGTCAGCTTAAGCGCTTCGGCAGCCTGCTCTTTGTATTCCCAGCTTTTCCAGAGGATGGATGAACAAGACTCAGGCGAGATCACCGAATACCAGGTATTTTCAAGCATGTAAACCTTATCGCCAACGCCAATTCCGAGTGCGCCGCCCGACGCGCCTTCGCCTACGATAACCGCGATGATCGGAACTTTCAGCCTGATCATTTCGAGGATATTTCGCGCAATGGCTTCACCTTGTCCGCGTTCCTCAGCTTCGAGCCCCGGATAAGCGCCCGGCGTATCAATAAACGAAAGAACCGGAATTCCGAATTTCTCCGCCATTTTCATCAATCGCAGCGCTTTGCGGTAACCTTCCGGATTCGCCATCCCGAAATTGCGAAACTGCCTTGTTTTGGTATTGTGTCCTTTTTGCTGGCCAACAATCATGAACGATTGCCCGCCAATTTTTCCCAATCCGCCAACCATTGCCTTGTCGTCCTTGAAATTTCGGTCGCCAAAAAGCTCTAAAAACGAGTCGCCGCACAACGCCTTCACATAATCCATCGTGTACGGCCGGTTTGGATGGCGCGACAGCTGTACGCGCTGCCAGGCAGTTAGGTTTTTGTAGATATTTTTCTTGGTATCCTCAAGCTTCTTTTCAATCTGCTTGCAGGTATTTGTTACGTCAACGTTTGATTCCTGCCCGATAATCTGGCATTTGCCGAGCTGCTCTTCCAGTTCCTTTATCGGCAGTTCAAAATCTAAATATTCCATAGACTCGCGTTTGTTTGCGTTCGAAAAGCAAAGATAAATCAATTCAGGTAAAAATTGATAAATATTAAACGGGCGTTGCCTTCGGCCGCGCTTTATGCTGCTAGTCCTCGCTCCGCTCCGGGCTATTCGCTGCAATCGCTAACGCGGCATCCAAAAAATGATCAAAATTCTTGCATACATAATATTCTTATGTATATTCGCGTTACCTAATAAACTTATGCATCATGATCTATTCGTCCGAACTTATAAAAGGAACGCTCAAAACCATCGTGCTCAAGCAACTGGAGAAGCAAAAGCGCATGTACGGCTACGAGATCACCCAAAAGGTAAAAGAGCTAACCGGCAACAGGATACAGATTACCGAAGGCGCTTTGTATCCCACGTTGCACGCGTTGGAAGCCGACGGACTCGTAACAACCGAAACCGAATACATCGGAAAGCGCCTCCGGAAATATTACAGTCTGAGTCCGCAGGGCCAATCAAAAATCAATGAAAAAATATCAGAGCTGGCCGATTTTATGGAAACAATGAAGTTCCTGCTCGATATCGAACCCAAGGCAATCTAGAAATGTACGCTCTCAGTGAACAACAAATAGACTTCATCAGCAGTGACATTTGTGCACGTGGCATTGCAATGGTCAGCCTTCAGCACGACCTTCTGGACCACATCTGCTGTGTCATTGAACGCGAACTCGAATCCGACGGTGACTTTGAGCGCTGTTATAATCTGGTCATCAGCCGGTTTTACAAATCCGAACTGAAAGAGATCGAAAAGGAAACCGTCCATTTATTAACCAACAAACACTATTACACCATGAAAAAAGCAATGATCGCCAGCGGAACGATTTCGGTTGGCATTTTAACCGCAGGAACCATCCTGAAATTTTTGCATTTGCCGGGCGCCGCCATTTTGCTGGTTGTCGGCATCTTTTTGATGAGTTTTATTTTTCTTCCGCTGATGTTCCTCTTGCGCATTGGCGAAAAACAAGAAGCATCGCAGAAAGTCATTTCGATTACTGGTGGCATTTGCGCAATGCTGATCAGCGTTGGAATCCTGTTTAAGATAATGCATTGGCCGGGCGCCAATATGATGTCGGTTGCTGCACTGCTAATGATGCTCTTCGTATTTATTCCAATCTATTTCTTCTCCGGAATAAAAAACCCGGCGAGCAAGGTCAACACCATTGTATCGACCATTATGATGTTCACCGGCTGCATCCTGATTCTTACTTTGATTCGCTCCCCGCAGGCCACGCACCAAGAATATGTTGCAAACACTGTGTCGTACTTGCAAGCCGACCGGATCGTAAAAAATGAAAAGAGACAGAGTGCGGGAATTCCAGACCCGCAGGCCGAAATGATTTTCAACCTTTGTGAAGACCTTAAAACCTTTCTGATAGAAAAGGAAACCGGCATGAAGTCGATTAACGACAATTTTGAAAGCCAGAATGCAGTGATCGGCGACACTCAAAGTATGCAATACATCTCGCAGTCCGCACAGGCGAGCAAGAAAATTGAAACGCTTCGCAAGGCGATTTCAGCTTACAACAGCTCGGGCAGTGGCCATTTCCAGAAATTACCCGCCGAGGTGTTTGTCAATGGCGACAAAATCCAAAAATCACTTAACGACCTTATGCAGCTCCAGATGATCGTCCTGCAAAACCATCGCGATCTCGTTGCCGCAAAATAGTTTGGCAGCAAATAATTTTGGAGTTCGGAAGTTTATGCTGTTCGTTCGTCGTTCGACGTTGGACATTCGTCATTTGACATTGGAGATTCGACCTTCGACTTTAATCGTTCGACGCTATTTGTTCGACTCCAAATAATGCTTAATCACACCGTTGGCGATAACAGTTGCCAGGATCACCGCCGATCCGATATAGAAAGCAAGGCTCATTTTTTCGTCGCCACCGATCATAAAATACGCCAACACGATGCCGTAAACCGGTTCGAGATTGGTCGTCAGCATCACCGTATAGGGCGTAAGTTTACGCATGACGTGGACTGCGGCCGTAAACGCATAAGCCGTACAGATGGAAGCGAGAACAATGATCAAAAACCAGTCGCGACCTGAGACGTCAAAGAATTTTGCTGTAAAAGTCCCTTGCCACAAAAGGTAGGCAGATACCAATGCAAAACCGGCAAAGAACTCGTAGATCGTGATTACAACCGAATCGTGCTTCTGGATGAGCTTTCCATTCGAGAGCGTGAAGAGTACCCCCAAAAAAACCGAAAACAGGGCGCTGAACATTCCAGCGAGATAATCGATTTTGACCTGCATGATCATAAACAGTCCCGCGATGATGACCAACCCGAAAAAGACTTCATACCACAGCATTTTGCGCCGGTAAAAAAGCGGTTCAAGTATCGATGCGAAAAAGGCACCGACTGAAAACATCGCGAGCGTAACCGAGACATTTGAAATGTTTATCGCCCGAAAGAAGAAAATCCAATGCAATGCGATCAGAAAACCTACTAAAATCAACTTCGCCGTATCACGCGCAGGAAGCTTTAGCGGCTTTTTCTTGTAAAGCGCATAAGCAAGCAGAAACACACCGGCGAGCAGCATTCGGTACCAAACCAATGAAGCTTCGCGTATCGAAATCAATTCACCCAAAACGGCCGTAAAGCCCCAGATGAATACGATAAAGTGCAGGTTCAGGTAGCTTTTTAGCTTATCGTTTCGCATTTCTAAGCAGGTAAAGTGCGAGGATTCCGAAGACGGTGTTTGGTATCCAGACCGCAATTATTGGCGGGATCGAGGACTTTTCTGCAAGCGTCCCGAAGATCTTGTCGAAGAAGATAAACGAAAATGCAAGCAAGATCCCGATCGCAAGGTTTGCGCCCATTCCGCCACGGCGTTTCATCGACGAAACTGCTACTGCGATAATCGTCAGGATAAATGCGGAAACCGGAATGCTGAATTTCTTGTAGAACACAACCAGATAAACGTTGATGTTCGATGATCCGCGGCTTTTTTCCTTTTCGATGAACGACATCAGGCCGCCCAGCGGAAGTGTTTCGGCCACGTAAATCTCCGGAGTAAGATCGTCAAGATCGAATTTGAAAATCGTGTCTTTCTTTTCGCCCGAAACGATTCTGTCGCCCAGCTCGCCCACAGTGCGCCGACTGTAATTATACATTGTATAACTGCTATCACGCGGATTGTATTTCAGCCTTTGCGCCGTAATCTTGAAATCGAGCTTGTTCTTGGTGAATTTCTCGTAGGTAAAGTTGAAGGCCATTTTATTGACCGGGTTGAAGCTTTGAACGTAAATGTATTCGTTTGGACTCAACTGCCGGAAGACATTGGTGTTGTCGCGGGCATTCGTCTGGTTCTTGTTCAGGTACGTAAACCGGAAGTCGTTGAAGCCTTTACTGGCCGCAGGGAAAATGAAGAATCCCATCAGCAGGACAAACACCGACACAATGGTCGCACCTATCAGGTACGGACGCAAAAAACGGGTAAAAGAAATACCCGAGCTCAGGATCGCGATGATCTCTGTATTATTAGCGAGCTTCGATGTAAACCAAATCACCGAAAGAAACAGGAAAATCGGGAAAAGCAGGTTGGCAAAGTAAATCGTAAAATTGAGGTAGTAATTCGCAATCTCGACAAACGGGACCTTGTTCTCCAGCATCCGATTGACCTTTTCGGAAACATCGATAGTTATCCCGATCGGGATAAACATCAACAACATCACCGAGAAGGTGACGAGGTAGCGCTTCAAGATGTAGCGGTCGATTATGCGCAGCATTCGATTTTAAAATTACATAATTTAATGGCGTAGTACTCAGGGCCAGGGTTCAGGGTCCAGGGTTCCGAGCAGATAAGCCTTGCGCCTTGTACCCTGCGTCTTGCTCCTTTACTACAATCGGTTATCCATCTGTTTCACCATCTTTTCTTTCCATTCCCTGAAATCACCCGCTAAGATATGCTTTCTGGCTTCACGCACCAACCACATGTAAAACCCGAGGTTGTGAATCGTCGCGATCTGTTTTCCGAGGTATTCGTTGGCAGCGAAAAGGTGCCGCAGGTACGCTTTCGAATATTCAACGTCAACAAAAGTATGTCCCATTTCGTCCAGTGGCGAAAAATCGGCTTCCCATTTTTTATTTTTGATGTTGATCGTTCCCTGCGAAGTAAACAACATTCCGTTTCTCGCATTTCTCGTCGGCATCACGCAGTCGAACATGTCAATTCCGAGTGCGATATTTTCAAGAATGTTAATCGGCGTTCCCACGCCCATCAGGTAGCGCGGCTTGTCTTCCGGAAGAATGTCACAAACGATTTCCGTCATCGCGTACATTTCTTCGGCAGGCTCACCAACCGATAAACCTCCAATCGCATTTCCCTGCTGATTCGTATTCGCAATGTATTCGGCCGATTGCACCCGAAGATCTTTGTACGTACTTCCCTGTACGATCGGAAAAAACGACTGCTCGTAACCGTATTTGTACGGAAGCTTGTCCAGATGCGAAATACAGCGGTCCAGCCAGCGGTGCGTCATGTGCATCGATCGCTGCGCATAGCGGAAATCGCACGGGTAAGGCGTACATTCATCGAACGCCATTATAATATCGGCGCCAATCGTGCGCTGGATTTCCATTACATTTTCGGGTGTAAAAAAGTGGTACGAACCGTCGATGTGCGATTTGAACTTCACGCCTTCTTCCTTGATCTTGCGGTTTGCCGAAAGCGAATAAACCTGATATCCGCCGCTATCGGTCAGGATATTCCGGTCCCAATTCATGAATTTGTGGAGTCCGCCCGCCTTTTCCAGGATTTCGGTTTGCGGCCGAAGATAAAGGTGGTAGGTGTTTCCAAGAATAATATCCGGATTGATTTCGTCCTTAAGTTCGCGTTGATGAACGCCTTTTACCGAAGCCACAGTGCCAACAGGCATGAAGATCGGTGTCTCAATCGTTCCGTGGTCGGTAGTAATCTTTCCCGCCCGCGCCTTGGTCTGCGCATCGCGGCCAATAAAGTCAAATTGCATAGTGATTTTTACAGCCGCCAAAGATAAAGCATATAATCGTGCTGCGTCATAAATTAAAATCGATTTAAGATTTTGGCGTGCCGCCGCTCGAACTTTTTCCTTTACCGGAAAATCCCGGGGCGGCGCCGGGCTGTACGCTGTAGCTTTTTTTTCAAAAAAGGCTGCCGCTTCCATCCCTCACGCGAAATTCCAATTATATTCGCGTAAACTCCAACATGAAGAAAAAATACGCCTTGCTCCTGCTGTTTGTCGCAGTAAAATTTATCCTTCAATATTCCATCATCGGGCCGCAATTCGAGCTCCACCGCGACGAATTCCTCCACATCGATCAGGGCCGGCACCTCGCGTGGGGCTATTTTTCGGTTCCACCATTCACGTCATGGACATCGGCAGTCCTGCTTTTTCTTGGCGGAAGCGTTTTCTGGGTCAAATTCTTTCCGGCGCTGTTCGGTGCTTTGACGCTGTTCCTGGTCTGGAAAATAATAGACCTGCTTGATGGCAAACTTTTCGCAACCGCGCTCGGGTTAACTGCCGTGACATTCTCGGCACTATTGCGGTTAAACATGCTGTACCAACCCAATTCGGCCGACATTTTCTTCTGGACATTGCTGTTTTATTTCCTCACTGCATATTCCAAAAGCAAAAACTCAAAATGGTTGCTCTATTCTGCAGTTGCAGTCGCATTCGGATTCCTGAACAAATACAACATTTTGTTCCTGCTCATCGGGCTCGTACCTGCGATGCTGATTGCCAACCGCGAAATATTCACCAACAAATGGCTTTACTTTTCGGCGGTGCTTGCGATGGTGCTTGTGCTTCCAAATCTTTACTGGCAGTACGCCCACAATTTTCCGGTAATTGCCCACATGAAAGAGTTGCAGGAAACCCAATTGGTCAATTTTAGTCGAGGCGATTTTTTAAAGGAGCAGCTTTTTTTCTTCTTCGGGTCAATCTACGTCCTGATAGCTGCCTTTATCGCGTTTTTCAGGAATCCACAATTTAAACCGTACCGCTTTCTGTTCTGGACGTACGTTTTTACAATCGCGCTTTTCATTTACTGCAGTGCAAAAGGATATTATTCGGTTGGGCTTTATCCGGTGCTAATCGCATTCGGTGCGGTTTATCTGGAAAGCATTTTGCATAATCGCGTAGGTAAATTTTTAAAACCGGTATTGCTGATTTGTCCCGTTGTGTTCTTTTTTCTGATCATAAAACTTGCTTACCCTGTTCTTTCCCCCGAACAAATGGCCGAAAGATCATCTTCGGACAAAGCTAAAATGCACCGATGGGAGGACGGCAAAGAACATTTGCTTTCGCAGGATTTCGCCGACATGTTAGGCTGGAGTGAATTGGCGGGTAAAGTCGACGCCGCTTATCTTTCACTCGCTGACAAGCAAAATACGCTGATCATCTGTGACAATTACGGCGAGGCCGGCGCGGTCAACTTCTATACAAAAGTGCAAGGGCTGCGCGCTGTTTCGATGAATGCCGACTATATCAACTGGTTTCCCGATTGGCCTGTTCAAAATCTCATATTGATCAAGGAAACCGCCGATGACGAAAAAAATCCCATGCCTGCACGCCAAGCTTTCGGCGAGGTCAGACTCATGGATTCCGTGACGAGCCCGTACGCCAGGGAACGCGCAACCGTAATCTATCTGTGTACAAAACCAAAATTCGACATCAGGCCATTCATCGAAAAAGAGCGGCACAAGCGGCTTGGCAAACCGTAAAAAATTTCCCGGCGGAATCAAATTCGGATGCTTCTTAACAAGTATTGACAACTTGCTTTGAGCATCGGCAAATAACAAGTATTTTTGCAGCGTCTAAATTTTATTTATGAACTACAACACACAACAACTCAACAACATGGTCGTACAGGTGCGGCGCGACATCCTGAGAATGGTACACGCCGTTAACTCAGGACATCCCGGAGGCTCGCTTGGTTGCGCCGAATTTTTCGTCGCACTTTACCAGGTTATCATGGACCGAAAGGAAGGTTTCGACATGGATGGCATCGGCGAAGATATTTTCTTCCTCTCCAATGGCCACATTTCGCCGGTTTTTTACAGCGTTCTGGCAAGAAGCGGTTATTTTCCGGTGTCGGAGCTGGCAACTTTCCGCCACATCAACTCCAGGCTGCAGGGACATCCAACAACGCACGAAGGACTTCCGGGAGTACGCGTGGCGTCGGGTTCACTCGGACAGGGAATGTCGGTTGCCATCGGCGCGGCGCAAGCCAAAAAACTCAACAATGACAATCATCTTGTGTATTCGCTGCACGGCGACGGTGAACTTCAGGAAGGCCAGAATTGGGAAGCGATCATGTACGCTTCTGCGAAGAAAGTCGACAACCTGATTTCTACGATCGACCTCAACGGAAAGCAAATTGACGGGTCAACCGACGAAGTGCTGCCGATGGGAAGCATTCGCGCCAAATTTGAAGCGTTCGACTGGAAAGTAATCGAAATCCAAAACGGAAATGACATCGAAGCTGTAATTTCCGGAATGGCTGAAGCCAAGTCACTGACAGGCAAAGGAAGCCCGGTTTGCGTCCTGCTCCATACCGAAATGGGCAATGGCGTCGATTTTATGATGCACAGCCACGCATGGCACGGAAAGGCACCAAACGACGATCAGCTCAAGCTGGCGATGATGCAAAACGAGCTTGAACAACTGAGCGATTATTAAATTAAAAACGCCGGCGGTTTGCCGGATTCGAATTTATTCTGATGAAAAAATATACAAATACAGGAAGCAAGGATACGCGCTCGGGATTTGGGGCCGGACTAACCGAGCTGGGCCAGAAAAATGAAAATGTAGTCGCCCTTTGTGCCGATCTGATCGGATCACTTAAAATGGATGACTTCAAAAAAAATCATCCGGAGCGCTTTTTCCAGATCGGGATCGCCGAAGCCAATATGATCGGAATTGCCGCAGGACTTACCATCGGCGGAAAAATCCCATTTACGGGAACGTTCGCGAATTTTTCAACCGGACGCGTTTACGACCAGATTCGCCAATCGGTCGCGTATTCGGACAAAAACGTAAAAATTTGCGCATCGCACGCCGGACTAACCCTGGGTGAAGACGGTGCAACGCATCAGATTCTGGAAGATATCGGACTTATGAAAATGCTGCCGGGAATGACCGTGATCAATACATGCGATTACAATCAGACGAAGGCGGCCACAATTGCGATCGCCGATCATCATGGCCCAGTTTACCTGCGCTTTGGCCGACCAGTAGTTCCGAATTTCACTCCGGCCGACGAAGCATTTCAAATTGGAAAAGCGATTCTACTAAGCGAAGGAACCGACGTGACGATCGTTGCGACCGGACATTTGGTTTGGGAAGCGCTGCTCGCGGCAGAAGAGCTTGAACAAAATGGTATTTCGGCCGAAGTGATCAATATCCATACGATAAAGCCGCTTGATGAAGAAGCTTTGCTAAGGTCGATTGGCAAGACCGGATGTGTTGTAACGGCTGAAGAGCATAACATTTTTGGTGGACTCGGCGAAAGCGTTTCGAGAATGCTTGCGTTGAAAAATCCGGCGCCGCAGGAATTCGTTGCAGTAAACGATACATTTGGAGAATCGGGAACTCCCGAGCAATTGATGGCAAAGTACCGATTGAACCATGAAGCCATTACAGAAGCGGCAATGAAGGTGGTCAAGAGAAAATAACTTCAAAGCTTTAATAAAAAAAATCCCGTCGGTTGACGGGATTTTTATTTTTAATGACAGCCTGGATCGCGGTATTTCCTGAGTCTCGTTGGCGTAAAAAAGTCGCCACTGCAGTCGGGAACGCCTTTGGTTTCATCGATGTTCGGTGTTAAAGGATCGTCTATTGCAGCGCCGTTAAAAGGATAATTTGTATATTCTTCGTTCGGGTCGTCCGGGTTGAGTTTCGGCCTTCTTGTTTCGACTTTTGTCAGGACAAGGTCGGCGTCGTCGTCAAGGTCAAGATAATCCGGTGCAAGATCGCCGTCAGTATCATCGGGATTGTCGAATCCTTCAGGAATAACATGGATATATCCGTCTCCGTTCAAATCCTCAAGATACGATGGAATCCCGTCCTGATCCTGGTCGAGCCGCGTGACTTCAAAAAGCTTAAAGCTAAAAATCAGCGGTGAATACGCCGGAATTGCACTCTGTGACTGATTGTAATAACCCAATCCTGACGGGACAAAAAGAACGCCGGCTCCGAAGTCGCTGTATGCAGTTGGCTCCCCGCTTACCGAAGTAAAATCGCCTGCCTTAAACTGTGGAAAGATTTCGCTCCATCCGCGGATCGCGCTCTCGAGGCTCAGAACCGCTTGTGGAAACGGATTCGATTCGAAAGTATGTGTTTTCAGACGGGTTACCGATGTTGTTGGCCCTGCCGTAGTGTCCTTTGCTGCAGAAAACATGTAGCTTCCCGAGTAGCCGGCCAGTACGCCATCGACATTTGTCGGCGATGGTTTGTCGTTTGCCGCACCTCCACCGTCGCGAAACTTCAAATAGTAAATTTTATAATCGATATCGTGCGAGTAGTCGTGATAAATATGTACCAGCAGATTTCCGCTGTTCCATATCGAAGTCATCGAAGTATCGCCATCTGGAATTTGCGTAAAAGTAACATCCTGGTCGTCCGCAAAGCCCGGATGATTTAAGACAGTGTAAGAGCGTGTTTGAAGAAACTCTTCGATCTTTGCGATATCGGCATTATATTGAGTGGTATAGTCCCGAAGCGGAACAGGGCCGATATTGTCGGTTTTATTACAGCTGACGACGGAAATGGCAAAGAAGAAAAATAAGGAAATCCTCAGGAAATGATTCATATTTTCAAGGCAAATTAGGTGCGCAAGATACAATATTGATTTATTTTTGTGTGCTAATTAACGTACTTTTAGAAAAATGATATGAGGGTCGATAAATACCTGTGGTGCGTGAGATATTATAAGACAAGGAACATGGTTACGGAGGCATGCAAGAAGAACCAGGTTACGGTCAACGGACAGGTGGCAAAGCCTTCAAAAGAAGTTTTTCCCAGCGACAGGATTACGTTCCGGAAAGACCAAATTACGAGGATAATCTCGGTGCTCGACATTCCGCAAAGCCGCGTTTCGGCGAAGCTGGTCGATATTTTCCGAAAGGATGAAACTCCCGACGAAGCATTTGAACATCTGGAACTGCTAAGGTTTTCAAAAGAACATTACAGAAAAACGGGCGAAGGCCGTCCAACAAAAAAAGACCGCCGCGACCTCGACATGTTCGGCAATGATACTGAAGACGACACTGAAAAAGAAGACAACTGATGTCAGAAAACATAATTTTATCCGCAATTGAAATCGATCACAAAATTAAACGGATCGCCTATCAGATTTGGGAAACTTTCGTTGACGAGCGGCAAATAGTCATCGCCGGGATTGCTTTGAATGGCTATCTGTTTGCACAGGAACTTGCCGTTGAGCTCGAGAAAATTTCGGGCATCCAGGTGACGCTTTGTGAAGTTAAAATCGACAAGAAAAACCCGTACCGGCCGGTTGAAACTTCAATCACTGCCGCAGAATATAAAAACAAAGCCTTGGTATTAGTGGATGATGTCCTTAATTCTGGGACGACGCTTATTTATGGGGTGCGCCATTTTCTGGATGTGCCGCTGAAGAAATTCAAGACCGCTGTTCTGGTAGATCGAAATCACAAAAAATATCCGGTCAAAGCCGACTTTAAAGGAATTTCACTCAGCACGTCATTAAAAGAACATGTCCAGGTCGTTTTCTCAGCTGACGGGAATTACGCCTTCCTCGCGTAAAATTGACGCGATGGCATCAGCTATGAGCGCCGGAGATTTGTCGTCAGTTGTAACAGTGTGATTGCACATTTCATAATACGGACGCCGTTCGAACAAATGCTTCGCAATAAATTCGGTAAGCTCCGACGAACTGCAATTCTTGAGCAATGGCCGGCTAAAGTGCTCCCTGTCGAGACGTGACTGAAGTGTGGCAATCGACGTTTTCAAATAAAATGAAATCGTATCTGAAGCAAGGATTACCTTCATGTTATTGTAGTAGCACGGAGTTCCTCCACCAAGGTCGAGTATGGCGTTTTGATCCAGTACGAGGCAATCTTTGAGCGATTCGTGTTCCAGCTTTCGGAAGTATATCTCGCCTTTTTTCTCAAAAATATCATTAACCGATAATCCTGCCTTTTGTTCAATCAGGCGATCGAGATTTATCAGCTCAAAACCGGTGATTTGTTGTAGTATTTGCGCGGTCGCCGACTTCCCGCTGCCCATGTATCCGGCGAGAATCACTTTTTTCATCAATAAAACGCTATTTATCAGGAGGCTGAACCTCAAGCTGCAAAAAAGCCAAATTTATAGGAATTTTGCTTTGATAAATAAATAATAACACCTTATATTTGCACCCGCGTTGAAGAAAAGAAAATTGACTTGATAGCTCAGTTGGTAGAGCACATCACTTTTAATGATGGGGTCCTGGGTTCGAGCCCCAGTCAGGTCACAAAATTACCCTTTTCTTAACGCTAGGACTTGATAGCTCAGTTGGTAGAGCACATCACTTTTAATGATGGGGTCCTGGGTTCGAGCCCCAGTCAGGTC
>JAEWJM010000006.1 GCA_023386585.1 Bacteroidota bacterium | reverse complement strand
GATCTGGGCCGCATATCCGAGCGCATTCGGAGCGCAGATGGCAAGCTCGCGATTTTCGGATGAGAAGTTCAGGAAAACGTTCAGCCAATTCGAAAATGCCGAAGGATAATCGATAACGGGAAGCATTCGTTCAACCATTTCGCGGCAAATCCGATCATAATGTGTGTTCCCGAAATACACAGCTAATCTGAAAAGGTTGTCGGCCATTACCGAATTCGATGCTGGAATGACATTGTCTTCCATCTCAAAATGCGGAGCGATCAACGCGGCGTCAAGTCGGGATTTGAAAGCGAAATAGCCAGTCGATTCATGGTAGAAATTGGCGAAGCAATAGTCGGTCATTTGACGGGCATCGCGAAGATAATTTTCATCGAATGTCACTTCGTAAAGTGCAATCAAAGCTTGGATCGTCAACGCAAAATCTTCGAGATAGCCGGTGATTGAGGACTTGCTTTCCTTGAAGCTGTGAAACAAATTCCCATCTGCCGACCAGCAATTTCGCAGCAGGAATTCCATGGCCCGTTGTGCGGTTTCAAAATATTCGGCGTTGCCAAGAGCTTTGTAGGCGTCGACATAACCTTTTATCATAAGCGCGTTCCACGAGGTGAGGCATTTGTCGTCGAGCCGTGGCTTTGGCCGATTTTCGCGGACGGAAAAGAGCAAATTTTCCCATTCGTGCTTTTTCCCAACCACAGTTTCGAGGGTTAGTTTGTGCTTTTGCGCAAAATCGGATAATGACGAATTGCGGATCAAAACATAATTTTCGTGTTCCCAATGCCCAAAGTCGTTAATGTTGTAGAGATCGGCAAAAAGATCGTAATCGGTGCCAAGCAAGCGCTGGAGTTCTTGTTTTGTCCATACATAAAACGCACCTTCTTCCAGTTCGCCCTTGCTGTTCGTGCTGTCTGCGTCGAGTGCGCAATAGAAGCCGCCCGCTTTGTTGGTGAGTTCCCGTTTTACAAACTGCAATGTTTTTTCGATTACTTCGCGGTATTCGTCATTCGGTTGGAGTCGAAAAGCCTCGGAATACAATGAAACCAGCTGCGCATTATCGTAAAGCATTTTTTCGAAATGCGGAACGTGCCATTTCATATCGACGGAGTAGCGCGAAAATCCGCCGCCAACGGTATCGAACAATCCGCCCCAAGCCATTCGCCGTAACGTCAGTTGCACATAATCGGCAAGTTCGTTGTTTGAAATTCTATTGGCGTAGCGAAGAAGGAACCGGTAATTTGCCGGCATCATAAATTTTGGCGCACGTTCATAACCGCCAAATTCGTGGTCGAAGCTTTTTTGCCATTTCGCGATCAGCGGTTGAAGGATATCTTCAGAGAGTGGTTTGGTGGATTCGGGCGGAATCAGGTTCATCGTGCTGATTCCTTCATGAAGCTTTTCGGCGTAATCAAGCACTTTCTGGCGGTCATCTTGGTAGAGCTTCGCCAGGTATTCGAGTGACGACATCCATTCTTCCTTGCGAAAATAAGTTCCGCCCCAAATTGGGCGACCGTCGGGAAGGCAAACGACGTTCATTGGCCATCCGCCGCGCCCGGTCATCAATTGAACCGCTTTCATGTAGATCGCATCGATGTCGGGACGTTCTTCCCGGTCGACTTTAATGCTGACGAACGACTTGTTCATGACCTCGGCGACTTCATTGTCCTCAAAGCTTTCGTGCTCCATGACATGGCACCAGTGGCAGGCCGAATATCCGGTGCTGACGATGATCAGGCGGTCGGTTTGGGTTGCAAGGGAAATTGCCGCATCGTTCCAGGCTTTCCAGTGTACCGGATTGGCGGCATGTTGCAGCAGGTAAGGGCTAGTTTCGTGGCTCAGTTCATTCATGGCAGTCATTTTTTAGCCCCGACAGCAGCGGCTATCCTTTTGCCGGCGAGGCAAAAGATACTAGCGAATGGCGGGAAACAGCTCCTGAAAATATTACGGATTCACTGCTTCGACCTTGATTTTTTCGTCGTTCAGCATATCGCGAAGCATGTTTTCGATGCCACTTTTGAGCGTGAAGGTCGATGAAGGGCAGCCATTGCACGCGCCTTGGAGTACGACACGAACGGTCTTATCGGAATCGTTGTAGGATTCGAAGAGAATATTTCCGCCATCGGAAGCGACTGCGGGTTTTACGTATTCGTCAAGAATACTGATGATTTGTTGGGACGTCGCATCAAGAGGCTGCGTTGTCGCACTGTTTGTTTTGGGAGATTCCGCTTTGGGCTGGAGCAATTCCGCTTTGACGACTTCGCCGCCATTTTGGATGTATTGCTTGATGAATGCGCGGATTTCGTGACTGATGTCGCTCCATTCATACAAATCGTATTTGGTTACCGAAACGTAGTTTTCATCGATAAAGATTTCCTTTACGTAAGGGAAATTGAAGAGCTCGCGTGCCAATGGCGATGCGGCGGTCTGATCGATGTTTTTGAACTCGGCTGATGTTTGCGTCAGCATGATGCTGGTAACGAATTTCAGAGTGCCCGGATTGGGAGTGATTTCGCCGTAGACTTCGACACCCTTAGGGTTTTTTGCGGTATTGCTGTTACTGATGATAACGCCGCCATCATCGACGAAATTCTGTATTTGCTCGGCCACATCTTCAGCCACGTCGTCCCAGGTTACGATGTCGTAACGTTCTACGGCAATGAAGTTTGAAGCAATGTAAACCGACTTTACAAATGGAAGGTAAAAAAGTTGTTGCGCAAGTGGTGAATTCTTGGCTTCATCAATATTTTTGAACTCGACGCCTTCGCCGCGGCTGATAAAATCAGGAAATTCAAATTTTATGATTGATGGATTTTGGGTAAGGATTATGTTGATTTTGGTCATCTGAAAGGGAAGATTTTTGCAAATTTAACGAAGATATTTTAGCTGAATGGATATCTTTGAGGATTAAACAATTAATTAACAATTCGCTGCGCCCGTTGATTCAGCACGGTTCCGTGGTACAACCATATCGTTATGAAGAGAAATTTACTTTTTCTGATCTGCCTGTTTTCATTTTGGGGATCTTACTCCCAACTTTCGGTAAACAACAACCTCACACCGACGCAGCTGATTCAAAATGTCCTGTTGGGAGGCGGAGTGACAGTAAGTAACGTGAAGTTTAACGGAAACTTTGCCAACGCGAACGCGATCCGGGACCAGGCGGGAAATTTTACGAACGGTTCTACTACGAATCTCGGTATCGACCAGGGAATTATTCTGGCAACCGGGAAGGTCATGATTCCGCCGGGACCGCCAAACCAACAGCCTGTTGCCGGCCCGAACAATACCGGTGGCGCTACAAATTATTCAGTAAGCACAAATTATATCGATGCCGACCTGGCGCAGATCGATTCCGATCTTGATAATGCCGCAGTACTGGAATTTGACTTTGTGCCAAATGGCCAAACGCTTACCTTTCAATATGTTTTTGCTTCGGAAGAATATCCGGAATTCGTAAACTCCTACAACGATGCCTTTGGCTTCTTTCTCAGCGGGCCGGGGATTGCCGGTCCATTTTCCAATGGCGCTGTCAATATTGCGACCATTCCTTCGACGACATTACCGGTTACAATTGATAATGTCAATAACGGTAATACCAATTCGGGTCCGTGCACCAATTGCGCTTACTATGTCAATAATGGTACAGGTTTGACGCCGGCGGTAAATTCAACGATTCAATATGATGGATTTACTACGGTTCTTACAGCCACGGCCACAGTGCAGTGCGGGCAGACTTATCATATTAAGTTGGCTATCGGAAACGTACTTGACAACGCGCTTGATTCGGGTGTATTTTTAAAAAGTGGCAGTTTTAATGTTCAGACGATTAACTTTCCAACCGACTTGCTAATCGCCAATGGACAAGCGCTTTGTCCGGGTGAATCTACCCAGCTCTGCACCGGCCTTGCAGCGTCTGTCCCTCACACATGGACAGTTGACGGTGTCGTCATTCCTGGAGAAACAACGCCATGCCTTACAGTTACTCAGCCGGGCACTTATTGCGCGACGGCCTATCCTTACGGACCTGGATGTCCAGTTTCGGATTGCGTTGTTATTGAATACCAGCCACCAATTCCGATCAATCCGCCTGCGAATCTTTGTCATGGCCCCGCAGTTTCTGCCTTTGATATCAGTGTGAATACGCCAACAATGTTGGGTTCGCTTCCTGCGGGCAATTTTGATATTTATTACTATACAAGCTACGCTGATGCGCTTTCGTCGTCGAATCCAATTTTAAATACGACAAGCTATCCGGGAATCGACGGCGAAATTATTTATGTCAGAGTGGATGATGTCGCGTCTTCGGGCTGTTATCTAATAGTTGCTTTCAGTCTTACTATAAATGCGACGTGCGGGCCGGAACCTGTGCAGCCGCCCAATTTGACTGTGTGCGATGACAGCAGCAATGACGGAAGTGCGATTTTTGACTTTACGCCGCAGACTGCGATTGCAATGGGAGCGAACGATCCGGCTGATTTTACACTGACGTATCACTTGTCGCAGGCTGATGCCGATTCAGGAAGTAATCCGATTTCGCCAATAAACAATTTTGTGGGCACAGATGGGCAAACTATATACATCAGGCTCGAATCCAATACCGATGCAACTGCATTCGGCACCACTTCGTTCCAATTGTTCATCAATCCTGTTCCTACGGCGAGCATTTCGGGTACCACTACGATCTGTTCGGGTGGAACGGCAATGGTGACCTTTACGGGGACTCCGGGTGCGACCCTTACT
>JAEWJM010000026.1 GCA_023386585.1 Bacteroidota bacterium | reverse complement strand
TTCGGGGTGTAGCGTAGCCCGGTCATCGCGCCTGGTTTGGGACCAGGAGGTCGCAGGTTCGAATCCTGCCACCCCGACAAACAAATCCCTTTTGGTCACAAAAGGGATTTTTTGGTTTAAAAGCCGTTAAGTTTTAGTTTGCTAAGGCTGATAACTGAAAAACGACCGCCTTGAAAGAGCGGTGATTGGTTTGACACCACGTAATCTAATATATTGGACCGATAGAGTTGATTGGACAACAAATTGAGGTCGCATAGCTCAGCTGGATAGAGCACCTGCCTTCTAAGCAGGCGGTCGAAGGTTCGAATCCTTCTGCGATCACGAATGAGCCAAAAGCCTGAATAAAATAAAGAAAGTTCCACTTTTCAATTTATTTTATTCAGGCTTTTGGCTTTCAACGCGGAGCGTTGAAGGAAGCGCGAAGCGAATCCGTTCGTGCCGTTCAGAAACCTACAACTATTATCAGGCTGCATTGCGGAGCGTTGAAGGAAGCGCGAAGCGAATCCTTTCATGATCTTGTTTGAAAAGCTACAACTATTATCAGCCTGCATTGCGGAGCGTTGAAGGAAGCGCGAAGCGAATCCTTTCGTGATCTTGTTTGAAAAACTGCAACTATTATCAGCCTGCATTGCGGAGCGTTGAAGGAAGCGCGAAGCGAATCTTTTCGTGCCATTCAGAAACCTACAACTATTATCCGGCTGCATTGCGGAGCGCCGAAGGAAGTGCGAAGCGAATCCTTTCATTCAGAAACCTACAACTATTATCCGGCTGCATTGCGGAGCGTCGAAGGAAGCGCGAAGCGAATCCTTTCGTGCCTTTCAGAAGTCCAAATCGTCGTGAAGGGGGCGCAAAGCGACTGCTTCTTGCATTCTGCAGTATCCTAATCTCCGGCACAATTCAACTCCAAAAAGCACCACTCCAACTTCTTTTGCAACCTCAAAGGTTTTCGAAACCTTTGAGGTTTGGCGAAAGATAGAGCGTAAAGCGCCGGCCGGGGCTGAGCGTGAGAAAACAGTCCGGTGCACTGTTTTTTGCGAAGAGCGAAAGGCACGCGGGCTGGTGCGCAACGCCAATATTTATCTGAAGCTATTCCCGTGTTCCGCTGTATCTTTTATTGTTTTCGGCAGGAAACGCAAAATCAGCTTTGTAAAACAATAAAAGGATGCCGCTTCACCCGGGGCTATGGCAATTGACCTTGCAGGAAAATACCGCAAAACACTCGGCGAAATCGTTTGAATTTGGTAAATTCGCACCCAATTAAACACAACCGTAATGAAGAAAATAGCAATAGTATCAGCAGTACGCACACCAATCGGAAGCTTTCTTGGTGCATTATCCACGATTCCGGCACCGCAGCTCGGAGGGACGGCAATAAAAGGAGCAATCGATAAAATTGGCCTCGATAGCGATCTTGTTGATGAAGTAATCATGGGCAACGTCGTTCAGGCGGGTGTTGGCCAGGCGCCGGCAAGGCAGGCATCGCGTGCTGCAGGACTTCCGGACACTGTTGTTGCGACTACCGTAAATAAAGTATGCGCCTCCGGAATGAAAGCAGTGATGCAAGGTGCGCAGTCGATAATGGCAGGCGACGCCGACGTGGTTATTGCCGGCGGAATGGAAAGCATGAGCCTCATTCCACATTACGTCCACATGCGCACGGGAAGCAAATTTGGCCCGGCGACGCTTTTGGACGGACTCCAAAAAGACGGGCTAACCGACGCATACGACAACAATGCAATGGGAGTTTGCGCCGATATGTGTGCGAAAGAATATAACATTTCACGCGAAGACCAGGATAAATTTGCAATCATGTCTTACGAGCGATCGGCAAAAGCATGGGACGCCGGAAAATTCGATAATGAGGTGGTTCCGGTTGCCGTTCCGCAGCGTAAAGGCGACCCGTTGCTGGTTACCCGCGATGAGGAATATACAAACGTAAAACTGGATAAGATCACTTCGCTCAACGCGGTTTTCAGCAAAGAAGGAACCGTAACTGCAGCAAATGCGTCAACGATAAACGATGGCGCTGCAGCTTTGGTGTTGATGAGCGAGGAAAAAGCAAACAGCCTCGGATTGAAGCCGCTTGCCTATATCCTTGGCTATGCCGATGCAGAACAAGAGCCAAAATGGTTTACTACGAGTCCGTCCAAAGCGCTTCCAAAAGCTTTGAAGAAAGCCGGATTGGAATTGTCAGATGTCGATTATTTCGAATTCAACGAAGCATTTTCGGTAGTTGGGCTTGTAAACCAAAAAATCCTCAATCTTGACGGCGACAAGGTCAATGTCAATGGTGGCGCTGTTTCGCTTGGCCACCCGCTGGGATGTTCAGGCGCCCGTATAATTGTTACGTTGATCAACGTACTTGAGCAAAACAACGGGAAAATTGGTGCGGCTGCAATTTGCAATGGCGGGGGCGGTGCATCTGCGATCGTAATTGAGCGCGCGTAACCAATTTAACAAGTATCGATGTTTGGGATATGTAACCTGGCAATAGTTCCACTGCGTGCGGAGGCAACCGACAGAAGCGAAATCGTTTCGCAACTTCTTTTCGGAGAGCATTTCGAGATTCTCGAATCTAACCGGCAATGGTCGAGGGTCAGGCTCGCGTATGACAATTACGAAGGCTTTATCGACACCAAACAATTTGAACCGATTTCACAAAATGCTTTCGAACTTTTATCGGCGGAAGCAGAAATTCTCAATTCCGATCTGATTGAGTACATTACAGCGGACAATAATTTTCTGATGCCGGTTCCGCTTGGCGCTTCACTTTCGTTTTTAAGCAACAGCGAGATCAACTCTGCCGGATTTACATTTGAAGGAATGCGGACCAGCGGGACGAAGCCAAAGCAACATATAATCCCGACGGCTTTTATGTACCTGAATGCACCCTATCTTTGGGGCGGCAAAACGCCTTTCGGGATTGATTGTTCGGGATTTACTCAAATGGTTTATAAGCTGAACGGCCACAAGCTTCTGCGGGATGCCTCGCAGCAGGCGGCTCAGGGCGAACCTTTAAGTTTTATTGAGGAAAGTGAACCCGGTGACCTTGCGTTCTTTGACAACGAAGAAGGAAAAATCATTCACGTTGGAATCATCATGGAGGACAATTATATAATCCATGCGAGCGGGAAAGTCCGCATTGACCGGCTGGACCATCTCGGGATTTATAACGCAGAGGTTAACCGGCACACGCACCGACTTCGAGTCATCAAAAAATACATATAAAAAAAAAGCCCCGTTTGATGCGGGGCTTTTTCATTTTACTCCGATGCTTACTTTTTAGCTTTCAATGCAGCATATTTTTCTTTCATACCAAGAAAGTTATACACGCTCAAAAGATTGTCGGTGACCAGATCATTTGACGGATCAAGTGCATACGCTTTCTCAAGTGGATCGAGCGCGCCCCTGAAAAGTGCTTCCCTTTGTTTTTTGAGCACCTCATAACGCTTGTTGTCTTTTTCCGACGTTCCCAGGCTGTTCATTTCATCTACCAACTTTTGATCGGCTTTCAATTTCAGCGCTGAAATGTTGATGTAGGCATTGGTGTAATTCGGATTGATCTGCAGCGCCCTG
Source organism: Bacteroidota bacterium (assembly GCA_023386585.1). GTDB lineage: Bacteria > Bacteroidota > Bacteroidia > Flavobacteriales > Flavobacteriaceae > Flavobacterium. The sequence goes on along the minus strand of JAEWJM010000026.1, from coordinate 67,693 downwards.
TTGAAATATGTTTCCGCTTCTGCGAAGTTATTCGACTGCATGTTGATGACGCCAAGATTGTAAACCAGATCGGCATCGTTCGGGTTCTTTTCGAGTACTTGTGAAATCAACTTCTTGTAGGTTTCAGTATCTTTTAGTGAAAGATATAGATCTGCCTCAGTCATTAGCAGTGAAGTGTCGTTCGGATTCTCCCGCTTTGCTTCAGCGATTGCTGCTTTTGCCTCGTCGACTTTCCCTTTTTGGACCAGAATCAGCGCAATGTTTTTGTAGATTTCACCACGCTTTGAGGGCATTTTCTCTTCGCGCGGACTAATGTGCGTTTTGATTGTGATCATTTTGTCGCGTTCTTCCTTGGTCGCAAAGCTATCGTCGTTTCCAGAGGCCAGGTTCTTGGCGATATATGCAGTACCTTCACCTGAATAATTCACCTTTTTGAGATCATTGTAATACATTAATGCATTGTCATAATCTTCGGCGGCAACCGCAAAATTGGCTGCGTTGTAAAGCATGTCCTGGCGCGATGGATCAAATTGGTACATGGTGTACAAAACTTTTGCTCCGTCCTTGTAGTTCTTCTGGTTGCCCAACACCGTCGCGTACTGCTGAAGCATTGGCATTAGCGTGGTGCGCTCTTCTTCGATGTCTTTGGTATAGACTTTTTTTCCGGTTTTCTTTTCGTACTCCAAAACAGCATTGTAAGCTTCTGCCATCATGGAAAGGTTCGCAAGAGTAAAGGTCTTCATTGCGTACATCTGCATGTTCGCGCGGTTCTCGGGCTTTTCCATTACAGCATTAAATTCCAACGTTGGAACCTGTACCCGCATATAGTTCATGTAAACCTTATCACCTTCATTTGCGGAGGCAATATAAGGCTCAAGCTTGGCGACAGCCGCTTTGTAGTCGGCCACGTCCTTTTCTGTTAAAGATTCTTTGTCGTAAATCCGCTTAAGCGTTTTCATTTCCTCCTTTTGCGCAACGACGCCGCAGGAAATCAGCAGTGCTGAAACGACAACAATTAATTTATTTTTCATCATTACATTAATTTTTATACTTCATTTTCTTGCGAATCCGCTTCATCGGTACGTTCAGCGAGGTCATCCGAAATTTCCGGATTTGAAATCGCTTCGACATTCAATACAGTTTCGCCTTCTTCGGTTTCAACGATCACTTCTTCTTCGCGGATAACCTTGGTAACTGCAGCGATTGAATCGTTTTCCTTGATATTGATCAGCCGCACTCCCTGAGTGGCACGTCCCATAACGCGCAGATCTGAAACCTGCATCCTTATGGTCAACCCCGACTTGTTGATAATCATCAAATCGTCTGCATCGGTAACGCTATTGATCGAGATCAGGCTGCCGGTTTTCTCAGTGATGTTAAGGGTTTTTACACCTTTCCCACCGCGATTAGTGATTCGGTAGTCTTCCAGTGAAGACCGTTTTCCGTAACCGCGTTCCGACACTACGAGAATCTCGCTTGCCATATCATTTACCGAAACCATTCCGATGACTTCATCCTGGTCGTTTGCAAGGGTAATTCCGCGTACACCCGAAGCGCTCCGTCCCATTGGCCTTGTTTTGCCTTCTTCAAATCGGACCAATTTTCCAGATTTAACTGCAATCAGCACCTGGCTTTCGCCCGTAGTAAGCTTTGCTTCGATGAGTTCGTCGTCTTCGCGAATTGTAATCGCATTGATACCATTCTGGCGCGGACGTGAATATTGCTCAAGCAACGTCTTCTTAACCTGCCCCTGCTTGGTCGCCATGATTACATAATGGCTATTGATATAGGTTTGGTCTTTCAGGTCCTGCGTACAGATAAATGCCTGCACTTTGTCATCGCTTTCAATATTGATCAGGTTCTGGATAGCTCTTCCCTTGCTGGTTTTTGAGCCTTCCGGAACTTCATAAACCCGCATCCAGAAGCATTTTCCTTTTCGGGTAAAGAACATCATATATTGGTGGTTGGTTGCCACGAACAGGTGTTCAAGGAAATCCTGGTCACGCGTTGCGACTCCCTTCTGCCCTACGCCACCGCGGTTTTGGGTCTTGTATTCAGTTAACGGTGTACGTTTGATATATCCGGCGTGGGAAATGGTAATGACAACGCTTTCATCGGCGATCAAATCTTCAATGCTAACATCTCCGCCGGCATATTCAATAAGAGACCGTCGCGCATCCCCATATTTTTCCCTGATTTCGGTTAGCTCTTCTTTAATGAGTTCCATCCTTAGCTCCTTACTTTCGAGAAGCGCTTTCAATCGTTGGATGAGCTTCATTATTTCTTCGTACTCTGCACGAAGCTTGTCCTGTTCCAGTCCGGTGAGTTGACGCAATCTCATTTCAACGATCGCGCGCGCCTGAATTTCACTTAACGTAAAACGTTCGATGAGTTTTCCTCTTGCGTCGTCGCCGTCCTTTGAGCCACGGATGATACGGATCACTTCGTCAATATTGTCGGAAGCAATGATTAATCCTTCGAGGATATGCGCCCGTTCTTCCGCTTTACGAAGTTCGAAGCGCGTACGGCGGACAACCACATCGTGCCTGTGCTCAACAAAATAGTGGATCATGTCCTTCAGGTTGAGCATCTGCGGACGACCGTTGACAAGTGCAATGTTATTTACACTGAACGATGATTGTAGTTGGGTAAATTTGTAAAGTGTGTTCAGCACCACATTTGGAACGGCATCGCGTTTAAGTATATAAACGATACGCATTCCGGAGCGGTCCGACTCGTCACGAATATTTGCGATTCCGTCAATTTTCTTTTCGTTTACCAGATCAGCTGTTTTTCTGATCATTTCGGCCTTATTGACTTGGTACGGGATTTCTGTAACGATAATTGCTTCCCGGCCGTCGACTTCCTCAAAGTTTACCTTCGCGCGGATCACAATTCTTCCGCGGCCGGTCTTGAAGGCCTCGCGAACGCCGTCGTAGCCGTAAATTACGCCACCTGTTGGAAAATCCGGGGCTTTAATATGAGTGATGAGTTCATCAATCTCGATGTCGTTGTTATCAATGTAGGCAAGCGTACCGTCGATGACTTCCGTAAGGTTGTGCGGCGGCATGTTGGTTGCCATACCGACGGCAATTCCGGAAGCGCCGTTGATCAGCAGGTTCGGAACCTTGGTTGGCATTACTTTCGGCTCGTATAAAGTATCGTCAAAGTTCAATTGGAAATCGACCGTTTCCTTGTCGATATCGGCCATGATCTCTTCAGAAATCCTTCGCATCCGTGCTTCGGTATAACGCATTGCAGCCGGACTGTCGCCGTCAATCGAGCCAAAGTTACCCTGACCGTCGACCAACAGGTATCGCAAGCTCCACTCCTGCGCCATACGAACCATCGCGTCATATACCGACGTATCACCGTGCGGGTGGTATTTACCGAGGACTTCCCCGACGATCCTTGCTGATTTTTTATGCGCCCTGTTGGATAACACGCCCAATTCATACATTCCGTAAAGCACCCGCCTGTGTACCGGTTTCAAACCGTCCCTGACATCTGGAAGCGCGCGTGATACAATAACCGACATCGAATAATCGATGTAGGCCGATTTCATTTCATCCTCGATATTAATCGGGATTAACCTTTCTCCGTCAGCCATAACTGCTCACCAATTTTTAAATTATACTATTAAAAAAAATCCCCGCTAATATAAGGGTTTTCAAAGGATTTTCCGGTACATGCGGCATCATAAAATCCAGCTTTTTATTAACAAATTTTTATCGATTATCAGTTGATAAATTATTGCTAAAGGCTTTCTGTTTTCAAAGTTTTTTTTGTCAATTAGCTGTCAGGAAGTCCGCGCCGGGTATGGTTTTTGCCAAACGGCGCGGGAATTTTCAAAAACAAAAACAATCCTACTAATTATGGACGATAATTTTTCCCCAAGAGTTAAAGACGTCATCACCTACAGTAAAGAAGAGGCGTTGCGGCTGGGGCACGATTTCATCGGCACCGAGCATTTAATGCTTGGGATTTTAAGGGACGGAAACGGCAAGGCCATCAATATATTGAACAATCTTTCGGTCGATCTGGACCACCTGCGCAGAAAAGTTGAAATACTGAGCCCCGCCAATCCCAACCACGAAATAAGCAACGAGAAGAAAAACCTGCATCTCACGCGCCAGGCAGAAAGAGCGTTGAAAACAACTTTTCTTGAAGCCAAGGTATTCCAGAGCAATTCAATCAGCACCGCGCACCTGCTGCTTTGTATCCTGCGAAATGAAAATGATCCCACAACCAAGCTGTTGAATAAGCTGAAAATAGATTACGATACGGCTAAAGAACAATATCTAAATATGAATCAAGAAGAAGAATTTTTGGAAAACCTTCCGCGCAACGAGTCATTCAATGACGACTCCGGACAAGATGACAGTTTAAAGGAGAGCAGTTTTAATAATCCTGCCAATAAGTCCAATAAGAAATCCAAGACTCCCGTACTTGACAACTTCGGTCGCGACCTCACGGAAATGGCCGAAGACGGAAAGCTCGATCCGGTGGTTGGGCGTGAAAAGGAAATCGAACGCGTTTCGCAGATCCTAAGCCGTCGCAAAAAGAACAATCCGCTGCTTATCGGTGAACCGGGCGTTGGTAAATCGGCAATTGCTGAAGGACTTGCTTTACGCATCATCCAGAAGAAAGTATCCCGCATACTTTTCAACAAGCGCGTTGTAACCCTTGACCTTGCGAGCCTTGTTGCCGGTACAAAATACCGTGGACAATTCGAAGAACGGATGAAGGCCGTCATGAACGAACTTGAAAAGAATGACGACATTATTCTATTTATCGACGAGATCCACACCATTGTAGGCGCAGGTGGCGCTACGGGATCACTTGATGCTTCAAACATGTTCAAACCGGCGCTTGCCCGCGGCGAAATCCAATGTATCGGTGCAACTACGCTTGACGAATACAGGCAATACATCGAAAAAGATGGTGCACTTGAGCGCAGGTTCCAGAAGGTTATTGTTGAACCGACATCCGTCGAAGAAACGATCACCATCCTGAACAACATCAAAAACAAATACGAAGATCACCACAACGTAACGTATACACCCGAGGCGATTGAGGCTTGCGTGAAGCTCACAAACAGATACATGAGCGACCGTTTTCTACCGGACAAAGCGATTGACGCACTTGATGAAGCAGGTTCGCGCGTTCACATTACTAACATAGATGTTCCGAAACAGATACTCGACCTTGAACGCCAACTTGATGAAGTCCGCGAACTGAAAAATACTGTCGTTAAAAAACAGAAATACGAAGAGGCAGCGAAACTTCGCGATGATGAGAAACGTCTTGAAAAAGACCTTGCGCTCGCCCAGGAACAATGGGAAGAAGAATCAAAAAGCAACCGTATTCAGGTAACGGAAGACAATGTCGCCGACGTTGTATCGATGATGTCCGGTATTCCGGTGAACCGCATCGCGCAGACAGAAAGCAACAAACTTGCAAAACTGCCTGAGCTGATCGAAAACAAGGTAATCGGCCAAAAAGAAGCAGTTCTTAAAATTGCACGTTCGATCCAACGGAACCGTGCCGGATTAAAAGATCCGAACCGCCCGATCGGCTCGTTCATTTTCCTTGGACAAACCGGTGTTGGTAAGACACAGCTTGCAAAAGTCCTCGCGAAAGAGCTCTTCGATTCTGAAGATGCGCTGATCCGCATCGACATGAGCGAATACATGGAAAAATTTGCCATTTCGAGATTGGTCGGTGCGCCTCCGGGATATGTTGGCTATGAAGAAGGTGGCCAATTGACTGAAAAAGTCCGTCGCAAACCGTACTGCGTAGTTCTTTTGGATGAGATCGAAAAAGCACACCCAGACGTCTTCAACATGATGCTTCAGGTGCTTGATGACGGGTATCTTACCGACAGCCTAGGACGGAAAATCGACTTCAAGAATACGATCATCATCATGACGTCTAACGTTGGCGCCCGCCAGTTGAAAGATTTCGGACAAGGTGTCGGATTCGGTACCAGTGCAAGGGTTTCACAGGCTGACGAACATTCTAAAAGCATTATCGAAAATGCATTGAAGAAAACGTTTGCTCCTGAATTCCTGAACAGGATCGACGACGTGATCGTATTTAATCCTCTTGAAAAAGAGCATATCGACTTGATCATCGAAATCGAACTTAAGAAGCTTTACGCGCGGATCGCAGAATTGGGTTACAACCTGAAGCTGTCCGATAAAGCAAAAGCGTTTATTGCCGAGAAAGGTTTTGACAAGCAATTTGGCGCGAGGCCGCTCAAAAGGGCGATTCAGAAGTACGTCGAAGACGCGCTCGCAGAGGAAATCATCGTTTCCAAAATACATGCAGGCGATGAGATCTTTATGGATCTGGCCGATGACACCGCACAGGAACTTACTGTTACCGTGCAAAAATCGGAAGAGCCCACAAAACAATAGGAATGGAATCAAAAAGAAACCCGGTTTTTATGCCGGGTTTTTTTATTGGATATTAAAAGTTGTGTTCACGGCCGAGATTGGTATCGGTAGTGTTTTGCGGCTGGTCGTCGGCCGAGGAATGATTTGTATACGATTCGTATTTGCGATTTCCATGCTGCTGATGGTGCTTGCCTTCTAGTCCTTCGCTGATGATGTCGTCACCGGATGCTTTTGCTTCATCCAATGAATCCTCATTAGATGATGCATTTTGCTGGTCGTTTTCATATTGCTGGCCGCGAAGATTCGATCTTCTGTCCATGCCCTCGTTGCTGTTGTTTTCCATGATTTTATGTTTTACTTTAAAGTTAACGATTTTGCCGGGCGGAATAAACCGCTTTAGCGTAACATTAGCAAATGTCACCAGTCCACAACCCAATGCAAAACCTGCTTCCGTTTGACGGAATCGTTCGTTATTTCGGGCGGGTAATAGATCCGACCAATGCGGCCGCCTATCTGGAAATGCTGAAAACAAATCTGGACTGGCAACAGGAGGAAACGATTATTTTTGGAAAGCGGCACATCAGCAAACGCCTTGTCGCGTGGTACGGCGATGAAAGTTACGAATATCGTTATTCGGGATCGATAAAACTCGCGCTGCCGTGGACAAAGGACCTCGCAGCTTTGAAATCCATTGCCGAAAAAATATCGGGAACAATCTATAATTCCTGTTTGGTCAATCTTTACCATAATGGAAATGAAGGAATGGGATGGCACAGTGACAATGAAAAAAGCATAGTGCCCGATTCCTCGATCGCATCAATAAGTTTAGGTGCTGAAAGAAGGTTTGTGTTTAAACACCGCACACTTTCTGAAAAAGTGGAAATATTTCTTCAAGACGGTTCGATTTTGGAGATGAAAGGCGAAACCCAAAGATATTGGCTTCATTCACTTCCCAAATCAAAGCGGGTAACGATGCCGCGAATCAATCTGACGTTCAGGAAAATGATCTAATTCAGCACTTCGTCCTCAATCTGGAAAGTGCGCAGGAACTGGATCGTATTTTCGATGTCGTAGTGCAATATCCTGTCATCTTTTACGAAAGGAACTTCATTGCGGTAAGCGCCCAGGAAAGTCTCAATAAAGTCGCTTGATCTCAACGGGCGGCGGAACTCAAGCGCCTGGGATGCGTTCATCAGCTCGATTGCGAGAATCCGCTCAAGGTTGTCGATAACCTGCAGCGCCTTCGTTGCGGCGTTCGCTCCCATGCTGACATGATCTTCCTGGCCGTTGCTTGAAACAATGCTGTCAACGCTTGCCGGAGTCGCCAGTTGTTTGTTCTGGCTGGCAATGCTCGCGGCGGTGTATTGTGGAATCATAAAACCAGAGTTGAGTCCGGCCTCGTTTACCAAGAAAGCCGGCAAGCCGCGAAGTCCGGAAATCAATTGGTATGTCCGACGTTCGGAAATGCTACCCAGTTCTGCCAGCGCAATCGCAAGAAAATCAAGCGCAATTGCCAATGGCTGTCCGTGAAAATTCCCGCCGGAAATGATCTGGCCGCTTTCCATAAAAATGTTCGGATTATCGGTGACGGAGTTAACTTCAGTTTTGAACACTTTTTTCACGTAATCTATCGCGTCCTTCGATGCGCCGTGAACCTGCGGGACGCAACGAAATGAATACGGATCCTGAACATGCTTCTTTTTTTGGGAGATTATTTCACTTCCTTCGACAAATGCCGCTACTCGTCTTGCAGTAATAATTTGACCCTTATGCGGCCTGATCATGTGGATAAGTTCATTAAACGGCTCAATTCGGCCATCAAAAGCTTCGAGTGAAATGCTTGCGATGAGATCGGCAAGATAGGAATATTTGCAGGTGCGAAGCAGAATATGGATTCCGTATGCGCTCATGAATTGCGTTCCGTTCAGCAGCGCAAGCCCTTCTTTCGATTCGAGCGTTATCGGTTTCCAATCAAACTTTGCCAGCACTTCTTTAGCAGGAATCACTTTTCCGTCGTATGAGACTTCACCTTGACCAATCAGCGGAAGCGATAAATGCGCAAGCGGCGCCAAATCTCCCGATGCGCCCAATGAACCCTGTGTATAAATCACCGGCAAAACGTTGTTGTTGTAAAAATCTACCAGCCGTTCTACGGTGGCGAGCTGAACTCCAGAATAACCGTAACTAAGCGATTGAATTTTCAGCAGCAGCATGATTTTGACTATTTCCTCAGGAACTTTACTTCCGGTTCCGCAGGCGTGAGAACGGACGAGATTTTCCTGCAGCCGTGTGAGATTTTCGGGTGAAATCTTAATATTGTAGAGCGAGCCGAAACCCGTATTTATCCCATAGATCGCATCATCTTGCGACGCCATTCGCTTATCGAGGTAATCGCGACATTTCTGGATGTTGATCTTCGCTTCTTCAGAAAGCGCGAGCGACTTGTGATGCGAGATAATCTGCGAAAGCGTATCCAGTGTCAGCACGTCGGCGCTGATATAATGGCAATTGTCCATGGGTGGTTTATTGGTGCTTCAAAATTCCGCAAATGGTTCAGAATACGCAAGGTTTTTGACGAAATTAAAACCCGCTTTCAATTTCAAGGAAAGCTTTTGGTAAATATCTGAGAATGTCACGGGCCAAAAAAGAACGCATTCCCATTTCCGGAATGGCAAGATCTGCGGCGCGTCCGTGCAGGTAAACCGCAAGAATGGCCGCATTCACCGGCTCGTACCGCTGCGCAAGAAATCCGGTTAGTATTCCGGTAAGCACATCGCCCGTTCCGCCGGTTGCCAAAGCGGGATTTCCTGTCGGGTTTACATAGATGGAATTTTCGTCAACAATACGCGTTGGTGCGCCTTTGAGGACAAAAACTGCTTTTTTCTCTACCGCAATTTTTGAAACTTTTTGGATCCTTTCCGAATCGGACTGCCAGGTGCCGATGAGGCGTTCGAGTTCTTTTTTGTGCGGAGTAAGGACAGAGCGCGGCGGCAACATCGTTGGCCAGTTTGTTTCGGAAGACAAGAGATTTAACGCATCGGCGTCGATGACGATTGGAGATTTTACAACCGATAAATATTCGAATAGCGCTTTTCGCGTTTGCGGCTCCTGCCCCATTCCGGGACCGATTCCGATAGCTTGCGGTGAAATGCCGGATTCGATGCGGGAAATAAATTCGTAGTCCGCGTCACAAATTGCCATGACTTCGGGAACAACGGTCTGAATGATCTCATAACCGCAACGTGGAATATACGCTGTTGCGAGTCCGCAGCCGCTTCTTAGCGCGGCTTCCGAGGCAAGGCAAACGGCGCCCATTTTTCCGTAACTTCCGCCAACGAGCAGTGCGTGGCCAAACGTTCCTTTATGCGAATCGTCTGCGATTGGCTTAAGCAGTGAGCGAGCGAAATCGGCTGTAATCTTAATCGCGTCCATAATTCGAAGGTACGAATTTGCCGCACGCCAGTTAGCCCCGATGGGAGCGGCATCCTTTTATTTTTTGTGATAAGGCGGATTTAATTGCTGGCGGCCAAAAAAATAAAAGATACAGCGGACAGCGGGAAAGAGCTCCTGAAAATCGCATTAACATCACTAAAATTCACAATCGAACCGCTTTGCCCTGAGCCGAAAAAATGATAAATTAGCGGCTCATTTAACAAGCCAATAATGAAAGATATAGCGCTCAAGCAAATCCACGAAAGCCTCGGGGCAAAAATGCTCCCGTTTGCCGGTTACAACATGCCGATTCAATATGAAGGAGTCAATGCCGAACACGAAACCGTACGCAAAGGCGTTGGTGTTTTTGACGTCTCGCATATGGGCGAATTCCTTTTGAGCGGGCCACGGGCGCTTGAGCTGATCCAAAAAGTAACCTCTAACGATGCGTCGGCTCTCGTTCCGGGACGCGCGCAGTACAGTTGTCTGCCGAATACCGGGGGCGGAATTGTTGATGACCTGATCGTGTATCAGATGAAGGAAGAGCAATATCTTTTGGTCGTGAACGCGTCGAATATCGAAAAGGATTGGGAATGGATTTCGTCCTATAATGACATGGGCGTCGAAATGCGCAATCTTTCAGACGATTATTCGCTGCTCGCGATCCAGGGTCCAAAAGCGGTTGAAGCGATGCAGCCGCTGTCCTCGATCGATTTGTCTGCTATAAAATATTACCATTTTGAGGTTGCCGATTTTGCCGGAATTCCCAATGTGATCATTTCTGCAACGGGATATACGGGTTCGGGCGGTTTTGAGATTTACTGCAAGAACAGTGAGGTCGAGCAAATTTGGAATAAAGTCTTTGAAGCCGGCGCTGCTTACGGAATAAAACCGATCGGATTGGCGGCACGCGATACTTTGCGCCTCGAGATGGGATTTTGTCTTTACGGAAACGACATAAACGATTCGACTTCGCCTCTGGAAGCCGGATTGGGATGGATTACGAAATTCAATAAGGATTTTGTCAATTCTGAAAACCTCAAAAAGCAAAAAGAGGAAGGCGTGAAACGCAAGCTCGTAGGGTTTGAACTGACCGAACGCGGCGTTCCTCGTCACGATTATGAAATTGTGGATAAAGATGGAAATCAGATCGGAATTGTGACTTCGGGAACGATGTCGCCTTCGATGAACAAAGGAATCGGGCTTGGTTACGTTGAAACCGCGCATTCTGCTTTGGGCTCATCGATTTTTATCCGAATCCGCAAAAACGATGTTCCTGCCACGGTTGTCAAGCCACCATTTTACAAGCCGTCAAATTCCTGATGAAAAATTTCCTGCCGATCTTGCTACTTCTGGCCTTCAGGCTAGCCGCACAGGATGGCACGAAAACGTGTGAAAAGCTGCAACGGATTATTTCGCTGGTCAACCGCGAGCATTATTCGCCAAAGCCAATCGATGACAGCCTTTCGGTTTATGTATTTGATACATTCACAGACCAGCTTGACACTTATCGCAACCTGATCACCGGAAACGAATACAAGCATTTATCGGCATACAGGCTGAAGCTCGACGATATGATTCGTACGGGCGATTGCAGTTTTTTGGATCAATTTGCCTCGGTTTACAGGAATGCGCTGGAGCGTAAGATTGCGCTGCTGGAAAAAATCAGGAATCAGCCATTGGATTACAATGTAAAGGATTCGTTGCGGTTCAGCCGAAAGCATTTTCCTTTTGACCTGGTTGAAAGCGATCAGGAACGGATCTGGAAGAAACGCCTGCGTGTCGAGATTTTCGAAGAAATGTCGTCCATGACATCCAATCTGGACTCGCTGAAGGCGAATTTCACAGCCATCGAAAAAATTGCCTCGAACAAAATTTTCGAATCCGAGCTTTGCAAAACGAATTCAATACTGAACGACAGGAACGGCCTCACGGCAAATTTGCAATCCCAGTTTCTGGATATCTTTTGTCAGTATTTTGATCCGCATTCGAATTATTTCACAATGGATGCAAAGTCAAGTTTTATGTCCACTTTATCCACGAGCAATTTTTCTTTGGGAATTGATTTCGATTTTAACGAAAAGCAGGAAGTTGTGGTTGCCGATGTGGTTCCGGGCGGACCGGCGGCGAGAAGCCACGAGTTTGAGCGTGATGATGTCATAATCAGCGTTGCCGATGCCGATGGCCGCGGCTATACGTTGTCGTGTGCGTCGCTTGATGCTGTTGGCGAATTGCTTTTTTCCGATAACAACAAACAGGTAAGTTTTACGATCCGTAAGAAAAACGGTTCCCTTCACGAAGTCACCTTGCGAAAACAATTGATGGAAGCAACTGGAAATGATGTTTACGGATTTGTGATAGAAAAGGGAATCAAAGCCGGCTATATCAAGGTTCCGAATTTTTATTCCGATTTTGACGGATCGGAAGGTAATGGCTGTGCTGCCGATGTCGCATCAGAAGTGGAAAGGCTAAAGAAAGATAATATTGACGGACTTATAATTGACCTGCAGGAAAACGGCGGCGGATCAATGGAAGAAGCGGTAAAAATGACCGGTTTGTTCATCGATAAAGGTCTGGTTACCGTGCTCAGCGATAACCGCGGAAAGCAGCATTTGATGAAAGACGATATGCGGGGAAATATTTATAACGGCCCGATCATTATCCTTACCGACGGATCTTCGGCGAGTGCGAGTGAACTCTTCACAGCAGCGCTTCAGGATTACAAGCGCGCTGTAATTATTGGAGCGCCAACATCCGGAAAGGCCAGCATGCAAACGCTTGTTCCGCTTGATTATTCGCAAAGTGATTACATCAAACTTACCATTGAAAAGTTTTATCGGGTTAACGGAAAAAGCCATCAAGGCGTTGGCGTGATTCCCGATGTCGCGATGCCGGTGCTTTTTGACAGCCTTGTGCAACGGGAAAGTAGTTTTGAAACCGCTTTGCGAAACGACTCGATCCGGGTGCGGCAGGGTTACGACAAATGGCAAACGCAATGGGACGCATCGCTGGTACAACAGGCACGGCAAAGAGTAAAGTCGAACGCTGATTTGCAGGAAATCGGCAGCCTGAACCAGCAGATCAACAGTTGGTACCGCAAGCAAAAAGCGCCACTTCCTGTGACTTTGGATGCAATTTTTGCCGACGTCCACGAAAACGACTTACTTTTCGACAGAATTAAAAGGAAGGCTTTGACCGAGACCAAGTTAGTGGTTAAGAATTCCACTATAGAATCCGGTGCAATTGCTTCCGATGCGTTCCTTAAGGAAATAAATGAATACCGAATGAAAGATGCGCGGCAAAATGTGTATATCGATGAAGCGCTGAACATGTTGAGCGATTACCGGCACGTGCACAAACGTTGAGAAAAAATCATTTTGAAAAACGCTGTGGAAACTGTTATTTTTGCACGGCATTAGCATAAAAAACTTAGTGAAATGGGAAGAGCTTTTGAGTTCAGGAAGAATAGAAAAATGAAACGCTGGTCGGCAATGGCCAAGGCATTCACAAGGATCGGAAAAGACATTGTGATGGCGGTAAAGGAAGGCGGGCCGAATCCGGAGACCAATTCGAGGCTTCGTGCAGTAATCCAGAACGCAAAATCGGCCAACATGCCGAAAGAAAATGTCGAGCGTGCGATCAAGAAGGCAACTGAAAAAGATACTGCAAATTATAAGGAAGTCCTGTTTGAAGGCTATGCTCCGCACGGAATTGCAATTCTAATTGAAACCGCAACCGATAACAACAATCGTACGGTCGCCAACATCCGCAGTTACTTCAATAAATGCAACGGAAATATGGGAACGCAGGGTTCGGTTGAATTCATGTTCGACCATACCTGTAACTTCAGGATTGCCAAGAACGATACCGATGTCGAGGAGCTTGAGCTTGAGCTGATTGATTTCGGTGTGGAAGAAGTGTTTGAAGACGAAGACGGAATCATGATTTACGCGCCGTTTGAGAGTTTCGGAGCAATACAAAAAGAATTGGAAAGCCGTCATTTTGAAATATTGTCATCGGGTTTTGAGCGCATTCCTCAGGTAACAAAGCAGCTCACTGAAGATCAGGTTGCCGATGTTGAAAAGCTGCTCGAAAAGATCGAAGAAGATGATGACGTGCAAAACGTTTATCACACCATGGAAAATTGATTGCTGAGTTACTGTCTACGGTTTACAGTTTACAGTTCTTAAACAGTTTATAGCAATAAAAAAGCCCCTTGATGGGGCTTTTTCTGTCAACTGTCAACTATTTTATAAACTCGATCTTTTGCGCTTCTTCCAGGTTGACGCTGTCAAAAAATCCCTGCTCGCTCATCCATTCGTCAGAGAATACCTTGCTCATATAGCGTGAGCCATGGTCGGGGAAAATCGCAACAACATTGCTGTTTTCGTTGAACTCGCCATCTTCAGCATATTGCTTGATTGCCTGCATAACTGCGCCGGAGGTATATCCTACAAAAAGGCCTTCTCGTTTCGCAATTTCACGTGTGGCGTGCGCACTTTCTTCGTCGGTAACCTTGATGAATTTGTCGATCAGATCAAAATCAGTTGCTGAAGGAATCAGGTTTTTGCCAAGCCCTTCAATGCGGTATGGATAAATTTCATCGGCATCAAATTCCTTTGTTTCGTGGTATTTCTTCAATACCGAACCAAAAGCATCGACGCCTAAAATCCTGATATTAGGATTCTTTTCCTTCAGGTATTTCGCTGCTCCTGAGATGGTCCCGCCCGTTCCGCTGCAAGCAACCAGATGGGTTATTTGTCCGCCGGTTTGCCCCCAGATTTCAGGGCCTGTAGTTTTATAGTGAGCGTCAATATTGAGCTGATTGAAGTACTGGTTGATATAAACCGAGCCTTTCGTTTCCTCATGCAGCCTTTTCGCCACATTGTAATAGGAACGTTTATCGTCGGCAGAAACGTGCGCCGGGCAAACGTAAACCTTCGCGCCCATGCTGCGAAGCATGTCGATCTTATCTTTTGATGATTTTGAACTAACAGCCAAAATGCAGTTGTAACCTTTGATAATGCTCACCATCGCCAGGCTAAAGCCCGTGTTTCCTGAAGTGGTTTCTATGATGGTGTCGCCTGGGGAAAGAATGCCTTTTCGTTCGGCTTCTTCGATAATAAATAAAGCAATTCTGTCTTTTGTGGAGTGGCCGGGGTTAAAAGCTTCGACCTTTGCGTAAAAGTTTCCTTTAAGCTTTTCGGTAACGTGGTTGAGTTTTATCAGCGGTGTGTTCCCGATCAATTCAAGGACATTATTGTAAGCTCTTATTTCTTCTTTCATAAAAAAATAGTTAATCAAGGCCAACTTTTACGAAACTGCAAACCTTAAATCCTCGCAAATTTAAGAAAAATATTCTAATTACTTTTTAATTCCTTCCAAATCTAAAAAAAAACTGAATTCCCTTGCCAGCTCCCGCAAAGCCTCAAACCTACCCGATGCGCCGCCGTGCCCGGCCTCCATGTTTGTAACCAAAAAGAGCTTGTTGCTGTCGGTTTTGACTGACCTCAAACGGGCAACCCATTTGGCCGGTTCCCAGTACTGCACCTGCGAATCGTGCAACCCCGTTGAAATGAACATATTCGGATAATCCTGCTTTTTTATATTGTCGTATGGCGAATAGGAAAGCATGTACTCGTAATATTCCTGCTCGTTTGGATTTCCCCATTCGTCATATTCTCCGGTCGTAAGTGGAATCGATTCGTCGAGCATTGTCGTGACCACATCAACAAAAGGTACCTGCGCAATAATTCCGTTGTAAAGCGCAGGAGCTATATTTACAACTGCGCCCATCAGTAATCCGCCGGCTGATCCGCCTTCTGCATAAAGATGTTTTTCGGATGTGTAGCCTTCGGAAATCAGGTGGCGCGAACAATCAATAAAATCGGTAAACGTATTTTTCTTCCTGAGCATTTTTCCGTCGTCATACCATTGCCTGCCCATATCCTCGCCTCCCCTGACATGTGCAATTGCGTAGATGAAACCACGGTCAAGCAATGAAAGCCGCGTCGACGAAAAGTACGGTTCCATTGTTATGCCATACGAACCGTAAGCGTACAACAGCAGCGGATTTCCGCCATTCTTTTCGATGCCTTTCCTGTACACCATTGAAATCGGGATCCGCGTTCCGTCGCCTGCAGTTGCCCAAATCCTTTCTTCAATATAATTGGACTTGTCAAAATCGCCACCCAAAACCTGCTGCTCTTTCATTATGGTTTTTTCCCTGGTACGCATGTTAAAATCAATAACCGATGACGGCGTTGCCATCGATTGATAGCTGTATCGCAGAATTTCGGTATTAAAATCGGGATTGGCCCCGACGGAAGCAGAATACGTCTCGTTTTCAAACGGCAGGTAATAGCTCTCGCCGTCCCAAGGCATGATCCTGATTTTGTTCAGTCCGTCGGAACGTTCGGCAACGACCAGGTAATTTTTGAAAATTTCGAGATCTTCGATCAAAACTTCTTCGCGGTGCGGAATCAGGTCGCGCCAGTTCGAGGCTTCAGTCTTGTCCTCGGCGGTTTGCATCAGCTTGAAATTGGTAGCCTTATCTTTATTGGTGCGGATGTAGAAATTTCCATCGTAATGCCAGACTCCATATTCGAGTCCGCGTTTGCGCTTCTGAAAAACCCTGAAATCACCATCGGGAGTATCGGCTTCAAGAATGCGCGATTCAGTGGTAACGGTACTTTCGCAGTCGATTACCAGGTATTTTCGCGACTTTGTCTTGCTGACTTCAATATGGAAAGTCTCATCTTTTTCGTGAAAAACCAGCTCGTCCTGATCGGCCGGCGTTCCTTTGCGATGCCGATAGATTTTATGTGGACGCAAAGTCACTTCGTCCTGAACGGTGTAAAATAACGTTGCGTTATCGTTTGCCCACGCTGCATTTCCGGTTGAATTTAAAATAGTGTCGGGAAAAAGTTCGCCTGTTTCCAGGTTTTTGATTGCGATGGTAAAAATCCGTCTGCCGACGGTATCCGTACCAAAAGCGGCAAACCTGTTATCGGGACTGATGCTGAAGCCGGCAAGCTGAAAGTAGCCGTGGCCTTCCGCCATTTCGTTGCAGTTGAAAAGAATCTCTTCTGGAGCGTCGAGACTGCCTTTTTTTCGCGAATAAATCGGGTAGTTTTTTCCCGTTTCAAAACGCGTAATGTAATAATATCCATTATAAAAATAGGGAACCGACGAGTCGTCTTCCTTAATCCGTGCCTTCATTTCCTGGAAAAGTGCCTCGCGAAACTCTGCCGTGTGGCCAGTGGATTTTTCATAGTATTCGTTTTCCTGCTTGAGGTATTCGACCACTTCGGGGTTCTCTCGATCATTCAGCCAATAATATTCGTCGACACGAGCATGGCCATGCTTTTCAATAGTTTTCGGAATCTTGCGTGCAATCGGCGGCTTGAAGTCTTCGTTCATCTTGTTTTGTTTTGGCAAATTTGAAAATCAGTATACAAAATAATAAATTTGTGGGCTAAACTCATAAATAATCAGGGCATGTTTGGAGATATGATGGGAATGATGGGCAAGCTTCGCGAGACGCAGCAAAAAATCGAAGAGACCAAGAAAAGACTTGATACAGTTTTGATCGATGAATCCAGCAGTGACGGACTTCTAAAAGTTACTATTACGGCCAACAGGGAGCTCAGATCGGTTGCAGTTGATGATGCATTGCTGGAAGACAAGGAACAGCTTGAAGATTATCTTGTTTTGGTTCTTAATAAGGCAATTACAAAAGCTACAGCGGTTAATGAAGCCGAGCTGGCAGCGGTCGCCAGAGACGGGATGCCTGATATTCCCGGACTGGATATGTTCAAATAGGCTACAGTTCCAGTTTTTCAATCGTTTCCAATACGTAGGTATGCATCACTTCGCGGTAGTCGAGATGCGTTACAATGCGCAACTTGCCGCCGCCCATCGAGCTGATGCTGATTCCTTTCTGCCGTAATCTTTCCAAAAGCAAAGCTTCATTGGCCGCGTTTTTCAGTGAAAAGATCAGAATGTTGGTTTCAACAGGTTCAATAGACCCAATCCAGCTGGTTTTGGAAAGCACTTGCGCAATTTCCTTTGTCCGTCGATGATCCTCCGACAACCGGGAAATGTTGTTTTCGAGTGCATATATTCCGGCGGCCGCAAGAAATCCCGCCTGCCGCATTCCGCCTCCCAATATCTTCCTGACTCGCAGTGCCTTATTTATCGTTACCTTATCGGATATCAGAAGTGAACCGATGGGCGCTCCCAACCCTTTTGAGAGGCAAACCGAAATGGTGTGAAATATTTTGCCAAAGCTTTCCGGGTCTTGTTTTTTGGCGACCAATGCATTCCAAATCCGCGCACCGTCAAGGTGGAATTTTAGATTGTGCTTGTCGCAAACTTTCCTGATAGCGGCAAGATCTTCCAACTCATAGCAAGCGCCGCCGCCTTTATTGGTCGTGTTTTCAACGCAAACCAAAGTTGTCAGCGGACTGTGATAGAAGTCGGACGGATTTATCGCAGCTTCAACCTGTGACGCCGTTAGCATACCTCTGTGACCTGGCAAAAGCCGGCAAGAAACGCCGCTATTGAAAGACACGCCGCCGCCTTCAAAATTATAAACGTGGGCATATTGATCAGCGATCAACTGTTCGCCGGGGTTTGTGTGAAGCTTTATTGCGGTCTGGTTTGCCATTGTTCCCGAAGGAAAAAAAAGCGCACCATCCATTCCGAACATTTCAGCAACCCGGGCTTCAAGGGCATTTACCGTTGGATCCTGTTTGTAAACATCATCGCCGACTTTCGCATTGAACATGTATTGCAACATTTCGGGCGTAGGCTTGGTCACGGTGTCGCTGACTAAATTAATTTCCATAATGAAAAAATGAATGGTACTTTTGTGGACGGACAAAATTAAACCATTTATGACAAATACCGAACAGATTAAAGGTATTATGGAGCGCCTTGGTGCGCTGAGGAGGTATCTTTGACATTGATGCCAAGCAAATCGAAATAACGAACGAGGAAGAGAAAACATTCGCCCCCGATTTCTGGAACAATGCCAGGGAAGCTGAACGCATTGTAAGAGAGCTCCGCGCAAAGAAGAAATGGGTCGACGACTACCAGAAAGGTGTCGAACTGGCCGAAGAACTTCAGCTTGCCTACGATTTTTACCGTGAAGGCGAAGTCACCGGCGAAGAACTCGACGCACAATACGAAATCACGAATTCACATATCGAAAACCTGGAGTTTCGGAATATGCTTTCCGATGAAGGCGACAGCATGAGCGCCGTTCTTCAGATCACCGCTGGTGCCGGCGGAACAGAGAGTTGTGACTGGGCGCAGATGTTGATGCGGATGTACATGATGTGGGGCGAAAAGGAAGGATACAAGATTCGTGAACTCAACTTTCAACCGGGCGATGTTGCCGGAATAAAAACCGTCACCTTGGAATTTGACGGCGATTATTCGTTTGGCTACCTTAAAGGTGAAAACGGCGTTCATAGGCTTGTCCGGATATCGCCCTTCGACAGCAACGCAAAGCGACACACTTCTTTTGCATCGGTTTATGTTTATCCGCTTGCCGATGATACGATCGAAATCGAGATCAGTCCGGCCGACATTACTTGGGAAACCATGCGCTCCAGCGGCGCCGGTGGACAAAACGTGAACAAGGTCGAAACTGCGGTCAGGCTGCGGCACCATCCCACGGGAATCATCATTGAGAATTCGGAAACCCGTTCACAGCTCGACAATAAAACAAAGGCGATGCAGCTCCTGAAATCGCAATTGTATGAAATCGAATTAAAGAAAAAGCAGGCGCTCCGCGATGAGATCGAAGCAAATAAAATGAAAATTGAATGGGGCTCTCAGATACGCAATTACGTTATGCATCCATACAAGTTAGTGAAAGACGTACGAACCGGACATGAAACCAGCGATGCTGAAGGCGTTATGAATGGTGAAATCGATGAATTTTTAAAAGCATATCTCATGATGATGGGGCAAAAAAATTGACGTAAACATTTTAAAAAACTGAGAACCGCATCCGCGGTTCTTTTTTTATGAAAGATTACGGTTTTTCCCTTTTATAATAAAACTAAATGTTTTTAATTGCCGAAAATTCTAACCAATGAGACCTCACATTTTTATTTTGCTGGCAATTCTATTTACAACAAGCATCTTTGCACAAATACGATTTGAAGCTGGCTATTACATTGACAACCAAGGCAAACGACAGGAATGCCTTATCCGAAATCTCGGATGGAACAACAACCCCAGGGAAATTGAATACCGGATGACTGCCGAAGACCAGACCGTCGCGAAGACAATAGATGAGATTACCGAATTCGGTATCGGTAACAATATCAAATATGTTCGTGCAGATGTCGATCTGGACCGGTCCAGCGAAATGCTTCAATCCCGAACAAAATTCAAGGAACCGGTTTTTACCAATGAGCGGTTGCTGCTAAAGGTGATATTCCAGAGCAAAAACACACTGTATAGCTATTACGAAAGTGGACTACAGCGGTACTACTATAAATCGGGCGACAAGATCCTGCCGCTGATCCATAAGGCTTACACCTCAATTGCAACGCCTGAAAACAAACAAGAATATCCTGAGGAAACACGCTACAACAATACTTTCCGTGTGCAGCTTTGGAAAGATATCAAATGTCCGAACACCAATATGAAAAGGGTTGAGAAGGTAGAGTACAATGAAAAATCATTACTCACCTATTTCAGGGAAATCAACAATTGTTAATCACGATAAAAATGAAAAATAAATTCGCGCTTTTGGCGCTATTGATAACTTGTGCTGCAACCAGCCAGATTGGCGTCGAACCTGAAAAAAATGAAGTATTCGAATCAGCACATGAAAAAGGCTCGGTTTCCTTCCGTCCTTCGATCGGCTGGATTAGCCAAAAGGTAGAAATTTCCCGCAATCCGCAATACCTGTCGCATGAGTTTAAAGACAGCAACATCGCAATCGGCCTCGAGGTTGAGTATGTCCTGCCGACCAACCGTAATAAACTGGCCGTCATAATCGAGCCTAACTACTCACAGTTCAAAGCAAAAAGCGAGTATGATAATCCAGGGCCAACCAACGGCCAAGTAATGCTCGAATTCAAGAAAGTAAGTGTTCCTGTAGGATTGCGTTATAAGATGTTCCTTACTGATGAGACCAAGGCATTTCTTTCAGGGGTTTTCGTTCCAAACTTTATCTCGGGTGCACATTACAGTTATTCCATGAACCCGACGACCGGTGCCTATCTGGAAGAAACAAGCTACGGATTCGGCCTTGGTTTTGGCTTCGAATACAAACCTGTAAGTATTGAATTCCGGTACAACACCAACGTCGGGCTCAACCCTAATTATGATGTAAGTTACGGGCAATTCGGCCTCATCTTACGCTATGCTGTATTCCGGATCAAATAAATTTTTCCGTAAGTCGTACAATTAATAGTTGAAATCTTATAAATTTATAAGAATAATATTGCGCAACTTTGAAAGGCAACGCGGCGGAAGACCTTATATATAGGTTGCTGGGCATGATTGCTCGCCGGCCGGAAAAATTTCGTTATGAAGCATCTCGAGCAAGGTCCGGAAATTTGGGCAGGAATTGAGTGCACGATCAATCGTGTAATGTCCGATTTCATTGATCAGCTTCAGCTCAACGGTCATTATACAAGAGAAGACGATATTGATGCAATCGCCTCACTTGGAATCACGCAGTTACGGTACCCGGTCCTTTGGGAGAAACACCAGCCTGAAAAAAATGCGATACCCGATTTTTCATGGGCCGCCAAAAATCTGGATAAACTTTTTCAACTTGGTGTTAAACCCATTGTCGGACTTGTTCACCATGGCTCCGGTCCGGCTTACACAAATCTTCTCGACCCGGATTTCCCGAAGATGTTGGCAAATTATGCTTCGCTAGTAGCCAACAGATTTCCTTGGGTCGAATATTACACACCTGTAAATGAGCCGTTAACCACTGCCCGATTCTCCGGATTGTATGGTTTGTGGTTCCCGCATGAAAAAAATGATGTCAGCTTTGCAAAGATGCTGCTCAACCAGCTTAAGGGAGTGGTTCTTTCGATGGAAGCCATTCGCAAGGTCAATCCTGATGCGAAACTCATACAGACGGAAGATCTTGGAAAAACATACAGTACTCCGCTACTGAAATACCAGGCAAACTGGGAAAATAAAAGACGCTTTCTCACCTACGACATTCTCTGCGGAAAGGTCATCGAAAACCATCCGGTGCGCAAATATTTCCGACGATTGGGAATTCCCGACGCCGATCTTGATTTTTTTGTCGAAAATCCGTGTCCACCCGACATCATCGGCGTGAACCACTACGTTACGTCCGAACGGTATCTTGATCACAACCTGCGCCGCTATCCAAAGCATACACATGGCGGAAACACAATCCACGAATATGCCGACGTTGAGGCAATCCGGATCCGGCTTAAAGTCCCAAGTGGTTTTTCAGTACTCATGAAAGAAATCTGGAAGCGGTATAAAATTCCAGTCGCAGTCACCGAAGCACATCTGCATTGCTCGCGCGAAGAACAGATGAAATGGTTTCGTGACATATACGAAGCGGCATCAAAATTAAAGGCAGATGGAATGGATGTGCGGGCTGTCACGGTTTGGAGCGTTCTCGGGGCTTTTGGGTGGAATAAGCTGCTGACCGAAAATCACGGCGAATATGAACGCGGAACATTTGATATCAGCTCCGGAAAAAGAAGGCCAACCGCAATGGCAGAAATGATCAAAGCACTCTGCGCTACTGGAAAATTCGAACACCACTTACTTGAAACCAACGGTTGGTGGAAAAGGAATTCCCGATTCTTTTTTGGTCGGAAAAACGATTATTTAGATTGTAATTTTCCGACGCATTCGCGTCCAATATTGATTATTGGAAAGACCGGAACTTTAGGGCGGGCCTTTTCCCGGATTAGCAATATAAGATCGCTTCATCATGTCCTACTCGGCCGTGACGAGGCAGATATTTGTAATAGTGGTATAATCGAAAAAGCAATACAAAAATACAATCCGTGGGCAATCGTCAATGCCGCCGGCTATGTGCGGGTAGACGAGGCCGAATCGGACGAGATCGAGTGCTTTCACTCCAATTCTGATGGCCCGGCAATTGTCGCAGAAGCATGCGCGCGACATGGGTTGCGGTTCCTGACATTTTCCTCCGACCTCGTATTTGACGGATCGAAAACGGATCCTTTTTTGGAAAGCGATTCGCCAAATCCGCTTAATAATTACGGAAAAAGCAAATTTCTGGCAGAACAATCGGTCAAAGAAATCCTTCCCGACAGCCTGATTATCAGGACGAGTGCTTTTTTCGGGCCTTGGGACCATCATAATTTCGTGCATGGCGTACTCCACGCGCTTTCACACGATAAAATCTTTCACGCTTCGAATGATATTGTTTCGCCGACTTACGTTCCGGACCTGGTCAACGCTGCGCTTGACCTGTTGATCGACAACGAGCAGGGAATTTGGCATCTTTGCAATACCGGCGCAATTTCATGGAAAGATTTCGCGATCGCGGTTGCATCAAAAGCGGGATTAAATACGGCGCTCGTACACGATGCAAATACCGATTTACCTGCTAAACGCCCGTCTTACAGCGCTATGCGAAGTGAAAAGGGAGTCTTTTTACCAGCGTTGGAAAAAGCTATCGATGAATATTTCGCTGCAACGCGATTCAGCAAACGAAAAGCGCTTCAGATGCAGGCGCAAAACAGTTGACGATTGCCTTATCTTTGTGTAAATTTTTAACATGGCCCGCTACAAGGAAAATGACCTGCCAAAGGCGCAAATCAGCGTCACCTCGCTTCAAAAAGGAATCCGCATATTTAAATACGCCGACAATCATAAATGGAAGTTTTATGTCGGATTGGTGTTTTTGCTGCTGACAGGCGCAACCGCACTCGCTTTTCCGAAACTGATGGGCTTGCTCATCGATTGTGTACGCGACAAGGACACGAACGGCGCCAATCGGATTGCAATGTTTCTGGTTGTCATACTGCTATGCCAGGCGTTTTTTTCCTTTTTCAGGCTGTCTCTTTTTGTCAATTTTACGGAAAACACACTTGCCAATTTGCGGCTCGCACTTTACGGGAATCTCGTACGGTTGCCTATGTCGTTCTTTTCACAAAAGCGCGTCGGCGAACTTAATAGCAGGATCGGATCCGACATCGGGCAAATTCAGGATACACTGACTTCAACCATAGCCGAATTCCTCCGTCAATTCATACTGATTATTGGCGGCGTAATTCTCCTTGCAAGTGAAAGCATGAAGTTGACACTGATGATGCTTTCAATAGTTCCATTGGTCGCAATCGCTGCGGTCGTTTTCGGCCGGTTTATTCGGAAATATTCGAAAAAAGTCCAGGATAATGTCGCCGAAAGCCAGGTTATTGTCGAAGAAACCCTTCAGGGAATCAGCAATGTGAAAGCTTTTGCGAACGAATGGTATGAAATCGCCCGGTATCGCGTCAAGATAAATGAGATCGTTAAGATCGCAATACGTGGCGGCCAATATCGCGGTTACTTTGCGTCGTTTATTATTTTCTGCCTTTTCGGATCGATCGTCGCAGTTGTCTGGTACGGAGTAACTTTAAGTATTAGTGGCGAAATGAGTGTCGGACAGCTGATTTCATTTGTATTGTATTCGACATTTGTCGGCGCGTCATTTGGCGGTATTGCCGAATTGTATGCACAAATCCAAAAAGCGATCGGCGCGACAGAACGGGTTTTTGAACTGCTTGAGGAAACTCCGGAAGATATTTTGGCAACCAATAGCGATCATCACCGGATCAAAGGTGACGTCGCGTTTGTTAATGTCGGATTCAGTTATCCTTCGCGATCGGAAGTCCGCGTATTGCGCGACGTCAGTTTTGCGGCATCATTCGGCCAGAAGGTCGCGCTTGTCGGTCCTAGTGGCGCCGGAAAATCAACCATTGCCTCACTCCTGCTTCGATTTTACAATATTGACGCGGGCGAGATTATCATCGACGGAAAAAATATCTTCGATTATGATTTGGAAACGCTTCGTGGAAATATGAGTATCGTTCCGCAAGATGTGATTCTTTTCGGCGGAAGCATCAGGGAAAACATCGCTTACGGAAAACCCGATGCATCCGAGGAGGAAATCATGCGTGCGGCAAAGCAAGCCAATGCACTCGAATTCATTAATGGATTTCCTGAAAAATTCGCAACATTGGTCGGCGAACGCGGGATCAAGCTTTCCGGCGGGCAACGCCAACGGATTGCAATTGCTCGGGCACTGCTGAAAAACCCGCGGATCCTGATTCTTGATGAAGCCACTTCTTCTTTAGATTCGGAAAGTGAAAAGCTGGTTCAGCAAGCGCTTGAAACTCTAATGGAAGGACGCACCAGCATTATCATCGCGCACCGGTTGTCCACGATAAGAAACGCCGATAAAATATTGGTGTTGGATAAGGGAACGATTGTCGAACAGGGCACGCACAAGGAATTGCTTTCGCTTGAAAACGGACTCTACCGCAATCTGAGTACGCTACAGTTTACCGACAATTAAAATCACTTCTTTTTCCTGCGGTCGCGCTCTGCCTTGATCAGCATCAGCTCGCGGCTGGTTTGTCCCGCAACCGAAGTATTTTCCTCGGCGCGCCTGATGAGGTAAGGCATGACTTCACGAACAGGTCCAAAAGGCAAATATTTAGCTACGTTGTATCCAAACGCTGCCAGATTAAAGCTGATATTGTCGCTCATTCCGTACAGCTGACCAAACCATATCCGATGGTCATTGTTTGGAAGGTTCATTTCCTTCATTTGCTCCATCAGTCGGTAACTGCTGGTTTCGTTGTGAGTTCCGGCGAAAATCGACATGCGGTCGAGGTGCTGCATCATATAAGCAACGCACGCATCGAAATTGGCATCGGTTTCCTCTTTCGTTGCACAAATCGGCGTTGGATAACCGTTTGCCGCGGCGCGCTCATTTTCCTTTTCCATGTACGCACCACGCACCAATTTCATCCCGATGAAAAATCCTTCTTGTTCCGCTTTTGCGCTGAGTTTCTGCAGATAATTGATCCGATCGTGACGATAAAGCTGCAACGTATTGAAAACAACCGCTTTATTTCGATTGTATTTCTGCATCATTTGCACGACAAGATCATCAGCGGCATCCTGCATCCAGGTTTCTTCAGCATCGATGAGCACTAGAATGTCGGCTTCTGCTGCTTTCGAACATACGGCATCGTAACGATCGACGACCCGTTTCCATTCGGCTTGCTCCTGCCCTGTAAGCTCTTTTCCTTCGCCGATATTCTGATAAAGCTCCAACCGCCCAAATCCGGTCGGTTTAAAGACCACAAACGGAATTGCCTTTGATTGCCTGGCGACATCCAATGTGCGAAGTGTCATCTTCATCGCATCGTCAAAATGCTCCTCGTCTTCCTTGCCTTCGACCGAATAATCGAGAATCGACGACACGCCTTTGCCAAACATGCGATCCACTACCGGAAGGCAGTCGCGCTCGGTAACGCCTCCGCAAAAATGATCGAAAACAGTCGTTCGGATCAATCCCTCGACGGGAAGATGAAGGTTTAACGCAGTCTTTGTAAGTACGGTTCCGACTTTAACCAATGTCGGGTTTTTGATCATGTTAAACAGAAAGTACGCGCGATCCAGCTCCCTGTCTGTTTTTAATGCAAATGCTGCCTGGGTATTGTTGAAGATTTTTTCCATAATATCGTAGTGCAAATATAAATAGAATGCGCCGTTTTGAGAATGCTTTTTTTTGTGATTCAAATCACTTTTTCGCTGTCGGCGCCGGTTGGCAGTACCGTCAAAAAGCCGTTTATTTGCATACTTTAAAAATGCGCGATGTTGCCTATTGAATCTGCCGGTTACAGTATTGTATTTCCCCCGCACGCTTACGACGAGCTGTCGGAACTTATTGCCACTCGTAAATATTCAACGGTTTTTATTTTGGCAGATACCAATACGGCCGAAAAATGCCTGTCAAACCTGCTCTCGAACCTTGCCATTGAAAATCAAATCGAAATTATTGAAATAGAGAATGGCGAATCGGTAAAAAACATCGAGACTGCATCGGGGATCTGGAATGCGCTTATCGAATTGGGCGCCGATCGCAAAAGCCTTTTGATCAATCTCGGTGGCGGTGTAGTCACCGATATTGGCGGATTTGTGGCATCGACCTTTAAACGGGGAATCGACTTTATAAACATTCCAACATCGCTCCTTGCAATGGTTGACGCTTCCATCGGAGGCAAAAATGGCATCGATATCGGCAACCTCAAAAACCAGGTAGGAACCATCGTCAATCCAGAAATGGTCGTTGTCGATTCATCGTATCTGGAAACACTGCCTGCGAGTGAAATGCGATCCGGACTTGCTGAAATGCTCAAGCATGGGCTAATTGCCGACAAATCCTATTGGCGGGAATTCCACAATTTAAGTGGATTTGAAGTTTCTGAACTGGACAGGCTGATTTATCGCTCGATCGAAATCAAAAACCAGATCGTAATGCAGGATCCGGACGAAGGCGGAATCCGCAAAGCGCTCAATTTCGGCCACACGCTTGGACATGCCATCGAAAGCCATTTCCTGAACGATCCTCAAAAGCCGATACTGCTGCACGGCGAGGCGATCGCTGCCGGAATGATCATGGAAGCGTATCTTTCACTTAAAAAGGGTTTGTTGTCAGAAGCGGATTACATCGAAATCAAATTCACAATTAAAAATATTTTTGAAGACATAATATTTACTGAAAACGACGTTAAGTGCATACTTGAATTGCTGATCCACGACAAAAAAAACGAGTACGGCAATGTCAGGTTTGCCCTGATAGACGGAATTGGCGCGGTGGCATTGGACCACGGAGCTGAAAACGACCTGATTGAAGATGCTTTTTCGGAGTATAAAAAGTAACTTTTTTTAAAATAAATAATTCAAAACGCTTATAATATTTTTTACATTTGCCCTGTGAAAAAATTGCATCAAACGACATTGAGTTCCTTTAACGGCGGCATGTTTGGCGCCACTTTCCCGGCGCTTGGGAGGTTACTTTCGAGCCGCAGGAAGATTCTCCCGATGCCTTGCAATTTTTGCGGTGAAGTCAAAAACGAAAAGCTTCCAATCATTTACGCAAATATCAGGGTTTGAATGACAACTATTTGAAATTCAAGTAGTGCATAATCTAATCCCATAAAAAAGTAAATGAATACAAAATATTTCGACCTGATCAACCAGACTTACTATTTCCCACAGGAAGAATTCACGTTAAACAAAGACAACCTTCAGTTCCACAACATCGACCTGATGAAACTTGTCGAGCAGTATGGAACTCCATTGAAATTCACGTATCTGCCACAAATTTCGAAAAGCATCCAGAAAGCGAAGAACTGGTTCAGGAAAGCGATCGAGAAGAACAAATACGACGGCCGTTATTACTATTGCTATTGCACAAAAAGCTCGCATTTTGAGTATATAATGAACGAGGCATTCAAGAACGACATTCATATTGAAACGTCTTCTGCCTTCGATATCAATATTGTTGAGCGGCTTATCGAAAGCAAGAAAATCTCAAAAAGCACTTATATAATCTGCAACGGATTCAAGCGCGATTTGTATGTAAGCAACATCGCGCGGTTGATCAACAACGGTTTTAGCCGTACCATTCCGATCATTGACAATTACGAGGAACTCGACCTTCTTCAGGCACAGATCAAAGGCAAATTCAAGATCGGAATCCGGATTGCAGCCGAAGAAGAGCCTAAATTCGAGTTTTATACCAGCAGGCTTGGAATCGGATACAAAAACATCGTTCCTTTTTACAAGAAGCAGATCCAGGACAATAAGAATCTCGAGCTGAAAATGCTCCATTTCTTTATCAATACCGGTATTATGGATACCGCGTATTATTGGAATGAGCTCGTGAAATGTATCAAAGTTTACATTTCACTCAAAAGAGAATGCCCAACGCTCGACAGCCTCAACATTGGTGGCGGTTTTCCGATTAAGAACTCGTTGGCATTCGATTACGATTATCAATACATGGTTGACGAGATCATCCACCAGATCAAGATCGCTTGTGAAGAGGCCGAAGTTGACGTTCCGGAAATATTTACCGAATTTGGTTCGTACACTGTGGGCGAAAGCGGCGGCGCTATTTACGAAGTGCTTTATCAGAAGCAGCAGAATGATCGTGAAAAATGGAATATGATCGATTCGTCGTTTATCACCACATTGCCGGATACCTGGGCGATCAACAAGCGATTTGTCATGCTTGCAGTGAACCGCTGGAACGATACTTACGAACGCGTTCTTTTAGGCGGAATGACCTGCGACAGTGACGATTATTACAACTCAGAGCAGAACATGAACGCGATTTACCTGCCGAAATACAACAAGGAAAAACCTTTATATATCGGATTTTTCAACATCGGCGCGTATCAGGAAACGATCAGCGGCTTTGGCGGATTGCATCACTGCCTGATTCCGCAGCCCAAGCACATTCTCATCGACAGGGATGAAAATGGAATCCTTGCCACCGAAGTTTTCTCGGAACAGCAAAAAGCCGAGGATGTCCTGAAAATATTGGGATACGATAAAAATTAATTTATTTTTGATTTAATACAAATTGCTAACAGAAAAAGAAAAATGACAAAAGGACCAATCAGCCAGTTTATTGAAAAGTATTACCTGCATTTCAATTCGGCTACAGTAGTTGACGCCGCCAAGGCCTACGAGCAACAGCTCGCCAATGGCGCAAACATGCTGGTAACGCTGGCCGGAGCAATGAGTACTGCCGAAATCGGAAAGATTTTTGCCGAAATGATCCGCCGCGATAAGGTTCAGATCATCTCCTGCACCGGTGCCAACCTCGAGGAAGATGTAATGAATCTCGTTGCCCATTCACATTACGAAAGGGTACCGAATTACCGCGACCTGACGCCACAGGAGGAATGGGATTTATTGGAGCGTGGACTAAACCGCGTGACCGATACCTGCATTCCCGAGCATGAGGCTTTCCGCCGTTTGCAACAACACATTTACAAGATCTGGAAAGATGCCGATGACAAAGGCGAGCGTTATTTCCCGCACGAATTCATGTACAAAATGCTCCTTTCCGGCGTATTGGAAGAATATTATGAGATCGACCTGAAGGACAGCTGGATGTATGCCGCTGCAGAGAAAAACCTTCCTATGGTTGTACCCGGATGGGAAGACAGCACGATGGGGAACATCTTCGCATCGTATGTCATCAAAGGCGAGCTTAAAGCTTCAACAATGAAATCGGGTATCGAATACATGGCGTATCTCGCCGATTGGTACACGAAAAATTCAGCAAACGGAATTGGATTCTTCCAGATTGGCGGTGGAATAGCCGGCGATTTCCCGATTTGCGTCGTTCCGATGCTTTATCAGGATATGGAAATGCACGATGTTCCGTTTTGGAGTTATTTTTGCCAGATTTCCGATTCGACAACCAGCTACGGATCGTATTCCGGCGCAGTTCCCAATGAAAAAATCACTTGGGGAAAACTTGACATCCATACCCCTAAATTTGTTATAGAATCCGATGCAACAATAGTGGCCCCGCTTATTTTTGCATACCTACTCGACTTATAATATTATGAAAAGAATTATTGTAGACTACTCTAAACTTACCAATGAGATCCTTAACCTGCTGGTTGAGCGTTTCCCTGACGGATACGACGATTCCAATATTGTCCGTTTCAGGAATGCACAAAATGAATTGATTGAAGCGGTTGAAGTCCGCACCGAGGACACTATTTACCTGGTTAAAGTCAGCACCAAACTTGCGAGCCGTCTTGAAAAATTCGACGAGGATGACGATCTCGATGCAATCGTTGAACCGATCGATGATGCAATCAAGGAAATTGACGATGACGATGCTACCGACGATGACGAGGAGGAAGTTGACCTGTCGAAAGATCCTGGCGGAAGCGATGATGACGAGGACGACGACGATGACGACCAAGACGAAGACGTTGTCGAAGAAGAAGAGGAAGAAGACGAATATTGATACCAAAAGGGAGTTTAAAAGCTCCCTTTTTTTTATGTACTTAAATACCGCTCGGCAAACACCTGCTGATGATGCTTCAAGTGGCCGATAATTATAAAACCAATTGCCCTTACTGAAACCGGCTTATCGGATGCGGTTCCGACACGGATCAGTTCTTCATCGGTGAAACTGCGGAAGAGCTGCATTGTACTGTGGCGCAATGTTGCGTATTCGGTCAGCAATTCCTGGATCGAGCGCCTGCCGCCGTTTGCTTCTCGTGCAAAATCGTTTTCCTCGAAACCAGGCAAAGCGGTCTTGTCGTTTCGGGCAATTCGCAACGCACGATACGAAAAAACCCGTTCCGCATCGATCAGATGCTGGATAATGTCCTTGATGGTCCATTTGCCTTCGGCGTAGCGGTAATCGTGCTTATCCATCGGAATTTCCCTGACAAAGCGGATGAAATCATGAATCGAAATCTCAAGCTCTTCGTGGAGATCGATGTTGTTCAGCGTTGAAATGTAGTCCTGGTAAAATGGCGCATATTCGTCAATGCGCAGTGAATCTGATTTCATAGTAAAAAAAAAGTCCCAAAAGGGACTTGTTACATGTTTTTAAAAATGGTGTGCATCAGCCTTTTTTTATCATTGATACTTTCCTCAAGCGAAATCATCGTTTCGGTGCGGTAAACACCTTCGATATCGTCAATCATAAAGATAACGTCCTTTGCGTGCTTGGTATCTTTAGCGCGGATTTTACAAAAAATATTAAACTTTCCTGTAGTTACGTGGGCTACCGTGACAAACGGAATTTCGTTGATGCGCTCAAGGACGAACTTCGTTTGCGAAGTGTTGTTCAGGAAAACGCCGACATAAGCGATAAACGAATAGCCAAGTTTCTCGTAGTCCAACGTCAGCGATGAACCGGTTATAATTCCCGCATCTTCCATTTTTTTCACCCTGACGTGCACCGTTCCGGCTGAAATCAGAAGCTTTTTGGCTATATCTGTAAATGGTATCCTTGTGTTATCGATCAGCATGTCAAGGATCTGGTGGTCGACTTCATCTAAGCGAAACTTACTCATAATTGTGTGTTATAAATTTGACTGCAATAATCCATTCTGAAACTCTCCGATTCCTTCCAAAGTAAAGTTGGCTTTTTCTCCGGATACCGGAAATTGAGCAGCTCCGTTTAAATAGCGGGCTCCGGCCGCATCCGTTTCCCGATGGCCGAAAATTCCATTTGCAATTCCGATTTCGCTGATAATTGCGTTAAACCGGATTTCATTGCCGTGGATTAGCTCTTCATCATAGTGTGCAGCAAAATTCGTAATTATATCTTTATTATCATAATTTATTTTCACATTCCGATATACAAAGTCATAAAAAACGATTTTATTTTGAGGAATATTTAAATAATCATCGGTTCGTTGGCCCGAAATTTCTTTACCGCCGATGAACCGCAATGCCGTGCATAGCGCGATAAAAAGGCATTGTCGCGTCAATTCGCGTTGATAATCACCCGGAAAGTGACCGGCCTCAAATAGTATTGTGGCACTTCCGCCCTGCTGAAACGTATCGCCGACGCAATTCCTGTTAAACGAATCATCGAATCGGGCCACCATTCCGGGAATAATCTGCTGAAGCGAATCGTTCATTTCGGCAATTATTTCCATTGCGATGGTGCGGCTCGTGTTTAAACTCCGATTTTCATCAAACGATGGGGAAAGAAACGAGACAGTTGCAGGTTTCCCGCTGTGTCCCGCGCCATAAATCGTTCGCTGGTCATGCAGGTTAAAGCAAAAGTCCGGGCGAACTTCTTCAAAAGTGCGCATCAACGCGTTACTTTCCGGCTGGGTCAGATTGAGGAAGTCCCGGTTTAAATCGATTCCGTTTGCGTTTTCCCTGGTATATTTTTCTGCACCATCCGGATTTAGCATCGGTACTAAGTACAGCGTAATCGAAGATCTAATCGCCGCCGCGTCGGGGTCATCCGAAGCGAGAAAGTTCATCAAATCGAAAACCGCCTTGGTGGTCGTGCTTTCGTTACCGTGCATTTGCGACCACGCCAAAATTCTCTTCGGGCCCGTTCCAATTTTCAACATCGGAATTGGATTTCCGTTGACCGACTCGCCAATTACTTCTACAGGGAAACGGGTTATGAGTGGAGCAATTTCTCCTAATGAAATATACCTGCCGAAAAGCGTTGGTTCTATAAATCTTTGCAGGTGCGACGGAAGTAACATTTGCTTTTATTCAAAAATACGTAACTTTAAAATTACATTTGTAACCATAGAGCACGCCGTATTTGTTACATTTGTAAACAAAAAATATATCGCCGGTTTATTAATCAGTTAAACAACTATTTACCAAGTATTTACGGATAATACTTAAAGCAGATTTGCAAATATTCTTTTCGATTATCAATTATATTTTATGTCTAATCCCGAGGATTTCATTCATCGCATCGAGCAACTGTTACATCATTTTTCGTTGTCGACTTCAGCATTCGCTGATAAGATCGGAGTGCAGCGTTCGGGGATTTCGCACCTGCTTTCAGGTCGGAATAAACCGAGCCTCGACTTCGTTTTGAAAGTCATTCAAGCGTACCCGGAAATCAATTTATATTGGTTGATGAACGGCAGCGGCGGAATGTTGCTCGAGGAAAAAACTTCAATTGAAAATCCTTCCGCACCTACCCGAAATGAATTGAAAAGTGCTAAGAATTCTGCCGACCGGATTGTCGTGCTTCACTCCGATGGAACGTTTTCAGAATATAAACCGCGGAATTAAATTGCAGAAATCGCTGCGACGGCGTCAAAACTGAATGCTGGAATCCGACCGACCGCTCCCACAAAGTGGCTGAGAATGATTTTGAGATCTTGATTGTAGTCGCCACCAGGAAAAACGGGCCTTCCAATACGTACCTCTTTCTTCGAATAATCGAATGCAACGGGAATAATCGCAGCTCCCGCTTTCAGTGCGATGAAATAAAATCCTGATTTGAGCGTGGCAACCTTTTTCCGCGTTCCTTCGGGCGCAATGGCGAGGTGAAAGCTTTCCGTATTGTCAAACGCTTTTGCAACGGCATCAACCTTATTTAGCTTGCCGGACCGGTCAATCGGACTGCCACCCATCCAACGAAAATACCAACCGAAAAACGAATCGAACAGTTCCTGCTTCGCAACATATCGGATATCGATTCCTAAAATACCGCGCGCAAATAGGCCAATGTAGAAATCGTGCCAACTGGTATGCGGAATGACGATCAGAACGCTTTTTCGCACGTTTGGATCCATTTCACCTAAAATGCTCCAGCCTAGCAACCTGTAAAAAATAAATCGGTAAAGTCGCTTCTTCATTGTCGGTTTTGTGTCAAAAATATAATTTATCGTCTAAATTTGAGACAAATCATTCCAATGCTCAAAAAACTCCTCAGCTATTTTATTCCGGTCAATGTGCTGAAGAAAAAGTCGGCAATCAGCCAATCGCTTGAAATTACGTGGAATAATGGTGAGCTCGTAATGGATTCGGCCAACACTAACTACTCCTACGGAAGCCTGCAGCGAATTTTACGCAAAGGGTTGAAGGAAATCGGCTTTGAAAAAGTTGCACGAATGAAGGAAATCCTGGTTCTTGGTGTTGCAGGCGGAAGTGTCGTGAAAACACTCGCCTATGAGGTTAAAACAAACGCAAAAATTATTGGCGTCGAAATTGATCCTGAAGTCGTTACATTGGCTAACTTATACTTTCAGCTTAATCAGATCCCGAACTTCAAAATTATTACTGCCGACGCTTTTGAATACCTGTTGAAGTCACAAAAAACCTTTGACCTGATCATTATCGACATTTTTCAGGATACCATGATGCCCGAATTTTTGTTTGAGGATTATTTCCTGGATTGCATCGTTAAAGCGCTGGATCGGGGCGGATATGTGCTTTTCAATACGATGATTTTGAACACCGCTCAGGAACGGCGCAATCTCGACTTCAGGTCTCGCGCCGCAAAACGCGGATTGTCAATCAAAACGATTCCTCGCGTCGAACGGCACAACGAAGTCATGATTTTGCACAAACCGCTTTAAAACCATTTTTTTCTTTTGAAATACGCTACCATTACAGCAACTATCGCGATCATCACGATCCATACGATATAATAGCCGTTTTTGGAGTAGATTTCCGGCATGTTCCGAAAATTCATCCCGTAAACACCGACGATAAAGGTTAGCGGCATAAAAATTACCGAAAAAATCGTCAGCGTTTTCATGATCTGGTTCATCCTTCGATTTTGGCTGGAAAAGAAAATGTTGGAAGCGCTTTCGATTGCATTGGTGTCGTACTCGATCTGTTCAAGTAATTCGAGCGATTTTTGGTGCAGCCTCGCGAAAAAAGTATAGTTGCTCTTTTCAATTCCGTGGAAATCATCTTCCCTGCGGATGCTTTTCAGATTGTAAAGCGCATCACGAAGCGGGACGATCGCACGCCGAAGGTAATTGATATTCTCGCGCTGACGCTCAATCCTGACCAGAAACTCCGGACTGTGATTGGTTTTGGATTCTGCAAATAGCTTTTCAATTTTCCCCTCGTAATTTTCAAGTGTGATGAAAAAATTGTCCATTACGGCATCGAGCATCAGGTATAGCAGGTAGTCGCTGCCTTTCTTGCGTATAATTCCGGTGTGTTCGCGGATTCTCTTTCGGATCGTTGAAAAAAAGTCGCTTCGCTTCTCCTGAAATGAGACCAATAGATTTCCTTTGAGAAGAAAACTGATCTGTTCGACCTGCAGACTGTCGTCAGGATCTTCCTCAAGTACCGATTTTATGCTGAAAAACAAGATATTTTCAAGTTCTTCCATTCTGGAGCGCCGCTGGGTATGAAGAATATCACTGACAATATTGTCATCGATCTGCAGCATTTCGCCCGCTTGCCGGATGAGTTCAACTTCGTGAAGTCCATGTATATTAAACCAGAAAACGTCGCCCGATTGCCTTTTGTCAGCCAGTTCACGGCTGAGTGTCATCAGCGTCGTATTTTCGTACTCTTCGAATCCTTCATCATTGTAAACGAAGAGTTGCATCTCGACCGGATCGCTACGGTAAATCCCCGTATATTCAAAAAAATTAGGCTGCTCGGTGCGCGCCCGTTTGTATCGAACCCTTTTCAATGCCGATTATTTTAGTCTAAAGATAGGAGTTTTTGATTCGCGTTTCTACATTTACAAAAAATTCAAATCGTGCTGATCAAAAATATAAAAGGCCTGCTACAGGTACGTGACATCTCGGTCGAAAAAGTCTCCGGTTCCGAAATGGCGATCGTTCCGTTGATCGACGATGCCTATTTGCTTATTGAAGACGGAAAGATTGCGGCATACGGTGCAATGGCGGACTGCCCTGCCGGAAATTTCGAAACAATCGATGCAACCGGAAAATTTGTCCTGCCAACCTGGTGCGACAGCCATACGCATATTGTTTATGCCGGCAACCGCGAACAGGAATTTGTTGACCGCATCAACGGACTCACTTATGAAGAAATTGCGAGGCGTGGCGGCGGAATCCTGAACTCGGCGAAAAAACTGCAAGAAACACCGGATGATGTGTTGTATGCTGAATCGGCTGCGAGGCTCGAAGAAGTCATGCGTCTCGGTACCGGCGCCGTAGAGATAAAAAGCGGCTACGGCCTGACGGCTGATGCTGAACTGCGCATGCTTCGAGTGATAAGGAAGCTGCGCGAAAATTACCCGGTGGCAATCAAATCGACCTTTCTAGGCGCACATGCATTGCCAATCGAATACAAAGAAAATCCCGATGGATATATCGATTTGATCATCGAAAAAATGCTTCCAGAAATTGCTGCGGATAATCTTGCCGATTTCATTGATGTATTTTGCGAAACCGGATATTTTTCTGTTGCTCAAACCGAACGAATCCTGGAGGCAGGTGCGAAATTCGGACTTCAGGCAAAAGTCCATGTCAACCAATTTAACTCCATTGGCGGCGTTGCAGCCTGTGTCAGAAACAACGCGCTTTCGGTTGATCATTTGGAAGTCATGAATGCTGACGATATCGACGCGCTGAAAGGTTCGTCAACAATGCCTGTCGCGCTTCCCTCCTGTTCTTACTTTTTGGGAATCCCATATACGCCGGCGCGAGAGATTATTGGTGCCGGACTCCCATTGGCGCTGGCTACCGATTTTAATCCGGGCTCCTCGCCTTCCGGAAACATGAATTTTGTCGTTTCAGCGGCCTGCATAAAAATGAAAATGACGCCCGAAGAAGCATTGAACGCAGCGACGATTAATGGTGCTTATGCGATGAACATCCAAAATACGCACGGCAGTATCACAAAAGGCAAAGCGGCAAGTGTCATCATCACCAAGCCACTGGCGTCATGGTATCAGCTTCCGTATGCCTTTGGAAGCAACCTTATCGAAATGGTGATTGTGAATGGAAACGTCCTGAAATAAAAAAAGCCCCGCAAATGCAGGGCTTCTTTCCAATTAACCTTTATCTCAGTACAAAGCTGGATTTCGACACCAGTTCGCCGTTATCAAAAATATTGACGAAGTACGTTCCTTTTGCGAAATCTTTTCCAGGAAGGTCTTCGGTTACCTGAACGGTTTTGTTTTCGTAGTTCACGGTTTTCGTAAAGCTGTAGGTCAGGGATTGTTCTCCGAACATTTCCGTCTTTTTGTCGCCAAGCACATTGTTTTTACTGTCGATCACCTGTATGTAGTATGTTTTATCGCCACTTTTTGCAATCTGGTTTTCAGCGATCGTGAAACTGACCTTTAGGATGTCGGCGCGGCTGGCCTTATCAGTTTCAATTTGCTTTCCGGAACTGCGCTGTTTGTAAGCAGCAGTTTTCAGGTTCAACACCGAAAGCTTGGATCCTTTTTCAACCGTTTTTGAAAGTTCTTCGTTTTGTCCGACCAAAACCTGATTGTACTTTTTCGATTCATCAAGAACGACAATCGTACTGTCGCGCTCGGTTGTAAGTTTTGTGTTTTGTGTCTTTAGTTCTTCAACCTGAGCCATCATTCCTTCCATTTGCTTCTGCATTTGGAAGTATTTGGTGCGATATTTCTGCAATGACGCAGCGTCACCTTTCGATTTTTCAAGTTCCGCCATCAATGCAGCGACCTTGTCCCTTTCTGCGATAAGCTCATCAGACATCGAGGTGTTTTCTGCAATCGCCTTGTCGTAAGTGGCTTTTAGCGCCGCAAGGTCGTTCATCACCGAAGTTTTCTCGCTTACCAGTACCGATTGCGTTTTCTTCGCGTCGCTGCTCATCTTATACATGTAAATAAGACTACCAACAAGCAGAATAGCTAAAACTACAATAATGGCCTTTAGGTTTGACGTGTTTCTTTGATTTTCCATATTTTTTTAATAGTTTCTGTACAAAAATAATAAAATTAAATAGATAACGTCTTTTCCATATTTATATTATTTTTGGAAAAATATGCCGATGGAAAAGTTGATTCCCTTCACCTTGAACGATCTTGCAAAAGTCACTTCGCACCGCAGCGGCGAAGTCAAATTTGGTGAGAAAATGCAGATTGTGCCAAAAGGCGCCGACGTGGCCACCTATCTGGCGTCATGCGACGCGCGATACATATTGCTAGGAATCCCGGAAGACATTGGCGTACGCGCAAACTTTGGCCGTCCGGGCGCTGCATCTGCCTGGGACACCGCAATCGCTGCGATCGCCAATATCCAACACAACCGCTACAGTAAAGGGAATAATTTGCTTGTGCTGGGCCAAATTGATGTCAGGGAGGAAATGCGCACTGCCGCCGAGCTTGATTTGTCAAATCTGGGCGACCGGAAGATCATGAATTCCCTCGTCGAAAAAATCGATAAAGAGGTGTCGCATGCAATTTCGATCATTGTCGCCGCAGGCAAAATTCCCATCGTAATTGGCGGCGGACACAACAACTCGTACGGAAACATTAAAGGCACTGCGCTCGGCAAAGGAAAGCAAATCAACGCGGTAAATTTTGACGCGCATTCCGATTTTCGCCTGCTGGAAGGCCGTCACAGCGGCAACGGATTTTCGTACGCCTTTGAAGAAGGTTTCCTGAAAAAGTATTTTATTTTCGGACTCCACGAGAATTACACCTCAAAAAGCGTCCTGAAAAACCTGCGTAAAATCGGCGACCAGGTTTGCTTCAATACGTATGACGAAATCAATATCCGCAAGGAAAAAAGCTTTGAAAAGGAATTGCATGCGGCATTCGACTTTGTACGCGAGGATTGCTTCGGGATTGAAGTCGATCTTGATGCCGTTCCGGGAATCGCCAGCAGCGCGATGACAATCAGCGGTTTTTCTGTCGAAGAGCTTCGCCGGTTTGTGTGTTTCTTCGGCAAAAGCCAAAAAGCTTCCTATTTGCATATCTGCGAGGGTGCGCCATCATTGGGCGATGCGAAAAATCCACAGCTTATCGGAAAACTGATCGGATACCTTATCACCGATTTCATGAAAGCAAACTTTAAAAAGGCCGAGATGGCTACTGTTTCCGCCGCCGCACGCAAAGACAATTAAAAGACCTATCTTTGCCGCGCCTTTCAACAATGAAAGAATTTAATCAGCATTATGCAATTCGAAGACTTATCTATTTCAAGCACAATACTTCACGCAATTTCAGACGAAGGATATACAAATCCCACCCCGATACAGGAAAAAGCAATTCCAATAATACTTGAAGGCCGCGACCTGATCGGATGCGCACAAACCGGAACCGGGAAAACCGCAGCTTTTGCGATTCCGATAATACATCAGCTGCACCGAATGGGCAGTTCAAAAAGGGAAAAACTGATTCGTACACTGGTTGTGACGCCTACTCGCGAACTCGCAGTCCAGATCGGTGAAAGTTTTGATACCTACGGACGTTATACGAATCTGCGCCAACTGACGATTTTTGGTGGCGTATCGCAGGTTCCGCAAGTCGATCAGCTAAAAAAAGGCGTTGACATTCTGGTTGCAACTCCCGGTCGGCTGCTCGACCTTCACAAACAGGGTTTTATTAATCTCGATCACCTTCACACACTTGTACTCGATGAAGCCGACCAAATGCTGGACATGGGATTCATCAACGATGTGAAGAAAATCGTAAAGCTGACGCCGAACAACAGGCAAACGCTGCTTTTTTCAGCGACAATGCCAATTGCGATCCGTGAACTTGCCGAAATGTTCCTGAAAAATCCGGAAAAAGTAGAAGTAACTCCGGTTTCTTCGACTGCCGAGACCGTCGAACAGCGAATCTACTTTGTGGATAAAACCGATAAGCGAAAGTTGCTGTATCATCTGATCCGGAATGAAAACATTTCTGACGTACTGGTGTTTTCCCGCACCAAACACGGCGCAGATAACGTTGTCCGGGCACTTCGCAAGCAAGGTGTTGCCGCCGAAGCAATTCACGGCGATAAATCACAAAACGCACGGCAACGCGTACTCGACAGCTTTAAAAATAAGGAAGTCGGCGTTTTGGTTGCCACCGATATTGCGGCGCGGGGAATTGACATTGACCAGTTGCCTTACGTAATCAACTTCGATTTGCCGAACATTCCCGAAACGTACGTCCACCGGATTGGCCGGACGGGACGCGCAGGAAACGGCGGAATTGCAATATCGTTTTGCGGACGTGACGAAGAAACTTATTGGAAAGACATCAAAAAACTGATAAGAGTCGATGTTAAAGAGATAAATGACCATCCTTATCCTTGGCAGGGAACAGCACAAGAAGCTCCGGAACCTGAAAAGCATTCCAATCGAAGCGGCGGGCGCAACAACTCCCGGAAGTCGGCTGCCTCAAAACAAAATAAAAAGCGCTGGTATTAATCAGTGCTTTTTACTTTATTGACCTGGTTATTGATCACCCTGAATAAAGTCAGTGGTTCGAATGGCTTAATTATCACATCGTTCATTCCCGACGAAATGGCTTCTTCGGCAATTTCTTCCTTTCCAAAAGCGGTCAATGCCACAATCGGAACGTCAAGTCCCAACTCGCGAATTTTGCGGGTAGTCTCAAATCCGTTTATTCCCGGCATATTGATATCCATCAGCACAATATCAAAAGATTTTGCCCGGAGCAGTTCGATTGCTGCGTAGCCGTCATCCACAACGCTACAAGTAAAATTGTTGTTTTCGATGATTTTTTTGGTAACCATCTGATTGATCTTGTTGTCTTCAACCACCAGAACTGAGAAAATTTGTCCTGAAGTCAGGTCGACTTCAATATTCTGGATGATTTCGGCAGATTTATCCGGATCGACTTCAAATCCGATCGTAAAAGTGAAACACGTCCCTTCATTTTCATTGCTCTCCAAATGGATTTCACTTTTGAAAAGCGCAATCAACCGTTTCACGATCGATAAGCCAAGTCCGGTTCCCTGATAATCGTCATTTTTGCGTTCAATCTGGACGAATTTTTCAAATATTTTGCTCTGATCGCCTTTGGCAATGCCGATTCCATTGTCGCGTATCGAAAACTTGATAAAATGCATCTTCTCCTCGACCCGATCGAGTTCGGCTGCAATTACAACTTCACCGTTCTTGGTGAATTTAAGCGCGTTGCTTACGAGATTCATAAAAATCTGCGAAAGCCGGAGCTTGTCGCCAATTACGAATTCGGGAATATCGGTATCTATTTCCGCGACCAGTGAATTGTTATTCCTCGCGGCGATGAACTGTAGCGAATTCATGATCGTATTGATTTCATCCGACACGTTGAAAGTCATCGTTTCAAGTACAAGCCTGTTTTCTTCGATTTTATTTATCTGCAGAATGTCGTTTACAAGCGATAAAAGATACTTCGCCGAGAATTTCAGGGAGTTCAAATGGGTGCTTCCTGCCAGTTCCTTGTGCTCGTCGAGAATCATATTTGTGATGCCGACCACGCCATACAACGGCGTCCTCAGCTCATGGCTGATTGTGGAAACAAATTGAGATTTGAGCTGCGATGCTTCTTCTGCCTTTTCCTTGGCTGTTTTCAACTCCTCGTTTGCGACGGTGAGTTCAAGATTCATCTTTTTCTTCAGATTGAAATTTTTATATAGCGCATACAGCAGGCCAAGAAGAATGACAACGCCAACAATAAACAATCCTACGACTACGCGCGACTTCTTTAATCGCAACGCTTGCATCTTTCTTTCGGTTTCAATCTTTTCAAGGGCGCGTTTGTATTCGTCAAGCTGCACATTTACGCCCTCAATATCGGCTTTGGCCAGCTTTTCATTATCGTATATATCTTCACGCGTGTTATCGTAGCGATCCAAATATTCGTAAGCACTCTTGTAATCGCCTTTCGCCAGCAGGAAACGCGAATATTCCTGATACGCATACATCAGATCCTGATCTTGTCGCGTGAGCTTTGCAAGCGTTATCGCCTGATCAAAAAATTGCTTTGCCAGTTCGTTATCGTGGATTCTTGCATGATACATTCCGTTTAGCATCGCCCGGATGGCTTCAAGTGAATTGTCGGGATAGGTCGAATAAAAGGAGTTGATGAATTTCAGGTGAGGAAGTCCGCTTTTAAAGTCGCCAACGTCAAAATAAGCCCAGGTTATGTTGAGATGCGTGAGCACCAAACGCGCAGAATCTTTCTGGGTTTCGCCATATTTCAGTGCTTTCTGATAAAATTTGATTCCGACGTCGTATTGTTTCTTTTCGAAGCAGTACATGCTGCCGAGATTGTTGTTCAAAACCGACTGAAGGCTGTCGTTTTTGCTTCGCGTTGCGTAAACGAGAGCGGTTTTGTAATTGCTGATGGCTTTGTCATTTTCGGAAAGCTCATCGAAATTGCAGCCGATAATGTTGTAGGATCTTGCAATCAGGTAGCTGTTTTTGAGGTAGATCGAATGTTTGAGCGCCTCGCGGGCTGTCAACATAGACTCCTTGAAATTCAGCTGGTTATAGAGGAGTTCGGCTTTATCGGTAAGCTCTGTCGCTTCCTTGACATTATACAACTCGGTTTGTGAAACAACAGCAAACGGAAATCCTGAAAAAATCAGGGCAATCAGTAATCGGATCGGGGGCATCTTCTTTTCTTGAATGGTGCCAAATATACTGCTTTTATAGTGCCGTTAATCCGATTTTCGGAAGTTGTAATGTTAAGATTTTGGCACTGTATCGGTTGGGAAAATCGGACAAAAAAAATCCCGGATTAACCGGGACTTATTGTCATTGTTTAGTTTCTGATCAATTTTCTGTACTTCAGTCGCTTCGGTGTAAGATCGCCACCAAGTCTCTTCTTTTTGTTTTCTTCATAATCAGAAAAACTGCCTTCAAAAAAGTATACTTCCGAATTACCTTCAAAAGCAAGAATGTGTGTGCAGATCCTGTCCAAAAACCACCGGTCGTGCGAAATTATTACAGCACATCCGGCGAAGTTTTCAAGTCCTTCCTCGAGTGCTCGAAGCGTATTGATGTCAAGGTCGTTGGTTGGCTCATCCAGAAGCAGGACATTCCCTTCTTCCTTGAGCGTCATTGCGAGGTGCAATCGGTTCCGTTCGCCGCCCGACAACATAGAGACTTTCTTGTTCTGGTCGCTTCCTCCAAAATTGAACCTGCTCAAATAGGCTCGCGAATTGACCTGCTTTCCTCCCATCATGATCATTTCCTGACCGTCGGCAAAATTCTCCCAAATCGTTTTATCGGGATTGATGTTGGAGTGCGATTGATCGACGTAGGCAATTTTAACCGTGTCACCGACTTTAAACGATCCGCCATCCGGAGTTTCCTCGCCCATGATCATCCTGAAGATTGTTGTTTTACCGGCGCCATTCGGACCGATGATCCCGACGATTCCTGCTTGTGGCAAGGTGAAATTCAGGTTGTCATAAAGCAGTTTGTCTCCGTATGCTTTCGCAACATTGTTTGCTTCGATTACATTCGTTCCCAAACGAGGCCCGTTCGGAATGTAGATTTCAAGGTTTTCATCGAGTTGCTTTTGATCTTCATTCAATAATTTATCGTAGCTCTGAAGACGCGCTTTCTGTTTCGTTTGGCGGCCTTTCGCGCCTTGCCTCACCCATTCCAACTCGCGTTCGAGTGTTTTTCTGCGTTTTGAAGCGACTTTTTCCTCAAGCGCCATCCGGCTCGATTTCTGGTCCAGCCACGAAGAATAATTTCCTTTCCACGGAATTCCTTCGCCGCGGTCAAGTTCAAGAATCCAACCGGCAACATTGTCAAGGAAATAACGATCGTGCGTTACTGCGATCACGGTTCCTGCGTATTGCGCCAGGTGCTGCTCAAGCCAAAGAACACTTTCGGCATCGAGGTGGTTTGTTGGCTCATCGAGAAGCAAAACATCGGGTTGCTGTAAAAGCAAACGGCAAAGTGCCACGCGACGGCGTTCTCCGCCAGAAAGTACGCTAATCGGCGTATCCGGCTCAGGCGTGCGCAAGGCATCCATCGCGATTTCGAGCTTGGTATCGATCTCCCACGCGCCCATCGCATCAATTTTATCCTGAAGATCTGCTTGTCGATCCATCAGCTGCTGCATCTTATCGGGATCTTCGTAGACTTCGGGAAGTCCGAACTGGTCATTAATCTTGTTGAATTCATCCAAAACGG
The DNA here is from genome assembly GCA_023386585.1 of Bacteroidota bacterium. Classification (GTDB taxonomy): domain Bacteria; phylum Bacteroidota; class Bacteroidia; order Flavobacteriales; family Flavobacteriaceae; genus Flavobacterium. The sequence goes on along the minus strand of JAEWJM010000026.1, from coordinate 23,243 downwards.
CCATTGTTTCGGCAACGCCTTCGCGAACAATTTCAATTACCGTTTTGTTTTCATCGAGCTGCGGTTCCTGTTCGAGATATCCCACGCGGTAACCTGGCGCAAAAACAACGTCGCCCTGATAGTTTTTATCCACACCTGCGATGATGCGCAAAAGAGATGATTTTCCCGAACCGTTCAATCCGAGGATACCGATTTTTGCTCCATAAAAAAAGCTCAGGTAAATATCCTTAAGTACTTGCTTGTTGCTTGAAGAGTACGTCTTGCTGACGCGTGACATCGAAAATATCACCTTCTTATCGTCTGACATATAGTTTGATTTATTGTTATCGATTAAACGCGGCCTTTGAGGCTGCTGAAAACCCACGCATTGGCAAGAAAACCGACTCCGACAGCGCCGAAGCCCCAGCCAGCGACATCATCGTAGCGGAAGATGCCAAGGCCGATCAGGATCAGACCCATTATAATCATTATCAGCGTTGCCCAGCCAAGGACGGTATTTTTGTTCATTCCCATTGGTAAATTTTAGGGTCACAAATATCGTCAAATTTGGCGGATTTTAAAACCCTAGCGATTGGCGATGGGTAATTCGCAAAGAAAAGAAACAATAAAATTAAGAATGCGCAATCGGAAGCGAAAATTCGACCGGCCTTGAATGTATCGCATCAACGTGGACATATCTTCGGCAGCGCCATTTATCGATATTGCAATGAGAAGAGCATGAAGATAAACCGGTTACAATTGCAAATAGGAGAAAAAGTCGGAATTTCATTTTAATAGATTTGGAACAGCATTAACGCCTCGTGTACCGATTTATTTCAATTCGATCAAATAAACAATTGAAAATCAGGAGAGTTTCGTAAGAAGAAATGCCGCGAGAAATCCGCCAACGGTCACAATTCCGGTCAGGTCGTGGGAATCCTCAAATGCTTCCGGAATCATGGTATCGGAAACCATTGCGAGAATTCCACCAGCGGCAATGGCGATCGTTGCCGAAATGACTTCCGGTGAAAAGTCGCGAAAAATGCTATAGCCGGCAAGTGATGCAAGCGAAGACATGATCGTAATTGCGATCCATATTCCAAAAACGTACTTCGCCGATCTCCCGGATTGGCGCATTCCGGACGTACTCGACAAGCTTTCTGGTACATTCGAAAGGAAAATGGCAATGACCGCCGCAATGCTGACGGCGCTGCCTTCGATCATGCTGACACCGATCGCGATCGACTCGGGAATTCCGTCGAGCACCGATCCTAAGGCAATAGCGAGGCCGCTTCCCGAAGCTTCGGTTTCAGAGGACTGCTGCTTTCCTGATCGCTTGCGGTGCTTAGCGCCTTTTCGGTTCAAAAGATAATTTACGCCGGAATATAAAGTCGCGCCGGCGAGGAATCCGAATGCGGTTGCCGGAAACCCGCCGCGTTTGAAGGCTTCATCCATCAGATCAAAAGCAAGCGCAGAAATCAGGACACCGCTTCCAAAAGCCATGATAATCCCGATAATTTGTCGGCGCACCGTTGTAAACCATGCGATCAGAGCGCCCAAGATCAGCGCTGAACCGGAAACAAATCCCCATAATGCTGCCTGAAGCCACAACGGAATTTCGACCATAAGCTAAATTTTGACCTAAAGTTAATGAACTCTGTCGCAACTCGTTTTATATTATTTCGTCCAAAATTGTTGCGATGCAAATCTGCATTTAAAAATCAATTTCTATTTTCGTGAAAAATACCAAGATGAAAAGCATACTCGGAATTGGTTCGCGCATCAGTCACAATGAATTCGGAAAAGGTGTCGTAACCAATGTTTCGGCAAAAGAATATTGGATAACTTTTATTGACGGCGGACTCGAAACAATTCCTTTGGATTCGGATTTTGAGGTAATTGAAGCCGTTGAGAATGAAGTCGACACCATCAGCCTTTTCGACGTCGAAAAAAGCCTGAAATCGATATTGCAGCGTTGGTCCGACATTGCGCCCGCGGTTCCTATCGCCGACAAATGGAAAGGCGGGAAACTTGTAATGGATCCGGGGCAACCGGGCGTACTGGGAAAGGAAGTTCCAATCGATACATTTTTTCATAAGATTGTGATGGTTCGCGACAGGCTTCGTGTCATGGAGCAGAAAATCAACGCGAGCAAACTCGACGACGGTGAGAAAATCGAACTTCAGCAATACATAACGCGCATTTATGGAAGCCTTACGACTTTCAATGTGCTGTTTAAATCCACAAGCGATTATTTCGTTGGCGAAAAATCGAAATGATCAATTCTGGTGCTCTGGAAGGATCACCGTAAACTCGGCACCTTCACCTTCTATTGCGCTTGCGGAGATATATCCGTGGTGATTTTCGACAATCTTCTTGCACATTGCAAGCCCGATTCCGGTTCCGCCATATTGGTTTTTCGCGTGAAGCCGCTGGAAGATATTAAAGATCTTGTCGGCATATTCCTGATTAAACCCAATCCCGTTGTCACGGAAAATAATCTTGTGATAAGTGTTCCGTGAATTGAGTCCGAGCTTCTCCACTTCTGCCGCCGATATTTTTTCGCCAGTCACATGGATTTTCGGCGCGACATCTGCCCTGCTGTATTTGAGTGAATTCGAAATCAAATTTGCAAAAAGCTGGACCATCTGAAGCGGATTTGCCTCAATCACCGGAAGCGAATCGCAGGTAATGGTTGCATTTTTCTCTTCGCAGACCACATCAAAATCGGCAATTGCATCGGCAAAAACTTCCTCTTCCAAATTGGTTTCAACAAAAACCTCGTTCTGGCGGGATAGCTGCGAGTATTCTAGAATGTCCCGGATAAGGTTCATCATCCGGCCAACCGAATTGACGATTCTTTCCATATGGTATCTCGCCTTCGGATTTTCATCGCCGAGTGTTTCCTGCAAGCCTTCGGTAAAAAGGTTGATCTTTCGCAGCGGCTCCTGCAAATCGTGTGAAGCGATATATGCAAATTGCTCTAGTTCGGCGTTTGATCGCTTAAGGCGTTCGTTGGCAAGTTCCAATTCGCGCGTTCTTTCTTTGACCACATCCTCGATTTTATGCCTGGCGATTACCTGTTGGGTGACGTCAAGTGAAGTGGCGATGATTCCGATAATGCCACCGTCGCCATCACGGTACGGTTCATAGAGGAAATTCTGATAGACAATTTCGTCTTTGCCAAAACTATTCAAGCGCACCGGAAGCTCGTTCATCGCGACTGCTTTCCCGGTTGTAAAAACCTGTTCAAGCATGTTTTCAAGTCCCTGTCCTTTTGCATCCGGCAATATTTCGAAGATCGGTTTTCCTACGACATCGATATCTTTTCCCCAGATCTTCAGCATAAATTCGTTGCTGATCTCGACGCGATGTTCCGGCCCGCGCAGAAGACACATCGCAACCGGCGCCTGGAGGATGATGTTCCTGAAGTTGCGCTCGCTCTGTTCCAGTTTTTGCTTGGCAACCACAAGGTCGGTTACTTCTGCTGCCGTATTCATGACTCCATAAACCTTTCCGAGTGAATCAAAAAGCGGCGTAAAACTGTAGTTGAAATAGTATGGTGAAAGCAGGCCGTCTTTTTCAATATCGACGCGCGTGTTAATAGCGTGGAAAGCTTTGCCGGTGCTGTACACCTGATCCAATTGCTCAAACGGGCCTTGTCCGATGAGCTCGGGTAAAACTTCGGAATATGTCCGTCCCACAACACTCGCATCGCGGCCCCAAACATCAAGAATTGCCTGGTTTACCATTTCAATCCGCATTTCCCTGCCTGTATAGACGCCAATAGGAAAAGGCGCGCTGTCGATAAGGCTTTTCAACCGTTGCGCACTTTGCTGCAGCGCTTCCTGCGATTGTTTGCTGATCGTAATGTCCTGAATGATTCCCGACAGTGTTACGGGATCGTCGTCTTCGAACTGAACTTGCCCTATCGATCTCAGGTACTGCATTTTGCCGGTGTCGTGATGCGGAACGCGGAACACAATGTCGTGACGCCACGATCGCTGACCTTTCGTAAGCCGCGAAAGTGTCGATGTTACCATTTCGTAATCTTCCGGATGCACGCGTTGAAGAAGTTCTTCCAGCGGAAGATTCAGTCGCGTTACACTGAACCAGTCCATCACCTGGGGCGAATAACTGACGGTATTGCTTCGAAGATCGATCGTAAAAACGCCAAGATCGCCTATTTCGGCTGCCAATTCGAGGCTTCGTTCCTTTTCGGCAAGCGCCTTTCGGTTTTTGATTATATCGGTAACTTCATTGACCATTGCCAACACGCCCACCGGCATTGATTTCGCGTCTTCATAATACGGCTGAAGCACAAAATTGAAATAACCTGATTCTTCTTTTCCATTGCGGATGAGATCAACACGCTCTTCATGAGCGTGATATGGAATTCCCGTGAGCCTGACATTGTCGATGATTCCGATGTAATGCTGTTTCTCGAGCTCTGGAAGCACCTCGCGAAGTGGTTTTCCGATTATTGACGCATCGCGGGCCCAAAGTTTTAACGTCGGATCGTTGGCCAGCTCGACGATCAGATCAGGTCCGATAAATAAGTGAATGGCGACCGAAGACTGCATGAAAAGCTTGTTCGCGGGCTCGAGCTTCTTGATTTTTTTATCCTTCAAATCGGAATTCATCCGGTCGGTCAGATCGATCGCGGTATGAATTATAAAAGAGATTTCACCTTTTTCGTCAAGTATGGGTGAATGGATTACTGTCCAATATTTTTCGGAGAAGCTGCCGTCGTGATTTGCGATGTCGTAACGCTGGAGCGGCAATTCGTTTTTTCGCCCCGAGCGGATGCAGGTCACCAGCGATTCCCGGATGATGTCGGAAACATTGGGCGCATCGGGATTATCCGGAAAATGGGTAAAGAGGCTGCTTCCAACCATCTGCTCGCGAGTTGTTCCGCCAAATGCAGCAAACTCTTCCGTGGAAGCAATAATTGTAAATTCGGGGCTATTCGGAAGCAACAAAGCGCTTGCTCCGGGCAATGCATTAAAAACCGTCCGATAGTCAGTTAGTGAAGGAAATTCCAAGATTAGAGGCTTATTTTTCTATAAATATAATCACATGCGGCGATTCAGGCAAGAGGTTAACGCCGATTTTTGATATAAATTTACCTCAGATAAAGATTTTCACGAGCATTTCCTTCAGCAGATCGGACATTGGCAGCGAATGTGCGCCTACGCCTTTGCTTTTAACGTCAATATCGCGGAGTGAAGCAACGATTTGGCTGACTTTTTTCATCGGAAAGTTCTTGGCAGCGGCTTCATAATCGGCCACTTGATACGGACTGATTCGGAGTGTTTCGCGGATTTTTTCGGGAGATTTTACTTTCAGTCCATGGTACTGCAGCACACCCACGAAAAAACTGAATACGAGTCCGACCGTCATCACAAGTGGATTGTCACGCGGATTTTCGGCGAAATAATTTGCAATCTGGTAAGCGCGCTTCTGGTTTCGCTGTGCGAGTGCTTTCCGAAGTTCAAAAACGTTGTAATCTTTACTGAAGCCAATGTTTTCTTCGATATCTTTTGGCGTAATTGTCGCGCCTTTGGCCAGGATTATCATCAGTTTTTCAACTTCCTTGCTGATCCGGCCAAGGTCATTTCCGAGAAATTCAACCAGCATTGCCGCCGCTTTGGGTTCAATCGCATATCCATGTCCTGAAACCAGCCGCCGAATCCAATCGCCGACCTGATTTTCGTACATTTTCTTGCTTTCGAAAACGAGTCCGTTTTTTTCGATATGCTTCAACAATTTTTTTCGCTTGTCGATGGTCTTGTACTTATAACCAAGGACCAGCACTGTTGACGGAGTCGGATTCTCGGCGTATTTCTCCAGCGTGTCGATCGTACGGCTCAGTTCCTGCGCTTCCTTGATTATAACAACTTGCCGCTCGGCCATCATCGGATAGCGACGGCACGCAGAAACTATCTCGTCAATACTGACATCGCGGCCGTAAAGTACTTGTTGATTAAAACCTTTTTCCTCTTCGGGCAGCAGATTGTCTTCGATGTACGCCGAAATCCTGTCGATGTAATACGGCTCCTCGCCCATCAGCAGGTAAATCGGCTTGATATTGCCATTTTTTATATCGTTTACGATAGTTGCGACCTTTTCCATTTTTTATCCACAAGGTTAACGTGAGCTGTGAGTAACTTTAGCATTTGCGCCGGATAAACCTTAAAATTACTTTTATATTTGCGGTATGCAGCAGCTCAACTTTCCGGCATTTGACTTCCGCTTCAAAAGTAGCGAAAATAAAACGGCGGTTTTTGACCGTATCCGCAAAAAATTTGTCATCCTGACGCCCGAAGAATGGGTTCGGCAGCATGTCGTAAGCTATCTGATCGATCACAAAAATTACCCGTTGTCACTTATTAATGTTGAAAAAGCGCTCAGCGTTAACGGCCTATTGAAGCGATACGACGTCGTTGTTTACGCAAGCGACGGTTCGATAAGCCTGCTTGTCGAATGCAAAGCGCCGGAAGTAAAAATTACGCAGCAGGTTTTTGACCAGATTGCGCGGTATAATTTGTCGCTCGATGCGAAGCTGTTGATGGTGACAAACGGACTTCAACATTACTATTGCACGCTCGATTACGTGGCTGAAAGTTATAATTTTCTCCGTGATTTGCCGTGCTACGCAACTGCCATCGGAAATGTCGAACCAATTGTCGGCAGGCCGTGAAAAAGGTTGCCGTTGTCATCCTGAACTGGAATGGTCGAAAGCTGCTGGAACAGTTCCTGCCATCGGTGGTGGCAAACTCTGCTTTAGCTACGGTTTATGTCGCCGACAATGCTTCCGATGACGATTCCATTTCCTATCTCGCCGCCCATTTTCCGGAGGTTAAAATAATACGAAATGCCAGCAACTGGGGATTTGCAAAAGGGTACAATGAGTCGCTGAAATATGTCGAAGAGGAAATATACGCACTGGTAAATTCAGATGTTGAGGTCACTCCCAATTGGCTTGAGCCGGTTGTTGAAATGTTTGAAAGTGAACCCGAAACTGCAATAGTCCAACCAAAAATCCGGGATTTCCGAAATAAGGAATATTTTGAATATGCGGGCGCTGCCGGCGGTTTCATCGACAGTTTCGGCTATCCGTTTTGCCGCGGGCGTATCTTTGGAACTTTGGAAAAAGATCACGGACAATACGATGATAATATCGATATATTCTGGGCATCGGGCGCCTGCCTTTTTATCCGTAAGAACGTATTCCACGACCTGAAATGCTTCGATGCCGATTTTTTCGCACATCAGGAGGAAATTGATTTGTGCTGGCGGGCGATCAACAAAAACCACAAAGTGCGCTACTGCGCAAAAAGTTTGGTTTATCACCTTGGCGGCGCAACACTCAGTAACCAAAACGCCAGAAAAACTTATCTTAACTTCAGGAATTCGCTGGCAATGCTGGTAAAGAATCTTCCACAGCACAAATTGCTTTTTATCATTTTGAGCCGACTTGTCCTTGATGGTCTCGCAGGTGTCCGCTTTCTTGCCAAAGGGCAGTTCACCCACATCCTTGCTATTGTGAAAGCGCATTTCTATTTCTACGGTAATTTCGATAGGAATTACGACAAACGAAGTATGTTTCAGAAACGAAATTACTATCGCGTGAAAAATGTCGCATTCGATTACTTTCTTCGAAAAAAAATAACGTTTAAGGAGTTGTTTTAACATTAGTTTAAATCCGATCATTAAGACTTTTCGGGCATAAAGTGTTAAATTTGCCAACTAACTTAAAGCAAGAAAATATGAAAAAAGTCATTTTAGCTTTGTCACTGCTGGCGTTGTTATCAACATCATGCGGTACGAAAAAGAAGCTTGCTGCTGCCGAAGCTAAGAACAAGGAGCTGCAGGATCTGCTTAATTCGGCGACGGTCAAACTGAATTCGTGCCTTTCCGATAAGGAAACACTTCTGGGGCAAATCGATTTCCTTAAGAAGAACAATAGCGACCTGATCAACAATATGGGAAATATGACCACATTGTCGACAAAAGGTGCGCAAAATATTGAAAAAGCGCTGGAAAGCATGAAAGAAAAAGACCTTAAGATTTCAAGGCTTCAGGATGCGCTTACTAAGAAGGACAGTGTCACTTTTGCATTGGTTTCGAGCCTGAAAAGTTCCGTCGGAATCAACGATCCGGACATTCAGGTCAATGTAGAAAAAGGTGTTGTGTATATTTCAATTGCCGACAAACTCTTGTTTAAGTCGGGAAGCTACATGGTCAGCGAGAACGCAAAAACGGTTTTGGGTAAAGTTGCGATGGTGATCAAAAGCAAGCCGGACTTTGAAACCATGGTTGAGGGACATACCGATAATGTTCCGTACAAATCGAATGGAATTCTGCTCGACAACTGGGATCTTTCGGTTAAGCGTGCAACATCGATCGTTCGCGTACTTCAGGATCTTGGAATTCCGTCAAAACAACTGGTTGCGGCCGGACGTGGCGAATACGTTCCGCTGGTTGAAAACAATACTGCCGAAAACCGTCAGATCAACCGACGCACCCGTATCGTCGTAATGCCAAAAATCGATCAGTTTTACGATATGATCGAAAAGGAAATGAAAAAACAATCAGGCAAGCAATAGCAGTCGGATTTATAAAAACAGCGCTTCATTACGAGGCGCTTTTTTTTTGTAATAACTTTCCGATTTAGGGTGAAACAATTGCGGCAGAAAGTTGCTGCTAAAGGATGTCGGCATCGCCTTTTCCTTTTCGTACAACCACAGGCTCATCGCCCGACAAATCGATAATTGTTGATGGCATATTATCGCCGTAGCCGCCGTCGATCACAATATCGACCAGGTTCTGCCATTTTTCGAATATCAGTTCCGGATCGGTAGAATATTCGAGTACGGCATCATCGTCATAAATGGATGTCGATACGATCGGATTGCCAAGCTGCCGGACGATCTCGAGTGCGATATTATTGTCGGGAACGCGGATTCCCACCGTAGTTTTCTTTTTGAACTCCTTTGGCAGCTTGTTGTTTCCGGGCAAAATAAAAGTGTACGGCCCGGGAAGTACTTTCTTCAGCAGCTTGAATGTCGATGTGTCGATTTGCTTCACGTAATCCGACAAATTGCTCAAATCATGGCATACGAAGGAGAAATTCGCCTTGTCGAGCTTGATTCCCTTTATCCTCGCAATCCGCTCCAGCGCGCGCGAATTTGTGATATCACAGCCCAAGCCATAAACCGTATCGGTCGGATAAATGACCAGTCCGCCATCGCGCAGCACCTTCACAACGCGGGCAATTTCGCGTTCGTTCGGGTTTTGAGGATAAATTTTGATGAACTGGGCCATGAATTGGAATTTAAAAATTTACAGCACTTCGAGTTTTGCAAACCGCAGCAGCAGCTTTTTGATTCCGCCGACTTCAAAGCGGATTTCAGCTTTCTTATCTGCGCCGGCACCTTCAAGGTTGATGATTTCGCCTTTTCCGAAACGCTCGTGCATGACGGTGTCGCCAACCGCCAGCTTAGTATCAAATAAATCAGCGCCAGCCGCATTTTTGCTCGTCACAGGCTTCAGCCTTCTGATTGAAACCGGCGGCTCCTCGCCCATTTGCTTTGGCGGCGTTCCACTCACCGGCTTGGCCTGGCGCAGTTTCGATTTGTCTATATCGCCAAAAATATCGGTATTGATCATTGGCTTGTATCGATAATTCGTTTCGGGCGGCGTAATGTATTCGAGATACTGATCCTCGATTTCCTCGATAAAACGCGACGGCTCGCTGTCGGTGAGTTTGCCCCAACGGTATCTCGACTGTGCGTAAGTCAGATACGCCTGCTTTTCGGCACGTGTCAGCGCCACGTAAAAGAGACGGCGCTCTTCTTCGAGTTCACTTCTCGTGCTCATGCTCATCGCACTCGGAAAAAGATCTTCTTCCAACCCGACGATAAACACATACGGAAATTCCAATCCTTTGGCAAGGTGAATTGTCATCATTGCGACACGGTCTTCGTCGCCTGTATCTTTATCAAGATCGGTTGCCAGAGCGACATCTTCCAGAAATTCCGAAAGCGATCCCCGGGCATCGACAACTTCTTTCTGGCCTTCGGTAAAATCACGGATACCGTTCAATAATTCCTCAATATTTTCTATTCGCGCAATTCCCTCGGGCGTAGCGTCTTTTTTCAGCTCCTGGACAAGGCCTGTCTTTTTGGTGACATAATCGGCAACGTAAAAAGCGTCGTGGTTTTCGTTGATCACCTGAAAACTCTGGATCATCGTCACGAAATCGTTGAGTTTGTTTTTGGTCGATCCGTTGAGCTTGAGGTCGATTTTGTCGATATTCTGCATGACTTCAAACATCGAACGCTTGTAGTGATTTGCCGCAATGGTAAGCTTGTCGATCGTGGTGTCGCCGATTCCGCGCGCCGGATAATTGATCACGCGGATCAGCGCTTCCTCATCTTTCGGGTTTATGACCAATCGAAGGTAGCAAAGCACGTCCTTGATTTCCTTGCGTTGATAAAACGACAATCCGCCAAAGATCCGATAGGGAATATCACGTTTTCGAAGGGCGTCTTCCATTGCGCGCGACTGTGCGTTGGTACGGTATAAAATCGCAAAATCGCCGTTGCGCATCTGGTTTCGCATCCGCTCTTCCCAGATCGTGGCAGCGACAAAGCGGCCTTCTTCTGCGTCGGTTATGGAGCGGTGGACTTTAATCGGCGGACCGTCATCGTTGGCGGTCCAAACCACTTTATCCAATTTTGTCTTGTTCTTGTCGATAATCGAATTCGCTGCCTGGACGATGTTTTTTGTCGATCGGTAATTCTGTTCCAGCCGGTACATTTGCACGTTTTCGTAATCCTTTTGGAAATTCAGGATGTTGTTGATGTTAGCGCCACGGAACGCGTAAATACTCTGCGCATCATCACCAACTACGCAAATGTTTTGGAAACGATCGGACAGCGCGCGAACGATCAGGTATTGCGAATGGTTGGTATCCTGATACTCATCAACCAGAATATAGCGGAACCGCTGCTGGTATTTCGAAAGAACATCGGGAAACCGGTTTAGCAACTCGTTGGTTTTCAACAGCAAATCATCGAAATCCATTGCGCCGGCCTTAAAGCAGCGTTCGACGTAATTGCGGTAAATTTCACCCAAACGCGGCTTTTTCGACATCGCGTCGGCCTCCTGCAGCTCGGGATCGTTGAAATAGGCCTTTACAGTAATGAGGTTGTTTTTGTAGGAGGATATGCGCCCAAAAACCTGCTTCGGCTTGTAAACATCCTTGTCGAGTTGCATTTCCTTAATGATTGCTGAAATCAATCGAACGGAATCCTGGGTGTCGTAAATGGTAAAATTTGACGGATATCCCAACTTGTCGGCCTCAGCCCTTAAAATACGCGCAAAAACCGAGTGGAAAGTTCCCATCCATAGATTTTTGGCTTCGGTCGACCCGACGATGTCCGAAATCCGGTTTTTCATTTCGCGCGCAGCCTTATTCGTAAAGGTCAGCGCCAGTATATTGAAAGCATCAACTCCCTGGCTCATCAGATACGCGATTCGGATCGTAAGTACGCGTGTCTTGCCCGATCCGGCGCCGGCGATGATGATCATCGGCCCGTCTTTTTGCATGACCGGCTTTTGCTGTGCCTCGTTGAGTTTGCTGATGTGGTGTTGCATAGTTTTTTCTGAGCGTCAAAATTACCATTTTCCACCCGAAATCAGTACGCCAATTTAGTTAATAATCTGGTCGATCAGCGTGTCAGCGAAGCGGTGTCATTCTCCAACGATAAAATGATGTTTTCCTCTTCGCCACTGAGTAGGATGATGTTTTTTGTCTTCCAGAATTCTTCGGAAAACTTTGTTCCCGCCTTGTACAGGCTCTTTTCCCTGTACCGCTGAGTTCTGTCGAGTTTGAAATTCCCTTCTTTATAATCGAGATTGACAACGTCGCTCATCGATTCAAAAGTGTCATCCATCACATTTTTCATTTTGATGTGCATTCCGATGCGATGCGAATTGTAATTCAGCATGTATTTCCCGTTGTTCAGGCTAAAAATTGATTTTTGGTTATCGACCGTCAATTTCGCCTTGCAGACCAGAACATTGATGAACTCGTTGTATGGCTCGTGTGACGGCGCCCGTTGCAGGTTGACTTCCAATACCAGATTCGATTTTAAGTCATAGGTGATCGTGCCCTGGTATAAGGGCTTGTGGACCTCACTTTTGGGAAGTATCGAAATTATTTGGACCGTGTTGCCATTTTGATCTGTTTTGTTGCGAAGCACATATTCATACGAATCGCTATTGATCAACTTGGTGAGCCTCTTAAAATTATACGAATCTGAAATGGCGTCTTCAACATTGAAGAAAGAAAATCCTTCCAAGTCCGATCGCTTCCTGGCCAGAACAGCATCCCTGATTTTCTTCGCGCGGCTTTGCCTGACGTAAACATCGGCCTTACCGCTTGCTTTTTTTATGTCGTAGTCGAGAATTCCATCGGCAAAGGAAATGTACTGGCCATTGATCATTCCAAACTCACGATAGTATGTATTCATCAGTATCGATTTTTCAAGGTGATCTTTTGAATCTTTAAGAAGTTTTTTGATCAGCTTGTCAACAGGTATGTCACTAATGACGACTTCATCCAAAGTGATTGTCTTTGGTTCAAGGAAAATTTCCAAGGTATCGACTGCAGTTAATTTAAATAGGTAGACATTGTAGTTCAGGTGGCTGAACCGCAGTGTTTTTACGTCATCCGGCACCGTTATTCGGAAACTTCCTTCCTCGTTTGAAACCGTTGCAATATTTGAATTTTCAACGGCAATTGACACCAATTCGACCGGTGCTTGTGTGGTAACATCTTTGATTACGCCGGTATAAGTATGCAATTGCGCAATTGATAAAACCGGTACTAAAAGCAACAGAAAATAATGTAATTTTTTGGTCATAATAGATGGTTTTGTCGCAATTTATATTTTTAATTCATTCTGTCCGTAGGGTTTTCACCATTCGCTCATTTTTTTTGCATCGATTGATTGCGATGCGCTACTTTTGTTCTGAATCAAAAGCTATCTTCATGACTACTGACAAACTGTTCGAACTTCTATTTTACTGCATTCCTGCCATTATCACCGGCGGCGTGGCTTATTCATTTTTTCAGTCATACATCCAAAACGAAGATAAGCGCAGGCGTTTTCTCTTGGCAAGGGAAAACCAGAAACACGCGCTGCCATTGCGGTTGCAGGCATTTGAACGGATGACCTTGTTTTTGGAGCGAATCGATCCGGTGAAACTTCTAATTCGCATTACTCCTATTTCCGAAAACAAGAACGATTACGAGAATTACGTTATCGCACAGATCGAGCAGGAATTTGAGCACAATCTGTCGCAGCAAATCTACATGAGCGAAGAATGCTGGACCATCATCACAACGGCAAAAAACGCGACGATCCAAATGATCCGCAAGTCAACAATGAATGAAAAGGTTGACAGCGCCGATAAACTTCGCGAGGCGGTACTCAACGACATGTTCGACAAGCCTTCGCCGAGCAGCGCCGCATTGGCTTATTTAAGGAACGAGGTAAAGGAGTTTTTGTAGGAATTAAGCTGACCATAACTGCCGAAACTGATTGCCATAAAAAAGCCTCCTTTCGGAGGCTTCCTTCAACTAACTAATTATTAACCCACTAATTGTCGCGAATCACATGTGCAATTCCGTTTATTGTATGCGTGCCCGTTGCGTTTGTATAAGAACCGCTGAAAGTAATATCAATGTATTCGCCTATTGCACCGTAGTTACTGAGCGTAAAGACAATGTCGTTCACCGTTGACGTACCGATTGCACCAATCTGGCTATTTTCCAGCATGAATTGATCTGCCGTAGTATAAACTCCGGGAACTGTGCTTCCGCCCATTATGTATAGCCCGTTTTGTGTTGGAGTATAACCGCTGATATAAAAACCATTGGTCGTACCCTGCGAGCCAATTCCGGCATTAATATTTCCGATTATGGTCGATGTTGCGCCGCCATCCAGCTGCCATGTAACGAATTCGCCCGCTGCAGTGCAAGTCAGAATATTACCAACGTTGGTTGAAGGTGTCGCAAACGTAAAGCTGATAGGAGTCGTTGTCTGCAGATTATCGTAATCAAATCCTTCAAGCGTGAATCCCGAACTGCTGTTGCAAACCAAAACGTGGAATGAAAAGTTTCCGTCACTTACCGAAGCATAAGATTGGTTTGTTCCGTAATTTAAAATAATGTAGCCGTTGGTAACCGGACTATTGTCGCATTGCATCAGTGTTCCGTCAATTGTTGTGGTTTCAGCCATAGACGTCGTCACCGTAATCGGCGGCAATACCGTATCGGTTGAGAACGGACCGATATTAGCCGTATAAACGCTATTTCCGCAGGCGTCGTAAATTGCCAGTGTCATCGCCTGGTTTGCCGGCACGACACCAGAAACCTGGCCGTTATCGCTTGTTGACTGAATATAAGATGTCATCGTTCCTGCCGTGAGTCCGACTCCCGCATTGGCAATTGGATTTCCGTTTTGATCATTAACCGTAACGGTCATTTGAACCACCGATTGATAGGCGTCGCAGTTCCACCATGAAAAATGCGATACCGAACCGACGTATTTGTTGCCCTGGCGAACCGCCGCACCATCCTGTATCCAATAACCCGCGTCCGAATCAAAATGCCACAACGGAATAGTTGACGGCGCGGAAGCCAACTGCGAGTCGTCAATCATCATCGTAATCTCGGCGGAATGGCCATCGGCAATCTGAAGCTTTTGTCCGGCGCTTCCGCGTAGCTCCACATTCAGCATTCCCCAAGTTTGAAGGATTGCTTCTTCCCCATTATCATCCTCGGCATACAGCATTCCCGGCATCAGCTTCGACAGGTTCGCATTCGATGGCATCAGATGGTACATCGAAACGCTGACATCTCCCGAGTAGCTGTTTCCGCTTTCATCTTTAAATCCACCGTCAAAAACTACTTTTGTCCCCGAAGGCATCGTTACCGTTCCGGTCTCGCCCGCTGTGACTACGCCAACGGGAGTTGATGAAACAAGCATGATATCGATGTGGTTTCGTCCAGAAACGGGAACGATGGAACGCGAGCCATCCATAAAACCGGCTTTTGTAGCAGTGACATACGCAAATCGCTCATAAACGTTCGCATCGTTGATGAGGAACATCCCGTTTTCATCGGTCATCGCAGTAGAAGTTCCGATTTTGATCGTCGCGTTTTGTATTGCCGCGCCCGATTCGTCGGTCACACGCCCAATGAAATCACGGCTTACCGAACTTCCAAAATTGTCCGAAAAATTGCCGTTGTGCGGATTGGGGTTATTGTCGTCATTTTCGCTGCAGCCATGAAAAGCAACTGCCGAAACAAGGACAAAAAGCAAAAGGAATATTTTTTTCATATCGGTTGGTTTTAATTTCAGGTAAACATTCCTGTGAAATTAAACCCTACTTTCCGACAGAATTATTTTTCATCCAAAAGGCGTTTGAGTTGAAATTGCTCGTTTTGAGGCAATGATCCCACTAAAGAAGTGAAGTACGTTTTATGCGCCGGGTTTTTTATAAGCTCACGGATTTTTTCCCGTGCGAATTTTGAAAACTGCCAGCGAAAATGTGTCAACGGATTGACCAGCAGCCGCAACGCATTTTTATCGTTCGGATTGATGTAAAGCAGGTTTTCGAGCGCATTCTGCCGAACATTGCTTTCGTAAGCCGGCGATGCATAAGCCAGCAGCTCGTCGTAAAATTGCGGCTTCATCGCCTTTTGGTATTCCGGTGTCACCAAAGCCATCGTAAGCCATTGCATCCGAAGATTTTTATCATTGAATCCGATCCAATCCTTCGATTTTTCAAGAATTTCAATACGCTTCGCCGGAAACTGCTGCCAAATCACGTTAAGCGCAATTTCACGGGTCACATAAGACGGATCGTCGAGCAGCGAAATGTAACTGTTGTAAAATGCTTCCGGAACGACCTGAAGCGTTTTTGCGACGGCCTGGCGTACTTTAAAATCTTTCGATGCCATCGCTTTTTCGAGAAGTGGAAGTTTATCTTCAAACGCAACATTCTGAAGTTGGGAGATTGCTTCTTCAGCCAGCGGATAGAAGCCGCTCGAGCCAATTACCTGTTCGAGTTTTTCCTTTTTTTCGGCAAACGGAACTTCCTGCAGATCGACCAAATCGAAATACGAGCGCATAAACGAGTTCTTTTTAAGCAAGCCAAGTGCTTCGCCGACTTCAAAGCCGCCTTTTTCCAACCAGACCTTGCGAAAAGCCGCAGTATCATAATCGGATACCTTGTTGATTTCACCCAAAAAATCGTCAGTGTCGACATTTGTGAAGCCGTATTTCTGCAGGTAATTTTTGATCGCCAGCCTGAATTTAGCGGCGCCAACTCCTTCGCGCAAAATATGCAGCGCCCACGCGCCTTTCCGGTAGAATGTCAGCGAGCTCGCCTTTTCGTTGAGGATCGGGATCGTATCGGTTGCTGCGGCGCGTTGCAGATTCTCGGCCATATTGTACATCGCCCAATAAAAATGGTCGTCGCCATAAAGCGAACGTTCTGCGAGCAATGCGTAATATGTCGCAAATCCTTCCTGAAGCCAATGATGCTTTCCCGATTTTGAGGTCACCATATCGCCAAACCACTGATGCGCAAGCTCATGTGCATTGACATTGATGTAATTCATGTCGTTAAAGCCAATTGAATCCACTACATAATCCTGTGCGAAAACCGTTGCGGAAGTGTTTTCCATCCCGGCATAAATAAAATCGCGCACCGGAACCTGCTTGTAAACCTGCCACGGATATTTTATTCCGATTTCCGATTCAAGAAAATCAAAAATCTCTTTTGAATGGCGGTAGGTCGATGCCACTCGGGATTGATCTTCCGGCCTGAAATACATCTCCAGCGGAGTTCCCGAAGCCGATTTTTCAGTCTTGTGGTCGAATTGGCCCGCCGCAACCATAACCAGATAGGAACTCATCGGGTAATTCATTTTATATTTCCAAATAGTGGCAGCTTTACTTTTCTTTTTGCTTTTGAGTAACCCGTTGGAAATTACAGTAAATGGTTCCGACAACGTAAAGGAAAGGTTGAAAATGACTTTTTCATTGGCATCATCAAAACTCGGAAGCCAGTGGCTCGTATTCTTGCCCTGGCCTTGTGTCCAAATTTGCCGGTTGTTGCCCGATCCGGTAAAGTACATCGTTTGCCGTGGCATTGCCGAATACGAAAAAGAAACCTTGTTCTTGCCTTTTTTGTAACCGTTAAAAAGTTTTAGGGCATTCGCCGAGCTTACAAAATCTGCTTTTTTACCATTGATCCGGACATCCGAAAATTGCATATTCATTGCGTCGATCCTGATCGTATCAGCAAGCGACAGCACATCGAAAGCATATTCAACATTTCCGGAAACTTTCTCAGCCACCGGATCAATTGTAATTGTAGCGTTCATTGTCTTGAAATCGACCTGTCGAATCTGTTGTGCAATAGCGGCAAAAGGCAGCAGGAAAAGGAAAAGTAATCGAAAGTTCATGGGTTGGATTTGTTCAAAAATACGACTTTTCATCGGCTTCAAAATTTGCGGAAATGCTGTCGCGGCAAAAAATTTAAAAAAGGTATATTCGCCTGTCAATAAATTTGAATGAGCAGCCTGTTAGATAAACCTGTCGAATTCCTCAAAGGCGTTGGACCCAGCCGTGGCGAGCTGCTGCGCAAGGAATTGGGGATCACCACTTACCGCGACCTGCTTCACTTCTACCCCAACCGATACATCGACCGGACGCGATACTATAAAATCAACGAACTTCGTGAAGGTCCGTCCGAAGTTCAGATCATCGGCAGGATAATCAGCGTCCGAACCGTCGAGCAATCGCGCGGAAAACGCCTCGTGGCAACGTTCATCGACGGCACCGGCCAAATGGAGTTGGTCTGGTTTCAGGGTCTAAAATGGATTCGCGAGAACCTCAAGCTCAACGTTCCGGTTGTGATTTTTGGCAAGTGCAACTTATTCAGCGGCCAGTTCAATATGCCGCATCCTGAAATAGAATTGTGGGCCGACCACGAACAAAGCCTGCGTTCGGCGATGCAGCCGGTTTATCCGTCAACAGAAACGCTGGCGAACCGCGGAATCAGTAATCGGCTTGTCAGTAAAGTCATTGAACAACTATTTTTTGAAACGCAGGCGAAATTTGCCGAGACGCTTCCCGCGGGTTTGATGGCGCAATTGAAACTTATTCCGAAAAATGCGGCCTTGTTTAACATTCATTTTCCAAAAAGTGCCGATGCCTTGGCAAAAGCGCGCTTCCGGCTGAAGTTTGAAGAGCTGTTTTTCATCCAGCTTCAGCTGATCACAAAAAACCTGATCCGAAAGCACAAAATCAAAGGCCACCCATTTACCAAGGTTGGCGACAACTTCACCGGATTCTATCAAAATCATCTTCCGTTTGAATTGACCGATGCCCAGAAACGCGTGCTGCGGGAAATTCGCAACGATATGGGTAGTCCGGCGCAAATGAACCGGCTTCTTCAGGGCGATGTCGGCTCCGGAAAAACGATTGTCGCCTTGATGAGCATGCTTTTGGCCATCGATAACGGTTTTCAGGCGTGCCTAATGGCTCCGACTGAAATCCTGGCCACGCAGCACTTCAATTCGATTCGCGAAATGGCCGAAAAAATTGGCATTAACGTGATGCTACTGACCGGATCCACGAAGACGAACGACCGAAAGATCATCCATGAAATGCTTGAAGACGGTTCACTCCATATCGTTATCGGTACCCACGCCTTGCTCGAGGATAAAGTCGGATTCAAAAATCTCGGCCTGGCCGTAATTGACGAACAACATCGCTTTGGCGTCGAGCAGCGGTCGAAGCTGTGGAAGAAAAATGCGGTTCCGCCACACGTTTTGGTCATGACCGCAACGCCGATCCCGCGCACCTTGGCGATGAGCCTTTATGGCGATCTCGACATTTCGGTGATCGATGAACTTCCTCCGGGCCGCAAGCCAATACAAACGGTTCACCGCTTCGACAGCAACCGCCTCTCGGTGTGGAAATTTATTAGGGACGAAATCGAAAAAGGGCGACAGATTTATATCGTTTATCCACTGATCAAGGAATCCGAAAAAATGGATTATAAAGATCTTATGGATGGTTATGAAAGCGTTTCGCGCGACTTCCCGCTGCCAAAATATTCGGTTTCAATAGTACATGGAAAGATGAAAGCCGCCGAGAAAGACGAGGAAATGCGGCGTTTTTCCCTCGGCAAAACCAATATTATGGTTGCGACTACCGTGATTGAAGTCGGCGTTAACATTCCCAACGCAAGTGTCATGATCATCGAAAGCGCCGAACGTTTCGGACTTTCGCAGTTGCACCAGCTGCGTGGACGGGTTGGCCGCGGCGCCGAACAGAGTTATTGCATATTGATGACATCCCAGAAATTGTCGAACGAAAGCCGCACCCGGATGGAAACGATGGTTCGTACGAACGACGGTTTTGAAATCGCAGAAGTCGACCTAAAACTGCGCGGGCCGGGCGATTTGATGGGAACGCAACAAAGCGGTGTGCTCAACCTCCAGATTGCCGATCTTGTCCAGGACCGCGACATCCTGATGCTTGCACGACAACATGCACTTGAGCTTCTGAAAAGCGATCCGTCGATGGCCAAACCCGAAAATGCAGCGGTGCGGACCGCTTTCATCGAAATGACACGAAAGCGGAACATCTGGAATCATATAAGCTAAAGATTGCGGAAAATTTTGAAAAAGCAAGGACCGATGACGCCGTCGGTGCGAAAAGCGAACAATAAACGCAACTGTTAAATAAATTTTAACCGCCAAAGCTGAAACCTATTTAAAAACTAATTTTGTGCGGGCTTAAATGGCCCTATTCACTTCAAGCTTTTTATGAAACTTAAACACGTACTCTACGCACTACTGATAATCGGACTCGGGGTATTGATCTTCTATCGGATTTCGGAAAACAAAAACGCAAAGAAAGAAGCAACCGAAAAAGGCGGCGGCAAAAGCAAGATGCCTGCGCGCGTCAGCGGAATGGTCATGATGCCTCAGGTGTTTGCAAATAATCTCTCACTTTCCGGATCGATCGAAGCCAACGAACAGGTTGACATTCGCAGCGAAGTTTCGGGAGTTGTCGAAAGCATTAACTTCAGCGAAGGAAGTCGCGTATCAAAAGGACAAGTCCTGTTCAAGGTCAACGATCTGGAACTCCGCGCACAATTGAACAAGGCACGTACAGCCCAGACTCTTGCTTCCGAAAATGAGCGCCGCGCCAAGCTGCTCCTGCAAAAAGAAGCGATCAGCCAGGAAGAATATGATATTGCAAGTGCCGACTTTAAATCGGCGCAATCAGAGTCACAACTTGTCGCGGCGCAACTCGCAAAAACGACGATCCGGGCTCCATTTTCGGGAACTATCGGACTTCGATCCATTTCTAAAGGAACTTATGTAACCCCGACAACCGTGGTGGCAAACCTCGTCAATACCAGCCAGGTAAAAATCACTTTTTCGATTCCGGAAAAATACGCTTCGCAAACGCGGACAGGAACAACGATTTCCTTTACCGTAGCGGGTTCACAGGAAAAATTTGTCGCGAAAATCTACGCAATCGAACCGGGAATCGAAGTCGAAACCCGAACCTTGCGCGTTCGTGCGATAGCCGATAATCCACAAGGCAAACTTCTTCCGGGAACATTCGCAAATGTGACGCTTCCGCTGGAAAAGATCAATGATGCGCTTCTGGTACCAACACAGGCTTTGATCCCGATCCAAAACGGAAAAAAAGTCTTCATTTCAAAAGACGGAAAAGCCAAAGAAGTAATCGTTGAAACCGGCGCACGGACCAATACCGATGTCCTGATTACAAGCGGACTCCATGCCGGCGACACCTTACTTACCACCGGCGTCATGTCGCTGAAAGACGGCGCTCCTGTTAAAGTTGCCCTGACGCAACCCCAATAAATATTATGAGCCTTTCAACCTTAAGCATACGACGGCCCGTCCTGACGATAGTGATGAACCTTACGCTGATTCTTTTTGGCGTAATTGGTTATACTTATCTGGGCGTACGCGAATTTCCGTCGATCGACCCCGCGCAGATTTCGGTACGTACCAACTACGCCGGAGCCAACGCTGATATCATTGAATCGCAAATCACCGAACCGCTCGAGAAAGCCATCAACTCGATTGACGGAATCCGGAACATCACATCGTCAAGCAATCAGGGATCGAGCAATATTACGATCGAATTCAACCTTGATAAAAATCTTGAAGAAGCCGCAAACGACGTTCGTGACAAGGTTTCACAGGCAGTGCGAAGCCTTCCGCAGGATATCGACGCGCCGCCGGTAGTTTCAAAAGCTGACGCCGATTCGGATGCGATCATTGCGATGACCGTACAAAGCAGCACAAAAAATACGATCGAACTTTCTGATTATGCCGAAAACGTAATCGCCGAGCGCATGCAAACCATCCCGGGCGTTTCCAGCGTTCAGATCTGGGGACAGCGGAAGTATGCGATGCGGCTTTGGATCGATCCGGTGCGGTTGGCGTCATACGGACTCACCGTGGCCGATGTGCGTCGCGCGCTCGAAGCACAGAATGTCGAATTGCCATCGGGAAAACTCACCGGAGCGAACACTGAACTGACGGTGAAAACCATCGGCAACCTATCGACGGAAGAACAGTTCAACAACATCATCATTGTTTCTGAAAACAACCGGACTGTACGCTTGAGCGATGTTGGAAAGGCGGCGCTTGAAGCCGAAAACCTCGAAACGAAACTTGCTGAATCCGGCCAGACAATGGTCGGATTGGCAATCATCCCGCAGCCAGGAACGAATTATCTGGACATTGCCGACGCTTTTTATAAGCAGTACAATCAATTCAAAAAAGATCTTCCGAAAGACATAAAGCTCAACATTGCGATTGACAACACGGTTTTCGTCAAAAAAGCGATTACCGAGGTTGCCGAAACTTTGGCGATTTCAATCATTCTGGTAATCCTGATCATTTACCTGTTCTTCAGGAACTGGGCAATTGCATTCAGGCCGCTGATCGATATACCGGTGTCGTTGATAACGACGTTTTTCATCATGTGGCTCTGCGGGTTTTCGATAAACGTATTGACCTTGCTCGCGATTGTTCTTGCAACCGGACTAGTCGTTGACGACGGGATTGTGGTCACCGAAAACATCTTTAAGAAGGTCGAAGAAGGAATGTCACCGATTGAAGCTGCGGTTAAAGGTTCGAACGAGATCTTTTTTGCGGTAATTTCAATTTCGGTTACACTTGCAGCCGTATTTCTTCCCGTGATTTTCCTCGAAGGATTTGTGGGACGTTTGTTTCGTGAATTTGGTGTCGTAATTGGCGCGGCGGTTTTAATTTCGGCCTTCGTATCGCTGACGCTTACGCCGATGTTGAACGCGTACCTTATTAAAGGCGGGCCGCAGAAACATTCTAAATTTTATAACTGGAGCGAAAGATATTTTGTGCGGCTTAATCAGGGATACGCGCAATCGCTTAACAATTTCATGAAACGAAAATGGCTCAGTTTTCCGATTATTATTGGCTGTATCGGATTGATCGTACTTTTTTATAATGTATTGCAGAAGGAAACCGCGCCGTATGACGATCGTAGCCTCGTAAGCGTGAGCGTATCGGCACCGGAAGGCGCATCTTACGAATATACCGATCGCTTTATGCAGGAACTAGATCAGCTGATTACCGATTCGATTCCCGAAAAGAAAATTGGCCTCGTAATTACCGCGCCGGGGTTTATTTCGGGTGCTGCAAATACCGGCCGAATGCGGATTGCCCTTGTCGAACCAGACCAAAGGGAAAGATCTCAGAAAGAAGTTGCCGAAGCAATAACGAAATATGCAAAACGTTTTCCCGAAGCCAAAACCAACGTTTCCGAGCAGCCGACGATTGCGGTGAACCGACGCGGCGGACTTCCGATCCAATATATCATCCAGGCGCAGAATTTTGATAAGCTGCAGGAAAAGATCCCGCAGTTCATGGATGAGGTTGCCAACGATCCTACTTTCTCAACTTCGGACGTAAACCTGAAATTCAACAAACCGGAAATTTACGTCAGCATTGATCGTGAAAAAGCCGAAAGCCTCGGAGTTTCCGTACTTGACGTAGCGCAAACACTGCAACTTTCGCTAAGCGGACAACGGTTTGGCTATTTTATGATGAATGGTAAACAATATCAGGT
>JAEWJM010000015.1 GCA_023386585.1 Bacteroidota bacterium | reverse complement strand
GCGACAGACTCTGTAAACTGTAAACCGTTAACTGTAAACTTTAAACTTTCTGAGCTTTTAGCTTTGAGCCAGGACAGCTCGCCTTAAGCTTTGAGCTTTAAGCCTTGAGCCATGTGCCCTGCGCCATGTGCCTTGAGCCATGACACCTCACCGGAGCGACAGACTCTGTAAACTGTAAACCGTTAACTGTAAACTTTAAACTTAAACTTCCTCCAACGACCTTTTCCGGAATTCACTTTTGAAAATTGAGTTTGATTTATTAATATTAGCTGCAAATAGCTAAAAATCAAACAATGAGATTCCACTTTGTCGTCGCCCTGTTTTTGCTTTGCCAACTTTCAATCGCGCAATCGGTTTCGGGAAAAATCGTCGATGCCGGCACAGGAGAAAGTATTTCATACGCCAATATCCTGCTCGACAATTCGCAAAACCTGATGTCGAATCTTGAAGGGTCTTTTACAGTTCCGGCGGCAAGCACCGATGACTCGACAATCACAATCTCCTTTCTAGGTTATCGTTCCCAGTCGCTGACTGTTAGACAGCTAAAAGAAAGAAACCTGGTGGTGAAACTCGACCCGGGCGTATTTGAATTGGATGAAGTCAGCGTTTCATCCCAAAAACCGGATCCGTACCGGATCATGGCCGAAGTCAACAAAAATATGGACCGCAACTACAAAACCGACGGACGGGCGCGCAAGCGTACATTGTTCTATCGCGAATCGTCGGCATTCAAGCCAATCGACCTGAATGTGGAGATTACCGAATCGACGGCCAGAAAAGGCGACAAGCTGAAAGCGGACAACGCGCAACTAAAAGCACTCACCAACAGCTTTCTGCGCCAACCGCCAAAGGAATATTCGGACCTGCTTTGCAACTATTATACGTCGATCGGAAAGAAAGACGACAAGCCGTTTTACCAGATGAAGCTCGAGGTTTTAAAGGCAGTGAAGCTGAAGAACGAAAACCAGGCGACCACAATGGACGACATGGAAAAGCTGGGCAAAGAGTTCCTATTCCAGCATCTTGATTCTACCAAATTCTATCGGGCCAAAAGCGGGATTATCGGGTCGCACGACACGATCTCGTTTGCCAACAATCGCAAAAACAAGCAGCCGCGGCAGGTTGACATCACAAAAAATGCCCTGTATTCTTTTATGCTTCAAAACAGCCTCTACAAGAATACGCGGATGGATTTCATTACCAATCCGAACATTTACGAGTACACTTACGAGGGTGCAGCCTATTCGGGTGAAAACGAATTTGTGTACGTCATTAGCTTTAAGCCCGACAGCCGGAAGGCGAAATATACCGGAAAACTATATATCAGCGACACCGATTATGCCGTCGTTCGCACCGATTATACGCTTGCGGAAGGCAAAAAAGTCAGCGGGTTCAACCTGAAATTCCTCTTTGGTGTCAAAAA
Source organism: Bacteroidota bacterium (assembly GCA_023386585.1). Lineage (GTDB taxonomy): Bacteria > Bacteroidota > Bacteroidia > Flavobacteriales > Flavobacteriaceae > Flavobacterium. Next base: position 41,483 of record JAEWJM010000015.1, on the reverse strand, counting down.
TGCCGAAAACGTGAGCAACGGGACAATCATTTACAGGAAAAACCCGGCGGATTCGCATTACTATCTGCAATATGCGTCGCGCGAGAACGGCCAGTACATTTATGTGAACCGTCCGCTAAAATTCATCGAACTCACCAGCGGCGACAAGTCTTCGGTAGCTTTCGACCTTAAAGTCGAAGGAGACCTTCTCAATAAATCTGAGCTCTTGACGATTTCCGATACCGATACTTCGCCTGCGGCAATTGAATCGATGAAGGAATCCGAATTTAAATACGTCACCCTGCCGCATTACGACCCGAACATCTGGAAAGACTACGGCGGAATCGAACCGGTTGAAGAAATGAAGCGGTTCAAAGCTGTGAATTGAGTTCAGCAGTGAGCCTTGCGCCCTGTGCCTTGAGTCAAATGCCACAACGGTATGGTACAAGGTACAGGGTGCAAGGCGCAAGGTACAAGGTACAGGGTAAAGGGTAAAAGATTTTGGGTACAGGTTTGCGTTCGGCCTTGAGCCTTGAGCCCTATGCCTTGAACCCTGACCCTTGCGCCAAAACCCTGAGCCTTGCGCCAAAACCCTGAGCCTCGAATAACCTTCCCTTCAGCATTTTTTTTCTCCCCGCCGTAACATTTTTGTAATCCTCGTATCCAAAGGCAAATTTTAAAGATAAACATCATGAAAAAGTTTGCCTTGCTTTCGCTGATCGTGCTGATTCCATTTTTGGGATTGGCACAAAAAAAATATCCTTTTGACGTGAAAATTTCCGGCAGCGGAAAACAATCGATCATTTTCATTCCGGGATTTTCCTGCTCGGGCGACGTCTGGAACGACACCAAAGCCGATTACGAAAAAGATTACACCTGCTACACCTTGACAATGGCGGGTTTTGCCGGAACACCTGCGCAACCGAATGCAAGCTTTAAAGGATGGGAAGACGGCATAGCTGCTTTCATATCCGATAAAAAGATTTCAAAACCAATCATTATGGGACACAGCATGGGCGGCGGACTTGCGATGGCGCTCGCGGCTGATTATCCGGCGCTGCCTTCGAAAGTGATCGTGGTCGATGCGCTTCCGTGCCTAGCGGCGCTAATGGATCCGTCTTTCAAATCGAAAACACCGCTCGATTGCAGTGCGATAACCAACCAGATGCTGTCGGTTTCCGACGAGCAGTTCCGCCAGATGCAGCAACAATCAATGCAGCGAATGGTGACCGATCCGGCGAAACAGGAATTGGTTGTAAATTGGTCGGTGAAATCTGACCGCAAAACTTTTGGCGACATGTACTGTGATTTTTCAAACACCGACCTCAGGGATAAGATCGCAAATGTAACCTGCCCCACATTAGTACTGCTTGAATCGTATTTCACCAACCTGAAACCAGCCATTGAAGACCAATATAAAAAGCTGAAAACCGGCGACTTCCGCTACTCGACCAAGGGTTTGCACTTTATCATGTATGACGACAAGGATTGGTTTGACAACCAACTGGCCAGCTTTATCCGTGGATAATGACATTTGAAGAAATATATAAATCGTATTGGCAAAAGATCTTCCGGCTCTGCATGGGTTATTTGAACGACCACAACTGGGCAAAAGATACCGCACAGGAAACTTTCGTTACGGTCTGGCAGCAACTTCCGAATTTCAGGAATGAATCTTCCGTCGGGACCTGGGTTTTCCGTATTGCCTCGAATAAGTGCCTGCGCCAGATCGAAAAGCAACAGCGGATGCCAAAATCGGATCTTCCTCAGGAAATTCCGGACGAACACGTTCCCGAGACGATAGACCAATCGGCAATGCTCTACCGCTTCATTGCCGAACTACCGGAAACCGACAGGCTGATCATTTCGATGGAACTGGAAGACATCAGGCAGGCCGAAATTGCATCCATTATCGGGATATCGGAAGGGAATGTCCGGATCCGCATCCATCGGATAAAAGAAAAACTAACGAAAAAATTTGCAGCATGGGAAGTGACATCAACCTGAAAGAACTCTGGAACAAAAAGGAAGCAGCGATTCCCGACACCGGCGCGTTGCTTGACGAAACACGCCGGTTCCAGCGAAACAACCTGCGCAAGCTGATCATGGCCAACGTCACGCTGGTCTTGAGTTCGGCATTCATCCTGTTCGTCTGGTACTATTTCCAGCCGGAGCGGATCACGACTAAAATCGGAATTGTGCTTGTTATTGCCGCGATGGCAATGTATCTTTTCGTGTACAATGGAATGTTCCACGTGCTGCGCAAAATCGACGACGCCCTGAGCAGCAACGAGTATCTTGCACAGTTGCTCCTGCTGCGGACCAGGCAGCAATTGATGCAGACACGGATCATGAACGCGTATTTCCTGATGCTGTCGGCCGGGATCGCACTTTATATGATTGAATATACCTCGCGAATGAGCCTTCTTTGGGCAATGGTAACGTACGGCGTGACTTTTCTGTGGATACTTTTCAACTGGGTGTACATTCGGCCGCGCACGATCAGGAAGCAACGTGAAAAACTTGACGCGCTTATCCAAAAATTCGAATCGCTTCAGGCGCAACTTTCGGAAGATTGAGATTGCGTTTACTGTTTGGGATAAAGCGCATGTAACCCGTTTGAAACGGCCCTATGCATAATGGTCGCATGGTCTTCGTCGGGCAAGTAGTCAAAATAGACATGCACCGCCGGATTTTTGAGCGCCCTGATCTGGTCAGCCAATACATTCGCATCGACTTCCATTACCCGTGGAGGCTCGGTTGGCGTGAGTCCTTCCTTTCCGACTGCAATGTAAATGTCGGTTGGCTGCGAAATCCTTTGTATTTGCGTGAAGTTTCTTTCGAGCAGCGAGCCGTTGTCCCACCAAATACTCGGACTGACAATAATGTATTTATTAAAAAACGACGGCTTTTCGATAAGAATTTGCGCTGCCAATAGTCCGCCCAACGATTGCCCGATCAACGTTTTTGAACCGTTCGTGCGGTAGTTCTTCTCGATGTACGGCTGAAGCTCGTCTTTGATGAATGCGATAAATTTGTCCGAACGACCGGTCGTCGGGTATTTTGTTTTGTCGGATGCAATTGTAGTCGGGAAAGTAAAATCGCGGCGGCGGTCAACGGTTGCGATTCCCACCACGATTGATGGCGGCACGCGGTTGATCCAGGAAAAACTGTTGAACTGGAACAATCCGACCACGTGGATGAAGTCTTCATCGGCTGAACCGTCGAGCAGGTACGTCACCGGAAATGTTGCTTTCGTGTCATCATTGTAGCCTTCCGGCAGATAAATGTTGAGCAAGCGTTTCTCGCCAAGCACATCCGACTGAACTTCGTCAATAACACCGAGTACGAAAGGTTTCGTCTTTTGGGCTGCGGGTTTTGTTTGTGGAAAAGCGGTGACTGCCGAAAGCAACAGCGTGAGCCAAAATGAATATCGGAGCATAGATTTTTTTTGAAATTTAGAAATAAATTATACATTTATCAAAAGTCTGGTTATGAGCAATTCACACGAACTCCGACGTTTGAACAAACAGAAAATCGCTGCGCTAGTATTTTTGGCAATTGTCGGTCTTGTAAATCTGGTGCATACGTTGTTCAATCAGCCTGACCAATGGCTACGGGATCTCATCTTCTTGCTTATCGCAATATCACCCGGAATAATCAACAAAAGGCTTTATTATCTTGGTTTTGGCGGACTTACCTCGCTCTTTGCGCTTATAATCGTAATGTTATATACTTCGATGAGCTTTCCAATGCCCTTTTCACAAATTCCGTTTTTTGTTTTCGGCCTTTGCTGGTTCAGCCTGCTATTTGCCGCGGGAACTGTCCTTATGAAGGTCGGCACTTATTCTGCCGAATCCGGGCGCTTCCGGCTGCTCTGAAACCCGTTGCTTCCTTCAAATATAGTTGTGGTAGCTGCTAAATGGTAGCTGGACGATGTCCTTTATCGGCCACCGACTATCAATCACCAGTCAGGTACAGGGTTCAGGGTTTAGGGTACAGGGTTTAAGGTACAGGGTACAGGGTTCAGGGTTCAGGGTTCAGGGTACAGGGTACAGGGTACAGGTTTGGGCTCGGCTGAGCGTTTTGCCCTGAGCTCTGAGCTCTGAGCTTTGAGCTTTGAGCTTTGAGCCAAAACAGCTCACCGCAGCGGGAGACTCTGTAAACTGTAAACCGTTAACTGTAAACTTTGCACTTGAAACTTCAAACTTTTTCCCAATCACCTGCCAGCCTTGAGCCCTGAGCCTTTTGCGCTGAGCCGTGAGCCGTGAGCCTTGAGCCGTGGACTTGAGCCAAAACAGCTCACCGGAGCGGGAGACTCTGTAAACTGTAAACCGTCAACTTTGAACTTGAAACTCTTTTCCAGCCCCAGCTACCTTTGAGCCGTGGGCCTTGAGCCCTGAGCTTTGAGCCAAAACAGCCTACCGCAGCGCCAGACTCTGTAAATTGTAACCCGTTAACTGTAAACTTTGAACTTGAAACTTCAAACTTTTTCCCAATCACCTGCCAGCCTTGAGCCCTGAGCCTTTTGCCTTGAGCCATGAGCCTTGAGCCCTGAGCTTTGAGCGTTGAGCTTTGAGCCAAAACAGCCTACCCCAGCGCCAAACTCTGTAAACTGTAAACCGTTAACTGTAAACTTCGAACTTGAAAATTCAAACTTCTTCAACAACCAACTATTTATCGGTGAATTGCACTTTCGTGTAATCCAAAAATTACAAAAAGGAGTCAAATATGTAGTTCATCGATGAAACAATAAATTTTAACAGCAGGGAAATTTGAAATTTATGGGCCTTCCTATAGATTTGTCCACGATGAATAACAGTATGCTGTAATCATCAGGCCCCCAAGCTACTATATTAATTTGAACCCCGCCAGGATCCGCGCCCCCGTGTCCTGTCGGTGCAAAAAACTTAACCTACTTTCCTATGAGAAAAGTTTTCGCTCTGATGATCGGACTGTTATGTCTGTATGGAAACGCGCAGAATCAGACTTCGCGTGTGAAGAAGGCCCCAAGCGGACTTAGTTACCATTCTCCAAATGTATTTACCGTAGGCACGCAGATCGCTGCACTTTTGCCAACCGTTTCAGGCGGCGCGGTTTCGCAGTATACGATTTCACCGTCATTGCCCTCGGGATTGCATTTCAATTCCTATTCGGGAAAAATTACCGGAACGCCAACAGCAGCGCGTGCGATCACTACGTATAATGTTACCGCGAGTAACTACGTGGGAAGCACCACGGCCGCAGTCGTGATAACGGTTAATTCGTCGGTACAGGCTCCGCTAACCTTAAGCTATCCTTCGCCGAATGTATATACAACAGGATCGGCAATCGCAACTTTGAGTCCGACCACAACTGGCGGAGCGCCTACCTCCTATTCTGTTTCGCCGTCACTTCCGGGTGGACTTTCAATCAGTTCATCGACAGGAAAAATCACCGGAACGCCTACCACTGCATCTTCACTGGCAACATATACAATAACCGCTTCGAATTCGGCAGGCAGCAAGACTTTTGGAGTCGTTATTACCGTTAATTCGTCGGTACAGGCTCCGCTTACCTTAAGCTATCCTTCGCCGAATGTATATACAACAGGAACGGCAATCGCAACTTTGAGTCCGACCACAACTGGCGGAGCTCCGACCTCCTATTCTGTTTCGCCGTCACTTCCGGGTGGACTTTCAATCAGTTCATCGACAGGAAAAATCACCGGAACGCCTACCACTGCATCTTCACTGGCAACATATACAGTAACCGCTTCGAATTCGGCAGGCAGCAAAAGTTTTGGAGTTGTCATTACCGTTAATTCATCGCTACAGGCTCCGCTAACCTTAAGCTATCCTTCGCCGAATGTATATACAACAGGATCGGCAATCCCAACTTTGAGTCCGACCACAACTGGCGGAGCGCCTACCTCCTATTCTGTTTCGCCGTCACTTCCGGGTGGACTTTCAATCAGTTCATCGACAGGAAAAATCACGGGAACACCAACTGCAGCATCTTCGCTTGCAACATATACAGTAACCGCTTCGAATTCGGCAGGCAGCAAAAGTTTTGGAGTTGTTATTACCGTAAATGCCGCACTTCAGGGTGTTCTGTCATTAAGCTATAATTCGCCAAATGTTTATACAGCCGGAACCGCAATTTCGACTTTGAGTCCGACCACAACCGGTGGAGCAGTTTCCTCGTATAGCGTCTCACCCGCGCTTCCTTCGGGATTGTCGTTGAATACATCAACAGGCAACATTACCGGAACCCCGACCGCTGCAACATCGCTGGCAACCTATACGGTAACCGCCTCAAACGCGGCAGGAAGCAAAACTTTTGGGGTTGTGATCACTGTTAATGCGGCATCCGGCGGATCAGGAACAGGAACGGGATCGGGGCCGACGGCAACCGTAAATTATACTGTCTCGACGGCAGCTTTCCCGAATCCGGAACGTGGATTTTACCATCACACCGAAACCCATTCCAACAGCTATTCGGCGTTGAACCAATCCACACTGACGAGCTATCGTACAAACAGCAATATCACACTCGTACTTCGACTTTTCTATCTTGAAAACTTTGTCAACGGCAGCATTTCAAGTACGTACCTGACCAACATGCAAAGCGATTTCGCACGGATTCGCGCCGCCGGACTTAAATGCATCGTTCGGTTCGCATACGCCGACAACAGCGATTCGGGCGTTGCACACGATGCCAACAAGGCGACCATACTTTCGCACATTGCCCAATTAACGCCGATTTTGCAGGCCAATGCCGATATTATAGCTCTTGTGCAAGCAGGTTTCATTGGTTCATGGGGCGAATGGTATTATACGGACAACTTTGGAATGAATCCCACGCAAGCCGATTACACCAACCGCAAAGCTGTGCTTGACGCGTTGCTTGCCGTGCTTCCAAACAGGATGACACAGCTCCGTACCCCGGCGCTGAAGCAACATACCTACAACACCAATTCTCCATTGTCGCTGACTCAGGCGTACACGTCGGCAAGTATCGCGAGGATTGGCCACCACAACGATTGCTTCCTAGCTAGTTCGGACGATTACGGAACGTATGTGAATACTTCTACCGAATATCCGTATCTCGAGCAGGAAACGAAGTACGTTCCGATGGGAGGCGAGACCTGTGCACTGAATGCGCCAAGATCACAATGTGCTTCGGCAATTTCAGAGATGTCAAAGTTTCACTGGTCGTTCATGAACATGGATTATAACGAAAACGTAATTGCCGGATTCCAATCTGATAATTGCTTTACCGATATGCAAAACCGTCTTGGCTATCGTTTTGAACTGGTTAACGGAACATTCCCAACCTCGGCAACGGGCGGAAGCGCAATTCCGATCACGATCCAGATGAAGAACAGCGGATTTGCAACGCCATTCAATGAGCGTACGCCATACATCATCTTCAGAAATACGGTAACGAATGCCGAATACAAGGCGGAGTTGAATTCAAATCCAAGGTTTTGGAATGCTGGCACAACGACCACCATCAGCGACAATGTACAATTGCCAACAGGAATGGTAGCCGGAAGCTACAAACTGTTCCTTGTCCTGCCGGATGCCGATGCGGGGCTTTCGACCCGACCGGAATACTCGATCAGGCTGGCGAACAACAATACTTGGGAATCAACTACGGGTTACAACAATCTGTTGCATACAATCACGATCTCGAATGGCAGCGCTAAAATAACTGCCAGCGGCAAGCCTGAGGCTTCGATGGTATTATATCCTGTTCCTGCCAACAATTCGGTTTCCGTTGAAATGGAAAACATCGCCTCGTATAAGGTTACAGTCATCAATTCACTCGGGCAGACATTGCCTGTAAACGTGGATCCCGAGTCGGATAATAAAATCGTCATTGACACACAAAATCTCAGCAGCGGTGTCTATTTTGTCACCTTTGACCGCGGCGACAAAAAAGAAACCAGGCGGATAATCGTAAGCCACTAATTCTGATTTACTTAATAAGCCCTGCAATCGCGGGGCTTTTTTTTCAGCAATTTGAAGTAGATTTTAACACTTCTAAATTTTTTTCATAGTTTAGTCGGAAATCCAAACCATGAGAACGATAAACATTGCTTACTGGATCACAACGATCCTGATCGTAGTATTTGAAGGCGTACTTCCGGCGTTGACTTCACAAACAGAAATGGCAAAAGAAGGCATCCGGCACCTGGGTTATCCGGAATATTTCGGGACGGCGCTTGCGGTTTTCAAAGTGCTGGGCGCTATAATCCTGATTGTTCCGCAAATCCCGGCACGTATGAAAGAATGGGCATATGCAGGCTTTGGCTTCGATTTTACCTTCGCATTCATAAGCTATCTCGCAGTAGAAGGTTTTGTCGGCGCGGCGCTGTTTCCGCTGGTCGTATTCATGATTTTAATCGTGTCGTACGTCACTTACCACAAACGGCTCCGCGCGCGCAACCGTATTGATTGAACCGGCGCGGAATTACGTGCTATAGCTTGCTGATATAGCTGCCATAAATGTCCCTGAACTGGTAGCCTTCGACGACGCGGTCTTTGCTCAGCTTATTATTTTCGGCCAATCCCCAAAGAATGAATTCCTTCATGAAATTCATGTCTTCTTCCGATGCATCCGGTTGGTATTTCCTGATGAGCATTTTCAGCGGGATAATCGCATCGAGCTTCTTCTTGTAATCGGAATCCGATTCGTCATCCATCAGTTCGAATCCGCTTTCGGTAAAGAACCAGTCTATGACTTCCTGATACGGACCTTTCTCATTTGGCCGCTCGAGTTTTTCTATTTTCGGGAAATAACCGGGAAACAATGTCTTTATCGCGCTGCCGATCAGAATTTCAGCTACCACAGCGGCGCCTTCCTGTTCACCTTCGTAAACCAGTTCAACCTTTCCGGTGATTGCCGGTATCACTCCCATGAAGTCGGATAATCGCACTGTGGTCTTTTCAACGCCCGATCGTAAGGCACGTCGCTCGGCAGTGCTCAGCAGGTTTTCGTAAGCGGTGATGCTCATCCTGGCGCTGACACCGCTCTTTGCATCGACGTATTCGCTTTCGCGCGCCTCGAAACTTATCTGCTCGAGGATATCACGCGCCAAAGCCGGAACATAAACTGCCTGGGATTGTTGAATGTCGAGTTTGGCTTCCTGTTCGGTAATCGTCCGCGCGATTTCGATGTTTTCCGGATAATGGGTCAATATCTGAGATCCGATGCGGTCCTTAAGCGGTGTAACGATGCTTCCGCGATTGGTGTAATCTTCAGGATTTGCGGTAAAAACGAACTGCAGATCCAATGGCAGGCGGACTTTGAATCCGCGGATCTGAATGTCGCCTTCCTGCAAAATATTGAAAAGCGCCACCTGGATTCGCGCCTGCAGATCGGGAAGCTCGTTGATGACGAAAATGCATCGGTTGGCACGTGGAATCATCCCGAAATGGATCACGCGATCGTCGGCATACGACAATTTGAGGTTAGCGGCTTTGATAGGATCGATATCGCCAATCAAATCGGCAACGGTCACATCGGGCGTAGCCAATTTTTCATAAAAACGGTCGTCACGGTGCAGCCAGCCAATCGGAGTTTCGTCGCCTTTTTCGGCAATGAGATCGATTGCAAAGCGCGAAATTGGCCTAAGCGGATCGTCGTTGATCTCGGAACCTTCTACATACGGGATGTACTCGTCGAGCAAGTTCACCATCAGCCGTGCGAGCCTCGTTTTCGCCTGTCCGCGAAGTCCGAGAAGGTTGATGTTGTGCCGCGAAAGGATAGCGCGTTCCAGCTCGGGAATGACGGTGTTTTCAAATCCCTGAATTCCTTCGAAAGCCGTTTGCCCACTTTTTATTTTTTGCCGCAGGTTGCTGCGGAGTTCATCTTTTATTGAAACCGACCTGTATCCGGCGCGTTTCAGTTCGCCCAGGGTCTTTATCTGATCTTTATCCATAAATTATTTTATTCTTTTCTTCCTGTTAGTTTCATAATCTTCAAAAATCATTTCGCCAAGACCTTTCAATCCGGTGTAAAATGCCTTGCCCTGATTGGCTTGGGTAAATTGGTTGACAAATCGCTGCAGGTACGGATCGTTGGCGATCATAAATGTCGTTATGGGAATATGAAGTTTCCGGGCCTGCTGTGCCATCGCGTAACATTTATCCACAATATAATCGTCGAGTCCGTTACTGTTCATATAATAGGTTCCGTCGCTTTCGCGCACACAACTCGGTTTTCCGTCGGTAATCATGAAGATCTGCTTGTTGGTGTTGCGTTTGCGCCGAAGCAGGTCCATAGCCAATTGCAATCCTGCAACGGTGTTCGTATGAAACGGTCCGACCTGAAGGTAAGGCAAATCCTTGATTGCGATCGGCCAGGCATCGTTTCCGAACACCAAAATGTCGAGCGTGTCTTTCGGATAACGTGTCGTGATGAGTTCTGCCAGTGCCATTGCGACTTTTTTGGCCGGCGTAATGCGGTCCTCGCCATATAAAATCATGCTGTGGCTGATGTCGATCATCAGGACCGTGCTCATCTGCGCCTTGAACTGTGAATCTTCAACTACCAGATCGTTCTCGGTCAGCTTAAAGGTTCCCGCGCCGTTGTTGATCTGCGCATTTTTCAGGCTTTCGGTAAGTGAAATCCGTTCAAGCGGATCGCCAAAACGGTATTCACGGAACTCGCCGGTATGCTCATCGCCAACTCCGGGAAATTTCGTCTTGTGGTTGCCCGAACCGCTTTTGTTCAGGTTGCCAAAGATCTGCTTCAGCGCCTGCTGCCGTATCGAACGTTCTGTTTTGGCCGTAATCGCCATTCCACCCGAACCGTCAGGTTTAATTTCCTCACGGATATAACCTTTCTTTTTCAGGTCTTCGATAAAATCGTCGATAGTGTAATTTTCGTCCGTCAGCTGGTATTCCTTATCCAATTCGCGAAGCCAGTCGATCGCTTCATCGAGATCGCCCGAAGTATGCGTTATCAGCTCGGTAAAAATGTCCAGAAGTTTTTCAAATGGGGAAACTTCAGGCGCGGCGTATGACCTGAAGAAAAAACCTTTCTTAATCCGATCTTCCATAGTCGCTAAAATTACTACATATAACGCACGACGTTTCCCAAACGGTTATTAATTATACGTTAAAGAAGCCGCTTTGGCAGACTTTCAAAACTGCCCGATTTTAGTAAATTTGCTCAAAATCAAATAAATTGAACGCACTAAAGACACTGTTTATCATTCTCCTATTCACCGGCAGTTTAGACGCTTATGCACAGCAAAGGGCACGCGATCTCGGAATTCCATTCGACGGCAAGCCCGGGACCAACAATGCAATCACCGATGTTTCGGGCGTACTTGTGGGCTACAAGACGAAGATTTCCGGAAAGGGAAAAATGCCGGCCGGAAAAGGTGCAGTCCGCACGGGCGTGACGGTAATCTTGCCAAAAGGAAAATCGATTGACCCAGTTCCGGCTGGTTGGTTTTGCCTCAATGGCGATGGTGAAATGACCGGCACGACAGTAATTGACGAATACGGACTTATGTATGGTGCGCTCGGGATCACAAACACAAACAGCGTTGGAGTCGTGCGCGATGCTATTGGCGAATGGAATGTAAAGAATTTCTCTAAGGGCGATCTTGCCGATTTTTCTTTCGGACTGCCGGTGGTTGCCGAAACTTTCGACGGAATATTGAATGACATCAACGGATTCCACGTAAAGCGAGAGGATGTCTTTGACGCGCTCGACTCGGCACATTCGGGCCCAATCGCTGAAGGCAACGTTGGCGGCGGAACCGGAATGTCACTTTTCCTGTTTAAAGGCGGCAGCGGAACGGCTTCGCGCATCATTGAGATCGATACTGCAAAATATACTGTTGGCGCATTTGTACAGGGAAATTTTGGCGGAAGGAAAGACCTGATGATTTCCGGTGTTCCTGTTGGAAAGGAAATCAGCGAGGCCAAGCCGATAATTACTTCAAAAGATAAAGACGGTTCCATCATCGTGGTCATTGCCACCGATGCTCCGCTCCTGCCGATGCAGCTGCGGCAGATTGCAAAACGCGCCACGATCGGTGTTGCACGAACCGGCGGGATGGGAAGAAACAGCTCCGGTGATATATTCATCGCTTTCAGTACGGCAGCTCCCAAAACAAACGAAAAAGGCACGATGGAAACCTGGAAGGCAATTCCGAAGGAGCAAATGGACAGGCTCTATCAGGCAACCGCCGAATCGGTCGAGGAAGCCATTATAAATGCATTGGTCGCCGCAAAAACAATGGAAGGCTTCAACGGAAACACCATCTTCGAAATCCCGAAAGACCGTTTGAAGGAAGTCATGAAAAAATACAACCGCTACTCCGGAACGGATTAAAACTTTGCAACAGAACGGTTTCAAAATGTAACGCACGGCTTCGAACTTTTGCGCAGCTTTACGTAAAATCTGAAACATGCCTGAAGGTCCGAGTATCGTAATACTGAAAGAAGAAGCGGAACAATTTTCAGGGCACCGCATCGTGTCGGTTTCGGGAAATACAAAAATCGAAAAAGTGCGGCTGGTGGGCCAGCGCCCCATATTTAAAAGCTGGGGGAAACACTTTCTGATCTGCATGGACGGATTTGCACTTCGGGCGCATTTCCTGCTATTTGGAAGTTATCGCATCAACGAGCAAAAAGACCGCCCGGTCCGGCTTGGGATTGAATTCGATAATGGTGAATTGAACTTCTATTCGACTTCACTAAAATTTATCGAAGAGCCTTTGGACAATATTTACGACTGGTCGGCTGACGTAATGAACGAAAACTGGAATCCCGAAAAAGCGTTTAACAAGTTGCGCCAGGTTCCGAATATGCTGGTTTGTGACGCTTTGCTTGAACAGGATATTTTTGCCGGAGTTGGAAATATTATCAAAAATGAGGTGCTTTATCGGGATCGGCTTCATCCGGAAACCGCAGTTGGAAACATTCCCGACGAAAAGTTGCGCGAGGTAATTGACGAAGCGAAAATTTACAGTTTCGACTTCTTCGAATGGAAAAAGAAGTACGAACTCAAGAAGCACTGGCTGGCGCACACGAAAAAAACATGCCTGCGTTGCGACCTGCCGATCATCAAAAAATATACGGGAACCAAGAAAAGACGCAGCTTCTTCTGCGAAAACTGCCAGATACTTTACGATGGAAATTAAGATCCTGATCGGCTGTTCGTCGTATTATAACCACAAGTGGAAAGGCATTTTTTATCCGGAAGACCTGCCGGCAAAACAGTGGTTTGAATATTACTGCAATCATTTTAAGACCTTTGAGATCAACAGCAGTTTTTACCGGATCCCGACGCAGAAGAGCCTGCAAACGTGGTTTGAAAAAACGCCGGCCGACTTCACTTTCTCGGTTAAAGGGCCAAAGGCAATCACGCATGAAAAGCGGTTTGTGGATTGCAAGGCGGAATTGGATAGGTTTTACGACGCGTGCCGCAACGGATTAAAGGAAAAATGCGGACCGGTATTATTTCAGTTGCCGCCGTCATACCAATTCGAGCCGGAAAATTTGCAGCAAATTCTGGATAGCATGAATCCTGATTTTGTGAATGTGATCGAATTCCGAAATGAAAGTTGGTGGAACGACGAAGCTTTTGAAGCATTACGTAGTGCGAATGTGATTTTCTGTAATGTCAGCTACCCAAAACTTCCGGAGACGACGATAGAAACCTCCTCCACGGGTTACTTCAGGTTGCATGGCAACAGAAGGCTATTCTACTCGACCTATGAGCGCGAAGAATTGAATCGGATTTTAACCGACATCAAAAACAGCCAATTCGAAACTGCGTATGTCTATTTCAACAATACAGCATCGGCTGCCGGAATTGAAAATGCGCTGCTGCTCCAAAATCTCATTTCAGGTATTTGATCATTTGGCGCTTTCTTTATTGACGAATTTGAAAAAGCGGCTTTCACTTCCCTCTTTCGTTTCCTCCTGATACAGGAATTCGAGTTCATTTTCATCAAATATTTCGAAGAACGCGCCCCAGGAAATCAGTATGCAATATAACCTCTCTCGAAATAATCAACAATTTCCGTGAGGGGTTTGGCGAACTTGCCGATGTCGTGGATGCTTTCGATCCGGGTGCGGGTTTCGACCTTTCTGTAATTCAGTGTGCCGATATATTTGTGTTTGCCCAGAAGGTACAGCCTGCAGATCGTGCGGTGCCGGTTATTATCGAGTTGTACTGCTAAATATCCTTTCGCCTCGCTGCGCGTGATCCGTTCGGGATTCACCCGATGTGACACTATTTTTCGAACAATGTGAAATGCCTCAAATTCCTCTTCCGTAAATTCCATACCATTATTATTTGCGACAGCAGAGCTGAATTAAACACAGAAAACAGAATCAGATTTGGGGCGAATCGGTAAATAAATCCACTTCAATAAATCACTGTGAAGTGCCTCATTTACACAACGAAATTAGATAAAATACCATCCGATTTACAAAATGAGGTGCTTTTTTTTTAAGAAAACCTTAACGCGGCGAAAACAACTGCAAAAGCGGTCAGTTTTTCGGTAATAAAGAGGTCTTTCCATAGAGGAAAATCTGCAATTATAGCAGGATGCTTTAGCTCCATTTGGTGGCTTAAGTATTGTAATCGCTGAGTCCTCGTGGCCTGTCGAAAGGAAAGTCTTTGGTCACATCCTCCGAACCGAAGATTCAGCTTGCTAAAAAATAAAAAAGCCGCTTTCGCGGCCTTCATTATTTTTTCGAAACTTCTTCCTTGTACAACAAATGCGCGAGATGCGCGTCACGCTTGTAGACGTCATCGAAAAAGGCAACATTTCCGTTTTCATCGGCAATCGAAGTGAAATAAGCAATGTAAACGGGAATCTTCTTTTTCAGTGGATACTGCTTTTCTTCGGTATTGTGCATTGCCTCATCCACTTTCTGCGCATCCCAGTTCTTGTCATCGTCCAAAATCTTGATTGCGAGGTCACGTGCTTTTTCCACGCGGACACAGCCATGGCTGAATGCACGGTCGTCTTTGTTGAACAAGCTTTTTGCCGGCGTGTCGTGCAGGTAAATGTTGTTTGAATTCGGGAACATGAATTTTACCAATCCGAGTGAATTTTCGCCGCCCGGCCGTTGACGCAACTGGTCTCCATTCCATTCCATATTGTGTTTTTCGAGATAATCAGGATCTTTTTCAAGCGCGGGGTTGATTTCGTTTTCGACGATGCTTTTTGGTATATTCCAATACGGACTGAAAACGAGGTAGCTGATATTTCCGCTAAACACGGCTGTTTCATGAAGCACCTTGCCTACCACGACGTTTGATTGGAGCACTTCCTTACCGTCCCGAACGTACCGCAACGAATAGGATGGAATGTTCACCGAAATGTACTGCGGCGCTTTATAGATATCGGAAGGAAGCCACCGGCAGCGCTCCATATTGACAATAATAGTCTTGATACGGGATTCAACCGGAATATTAAGTTCCTTGATCAGCGCCTGATCGGCTTTGCCATCCGGTTCAAGCCGCTGCCTCACCTGATACGACTTTATTGCCGACACCAGCCCGGCATCGAACACATTGCTTCCGGAGTCGCTTGTAAGGTCGCCCGCAAGGAAAAGCCTTCTTCGCAGTTGTTTCACTGCGTCATTGGTATCGCCCAATTTCAGCGATTTGGTTCCGGCTGGCAACGTGATTGTTCCCCATCCACCGGTATCCCGGATCTTTCGGTATTTGTACAAGCCTTTTCGCAAATTATAATACATGCCCACCATTTCTTCGGTGTCCTTTTGCAGCTTGTCCTCATCTTTAAGAAGATCGTCAAGATAATTTACGTAAGACATTCTTTCCCGCGGAAGGAACCAGCCGACCTGCTTGCTTTTGTAAGGATCGAGTCCACCGAAAACCTTCTTCACATAGAAGAAGTACATCGAGCTGATCAGCAGGTCTTTTTCCAACTTCGGGTTAGAACGATCGTCAGAGAACAAATCTTCAAATTGCTCTTTATATGGAAGTTCGGCGGGCACGCCTTCAATCCATATCTGCCGGGCGCGATCGTACAATACCTGAGCAAAATCATTGCGTCCGTCCTCATCGTACCATACGTAATGAAAGTCGTGCTTGCGGTACAAAGCCGTCACGTCTTTCTGGTAGTCTTTAAATTTTGGGTGGTCTTTGAAGAAGTCGGCAAACTTCGTACTGTCAACGGCAAATTTATCATCAGCTTTTGCCGTTCCATCCTGCTTTTTGCACGCACCAAGTACCATAAGGCACGCCAGCGCTGCAATAAAGCAAGCGTTCTTTATCCTTTTCATAAGTTGTTTTTATTAAAAATAAACAATTACGGCAGGAGCGGCAAAAAACGATTTATAAAGAAATCATAATTATTTCATTTACAAACATAAGTATTTGAAGATCAATTAATTAGATAATTTCTTTTGTTGTAGACCTATAAGAACGGAGGCGTGAGCCGGTGCTTGTAGGAGAACAGTACGAGGCCGACTTTCGACTTGATATTGTACCGTTCAAAAAGCGCCGTCCGGCAAGCCTCGATCGACTTTACCGAAAGGTTCATCAAATCGGCCATCTGGTCATACGTATATTCTTTTTCGTTGCAGACCAGTGTCAGAAATTCCATTTCCCGAGCCGAAAGGATAATTTCGGGTTTTGAAGTTCTTGTGCCGTTTTCTTCAAAGTTACGTATCCGGCGCAAAATTTCGGAAACGTTGTTGTAACCGATCTTTACGATGTTGTCGATCGCAAACTTAAGATCGTGTGCCGTGCAGTTCTTGTTCAGAAAGCCACGCGCTCCGTGATGGTAGGCCTGATCGATGATCACCTCGTCAAAATTCTGCGTCAGCAGCAACACTTTGTATTCCTCTTCGCGCTGTTCAAGCGCTTTTAAAACCTCAACTCCATTCATATTGCGCATTGAATAGTCGAGGATGATCAGGTCGGGCGCATCGCTTAGCGGCAACGCGGCCAGAAACGATTCGCCGTCCTCAAATTCGGCAGTGACTTTATAATTGCTGATCTTCTGCAGCAATTCACGCAAACCCTGCCTGACAATCTTGTGGTCGTCAATAATTCCGATAGTAGTTTTCTCCATTTAATCTCTCTGTTCAGCTAAGGTTAGGGTTGTCCCGTTTCCGGGTATTGAATTTATTTGTAAACGATAATTGATCATTGCCGCGCGGTGTTCCATTCCCGAAATGCCGAGCGATTGGCGTTCGAGCACACGTTCGAAGCCACGTCCGTCGTCAATAATTGTCATTTCAAAAAAAGGCTGCGTTTTTATCCGCACATCGACAAAAGTCGCCTTCGAGTGTTTAAGGATGTTGCTCATTGCTTCCTGGAAAATCCGGTAAATCACTATTTTTTCATTAGTGGAAAATTCCCGTGAGCTCTTTTCACGACAGGAAAACTGGATCGTGAGGCTACTTCCCTGACTGATCCGTTGCGTCTCGTTTTCGATGGCTTTTATGATGTCCTGTCGGAGCAAAAGCTGGTTATTAAGCGAATGGCTGATGTTTCGGACAGACCGCGAAAGCTCGTTGACTGCTTCGGAAACAGGCTCAAGCGCATGGCGGAAATCATTTGAATCCAGCTTGAGGTTCTCGAGGCGGAAATTGATCGCCGAAAGTTGCTGGCCTGCATCGTCATGCAGCTCTTGTGAAATGTTGTTCAGTACCTGCTCCTGCGTTTCAACGATCGTCTCGTTTAGCGCCTTCTGAAAGTCGACGTCCTTCTGGTAAATGACCTGTGTGTAAGTCTTTATCTTGTGGATGTACAGCTTTACGAGCACCGCGCAAAAAAGAACAACCAGCGTGATAAAGATGATCGCGATTACAATTCCGTAGGCAGTTTTATCGAACATAATTTCCTTTTTTCCCGGTAGATATAAATATTGACAAGACTGTAATAAAATATGTTCACAAAATAGATCGCGCAATCCCATAGTTTGAATCCACCGAAAATGCGCGTCGAGGTCAGATCATAACTGCGAAATCCGAACATGATGCTCAGCCCGAAGAAGAAAATCAGCGGACTCAAAACAAGAAGGTAGCTGTTGCTGTTAAAAAAGTTGAAGTTTTCAAGCGATAACTGCCGAAAACTTTCCACAATGAAAAGCACTATATACAGCAGTGCGCCGACAACAAATGTCATGTAATTAAAAAAGTGCATTCCTTCGAACAGGAAGAAGTTAATAACGCCGAAGGTGATGAAGACACCAATCGCCAAGACGGTAATGGTTTTCAGGTCGCCGATTTTCCGCAGCAGCGTAAGCCAAAGTATAATGTGCACTATGCTGCTAACCGACAAGACGGCATAGAATGGCCGGCCCAGAAGTATCAATACCGAATTTATAAGTTCGGTAGCGAGGCACAGTCCGAGAATCGCAAGCAGAAACCGATGTTCCTTAATCGATCGGTCAAGCGTTGTCCACGCAAAAATAAAAGTCGCGAGAACGATCAGCTTTAAAGGATTGATATAAGTGAAAATATGTTCCATTTATTCAAAACAAAACATTGGCTGGTTCGAGAAATTGTAAATGGTTGCATTGGTATCGGTTCCGGCTTTAATGACTATACCGCTTTCGTCTCCATAGTACGCCGCAGATATTGAGTCGGTGGCCCTGAGGTTATGGTGTACTACTAAACTCCGCAGAAAAGGTATAGAAAAGCTGATAGTGGTCGACCAACTTTTAAAGTCTTCAATTGCCCTAACACTTACCCTGCCTTCTGCTATTGAAAAACTGATGTACTTCTGATATCGATCGGTGTAAAATTCACCATTTGACCCCGCAGCAGCAATGATACTGCTCACTGCCAATGGTAGATAATTGGGCGTTCCGATATCCGGGCCGTTTCCAGGCGTCAGTTCATGAGCACGCAGAATCCATGGCATCGACTTTACAAATGACACCGAATAACCATATTTTTTCAGAAACGCTGCTTCATCGTCTTTTGCAGCAACCGTTTCCATGTTAATGGTAATATACTCTTGTTCAGAAGAGGTGCAGACATAGCCATTGTTCTTCCACGTTTGAAGTTCTTGAGGCGAAACAAGTGATGCCTCCAAAATGATCCTGTGATCGGAACACTCAGCGACAGATGCCGCGGCGGCAGACTTTGTTCCCGATGACGTTCCATTTTTGGTTGTATCGGCATCTCCTTTCGATTGTTTACAGGAAATCAGGAGCAGCAACGAGCAAATAATCGAAAGAATCTTCATGTTGTTGGTTTTTAGAGTTTGAAAGCAAATATTAGCAATTATGCTGACAACAAAATGGGGAAAACCCCATTTCTTAATATTTTTCCAATATCGCAGGAAATGTACTGCAAAACATGAAGACAAAATAGGAAATTTAGCTAAAGGACTTCTGTTAAATAGGGTTTTCACTATTTGTACTGAATATATTGCAGTATAGATTTGACGCAAAATACAGTTGTCATGGAACCCGCCAAACCACTCACCCAGGAACAGTCCGAAGCACTTCACATCGTGAGGAATATTTTAGGCAACATAATCGATCCCACGCGTGTAACCTACGGTACCGCAAAAACCTATTTTCCGATAGTGCTTGATGGCGACCGCTGGAAGACCATCTGCAGGCTATACCAACACGAACGGCTTATGGTAGGAACGATTAACGAGCGCCGCGTGGAAACCAAAACGCGCATTGGCAAAGCGGAAGATCTGCTTCAATTCGCTCATGAAATAAAAGCTGTCGCGAACAAATACCGTTGATGCGTCCCGCGCTGCGCCACATATACAAAAGCCTGGACGGGCAGTCGGCTATCTGCTGTTACGAGTGCGGTAGCGATTATATTAAGGTCCAATTCAAGGAAACCGGGATGATTTACAAATTCAGCCACCGCACCGCAGGACGCAAACACGTGTCGGCGATGAAGAAATTGGCGGCAACAGGCCATGGCCTGGGAAACTACATCGAATTGTTCATCGTAATGAAGTAATTCTCAGAGCACTCGTAAAACATTAAAAGACACTTTAGCTAAACCTATCTCGGTTCGTCGGAGAAATTGTAATAAACGTATTTATTGCCGTCGATGATCCGGAAAATAATCTTTGCAACGCCATCAATTACTACCGATGCAAATTCAAACATGCTGGAGTCGGTCAGCCTAAAACCGGCAACAATGCTTCTAAACAACGGAATCGAATAACAGATGCGCCGTGAGTCAAAAGTATCTGTCATCGAAATCTGCAGTTGCCTCGATCCGTTAAATGAAATTACCGAGTAGTAGTCGTATGTGAAAGTTGAAAAATCGCCGTGTGAATTGCTTAAAATCGCTTTCAACCCGGCAAGGTCAATTGACTCATACACTGCGGAAGAATTGCTGATTTGGTTCAGCTCCGAAGAACTTATGATCCGGTGCGCCGCCTCGATGTAGCTGTACGAATCGGTAAAATCAATATAATTGCCATTCGCTTTAAGCCAGGCCGCACGGTCTGATGACGCCATCCTTTCCAGATCCATCATCATGTTTTTTGAATTGCTCATCGTTTACAGGGATTAGATAGCGCAGATTAGGCATTTTCGCGTAAAAAACAACGGGGGAAAAACCTAAATGAACAGGTGTTTTCCCTTATAATAAAACCGACTGGAGTTTCTACATGATAAGCCTTACGCCGTGCAGGTCGGCTAGTCGGTAGGTAACGCGGTTTCCCGGTGAGCTGATGAACATGAAGTTGGTCGGGATTTTCCATTTTTCGCAAAGCTCGTTGATAAGCTCCGGCCCGAATGTGCCTTCTATTTGCACATATTCCAACTTTATTTCAGGATAAGCGCGATCGAGTGCATTGAAATCGGCCATAAACTCGTCGGTTACCTGCTGGTCTTCATTCACTACGGTGACAATCTTCAGTTTCTTGGTAATTTCATTTTGTGCAACGTAAAGTATCGCCTTGTTGAGTAATGAAATATCATCTGCCTTAGAAAAATAAACGAACTGCTGTGAATGCAAGCGATGCAGCTTTCGGGTAATTACCACTTCGCTGATGCGCATCGACCGCTCAAAACTCTCCAAAAAGCTTCGGACGACGACCAGCAAATACTGCAGCACAAACTGGCGGTTGAGCAGCAACAGGATGATCGCGATGGCAGGCACAAAATATTTGAGGAACACTACCAGATATTCGGGATGAAGGCTGACATTACCATACAGCGCCACGAAGATGCAAAAGATGGCAAACGCCACCACGAACGGCCTGGAATATTCGGGCCTGGGCAACTTAGACCGTTTGACCTTGAGCAACAAATTTCCAAAACCGAAGAAAGCCATTACAGCAAGGAATGAAATGGTATAAACTCCCGCCAACGGCCCCAGCTGACCGTCGGTGATAAGCAATACCGAAACGCAAAGTGCAAAAAACACGATCAATATTCGAGTTGGCCCGCCACGACGGTTCATTTTTGTCAGACCTTGTGGCAAAATCCGATCGAGAGACATCCTTTTCATGAGTCCGGCGACACCCACAAACGAGGTCAGCACCGCACCGCTAAGTACCAGCACGGCGTCGATTGCGATCAGTTTGGCAAGCATCGGTCCGCCCGTAATATTTCCCATATACCAGAGCAACACCTCTTCGTTTCCTGCGACCTGCTGAATCGGAATGGCGCTTATCAAGGCAAAAGCCATCAGCGGATTTATGACGGTAACGGCGATCCACATATTCCGAAGTGTTTTGCGAAACACGCCTTTTTCCTGCTCTTCCACAAAATTCGCCGAGCTTTCAAACCCGGATATTCCGAGCATCGCGGTGCTGAAACCCAGAAATAGCGCTATCGGGATGCTTCCGTGAACCGGCATTCTGAAATTATCCGCCAGAACCGTCAAATTATGAGTGAAGGCGTAAATTAATCCACAAACAATCAGCAGCAGCATCGACAGGATGTGAAGCGTGAAAATAATGACAGCCACCCGCGATGATTCGCCGATTCCGAAGCTGATCAGTACGACGAAAAGAAGCATCAGTGTGAATGTCGCCCAGAATATCGGAATTCCCGGAACGAGTCCGGCGAAATAGTGCATTGCCTCACTGGCCGAAATCACTGCCGTTGCCATATACGAAAGGATCGTAAGGCACGCCGCAATGGATGCGTTCGATTTTGAGGTGGTGTTGAGCAAGATGTTGTACGCTCCGCCGTTTAAAGGCAAGGCACCGACCGCTTCACCATAAATTTTCCGGAAAAGGTAAAGTACGCCCGCAACCATCAGCAGCGATAGCCACGCGTATTGTCCGGCATAAGCGATAGCAAGCGCCGAAACGTAAAGGCACGACGAAGTGATGTCGTTTCCGCAAATGGCCGTAGCGGCAAATTCGCCTAGTTTCTTTGTATGATGGCCGTTTTGACTCATATGGATAAGGTGAGAAAATTCAACGCTTACGCCTCGCTGGCGGTTGAAAGGTTAATAGCAGTTTCGATAAGCGCAAGGTGCGAATACGCCTGCGGAAAGTTTCCAAGCATCCTTTTGGTCTTGAAGTCGATATCCTCGCTGAATAGTCCGAGGTGGTTTGAAAAAGACAATAAACGGTCGAACATTTCTTTAGCTTTTTTTGTTTCTCCAATCTTGTGAAGGCTGTTCAGGTACCAGAACGTACAAATTGTAAACGACGACGACGGCAGTCCAAAATCATCGCGGTTTTTGTACCGGTAAAGCAGTCCGTCGTAACTTAGCTCTTCCCCGATCGCTTTCACCGTTGCAATATAGCGAGGATTATTGGCTTCTATAAATCCATAATTTTCCATCAGGAGCACCGATGCATCAAGATCTTCGCGGCCGTACGATTGGGTATACGCATTTGCGCTGTCGCTCCAGGCGTTTTTTTCAATATCCGCGCGAATTTCCTGTGCCAATTTTTCCCATGCTGCAGCTTTGCGCTTCTTGCCAAATATAAGTGCAGTTTTCACCGCGCGGTCGATTGCAGTCCAGCAAAGCACTTTCGAAAAGGTAAAATGCCGTTCTTCGGTGCGGAATTCCCAGATTCCTTTATCCGGTTCCCGCCAATGCTGGTCAACGGTCCACACGATTCCTTTGGTGATGTCCCAGATGGCTTCCCTGTTTTCGGGTTCGGTCTTAAAATTTTCAAGCTGTTGATATATAACATCCATCAAAATACCGTGAATATCGTGCTGGCGTTGCATATAGGCGGCATTTCCGATGCGCACGGGCTTCGATCCCATGTAACCTTCCAGGTGGTCGAGCGTGGTTTCGGTCAGCCGCTTTTCGCCGTTGATTCCGTACATGATTTGAAGTTTTTGGTCTTTATCCGGAATTAGATTGAAAACGAAGGCAAGATATGCTTTCGCCTGATGATAGTGCCCGAGCGATGTCAGCACCTTCACCACCATCGACGCATCCCTGATCCAGCAAAAACGGTAATCCCAATTGCGCACCTCTCCTATCGTCTCCGGAAGCGATGTCGTTGCGGCCGCCAGAATTGCCCCCGTACGCTCATAACTCAACAATTTCAGCGTGATGGCGCTTCGGTTGATTTCGGCATCGTATTGTGGGAAGGTCGGCGTTTTATCGGACCAATTCAGCCAGTAGACTTTTGTTCTATAAAGATCCAATGTGATTTTTTCCAGATCGGGCAGCAAGATCTTTTCATGGTAGCTTGCGACAAAAAAGCCGTCTGACTCCAGCACCATTTCGCTTCCCGAAGCGATTTTGTCGAAATCAAAACTGCTATAAAGAAATATGCTGTCGAATTTTTTGCTTCGCGTCAGGCTTACAATAAAATCGTCCTTGACATACGAAAAGGTTTCGTCGGCGGCATACCCGAGCTTCGGATCGTATTTCACCCGGAAATGAGGCGTTCCTCTTTTCAGCTTCAAAAAACGGTTAATTTCAGGTGGTGAATAGGAAATCCCTTTTTCATTCAGATACCGCGGCATAAAATCCCACAATTCAAACGCATCGGCACCATTGTCAAAAGTCGTCACCAATATGCTTGTATTTTTGACATACTGCTGCTTAACTTCATACGCGTCATCGGTTTCTATTGAAAAACAGCCGCCTTTTTCTTCGTCCAACAGGCGCCCAAAAACCGAAGGCGAATCAAATTCAGGAAGACAGCACCAGTCGATAGATCCTTTATCCGAAACCAGCGCGGCAGTGCGGCAATTGCCAATTATGCCAAAATTGAGATTATCCATAGGTTTTCTTTAACAGCCCAAACGGCGTATTATCTTTAAATTTACAAAAATCCCAAGAAAGCAACTATGCACAAAACTATAATCGTCTCCAACAGGCTTCCCGTAGAATTCAAGATCACCGGCAAACGCATCCAAAGCAAACCAAGCGTAGGCGGATTGGCGACCGGTCTGAAATCGATACATGCCGCCGCCAACAGCATCTGGATCGGCTGGCCGGGACTGACCTCGGAAGAGATTGGCGGTTTTGATGCAGCGCTTCAACGCAAGGCGGAAGAATTGCGTACGAGCGTCGTTTCGCTGACCAAAAAGGAAGTTGACGATTTTTATTTCGGCTTCAGCAACAAAGCGCTCTGGCCGCTCTTCCACTACTTTCTCGATTATACCGTTTATGAAAACGAACAATGGGAAACCTACCGTCGCGTCAACCGGAAGTTTGCCGACAGCATCCTGGCGCATGCGGGCGAAGGCGATAAAATCTGGGTGCACGATTATCAGCTTATGCTGGTGCCGCAGATGATCCGCGAAAAGCGTCCCGATCTTTCAGTTGGCTTTTTTCTTCACATACCTTTTCCGGCATTTGAGATTTTCCGCACCTGCCCGTGGCGCGAAGATTTGCTTTCCGGATTGCTCGGTGCCGACCTGATCGGTTTCCATACGTACGATTACGTCCAGCATTTCCTGAATTCGATAAAACGCATTTCCGGGCATTCGGTAAAATTCAATGAAGTCTGCCTGCACGGACGCACGGTCAAGGTAGATTCCTTTCCGATGGGAATTGATTACGAACATTTTCACTCCGCCGCGGCGCAACATTCGACAATGCCGGAGCAATTGCACTCCGAAATGGTCAACCGGCTGCGCGGCCACGTTGAAAGCAATTACGACAGCCGATTAGTTCTATCGATCGACCGGCTCGATTACACAAAGGGAATTCCGCACCGACTGAAGGCTTTTGAATATTTCATGGAACGTTATCCCCAGTACCGCGGCAAAGTGCGGTTGATGATGCTAGCCGTGCCTTCCCGGGAAGACGTGCCGCAATACCGACGGCTTAAACGCGAAACCGACGAGCTGGTTGGGAGAATCAATGGCAAGTTTGCAACGATCGATTGGACGCCGATTTGGTATTTCTACCGATCGCTTCCGTTTGAAGACCTGGTGGCGCTGTATTCTTCGGCACATGTCGCGATGATTACGCCTTTGCGTGACGGAATGAACCTCGTTGCGAAAGAATACGTGGCGACGCGGACACAGCAGGATGGCGTTCTGATATTAAGTGAAATGGCGGGCGCTGCAAACGAGTTAAGCCAGGCGCTGCTGATCAATCCCGAAAATGCCGCGCAAATTGCCGACGCGTTGCACCAGGCGCTTGAAATGCCGCCCGTCGAGCAGGAACAGCGGATGAAAGCGATGCAAAAGCGTTTGTCGCGATATACCATCGCAAAATGGGCGTCCGATTTTATGACAAGCCTCGAGCGGACAACGCTTCCCGGCGCAACTGCGACAGCGTGCCTGAAAATAACGCCACAAATACGCGAAACATTGGTGACCGAATACCAGTCGGCGAATAAAAAGTTGGTGCTGCTCGATTACGACGGAACACTGGTCGGATTCCGCGACAATCCCGAAGATGCGATTCCCGATGCCGAATTGTATGAACTTCTCGACCGGATCAATTCGGATGCAGAAACCGAAGTGGCTATAATCAGTGGCCGAAACAAGGAATTTCTGGCACAATGGTTCAACGGCACCGGCTACACGCTGATTTCCGATCACGGCGTATGGATGCGCCGCTCCGGCAAAGACTGGGAAAAACTCGAAGAGCCGCGCACCGAATGGAAAGAGAGCATCCGCCCGGTGATGGAGGATTTCGTCGATCGCACGCCGGGCGCGCTCATCGAAGAAAAGGAATTTTCCCTCGCCTGGCACTACCGCCGCTCTGATGAAGACCTGGCTGAAGTACGCGCCCGCGAACTCCGGATACTGTTGGCCGGAATGGTCGCCGACCACGACCTGTCGGTGCTCGAAGGAAGCAAAGTGCTAGAAGTCAAAAGCAGCCATGTCAACAAAGGCCGGGCAGTGACGCGGCTTATTCTTGATGGCGGCTTCGATTTTGTGTTTGCAGCCGGAGACGATTACACCGACGAATATATGTTTGCCGAATTGCCCGAAATGGCGCATACCGTAAAGGTCGGAACCGCCGAAACAGTCGCGAAGTACTATACATTCAATTCGAACGAACTCCGCAAGCTGATGCGGCATTTTACCTTAAACTGATTTTCGGTTGGTAATAGCCAGCGTTTTCGGCTGCGGATTGTGGGCGTTGCGCTCATTGCTTCGCGCCGCGCTTTCCATTGCAATATTTTGCTCCGCTGCGCTTTTCAAAATGATTTCCATTGCAATCGCTAACGCAGGCAACGCAATTGGAGTATTTCTGCCGCCTCAGCAAACGGAAAATATCCGCGGGTCAAAATAGAATTCAGCGGCGAAGAAAAGAATACAAACTCAAAGCTTAGAGCTAACTAAAGAAAAACGGATGAATAAACTGATTGCGCTGTTAAGCCTCAAGCACGGCGAAGAAAACCGGCGAAAAGTACTGGAAAACGTATTGTACAATGTTTCTTTCCGTGGTGCCAATATCTGGATTCTTGCGTGTGCCATCGTCATCGCTTCAATTGGGCTGAACGTAAACTCATCGGCTGTCATTATTGGCGCGATGCTCATTTCGCCGCTGATGGGGCCAATTGTCGGGGCAGGATTCGGACTTGCCGTATTTGATTTCTCCTTACTGCGCAAATCGCTCAAAAACCTTTTAATTGCCACGGGTGTAAGCCTTGTAGTGGCGACACTGTATTTTTTCCTGAGTCCGTTCAAGGAAATCCAGTCCGAAATTCTGGCGCGAACCTCTCCGAACATCTACGACATCCTGATCGCTTTTTTCGGCGGACTCGTGGGCGTAATTGCCCTGACACGTATAGAAAAAGGAAATCCGGTAGCGGGTGTCGCGATCGCAACCGCACTGATGCCGCCGCTTTGCACCGCCGGATATTGTCTCGCCGTGGGCAATTTGCGCTATTTCTTTGGTGCACTTTACCTCTACGCCATAAACTGCGTATTTATTTGTATCGCGACTTTCCTAATCGTCAAATATTTAAAATACCCGCTCCTGCAGCAAGTCGACAAGCGGCGGCAAAGATTAGTTCGCAATGCAATGACTTTCCTGATCGCGATTATGCTGGTTCCGGGTATTTATTTTGCGTATCAGCTGTACGAGGAACGTAAATTCGACCAGAAAGTCAACACTTTCCTCCAGTCTGAATTCTCAAATAAAGGATATACCCTGATTTACCGGAAAACGTCGTACAATGCCAATCCTAAAAAAATAGACATTGCGTTGCTTTCAAAACGGTTTTCAAAAGTTGAAACCGACGCACTGGAGAAAAAGCTTGCGCAGTACGATCTGTCAAATACTCAGCTGCGCATCCGGCAGGACACCACCGATCTGAAGAGCGATATTCTAAATGAAATCGGCATTGCACGTACACAGGAAAGCCAAAAGGACCTTCTTATCGCAAACCTGCAAAAACAATTGCAGGAAACGCGTGCCGACAATGCCGAAATCTTGTCTGAAGCCAAAATATTGTTTCCCGATATCACGGCGCTTGCCGTTTCGCGGCACGAATTCAATCCGCTAACCGACAGTTCCCGCACCATCCAGGTATCGCTTTACCGGGCGAAAAAGGCAATACCAGTGGCTGATCAGCAAAGGCTTGGCGCATGGCTCGGTCAAAAGCTGCACGCCAATGTACTCCTGCTGCAGGACACGACGGCTGCCGTAACCCAGAAGAAAAAGGTGGTTCCGAAAAAACGTTGACCGTTAGGCGCTGTTTCTTTTCAGTTTTTTCGATTGAACCGCTTGTCCGATGATCGCCTGCCATTTCCGGGCAATTTCAAATTCATTGGCGGCCATCATGTTCTTGCTGTCGCTATAGAACTCAAGATATAAATCCGGCGCTTTTCCCGAAAAAAACAGCTGCAGGCCAAGGCTTTTGATTCCGTCATTATGGTTTGGCGTGCGCACGAGTTCACAAGCATCGACCAACGAAAGATCGATTATTTCGTATGCATTCTCGTTGGCGGAATGAAGCGAAAAAAACAAGGTCGAATCCTGCCGGTCAATCGCAATTAATGATTCCAGCCAGCAGTCGTGGCGACCAATTTCAAGCTGTTGTTTATGGGCAATATGGAAGACCGTTTGCAGCGTCTTCTTTCGCTTTAAAATATTTTTGCGGTGCATCAGGTAAAACGGCAGAGCACACAGCGCTATCAGTACGACAGCAATTATCGAAGTTCCTAAATCCATGATTTCTTAATTTAATTAGACAAAAAGATTTCCAGCTGAAGGCTTGCTTCAACTGAAGGTGCAGTTCGTACTGCAATGGGAATTTGTCAATTAAATCACCAGAAGCTGTGAAAGGGAAAAAGCCGATCAATCAGTTTTAATCGGTACAGCACATCTGTGGAATAAGCAAGCTGTTGCGAAAATGACGGTTGCGCCGGTTTGATTTCCGCCGGAAACAATAATACAGACCCGAAAAACGACTTGCCGGCAGTTTTACATACCGATCCAACATGGATTACGGAAGCAAATTGCACAACCGTTGCATGGTTTTCAAATCCGCTGAAACCGGCTTTTTGATTTTCAGGAATCGCGTGCTTTCCGGCATCATGGTGTACAACAAAAGCGTCTGTATTGCCCGTACTTACCAGGAAGTAGAATAATACCGAAAACAACGAAAGTGATGCTATGACGAACCGGTTTTTCACGCGGCAAAGGTAACCTTTAAATACTGAGCTTTGCGCTTTCGGCGGTTCGCGGCCACGCAATTAACATAAACTTAGCCATTTCAAAATATAGTGTTATTAGCTTTGAGGCGCATTTGCACGCGGCGTTTGATTGTCGGCGAAGCGTCGCAAGGCGGATCGTTTCCAATTAATTGAGTACATTTATTTGAATTCTTCGATCTTTACTTATGAAGGAATTTACTACCGAAGAGCAGTTGCGCGAACGGATCAAAGAGCTTTCGTGCCTCAACACCATTTCTGTCATATTGCTGAAAGATGGCCCGATCGGCGAGACATTGGAACAGATTTGCTTTGCATTGAAAGAAGCGTGGCTTCATCCTGACGATGCCGTTGTCGAACTCATACTTGACGAACACCGTTTCCACACCGCTACAATCGGCAATGCCGTTTCGCAGGAAGCCGAGCTGGTCATTTTTAATGATGTACGCGGAACTATAAAAGTCCAATACGATGCGGCGAAGTTTAGCAATGCCGATTTTCTTGACGACGAGCTGCGGCTTTTGCGGATAGTGGCTTCGGAAATCAGCAGCTACTATGAAAAACACCTCCACAACGAAAGGATCCAGATTTTAAAACGAAGCGCCGAGCGAACCGACCGGCTGTCGATATTGGGTGAAATAACAGCCGGGATTGCACACGAACTCAACACGCCGCTTGGAAATATTTTGGGATATGCCGAGCTGATCCGCGAACGGTCGACCGACCGCCAAAGCCGCGAAGACAGCGCTAAAGTCGTCAAGGCCGCCATTTATTCCCGCGAAATCGTCAAAAAGCTGATGTTTTTTTCGTGCGAAATGCCGCAACACATCGAATCGGTTGAAATTGGCCCGATCGTAGATCAAACGCTGCGATTGCTGGAGCCCAACTTCAAAAATGCCGGAATCTCCTTTCTGCTTCGGATCAAAAATGCCGAACTGAAAGCGCAGGTCGACAACATACAATTCACCCAGGTGCTTTTCAACATTGTGATGAACTCCATTTATTTTTCACCTAAAGGCAGCACGATTACAATCGATATTACCAACGACAGCGACTGGCTGTACATCAACATCGCCGATCAGGGGGTGGGAATTCCCGACGACAAAAAGGACAAGGTTTTCGAGCCGTTTTTCACCTCGAAGCCGGCCGGTGACGGAACCGGCCTCGGACTCAGCGTGGTTCACGGGATCGTCAAAAGCCATAAGGGATTTATTTCGACGGCCGACAACGATCCGACCGGAACCGTTTTCAAAATCCAATTACCGATAAAACATCAATAATGAACCTACGTAAAGAAAATGTCCTTATAGTTGATGACGATTACGACATGCTGGAATTGCTGCACCGGAATCTCAAGAGCCTGAATTTCCATGCGTACAAAGCGTCGTCGGTGAATGAAGCGATCGAAATCCTTAAAGACAGCACGATCGATTTACTGATAACCGACCTTCAGATGCCGGGAATCAACGGGATTGAGCTCATAAAATACGCAAAGGATCATTATCCTGCCGTACCAAAATTGGTAATTACCGGCTATCCGTCGGTTGACAGTGTACTGAATTCGCTGAAATCGGGTGCGGCGGATTATCTGGTTAAGCCATTTACGAACGACGAATTCCGCTCGGCAGTGCAAAAGTCGCTGCATGGAAAAAGCAAGCCGGTGGCAGTGAAAGAAGCTGAAGCCAAAGTCCTGACGTACGGCGGGATGATCGGTTCTTCGTCGCAGCTGCAGCAAATAGCCGACGTAATCGAACGCGTCAAAAACAACCGTGCGACGATTTTAATACAGGGCGAAAGCGGAACCGGAAAGGAACTCGTTGCCCGCGCAATTCACTATAATGGCGCTTTTGCCGCCAATCCGTTCATCGCCGTCAACTGTGGCGGAATTCCGGAAAACCTTCTGGAGTCGGAACTTTTTGGCCACGTAAAGGGCGCTTTTACCGGAGCGAATGAAACCCGCGCCGGCCTATTCCAGGCTGCCGAAGGCGGAACCATTTTCCTGGACGAGATCGGCAATGCCTCGAAACAGGTACAAACGCGGTTGCTGCGCGTTTTGCAGGAGAAGGAAGTCAGCATGATCGGATCTACAAAAACCCAGAAAATAGCAGTACGCATTATTGCGGCGACCAATAACGACCTGTATGCCATGACAAAAAACGGAACTTTCCGCGAGGATTTGTATTACCGTTTGAATGTGGTTGATATCACCGTTCCGCCCTTGCGCGAGCGAAAGGAAGACATTGCTCCGATTGTTGATCTGTTTCTCAAAAAATACGGCCGCGAATACGGAAAGACCGGCGTGACTGTCTCCGACGAGGCAATGGAATTGATTGTTCGACATTCCTGGCCCGGAAATGTTCGTGAACTCGAAAATCTAATCCAGAAGCTTATCATCATGAGCGGCGACCGGATCGAAACCGGCGACTTGCCCGATTACCTGAAATATTCGGTTGAGGCAGGCGATGACGAACTGAAGTCATTGAAGGAAATCGAAAAAGCATACATACTTCGTGTGCTGTCCGCCGTTGGAAATAACAAATCAAAAGCTGCCGAAATACTTCAGATCGACCGAAAAACCCTTCGCCAAAAACTGCAATAACGGGGAATATCGGTACTTCCGGTACTTTTTTCCCCAGCACAGTTTTATATTTTTTTTTCGGTTTTGATGCAACTACCTCACTATCAGCGGCAAAAAATCGATTTGCATGCGGCGGTATGCTGTTTGTCAAAACGGTGGCATCTTAAAACCGCAGATCATGGATAGTCTTTTTCACTTCAATCCGGGTTATTCAATTTCCGGCAATCACCCAAAATACCTTCTCATAGATTCCGACGCAAAGCAACGCGACAGTTTCCAGGCGGCGCTTATCCGAAGCCAGGCATCGTTCACCGTAATGGTGGCGGGCGATGTCACTGAAGCGATCAAAATAATCCGGGTTTATAAATACAGGCCGACGATGATCCTGCTGTCAGCCAATACCGGTACCGTTTCCTGTACGCAATCCGTTGCCAAACTAAATCAGCTCGATGAATTGTCGCCGGTACCAATAGTTGTTTACGGCCACGAATGCAACGATGAGCAAACCACAAGTCTGAACCAGCTCGGCGCGTCGTATTTCCGCAAATCTGAAAAGATGGACCAATTCACCACCGACCTGCACCAATTGCTGTTGCATTATTCGATCGCCGCCGCCCAGCACTTTCGGGGATAGTAGTATCAGTTGGGTATAATTTCCCCATCAGATTTGAAGCAAATTTAAATCACCAATATTTTAATGTATTGATAACAAGGGACTTAAAATCAGTTTCAGACTTAGGGCACGGCATTTGGCTTTAGGGCAAAAACGGACTTACATCCTAAAATAAATATAAACGATATGACTACACTCGATGATGTCAAAAAACAGACAATGAATGAAATCGCGCTTGGACAATTCAACGCTACCGCCGATGCCATGAATCTTGATGCCGATGTGCGAAAGATCCTGACGCTGCCGAATAATGAAATTATGGTGCATTTTCCGGTCAGGATGGACGACGGCAGGATTGAAATATTTACCGGCTACCGTGTGCAGCACAATAATGCGCTTGGCCCGTACAAAGGCGGACTCCGCTATCACCCGACAATTGATGTCGATGACACCCGTGCGCTGGCGATGTGGATGACCTGGAAAACTTCGTTAGCCGGACTTCCCTATGGCGGCGCAAAAGGCGGAATCCAGATGGATCCTGACAATTATTCACCGGCTGAACTCGAACGGATCACCCGCAGGTTTACCTACGCACTCGGCGACAATATCGGTCCGGAACACGATATTCCCGCCCCGGATGTGAATACGAACGAACAAACGATGGCGTGGATCGCCGATACCTATATGTCAACTAAAAGACCTGTTGAGCGAAACCTGAACAAACATGTCGTGACAGGAAAACCGGTTGGGTTTGGCGGACTCGAAGGCCGTGACCGTGCGACGGGTTTTGGCGTATTCCTGTCTCTTAAGCTGTGGCACGAAAAGAAAGGCGAATCGCTGCAGGGCAAAAGGTTTATTGTGCAGGGATTTGGAAATGTCGGCTATTGGGCGGCGCACTTCCTTAGCGGACACGGCGCTGTGCTAACCGCGGTTCAGGATGCCCACGCGACGCTTATTAATAAAAACGGACTCAACGTGGACAAGCTTGCCGACTATTCCCGATCGAACCACGGATCGATCAAAGGCTTTTCGCATGCGGAAGAGATTGCCCACGACGACTTTTTCGGACTCGATTGCGACATCCTGATTCCGGCAGCTTTGGGAAACCAGATTACGGCTGAAAATGCTTATAAAATTTCGGCGAAGGTGGTTGCGGAAGGCGCTAACGGTCCGACCAATTACGACGGCGAGCAAATTTTAAAAGAAAGAGATATCCCGATTATTCCCGATATCCTTTGTAATTCCGGCGGCGTTATCGCGAGCTATTTCGAGTGGCTTCAAAACCGGAACAATGAAATCTGGCATCTCGAGGAAATATTGGAACGACTCGAGAAAAAGTTCACAACCGTCTTTAATAAAGTCGATGCCATCGCCACCGAAGGCAAAAAAGACTTCCGTACGGCAGCCTATATTTTAGCGATATCACGGATTGAAATTGCATACAAACAACGCGGAATTTTCCCATAATTAAAAATTGAAACCATGAAATACGGTCACTTAGTTATCGAAAAAAAAGAATTTGAAACCTTAAAGCGAATTATTGGTTCGATCCCGAACCGACTCGACAGCTCCTACAGGATTTCACTGCAGACGTTTGGCGAAGAACTGCAATCGGCGATACTGCTCGATGAAGATGAAATGCCGGACGACGTAGTGCGATTCAACTCAACCGTTACGATCCTTGATTCCTTTTCGGATGAGCGGACGTACAGCATCGTCATGCCGTCGAAAGCGGATGTGTCGCAAAAAATGATATCGATCCTTGCACCGATGGGACTTGCGCTGTTCGGCTATTCGCTTGACGACAAGATCGAATGGCAGTTCCCGACGGGAAAGCATTTATTCAAAATTATAAAAGTTGAGCAATGTCAGAAGAAAATTATACAAAGCGAGAAAAAGTAATCCGTTCGCACCACAGCCCGGAAGACATTCACAAACACTTTATGTTTGACGACATCCGGCGGTGGAAGCAGGAAATCGAATTGGTGAATGTGGAAATGATCTTTTTCAGGAATTTGATCGAGTCGCACCGACGCGAAACCAACTCATGGAACTCGTCCGATTACCAGAATCTGTTCAATTCGATAAAGGATGTGGAACACTACAACCAAACCTGCCAGCGAAACCTGCAGGCGTTTAATGCTAAAGTGGTCGGACTTAACGAATGCATCGACCTTCAATGCGAGCATCATTACCTGAACGACCATTCGCAACTTAGATTACAGCTCGAGCGGCATTTCAGCACCTATAAATCATTCAAAAAGACTATACTGTCGTATTTGAAAACCCGGTACAATTATTAATTCATTTGTAGTGGTTCAGTTGCTCTGGTCGAATCTGTACGCGACCAGAGCCAACTTGAACCCTTTTTCGTAAAAGGGTGAATTTTAACATCCTAATCAAAAAAAATATATATTTACTTCACCTAACACAAGAACAAAAATGTTTAGATGAAAGTAAAACTACCTTTTCTCACCATTTTGTTTTCCTTGCTTGCTGTCACTTTCTATGGCCAGTCTACACAAATCAGGGGTTTCGTAGACATCACGGGCAGCTACAATAAAAAAGCCTCCTTCGGCTTCGGGGAACAGGATCTCTTCATTACCTCTGCCATTACCGACCGGATTTCGTTCCTCGGTGAAACCGTTTTCAAGTACGACGGTTCTGAAAGCACCGAATTCGGCCTCAGCATCGAGCGGGTTATCATTAATTACAACCTTTACGGAAATCACAACCTGATCATGGGTAAGGTGCACACGCCGCTGAATTACTGGAACGACACTTATCACCACGGACGGGTTTTCTTTCCCACGATCGACCGGCCGCTGCTATTTTCCGCCAAGATAATTCCGCTGCATACTGTCGGAATTGGTATTGCGGGTAACGATTTAGGACGGATGAAGTTCGGATATAACGTATTTGTCGGCAACGGACTCGGTTCTTCCGATGTTTCCGACAACGATCAGGAAAAATCATTTACGGCCGCGATACATATCAAGCCTGCCGACAGGCTCCGTATCGGACTTTCCTACTATTATGATGTGATCTCTGCCGGCGCCGATGTTCACGGAATGATGATCGACCACCAGGTCAACCAGCATCTGATATCGGCTTCGCTATCACGCTTCGGAAAGAAGTTTGAATTCCTTACCGAGGCAACCAGCGCGCTGAATCACACCGATACAACCGGCACCAAAAACACGATTGCGGGTTATGCTTACGCAGGATACCGAATCAAGGAAAAATTCGTCCCTTATGTTCGTTACGACAACATCCATTACCAAACCGGTGAGATGTACTACATGAAGAACAATACGCAGTCGTTCGTAGCCGGACTGCGCTATGAGATCAGTTATCTCGCGGTAGTCAAAATGGAATACCAGCACCTCGATAACGAGTTTACCGACGATATCGATAAAGTAACCGTACAATTCGCTATTGGTTTTTAATATGGAAAGGACAAGCAAACTCATATATATAGTGTCGGGCAAGGCTTTCATGACCTTTAGCTTATTGATCATGTGCCTGTTTTTCAGTGTCGGAACCAAGGCACAGGAAACCTCACTTGCCGTCATCGCCAATGTATCGGGCGCACCTGCCGAAATGAAACAATCACAACTGAAAGCGGTTTTGATGGGCGAAACGCAACGATGGAAAAATGGCAAACGGATACTCATCGCCCTGATGAAAACGAATACTCCGATCGGAAAGACAACTTCGTCCCGCATTTACGACATGTCGGGTGAAGAACTCAACAAATATTGGCTGTCACTTGTTTTCCAGGGGAAAGCGCAGGCGCCGGTATTTTTTACATCGGTCAGTGAACTGCAAAATTACGTTGCGCAAAATCCGGGAGCGATTGGAGTCATCGACAAACCTTTTACTTCAGGCGAAATCCGTTCACTGGAAATCGACGGGAAGCCGGTTTTCTAACTCATGTTATTTCAATTTCAATGTGCAACGATAACATGACAAAATGCTTTTAAACCTAAAAACGAAGATCTGGCTGACGATCTGCTCGATAGTATTGATCTACTCGTTCTTTACGCTGTTCTATTTTCCGCAGCAACAAGGCGAATTACTGGTCAACAATTACAATAATGAGGTCCAGAATCTTGCCAACACGGTTGCGCTCGGTGTGAAGATCGCCATCAACGAACAGAATTTTGAAGGCGTACAAACCGCAATGGAGTTTGTGAAAGGCGATCCGCGGCTGCAGTTCATCAGCATGGTTCAGTCGGATACCGTTTGGGATAGCGGACATAAAAGCTACAAACTAAAACAAACTGTTTTCCGGACATTTCCCGAAAACCAGCACGTCAGCGCGTCGATCACTTCAAACGATTCGCTGATCGTAAAACGGGCGGCATTTCAAACCAAAATGCTGTCGGGAGCGATACTTCTCGGATTCAACACCGAAGGCATCGAAGCCAGCAAGGCGAATATCAAGAACACATCGGTAATTGTCAGCGGAATTATCCTTCTTATGGGAATTTTGCTCGGTTTATGGCTTGCCCGGACGATTTCGGTGCCAATACTGGCCTTGCGCGATGCGGCGCGTAGAGTTGGCGAAGGCGATCTGAACCAGAAGATCCAGCGGCTGCACAACGATGAGATCGGCCAGCTCGAAAAGGCGTTCAACAAAATGATCGACGACCTCGACAAAACCACCAACGATCTGAACGAAAAAAACGAAGTTTTGTCGGCAACCAACAGTACGCTCAACGACACTTTGCACGAACTCAAGAAAACACATGCACAACTGGTGCAGTCCGAAAAGATGGCGTCGCTGGGCGAGCTTACCGCGGGAATCGCCCACGAAATACAGAATCCGCTGAACTTTGTCAACAATTTTTCGGAGGTCAGCATTGAACTCATCTCCGAAATCAAGGAAGAACGCGAAAAAGCGGCAGACGAGCGTGACCAAGAACTCGAAGCCGAGCTCCTGCAGGATATTTCAAGTAACCTCGGGAAAATTGCACATCATGGCAAGCGTGCCGACGGCATCGTGAAAAGCATGCTTCAGCATTCACGCACCAGTTCCGGACTCAAAGAACCGACCGACATCAACGTCATCGCCGACGAATACCTGCGCCTCGCCTATCACGGGTTGCGCGCCAAGGACAAAACCTTCAACGCCGACCTGGTGACGGATTTCGATCCGCAGCTTCCAAAGGTAAATGTCATTGCGCAGGATGTCGGCCGCGTGCTGCTGAACCTTTTTACCAATGCATTTTACGCAACCAAGCAGAAATCACTGACCGACAGCAACTACAAACCCGTTTTGCAGGTCACCAGCGAAAGAGTCGGCGATTCCGTAAAGATCACCGTAAAAGACAACGGTACCGGAATCCCGGATGCAATCAGGGAAAAGATCCTTCAGCCTTTCTTTACGACCAAACCAACCGGAGAAGGCACCGGCCTCGGACTCAGCTTAAGCTACGACATCATCGTTAAAGGCCACGGCGGAACGATCGACATCGATAGCAAAGAAGGCGAATACAGCATTTTTACCCTCATTCTTCCCATCGGAAACGAGGCTTAAAGCTATTTTGAAAACCGATATTATTCGCTACATTAGCACACCCCATCAACGAGTTGAGTAAAATTCAACCCAAACAAGAAAACCTGCAATTTCAAAGTGAACCTGAAACCTTGATTTCGCATGAAAATATTGGTAGTTGACGACGAGGCAGACGTAAAATCGTTATTTGAGCAACGGTTCCGAAAGGAAATACGCAGCGGCGAATTCGATTTTGACTTTGCGCTATCGGGTGAGGAAGCGCTTTCGTACCTTGGCGAACACCGCTCGGAAGTGATCCTGATCCTGTCGGATATCAATATGCCGGGAATGAGCGGAATTGAACTGCTGTCAAAAATCAGGAAAGCCTACAGCGCGCCGCCGCCAATGGTGATGATGGTTACCGCTTACGGAGACGAGGAAAACCATCGGCAGGCGATCGAAAACGGCGCAAACGACTTCCTGACCAAGCCGCTCGATTTCAACCTGCTAAAAGACAAACTTAAACACCTTCCATCGTAATGGCCAAGATACTGGTAGTAGACGACGAACCGGATTTGGAGATCCTTATGAAACAGAAGTTCCGTAAAAAAATACGGGAGAATGTTTACGAATTTATTTTTGCGAAAAACGGACAGGAAGCTTTGGAACGCGTGAGCGAACATCCTGATCTGGACATTGTGCTGAGCGATATCAACATGCCGGTTATGGACGGGCTGACGCTGCTCACGCATCTTGCCTCAAATCCGACCCTGAAAGCAGTAGTGGTTTCGGCTTATGGCGACATGCAAAATATCCGCACGGCGATGAACCGCGGCGCTTTTGACTTTGTGTGCAAGCCGGTCGATTTTGAAGATCTCGAGCATACGATGGAAAAAACGATCCAACAGGTGCGACAGCTTCAGGAAACGCTGAAAGCGATCAAGGAAAACAACATCCTGAAAATGTACGTCGACGAAAACGTGCTCAACTTCATGTCACAAAAGGAGTTTGAAGGAAGCCTGCTTAAGAATGAAATCCTTGAGGCCACGGTGATGTTCATCGATGTGTGCGGTTTCACCGGAATCACCGAAAAAATCCCTGCCAATACGGTTGTAACCTTGTTGAATGGCCTGTTCGATAAAATGGTTTCGGAAATCATCGCGCAAAGCGGACATGTGGATAAATTCCTGGGCGATGCCGTAATGGCGGTTTTCCGGGGCGATTTTCACCTGGATCGTGCCATTGATGCGGCACTTGCCATAAGGAAGCAGATTGAGGAAACTGACGAAATAACCGTTGGCGAAATCCGGTTTAAGCCGCAAATTTCAATCGGAATCAATCCCGGCGAAATGCTTTCGGGAAATATCGGGTCGGCTTCATTGAAGCGGCTTGATTATACGGTCATCGGCGATGCGGTAAACACGGCGCAACGGCTGCAGTCGGTTGCAAAAGCAGGCCAGATATTGATCACTGCCGACGCGTACGAAAAAGCAAAAGAATCGTTCGAATGTACGCCTGCCGGCGAATTCACCCTGAAAAACAAGACGGCGCCGGTTGTGACTTACGAAGTCAACAATTAATGCCGCGCCTTCCGGCTTAAGACTGCTCCAGCACCGGCCGTTTCCTTGATTACATTGGTAAATACAAATGCTTTCGGATCGATTTCGTGGACCTTGTTTTTAAGCCTTCCCAACTCAAGCCGCGTTACCACCGTGAACAAAATGTCACACGGCTGGCTGACATCGAAACTGTCTTTCAAAAAACCGCGTTCGCCTTTGTAAACCGTAATTCCGCGACCAAGCTTCATCACCAGCGCTTCTTTTATGAGTTCACTTTGGCCGGAAATGATCGTCACCCCGGTAAATTCCTCGATTCCTTCCACAACAAAATTTATGGTTTTCGATGCGCTGTAATAGGTCAGGATCGAATACAGCGCGGTTGGCAATCCGAGGTGAAGCGCTGCAATAAGGAAGATCAGGATGTTGATTCCGAGAATGATTTCGCTGGTTGAAAAGCTGATGCGCCTTCCGGTGAAGAGTGCGAGGACTTCGACGCCGTCCAGAGCAAATCCGCCACGCATTGCAAGTCCGATCCCGACGCCCATAAATGCGCCGCCAAAGATCGAAACCAACAGCTTATCAGACGTGACTTGAGGATACGAAACGAAAAGCAGGCAAAGCGAAAGTCCGAGAATGCCGAGTGAGATCCTGATGGCGAACTTCCTGTTGACGTAAATCGCGCCGAGAATGATAAGCGGAATATTGGCCAGGATGATGATATAGCCGATGCTCCACTGATACAATTCGTGCAGCAAAAGGGCGATTCCGGTGACGCCGCCGTCAAAAAAGTGGTTCGGGATAAGAAATCCTTTTAACGCGAATCCGCAAAACAGGATTCCGGTAATAAGGTATAAAGCGTCGGTCAGTGATTGCTTTGAGTACAGCTGTTTCATTTGCTTTGGTTTTTGGAAAGTAAACTGTTCAGGTGCTCCGCTTTCTTTTCATTGCGGAGGTTTTGCGCTGTTCGGGTGAAGTAGGAATGTTGTTTAAGAAAATCGATCTGCAGCTTATCAAAATCATCTTCA
Source organism: Bacteroidota bacterium (assembly GCA_023386585.1). Classification (GTDB taxonomy): domain Bacteria; phylum Bacteroidota; class Bacteroidia; order Flavobacteriales; family Flavobacteriaceae; genus Flavobacterium. Next base: position 1,233 of record JAEWJM010000015.1, on the reverse strand, counting down.
TTGGCAATATTCCCTTCATGAAGCATCTCCAGATAGAGGTTATGCCCTTTTTCGAAAAAATCGTTCCGTCCGAGGTAATCGAGGTCGGCGTCGCAAATGATCTGTTCCAGAAGTGAGTGCGGACTTTGCGGAATTCGTGTCGCCGCAATCATCTCGCAGATTTTAGCGATTTCATCCCTCGAATAGCCATATTTGGGCAACGCTTCCGATGCGATTTCACAGGAAACCATTTCGTGTCCTTTGCTTTGCCGCAAAAAACCCGAATCGTGATAAAGTGCCGCAGCGAGCAGCAACCGTGTATCTTCGGCACCCACACCTTCGTTTTTGGCGATCATTGCGGCAGTGTTATACACGTCAAGCGTATGGTTGACGCAGTGGTAATGCAAATGGGGAAACAATTCAGCGGAAAGTTTTTCGATGATAAACTTTGATTCGGGCGTGTCGAGCATATTTTGTTAATATGCGCTAATGTAGTAAATATTATTGCTTTGCGTAAGGCAAGGGCCAAGGCTAATGGTCCAGGGCTCAGGGCTCAGGGCTGTAGGCTTTAGGCTTTGAGCTTTGGGCTTTGAGCTTACAGCCTAGAGCTTATAGCCTAGCGCTGTGTGCGCCTGGCTGTGTATTGGAAAGCTTCGTGATTATCATCGTGCGTCTGCAGCTTGAAATCTACGCGATGAAAAAGAACGCCGCGAGGACGGAAACGATGATGTTTCGGTCTTTGAAGGAGCAAAGCTATCGCATAGAAGCAACTACCTTCAACGGTGGTTGCAGCTCCGTCATCATATGTTTCGCGTAGAAAAACAAGGAAGGATTTGCGCGCCGGGTCAAAGAGAGCGATCCACGAGACGAGCCATCCGGCAAGACAAAGGCTGTAATATTGCAACAATGTTTCCGCAACTTCAAAGTTTGATCAGCCTTGGCGAGCGGCTTGGGTCGCGATGGAGAAATCCTGACGTAGTTTTTAAGCGGAAGATATGCAGACTTGATTTTTTTGTTACTTTTTTTATCAAGAAAAAAAGTAAAAGTTTTCTTCTTTTAGCTCCGCTGAATCTTCAGTTCGGAATAACTTGGTAAATGAGAGTCTATCTACAGAACTTCGATTTGTCTGCTAACAAACCGAGGTCAGGAGGTTCAGCGACTCCAATATTTAAATAGAAAATAGGAGCTAAAAGAAGCAAAAAAAGAGCTTAGCGGCCTTTTACCTCTCTTGATTTTTTCTTCTTCTTTTGTCTG
>JAEWJM010000012.1 GCA_023386585.1 Bacteroidota bacterium | reverse complement strand
AATTGCTTGTCTGGTTTGCGGAAATTCTTTGTCAAAACGGATTGTGGTTACTTTTGGCGAAAATCTTTGTCAATTGCGTCATTTAGAACTTCTCTTGATCTTTCGTCAGCGCAAAACTTCGGTTCGGGACGTCTTCGCTCCTATTCAAGATTTGTCGTGCCGAATGGTTTCAGAAATTGCAATTTATGCTTTTCTTTGTGTAAAAATCTTTGGTAGCGCAACCTCAAGTAACAATGGCTAATTTCTAATGCTGCTTTTTAGGGTCGGGAGCAGCAAGTTAACCAGGAATATTTTATCTTGCCGAAAGTACTCAGGTTCTATTTCCGCATCAAGAAATTAGCCGAGGCCGTTACTTGAGATTGCGCTCGAGCTACACGGTTCGCATCGATTTCATTCGTGTTTCCCGTTGCAATTTAGATGTTTCAGTTTTGCGCAGAAAAAGTGTCCTTTCTGGGGCGGAAATTCGAAACGCAATTGCTTTGTCTGGTTTGCGGAAATTCTTTGTCGAAACAGATCGCGGTTACTTTGGCGAAATTCTTTGGCAATTGCGTCGTTTAAAACTTCTCTTGATTTTTTGTCAGCGCAAAACTTCGGTTCGGGAAGTCTTCGCTCCTATTCAAAATTTGTCTTGCAGAAGCATTTCCGAAAATTGCAATTTGTTCTTTCCTTTGTTTGCAAATCTTTGGTAGCGCAACCTCAAGTAACAATGGCTGATTTCTAATGCTGTTTTTTAGGTTCGGGAGCAGCAAATTAACCAGGAATATTTTATCTTGCCGAAAGTACTCAGCTTCTATTTCCGCATCAAGAAATTAGCCGAGACCGTTACTTGAGATTGCACTGGAGCTACACGATTCGCATCGTTTTCATTCGTGTTTCCCATTGCAATTTTGACGTTTCAGTTTTGCGCGGAAAAAAGTTTCCTTTCTGCGGCGGAAATTCGAAACGCAATTGCTTGTCTGGTTTGCGGAATTTCTTTGTCGAAATGGATTGTGGTTATTTTGGCGAAAATCTTTGTCAATTGCGTCGTTTAGAACTTCTCTTGATCTTTCGTCAGCGCAAAACTTCGGTTCGGGAAGTCTTCGCTGCTATTCAAAAGTTATCTGGCAGAAAATAATCAGAAAATTGCAATTTGTTCTTCCTTTGTTTGCAAATCTTTGGTAGCGCAACCTCAAGTAACATTGGCTAATTTCTAATGCTGCTTTTTAGGTTCGGGAATAGCAATCTAATTACGAAAGTTTTATCTTGCCGAAAGTACGCAACTCCTATTCCCGCACTATCGAATTGAAACTTGCCATGATGTTACAGGCTTTCTTATTGTGGTTCCCCATGTTATTACTGGCGATAATTAACGGAATTGCCAGAGATTTAGGGTATTCCGCTTTTATGTCGAAACTGACTGCTTGGGTTTGGAATATATCGAGGAAACTCATGGCTTACTCTTTTCAGAGAATATAATATTGTTGCGGGAAATTTTTGGATATTTATCCAGCCTGGGTTTGCATCGGACCATACTGTGTAAATCAGTTTTTAAATCAATAAGCCACCGGTAAAATATCACCTTCCATCGCTGCATATTCGGTTCGGGAACTTTGTTCTAATCAAGAATGTTTTAACTTGCGGAAAGAGTCATGTTATCTTCGCAGCAACAGAATAGTCACAATACCGGTATTTACAGATAGTACTTCGCAGCAAGTTATGACAAGAAAACAGCCAGATAATACAGCAATAAGGACCGCATTATGGAGAGCATTACATGTGTTTGTGGATGATAAACCTCCAGTCATTGAGGACAGAGTCGGGTACGAACTGATCAAACCGGACAAGGATTGGCAGGAACGTCCTGACATGAAATACACGAAACGGCTCCGGGCTTCCATTGTTGCCCGCGCCCGATTTGTTGAAGATATCGCGAAAAACGAAATTGAAAACGGTGTAATGCAATATGTTCTGCTTGGTGCAGGCCTCGACAGCTTTGCTCAACGAAATGCAGCCGTTAGTTCGCGTGTTGACATTTACGAAATTGACCAACCGGATACCTTAGCATGGAAGGAAGAAAAACTGATCCAAAACGGATATGAAATCCCTACTAATCTTCATTTCGTTCCAGTTGACTTTGAAAAATCATCCTGGTGGGACGAATTAATAAAAAAAGGCTTTGATATAAATTCGACAACTTTTGTTTCCTGCACCGGCGTCACACTTTACCTAACCAAGGACGCAATCGCCGATACGCTAAAAAGTATGGTTTCACTTGCGGCCGGTTCAACGGTAGCAATCTCATTTTATTTACCCTTGGAGCAACTCGATGAAGAAGACAAGCCTTTACTGGAAATGGCAATTAAAGGTGCATCCGCTTCAGGAACGCCCTTTGTAAGTTTTTTTCGCATTGATGAAATTGTAAAGCTTGCAGATGACATAGGTCTGACGCACATCCAAACCATTTCTACAAAAGAAATGACTGAGAGATATTTTATACACAGAACGGACAATCTTGTTCCTGCAAGCGGAGAATTTTTCCTGGTTGCCAGAATATAATTTTGTACCATGGTTACATTTTTTGGTTCGGGCAGCAGGTAATTAAGAAAGTTTTACCTTGCCGGAAAGTAGCATTTGGTCCAAGAATACACGAGATCGATGGGGCGAAATACAAAACAATTAGGGCTATGATTGAATATAGTGAACTTGAAACTGAAAGATTGCTTTTGAAACCGATTACACCAAAGATTATTGAGGATTTGTTCAGTTCTAAAACACAAAAAAAGATTACTGATTTTTTCCAGTTCAGTGAAGACGACTTTCAGGATTTAAAGCTGAAATTTGAAAAAGGAATGGAAACCTTCAGAATATCATTTTTTTACTTTCTATTAGTCGAAAAGTCTTCCAATCAAATTTTAGGTGAATGTGGATTTCATACCTGGAATATGAGTCACAATCGCGCGGATATTTTTTACAGCCTGAGAAACGACCATTCTAAGAACAAAGGTTATATGACGGAAGCTTTGAAAATGGTGTTACAGTTCGGTTTTCAAAATTTGAATCTTCATCGCGTGCAAGCTTTGGTGGCTTCGTATAATATCCCATCACTGAAGTTATTAAAGAAATTCAATTTTACGAAGGAAGGAATAGCACGGCAAGATTATATTGTAGATGGGGTTCATGAAGATTCAGAATGCCATTCCTTGCTGAAACAGGAGTGGCAAAATTGAAATTAAAATGCTTTTAAATTATTGAGCAAAATTTCAATAAATCCCTTGAAACAAAAACTTCGAAAGCTAACGAAATCATTTAAATAAAGATTTATCTTCACATAAATAACTCGAAATATGAATTCTATTCGACTTTATTCGCTGGCACTGTTTTTAAGTATTCCGATTTTAATTATTGGTGCACTTTTTAAACTATTGCACTGGCCCGGTGCGGCGTTTATATTTCCTCTCGCTTTTCTAATTTCAATTATTTATATTATTATCGGATTAACGATGATCTTCCGATCCAACAAACCATTGCCGGAAAAATTCTTGTGGTTAATCGGCTTTATCTTTTTTGGACTTATAACCGGCCTACTCTACTATTTTATTGAAATTCCAAAAGAAACGAAAGCCATTCGGGAAAAGAATACCTACTAAATCTGTTCAAATACCATAACATTGGAGCCGAATGCCTGCATTTAGCTTGCAGGATTTACCAACCCAAGTAAAATTTAATTATTTTTCATCTTTATAACTCATTTCCGGAGCTGCCAACTCTTGCGAAGCGGTGAGGCGTAATGCTATGACGGCCATTCAATTTCAATAGAATGAAAAAGACTTTTATCATCATAATAACATTCGGACTTTTTGCCTGCAATCGGCCTAATGACAAGACACAGGTTTTGCAAAACCGAATCGACAGTCTGGAAAAAAAACTTGGCGATACTTATAAACCCGGCTTCGGAGAATTTATGACTAACATACAAGCGCATCATTCCAAACTTTGGTTTGCAGGACAGAATCAAAACTGGAAACTTGCAGACTTTGAAGTTCACGAAATAAAGGAAGCCATCGAAAACATTCAGAAATTTCAAACGGAACGAACGGAGAGTCAGATGGTCGGAATGATAAATCCTGCGTTAGACAGCATTAACAATGCGATAAAACAGCACAATCCCGCCTTATTCAAAAGTACTTACATCTCGCTGACAAACACTTGCAACAGTTGTCATCGTTTGGCCGACTTTGAATTTAATGTGGTGAAAATTCCGGACAGCCAACCTTTCACCAACCAAGATTTTAAAATCAGTAAATGATGTACAAATCATTGCCAGGCGGGAAGAATCGAAACCTGCAATTCCTGTCCGTTTAACAGTTAGGGCCGTATTCCTTTTTTGCGAACAGCAATTTAAGAGAATAGTTTTACCTTGCCCGAAGTAATTAACATGGTTTTCCGCGATCTGGAAGCGCCGCCGACCATCGGCAGTAATTCTTTAAAATCACAACCTTGAAAGAAAGTCGCATAGTCATTGATCCTACATCTCGAATACTTTACTCCTCATTTTACATTCAGGGCTTATACGAAACTTTTGGAAAACGGAATGTTTCATTCGGAAGGCACTACTTTCGTGAACTTCATAGAGCAAAGGAATTATTTTCATTCAATCATTATTTTGCTTTTGTCCAAATTAACGACGGCATAATCACAAGGTACGTCATCGATTTCTGTGATCCGCCCGACATTAGCAACGAAGCCTACGAATGGTGTGACATCTATGCAAAAATCAATTTCGACCCAGGCCACATTCATAAAAATTTAGATAAACTGCGCGTTATTCCGCCATCATTCGGCGTTCGGATTTGGTCATTGCCCGAAACCATTTTCCAATGCTTAAAAAATAGTTTTCTAAGCTCCAGATCGATTCCTGTAAGCGGCTTCAAATTCATTCAAGATTATTGGCATCAGTACCAGCGATTGCCGCTCGCAAAATTCCTTGAAACTTCTAAAAGCAGCGATGAGAATTATATATTTCTGGCGGCGACTTTATGGACGAGCGGCGATGAAGTCGGTGAAACCAATCAGTACCGAAAAAAATTTATCGAAACCTGCCGGTCTTTCAAGTCGATTAAATTTGAAGGCGGACTCTTTGCCAGTAAAGATCATCCTGATTATAATCGATTTGAAGACGTTATTATTCATGAACCGTATTCGCTCCGGGATTTTCTAAACAACAGTAAAAAGTCTATCGTCGTTTTCAATACGCCTGCGGTTCATAATTGTCACGGCTGGAAATTGGCTGAGTTTCTGGCTATTGGCAGCGTGATAATCTCATCCAAATTGTCTTATAGTTTCACAAAACCTCTTGTTCACGGTGAGCATGTTCATTTTATTTCATCCGAAGGGGAAATAGAAAGTGCAATTACAGAATTGGTTGAACATCCTGACTTTCGTGCGAAACTTGCCCGCAATGCACAGCAGTATTTTTCCCAATTTATGAGTCCAAAAGCAATTATAAAATCGCTGACTTTATAAACTACTGACAACATTGTTTTACCGTCAGCTTTTTTAGTTTCTGCACATAGTTTCAGGTACACGAATTTTGTCTATTTTTCAGCTGTAAATAATTGGCCAAGAGCATCAAACCGACGCCGTTAGCTCTAACTTCTTAAAAACTGACGATGAAAACTAAAATTGTGCAGATCCTTATTGGAATATTCTTTTGCTGTAACGCTCCCATTTTTGCACAGAATCTGAAAACTTTCGTCGACCAGAAAAATGGATTTGCGATTTCCTATCCTAAATCCTGGATTACCGTCTCGCAAGGCAAAAAAAGCCCGGTTCGATTTCTCGCGACAACCAACAATGACCAAAATTATCCAAACGCATCAGCTTATCTAACCATTTCAAAATATAGTGGTTCGTCGCCTTTGGACTCGATTGCGGATAGATATACAAAACAACTTCGGACGCGCGGCGATATAGTTTCGGAGATCGGAGAATCAACAATTAACGGCCAAAATTATTATTACTTGACATCGCTCGAGGAAAGTCCGACCGAAAAAATAAAATCAAAATATTATCTAACTGTATATGACCATAATTTTATTGTCGTTCGCCTCTTCACACGGAAAGTAGAAGATTTCCCAATATTCTATGAAGCGTTGCAACAAATAATAAATAGCTTGAAACTGTTTTAAAACAAATGTTACGAAAGCGAATCACAAGATTATAAAAGATAAACAATGAACAACCGACGCAGATTTCCTCGCATTTTCTACTTGCTTGCTATTTTTGGATTGATGAACCTTTTAGCCATGATCAGCGGCCCCGCATGGGCCAACATTCGAACCGTTGATATTGTCCGCCTGATCGGCACAGGGATGTGCTTTGGAGGTGCAACCATCGCTTATGTCGCATACGTTCGAGATGTGAAGTAGCATCCAAAATTGTGGTCGCACCTATCCAATAAATTGTACAGATGAAATTATCAACGGAAACAGAAAAAATACTCTCTCAGATAGCTGACACGACTACGAAACTGGGCGATCTGCGCACCATCGCAAAAGACATAAAAAAAGACCACCAACTGGCAATCGAACTTTGGTCAACCAAACGCTTCCTCGCGCGACAATTGGCGATTCTGATAATGGACAAAAAGCTTCTTACCCGGGAAATCATTGACAACTTGGTATCCGACATGAATCAGCACGTTGAAACCGAAAAACTTCAACTCATTGATTGGCTGATGGCAAACCAACTCACCAAAGACAAAAAGACAATTGCATTGATAGAAAGCTGGGAAACGAGCCCGTCGCCACTTCTGCGGCGAGTCTTCTGGTATTATCAAGGCCGTTTGCGCTGGATGGGACAAACTCCTCCGACAAGTAATGAGGAATTGCTATCCAAAATTGAAAACCGGATTGAAAAGGAGGAACCAGAAGTCCAATGGGCAATGAATTTTTTAGCCGGTTGGATCGGCGTTTACGATAAGAAACTGCGCGATCGGTGTATTGCGCTTGGTGAAAAAACCGGACTCTACAAAGGCAAGACGGTTTCAAAAGGATGCACGCCGGAATATCTACCCGAATTTATTGCAATTGAAAGCAATAAACGAAATTTATAATTTACGATTAACAGAAACTGGAAGTATTATGAACGAAAACCAAAGCGAACAATTTAACAAGGTTGCCAAAATAACACTCCTGTTTTGGCTTATGAAAATTGTTGCAACAACACTTGGAGAAACGCTTGGTGATTTTTTTTCAATGACTTTGAACTTAGGTTATACCATCGGGATTGCAATTACCTTGCTCTTTTTCTTAGCCGTTTTGTTTGCCCAACTTTCAGTCAAAAAATTTGTGCCTGCGATTTATTGGCTGGTAATTATCGGTACAACAACATTGGGAACCGAAATCTCCGATTATATTGATAGAACGCTTCATCTCGGCTATACTTTGGGAAGCGCTTTACTTACCGGTGGCTTGTTCCTAACTTTGTTGCTTTGGTTCCGCAAATACAAGAACCTCGAAGTTTATCCAATAACCGGCAGGCAAAAGGAAATATACTATTGGACGGCTATTCTTTTCTCGAACAGTTTAGGAACCGCGTTCGGAGATTTTCTTGGCGATCATTTTGGAATGAGTTACCTGCAGGGCGCTTTAATTACAGGAGCAGTGATCATGATAGTTGTCATGCTGCATTATTTCACAAAAATTAATCATGTTCTTTTATTTTGGATCGCATTCGTTTTCACAAGGCCTTTCGGAGCAACGTTTGGCGACTTTCTGACGAAACCAATCGAGAAAGGCGGAATGCACCTTGGAACATTAAATTCATCAATTGTTTCTTTGGGAATAATGTCGGTTTTACTTTTTATATCGCATCGGCAACATAACGACCAATAGAAGTGATAGCTCATCGGATTTAGAAACTCTAATCTTAACATCTACTGATTATATATCGAATATTCTGAAACCGAGCGCTAATTGTTCCTATATTCGACGAAATCTTAAAGCAATGGAGAAGGAAATTGAAGCTTACATCAATTCGCAACCGGAACCGAAGCGCAGCGAAATGCACGAACTTCACCGATGGATTCGCAGCGAAAATCCCAACGCCCGACTGTGGTTTTTGGACGGAAAAGACAGCGAGAACAAAACCGTTTCGAATCCAAACATTGGCTACGGATTTCAAAAAAGAACCTACGCCGACGGAAGCACAAAGGAATTTTACCAGGTCGGCATGAGCGCTAACACAAGCGGGATTTCCATTTATATTATGGGAATCAGCGATAAGACGTATTTGAAAGACACTTTCGGCGCGACACTCGGGAAAGCCAGCATTACCGGCTATTGCATAAAATTCAAAAAATTAAGCGACATTGATCTGCCGACGCTGAAAGCAGCAGTTGAATATGGCATGTCGAATGAATAGCATAAACTCAAGCGCAGATTTTCGCCGGAAAACGCCGACTTTCCACAATAAATATTGAACTTCGCTTCGCATTTATATTCAAGGAACAATAACACCGAACTTCGCAGTAAATGTTTACTCATATAGGAAAAAGAAGAACTGTTAAACACAATTTGCAGATTGCTTCTTTACTTTCTTTTGTAGCGGGATTGGTCAACGTTGCGGGATTTCTCGCAGTTGCAAGGCTGACAACCAACGTTACGGGGCATTTCGCCTTTTTTGTGGACGAAGTTTTTAAACTCCATGCGTATCAGGCATTCATGTATTTCCTGTACATATTTTGTTTCTTCCTTGGCTCTTTTTCTTCAAGTTTTCTGGTCGAAATTATCTCGCGCCGCAATGCCAAATATGTGTATGTTATCCCAACATTAATCGAAGCGTCAATTCTTATCATTGTAACCGTGTTGGCCGCGAATCTTCTTGATCAAAGTCCGAATGTAATTGCCTGCATTCTCCTCTTTGCCATGGGATTGCAAAACTCTTTGGTTACCCGAATCTCGAACGCGACGGTACGAACAACGCATCTTACCGGACTCTTCACTGACCTCGGAATTGAAGTCTCCCAACTATTTTTCTACCGTGAAGCCGACCTGCGGAAAAAGTTGAAAATGGCGGTGAAACTCCGACTGACAATCATCAGTTTCTTCTTTTTGGGCGGACTCATAGGCGGGATATTTTATACAATCCTCCACATTAACGTGCTGTTGATCGGATCCGCGACGCTTGCATTCGGAATTCTATCCGACATTTTGACCACTCGGATAAAGCTACTGAAAAGGAAATTGCTTCGATAGAAATCAGTAGCTGGTATTCACGTTAAGCCACTAGTCCACTCCGGAATTACCAGCACTTTCGTCAGCAGAAAAAGCGCCGGATCATTTGATTAAAAAAAAATCCAAAATAATTTGCGAAACCGAATAGTTGCACATATATTTGCAACCAAATGGTTTCATAAATACAGGAATTATGCGTCGTGACATTTTCCAGGCGATAGCCGATCCGACAAGAAGAGCAATTATTACACTGATAGCGATCCATCCAATGACACCGAACGCGTTGGCGGATAACTTTCATACCACGCGGCAGGCCGTTTCCAAACACCTTCGAATACTTACCGAATGTGAGTTGGTAAAACAAGAACAACATGGACGCGAAATCTACTATTCGCTCGAAATTGAAAAAATGAAGGATATCGATATTTGGCTGAACCAATTCAGGGAAATATGGGAAAAACGATTTAATCAACTTGATAACGTACTACAAACACTTAAAAACAAGAAAAAATGAACAGCAATTCACCGTTTGATTTTACAGTCGACAAATCATCAAAAACAGTTCGTATCGATATGAAATTCGATGCCGGCCTCGCCTTGGTGTGGGACGCATTTACGAAAAAGGAAATCCTTGACCAATGGTACGCACCAAAACCATACACTTCAGAGACAAAATACATGGATTTTGAAGTCGGCGGAAAACGCTTCTACGCAATGGTCAGTCCGGAAGGCAACAAACGCTGGGGAATTCAGACCTACAACATAATAAATCCGAAAACGTTCATCCAAATGTCAAATACATTTGCTGATGAAAATGAAAACCCTGAACTGCCGGGTTCGGAATGGGATTTGAATTTTACCGAAGAAAGCGGACAAACCGAAGTGCGTATAATCGTCACGAACGAATCGCTCGACAGAATGGAAAAACTGCTCGAAGGCTTTACGATCGGCTTCAGGATGATTTTCGAGAATCTGACCGAACTATTGGCGGCGCAGACACAGCAAAACTCCTCAAAATGACACAAATCCATGCGAAAAGAGCCTACGATCCTTACTCGCCGGACGATGGTTTCCGAGTGTTGGTTGACAGGCTCTGGCCGCGCGGAATTAAGAACGAAGATCTGAATTGTGATCTATGGAAAAAGGAATTTGCGCCGACAAACTCCCTGCGAAAGTGGTTTCACGAGGATAAAATCACGCGCTGGAACAAATTCAGGTCACTTTACCTCGCTGAACTCAAAGAAGCGGGCGGCATTACCGATTTCGTGAACGAGTTACGAAAACATGAGGTTGTAACGCTCATCTACGCTGCAAAGGACGAACTACACAATCACGTCATAATACTGGCGCCTTTTCTGCAAAAAATGTTGTGATCATCGTCTTGGCCGATATTCTGAAGTTACATTTTTCGACATTCATCGGCACATTGACGGCACATTTTAGCGCATTCCTGACAATGCTCAGTTTGATGTTGGCCACATTCGGCAGCGCATCGGTCACACATTTCTGCGCAAATCCCGCATATTTGCTGCGCATAGTCGCTTCCTAAACTCATAAGCTGGGCCGCGGCATAACACATTGCAGCGCATTCCATATCAAGCTGGATGCATCGGCTCATCATTTTAACATCATCTTCCTGTGTGCACGAGGAAGCACAGTGATTGCAGATTGCCGCGCACTTGAGGCATGCCTCGATGCAGCTTTTATAATCGTGGTAATTTTTCATAATCGGAAATTTTAATGACTACTAAAATTACGATTAAATCGTTCGTCATCGCGTTAACGGACATCTAATTAACAGCATATTTGGTGTTTCCGTTATATGCAAATGATAACAAAGAAAGTTATCCGGTAGAGTTTCCCGGTCACAATTATTCGTGAATTTTCACCCATTCGGTGATTCCATTCTTATCGAGTTTGATGACCATTGTTTTAGTGTGCAACGGCATAATAGTAATTCGTTGCTGCTCGATCTCATAAAATAAATAGTTGTTGTCGATCCGGTCAGGCTTGCCAAGCATCTTCAATATCTGACTTTTGTTCAACCCATGCAGCTTCCGATGCTTTACTAAATCGTCAAGCATTCTGCTTCTGTACGGATAATCGTCACCGTTCTTCGTTTGCCACTTTTGCCGGTCAAAAATCTGCTCTGTTGTAGGATTCGCTTTAACTGGTTGGGGGCGTTCCTCTTTTGAATTGCAGGAAAATTGCAGCAGCGCCAGCATTAAAATGAAAAATACGCTCCTCGTTGAAAAAGTTGACACTAATAAATTTATTTTAAGTTTAAAGTTAAGAGAAAGATCATTTTGCCTTTATAGAAAATTTTTCGGCAACTGCGATTACCAAAGCGCCGGATAAGTAAGCCAGCAAGTCTTCATACGCGAAAGAATTTCCCAAAATTGTGTTCGCCAATTTCGAATCCTGTAGCCCGATTATCGATACAAAGTTTATCGATTGCAGGTATTCGATAAGGAATGAAAACAAGAGCACAAATATAACTGCATACGAGGTCCGAATGGCGACAAAAGATTTTAAGAAGCAATAAATCAGTATCACAACCAACACATCACCTAGATAAGGCCGGACGAAATCATCATGAACAAACAGCGCAATAAGAGTTTCGGTTGCGAATAGTAACAGGGTGATAACGAAATATTTGAAGCTGAATTTTAGCTTTGGCGCCCAAATCGGTCGATTACTTATTTTTTTGCCGGATGAGTGTTTCAATATGTTTGCGGTTGAATGTTATCTGCGAGAGGTTAATATCGAATTTCTTCAGCGCACCGCCGGTTTTGGCAGCGGTGGATCGATATAAAGTACGAAAACGATCCAGCTCAAAACGATCGGTCGCAGTCACCTGTAAAAATAAAAGGTTCCGATTTTGAACAAATTCAACTTTGGCGATTTCATTCCAGCTGATCGGCTTCTTTAAAATACGCCGGTCGAAAATTCCGCTATTGGCCGAAAGAATAACTGTTGGTTTTGACGAAAATAACGTGATTCCGGCAGTGATCGCGCACCCGGCCGCAATCGCGAAGCACAAATACCCGATGACAACAAAGAAAGTACTATCGGAAAGAACGGGTTTAATGCCAATCAAAAATATTACTGCCGCCATGACCAATAGTTTGATCATCTTGACCTTGTCGGCATAAAGCTCGATGCTTTTCATGTCTTGTAAATTAAACCTTTAGGCAACCGCGGAAGCCGCGCGCAGCATAGTAAGATTGTGCGCCATTGTGATAGATAAAGACCTGGCCGTACCTGAAGTCGGCGAAAATTGCACCCCCGAGAGTCCTGATTTCTCGCGGAGTTTTGAGCCAGCTGGATGTTTTACAATCAAAATTTTCAAGTTCTTGCAAATTGCGGTATTGTTCCTCGGTCAGTAGTTCGATTCCCATTGTTTTTGCCATATCCAATGCATTGTTTTCCGGACGGTGTTCCTTCCTTGAATTCTGGCCTTCCTTGTCGTAAGCGACACTTCGACGTCCGGACGGACTTTCAGCAGCGCAATCCACAAAAAGCAACTCGCCATTCTTTTCAACCCCGATTACGTCCGGTTCACCACCGGTTTCTTCCATTTGCGAAAGCGATTCCAGTTTATCCGGATTCTGCTGCAGCCTCGATTTTACTGTTTCCCATTCAATTTTGGGATGACGATGTGAATTCTTTTTAAATCGTTCTTCGAGCTTAGTTATTAAATCTTCAAAACGGTCCGGGTTTGTTTCGGGATTTTTCATTGCGATATTAAATTGGTGAAACGATCTGCGTATAGTGATGCTCGGTAAAGCGGTTCCAGCCTTTTTTGTTTTTGGATTCAACGACCCAGTTAAAACCTCCATTTTCTGCAGGCCAATAGACCATTCTGGCGGTTCCGGCGGCCATTTGGGCAACAAAGCATATCGCGTCAGGATGTACGTCCGATCCGTCATCTATTGCGCCTTCGGAATGTTTTCCATCGGAAGTAAACGACTTAAACCGGATTTTTCCATCCGCGCTGCCAAAAATTGCCAGTTCTTCGTAGGTCTTGCCACTGAAGTCCCAAGTTGCAGTCAGCTTTATGTAGTTTCCGCCTAGCACCTTTTCAAAGCTACGGGTGCAGCTGACGGTTCCCATCGGCGAATCGGCGGTAGCGTGCCAATTTCCAAGCAGCGGCTCGAGAAGTCCCAACTTCCCACGTCCTTTTTTCCATTTATTCGTTGCGGCCATATTTTTCTTAATCGACTTCGAAGATAATCAATCGGCTGCAGACCAAAAATTTTTTGCAATCTGTGCTGATATTGCCTATGTAGCTAATTATAAGAAATTTACTCCAAAACCAAAATTTACTCAACCGTTTATCGATTAAATTTGGATTTCATCGAACCGTTTCCGTAATATTGTGATACCTACATCGTTACCTATTGAATTATTAACCCCAAACCTACTGATTATGAAAAAAGTTCTGTTTCTATTCCTGCTGAGCGCTTCCTGCGGATTTGCCCAGGATATTGCCAGCAATGACGGCGTTTCAAGTCCGATGTACACTGGCTCGCGCACAATTGGCGAAGAAAAACTTCTTAAAAAAGAGGATTTTAAAGCTATGGACGGCCGAATGATCGTTTCCAATCTCGCGTGCAAGATCAATGGCGCCGAAATGTTGCACAAAGTTTCCGTGAGTGTTGTCTGCAAGCAAATGGCCTTTAATCAAATCGGCGTCAAAAAGATCAACGATATGATTCTGTTCGCCAATGAAAAGGTTGGCAACATGGTAAACTCGGGCCAACATTACAAACCTTCCGAAATCAAAATGGCGTACAATCCTGAGGCGAAAAATTGGAGCCTGACCAATTTGTATTCTGTTACCGATGATAAAGGAGTTGCCACGAAAAAACTGCTGGCGTTCGATTTTGATTCATCGGGTAAATACCTCGGAATGAAGAGCGTTTTTTAAAAATTCCAACTTAAAAATAGAGCCGGCACATCGCTGGCTTTTTTTATGCACGAAGAATAGATTTGAATACTGGACATAAACGTTCGGCGATAACGTAGCACCGCGCAGCAAAAGCGTGAAATCCTCTTGGATCTTCGCCCGCAAACCTAAAGTTAGAGGATAGCACGAAGGATCAACTGACTGAAAAACAATGAACAAAAAAAAGGGAAGCCACGTGGACTTCCCTTCAAACTTGGATTTGGATTGGTCTTAGTCTATCAATTCGCTCTCGATAGTCAGCACGGTATTACCATTTTGATCAAGAACGCTTGATTGCATCAGGTGCAGGTTTTGTTGGATTCCGTATTGTGAAAGATCCACGAATACTTCACCTGTGTTATTGCTTGAATAATACGGCAGCTGGATCGACATCACGAGTGGCTGTGTAAAGCCCGGGATGGCGCTGGTCGTAAATTCAACTTTCATGTACCTCCAGTTTGCGTATTTGCTGGCTGGTGAGTTCACACTGAACAATTGCCCGTAAGTGTCGTTCACATGAACCGCAGTATACGCGATTGGCGCAGCAGAATTCTCAGTTACGAACCAAGGATTGATACGACAAGCCGGGTTAGAGGTTTGCGCAAAATTTTTGTAGGTTACGTTGGTGTTTGCAGGGATCATTGCTTTTCCCATTACACGAATCGATGAGTTTACGGCAATATTGTCTTCGGCACCAAAACAATAGATTTCAGCAGTCATGTTGAAATCACTGTGATTGATGATCGTCAACTGCTTACCGATAGTAGGAGCAACACGGCTTACCTGTGCATCGTTTTCAAGATTTTCCGTTTCGCACGAAAGCAAAAGGGAACCGCTTACGAGAACTAAAGCAAATTTGTAAAGTTTATTCATTTTAATTTGGGTTTTTGGGTTTATATTTTTCCGGGGACAATATTACTTCCGTTTCTCGTCAAAATGCAAATAAAATCGACAAAATGCATTAATTTTTATCTTTTTAATGTAATTATCTTACAAATTTCAGCTTTCGGGATCCGGCTTTTGACAATTGGTAACCGACTTATACTAAATGACATACAGAATTTTGAAAATCAGTTCACACTAGCAGATTGTGCGGCCTTGTTCACAAAAAATCACGGATTATTTCTATCTTGGAATGAAAAGCTGGACAATCCGTGATAAACAACGTTAAACTACTCCGCACGGACATACTTTCGGATAACTGGTATGTCTTGAAAAAAATCACCTACGAATACACCAAAGCCGATGGAAGTAAAAAAGTACAAAGCCGGGAAGCATACGATCGCGGAAACGGTGCAACTATCCTACTGTATAATCTCCAGAATAAAACGGTAGTTCTAACACGTCAGTTTCGGATTCCCACTTTCGTAAATGGCAATCAGGACGGAATGATGATCGAAGCATGCGCCGGATTACTAGACAATGACAATCCTGAGACGTGCATCCGTCGGGAAACCCAAGAAGAAACGGGCTATCAGATTTCGAAGGTTCGGAAACTGTTCGAACTTTACATGTCGCCCGGTTCGGTTACCGAAATAGTCCACTATTTTATTGCGGAATACAGCCGCGATATGAAAGTTGCACCAGGCGGCGGCGTTGACCACGAAGAAGAAAACATTGAAGTACTGGAAATTCCCATTGACCGCGCTATGAAAATGATTGGTTCGGGTGAAATTAAAGATGCCAAAACGATAATCCTGCTGCAATATGTGCGATTGCACAAGATCATCTAATTGATTACAAGTTCGTATTTGTCCAAAAGTCCGTGGACGTTTGATCGGGAGAAGCGCGCTTTCTTGAGCTTATTTTTTTCAGGATCGATTGAAAAATTATAACTCGTCGAAAAATCGGCCTTGTTTGCGATTGTGTTGAAAAATACGGTTTTATGAAGGTTACAGCTGTCAAAGGTCGTTTCAGTAAGATCGCTTTCCATGAAATCGGCGGCGACAATGCTGCAGTAGCTGAATTGGGTTCCTTTTAGTTTCAATGTATAGAACTTCGCATAGTCGAGTATGCATTCCGTAAAACGAACACCGAAAAACAACTTGTCCACCATTGAAAAATTGACTCCCGAAAAATTACAGTCGAAAAACTCCGCATCGCGAAATCCGACGTAATTTATTTTGGCATCGGCAAAATTGCAACTGTTGAAGTGGCAATCGATAAAGGAAACCGACAGGAAATCGCATGCTGAGAAATCGCATCCCGTAAACGTACAGCGTTCAAATTCTTTATACATCAGGTCATCCCATAGAAACACCCGCTTTTTAAAGTTCTGATCTAAAATATAATTGCCGTCCATTTACTTGAATTTGCTGCAAAGATAGGCCGATGCCGCTATTCAAATTTGAATTTTATTTTCGCCGATTGCCGCTGTCACAATCTTTTTGCTAGTTTTATTTCCGACCAGCCAAAACCAACCACGAATTAACTAACCAAATCGGTCTATGAAACATCTTAAATTCCTCCTTTTGATTCTTGTGTTTTGCACAGCTGCATCGCGCAACGACATTACGTACAAATGCATGCCTTGCGGTGAAAGCTGCGACAAAGAAACCTACGATCATGCGGGCACATGCAAACGCTGCGACATGCCACTGGTAAAGACATCCGACATTACTTTTACTTCCGTCGAGCCAAATGAAATCTGCAAATACATAAAAGAGCATCCGTACACGGTATTGCTTGACGTGCGGACAAAAGAAGAGTTCGATGGAACGGATAAACTAAAATGGGGAACTTTAAAAAATGCGGTGAACATTCCGTTTGAAGATCTTGAGAAAAAGCTTCCGATGCTCGATCAGTTCAAACATCGGGAAATCCTTGTTTACTGCTCGCACAGCCATCGGAGTCCGCAGGCAGCTTACTTCCTGACCCAAAACGGCTTTGAACATGTTGTAAATATGTCAAAAGGCATGAGTGCGCTAAAAGATCAATCTTGTAAAAAATAAAATATGGGACGTATTGGGATAGTTGAAGTCATCCTGATTCTCGGAACATCAATTGTGCCCGTGCTTATCGGCGTTTTCATGATCGGATATGCAATGGGGAAAAAGAAAGGAAGCGCAAATGCCTGGAAATCCATACCAAAGAAACAGGAATAGCTTGCACTTTAAAAAACTCACGTTTGAATAGAACATCTCTCGAAAATAATGAAAGAAGAAACGATTTGTACTGAAGCCCAAATGATGATCAGAAAACCGGTAGCCGAGGTTTTTAATGCGTTCATTGACCCGGCGATAACAACTAAATTCTGGTTTACTTCAAGCTCCGGCAAACTCGAGGAAGACAAGTCCGTTACCTGGGAATGGAAAATGTATAACGCATCGGCGGTGGTTCACGTCCTCCGGATCATCCAGAATGAAAAAATTGTCTTCAAATGGAATTCTCCAGCGCGAATGGTTGAGTTTACCTTTACCAGCATCGGCGATGACAAAACCTATGTTGTCGCAAAAGAATCGGGTTATTCGGAAACGGGCAACGACCTGATTCGGATTATTAAAGATTCGACCGGCGGATTCACAACAGTTCTCGACGGATTGAAAGCGTACCTCGAGCATAATATCAGCCTGAACCTGATTGGTGACAAATTCCCACCCGAACTTACAAAGCACTAAAACAACATTTAAACAGATTTTTCGTTCAAATCAAACCAAATAACCATTCTATGAGAAAATCGTTCAAATTTTTAGCTATCGCCTTGGCGTCTTCCTTCGCGTTACTGTCGTTTGTTGCGTCGGACAAAAAATTAATTCTGATTGATGCCGGCCACGGCGGAAACGATTGCGGCGCCAAGTCCGGATCGATGACCGAAAAGAACATTGTAATGGAAATCGCCAGAAAAATCCAAAAGGAAAACTCGAGTTCGAACCTGAAGATTGTATTATTACGCAGTAGTGATAAATTTATGACGCTCCAGGACAGGGTTCGCATGATCAACGAAATGAAGCCTGATGCTGTAATTTCAATTCATGTTGACCAGGAAAAGGAACAAACAGCAAAGGGAATTGCCGCTGCCGTTTCACCTCAAAACAAATTTTATGACCAGTCCAGAAAAATAGCCGAAAACCTGCTTCAATCTGCCGGGGGTACCGGGTTGGCGAAAGGCGAGACCACAGATGGAAATTTTTTCCTTATGAAGCACTCTGACTGTCCTGCGATAACGCTGCATTTCGGAAACCTTTCAAATGAAAATGAGTTATCGGTCATCACTTCTGAAAAAGGGCAAACAGACCTGGCGCGCGCCATTTTAAAAGGATTGGATAAATAAATGTAACCCACTTATTTAATTTGAAACGGAACATTGTTTTTTTGCTGCTTTATATTTCCGCCATAATTCTGACCTTGGTTGGTGTTATAATGCGGCGGATTCATTCCGGATACGACGAAACCTTTGTGATTGTTGGATTAATATCTTCGCTGGGATACATGTCGGTCGGGATTTATGAAGTCCACACGTCAAAGAACTTTGATTCCGGCGAAAAAATTATGTGGACCGTTGGTTTCATTTTTTTCAGTACAATTACCGGTCTCGTGTATTCAATTTCGGGTCGAAAAAAAGCATTTCTGAAAAGTGTTAGTTTTGCGGTACCAAACGAAAAATCATGAACCAAGTTTTTAAAAACATTTTAGCTGTAGTCGCGGGCGCTGTGCTGGGCAGTTTTGTCAACATGGGAATTATCCTGATCAGCAGCTCGATTATTCCTCCACCCGCCGGCGCAGACGTTACTACGATTGAAGGACTTAAAGCTTCAATGCATCTTTTTGAACCAAAACATTTCCTGTTTCCCTTCCTTGCGCACGCGATAGGAACGTTTGCGGGAGCATTGTTGGCAGCAGTAGTCGCATCAGGAAACAAAAAACGCCGCGCACTCATCATTGGCGTGATATTTTTAATCGGCGGAATCAGCAATGTGATTATGCTTCCATCGCCAACGTGGTTCACGATCGTTGATTTGGTTGGCGCTTACATTCCTTTTGCCTGGCTTGCTGGCACAATTGCTTGCCGAAAAACCCATGACATATAAACAGTATAAAAAAAAGCCCTGACGAACAGGGCTTTTTGATTTAGTTTTTCAGAAACCTTTGCGTAAACCGCTTTCCGTTGGCCGACTCCAGCAGCAGAATGTAATTGCCACTTGCCAATTGTTTGACGGAAATTGTGTTTTGCGACACTTCCGGCCTTGCGATCAATCTGCCCGCGAGGTCGTAGATTTCAGCTGCCTTGATGTCCGAAATACCGCTTCCCAAACGAATACTTAGCAGATCATTTGCCGGGTTTGGATAAAGTGTAAAGCTATTTGGATTGACATCGTTCGTACTTAATGGCGATGATCCTTCGACGACTGTAATTCTTTGATCCGGCGACGGGTTGGTTATGACATCCACAACGCCAGATGGCCATTTGATGACGACGGTCTCAATGTTTGTCGCCGTACCCAATCCGAAATGGGCATTCAACGTACTCATATAACCGAATCCTTCGCCGCTTCGAATATCGCGGATCTGGATTCCCCAAGGGCCATGAATTTCGACCCTTGCTCCTATTCCGTTGCTGTTGCTCTGAATTCCTTCCAAAGTTACAGCGAGCCAGTGATTGCCGTTTGGCACCGCATAACGGACAGTGCTTCCGTTGAGAATGTCGAGAAAACCGTCGTTGTTAAGGTCGCCAACAGCGCCAACGCTCATTCCGCTGTAAGTTGTAGGCTGGAACGTCGCGTCTCCATTATTGAACATGATTCGGTTGCCACCTGCCAAAACATCCACAAAACCATCGTTATCAAAATCATAAGCAACATAATCACGGTTTGTAGATGCTGATTCCCATCCGGAACCTGCGGTAATATTCGTGTAAGCTTCTTCGGTTGAGTTTGACGTGTCGAGATTGTTTCGGAACAGACGCGATCCAACGCTGCCGTTTGAACCTACCAAAATATCCATATCTCCATCGTTATCGAAATCAGCTACTGCTGAAGACCACGATTGTACGGGAGTGAAATTTATTCCGGCCTGAGCAGAAATGTCGGTAAATGTTGCGCCATCATTGCGATGGATCTCGCACGGCGGCCCGGAGCATTTTGAAACGAAAAGATCGGTATCGCCATCGTTATCAAGGTCCGTCCACAATGAAGCATAATTTCCGCCCGGCGATGCGCCGCTGAAATCGTATGCACCGGTTGTGACAGTCGACTGATAATAGGTGAAATTTCCGGAACCATCGTTCATATAGTAAACATTCGGAGCGACGTCGTGGCAGGAAAAAGCATCGAGGTTCCCATCATGGTTAATGTCGACGAAGTTCGTACGTTGGCAAAAAATGTATTGTCCAGGCGTTATCGAAGTGTAGCCGGTTCCGGTAGCATTCGACTTCCAGAATGTTAGTCCACCGCCGCTTCCCAGCAGCAAATCATTATAACCATCCTTATTGTAATCGCCTGCCGCGATGCTCCATGAAGGCATTTGGCTGCTGCCACTGATTGGAAAATCCGTATGGGTAAACGTTCCGCCGGCACCCTGATAATTGATTCGCAGATTGTTATTGCTTACGCCTGCAATATCGTCGAGTCCGTCGCCATTCATATCAACAACGCACATATTGTAAGTGCTGTTGACGGTGGTGATGGCTTGTGTTGTATACGACACAGGAACAACAATAACGTCCTCAATGATCTGAAAGTCAAATCCGGCGGCGCTCCATTTATTGTCCCATACAATGTAATAGGTAACTCCCGGATTGACATCAAATGACTTTTTCGACAGGTTCGAAGAGGTGTTTCCCGAATCGCAGGCTATTATTCCCGAATTGTCGTCGGTGGTAACACACGTAAGTCCGCTCGAGCAAGAACCTGTATAAACGCTGAAATTAGTGTCTTTGCAAATGTTTTGCGGAAGATCGGAAGTAACCGTAACATGATAATATTGGCTTGGAGTGTACGAATACCATTTCGCGCTGGTGGCTGTTGAACAAGTTGTATTTATGTTGTTTCCGTCGATTGCGTTTACCACCGTAAGGCCCGCAGCTACCGGAATCGAAGTCAGGCACGGACTCGGAACATACGGCGCTTCCGACAATTGCCATTGAAATCCCGCATTACTCCATTTATTATCCCAGGCGATATAGTAAGTAGTGCCCGCAAATGCATCGAAAGTTTCGGTAGAGAGATAGGTTGTGCCGGATGATGTACAGGCGACCGTCCCGCTATCATCATCACCCGCATAACAGGTCAATCCGCTGCACGTTCCGGTGTATACATTAACATTGGTATCGCCGCAGGCATTCACCGGCAGATCCGAGGTTATCGTTACGCTTCTGTTTTGTGTTGGCGTATAAACATACCATTCGGCGGCTGATGCGCCGGAACATCCGGTAGTAAAGTTCGCGCCGTCAATAACGGTGACAGTATACGTTCCTGGAACGACTGTCAGTGCGGTCGCGCAGGAGTTCTGTGCGAAGGCATTTTGCATGCAAAGCAGCAGCATCAGCGTAAAAACCGACTTGCAAATAGCACTAACTGATATGCTGCATGGGTAAAGTTTGAATTTCATATGTTTGGATTTATGTTATTATTCGCAATCGTGCAGGGAATTTATCCACGCGGCCATTAATGCAACTCCTTCGTCGTGTATGATTGTTCGCCCATGCAATGGCATTCGGTAAGCTTCGTTAGTCGTATTGATTCGGTAATACAGCATCGAATGGCCTGGATTACCAGGTGCGACAATTTTGTTCAGTTCGGTCGGAAAATCCTGCATGTCTTCGGTATCGACACATACGCCCATATTCGTGTTTCCCTGAGCATTTCCCGTGTGGGTAAAATCAAAGCGCATCGGCCGATAATCGCAATGCCGGCCTTCCTGATGGCAATGTGAACAATTCGCATCGACATACGATCTTGCCCGCAATGCCAACGGCTTTGAGACATCGCTATAGTTGATTACTGTATTGTCTGGCGCCGGCAGACTGAAGCCATCTTCAAGATAACCCTTTTCGATCCATTTCAGGAGCTGATTTTTTACAGAAGTTCCGTAGTTGATTTCAAAGTTCAGGTTCTGAGGCTTGATTCCGATAGGTTTGTGAATCGTTATCTCATTTTCGTTGACGTATTCCTTTATTTTATGGCAAACGATGCACTGCTCAATCGCTGGAATGCGATAATTGGTGCTTTTGATAACGTTGTTTTCATCTTTCCAGGATACTTCGGTATAGCTTCCGCCCAGATCATAAAACGCTTCCGTTTGCTCCTCATTCCATACGTAATCGGCAAAAATCCAACCGCTTTCCTTTCTGATCATCAATCGGGTTTCAATAATTCTCGTTGTGCCTGCAGGAGTTGCATTTTGCACATTTTCATAATAAAAGTTTTTTATCAACACTGCACCAACGGGAAGTTCGAGCACATTTCCGTCTCCATTAAAAGTTGCCTTTACTCCTTTCGGCATCCAGACAAAACGTTTCTTTTGCGCATAATCCGAAAAAAGCGCGCTTGCCGGCTGGAATGGCAGCACATCCAGCGACGGCTGAAGGTTTTTCATCGACCCTTCGAAAAATTTATAGTCGGACAGCTTTGGATACGGAACGTCAGCCAGATTGACCGTGACAGGCGAAACAGGCACGTAATCGCCTTCATCCGATTGAGAACAGGAATAAATAATTAACAGTGAAAAAAGAAAAAGAAAAGAAAGCGCGTAATGTTTTTTCATAAATGAACCAGTCTCCTTCAAAAATATTAAAAAATCATATCGACTTGCAAGACAGCATGTTAAATTTCCGATGATTTCAACAATCGGCAGCTTCATCGCGGCAATTGATACCAATAACAGCAATTTAGCGTTTTACCCTAAAATTGCACGGATGAAAAAACTTCTTTGCGTGGTATTTATAGCTTCGTCACTTTTGTGCAGCGCACAGAAGAAAACGGTTCGCGGACAAGCTACCGATTCAACCCACGGCGGAAATGTAATTGAGATTATAGTGAATGATACGCTGTCGAAGTTGATGAAAGACCCGAAAAAAGGCCGGAATGCATACCTGCGGTTGTACCAGGATCCTAGATACGTCGTTCGCACCGACAGCACCGGAGCCTTTAAAATACAAGCTGACGAAACCGATTCTTTATATTTCAAATCGTACCGCCACTTGCCGCAGCGATTCCTGGTTCGCGACCTGCTGAAAAATGGGGAAATAAAAATTATCCTGAAACCTGATCCCGACGCGAAAGATTAGGCGGTTTTCCTGATTTTACGGGAAAATGTCTCGGACAATGCCTGCTCCAGAACATTTTTAAATTCGCCTGATGGCGGCTTTTTCATCAAGAAATCGGCCCCGGCGTCCTGAAAATGCCTGACCAGCTTTTTGGGATACGCTCCGGAGATCATCACAACCGGAAAATTTTTCCAGTCTTTCGAATTCTTTAGGATTTGCAAAATTTCTGCGCCATTCAGTATGGGCATGTGAATATCAAGGAAAATTGCGTCGGGCTTATCTTCCTCGATCCGCAATGATTGAAGCATATCCTGTCCGGTTCGGAAAATCACTGCCTGATGGCCCAATTCTTCCGCCGCATCCTTGAAAAACTCAAGATCGTCCAGGTCATCATCGAGATAATAAAGAAGCTTGGATGTTGTCATGATCTTTTAAAATCGAAATTTAGTAACCCGCGACAGATAATGCGTTACATCCATTTTTGGGAATGTTACATGTTACCCATATCGCTTTTACTGTTAAACTTCAATGCCCTGATATTTATGGCTTGTGTTTTGCAAGCGCGCTTTCAACCCTAAATTCCCATAATCATGAAAAAACTGATCCTAATGCTGCTTTTTTCCTGCAGCCTTTTTGCCCAACCGCGAGTTTTCAATGTTCAGCAATATCTTATCGACAACAAGCCGTTTCATTCGGGCCAATACGATGTAAAAGGCAACGAATACTCATTCATATTCCTGAATTCCCAAAAGAAGGAAGTTTCAATTTTCCTCGCTGGAAATAAATTCACCTACGATATCGCCGAAGTAATTGCTCCCGCACGAAATGCCGATTTTACGATATACACGCTTACAAATTCCTCCGGAAGTGCCGAAATGAGAATCAACCGGCAAAATACCAGGATTGAATTGCTCACTCCCGACAAAAACATCTATCTGACCGTCGGCAAGTCGACTAAACTCGGTACCTGACAATTAACCTGCGATTTTTGCCATCGGTTTTGCGTTGCATTTGCGTATTTTTACTAAATGCACCACTTTAGAACTTGTCGGAGAATTTCGGTTTTGCTGCTGCTGCTTGTCTTTTGCAACTGCAAGAACTATCGGATTTCGCAGCTTGAAAGCGCAGTCGGTACAAGTTTGGACAATCCGCAGCTTGTCGATTCCGATGAAGGCATGGATGAAATGACCGGCGACCGCTACTTTGTTTCGAAATACCTTTTGAGCAAAAGTGACAAGGAAAAGCTGTTAATGAACCGCACTTTTACTCCACTAACAAATTTCTCGGAACTCGAACATACGAAGCTTTCTCCATTTTTAAGTGAAGAACGAAAATACTTGATCCGTTCGGCAGTCGATGACAAAGAAGTCATTTACATCATCCTGGCAGAAGACAATCCGATCCTTATTTTCGCATATGCTCAATTTTCGGCACCAAATAAACGCTTTCCATGAAGCAAAGTGCCGGCATTCTTCTGTATAAATTTGTTGAAACAGAACTTTTCGTACTTCTTGCGCATCCCGGCGGACCGTTCTGGAAGAACAAAGATGCAGGCAGCTGGTCGATTCCGAAAGGTGAACTCAATGAAAACGAGAATCCGCTCGATACGGCAATCCGCGAATTTCAAGAAGAAACCGGAATGCTGCCAAATGGTGAATTGCTTGAGCTGACTCCCGTCAAATTAAAATCAGGAAAGTTAGTGCATTGCTGGGCTTGTGCGATGGACATTGATGCGGATGCGATAATCAGCAATGATTTTGAAATGGAATGGCCGCCAAAATCGGGTATCATGCGGCGTTTTCCCGAAATCGACAAAGTCGGATGGTTTACAGCTCAGGACGCAAAGCAAAAGGTGAACTCCGCACAAGCCGCCTTTATTGACGAGCTTGTTTTAAAACAGCAACAAATCAATCCTTGATTTCAATCCAGACGGGCGCGTGGTCGCTCGTTTTTTCCCATCCGCGGACATCCCGGTCAACACCCGCAGCCTTGAGCTTTCCTTTTAAATTCGGACTCAACAAAAAATGGTCAATGCGAAGTCCGGCATTTCTTCCGTAAGAATTTCGGAAGTAATCCCAAAATGTATAGATCGTTTCGTCCGGATAAAGTTTTCGGATTGCATCGGTCCAACCCTGGCCGACAAGCTTTCGGAAGGCTTCGCGCGTTTCCGGCCTGAATAGCGCGTCCTTGACCCACCGCTCCGGCTTGTAAACGTCCAATTCGGTTGGCATCACGTTATAATCGCCAGTCATGATTACCGGAATGTCGAGTTTGATAAGCGCAGCCGCCCTTTCGGTCAACCTTTCAAACCACTTCAGTTTGTAATCGAATTTTGGGCCCGGAGCCGGATTGCCGTTCGGAAGATAAAGGCAACAAATGCAAATGCCATTCACCAGCGCCTCCAAATAACGGCTCTGAACATCATCGGGATCGCCGGGTAAGGTTCTGCAAACTTCCTGTATTTCATAACCGCGCGTGAGAATCGCCACACCATTCCAACTTTTCTGTCCGTGCCAGATTGCATTGTAACCCGCGGCGGTTATTGCTTCAATCGGGAATTTTTCCTGTGGCGCCTTTAATTCCTGTAGGCAGACGATATCGGGTTTCGACATCTCAAGCCATTTCAGGAGTACATTCAGTCGCCCGTTGACACCATTCACGTTATAAGTTGCGATTTTCATTTGTTCGTATTGAAACAGTAAGTTAAGAAATTTGCCAAAAACACGAGTCCGTTTCTTTAAAATTGCTTCGCTTATTTTTATATTTTGGCGGCATATACGAATCAAAATGTCTGAAACCGAAGAATTGTACCAAATTCCGGCGCGCTATCGCAAAATTGAAAACCTGCATATTGTTTTTTGGCTGCTTAAGGATTTGGCTTGGGCCATGCTGTGGAAACCACTTGGGCTGGTGATGATCGTTCCAACGATTGCGGCCGCATTGCTGATAACCTGGCAAACGCGTGACATCCGAAGCGAGCTGCTGCACAACATCGCCGTCGTATTCTGGATTTTCGCGAACGCATATTGGATGCTTGCCGAATTCTTTTCTTCAGATGACAGCCTGCGTTATTATGCGATTATTCCATTTTCGATGGGATTGATAGTGATCGCGTATCATTATGGTGGACTTGCCCTTGGATATGAAAAAACTACCACCGGATTGACGAAAATCAGTAAATAACTTGATCTCTGAAGGGGAAATGCCTCGCAATAAAATTGTTCATTTCCGTTTATTAAGTATGTCAATCAGAAACAAAATCATTATTATCGTTGGATTTTCGGCAGCGATTGTTGGGGTTGCATTCGTAACATCGAAACCGCAACCTGCTGCAAATCCGTTCAAAACTGTATTTGAAGCAATAATGATGATCGGACTTTTATCATTCATTATCGCGGTCAACTTTTTTGCGATCAGCTTTTTTGTCCGTCGCATTGTTCGGTGGCTCCGGAATTAACAAATCATTCCGCGGAAATAACTACTTTTAATGGCGGCCTTCGTGCAATGCCAACATTATGCATTTAATTAAAAAAATAAAATCCTATTTTCTCAAGTATGAATTTTCCTCCTGGAAAGATTTTCAATGGGACAATTATGAAATATCGTTCCGCGAAATCAACGACGATGTGCTGCTCGAAATCGGCATTTTTTTGAAAAAAAACCTCAACGAATCTGCTCAGCTTAGCAACAAAAGGCACCGATTAAAAGAAGAATCCGCGCTGGAGTGCTCGACTTTGGATGAGCTTCTACCTTTACTGCAGGAAATTATTGCAAGCGACTTTTCAGAAACATACCGGGAAAGCTTGCAATACAATTGGGAGTTCAAATATTTTGTCAGTGAACACGCAAACTGCAAAAACACGATCTGCATCTCAAATGGCCTTCGCTCGACAGCGAAAATGGGAAATTGCATTTATCCATTGGCCTCGATACGGAAGCATCAGGGCAAATATTACTGCTGGAATCATCTGGTTTAGTTCCAAAAAAAATTCACAAAAAAAAAGAAGGGTACCCAAAAATGGTTACCCTCCTAACTAACCAAGTAACAAAATCAAACACATGAAAAGAATTTATGCGTTGAGCATAAAGACTTCCGTGGATGACTGCTATTGATTAGGCAAATAAAATTACAACAGTCGCAGCCTGAATCCGTTACAGAATTATTTTTGCGGCTTACATAATTTCGAGTTCTTTAACTCAATTTTATTGGCAGCAACCTGTTTTCGGCTGTGTATGCTTTTGTATATTTGTTTTAGATTCAAAAAACGATGATCGATAGCCCGCTGATAATTTATGTAGATGATGATGAGGAAGATCTCAGCAATTTCCAGGAAGCTGTCGGAGAAATCGCGGAAGTAAAGGTTTTCGAAAGAGGCGGCGACATGCTGAAAATGCTTCCGTCGCTAACACCAAAAATTATTTTTGTTGATTTGAACATGCCTTTGAAGTCGGGATATGAGATCATCCAGGAAATCCGATCTGCAGAACAGTACAATTCCATTCCGATTGTCGTGCTTTCTACCGCGAGCGACAACATCAGCGTTACCAAAAGCCGTGAACTTGGCGCAAATTACTTCATCCAAAAGCCTACAACACTGCACAAACTGGCCAAATCAGTGCGTCATGCACTCAATATAAACTGGGAGAAATTCAAACCGACTTACGGCGAATTCATCCACAAGCATTAATTGACGGGAAGCAGCAAATGGAACGTTGCGCCCTCGCCTTCCTGGCCTTCGGCGTAGATCTCGCCGCCATGCCTGTGAACGATTTTCCGGCACAATGCTAGTCCGAGCCCAGTACCTTCAAACTGATCCTTGCTGTTCAGCCTGAAGAAAACTCCAAACATCCGGTCGGCGTACTCAGGGTTAAAGCCGATTCCATTATCCGATATGGCAATATGTGCGTATTTTCCTTGCCTCATGTTTAAGCCATTGGCTGATGGATTTTCGACAATCGCTGAAGTTATGGCTATTCTTGGCTGCACATCTTGTTTAATGAACTTGAGCGCATTACTAATAAGGTTGGTAAACAATTGACTGAGAAGCAGCGGAATTCCGGTCACTCGGGGTAGCGGTTCGTAACTTATCACGGCTTCCTTTTGGATGATTGCCAGTTCCAAGTCGTTTCGCACGCCTTCCATAATCAGGTTCAGGTCGACCAATTCGAACGGCGGTTCATTAACCGAAACCGTTGAATACGCCAGCACGCCTTCGATCATGTGCGACATGCGCTGCGACGCCAATTCGATTTTTTTGAGGTACGTTTTGCCTTTCTCGGTAAGATTTGCGTGCTGTTCCTGGCTCAAAATACTGCTGAAAGTGGCGATTTTACGAAGCGGCTCTTTAAGGTCGTGACTGGCAACGTGTGCGAATTGCTGCAGATCTTCATTTGACCGGCCAAGTTCTTCAGTCCGTTCTGCTACAAGGTCTTCCATTTTGCGACTGTACTGCTCGAGTTCGTCTTTCATCTTTACAATGGCGTTTCCAAGCAAGTCATTTTCACTTCTGGCGTGGAAATCTACATTGAAATTCCCCTTCCCGATCTCAGCCGCCGCTATTGCCAGGTCGCGGTTAACTGAATCGATCCGCTTGATCGAATTGGCGAGTTTTCCGAGCACGTCATCCGCTCCTGCGGAAATCCGGATTCCCGTGTCACCTTCGGCAATTCTACCTGCAGCCGAACGAAGTTCACGAAGCGATTGATTGATGCTGAATAAAATATAGCTCACCAATATGACAGTCAGGCCCAACGCAACAAAAAGCAATATCAATGTCCTATTCTGCGCAGCTTTCTCTTTTTCATACAAATTATTGATCTCCAAGTTCAGGTTTTGCCAGATTTCCTGCTGCAGTTTTCGCAAAGAATTGGTTCCTTCGTCGGAAACCTTCCACCATTCGGGCGCGGTGAAACTTTCATCGAAAGCAAAGGTCTTGAACAAGTGGTCAATGTAGTCATCTGTCGGACGAAGCGCCGTACGCCTTCGCACATAGTTATACTTCTCCTTGATCTCAGGCGATGCTTTGGCCATAAATTCAAGCTCATAGGATTTATAAACATCATACGCACCCATAGTTCCGATCAGCGTTTCGACCATGTATTTTTTTGTATTCAGCACGTTGTAAACATTGCTGCGGATAATCCCGATGTACGTGATTATTTCGGACAATATCTTTTGTGCGACCAAATTCTTGTAAACCGGCTGAAGATAAGCCGTGTTTCCGGGCGGAATCGTATTCAGCGTGTTGAGTCGGAAAATCGTATTGCTGTAATAGTGCATAACACCGTTGGGATCGGTGGCGAAGGCATCAACTTTTTCGCGGATACTGTCGAGCTGGCCCAGCTTCGTATAATGAGTAAAGCCAGCCAAAGACGGATCCTTGCTTTTGATAAGTTGTGCGATTATTGAATCGGTTTTGGGCCGCTGAAGGACGAGGTTTTGGCGATTCTGTTTGGTAATCGCATAGTCAAAGGAAAATTTTCGTTCCTCCTGCATGGCGTCAATCAGGCTGTTGATATTCTCCGATTCGGCCAGGTATTGCCTGTAATTGTCGAATATTTTTAACTTTTCCGTTTTTTCATTGTATATCTGATAGGTAAGAAATGAAAGAAACACGAAAGGAATCAATCCAATAAGGATCAATTTGGTATGCAGTGGAAGCCGTCTGAAAAAATGATTCATTCGCTGAAAAGCATTTGAGGCGGTGGTTTCGAATAAAGATAATAATTTTGTTTAAGTAGCGAAACCCTCGGGATGTTAAATCGATAAAATGTAAAAATTCCGCACGCGTCGAAGGAAAATTGATACTTTAGCGGCAATGAGAATGAAAAATTTCCTGCTTCTGATCACCTACTTTTGGATTGCGTCGGCAACCGCGCAGACCTTCCATTTTCACAAAGATGGAAGTGCCGATTTTATCGTTCACAATGTGGCTCGAAAAAAAGCAAACTCTTTGTATTTGGCAGCTGAAAAGTGGATTAACATGAATCTGGCTGGCCAGGATGACGTTTACCGATCAAGAATGCCTGGTAGAAACCTCTCATTTGCGGGAACATTACACCACGCCTTTCAAAAACAGAACTCAAGCTATGACGCAGCTTATATCATAGAACTTCATTTTAAAGATGGAAAGTACCGCGTGCGTTATCTTCACCAGGCGCTGCTTTCAGGCACGAAAAGAGCGACCATTACGATTGGCGAAGCGCTCGCCGAAAAGCCATCAAAAGACAATCATTGGACAAGTCCTAAAATGCAATATGAAGCCGCGGTCAATAAGTTGCTTACCTCACTTCATCGTACGATTGCGCACTAGAATTCGTCACGTTTTACCTGCCTGAATGTAAGGTTGATTCGTGGCGACATTGGGCGTGCCGACTTCGGAATCTGGTGTTCCCAAAAGCTTTGTGTAGTTCCGGACATCAAGAGAAATGAGCCGTGTTTCAGCAGAATTTCGAGCTGCAGATCTTTGCGCAATTTGTGGCGAAGCCGGAACGGACGTGTTTGTCCAAAAGTTATCGAGGCTATTATTGCGTCCTTTCCGAAATTCTTCTCGCGATCGCTGTGCCAGCCGACTCCATCGCCGCCGTTCCGGTAAAGATTCAATAGTACGCTGTTGAAGTACAATCCTGTTTCTGCATTAACACTATCGCGGATTGCCTGCAAGTCGGCAGTGAGGATTCTCGACGGCTTCGCACCGGGGTTTTCAGCGTCCTCATACCAGGCAATCATCCGCGGAACAACATGAGATTGGCCATAAACCGTCATCTCATGTTCTCTCCAGTTTGTCTCTGCCAGTAAGGTTCGATAATAGTGATCAGACTTCTCTTTATCAAAAAATCCGTCGTATAAAGTGATTTCCGCGTCGGGAAGATCGTACTCAATTTTTGCGGGATTGCCCGTTTGAAAAAGATCAGTCTCATCAAAAAGTGTCATTATTCCAAAACGCGCGCACGCCCCTGAAATTGCTTACAATTGTTAATTTTCCTGCATTTTTTGGCAAGGTAGAAATCCTATAATAATACCTTTTAATCCTATAATCCAAAAGGTTAGGCTAGAAATTAATTTTACAGATGTCAACTTTAAAGCAATCAATATGAAAAATACGAAAATGAATATAGCCATGCTGGCACTGCTGGCAGGATTTGCGTTCGGATGCAAAGGCAACTCCGATTCTACGACAAATTCGGAAGGAACAGAGTACAACTCCGCAGGTGGAACATCGACTGACGCAGACATGTCAAGTCCGGGTTCTAACTCTGATACCGGAACCATGAACGACACAATTTCAGGCGACACGGGATCAGGAACAACCGGTGGAACAACCACTGGAACGGGAACCGGAACCGGTACCAATGCCAATATGGGCAGCAGCACCGGAAACTCGGGTACCGGCGGTTCGGGAACATCAACCAATACGCCGTAATAATAACTAAATCACATCAGTCATGAAAGTTATAGAAACGAGAACGCACGGCTATCTGGATTATATGACAGGTATTTTGCTGATAATCCTGCCGTTTTTAGCAGGATGGGACGTCAATGCTTCGCAAAGTATTGTTCCGATGGTGCTTGGTGCGATGACAATCATCATGAGCCTGATGACCGCTTATGAGCTTGGGGTTACACACATAATTCCAATGCCGACACATCTTACAATTGACCTGGTGTCAGGACTTGTGCTTGCAGCCTCTCCATGGCTGTTCGGATTTGCAGATCAAGTCTATCTGCCGCAGCTGATTGTAGGTATTTTCGAAATAATGGCCAGCCTGATGACCAAAACAAGGCCGCAGGCAGCATATAGTACGTAGATATAAGTTGTTGGTTTCGGAGCGTGCGGTCTTCTGGCTGCTGCTCCGTTTTTATAGAGCGGTAGAAATGCCGCTTTTTTCATGTTATGGCTCGAATATCTTGTACACAGCAAGAACTGTAAGTGCAAAAACAACATGAGCGAAAAATAGTTGGAGGTAGTATTCGGAAAAGTGGACTTTCGGTGGTTTACCCGGAATTCGAAAAAGCAGCATCCATCCGAGGATTCCAAATATCCCGCTGATGCAGCCGAAAATGCAGCCCACGAGCCAGGATTGTGGAATGTTGAAGTAATTCCATGCGACTTCATACGACAATACGAAAAGGAGTCCGATAAAATAATGAAGCAGCCACGCCAATACGGTTTTGGTCTTCGCCGATGCGTCGACGCGAAGCTTTTTCATGATGATCGCAAGCAGCACCGGTTCCTTGAACAATTTCTGGAATGCTTCCGAAACGATATAGCTGAATGCGGTCATCGTCGATGTACCTGCAAGAGTCGCAACTAAAATTTTTACTATTTCCATAATAAAAGAAAAGGCCTACGTGAGGTAAGCCTTTTGAGTTAATGACGGCTGTCGCTTCCCGGATCGTCGTCGGGTTCGTCAGCATGGTGGTAATTGGATGTTGTTTTTACAAAATCGTCAAGACTACTATCGGAATGTGCTTTATCGTTGATGTTGTAGCTGTCGGTCAACAGCTGACTCCCGTTGTCCTGGCTGTCGCGCGTCGCATTGGTTCCGTCCTGATGCTCGCGTTCCAGTTCACTAAAGCCGCTTCCCGTGGTGGAATCTGACGGAAAATCTTCCGTTTTTCCAAAGTCGGCATTCCCGCTATTGTCGCTCCCCATCTTGTGCGGCTCGTTGCCGTATTCGGCAGCCATTTTCCCGGTATCCAGCGAATCGTCTTCTGAGTATTCCTTATGCGGTTTTTCCATGATAATTCGGATTTAAATGGATTTGTGGAAGCGCCGGTTGTATTCCATTGCGGATTACACCAAGGCTTTCCTCTTTTTCAAGTTCGCTTTTGATTATATCGATCACGCCGGCATATTCGTCGCTCAGTGCAACAATCATGTCTCCCTTGCCCGCCAGCGCTAGCGCGCGTTGAATCGCGTCGGTTTCTTTCGGAATTATCTCATGAGTGACCTTTTTACAGGATTCCAACATTCCTTGGAGCAGCAGTGAATTGATTCCCTGCTCGGTGCGCCCGCGAAGGTCGTGTTCCTGTCGGATTATCACGTGGTCGAACATCCTGCAGGCGATCAGTGCGCATTCGCGGATATCTTCGTCGCGACGGTCGCCAATTCCGGAGATAATGCCGATTTTACGATTCGCATTTACATTCGCAAGGTATTCTTCAATTGCGGTATATCCGTGTGGATTATGCGCATAATCAACCAATACCTGGAAATTTTTGAATTTGAACAAGTTAAGCCTGCCCGGGGTTTGTTCGAAACTTGGCACGAACGTCTGGAGCGAGTGGCGCACATCTTCTGCGGTGAATCCCCAGAGATAACCCGCCAACGTGGCAGCCAGGGTATTTGC
Organism: Bacteroidota bacterium; assembly: GCA_023386585.1. GTDB lineage: Bacteria > Bacteroidota > Bacteroidia > Flavobacteriales > Flavobacteriaceae > Flavobacterium. Next base: position 45,333 of record JAEWJM010000012.1, on the reverse strand, counting down.
AATCATGAATTTCGCGCTTCCGTCGAAAGTGATCGGGATCTTCTTGTCTTTTTCGATGCGAAGTGTTTCAGTGCCTTTGATTATGCTTACGTATCCGTTTTCATAAACCGCAACGGGCTGGCCTTTCGCGATCTGCTCACGAATAAATACATTTTCAGGATCAAGGCTAAAATAAGCAACATTACAATCAAGGTCGGCACCGATTTTTCGACAGTGCTCATCCTCAGCGTTGAGAACCGCCCAACCGTCTTTCTTGACACTCCGGGCAACAACGCCTTTAACGTTTGCGAGATCTTCCAATGTGTTGATGTCGTTCAGGCCGAGATGGTCTTCGCGGATATTGGTAATGATTCCCACGTCGCATTGGTGATAGCTCAGACCTGACCGAAGAATTCCACCGCGCGCCGTTTCAAGAACCGCAAAATCAACAGATGGATCAGCCAGTACAAATCCGGCGCTGATCGGCCCTGTAGTATCGCCTTTTTCAATCAGGTGATCGTTGATGTAAATTCCGTCAGTAGTGGTAAATCCGACTTTATACCCGCTGTTCTTCGCCATGTGCGAAAGCAGCCGTGAAGTCGTTGTTTTCCCATTTGTTCCGGTCACGGCAATTATCGGAATGCGGCTTTCTTTGCCCGGCGGATAAAGCATGTCAACGACTGCTGCCGCTACATTCCTGGGCTGGCCTGCCGATGGTGCAAGATGCATCCGGAATCCCGGAGCAGCATTTACTTCCAATACAACACCGCCATTTTTCTGCAACGGTTCGTGAAGGTTATTGGACATAATATCAATTCCGCAGACATCGAGGCCTATAATTTTCGCAACGCGCTCGGCGAGGAAAATGTTTTCAGGATGGACGTCATCAGTAACGTCAATAGCAGTACCGCCGGTGCTCAGGTTTGCTGTTGATTTCAGCATTACAAGCTGATTCGGTCGCGGCACGCTGTCGATTGTAAGCTTTTGCTTTTTGAGCATTTCCGCACTATCGTGCTCGATCGTTATTTTTGTGAGGACATTTTCGTGGCCTTCGCCCCTTCTCGGATCAGAGTTCTCAATGGCAACAAGTTCCTTTACGGTTGATTTTCCGTCACCGATTACGTGTGCAGGAACTCGTTTGGCCGCGGCAACGAACTTATTGTCGATTACCAACATCCTGAAATCGTAGCCCGAAATACAGGTTTCCACCATGACTTCGCTGCCGTATATCGCAGCAAAATCAAATGCTGCGGTAGCTTCTTCCCAAGTGTTCACGCCAATCGTTGCGCCTTTTCCCTGATTTCCGCTCAAAGGCTTTATAACGAGCGGATAGCCGAGACGGTCGACAATTTTCGCCATTTCCTCCTTATTGCTGCAAACGCCGCCATCGGGAACAGGAATCCGTGCTTTCGAAAGCAAATATTTGGTTTCTTCCTTGTCGCCGGCGATTTCAACTGCCATCGTGCTTGTCTTGCAGGTTATAGTTGCCTGGAAATGCATTTGGTTTTTCCCGTAGCCCAATCGGATACTTGAATTGTTTCCAAGGCGCGCCCACGGAATGCCGCGTCTTTCCGCTTCGTCAACAATGCTTTTCGTGCTTGGCCCGAGGCTGTTGCTGATGCGGAGTTCATTCAATCGCTTCAGATCGGCTGAAGGATCGTAAGGTTCATTTTTCGACAAGGCGTCGACAATTCGAAATGCAGCTTCAGCGGCAAATAATCCAGCCTCTTCAATGGTGTAGGCAAAAACGACATTATAGACGCCTTTTTCGCCAGTGCCGCGAGTTCGCCCGTAACCGGTTTGCATTCCTGCGAGCGATTGGATTTCGAGCGCCACATGCTCCAGGACGTGTCCCAGCCAGGTTCCACGCTCCAGCCTGATCAGAAATCCGCCGCGCACGCCTTCAGAGCATTCGTGCTCAATAAGCGTGGGGAACATGTTTTCTAATCTTTCTTTAAAGCCTGGAAGTTTGTCGGTTGGGAAGTTCTCCATTTCTTCCAAATCAAGCCTGATCTGGATTAGTTTCTTTCGGTAATTGCTCCAAATATTTGGACCGCGAAGTACCTGTGTTTTCAGAATCTTCATAAAGTTTGCTTTGTGTCGGGCGGTCATGAAACGCTGACATTCCAAAGGTCTAGTAGTGCCCGCCATTTATTTTTACAGAATTTGAATAAAAACTTACAATTAAACAACCCTGAAAATTTATAAAATATTGAAGGCGTCATATAAGGGCGTCAAGTGGTCGAAAACTAAATTTGTAATTAAAATCCTAACAATATGAGATACAAAGGCAAACTCGTCATTATTGGCGGCGCCGAAGACAAAGGAATCAGCAAAGACGAATCGCCCGATTTCAAAATCGACGGAATTCTGGAGCGCATCGTGCAGGAATCGTCGAAGAAGAAAAAGTCCCGCATTGAAATCGTTACCACAGCTTCTCAGGTACCGGAGCAAATCGGCAATGACTATATAAAAGCCTTTGGAAAGCTCGGTGTCGATGACGTCCACATCCTGAATCTGGATCACCACGAACAAGCGCGTGAAGAAAAGTATGTCAACGCGATTAAGCATGCCGATGTTGTCTTTTTTACCGGCGGCGATCAACTGCGCCTGACAGCACTATTGGGCGGTTCACCCGTATTGGATACTATTCGCGAAAAGCTGGTGAAGGAAAATTTCATTTATGCCGGTTCGTCGGCAGGTGCCGCCGCAGCGTCTGATGCCATGATCTTTGAAGGAAACAGTAAAGATGCGCTCTTAAAAGGCGAAATAAGGATCTCGAGCGGATTCGGATTGGTTGAAAATGTAGTTTTCGACACGCATTTTATCAACCGTGGAAGAATCGGGCGCCTTTTCCAGGCTGTTGTGAGCAATCCGAAATTACTTGGAATCGGACTGGAGGAAAATACCGGATTACTGTTTACAGGAAATAAAATGGAAGCGATCGGCCCGGGAATGACTATCCTCGTTGACGCCCGGCATATCCGGAACAGTAATTTGCTTGAAATTAAGGATGGCGTCCCGATCTCGATCGACAACCTTACGCTTCATGTTATGAGCAAGACCGACGTGTACGATCTGGAGAAACACGAGTTGACTATCGTTACACCGGAAGACTGCCGGATTTGATCAGATCAGGGTTGACGCTGCCGATGCACCAGACTCGGTTTCGATGAATTCGCGGAACCGGTGAATATCATCTATAATCGTTTTTTTGACTGTCGGTGAAAATAACCGCGCAATATTTTCGCCCACAGCTCCCAACGGCGCGCGATAGGAAAATACGATGTGCAATTCGCATTTTTCGGTGCCGAGGCTTGTAAATTCGACTTTTCCCGCATGATCGACAGCAGCGCCTTCGAGTGACTTCCAACCAAGCACGGACTCCGGCTTTTCGTTGACAATGACAGCATCCCAACTGACAGCTCCCGGCATACCTTCGATTTTTGCCTTCCAATGCGAATGCTTTTCATCGACGACTTCGACACTTTTTAAATGCTTCATGAAAAGCGGGAGATTTTCAAGGTTTCTCCAGAACCGATAAACTTCAGAAACCGGCTTATTCACCACAAGCCTTGTCCGGATGTTGATGTTATGGTTTTTCAGCTCTTGTTTGCCCATCATATCGTACAGCGGACAATAGCCGGTCGCGCCGCGAAGTATTAGCAGTGCGCCCGGAATAACTCCCGCGACAGTGTTTTTGTGCTGTAATGATTTGTACATCAATAGTGATCCGCCAAGGACAGAAACAATGCGTTCTGCGGTACCGACGTTCACGGGCTGCCTGCCCTTTGCCTGTGCATAAGGTTTGTTTTCCATAAGTGTTGGTTTTACGAAAAAAGAGAGGCCAAAAGCGGCCTCTCACAAAAATCACATGAAGTGAAACTAAAATTATTTTTTCGCAGTGCGTCGCCGTTTCACCGGTTGTTTAATAGTATCCTGTTTGGGTCGCGGCGTGACCTTTTCGTGATCGGTCTTGACTGCATCCATTGTTTGCAGATCGGTTTGCTTTTGTACCTGACGGTTCGCTGAAAGCGTGTCGCCCTTGGGATTGACCGTTACCGGAGCGTCCGTTACGGGCGGCTTGCTGTCGACTTGCGCCAGGGCAACATTAAATGCCAATCCAAACAACGCTATTAATGATATCTTCAACATCTTTAAAGCATGTCGTCGTGTGAATGTAAATAGTTCATGTAATGATGGCTTCCTAAATCTTCGAAAGCCTCGGTGCGGTAGTTTCCAACCTCATCATAAAAATCTGATGTCTGGAAAATGCTATAGTCGTCTGACGCCGAAACTGTTGTCCGGTCATTTAAATCGCTGAAATTGGCAATCGGATGCTCTTGACCCGTGATGCCTGCTTGATTGTTTTCCATAACAGATTATTTTAAATGGTTGCAATTGAATATATTACAAAACTCAAAAAAAATGACATCCGTTATATTACACGATTTCTAGGAAACATTACAGGATTTCCACCGGTTACTCCTGAGGTGGCACGACATCGCCATTCCAGTTCATTATTCCGCCCACCAGATTATAGGTGTTTGCAAATCCGAGTTGGTTCATGATCGCACACGCTTGCTGACTTCTCCCGCCGGCTTTACAATATATATAGTAGTTTTTTAATTTATCGAGTGAATTGATTTTATCGAGGAATTCCTGCTGCCGATAAATGTCGATATGTTGCGCGCCCGGGATAATTCCGTCCTCCCATTCGTCGTCGGTGCGAACGTCTATGATTACTGAATTTGAGTCGGTGTCAAGTTGCGACTTCCATTGTTCGCGGGATAAATCCATGTTGGTTTTTTTTTATAAAATTAAACCGCCACAGGACGCAATTTTTCATTTAACAAAAAATTAACAATCGTTATCTCTTCAAACACAAATTTCACCATACATTTGTACATACAAATAAAAACAGTACAATAATGGTAAGTACAAGTAATTTAAATCCGACTCTTCCGCTCGAAAAGCAGGCGCTTCTAAATATTTTGCATACGCAAGCTTGCTTACTTGAAAAGATGAACGAGGTTTTCAAGGCACACGATCTGTCAGGTGAACAGTTCAATGTGCTACGGATTCTTCGCGGCCAGAAAGGATCGCCGGCAAATATGTGCCTGATCCAGGAGCGGATGATTGCCAAAACAAGCAATACAACTCGGCTGGTGGATAAATTGCTCGCCAAAGGCCTCGTAACCCGTGAGGTTTGTCCACAGAACCGCCGAAAAATTGAAGTTCAAATCACCCAAAAAGGCCTGGACCTTCTTCAATTGATTGGCCCTGAAGTCGATGCGAAGGAAAAAATGCTGGTCGGGAATTTTACACCTAAAGAACTTCAGACATTGATTACCCTTTTAGATAAATTTACAAAATAAGACATGAATCATTTTATAGAAAACCAAAACTGGCGCTACGCCACAAAGAAATACGATCCGACCCGAAAAATATCGGATGCTGATTTCCAAATACTTAAAGAAGCGATCCGGCTTAGTCCTTCTTCCTACGGGTTGCAGCCTTACAAAGTCCTGGTCGTCGAGACTGCCGATCTGCGCGAACAACTCAAATCGCACGCATGGAACCAGAGCCAGATTACAGACGCCTCGCACCTGATCGTATTTGCAAATGAAACCGGCTTTGGCGATTCACAAATCGACAGATTCGTTTCCAATGTTGCGGCAACACGTGGAATTCCGATTGAAAATCTTGCCGGTTACGGAAACTTTATGAAGTCGAAACTAACACCACTTGAAGCCAGTGCAAAAAACAGCTGGACCGCACGGCAGGCTTATCTGGCGCTCGGAAACCTGATAAGCGCAGCCGCAGAACTGCGAATCGACGTAACTCCGATGGAAGGTTTTGAAGCCGAAGCGTTTGACGATTTGCTTCAGCTTAACGACAAAGGACTCAGCGCAGCCGTGGTGGCGGCAGTCGGTTATCGGCACGCAGACGATCAGACGCAATTCCAAAAAAAAGTGCGCAAAAGTGAACAAGAATTATTTATAACTTTATAACCCAATTTAATTTAAAAAGATGAGAAAATTCAGAACAATTGCAATTGCCCTATTGGTAGCTTTCGGAACGGTAAACGCCACCGCACAGGTAAAAAAGATCAACGCTAAAGCAAGCAAGATCGAATGGACAGGAAAAAAAGTGACCGGCCAGCATGAAGGCACGGTTAATTTTTCCGAAGGTTACATGAGCTTCAAAGGTAACACGCCAACCGGCGGCCAGTTTAAAGTGGACATGACTTCGCTCACTGCTACTGATGTTCAGGGAGCAACGAAAGACAAACTTAACGGCCACCTGAAATCGGAAGACTTTTTTGGAACTGAAAAGTTTCCTGAAGCGCAACTGATCATCCGTTCGGTAACTCCAAAAGGCGGGACAGTTTATACAATCACGGGCGACCTTACAATCAAGAATATTACAAATCCGGTTACTTTTGATATCGTGATGAAAGGAAACACAGCAATTGCCAACGTGAAAGTTGACCGTACAAAATACGATATTAAATACGGTTCTGGAAGCTTCTTCGACAACCTTGGCGACAAAGCGATTTCAGACGAATTTGAAGCAAAGGTTACACTGGTTTTCTAAAACCTATAAGCCAACAATAAAGAATAAGCCCGCCTCGTGCGGGTTTTTTTGTACCTAACATCGCTGTATCTTAGCCGCAATGAAAAAAGTACTCGTAATTGACAATTATGACAGCTTTACCTTCAATCTTGTGCATTATGTGGAAGCTTGCGGTGCCGAAGCTATCGTTTGGCGAAATGATTCGTTCGAGCTTTCGGAAGTAGCGCAGTTCGAAAAGATCCTTCTTTCTCCCGGACCGGGAATTCCGGATGAAGCGGGCTTGCTAAAAGCCGTCATCACTGAATATGCAATATCTAAGAGCATTCTCGGAATTTGTCTTGGTCAACAGGCGATTGCCGAAGTTTTTGGCGGGAAACTGACCAATCTGCCGCATGTTTACCACGGCGTCGCTTCCGAAATTACAATTCTCACCGATGATGAAATTTTGTTCCGGTCGTTGCCGAAAACACTTACTGTCGGACGCTATCACTCGTGGTCAGTCGATAAGACGCTTCCTGACGTGCTCGAAACAACTTCCATCGACGCAAATGGCGAGATCATGTCGCTACGGCACAAAACTTTAGACGTCAGGGCGGTGCAATTCCACCCCGAAAGCGTGCTCACTCCCGATGGAATGACAATCATTCGCAATTGGATCAACAGCTGAGCTGTGCTGTTAACTTTTTGTTAAACGCATTTTTAAACATCCGTTTAAATTAAACATATGTTTAAATTTGCGCCGTGAAATCTGAAAGCCATATCGAATTCAGCGAAAAGCAAGTGCAGATCCTGCAGGTTGCGGAGCGTATGTTTGCCGAAAAAGGCTTTGATGGCACCAGCATCAGGAATATCGCAAGCAGCGCCGGAGTCAACATCGCCATGATTTCCTATTATTTCGGCTCGAAGGAAAAGCTTCTGGAGCAATTGTTTCTTTACCGCGCATCCGATTTGAAAATCCAGCTCGAGAACTTGCTCCGCGAGGCATTGACTCCATTCGAAAAAATCGACCGGCTGATCGAGCTTTACCTCGCCCGCGTCAACAAAAACCGTTGCATCTACCAGATTCTACACTTCGAAATTTCAGTCAACCGACGGGCGCTCAACATGGAAGTCTTCCATGAAATTAAAAAGGAAAACATTCTCGCGCTTGAGAAAATCATCCGCGAAGGCCAGGAAAAAAACATATTTGCATCAAATGTGAATATTGCCCTGATACCGCCAACGATCCTCGGAACTTTTTTCCATTTTACCATGAACAAGCCATTTTATCGCAATATATTTAATATAGAGAATGACGCCGATTTTGAAGCCTACATTGCCAACGAACTGACCAAACATCTAAAGCAAACCATAAAAGCCCTGCTTACCAATGAAAAATAAATTATTATACGCCCTGCTCCTATTTGCCGGCTTCTCGGCGACTTCGCAAACCAAAAGCCTTTCACTGAACGACGCGATAAACATGGCGCTGAACAACAGCACCGCCGCCGCACTGGCCAATGCGCGCGTGGAAACACGCGGTTACGAAACCCAATCGGTAAAAAACAACCGTTATCCCGATCTGAAGGTTTCCGGGCAATACCTTCGGCTTGCCAACGCCGACATCAATCTGCGGTCAAATAACAGCGAACCCGCCGACCCAAATGCAGAGCCGGCTTCCTCGCCTAAAGTCAACGAACTCGCTCTGGGCCAGGCCAACATCAACATGCCGATATTTTCGGGTTTTCGGCTGAAGCATTCCATAGCAGCATCTGAAAACCTGCTGAAAGCGGAAAAAGCAGGCGCAGTCTTTACAAAAGAAGAGACCGCAATGCAGGTCGTCAGATATTACGCAGACCTTTACAAGGTGCAGCAATCGGTGTCACTTTACAATGAAAGCCTCAAAAGCAGCCGGCAACGCGTCACTGATTTCACCGCAATGGAGAAAAACGGAATTATAGCACGGAATGACCTTTTGAAAGCGCAGCTCCAGGTTTCAAAAGTGCAGCTGTCCCTTGATGAAGCCGAAAAGAACGTGCGGCTTATCAATTTTTACCTCGTTTCGCTGCTTAAACTTCCTGAATCGACACAGATTGTCGTGACTCCGGAAAATATCGACCAAAATGTTTTTAATACGCTGGTAAGGAATGAAAGCGAAGCGCTGAGTGGACGAAAAGACCTGGAAGCATTGCACTTCCAACAGGAAGCCGGAAATGAAAATATCAAGGTTGCAAAAAGCGGCTATTTCCCGACGCTGGCACTTGTTGGTGGATATACTGCGCTCGAATTGCAGAATGTCGTGACCGTTCGCAATGCGATGAACGTTGGCGTAGGCTTATCCTACAACCTCAGCTCGATCCTGAAAAACGGCGCTGAAGTCCGCGCTGCCAAAAGCCGGGCCCAGGAACTGCAGCATCAGCAGGCAATGCTGACCGACGAGATTCGTGAGCAGGTAATGCAGGCACGGGAAAATTACGAGCTGTCGCTCAAGCAAGGCCAACTCTACGCAGAAGCCGTTGGCCAGGCGAATGAAAACTACCGCATCGTCAAAGACAAGTACGACAACGGCCTTTCCGACACCAGCGACCTGCTTGAAGCCGATGTCGAACAATTGAGCGCCAACATCAATCAGGCATACGCGAAAGCCAATGTGGTTTTGAAATATTATGAGCTTCTCGAAGCAACCGGACAACTAACTGAAACTGTACAACCTGCCAACAAATAACCCTATGGAAAAAAAGAAAAAAACAAACAAGAAGTTCCTCACCGTACTTATAGTTCTGCTCGTCGTCGGCGGCACTTACGGAATCTACAAATATGTCCACTCACTTTCGCACGAAAGCACCGACGACGCCCAGGTTGAAAAGAACATGAGCCCGATCATCCCGCGCGTTACGGGTTATGTGACCAAGGTTTATGTCCACGATAACGACTTCGTTAAAAAAGGCGACACGCTATTCACCATCGACGATAAAGATTATGTAGTCAAGGTTGAAGAAGCGAACGCCGCACTTGCTGCCGCTCAGGGGAGTTATTCGGCCGCCCGTGAAGATATCGGAAGCGCCGAAGCCAACATTGCTTTTTCGGAAGCTAACACGCAATCGGCCGCCGGAAATATCGAAACGGCGCGCATCAGACTCAATCGCGCTACAAATGATTTCGAGCGCTACAGTAATCTCTATAAAAACCATTCGATAACGCTTCAGCAATACGAACAGGCAGAAGCCGCGAAACTGGAAGCGCAATCGCAACTGCGAATCCTTCAGCAACAGGAAAAAGCGAGTAAATATCAGCGTTCCATCGCCGCAGCAAGGTCAAATGTCACCGGAAAGCAAACCGAAGTCGCTGCAGCCAATATAAAAAGAGCACAGGCCGCGCTAGACGCTGCGAAACTCAACCTTCAATATACGATTGTAACCGCTGCAATGGACGGCCAGGTTTCGCGTATCAGCCTTCAGCCCGGACAACTCGTTCAACCCGGACAGTCGTTGTTTTACATCATCAACAACAATGACGCTTGGGTAATCGCCAATTTCAAGGAAACCCAACTCGACAAAATGACGGTCGGCCAGAAAGTTACGATTAAGGTCGACGCTTATCCCGATACCGATTTTGAAGGCGCGATCGAATCGTTTTCGCCCGCGACCGGCGCAAGGTTTTCACTGCTTCCGCCAGACAACGCCACGGGTAATTTCGTAAAGACGATCCAGCGTTTGCCTGTCCGGATAAGCCTTAACGAAAGCAACGACAAAGAAAAACTCAGGCTGCTTCGCCCGGGTATGAATGCCGACGTCGACGTACATCTTAAATAATTTTTTCAGTAGCTTTTTCCTGCTGTTCGCTGCAATCTTTTTGTCAAAATGAATCTCTTTAGGACGTATTTCAATAACAAAAAGGATTTCCGCTGCCATCAGGGCTAACTCCATAATTCGTATTTTATGTCAAAAGCAACTGTTGCCCCGCAGGACGATCTTGTAGAATATGGCTTGCGGCGCGTGATCATTACGGTTACTGCCGTTATGTGCGCACTGCTCGAAATTGTCGATACAACGATTGTCAACGTCGCGCTTACCGACATGCGCGGAAGCCTCGGCGCAACCCTTACCGATGTCGCGTGGGTTATTACCGCTTATGCTATAGCAAACGTGATCGTGATCCCGATGACAAGCTGGCTTTCACAGCAGTTTGGCCGCCGGAACTATTTTGCTACTTCGATTATTATCTTCACCATTTCGTCTTTTCTCTGCGGAAATGCCGGAAATATATGGGAACTCGTCATCTTCAGGTTTATTCAGGGATTGGGCGGCGGTGCGCTTCTGGTGACCGCGCAAACCATCATCACTGAAAGCTGGCCGATTGCAAAGCGTGGAATGGCGCAGGCAATTTACGGAATGGGCGTTATCGTTGGTCCAACCCTTGGTCCGCCGCTTGGTGGTTATCTCGTTGATAATTTCTCATGGCCGTACATTTTCTACATCAATATCCCGCTGGGAATCATCGCTACATTCCTGACGCTAACCTTTGTCAAGAGTCCGAAATACGGCGAAAAGCTAAAAGCAAATCAGGTCGATTGGTGGGGAATTATATTGTTGGCGACATTTATCGGTTCGCTTCAGTTTGTCCTCGAACACGGACAACAGGACGACTGGTTTAATGACAACCTCATCGTAACCCTTAGCGTGGTTTCGGTTTTCGGCTTGCTGCTTTTCATCTGGCGACAGATGACGTACAAATATCCAATCGTCAACCTCAGTGTGCTAAAAGATGGAAACCTCAGGATCGGAACGGTTTTGTGCTTTATTCTTGGATTCGGGCTTTACGGCTCGACGCTGATCATTCCGATCTATACGCAGCAAATCCTTGGCTGGACGGCGACCGATGCCGGTTTGCTGCTGATTCCGGGATCGATAACAACCGCGTTTATGATGCCGATTGTGGGCAATATGATCCAGAAGGGAATTCCCCAAGGCTATATGGTTGCTGTTGGTTTTGCCATATTTTTCTGTTTCACGCTTTGGATGCACAACATCATGACTCCCGACACCGGCGTCGAAGTAATGTTCTGGCCATTGATTTTGCGCGGACTCGGCTTAAGCCTGCTTTTTGTGCCAATCACGACGCTTTCGCTATCGACGCTTAAGGGCAAGCACATCGGCGAAGGCGCGGCTTTTACCGGAATGATGCGGCAGCTTGGCGGATCGTTCGGGATTGCGATCATTACGACCTACATTACAAGGCTCAGCCAGGAACATCGGGTAAATCTGGTTGCGCATCTGGATCCCAGCCGTTTGGAAGTACGCCAACGCGTTGAAGCGCTTCAGCACGGATTTATGTCGAAAGGCTACACTTATAACGAAGCGCTGAACAAGGCTTATCAGGTACTGGATTATTCAGTGATGAAACAAAGCACGGTAATGTCGTATATGGACATTTTTCTTTACCTCGGAATCATGTTCCTGATATGTATTCCTATCGTCATCCTGATAAAACGCGGTAAGAATAAGGTCAATCCGGCCGATGCGATGCACTAAAAAAATCATAATCATCCGATTAACGGTACGAACTTTTAGTTATATTTGATTGAAAACAAATCAGTTACACAACTAAAACGGCCAGCCATGGGATTTTTCAGCAACAATACCCGAAAAATAATCCAACACTTCAGGCGGACCAGCCAGGATTACTCAACCGCGCTCAGTCGCGATATTTCGGAAATGCTCAGCGACCTTAAATCTGATTATGAAGAAAGCAGTGCCGTAATTCCGGAATTTCAGGCGTATATAAGTGAACTGAAACAACGGCTCGACAATAACGATGCTGCACTGCTCGACGAATTTTCCCGAAGGATCGCCCGACTTAATCGCAGCGCCCGCAAAGGCGTCGAGGCAATGTGGGAACTTTCAAATACGCATCGGAAAACCGCGGCGCAAAGCCTGAATGAACTTGAAGCGTTCGAATAAAAAAAATCCCGCCTTTTCCGGCGGGATTTTTTTTAAGCTTTCAGCTTTTTTGCAGTTGATTTAGGAAGACCGTCCTTGTGGAGCAGGATTCCGGTCGATTTCAATTGTACGAAAGCTTTTGTGACATAAAGATATCCTTTGTAATCATTGCTTTGTCCCCATGAATTCTTCACCTTGTAATATTGTTTTCCGTTTTGGTCTTTTGCCATGCCAATGATCTGCATCGCATGATCATCAGTCGTGGTAAGATTGTACAATCCTTCAAGCCTTAAGTCTTCGGTAACCTGCTTTTCTGGCATCGGTCCGTCAAACATTACTTTTTTCTGTTCAGGCGTAATGTTGTTCAGGTCAAGATCGGGAACTTCGGCAACACCATTCTTCCAACTGAAATAAGGTTCGCTCACATCAGAAGACCAGGCAACGGTATATCCTTTTGCCAAGGCGTTGTCAATAACGTCTGTCAGTTCGGTCATCGGTACGTTGTAAACCAAATCGTAGCTCCAGTTGTCAGGCACCGGAAGTACCATTTTCTCGTAATACGGACTGTCCTTGTACGATGAAAGTTCGATATAATCATCAGGATTGATTCCGATCACTTCCTTTGAAAATGTTTTCGGAGTATAGGTTTTTCCGTTGTAGGTAAAAGTTTCGGGCATCTTGCCAAGTTTCGAATCAAGGTACTCGTTTATATCCTTAACCCATGAAATTCCCTTTGCAGGATCAGTGTTTTTCATGTAGTTGTCAAGGATTTCCTTGAACTCCTTCTGAAATTCAGAAGACTTTATTGTTCCCTTTCCATAGTCTTCGTATGTATAGGCTTCTTGCGGCATAGCGCCGTATTTGCGCAAAATGTTGATCACGTCGTGAGTTTCACCGCCATCGCCCAATCCGAGGTTTCCATTGAACAAGATGTAGTTTCTTGCTTTTGATAGGTAAACCTGGCGTGCAGTAAAGATTTCGGCAAGGTCAACCGGCTTCTTTCCCACGCGCATCATTTCAGATTCAAGAAAAGAGTTTCCGGAGTAGCTCCAGCAAGTTCCCGCAGAACCTTGGTTTTTCACCGAAGTGTTGTCAAGATTGATCATATCCGTAAAATGAAACTTCGAACTGATCGATGCATTGTTGATCACTTTTTTTATCAGCTCATCTTGGGCAAAAAGGCTCATTGAGCAGCATAACGCAGTAAGCAGAAGGCTTTTTCTAATCATTTTTAAAATTTTTAAGGACGTAAATTTAAATAATTGAATCTAAAATGATTGTCAATTAACATTTTTCTCTTCGCTACCTTGTGAAAACCAACGATTTTTCGTCCGAAAGGCGCGCGTCGAAAGCGTAACCGTCGTAGTTAAAGCCTTTGAGGTCATCTACCGTTTCGGCTGCCGAATCGATTATGTAACGGACCATCATTCCGCGTGCGCGCTTCGCAAAAAAGCTTACCATCCGCATCTTTCCATTTCCATAATCGAGGAATTCCGGTGTGATGACCGGAACTTTAAGAAGCTTGGTATCAACTGCCGAAAAATATTCTTTGCTCGCAAGGTTGACAAAGAGGTCGCCTTTCTTCAATTCCGAATTCAGCGCCTTGGTCACAGGCGTCCGCCAAATCTCATATAAATTATTGTGGCCGTCAACCTTCAGGTGCGTCCCCATTTCCAATCGATAAGGCTGAATCAGGTCGAGCGGCTTCAGGAGTCCATACAAACCCGATAAGATCCGCAATCGTTCCTGCAGTAACGCGACCTTATCCAATGGCAATGTATAAGCGTCGAGTCCGTGATAAACATCACCATTAAATGCATAAACCGCTTGCCGGGAAATCTCTGATATCGCTGTAGCGGTAAACGTTCGCTTTTGGTTGCGCTGCCAATTGAGCTCGGCAAGTTTGGGAGAAATGTCCATTAGCTCGGCAAGATCGGAAGGAGTTTTTAATTTCAGTTCCTTACTGATCTTTCGCGCCTGGGTTGAAAAGGCGGGTTTTGTGAATTCCGATGTCGGCAGCGGCGAAGTATAATCGAGAGTTTTGGCAGGGGAAATAACGATTTTCATTGGCGTACTTTATCCTTCAAAAGTACGAAAGCATCACGGTGTAAAAAACAAAATCCATAAACTTGAACAAGCTTATGGATTTTGCGTGGATTGGGACAACAATCTTAGGTTGGTGATTGGTCTTCCTGATCGTGACCTTGAACCTTAACCAGTTTGTTATACAATCCGAGAATAAGGAACGACGGCGCCCATTGTCCTACAAATAGAGCCGTGTGGTTTCTTCCCATGATTTTCAGCGATGCCGATACTGCCATTGAACCAAGGGCTGCCCACAGGAACAAATCTGACGGCAGCTTTGAAGTCTGTTGTTCGATGGTTTTGGCGACTGGTCCTTCCTTGCCATCCGGCTGTACATACTTTTCGGCCATCGATTTAATAGTCGATGATCCCTGATCGTTGCCTTTCGGCTTATTCATTACCTGATTTTCCATAATAATTTTTTTGTGGTTATTATCAATTTTTACCCTTGGTGAAGGAGTTATAAAGTGAATGAATTTCAGCCAAAAAAAATTACATCATTCAGGTAACCAATTATATAATTTTCAGGTAATTATTCTTCTTCATGCTCACGCGCATGAGAGTAGCCGCGCCATTTTTCGATGCACGACTGCATATCTTGCGGAAGCTCGGTATCAAAACGCATCATCTCGCCCGTGACCGGATGTTTAAATCCTAAAGTTTTTGCGTGAAGCGCCTGTCTTGGAAGTATTTTGAAGCAGTTCTCAACAAACTGTTTGTATTTGGTAAAAGTTGTTCCTTTCAATATCATGTCGCCACCGTACCGCTCGTCGTTAAACAAGGTATGACCAATGTATTTCATGTGAACGCGGATTTGATGCGTCCTACCAGTCTCGAGCGTGCACGAAACCAATGTCACGTAACCGAAACGTTCCAAAACCTTGTAATGTGTAACGGCGGGCTTTCCAACCGATTCATCCTGGAAGACTGCCATCTGCATTCGGTCTTTGATGTGGCGCGCTATGTTTCCGGTGATTGTTCCTTCGTCTTCCTTAATGTTTCCCCAAACCAAAGCGACGTATTCGCGTTCGGATGTTTTGGCCTCAAATTGCTTCGCAAGATGTGTCATCGCTTCTTCGGTTTTGGCAATGACCAGAAGGCCTGAAGTGTTTTTATCGATGCGGTGAACAAGCCCCGGACGAAGGCTGCTGTTCAGCGGCAGATTGTCGAAATGAAATGCAAGCGCATTGACGAGCGTTCCGGTGTAATTGCCGTGGCCAGGGTGAACGACGAGTCCGGCCGGCTTATTAATCACCAGCAATACCTCATCTTCGTAAACGATATCCAGCGGAATGTCCTCGGGGTCAACGCGATTCTCAAAAGGCGGATGCGCAAGCAAAATCCGGACGACATCGAGCGGCTTTACCCTGTAATTCGATTTTACCGGAATGTCATTCACATAAATATCGCCATTCGAAGCGGCTTGTTGGACTTTATTTCGGGTTGCATTCGGAAGCAGGTGCATCAGGAATTTATCAATACGAAGCAGCTCCTGCCCTTTCGGCACCACAAACCGGAAATGTTCGTAAAGTTCGTCCTCTGATTCCTGCAGGTCAATTTCCTCGTTTATCATTGGTCGTCTGATGGTGTATCGGTTGCAGTTGTATCTACCGTTTCTTCAAATCCGACTTTTCCGTCGCCAAGCACCAAATCGATTTTGGATGACTTCATCACTTTATCGCCGGGCTTCAGCTTTTTGCCGTTAAGGCGCATTTCAAGGACCATGTCTTTTCCGAGGTAAGGCACGTAAGTAAGGCTGCCGACTTCGAGTCCGAGCGCTTTAAGTGTCGGCGCGGCCTGCCGGTATGTTTTTTCAATCAGGTCCGGCATTTGTACCGATGCAAATCCGGAAGCGTTCAACTTAATGTAGATTTTGCGGTTTTCCTTGACTTTTTCTCCCGGAAGCGGTTCTTGCTCTACGACCGAGAATTTAGGAAAATCTTTCCTGAAATCGACTGTATCAAGCAACACATAATCCAGGTTCAGCTCGTCCAGCTTTTGGGATACCTGCTCTTCGGTGAGTTTGCGAAGATCCGGAACGGCAATTTCTTCACCGTGATTGGTGGTGAATGTCAGCCAGTACATAAATCCGATGGCGATCGCTGCCACAATGCAGAGTGCGACCAGAATTTGAAGAAAAAAAACCTTGCTGGTGAGATATTCACGTAACGTCATCTGATGATTTTAAGTTTTATAGAATCGCCTGCCGGCGCGGCAAAGATATAAAATTCCATCCGGCCTAAGTTTTCAAAAAAAATGTAAATTTGTTCGGCTGCCGCGATACAAGGCTTGCCAATACTAGCAAAACAAAATCAATGAAGCACATTGCCATCATCATGGGCGGCTACTCCAGCGAGTTCGGAATTTCTCTTATCAGCGGCGGCGTAGTTTATGAATATCTCGACAAGACCAAATACATCGGCTACCGCATCCACATCACTCGGGAAGGCTGGTTGTTTCTTGATGAAAAAGACGTGAAACACCCTGTTGACAAAAATGATTTTTCAGTTGTTGTCGATGGTAAAAAAATCACATTCGATGTCGTCTTCAATGCCGTACACGGAACACCCGGCGAAGACGGACTCATGCAGGCCTATTTTCAGCTGCTCGGGATACGGCAGACGTCATGCAGCTATTACCAGGCGGCACTGACATTTAACAAACGCGACCTTCTTTCGGTGTTGAAGCCTTACGGGATCAAGACCGCGAGGTCATTTTACCTGAACCTAGGCGATTCGATTGATGCCGGAAAAATAATTTCCGAGGTCGGGCTTCCTTGCTTTGTCAAGCCAAACCGCGCGGGATCGAGCTTCGGGATTTCGAAAGTCCGCACCCAGGACGAACTCAAACCTGCAATTGAATTGGCTTATAAAGAAGACAACGAAATTATTATCGAAAGTTTTCTTGACGGCACTGAAGTTTCGGTGGGCGTGATTAATTTCAAAGGCAAAGTCACCGTTCTTCCGATCACTGAAATTGTTTCCGAAAACGACTTCTTCGATTACGAAGCGAAATACCTTGGAAAATCGCAGGAAATTACTCCGGCAAGAATTGACGAGGTCACTGCCGAAAAAGTACGGAAAGTTGCCAAAAAAGTGTACGAAACCTTGAAGATGACCGGGTTTTCAAGAAGCGAATATATAATCGTTGATGGCGAGCCGCACCTGCTTGAAGTCAACACCATTCCCGGGCTAACAACCGAAAGCCTTTTACCGCAACAGGCCCGTGAAGCCGGAATTTCACTGACAGCGCTTTTTGATAATGCGATTGAGCAAGCGATTTAAACTATGAGAAAAGCTGTTTTTCCCGGCTCTTTCGACCCGATTACGCTGGGTCATTTCGACATCATAACGCGAAGCATTCCGCTTTTTGATGAAATCGTAATCGCAATTGGCGTCAATGCCGATAAAAAGTACATGTTTCCGATCGAGAAGCGCAAGGAATTCATCGAAAAAGCATTTGCCGGAATGCCGAGCGTTTCAGTGATTACTTACGAAGGCCTTACAATTGACCTATGCCGAAAGATCGGGGCCGATTTCATCCTTCGCGGTTTGCGCAATCCGGCCGATTTTGAATTTGAAAAAGCAATTGCGCATACGAACCGAAAACTTTCAAAGATCGAAACGGTTTTTATGCTAACGGCCGCCAATACATCTTACATCAGCTCTAGCATCGTACGCGATGTCATTCGCAATGGTGGCGATTATTCGTTGCTGGTTCCCGATTCGGTTCGCCTGAAATAATTATTTTTTCACAAGCTTTCCGGTGAAAACCCCGGCGTTCGTGCGCAACTTTAGCAAGTAAATGCCTGGTGGCAATTGTGAAACCTCGGCCGAATTTTCGGAAACATTCAATTTGAACGATTTCCCGGTCATGTCTGAAACTGTGGCATCGGTTATTTCGATTCCGTCGTTAAGTCGGAAATTGACAATACCATCGGCAGGATTGGGAACAATTTGGAAAAGCGCATTTTCATTCAAGTGAATGGAAAGCTGTTCCGTTCCCTGAATGTTCATCACCATGTGCATGTTTGGAAAACCTGCGGACGCAAGATTCAAAGGCGTTAGCAGGCCACATGCTTCCGCAGTGATGTAACCCGGCGCAAGCTGCCCTTCGTTGTTCGATCCGATTTGAAAAAAAGTAGCATCGGTCAGCGGCACTGCAACGGCTGCGACAATCGTAGATCCGGCGGGAATCGTTGCCGAAAGAGGAACCGTGTGCATGGTGAGCGTTTCGTCAAACAGGAAAATTGTCTGCGTTGCAACCAAGTTGTAGCTGTCGGGCCAGTTCGCCGGAAAAGTCCCGGTCGTTGAATAAACGCTGACGGTGACCGGAAATCCGCCCGGTTCGTTCGTCGTGAGTTGCTCGACGCCAAATTCAACTGCAGTCAACAAATAATCGCCGGAAATTGAAAAATCGGAGAGCGGAAAAGCGCGATAAAATGTATTGTCACGAATTCCAAGGGTAAAATCGACGCAGGCAGCCGAATTATCTTCCATAAGATCCTGTGAAACGGACTGCGTAAGCATTTGTGAATGAACGGCGCCAGCCAGCAAAAACAAACATATCGAGGTAATTTTTTTCATGTTTAAACGGTGAATATTAAATGTAAGATTTTGATAACGCATAACAAGAATAGTGATATTTCCTTAATTTTAGGGTCCAAACTTACTTTAATGAAGCGTTTTCTCCTGTTCTCCGTATTGTTCTTTTCGGCCCTCGTTTTTTCCCAAAAGAAGGCCGATTTACTGACGTATTTCGAGACGGGCAATGGAAACCAAAGCGCGAACTATCAGCAAGCCATCAGCTATTACAAAAAGCTCGCATCTGCATTTCCGTCGATAGAAATGCGGGAAATGGGACAGACCGATTCAGGCGAGCCACTGCACCTGGTGATTTTCAACCCGGCGCGGCAATTCGATTTTCCGCAAGCGCATTCAAACAAAGCGGTAATCCTGGTAAACAACGGTATTCACGCAGGCGAACCTGACGGATTAGACGCGACAATGATGCTGTTTCGCGATTTGGCGACAGGAAAGTTGAAAGCACCGGCAAATACGATAGTGGCTACGATTCCGGTTTACAATATCGGTGGCGCGCTTAACAGGAACAGCACAACGCGCGTCAACCAGGAAGGCCCGGAAGAATACGGCTTTCGTGGAAACGCCCGCAACTACGATCTTAATCGCGATTTCATGAAGTGCGATGCGCAGAATACCAAATCGTTCATCGAAATTTATCAGCTTCTCGATCCGGAGCTGGTAATCGATAACCACGTCAGCGACGGCGCCGATTATCAATATGTTTTAACGTATATCATGACGCAGCAGAACAAGCTCGGACCGGAACTTGGCCATTACCTGGATACTGATTTTACGCCTGCCATCCGCGCCGACCTGAAAAAGAAGAAAATCGAAAGCACGCCGTACGTAAACGTTTGGGGCGGAACTCCCGATCAGGGATTTGTGCAGTTCTTCGAGTCGCCGCGTTATCTGACCGGTTACACGTCATTGTTTAATTCGATGGGTTTTGTCGTGGAAACGCACATGCTCAAGAAGTACAGCCAGCGCGTGAAAGTAACTTACGAATTTATGGCGTCGGCGATCAATCTTACCGATTTGAACGTGGAAAAAATCAAATGCCTCCGAAATGCCAACGCCGCAAATTTTCGCGCAGGGGCAATTTATCCCGTCAGTTGGGAGATTGATTCGACAAAAGTCGACCGCATCAATTTCCTCGGCTATGAAGGCGATTACAGAAGCAGCGCAGTGACAAACGGCAAGCGACTTTACTACGACCGGAAAAAGCCATACAGCAAGGAAATCAATTACTACAAAGAGTACAAGCCCAGCCGCCAGGTAAAGATCCCCGTTGCATACGTTATTCCGCGAGGCTACGGAAATATCGCCGATTTACTGAAGAAGAATAGCGTTGAAATATTTGTGCTGGATCGCGATACCATTCTGGAGTGTGAAAGCTATCGGATAGCCGATTATAAAACAGCGGCATCGGCTTACGAAGGGCATTATCCGCATCGGAACACGAGAGTGAACACCTCGGTTGTAAGGCAGCAATTTAGAAAAGGCGACTTTCTGGTTCCGACAAATCAGCGTGGAGTAAAATATATTGTTGAAGCGCTTGAGCCCGAAGCAACAGATTCATTTTTCAATTGGAATTTCTTCGATTCGATTCTTCAGCAAAAAGAAGGATATTCCGATTATGTTTTTGAGGATCTCGCCGAAAAAATTCTGATAGAGCATCCGGAACTTCGGCGGCAGCTTGATGAAAAAAGAAATACCGACAAGGCGTTTGCAAAAGATCCGGAAGCGCAATTGGATTGGGTTTACCGAAATTCGGTGTATTACGAAAAGGCGCACTTACAGTATCCCGTTTACCGACTGATGCGCTAACTATTTCTTTTTCTTTTTTTCGAAAAGCAACCTGATATTACCGTACGAGTTTTGAAGCGCTTCCTCGACCTGCGCCGGATTTTTCCATTCCACTTTCTCGATTCCTTCTTCGGCCTGGCCGCTTAGTTTTCCATCAAAGGAAGTTTCCATTTCAAACCAGTGGGTAATCTTAAGCTTGTAGCGTCCGTTGCGCTTAAAAACATGATAGGTCTTCTGCAGCTTTTTTGTGACCGTCAGTTTGTTGACGCCGGTTTCTTCTTCGACTTCACGCAGCGCTGTGTAGGCAATTTTTTCTCCCTTTTCGGTTCCGCCTTTGGGAAGATCCCATTTTCCGTTGCGAAAAATGAACAACACTTCGCCTTTGCGATTGTAAACCAATCCGCCGCCGGCCTTTTGCACCGGCATCCTTGACTTCAGCGTTTTCATCATCGCTTTTTCGTCGGGATGGTACAGATATGCCTTCGGAATCTTGTTTTGAAAAATCTTGATTATCAGCTTTTTTATGTCGACACTCTCAAGCAGAAAAAACTTGAAATCAGTCTCTTTTTCGACCTTATTAGTCAGGAAAAGCGGCTTGTCGTTCACAAAAACTTTATACATTTGCAGTATGATTTTTAATACAGATACAGCCAGGAAAACTGCCGAACTGCTTTTGCAAATAAATGCAATAAAATTGAATCCGAAAAATCCCTTTACATGGGCTTCGGGTTGGAAATCCCCTATATATTGCGACAACCGGATGATACTTTCCTTCCCGCCGATCAGGAATTACATTCGTGAGGAATTTGCCAAAAACATCGAAAAAATTTACGGCAAACCTGATGTCATCGCCGGCGTCGCAACGGGTGCGATCGGTATCGGTATTTTGGTTGCCGAGTATATGGGGCTGCCGTTTGTATATGTTCGGCCGGAGCCAAAAAGCCACGGAAGGCAAAACCAGATCGAAGGATTCTTGCAAAAAGGCCAGAACGTGGTCGTTGTCGAGGATTTGATCAGCACCGGAGGCAGTAGCCTTAAGGCGGTCGATGCGCTTCGCGATGCAGGCGCCAACGTTAAGGGAATGGTCGCAATTTTCTCCTATGGATTTCAGGTGGCCGCTGATAATTTCACCAACGCCAATGTACAGTTGAACACGCTAGGCAATTATGAAACGCTGCTCGGCCTCGCGACCGATAAAAACTACATCACTGAAGAAGAACAACAGGCGCTGCAGGAATGGAGGACAAATCCTTCAGGCTGGGGCGTCGCAGTATAAACAGCTATGGAACTCAACAGCCCCAAGAAGCGCGTGGCAAAACCGGCGCAGTACATTTTTGACCAATTGACCAATGTGGCCAACTTCGAAAAGCTTATGCCGGAAAGCATCGCCAAATTTGAAGTGCTTTCGCAGGATTCTTTTATTTTCGGATTGAAAGGAATGCCGGAAATCGAGCTTCGGCTTAAAGAAAAGATGGCGCCAAATAAGATCGTCCTCGGCGCGGCCAATGACAAACTTCCTTTTACGCTTACCGCATACATCGATCCGGTTGCTGAAGATGAGTCGGATGTACAGCTTTATTTTGAAGGCCAATTCAATGCAATGATGGCGATGATGGTGAAAGGACCAATCAGCAAATTCATTGAAACTTTGGCTGCAAATATGGGCAAACTGTAAGGCAATTACTATATCTTTTCCGACTTTTCGCAAGAAATTTTCCTACCGTTAAAATTAATTTTTTCCGCATTTAATCGAGTTTTCGAGCTATTTGCGGAAGAATGTGCCGGCTGTTTGTGTATTTGGGTAATATTGCACAAATTATTTATTAACCGTGTGGCAACATCCGGATGATTTGATAACAGCCCCCAATAATGCCTAAGACTGACCCACAATTAAAAAGTAATGACTGCGGAATCAGCGCGATAAAAACGATCTTCAATATTTACGGGAAAAATATTTCCAGAAAATACATCGAAGAACATATCCCGCTCGAAGAAAAAGGTTCCCGCATTTCTGACCTTCGCGACTTCCTGGACAACCACGGATTCTCAACGAGATTCAAGTTGCTCGACGTGAATTACGTGAACGGTGATGCTTCTCATCTTGAGGAACTTATGCCGTTTATCCTTCCGATCAAGAATAAGCGCGGACTCCACTATGTTGTTGCCAATGAACTCAAAGGCAACCAGCTGAAAATCTACGATCCCACAAAAGGAAGCCAGTACTACCTCTCGATTCAGGAGATCAAGAAGAAAGCGCATTTCACCAAAAACCATTGGGACATCGCCGAGACAGAGGACAAAATCCTTTCGTTGATCCAGCAGGATCTCGCCGACTACAACATCAACGTCAATAAGGCGCTGAAGGAAAACGGCCACGCTACGTTGTTCAATAAGCTGACTTATTTCAAATATTTGCGGAATAATTTCGGATTTAAAGATGCCGATTCGGAACGGAATTTCCTCGACGACCTGCTGAAGAATCAAGATATTTCTACAATTCCGGCAAATTTCAAGACGCTTGAACTCGACAAAGGCAAGATCAAGAACAATTCGCCATTGATCCTTACCGTCAAAAATGACGAGGAGAAAGCGGCCACAGTTTCCTTTCCTGAAGAGAAACAGGGAAGCCTCTACTGGCAACTTTTCAAGCAGCTCGGCGGGTACAAAAAGCTGTGGTACATTTATATTTTCGCTGCGCTTTTTTCAGCGACAACGGCACAGATCGCGGTGTTTACCAACCAAATCCTGATCGACAACGTCTTGCCGACCTACAATATGAGCACCGTTGTCCTGTTCGCAATTGGACTTGGTATCTATAAAATGTTCGACACCTTTACGACGGTTTATAAGAATTTCGTGTCCATTCATCTTGGAAATGTCCTTGACCGCTATTTCCTGTTTTCTTTTGATGAAAAAATAAACCGGTCGTCGCTGGCTTATATCCATTCGTATAAAAAAGGAGATTTGATGGAACGTGTCAGCGATTCATTGAAGCTGAAGAGTTTCTTCATGAAGTTCTTCACCGGAATCCTCGTCGACGTGATCGTAGCGATATACTCGGTTTTCATTTTGTTTTTTATCGATAAGAAGCTGACGATGATCGTATTGGCTTCGATGATCTTATTTTATCTCTGGTTCCGGTTCATTACGCCATACCTCAAGCAGAACGAACGGCTTCGTTACATCCGTAAGGCCGATTTCCTTTCGAAAATGATGGAGAAAGTCGAAGGAATCCAGGTTATAAAAAGCTTCAAGATTGAAAATTTCCATTCGAACAAGATCTTTTCCAGCATCAACGATTATCTCAGGATCCAGTTGCGAAACGGCTATGTCGACCTGGTAAACAAAGTTGTCGTTGCAACGATTGTCGTGGTTTCGTCGGTGTTCATCATCGTCTTCCTGACAGAATCGGCAATTACGACGCAAGTGATCACATTGGGCCAGATCGTTACTTTCATTGCGCTTTCGTCGAAAATATTTTCTTCACTGAAAAGCATCCTGGACGACAACATGACGCTGCAGGAAAATGAAGTTATCCTGAAAAGGTATCTGGATTTTGACGAGCGTACACAAGCGCCTTCCGAAAAAGGAATCAGCGAATTTAAGATCAACCGGATTGAGTTCCAGAACATTTTTTACGGCTACCTTCCAAACGAATTTGTACTGAAAAACATCAACCTCAAGATCAAAAACGGTGAAAAGATAAAAATCGAAGGCCAAAACGGATCCGGAAAATCCACATTCAGCAAAATCCTTACAACGCTGTATCTGCCAAGTTCGGGTTCAATCCTTGTCAACGAACGCGATAAGAAATTCTACAATGCCGAGCGGATGCGCGACAAAATCCTCCTGGTAACCAACGAAGACATTTTGTTCAACGACACGATCCACAACAACATTGCACTCGGAAAAGAGATTTCAATTTCTGAAATTCTCGATCGTGCGAAAGATATCAACTTCTATGACTTCATTGCCTCAAAAGATGACGGCCTGGATTTCATCATCAACGAGAATGGCAAAAACCTATCAACCGGACAACGCAAGAAAATCCTGTTGCTGCGCGCCCTGTTTTCGGATGCAGAGATCGTGATCCTTGACGAAGTGCTTTCGGGAATGGACATTGAGTCCCGCAACAAAGTTGAATCGATGATCAACAACGAACAAGAGAAAACGTACATTATCATTTCGCACGAACCGATCAACAACATCAATTTCTCGAAAAAATACCTCATTACCGATGGAGAACTCAATTTATTATAACACTAAATCGATAAACTTCATCCTGATCCTTAACCGGATTTTGGTGACGTTCCTGCTGATCGTGCTTGTGCTGGTGTTCGCACTGAGCATTAACGATACGGTGAGCTTCAAAAGTGGTGAAATCTACTCGAACACGCCGCAAATGAAGATCAACGCCCCGAATGAGGTCCGGGTAGTCAAAGTGCTGGTTCGTGAAGGACAGAAAGTCAATAAGGGCGATACGTTATTTCTGTTGGAAAATAAGAAGACGAAGTCCGATTTCAACGTATTACAAGCGGATGTTGCGGCAATGGAGACGAAAATCGGCGTGATCAGGAAGCTGATCGACAATTCGGTTGAAAGGCGCAAATCACTCAAACAGTTGCTTCGGATTCAGTCCAATATTTACAAAACCGACCGAAGCAAGGCCGCGCAGGAAATCAAATACCTGAACGATAAACTGAACCTCGCCTCACAACAATCGTCAATCCTGACAGACAAGTTCAAGACCGATTCACTTCTTTACGCAAAAGGCGCGATTTCAAAATACGAGCTCTCGGAGTCAAAAACACGAAACCTTTCGGATAAACGCAGTGAAGTCGACGTGAAAACTTCGCAAAACGTCAAAACGTACGACTATCAAAACCTTTACAACAATTACAAACGCAGTAAAAACGATTTGAGGCGGACAATCATTGACGTTGAAGACGAAATTGCCAATTACGAGCGCCAGATCATCGAGCTCGAAAACGCGATAAAGGACGGAAAATACAACATGGCGTATATGCAGGATGAACTTGGAAAACTGGTGATTACTTCGCCCATGAAAGGAACTGTTTCGAACTTGTACAATTCACGGCAAAACCTTCAGACGCTGAACAAAGGCGATCTGTTGACAATCATCGCACCGTCACAGGAATCGTTTTATGCGAAAGTCACGCTTGACGAAAAGGATCTGGCGTATGTAAAACCCGGGCAGGACATCAACCTGAAACTCGACGCCTATAATTATTACCGATATGGGGCAATCAAGGGAAAAGTGACCTATGTTTCGCCGTCGGATGTGGAAAAATCTTTTTACTGTCTGGCCAATATCAAACAGTACAACCCGAACATTCGCCTTAAGGCGGGCTACAAACTCAAAGGCGAGATCATTATTGAAAAAATGCAGATGTATCAGTACATCATGAAGAAACTGTTTAATAAAATGGACAATACGTTTGAATAAGATGAAGAAAATCCTCTTACTGGCGTTGTTCGTTTCAATTGGCGCTTCGGCGCAGGAAGTGCTGACATTCGCTGATTGTCAACAGCGGGCTTTTGCCAACAATTTACGTTTGAAGAGCGCCGATTATCAGGAGCGGGCCGCTGTTTACGAACACCGCGCCACATTCGGAAAGTTCCTCCCTAATATTTATGCGGAGGGCGAAAACCGGAATTCGTGGGGAAAAGAGATCGACTCAGACACCAACTTATATGTACGCGACAATTTGCGCAATACCGAGGGAACGCTTAATGCCTATTTCAATCTGTTTTCCGGATTTGAGGTTTACAACAATATCAAGATCAAAAAGCAGCAACTTGAAATCGACAAGGCCAACCTGCAGCAAGTACGCAATGAGATTTCCATCAGCCTTGCCCAGCATTTCATCACGATTCTTTACCTTCAGGAAATCATTGAGGCAAATGAAGAACAGATACGTTCCAGCGCCAAACAGGTTGAAATCGGCGAATTGAAGTTCAATGAGGGCGTTATTTCAGAAAGTGAACTCTTCAAGATCAAATCGCAAAAGGCAAGTGAAGAACTGCGTCTGTTGAACTCGAAAAATATGCTTGCCGACAATATGATCGCGATCAAGCAACTGATGAACATTCCGGTTGATCAGGAAATAACACTGATGCAACCTGAATTGCAGCTCGATCCGCAAGTTGCTGCAGTGGACAGTGATCCTTATGCGCTTGCAGCCGAAGCAGCACGCCAGCATCCCATGTATAAGATGAGCCTTTTTGAGCAGCAGAAAGCAAAAGCCGAACTGAGCTTGGCCCGTGCGCCGCTATTGCCGAAAGTCACCCTAAGGCTAATGTATCGGAGCAACTACAGTTCAACCGACGAGGAAATTCCCTTTTCGACGCAACTCGACGAGAACACGACCAAAAGCATCCGTTTCTATATTACGGTTCCGATTTTTAGCCAGTTTGACAATTACGGAAAGATCAAAAGCAGCAAAATGCGCTATCTTCAATCGAAGGTTGAAACCAAAATGGAAGAAAACCGGCTGACCCGCGAGGTGCTGAAAGCAATCAACGATGCGAAAACTTCGCTTAAGAAAACTGAGTCGACTAATCTGGCATTCGATTATTCGAAGAAAAGCTACGACGCCGATGCGCTGAAATTTGAGTTGGGAAAAATCAACATCAATGAGTTGAATACGACCAAGATCATGTACAATACCACTCAGGCCGAGCTGATCCAGGCAAAGTATGAGCTGTTGTTCAACAATGCGCTGATCCGTTTTTATATGGGAGAAGATTTCAATCTGTAAAAATTGTACCTTGTACAAAATATCCTAATGAAACTAAGTATCAATGGTTTAGCGTCTAGCTCATTGCGATTGGTTTACTTACTGATCGGACTGCTCGTGGTTTCTTCGTGCGATGGCGACCGTATCTATAAACAGTTCGATAAGGATTTCAATGCCAGCCGATGGCCGAAGGATGAAGTCCACTCCTACTCTTTCAACATTCCCTCCGACGGCAATTACGACCTTTTGGTTCATTTCAGCCATGTGTACGACAGCCCGCTTGCGACGATTCCGCTGAAGCTAACCATCGGCAAACCTTCAGGAGAAAACGAATTAATCGATGTGATACTTCGGCTTCGTGACGCGGATGGCAAACAATTGGCCGATTGTACCGGTGATTATTGCGATTTCAAGCAGGAAGTTTTTCGAAGCAGGAAGTTGCCGGCGGGTAATTACACCTTAAAGCTCAGGAATGATTTCAATTTTGCCTATTTGCCGAATGTGCTTGGGGTCGGAATTGAAGTAAGAAAGTCGCATCAATAAAGCATCGCAATTTCGCGGATTCCGAAAAGCTGAAGCGAATCGTCTTCGAGGCGAACTTCGATCCGGCCGTCCTGCGCGACACCGGTGATAATACCCATAAAGCGCCGCTTTTGCTGATCTTCGAATGCCATCGGAACACCTTTTCTAAATAACACCGATTGATATTCCGTCCACAATTGTTCGCGGGATTGCGAGAGCCCCTTTATCCGCAATTGAAGTGAGTCGATCAGTTCGACCGCGAATGCATCCACATCGTATTCTAACCCGGAAACAACTTTAATTGATGAAGCTTTCGGTAGCCCGGCAAAGTCGGTTTGGTTGACGTTGATCCCGATTCCGATAATCGAACGAATCTCATCCGACGCAAGGCTGTTTTCGATCAGGATCCCGCCAATTTTGAAGTTATCTGACATTATGTCGTTAGGCCATTTGACAGATGCTTTTGGGACCTTGGGTGCAAACACATCAAAAACCGACATCGCGACGGCTATGCTGAGGTCAGGAAGTTGCCCGTACGATTGTACCGCATTTCGGACAAACACGCTCATGGTCAGGTTTTTACCTGCCTCGGCCTGCCACGTTGCTCCCATTTGTCCGCGGCCATTCGTCTGGCTTTTTGCCGTAACTGCGGTGAAATTTTCCAGTTCGTTTTGAGCGGCTAATTCCTTAAGAAAATCGTTGGTTGACGGAGTGGCATCGAGTTTGACAACGGGCGTCCGGAAATTGTTGAAAGACAATTTTTAATCTTATGTTAAGGTTCAAATTTAACCACAAAAAATGATAACTTTGCGCAATACTGAAAAATTTTAAATGACGAAAAAGGCAACAAACCATGATGTCCTTCTTGCTAACATCATCAAAGGAATAGAGGAAGTTAAGGGAAATGATATTGATATTCTTGATTTGCGGGCAATAGACACAGCGGTCTGCGATTATTTCATCATCTGCAACGGAAGTTCAAATACACAGGTTAACGCAATTGTTAACTCAGTCCAAAAAACAGTTTCAAAAGAATTAAAAGACAAGCCTTGGCACGTTGAAGGCACTGACAATGCCGAATGGGTGCTGATGGATTATGTCAATATTGTCGTGCATGTGTTCCAGAAGCACATTCGGGAATATTATAATATAGAAAGTTTGTGGGGTGACGCAAAGATCACTACCATTCAGAACAAATACTAAATAAGGAGAACATTTGATGGCCAAAGATAATAATCCGAATCCGAATAAATTCAAGATCAG
This sequence comes from Bacteroidota bacterium, assembly GCA_023386585.1. Classification (GTDB taxonomy): domain Bacteria; phylum Bacteroidota; class Bacteroidia; order Flavobacteriales; family Flavobacteriaceae; genus Flavobacterium. The sequence goes on along the minus strand of JAEWJM010000012.1, from coordinate 15,837 downwards.
CCCATGGCTCATTTACGGTGGAATCATATTGATTTTCCTGTTCATCAGCTTTATTACCGGAGGTTCGACATTCCAGGAACCTTCCAAGACGTCGTCGTCGAAGTTCAATGTATATCTTGAGCGTGGCGATGTTTCAAAAGTAATCATCTACAATAAGACCGAAGCCGAAGTATATCTAACTCCGGAAGCGCTTCGCCTTCCCGAGCATAAAGCGGTTGCCCGCGATTTGATGAACAATCCAAATAAGGGCCCGCATTATACTTTTGACATCGGAAACGACCAGATTTTCCAGCAAAAACTGGAACAGGCGGTTAAAGATCATAAGCTTAAGGAATTTAATTTTCTTCCGAAGAACAATTGGACAGACATTTTCCTAAGCCTGCTTCCGATAATTATCATCATTGCCGTATGGATCTTCATCATGCGCAGGATGTCGGGCGGTGCTGGCGGTGGCGCCGGAGGCCAGATATTCAACATCGGGAAATCGAAAGCACGCCTATTTGACGAAAAAACCGACATCAAGACTACGTTTAAAGACGTGGCCGGACTCGAAGGCGCCAAGGAAGAAATCCAGGAAATCGTCGAGTTTTTGAAAAACCCTGAAAAATATACGAATCTCGGAGGTAAGATCCCAAAAGGCGCGCTGCTTGTCGGACCGCCTGGAACCGGGAAAACGCTTCTCGCAAAAGCTGTCGCCGGCGAAGCCCGGGTTCCGTTCTTTTCATTATCCGGATCCGATTTCGTTGAAATGTTTGTCGGTGTCGGTGCCTCAAGAGTTCGAGACCTTTTCAAACAGGCAAAAGAGAAATCACCGGCAATAATCTTTATTGATGAAATCGATGCCGTGGGACGTGCCCGAGGAAAAAACAATATTTCGGGTTCAAATGACGAACGCGAAAACACACTGAACCAGCTTCTTACCGAAATGGATGGCTTTGGCACCAATTCGAATGTAATCGTACTTGCGGCGACGAACCGCGCGGACGTACTCGACAAAGCGCTGATGCGTGCCGGACGATTTGACAGGCAGATTTTCGTAGACCTGCCCGACGTTCGCGAGCGTAAGGAGATATTTGAAGTCCACCTTGCGCCACTTAAAAAAGTAACCGACCTCGATACTGATTTCCTCGCCAAACAGACTCCCGGATTTTCGGGTGCCGACATCGCAAACGTCTGCAACGAAGCGGCATTGATAGCTGCAAGGCAAGACAAACCAGCCGTTGACAAACAAGATTTTCTTGATGCGGTAGATCGTATTGTTGGTGGACTTGAAAAGAAAAACAAGATCGTCACACCGGAAGAAAAGAAAGCAATCGCAATACACGAAGCGGGCCATGCAACCGTGAGCTGGATGCTCGAACATGCAGCGCCGTTAGTAAAAGTAACCATTGTTCCGCGCGGGCAAAGTCTGGGAGCGGCATGGTATCTTCCTGAGGAAAGGCTGATTGTACGGCCCGACCAGATGCTCGACGAAATGTGTGCTACAATGGGCGGCCGTGCTGCCGAAAAAGTAACGTTCGACCGAATTTCGACGGGTGCGCTTAGCGATCTGGAAAAAGTGTCGAAGCAGGCGCGTGCGATGGTAACCATATACGGCCTCAACGATAAGATAGGAAATGTAACCTATTATGATTCGAGCGGCCAAAATGAGTACAGTTTTTCAAAACCATACTCCGAAGAAACGGCAATGATCATCGACCGCGAGATTTCAGCATTGATCGAAAGCCAGTACCAGCGCGCTATCGCAATCCTGGAAGACAACAAAGACAAACTTCATCAATTGGCTGACATCCTGATCGACAAGGAGGTAATCTTTAAGGATGACCTTGAAGCTATCTTCGGGAAGCGGCCGTTCGACAAGAACTTACAGCCGGAAACTTCGCTGTAAAGCGACTTTTCTTTTTAACCAAAAATCTTAATTCAATACCGTTTTGAATTAAGATTTTTTTATCTTTGGATGATTTGAGGCATGAACTAAAGCCAGCCACTATATGAGTCTTTTCAGGAAATTTTTTGGGAGCGGAAATGAATCTTCAGGTGAGGAGAATCAGAATGAATTGAACAACCTGCAATCGCATATCTCGGCACCTGTCGATGAGAAATTTACCTTTAACTTCAAGAAAAACGGAGGCAAATTCCTCTATTGCGAAAACCTCGACGAAGTGAAGGAGCAGTTCGAGAACATCCTGGAAGAAAACGATTGGTTTGAAAGTGAAGCCGTTTGCTTCGAGCCCAAGTTATTCTCGATGCTTGAAGAGAATAAGCTCAATTACACGAAACCTACGAACCCTAAGTTCCTGCTCGCAACCTGCGAAAATCTGATTGCTGACGAAGGTTCCGTACTTTTTTCTTCAAATCAGATCAAACAAAACAAACCTAACGAACTTCCTGCAAATATTGTAATCCTTGCTACGACCAGCCAGATTCTGGAAAGCAAAAGCGACGGCTTAAGGGTTATCAAGAAGAAATACGAGAAGGAGTATCCAACAAATATTACTACAATAAAATATTTCGAGAAAGCCAAAGATGAGGATTTCCTTCAGTACGGAAGTGCCGCGAAAAATCTTTATCTGTTGCTTCTGGAAGACCTGTAGCATGCGCGAAACCCTAACGAGATCTTTGTCGGGATTGGTTTACATTATCCTATTGACAATTTCGATATTTTACTCCTCATACACATTCTTGCTGCTTTTTGGAATTTTCCTGATAATCGCCGTGCTCGAATTCTGTGACCTGATCCAAATCAAAAAGGTCATTCCTGTCATAATTGCGTCTGCAGCCTATTCATTATTTGCGTTTTTCCCAATAACGGACATTACGACGATTTTGCTGCTTGTCGCAACGCTATTCGTTTCGTTCCGGTGCATGATCTTCCTCTTTACCAACGAACCGTTGCCGCGGGACCAGGTTTCCCGTTATATATTCCTGATCGGTTACGTCATTCTGCCATTCGTTTTGCTGACTAAAATCCCGTTTCAAAGTAACGAATACGGCCTTTACCAGCCGGAAATCATGATGAGCATTTTTGTGATCTTCTGGGCAAATGACACCTTTGCATTTGTGGTCGGAAAGCTCGCCGGGCGTACAAAACTTTACGAGCGTATTTCACCGAAGAAAACTGTTGAAGGATTTATTGGCGGCGCCGGGTTTGCGATCCTGTTTGCATCGCTTGCTGCTTGGTATTATGTTTATGAGCCGGTTTGGATCTGGATTGTTACGGCGATCCTGATTTCGGTCACGGGAACGATCGGCGATCTTGTCGAATCTAAATTCAAGCGCGTTGCAGCCGTTAAAGACAGCGGATCGCTGATGCCAGGCCATGGCGGAATACTTGACCGGCTTGACAGCGTAATATTTGCAACACCTTTCGTACTTTTGTTCTACCAAATTTTACAATATGTTTCATAAAGAAGGCGGAAAGATCATACTGATTTCAACTACGCTCGTCGTCGTGATTCTGATGCTGTCAGAGCACTTTCTGCAGGATTACTTCTGGATCCGAAAGACCGTCCAGGTTATCACCGTTCTCATGCTCTTACTCGTACTGCAGTTTTTCAGGAACCCAAAACGCGCTGTCAATTCGCACGACTTTCAGGTAATTGCTCCAGTGGACGGGAAAGTGGTGGTAATTGAAGAAGTCTTTGAACCGGAGTATTTTAACGAAAAAAGATTGCAGGTTTCCATCTTTATGTCGCCTATAAACGTGCACGTGACCCGATATCCGGTTAACGGCATTGTCAAATTCAGCAAATATCATCCAGGGAAATTCCTGGTTGCCTGGCATCCAAAATCAAGCACCGAAAACGAACGCACCACGGTTGTTGTCGAAAACCGCATATTTGGTGAAATTCTTTACCGACAGATTGCCGGCGCACTTGCAAAAAGAATTGTAAATTATGCCAAGGAAGGAATGCGTGTCGTGCAGGGTGAAGATGCCGGATTTATAAAATTTGGCTCAAGGGTCGATATCTTTCTCCCCTTAGGAACAGAAATCGATGTGAAACTTGGACAAAAAGCAATTGGCGGGAAAACAATAATTGCGAAGAAAAGCGATGCCTGAAAAAGATCTGGATACACGGTTTAACGAAGCGGTTGAAATAGCTTCCGGAATGTCACAATCGGCACTGCCGCAGGACGTCCAACTCCGATTGTATGCATTCTACAAACAAGCCACGTACGGAAGCAGGCCCGCACAATCATCCGGGTACGACCTCCGAGACGCATTCAAGACCAACGCCTGGATGCAAATCAGCCATTTTACGATCGACGAAGCAAAGGAACAATACATTTCACTGATTGATTCATTGAAAAACGAACAAGGATGAACATTAAACATTTCCTTCTTTTACTCGTGGTTGCGACAGTTGTATCATGTAACGATAAAAAGCTGACCGAAGTTGTCGAGGTTCCGCTGCCGACAGCCGAAGAAAAAATCGCATTGGGTAATCCGGAAGACGTTAAAGCCGATCCGGGGACATTCGAAATGATGGTACTTCCCTATGCATACGATGCGCTTTCGCCGCACATTGACGCGCGCACAATGGAAATACATTATTCAAAACATTACCTTACCTATACCAACAATCTGAACCGGCTGATCCAGGGAACGGAGCTTGCGTCACTGAGGATCGAGGAAATCCTGCGGAAAATGGATATGAGCAACGCCGCACTTCGGAATAATGCAGGCGGATACTATAACCACAATCTTTTCTGGGAAAGTATGGCTCCGAAAGGAAACAAGCCCAACGATACTTTGTCGGCTATAATCGAGCGCGATTTTGGTTCACTTGAAGCGCTACAGGCGACATTTTCAGATGCCGCTGAGAAACAGTTCGGATCGGGCTGGGCTTGGCTTGTAGTTGACCGATCAGGAAAATTAATGGTTACCAGTACGCCGAATCAGGACAATCCCTTAATGCCACAATCGGCCGTTTCAGGCACGCCCATTTTGGCACTCGATATTTGGGAACATGCGTATTACCTGAATTACCAGTACAAGAGACGCCGCTATATTGATGCGTTTTTCAAGGTTGTCGACTGGAACAAGGTCGCCACGCGATACGAGGAAGCACTCGCCAAAAAATACAATTGAAGTTTAAACAAGAATCCCGGAAGACCGGGATTTTTTATTTCAGGCTATTTATGCTTTGTTCTAAAGTTGCAATCTTGGCAAGCGCATCCGATTCTTTCTTGCGTTCGTTTGCAATTACATTTTCCGGCGCACCCGAAACGAACTTCTCGTTGGAAAGCTTCGACTGTACCGATTTAAGGAAGCCTTTGGTATAATTGAGTTCTTCCGTCATTTTGGCAATTTCTTCATCAATATTGACCGCTCCCGAAATCGGGATAAAATATTCATCTGAGTTGACGCGGAACGAAAGCGCACCGTTCACTTTTTCACCGACATACGAGATCTCTGAAACATTGCCGAGCTTGCTGATTACGGAATCAAATTTCGAAGCCGATGTACCGCTTTTAACCACCTTCATCGTAACGGCATCGCGAAACGGAATATTTTTATCTTTTCGGATGTTACGAATTCCGGAAATCACCTCCATTGCGGTTGAAAAATCTTCAATGAGTTTTGCATCAAACTGCTTGACGGTTGGCCACGATGAAATAATCAGTGCCTCTTCGGGTTTTCTGTCGGTTATCAATTGCCAAATTTCTTCAGTCAGGAAAGGCATGAAAGGATGAAGCAGCTTCAGGTTCGACTCCAACATTTCTATTGCCTTGCGGTATGTGGTTGCATCAATCGGTTGCTGATAACCCGGCTTGATCATCTCAAGAAACCATGAACAGAAATCGTCCCAAACCAACTTATAAATTGCCATCAAGGCATCTGAAATTCGGTATTTTTCAAAATGAGTATCGATTTCCACAAGCGATTGCTGCAGCCTTGCTTCGTACCATTCGATGGCGGCCGCTGCCGATTCAGGTTGTTGGATATCAGAAGACACTTCCCATCCTTTTATTAACCGGAAGGCATTCCATATCTTATGCGAGAATGCTTTTCCCTGCGCGCATAGTTCCTCGTCAAACATGATGTCATTCCCTGCCGATGCGCTAAGAAGCAATCCCACTCGCACACCGTCAGCGCCAAAACGCTCGATCAATTCCAATGGCTCGGGTGAATTCCCAAGTGATTTCGACATTTTGCGGCGTTGCTTGTCGCGAACCAATCCGGTCAGGTAAACGTTTTCAAACGGCCGTTTTCCGGTGTATTCGTATCCCGCAAAAATCATCCTTGCAACCCAAAAAAACAAAATGTCCGGTCCGGTTACGAGATCGTTTGTCGGATAATAATATTTAAATTCCGGATTTTCCGGCTCAAGTATTCCATTAAAAACCGATATTGGCCATAACCACGCTGAAAACCAAGTATCAAGCGTGTCAGGATCCTGTTTCAAATCGGCTTCAGCCAGATTCGCATTGCCCGTTTTCTCACGCGCAGCTGCAAGAGCCGATTGCGAATTCTCGGCAACCACAAAATCATTTTCGCCATCACCATAATAAAACGCCGGAATCTGTTGTCCCCACCAAAGCTGGCGCGAAATATTCCAGTCGCGTATATTTTAAAGCCAGTGGCGGTAAGTATTCTCAAATCGTTTCGGATGCAATTTCACCTCGTCGTCTTCGAGTACGGCTTTAATCGCAGGCTTCACCAAATCCTCCATTTTCAAAAACCATTGGTCTGAAAGGCGCGGCTCAATGACTGCTTTGGTACGTTCGGAGGTGCCGACTTTATTCGTATGGATTTCCGTCTTGTTCAATGCGCCCAAAGCCTGAAGTTCGTTCGCAATTTCATCACGCACGACAAACCTGTCCTTACCCTGATAATGCAATCCGTTCGAATTGAGCGTCGCATCTTCGTTAAATATATCGATGATCGGAAGGTTGTGTTTTTCCCCGAGCGCTTTATCGTTCACATCATGCGCCGGCGTCACTTTCAGGCATCCGGTACCGAATTCAACATCAACATATTCATCTTCGATCACAGGAATTTCCCGATTTGCGATCGGAACGATTACATGCTTCCCTTTCAAATGCGAATGCCGCGGATCGTTCGGGTTGATGCAAATCGCGGTGTCGCCCAAAATGGTCTCAGGTCGTGTAGTCGCAACCGTAAGATATTCATCAGTTCCTACGATTTTGTAGTTGACGTAGTAGAGTTTGCCTTGCCGTTCCTCATAAATCACTTCTTCATCCGATAAGGTGGTTTTCGCTTCCGGATCCCAGTTGACCATCCGGTAACCGCGATAGATCATTCCTTTATTGTAAAGGTCGACAAAGGTCCTGATCACCGATTGCGACATTTCGTCGTCCATGGTGAACTTCGTCCGCTCCCAATCGCAGGAAGCGCCGAGCTTTTTCAATTGTTCCAGGATAACCCCGCCATACTTATGCGTCCAATCCCAGGCATGATCAAGAAATTCTTTGCGAGTAAGATCATTCTTGTTGATTCCTTCCGATTTTAGTTTTGCGACGACTTTTGCTTCAGTCGCTATCGATGCGTGGTCGGTGCCCGGAACCCAGCAGGCATTGAATCCGCGAAGGCGCGCCCGGCGGATGAGTACATCCTGAATCGTATTGTTCAGCATGTGGCCCATGTGCAGAACGCCTGTCACATTTGGTGGCGGAATTACAATAGTATATGGAGTTCTTGAATCGGGAACGGAGCGAAAGTAATTGTGCTCCATCCAATAGGAATACCATTTTTCTTCTATCGTCTTTGCATCAAATTGCGCGGGAATCGCCATGTTGGAATTGTTTGAAAATATTGTGGTCTGATTGTTGCTCGTCGGCTGCCGCAAAATTAAATAATAAGAGCGTTATAAAAAATTACGCGAGTATTATTTGCACGTGGGACAAAAGAATATAAATTTACAAATCCAAATTTGGCCTATTATGAAAAAAGCAGTATTTTTCCTTGCCTTGCTGATTAACGCAGCGGCCTTTGCGCAATCTGGAGCAAGGATCGAATTTAAAAACAACAGCACAACGATCGATTACGGAACGGTCTCTAAAGACTCTGACAGCGGAATCCGATCTTTTGAATTCAAGAACACCGGCGACGCTCCGCTAATTATCACAAATGTGCAATCCACTTGCGGCTGTACGATTCCAACGAAACCAAATGAGCCGATCATGCCAGGTAAAACCGGAAAAATCGATGTGAAATACAACATGAACCCGGGTCCGATCAGAAAAACAATCACTGTGGAATCCAATGCCACCAACTACGAAGGCGGACGGATTCCCCTGAAAATAAAAGGTGAAGTGATCGTAAAAGAGGAAATCAATGTCCTCGAAAAAAAGAAAAGCATTTTAACCCAATAGTTCAAAGCCCTCCAACCGGAGGGCTTTTTTATATGACTTTTTTGAGGGTGAACTCTACTTTTAAAACTTTGCCGTCGCGTTGCACTTCCATTGTGATGCGGCGGCCTTCCTCCGATTTTAAAAGATTATTGATTTCCTGCAAGGTGTACCGGTAACCGTTACGGTTGTTTATCGTAAGTATTATGTCGCCTTTGTGGAGTCCGCACAATTCACCCGGCGAATCTTTCCGCACATTTGAAACTGCATAAATCGGTTTCAATGCGAACTTATAAGTGAAAGTACTCGGCAGTTTTTCACCGTTGATGTCATAACTGCTGCTTTCGAGCACGGGCTGCATATCAACCGTTTCCTTGATCCAGGTCATGCCTTCGTGATGAATCTCGATTCCGCTCATGTTATATTGGAAAGGCTGATCGAATTCGTTGTTACGCCGGAGATAAATCTTTTGGTGGGGATAATCGAAAACCACGTCAAACCTGCGAAATATCTCGCCGCCAATCGAACCCACACGGTCTTCAACCATCGCAATATCTTTCGTAATCAATGAATCAGGAAACGCCACCAGCGGATTATTAAATCGAAACGATAAAAAATCCAGAGTCTTCATTCTGGCGCGCTTTCCCTGCACATCGCCGCTGAAACTCCGTCCGAGGAAATCATCAAAATTCTCGTCCGGAACCTTTATTTGGGTGGATCGATCCGGAAAAAGCCAGATGGCATCGCTGCTCCCGGTGTCGAGCAGCACTTTGGCCGGAAGATTTTGCTGTTCTTCCGAAAGCTGAACAACGGCATAAGGCTTTTCATTTTCGACCATGATCTCATTCTCCCGAAAATGCCTTTTGAGCTTCTTGCTCGAAACTTTATTATAGACAACGATCCTTCGCGAGTCGTAGCTGATCTCAACCGCATAATTTTTAAAAAAGTCGTATCCAATTATACCGTTGACCGGAATTCCGATGCTTGACGAAAAATTGAAATCCTGGTCCAACACGATGAAAATTTCGTGATTGTCGTCTAGTAACCCCGGAAATTCGACGCGGTTCGCAGTTGAGCGAAGGCCTTCAATTGAAGCGGTGCTGCCGAGGCCTTTCAATTTGATCTTATCGATGTTCTGGAAATTAACTTCTTCCTCATCGAGACTGAACAGAATTGTTTGCGCAACACCTGTATCAAGCAAAAACGTCAGATCGACACCGTTGACACGAACCGGAATAAAAATAAGGTTATTGATCAATTCAAACGGAATTACCGTCTTCTTGCGATTTTCGGGTTCAAACCGGAAACCTGCTTGCGCGAAAGTACTTGCGGAAACAAATAGTAAAATGAAAAGCGCGAAGCTTCTTCTCATCGAAAAGATTTTTATAAATGTATAAAAATAAGAAACAGCCTACCCGCAGTGGCGAAATATAAATCGGCGTTACCAAAAAAAAGTCGCAAATTTGCATCAAAATTTAAACCATGCCTGCAATATCCCAAAAGGGCCGTAATATGCCCGAATCGCCTATCAGGAAACTCGTTCCGTATGCCGAAATCGCAAAGAAAAAAGGCAACAAAGTGTATCACCTGAATATCGGCCAACCCGACATTAAAACTCCTGAAGTCGCCCTCGAGGCAGTCCGACATAACGATTTAAAAATTCTCGAGTACAGCCATTCGGCGGGATTTGAAAGCTATCGTACCAAATTGTCCACTTACTATAAAACACATGGGCTTCCGGTAGAAGTAGCCGATATCATTATTACGACCGGCGGCTCCGAAGCGCTAATGTTCGCCATGGGAAGCACAATGGACGCCGGCGATGAAATAATAATTCCCGAACCTTTTTACGCAAATTACAATGGCTTTTCGACGGCCTCCGGAGTTAAGGTAGTGCCGGTAATTTCCACAATCGAGGAAAATTTTGCACTTCCGCCAATATCGGCTTTTGAAAAACTGATCACGCCGCGAACAAAAGCGATTCTGATCTGTAACCCGGGAAATCCCACCGGTTACCTTTATTCAAAAGAAGAAATTCTCCAGCTTGCCGAGATTGTCAAAAAACACGATCTGTTCCTGATTTCCGATGAAGTTTACCGGGAATTTACCTATGATGGGGACGTGCATTTTTCGGTGATGAACGTCGCCGGACTCGAACAACACGCGATCATGATCGATTCGGTCTCGAAAAGATACAGCATGTGCGGCGCCCGGATCGGATGCATTGTGTCGAAAAACCGCGAAGTAATGGCAACGGCGATGAAGTTTGCACAGGCGCGGTTAAGTCCGCCAACTTTCGCCCAGATTGCAAGCGAAGCCGCGCTGCAAACACCACAGAGCTACTTTGACGAAGTGATTTCGGAATATCGTGAGCGACGTGATCTTTTGGTCGCCGGACTCAACGAAATTGATGGAGTTGTTGTGGCAAAGCCAAAAGGCGCGTTTTATTGCATCGCACGGCTTCCGGTTAAAAACGCCGACGATTTTGCACAGTGGCTTCTTGAATCATATTCGCTCAACGGCGAAACCGTGATGATTGCACCGGCTGCCGGTTTTTATTCGACTCCGGGTGTCGGCCTCGACGAAGTCCGGATCGCGTACGTTCTGAAAAAGGATGATCTTCAGCGTTCGATCGAGATCCTGAAGAACGCACTGCAGACGTACAACGCACTCGGATTGTAAGATTTTCAGGAGCTTTTTCCTGCTTTCCATTGCAATCTTTTTCCGAGTGCTTCCGCATTCGCTACAGCATCGGCAAAAGGATTTTCATTTCAATCAGGGCTAAAAATAAAAACGGCTTCCTTTCGGAAGCCGTTTTTATTTTGGGCATTTTTTCTAGTTATCTCTTCAAGGCAAAATGCGCTTTAAATTCCTTATTTGCCCCTGCCTCTGCGTAGAATACCGTGAACCAGTAATCAGTGGAAGGCATTGGCTGGCCGTTGTATGTCCCATCCCATCCCAGGCCTGCCGGAGAGATCTGCTTGAGGAGTTTTCCATACCGGTCAAATATAAAGATTTTTGCGGTATTATCAAGCCCCCAGATATTCCAGGTATCGTGCACCCCATCGCCGTTCGGGGTGAAGTAATGCGGATAGTCAAGTGAGAAGGCCGTGATCGGAAGGTCGGGGCCGCATCCGTTGAGATCGCGAACCAGTATCTGGTGGTCTCCCGAGCTCACGTTTGTAAACACCCCGCCATTATCGACAAAGCCGCCGCCATCAATCGAGTACACATAGTGGCCATTGCCCTGAACGGTAACGGTTATGGTTTGGTCCTGTGAGAAATAATTGCTCACCAAAAAGCCATCGCCTATGGCTACCGGCGATCCGGAAAGCATTACATCAAAGCCCGCCGATTGTCCCGAGGCGCATCCAAGGGCCGAAGTGTTGGTGACTTCAACGCTGTAGCTGCCGACTCCCGGAGTGAGCGAGTCCACCGTAAAGGTCGGATTGGTCGCCCCTGTTATGGCAACCCCGTTGAAATACCACTGGAAGGTATGGCCGGCGGCGGCTACGTTGCTCGAGAGTGTTATGGTGTTGTTCGGCGCAGTTGCACCCCAGTCCACGCAAAGGTACTGCCCATCGGCCGTAATGACCGGATTGGCAAGCGGCTCCACGCTGATCGAAACAGCCACTGCCGAGGAGCGGCACGAGGTCGTTGTGTTGGTCACCACCGCATACAAGGTCGCCGTGGCGGTGCTGTAGGCCGTTGGATCCGCAATCACGTTGGTATTGGCAAGGGCATCGCCTACAGTTGGGAAGTAGGCAACGGTGAACTGAGTGGCGCTCTGGCCATCGAGCACCTGGGCGTCAAGGGTCGTAAGGTTTATGACCGCCTGGCCCGGACCCTGCAGGTTGTCGGCGCAAACGGCCGTGGCCGCAGGCTGTGCGGCAAGCGCTCCCGCAGCGACATTAAGGGTCAGGATTCCGGTTGAGTTCACACAGTGCGTATCGTTGTTTTCCACCACCACATATATATCCTGAGGATTGCTTGTGTTGGTGTAGGAGTTGCCAAGTGGATTGGTCTGTCCTTGCGCATCGGCAAGGGTCAAATAGTAGCTCACCGTGTAATCGGCAGGGTCCTGGGCGCTGGTGAGCACCGCGGCATCCTGGCTGTGGAGCATAAAGACTCCGGTGGCCGATCCTGTGGTATCGCAAAGCGTATATGGTGTCTGGGCTGCCACCAGTGGAAGCGGATTTACGATGAGCTCCTGCTCCACTATGCGATAGCAGTTCGATCCCGAGAGCGGCACCTGGTTGTTGGCAACAAGCACATATACGATTCCGGAGCCTTCATAATTCACAGGGTCGCTGATCGCATTCACCTGAGCCTGGGCATCGCCCGCGTTGGCATAATAGGTGAAGCTAAGGTTCGGATCGCCATTGGCAATATAGGCCTGGTTCTGGGTCAGATCGAAGAGCTCGGTTCCCTGAGGCAGCAGATCATCACATGCTTCAAGTGCCGGCGGGTCCGTCCGTGGGTTTGGAAGCGGAAGCACCCTGATGTCAAGAGTCGTAAAGCTATGGCAGCCTTCAGGGCTGGTGACCATCACTCCCAGGGTCTGCGGGTTCACCTGGTTCACATAAGCCAGGGCATCGGTATCCGATATGGCATTGGTACCGGCAACCGCATCCTGATAGCTCGGGAAGTACGTGACGCTGTAACCCGGAAGCCCGCCGGTGATATCATCATTGCGGATTGTCAGGTCAAATTCCATCTGCGGAACGGCCGAGGTCGGCCCATCATCACAAAGAGATATCGGGGTCGGTGTTGTAAGTGCAAGGGGCGTATCCACATGTATCTCGAAGCTTCCCGTGCCGTAGCATTCCCCGTTGACCAGGTGCACTCCTACCCATATGGTTTGGATCGGGGTCGTGGTATTGACAAAGTTTGTGGCCGGGATGATCGGCGAGGTTCCGTTTTGGGCATCGGCCTCACTCAGGTAATAGCCCACGATGTAATCCGAGGCCGGACCGCTTTGGGCGGCAAGCACCGCCGGGGTATTCTGTGTAAGGTCAAAGCTGGTATAGCCGTTGTTTATCGCATCCTGGTCGCACACCACAATATCGCCAAGGTCAGAAGGCACTACGGGCGAAGGTACTGCGTTAAGTTCTATCAACTTTGTAGAGCGGCATCCGGTCAGGGTATTTACCGCCCCGGCATAAATGTTCTGGGTAAGCGGTGTGATGTTCACATAAGGGCTCGAAATCGCATTGGTCCCGTCTTGCGCATCCTGCTCTGTCTCATAGTAGGAAATATCCACATTGGGAGCACCCTGGAGAAGGTCCGCCGTCAGGGCGTCAAGGTCAAACTCGGCAAACCCATCGCCATCCTGGTCGCATTCCACAACAGGCCCCGAAAGGGGAACCAGCGCAGGGAGAGGCTCCACCCGAAGGTCCATCGTAGTGATGGCAAAGCAGCCCGTAGCGTCGTTTTTGACCAAAACAAATATCGTTTGGGCATTGGCCACATTCTGGTATTGAAGCGGTAGCGGACTTGTCCCGCCCAGGGCATCGGCCATCGAGAAGTAGAAGCTTACGCTCATTCCGGTCTGCCCCATCAAAATGCCCGGTATCCTGCTTCCAAGGTCAAAGACCTCCACCTCGTCTCCCGAGTTGTTATCATCGCAAAGCGAGTATGGCGCAACCGCAGGCGATGGTACCGAAGGCATCGGGCTCACCAAAAGCTCCAGGGGCATGATATCGAAGCATCCCGTGGCGTTGGCCCCAACGGTGACGTAGATCGTCTGCTGGAAAGGAGTTGTGTTTGGATAGGCAGTAAGGTTTGTGATCGGATTTATTTGATTCTGCGCATCAGCCTGGCTCTCATAATAAGTCACCGTGTGCAGCGCCGGATCAAGGCTTCCAAGGGTTGGCGATGTGGCCTGTGTCAAATCAAAGGCGGCCAAGCCATCCCCATTGTCGTCGCACACCGTCAGTGGATCGATCTGCGTTGCCTGCGGGGTATCGTGCACCGTTAAGGTCAGGGGCACGATCGTGCGGCATCCCGGAGGGGCGTCATAAGCCACACTCGCATACAATGTCTGGTTGTAGAAATTGATGTTTGTATACGGGCTTGAAATCGCATTGGCCCCCGTCTGTGCATCGGTATAAGTCTCATGGAAAGTAATGGTCTGGCCCGAAGGGACCGCACCACCGGCAATATCCAGGGCAACACCGCTCAAATCAAAGGACGCAATGCCGTCGTTGTTCGGATCGCACACCTCAAGCCCCGCAGGGGTATTGGCCGGCGGGCCCTGAAGCACCTGAAGCTCAAGGGTAGTTGTCACATAACATCCCGTAGCGGTATTGGTTACCCTCACATAAAGGGTCTGGGTGGCCGGACCGCTCGTATAAGGCGTCGATACGGCACTTACCCCGTTTTGGGCATCAACAAGGCTCAGGTGGTAACTCACTGCCACCCCCGGTATCCCGTTGGAGATCACCCCATCATTGAGATGCAGGTTGAACTGCGCCGTTCCACTGCCCTGGCTGCAGGCCTGCATCGGGGCCGGGGCCGTAAAGCCCGGAAGCGGGTTGACCACAAGGTTGAAAGAAGCCACCGCAAAACATCCGGCGCCGCTCTGTAGGCGTACCCATATCTGCTGCGGATTGGACGTATTAAGATATGGCGTAGTGGTATTTATGGCATTAATCCCTGCAAGGGCATCCGACTGGCTGGTATAATAGCTTACCGCGATGCCGGTCTGTCCATTGAGTATCACCCCGTTCATGCTCGGAAGGTCAAACGGCTCAACCCCGTCGTTTGGATTGTTAGTGTCGCACTGGACATAGTTTCCGATCACAGGGTTAGGCACCGGTACCGGGTTCACATGAAGGGTCAAAGTCGTAAAGGATGCACAGCCCGGGGTCGCCGGATCAAATACCCGCACATGCACCACCTGTGTGGTAGCCACGATATTGCAGTAAGTGGCAGCCGTGATCTCATTGACCGCATCGATCGCATCCTGGGCCGTCTCGTAATAGGCCACGCTCAGCGAAGGGTTGCCTCCTGTGGCCTGGCTATCGCGCGTATGAAGGTCAAACAGGCAGGAGAAGCCATCGTTGTTGTCATCACAGACCTCAATGGCGCTCGGGGCAAAGGCCGCCGGTGGTGCGTTCACGGTAATGGTGGCACTGCCCGACTGGTTTTGGGCGCACGCATTGGCTCCCCCTTCCTGCACCGATAAAAGATTATAGACAAAGCTTCCGGTTGCGGCCGTCGGCGCCGATACGCTGACGCTGGACAACACCCCTGTGGTGGAGACCGTTTGCACCGCTCCCCCGTTGACGTTATAGGTAAAGGTATATGGAGGCGTTCCTCCGGCCCCCGTAAAGGTGATCTGCGGATTCGATGCGTTCTGGCAAACCCCCGCGGTGCCCGATATGGTAGCCGTCGGTAGTGGGCTCACCGTGATGGTCACCGCTGCGCTTTGGCTCTGTGAGCATCCATTGGCGCTGCCTTCCTGAACCGATACAAGGTTATAGTCAAAGCTGCCGCTGGTGCTTGTCGGGGCCAGGA
>JAEWJM010000016.1 GCA_023386585.1 Bacteroidota bacterium | reverse complement strand
TTTCATATCCTTCGCCTGCTGTCTATACAATTGGCGATGCGGTTTCGATTGCTCCGACAGTGACCGGAAATGTGACAAACTATTCTGTTTCGCCGGCGCTGCCTTCAGGGCTTTCGATCGACGCTTCAACTGGAATCATCTCAGGAACTGCGACTGTTGTTAGTCCGAATGCAACTTATACAGTTACCGCTGAAAACTCGGGTGGAATCGCCACATTTGATTTGGTGCTCACGGTTCACGATCCGGCGCCATCTGCATTGGCTTACAGCTCGCCAAACGTCTTCACGGTTGGAAGTGCGATTGCTGCGCTTAATCCAACCGTAAACGGAATTGTTACAGGCTACAGCATTTCACCGGCGCTACCGTCAGGGATTTCGATTGATGCGACTACGGGAATTATCTCGGGTACGCCAATGGTCGTTTCGCCGGAATCGAGCTATACCGTGACGGCTTCAAACGATTATGGAAGCACCAGTTTTGTGGTTGTAATCACCGTCAACGATGCAGCTCCGATCGGACTTTCATATCCTTCGCCTGTTGTCTATACGATTGGTGATGCGGTTTCGATTGCTGCGACAGTGACGGGAAATGTGACAAACTATTCTGTTTCGCCGGCGCTGCCTTCAGGGCTTTCGATCGACGCCTTTACAGGAGTCATTTCGGGAACTGCGACTGTTGTTAGTCCGACTGCAACCTATACAATTACCGCATCCAACTCGGGTGGAATCGCCACATTTGATTTGGTGCTCACCGTTCACGATCCGGCGCCGTCAGCATTGGCTTACAACTCGCCAAACGTCTTCACGGTTGGAAGTGCAATCGCTGCGCTTTCTCCGACAGTTACCGGAATTGTTACAGGCTACAGCGTTTCACCGGGGCTACCGTCAGGACTTTCAATCGATGCAATGAGCGGAGTTATATCCGGTACACCAACGGCTGTTTCACCGGAATCGAGCTATACCGTGACGGCTTCCAACGATTATGGAAGCACCAGTTTTGCGCTTGCAATAACCGTAAATGATCCCGCTCCGATCGGACTTTCATATCCTTCGCCTGTTGTCTATACGATTGGTGATGTGGTTTCGATTGCTCCGACAGTTACCGGAAACGTTTCGGCTTATTCGGTATCGCCGGCGCTGCCTTCGGGACTTTCGATCGACGCCTTTACAGGAGTCATTTCGGGAACTGCGACTGTTGTTAGTCCGATTGCAACTTATACCATCACCGCATCCAACTCGGGCGGAATTGCGACATTTGATTTGGTTCTGACCATTCACGATCCGGCGCCGTCCGGCCTTGCTTACAACTCGCCAAACGTGTTCACGGTTGGAAGTGCGATTGCTGCGCTTTCTCCGACCGTAAGCGGAATTGTTACAGGCTACAGCGTGTCACCCGCGCTACCGTCAGGGATTTCGATAGATCCGGGTACAGGAATTATCTCAGGCACGCCAACCGCTGTTTTACCGACTTCAAGTTATACCGTGACTGCTTCAAACAATTATGGAAGCACCAGTTTTGTAGTTGTAATCACCGTAAATGATGCCGCTCCGATCGGACTTTCATATCCTTCGCCTGTTGTCTATACGATTGGTGATGCGGTTTCGATTGCTCCGACAGTGACCGGAAATGTTTCGGCTTACTCGGTATCACCTTCGCTGCCTTCAGGGCTTTCGATCGACACCTTTACAGGAGTCATTTCAGGAACTGCGACTGTTGTTAGTCCGATTGCAACTTATACCGTCACCGCATCCAACTCGGGCGGAATCACCACATTTGATTTGGTGCTCACCGTTCACGATCCGGCGCCGTCCGAATTAGCATATAACTATTCAAACGTCTTTACTGTCGGCACACCAATATCAGCTTTGAATCCGACAGTAAGTGGAAATGAGCTGGTGTTTACAATTTCGCCGGCACTTCCGGACGGACTTTCAATTGACACTGTTACTGGTGTAATTTCGGGCACTCCAGCTGCTGTCCACATAACATCAACATTTACAGTTACTGCATCAAATGCTTATGGAAGCACAACTTTTGACCTCGTAATTACAGTTAACGACATCGCGCCGTCCAATTTGAGTTATCCGTCGCCTCTCGTTATTGCAGTTGGCAACAATGTCAGCATTTCGCCGACTGTTACAGGGAACATAATCAGCTACTCGATTCAACCGCAGCTCCCTCCAGGATTGATTTTCAATTCGTCAACGGGAACAATTACCGGTGCCGCGACGGGAGTTTCCGACAGTTCAACTTACACGGTTACCTGCTATAATTCAGGCGGAAATACATCCTTTGAACTAATAATCTCTGTTGTTCCAGCCGCGCCGGTCGATCTCAGCTACAACACGCCGAACGTGTTTACAACCGGGACAGCGATCACACCGCTTTCACCATCAGTGACCGGCGACGTTACCTTATATGAGATTCAGCCTGCGCTGCCAACCGGGATTGAAATCGACCCGCAAACCGGTGTTATTTCGGGAACGCCTTTTGCGTCAAGCGAAAGCGCTACCTATGTTGTTACCGCTTCGAATGTTTCTGGCAGCGTATCTTTTGAAATCGAAATCAGGGTCAACGATCCGATGGGAATTGACCAAAATAACGGAGTGAGAATCAAACTGTATCCGAATCCGTTTGTCGATACGATCAATATCTCCGGATTGGATAGTGAAGCAGGATTTAAGCTTTATTCGTTGACTGGAAAATTGGTGCAAACAGGCACGAGTGAGGCAGGCACGATCCATTTAAATGAAATCGCCGCCGGCACTTACATGCTTCACCTGGAATATCACGGCAGAATTTACATCAGGAAGGTAATTCGCAAATAAAAAAAGGAGGCTAATTTGCCTCCTTTATTTTTTGTACCGCTCAAGGCTGATTTGCCACTCCGGAATTTCGATGCCGAAAGTGGACTTGATTTTTGATTTATTCATCACGCTGTACTGCGGCCGTTGAGCCGGAGTTGGATATTCGGCGGTCGATATTGGCCGAAGGTCAACCTGAACGCTGTAAATGTCAAATATTTTCTTTGCAAAACCGAACCAGCTGGTTTCCCCTTCATTGCTAAAATGGTAAGTTCCAAAGCGATTCGCATGTTCATTCTCGGTTGTTTTTCCAATAATGACTGCGATTGTGCGAGCCAAATCCACTGCATGAGTTGGCGATCCGATCTGGTCATTAACAACTGAAATCACTGGCCTTTCCGAGGCTACGCGCAACATCGTCTTCAAAAAATTGGCGCCAAAATCGGAATAAACCCACGAAGTACGAATGATAAAATAACGACTTGTTGCCAATGCGACGCGCTTCTCACCTTCAAGTTTCGAACTTCCGTAGACACTTTGAGGATTGGTTTGATCCGACTCGTTATAGGGATGATTTTGATGTCCGTCAAACACAAAATCCGTAGATATATGAATCAGCACGCAATTGAATTCTGCGCACGCGCGCGCGAGGTTTTCAGCTCCTGAAGCGTTGATAAGATATGCCTTTTCCGATTCGCTTTCGGCTTTGTCAACAGCAGTATATGCGGCTGCGTTTACGCAAAAATCGGGTTTAACTTTTAAAAAAACTTCCCGCAACGATTCCGGATTCGTGATGTCGGCTTCCTCAGAAGAGGCAAATCTAAAATCAATAGCAGGAAAAGACGGCGCAATACTGTGAAGCGCCTGCCCGACCTGGCCATAACCTCCGGTGATCAAAACTACCATACTTTCCGGGCGTTTTCAATAAACGGAAGCGCGATGTCCTTTTCTGAAATTTTCAGGTCATTTGGGAGAAACCTCCAATCGATATTGATCGTCGGATCGTCAAACCGTATTCCGGCTTCCGAATCTTTTTTGTAGAAGTTATCACACTTATAGAAAAAAGTCGCCGTTTCACTCATGACCAAAAAACCGTGGGCAAAACCACGCGGGATGAACATCTGCCGCATATTTTCTTCTGAAAGCAGTGCCGCAGCATATTTACCATAGGTTGGCGAACCCGGCCTGATATCGACCGCAACATCCAACACTTCGCCGGTAATTACACGTACCAATTTTGACTGGCTGTGCTCGCCGACCTGATAATGCAAGCCTCGAACAACGCCTTTTGATGAAAACGATTGGTTGTCCTGAACAAAATGTACGTCAATTCCGGTTTGTTCACGAAAAGTCTTTTCATTAAAGCTTTCCATAAAATATCCGCGATCGTCCCGGATTATTCCAGGTTCCAGTATCAGGCAGCCTTCGATGTCGGTCTTGATGACTTTCATATCAGATGATGCTAAGAAGATGCGTTCCGTAGCCGCTTTTCAGCAGTGGCTGTGCAAGTTCGCGCAATTGTGCGGCATTGATAAATCCCATTCGGTACGCAGCTTCTTCAATCGCACCGATTTTCAGTCCCTGACGCTCTTCGATAACTTGTACAAACTGGGAAGCCTGCATCAATGAATTGAAAGTTCCGGTATCGAGCCACGCGGTTCCGCGGTCCAGGATGCTGACCTTCAATTTGCCACGCCGCAGGTATTCCCGGTTCACATCGGTGATTTCGAGTTCGCCACGATGGCTTGGCTTAATTCCGGCAGCGATCTCAACGACGTCATTGTCGTAAAAATAGATTCCCGGAACAGCATAATTGGATTTCGGATTTTCCGGTTTTTCTTCGATCGACAAGACTTTACCATTGCTGTCAAAATCGACCACGCCGTACCGCTCAGGATCATGAACGTGATAGGCATAGATGATTCCGCCGTCGGGATCGTTGTTTGCCTGGAGCAGGTCGGATAATCCGGTTCCGTAAAAAATATTGTCGCCCAAAACAAGCGCTGCCTTATCGTTTCCGATAAAATCCTTTCCTATAATGAACGCTTCCGCAAGTCCGTTTGGATTTGCCTGGACTGCGTATTCAAACCGGCATCCCAGCTTGCTTCCGTCGCCAAGCAATTGGCGAAAAAGCGGAAGGTCGTGCGGCGTTGAGATAATCAGAATTTCGTTGATTCCCGACCACAAAAGTGTCGATAGCGGATAATAGATCATCGGCTTATCGTAGATCGGCATAAGCTGCTTACTTACCGCCAGCGTCAGCGGATGCAGCCTTGTTCCCGATCCGCCGGCCAAAAGAATTCCTTTCATAAACTTATTTTTCTGCGGCTAATAATTGACTCTGCTTTTTGTAGTACCTGCGGAACGCGTACCCGAAAATAAACAGGAAAAGGAACAATAACGGTAGCACTAATTTCAGTTTTCCGTTAACCGACGCCCTGTTTTCGATATTGATAATGACGCTCGTTTCCTTTATGATCTTGTCGACATTCGCCAGTTCAAGACGGTGTTCGCCCTGTTCTTTTGTCAGTTCATCCTTGGTTTTAATGACGTCGTTCAGCTGCGTATTTTCATTGTAATAAACAAGATTTCCCGATTTTCCGCTTTCGGAAGTTGTCCGCGCAAACTGATCGAGCACGCCATTGATCTGCGATATCGTCCGATCGTTCTCGGCCATTTTCAGCTTTTCGTTGTTGATATATTCCTTTTGGATGAGGCTGTAATATTTGCTGTCGTTCAGAAACTTCATCAATGGTTCAACCGTATTTTCGCGCGAGGTCATTTTCTTCGTCGTGAACGAAATTGCATGGAAAGTGTAGTTCTTGCTGGTCACCGGATCTTCGACGACTTTCTTTACATCGCCGTCATCCGACATTAGCTTCAGCATCTCAAAATTCTGCTCGCTTGAGCTTACAAACTGGTAAACATCCACCAAAGGCCGAATTTCGATTCGTAACAATTTATCCGGTTCCTCGATTCCCACAAGGTGCAGAAATGCAGTGTCACGCTCCCTGATTTTCGAATCGATCAGGTCGATTTTCTTATAAAGGTAGTCCACCGATCCGAAGTTGGGCTTCACGATGATCTGATGGTCGTAAACCCGCTGCGTCTTGTCAAGATAAACTCCCAACGCCACACCAAGCACAATAAGAATCAACACGATAATTATATTCCGAAGGAAAAAGCGGATCGTAAGGAAGATGCTTCGATTAATCCAATTAAACGCGTTGTTGATGTTCCTCGAGATAGTTGCCAGGTCTATTTCCCGGTCATCGTTCGCCGTTGAAGCGTTTTTGTTCATGATGGCTGTTTTATATTGAAGATTTGTTCCAGAATTTTGATCGTGATCAGATACGTTGGCTTAACACCGGTTGTTCCCAAACCACCGGACGCGAGCGTACTTCCGGTTTCCAGCGGATTATCGGAAGCGTAATAGGCGTATCGGACTTTAACATCCGGGTTAATGCTTTTCCGGATTTTGGAAGCCGACTGTATCGCTTTTTGATAATATGCGCCCTCCATTTCGAGGCCGATCACGCCCCAGGTAGATTTGTTGAAAAAGTTGAGCAGATCGCGATTTTGAAGCGAAGTTCCCAAAACCGTGACCATCGGTCCCGCATAAACCGGAATGCCGTGGCCTTCGAACAGCTCGGCAGTCAGTTCGTTTTCGAATGGGTAATTATCGCCGGTTCCTTCGTTAATGTGAGCTGACGGAATCATGATATCGCCCTTTCCGCCTTCAAGAATTCCTGCTTTTCCCATTATCGAAACCGATACTACGTTCAGGAACGACTTTTTCTCCTTCGATTCCTGGTATGGCTTCAAAAGTTCATCAATGGTCTCATAGGCTTGTTCACCAAAAGCATAATCCATGACGACGATTACCGGCTTTTCGTCTGCGAGGTTGGCGTCGGGAAATGCGCTCTTTTTCCAATCGATTTTAGCGGTGTCGAATATCTGCACGTCGATGTTTGTTCCAGAAGTGTCAGGAAGAAAAATCATTCCTGATTGCCTTGCTACTTCTTCCACTTTTTCGCGCACTTCGTAGGCTCCGGGCTTACTCAACTCTTCATAGATAAAGAAATCAGGCTTGTCCTTGAACTTTGTCCGTAACGCGTACGACGCAAAAATCGAGTTCATCACGCTGTGCATGTTGGCACTGATGATGTGGATCGGACGGTCAAGCAAATTATTTTCCCTGAGCACTTTCTTGATTCCGGTTGCCCAGATTTCGCCATGGATGTGATGGCCGAGGCGTTCGCGAAGAATCGGGCTGAAGGTTATTGTGCGTTTGTTGCTTTCGAGGATTTCCTCGATTGCGATTTTTCCCAGCCAATAGATTACGTGAAGAAAACGGTCAGGCTTGTCCGTTGCGCTGAAATTTCCATAGATATCTGAAACTTCGGCGAACGTGCGTCCCAAAATATTTGCTGTATGCGAAATCGCTTTTTCCTTCTCGGCCTGCGTCAGCTTTCGGTTCAGAAGCACCGCCTGTTCGAGTTTCTGCCAGTCGCGCGAAACTTCGCCACTTTCATCAAGCAGGACGCGGTTCTTGATCTTATGCGACTCGATGAAAATAAAGGTCAGATGCGTCAGGATATCATAAATGTCAGACCGGCCGCGGGTAATTTCAACATTCATCTGCTCGTCGTCGATCCGGTAGCAGTTGCGGCGCCTTTTTGGCGGAATGATAGCTTTAAAGTGTGATTTTGAATAACCTTCATCGGACGTAAGGTTGATAAAACGGCATTCTTCGATTCCGGTCGGGAGCCTTTCAATGACGTAAAGCAGTCCGTTGAGCTCCACTTTTTCATCGGCAATCGATCCATAAATTTCCGGCCTTAACTGAAGAAGCGCCTCGCGAAGTGTTTCGCCGGATACGCCCATCGGTTTGTAGAAACCCCTGTTGAAGAGGTGGCGCATGGTAATGTACAATTTCTCTACCGCGCTTGATGATTCTTGTGCGCGTGAACGTACTATATTCTTAATTTCATTCATTCAATTCTGATTACTCCGTGCAAATGTAGCGTTTTTTGTTAACCCTTCTTTTGCCGCAGTCTTCTAGTTGGTTAGCGTAAGTTCGATATACGGACTGTTGAATTCGTAGTGACGGCCGTATTTTGTATCGTGTGCGATTTTCTCAGTGCGGTGAACCCATTTTCCATCCTGAAAAATCCAAAGTGTCCCGGTGTTTTTGGCTTCACCAAGAAAAGTTGGCTGAATATACCTATGTGCCTGGACTCCGTTAATCACGGGTAGCGTGCATTCCTTCATTTTCTCATGGCGGGAAACAGTCTCATTCTGTGGAATATCGAGTGTTTCAATTCCGATAAAAATGCCTCGCGGACCAATCGCAATTCCTTTGTTCGAAAAATCCGCGTCGATCGTAGCTTCGCCTTTTTCGGCCGTCAAAAGCAAATCATCGGGCAACAAATCGTCGCCGGGAGTTCCGTCAGGGTTTACATCGAAAACATGAAGGCGATAAACTGCATTATCAATTTGTGAGGATATGCAATAACTGACTGTGCTGAGATACGGCGTTTTGGCATATTTCGGTTTGTAGGGAAAAAATTTGGCGGCAACAACCGCTTTCGGAAAAGTTGCGCCTTTTCGATACATGCTAAGTTCCGTGCGAACTCTTCCCGTACGATTGGTTTTTTTTCCGGTAAGCGTGACGTTCGACGATTCGCGCCTTGGCTTGGAGCGCATAAGGACAGTATTTCCGGATCCTGCGAGTTTCAACGTTTTTGGATAATAACCAACGCCGACGACACTGACCGTAGCCGAATCAAGGTCTAAAAGCTCGAAAAATCCTTCGGCACTTGATGTTTTTGAAATCTTCAGCTTTTCATTGCTGATCGCCGCAAAGGCAACGCTTTTTCGAGTTATGCTGTCTCTTAAAATCGCGTTGATCTGACCCTGGCAAAGAACTGTCAACAGCAACACAAAACACGTCAGGTAAAATTTTTTCATAACCGAAATTTTAGAATTGCATCACCAACGATGCGATCATTGGAAAGACGCGGAACTTTGTTTTGTCCGCCGAGTTTGCCAACCGATTTCATATAATTGTTAAATGCGTTTGCTGCGACCGGAGTCACAACTAACGGACGCAGCACTTTTCCGGAAATCAGGTCGTCGTAATATGTGTTTTGCTTTCGCATCTCGTCATCGAGCGCCGCGGCGAAACTTTCAATACTTTCCGGAGCATTCTCAAATTCGATAATCCACTCGTGATAAGGCAGTCCATTTTCCGGCGTAATCTGCGGCGCGACGGTGAATTCGGTCACCCGAACCGCAGTTCCTTCGCAGGCAATTTGCATCGCTGCTTCGACTTCCTTTCCGATTACATGCTCACCGAAAGCCGAAATATAATGTTTTATCCGGCCCGAAACTATGACCCGATACGGCTTTGTTGATGTAAACTGCACCAGATCACCGATGTTATATGCCCAAAGTCCCGCATTTGTTGAAATTATCATAGCATAGTTTACCCCCGTTTCAACTTCGCCGATCGTATAGCGCTTGGGACTTTCCTGTTGAAGTTCGTCGGCCCGGATGAATTCGTAGAAAATTCCTGAGTTGAGCAGCAACAACATTCCTTTTTGCTTTTGCGAATCCTGATAGGCGAAAAAACCTTCCGACGCCGGAAAAAGCTCAATGCTGTCGACGCGGCGGCCAATCAGGTTCTCGAAAACCGGCCGGTAAGGCTCATAATTTACGCCGCCGTAAATGAACAGGCTGAAATTTTTAAATATTTCGCCAACAGGTTTTCCGGTTTTTTGCCGCAGTTTTTCAAAATACATTTGCACCCATGACGGAATTCCCGAAATCACGGTCATGTTCTCCGGTAGCGTTTCTTCGACGATCGCATCGACTTTGGTTTCCCAGTCAGAAATACAGTTCGTTTTCAAGCTCGGCATGCGGTTTTTCTGAAGATACGACGGAACGAAATGCGCAACTATTCCGGAAAGCCTGCCAAATTGAATCCCGTTTTTTTGCTCCAGTTCCGGACTTCCCTGCAGGAATATCATTTTGCCGTCGACAAACGTGGCTTTTCCAGTTTCGTGGATGTAATGAAGAATTGCGTCACGGGCTGCTTCAACATGGTATGGCATTGATTCGCGGGTAAGCGGAATGTATTTCACGCCCGAAGTCGTCCCGGAAGTTTTTGCAAAATACAACGGAAGGCCTTTCCATAAAATATCGGGTTCACCCGCAACAACTTTCTCAACATACGGTTTCAATGCCTCGTAATCGCGCACCGGCACAAGCGA
This sequence comes from Bacteroidota bacterium, assembly GCA_023386585.1. Classification (GTDB taxonomy): domain Bacteria; phylum Bacteroidota; class Bacteroidia; order Flavobacteriales; family Flavobacteriaceae; genus Flavobacterium. The sequence goes on along the minus strand of JAEWJM010000016.1, from coordinate 56,915 downwards.
AGTAAAATCGTCGTGAGTTTGGATCTGCCCGAATTTGTGATCGCGGCCAAATGTGGTTTCCGATGCGGCAGCAATCAATGATGTAAAAACGCGTCGCTGGGTTTCCACCGGGCAATCTGCCCATTTCTTGGTTTTCCGTACAATATAACCGGCAAAAATTTTCGCTGCAACTGATTTAATTGACATCTTCAGGATTTTGGGAAACGTGCTGAAATTGCTTTTTCGGTAGAATATAAAATAAATGCAACTGCCAGCAAGGTTACGACAACGCCAATAATCAGCTCAGCGGTTTTTCCCGGAGTGAAAACCAGCCCGATTGCCGAAAATGCAATCAAAAACAATCCGGCGTAAAGCACCTGCTTAGCCGCAAAATTTTGTGAGAAGTGCCACGCCGCTTGAGAACGCATCGAAGCGACGGTTCGATAACCGTACAGGCTGTTGATTTTTCCCGGCGGAAAAACCAGCACAAAAATTCCGGCAGCGATAAAAATTGCTCCTTCCAAAAGCGGAAGCGCGAGCATGCGTAAAATAATTTCTGATATCATTCGAATGAAATAAAGTTTTCCGGATTGACAGGATAGCTGTCCTTCCACAATTCAAAATGCAAATGGATTCCGGTCGATTCGCGACCACTGGATCCGGCAATTCCGATGACTTCGCCGGTTCGCACCACATCGCCCTGATCTTTTGTGAGCGATTCCGCATGTTTATACACTGATGTAAATCCGTTGGCATGCCGCAAAATCAACACGTTTCCGGTTGATGGCGACCAGTCGGAGAAGATAACCGTTCCCGCAAGGGTTGCCTTAATCGGCGTGTTTTTAGCGAGAGCCACATCGACTGCATAATGGCGGCTTCGGATGTCGAACTTATCGGTTACGATTCCGGTTGCGGGAGGAAAAAATACTGCGCTGACTTTAGGGGACGCGGTTTCGAAAAGATTGTATTTATCCTCTTTCGCAACTTCCTCCCGCAATTTTTGGTCGACTGCCGAGGGCTTCATCGCATTGTCGTCAATGGTTCTGCTTTCGGTCGCAGTTATCGAATCGCGGCTCAATTGGGCAAAATCGACATCGCCGGTTAGTACGCGCCTAATAGACCGGATATAAGTTTCATTGTTCTTCAGTGCCAAGGCAAGCGAATCGGATTTCAGTGCGAGCTCGGTGGCATCGCGTTTCAGCTTTGACGAAGCGTAACCGGGAATATATTCGCGGAGCGGCGTGAAGGCGATAATATAGGTTGTCGCCAGGATTAGGAAAAGCGCACTCAGCGTCACGACAACAAACACATTCATTAGCGTCAGCTTCAGCGAGAAGATTTCCTCAAAAGTGTCTTCGTTCAGGATCACCAGACGGTTTTTCGTGAACAATCTCTTTTTAATAAGTTTCCTTTTGTGCCTTTTCGCCGTCATCAAAATCGATATTCGACAAATATAACAATTCCGCACTTGCACTGTTTTTAAACGCGGTTTTATGCTACATTAATTATTTGCCAAATTTAATGTGCGACAACAAAACTTTCTATCTTTGTAGCTTATTTACAAATTGCTAAGGCATTAATATTTTTTGTTATGGGAAGAATCGGTGTTACTGAGCTGCTAATAATAGTTGCCATCGTTTTGTTGCTGTTCGGAGGCAAAAAAATTCCGGAACTTATGAAAGGACTTGGGACGGGAATTAAAGAATTTAAGAACGCCGCAAAAGACGATTCTCATCCCGTAGTGAAAAAGGAAGACGACGAGACAAAAATTTAAGTTATCATACCTTGATTTGAAAGGCTCCACGAGAAATTCCGGAGCCTTTTTTATTTCTCCAAACTCAGTTGGATGCGTCGCCTTTGCTCATCAACCTCAAGCACTTTCACCTTAATATGCTGATGAAGCTTTACAACCGAATTCACGTCGCTTACAAAACCAGCGCTTAATTGCGAAATGTGGATCAGCCCGCTTTCCTTGATGCCGATATCAACGAAGCAGCCGAAATTGGTGATGTTGTTGACAATTCCCGGCAAAACCATTCCGGTGCGCAGATCGTTAATCGATTTCACCGACGGATCGAATTCAAAAACAGCCGCCGCCTTTCTTGGGTCGAGTCCGGGTTTTTCAAGCTCTTTAAAAATGTCGTTCAATGTCAAGACGCCAATTTCAGCAGTTGCGTATTTTGTCGGGTCGACTTTCTTTACCAGTTCTTTATTTCCGATAAGATCCGAAAGCGAAACGGCAAGATCTTTTGCCATTTTTTCAACTATCGGATACGCTTCAGGATGTACGGCCGAATTGTCCAGCGGATTTTCCGGTTTAGAGATCCGGATGAACGCCGCTGATTGCTGAAACGCCTTTTCGCCGAGCCGGGGCACTTTCTTAAGTTGCTGCCTGCTGACAAAAGCCCCATTTTCGGAGCGGAATTTTACGATGTTCTCGGCCATTTTTTCACCGATTCCGGATACATAACTCAACAAATGTTTGCTCGCCGTATTGATGTTGATTCCAACCGAATTGACACAGCGTATCACAACTGAATCGAGTTCTTCGCGGAGTTTCACCTGGTCGACATCGTGCTGATATTGGCCAACACCAATCGCTTTCGGGTCGATTTTTACCAACTCGGCGAGCGGATCGGAAAGTCGGCGGCCGATTGATACCGCACCGCGAACGGTTACGTCGTAGTTCGGGAATTCTTCCCGCGCGACTGCAGAAGCCGAATAAACCGATGCGCCTGCCTCGCTGACAACAAAAACCTGAAGCGGTTTATCGAACGCAATTTTTTTAATGAATGTTTCGGTTTCGCGCGAAGCGGTGCCGTTGCCAATTGCAATTGCATCGACTTTATACGCGTTTGCCAGCGACCGGATTTTTTTCATCGCCAGCGCAGCTTCATTTTGCGGCGGATGCGGATAAATGGTTTCGTTATGCAGCAGATCGCCTTTTTCGTCAAGGCACACGATTTTGCAACCGCTGCGGAATCCGGGATCGATACCCATGATGCGCTTTTCCCCGAGCGGCGGCGACATGAGCAATTGCGACAAATTGGCCGTAAAAACCTTTATTGACGCAACATCGGCGCGATCTTTTGCTTCCTGCAGCACTTCGTTCGAAATTGCAGGCAATAGCAATCTTTTGTAACTGTCGGCGATGGCAAGATCGAGCTGGGCTTTTGATTCGGGGTTGGGCGCTTTGATAACCGATTGTGAAATCAGTTCAATTGCTTCGTCTTTGTCGACCTCCAGCTTCAGCTTTACAAATCCTTCGTTTTCGGCGCGCAGCATTGCCAGCAAACGGTGCGGCGGCGTGCGTTGGAGGTTTTCGCTCCATTCGAAATACTGGGTAAATTTTTGGGCTTGTTCTTCGTCTGCTTTTGATTTTACCACTTTGCTGGAAATAGTTGCTTTCCGGCGAAACAAAAACCGCAGCTGCCGTCTCAAATATGCGTTTTCACTGATCCATTCGGCAATAATGTCGCGCGCACCGTGTAACGCTTCGTCTTCGTTGATCACTTTCGGATTAATATATTTTGAAGCGATGAAACCCAATTCTTCGGATCGTTGCGCCATGATGATCCTCGCCAACGGTTCGAGTCCGTTTTCGCGTGCGACATCGGCGCGTGAATTTTTTTTCTTTTTGAACGGCAGGTAAAGATCTTCGAGTTCGGTAAGATCGAATGTGGATTCGATTTTCTTCTGAAGTTCGGGAGTTAGTTGTTCCTGTGCGGAAATCGCTTTCAGGATCGCTTCTTTTCGTTTGGAAATCGCAGCAAATTCCTTTTCGAACTGCGCGATGGCTGCAATGGCGACTTCATCCAGGTTTCCGGTCATGTCTTTTCGATAGCGCGCGATGAAAGGAACGGTGCAATCTTCGGAAAGCAATTTAACTGTATTGCGAATTCCGGATTCGGGCGCGGCGATTCGGCTCCTGATGTATTCGATGTTGTTCATAAGTAATAAAGTCTACCCCGGATGGCAGCGGAAATCCTGCCGTTTTTGGAATCTGTAAAATTAAACGATAATGCCGGCAGATTGCAGCGTACAGCCGGAAACAGGTCCTGAAAACTTAAGCGTTGAAACCTGTTTCGGGCTGACTTTTTCAATCCTGCACTATAAAATGTTTCGGGTCTTTTTTGTGGAATTCGGGCTGGATGTTGATGTGGTTTATGTTGAATTTCAGGAACAGCACCTGTTCGACCTCGTGCAAAAGTTCATTGAATTCCGATAATTTGATGTCTTCGCTGCAGTCGAGATGCGCCTCAAGGTGCAATTCCTCGTCGTTGAGATGCCAGACGTGAATGTGATGCAACTTGTTGACGCCTTTGACTTTGTGGACTTCCCGCACGATTTTTTTAATGTCGATATGCGACGGCGTAAACAACATCAGCATTCCGGTGGATTGGCGCAGCAAGTCGTAGCCAACAACGATCAGGTAAATCGCGATAACGAGTGTCAGGACACTGTCGACCCAAAACCATTGCAGGTATTTCATCATCAAACCGCCAACTAAAACGGCAACCGACGCGAGCATGTCGGTTAGCAAATGCAGGTATGCCGACTTCATATTGATACTTTTCTTCGAGTCATTTTTCAACAGCAGCACTGAAGCGCCGTTGGCAACAATCCCGAGTATCGAGAGCCAGATCACCAGCCCGGTTGCGATTGGTTCCGGGTGAAAGAACCGGTGCGAGGCTTCATAAATGAGATATATCGCAACGAGAATGAGCGTCATTGCGTTGATGAAAGCGGCCATGATCTCGGCGCGCTTGTAACCAAATGTTTGTTGAAGCGATGCTTTTTTGCGCGAAAGCCGGTGTGCGGCAAGACTGAAAACCAGTGAGAGCACGTCGCTGAAATTATGCAGCGCATCGGAAATCAGTGCGAGGCTTCCGGAGATGACTCCGCCCACAACCTGTGCAATCGTTATAACTACGTTTAGCAGGATCGAATAGACGAGGTTTTTCCCTTTTACCTCGTGTTTGTGAATATGGATTTCTGCCATAAAGTTAGCTGCAAGCTATTTTATCGACGCGTTTCTGGTGTCGTCCGCCTTCGAAAGAAGTCTGTAAAAATTCCTGGACCATTTCGACTGCCTGTTCGATTGCAGTGTATCGTGCGGGAATGCTAATAATATTGGCATTGTTATGTTGCCGCGCAAGAATTGCGATTTCTTTTGTCCAGCAAAGTGCGGCGCGGATTCCGGCGTGTTTGTTCACGGTCATGTTGATTCCGTTCCCACTTCCGCAGATCACGATTCCGAATTCGGCGCGCCCTGAGGTTACATCTTCGGCAACCGGATGTCCAAAATCCGGATAATCAACACTTTCATTGGAGTCGGTGCCGTGATTGTTGACTTCATGTCCACTGTTTCGCAGCATCTCGGTAATTTTATTTTTGTAGGCAGTTCCGGCGTGGTCGTTCCCGATTGATATTTTCATGGCTTTTTTTACAAAATTACCTATTTCTGCCGGATGGCAAGGTGGATAAATTAATCAATTTTAGATGTGAATTATATAAAAGAAACAAGAAATTATATAATGTTGATAAATTTCAGAAGTGCCTGATTTTAAAGGTATTTGCGATTAACAAATATTGTTGGTAAAAATTCAGCTACTTTTTTTAGTTTAAACTTGAAATGAAGAAAAAAATTTCAATCCAAAACGCGAATCAAAAAACCTAGTAAAGTTCACCTCACTTTCAAAAAAGTTTTCAGCATCCCAAACTGCATTTTTAACATTAGCTGCGGTTTTCACTTACTGACAAAACGATGTTATTCGGAGATGTTGACAACTGTTAATAGAATCTTAAAAAGGGTTAGTTTGCAATGATTTACTTTCTGAAAGCACTGTTGAAAAACCGGTATAAAAAAGAATAACTACAATTCATAACGGCTGCCAAAAAAGTTATTACTACTATCAACACGCCATAATAACAACCAAAAATTAATTTCAATTAAATCTTCTTTTTGATGTTTTTAAATAGTGTTGACAAGTTCAAACGATTTTAAGGTTGCTTTCGTCGTTGAGCTCGCGAAGGATGTTTTCTACTGTCTCGCGGTCGTTTGGATGGATCTTTAATTTGATACCGCCAAGCGCAAGCGAATACATCGGCGCGATGGATGCAGTGGCTTCGTTTTCGAAAAAATAAGCGATGCCTTCCATGTTCAGCCTATGTTTGAGGATTTCAATTTCATGCGTGTAATTGAAAACTGCAATTGTTATGAAGTCGCGCATTGTCTTTTTCTTTAAAGGTACTGCGTTTATTGATTTTGAAGTGTGGGATTTCAAGTTAATATTTGATTAAACCTCCGCAGCCAAATCCTTTAACTCTAAAGTATTTCGTAATTTCCCCGATTATTAAACAGAAAGATGAACAAAAAACACGGTAAGCCGAAGAAAGACAAGAAAGATTTTTCAACGCGGATTCTAAAAATACTATCGAAGCACGCAAATAAGGCTTACAATCACAAGCAGATCGCAGCAAAACTCGAACTCGACGATACAAATAGCAGAAATGAAATAATTAAGGAACTCAAACTGCTCGCTGCACAGAAAAAAATCATTGAAACAGAACCCGGAAAATATCTCGTTAAAGCGGCGAGCCAGGATTATTACGAAGGAAAGATCGATATGACCAGCCGAAGGACGGCTTACTTCATTTGTCCTGATTTTGCTGAAGATGTTTTCATTCCGACAAACAATTTGAACCATGCGCTTGACGGCGATTTAGTCAAAGTTTACGTTTACAACCGTCGAAGCGGACGACGCGCGGAAGGTGAAGTCATCGAGATCATCGAACGCAAGAAGACCGAGTTCGTTGGCGTGATCGACATTCAAAAGAACTTTGCCTTTGTAACTACTGCAAATGCGAAAATGTATACCGATATCTTTATCCCGAAAGATAAGATCGGTGAAGCGCAACAAGGCGACGTCGTGGTGGCTAAAATTGAGGATTGGCCGGCGAAAGCCGATAGTCCGTTTGGCGCCGTGATCAACGTTTTGGGAAAACCGGGTGAACACGATACCGAGATCCACGCGATACTTGCAGAATATGGACTTCCCTATGAATTTCCTCCGGAAGTTGAAGCATTTGCCCAACAGATTGATACTTCCATCCACCCGGAAGAAGTGGCAAACCGCCGTGATATGCGCGACACGCTGACCTTTACGATCGACCCGAAAGATGCCAAGGATTTTGATGATGCGTTGTCATTCAAGAAGCTGGAAAATGGCAACTTTGAAATCGGAATTCACATTGCTGATGTATCGTATTATTTACAGGAAAATACGATCCTCGACGAAGAAGCGTACAATCGGGCGACATCGGTTTACCTGGTCGACCGCGTGGTGCCGATGCTTCCCGAGGTGTTGTCGAATTTCGCCTGTTCACTTCGTCCGAATGAAGAGAAATACACCTTTTCTGCCATTTTTGAGATCAATCCTTCGGCGCAGGTTGTCAACCAATGGTTTGGCCGCACTGTTATTTATTCCGATCAGCGGTTTTCATACGAAGAAGCGCAATCGATTATCGAAACAAAAAGTGCTACAATTCCCGCCGATATTTCACTGACCGGTGCCGAATATACCGCAAGCGACGAAATTGCAGAAGCTACGCTCAAGCTTGACGAACTCGCGAAAATCCTGCGCAGGAACAGGATGCGAAATGGTGCAATCTCTTTTGACAAGGTTGAAGTGAAATTTAACCTTAATGAAGAAGGTGAACCGACCGGCGTTTATTTCAAAATTTCAAAAGATGCCAATCACCTGATCGAGGAATTTATGCTACTGGCCAATAGAAAGGTCGCCGAATACATTGGAAAACAGAACAAAACTTTTGTGTACCGAATTCACGATGAGCCGGACGAGACTAAATTACTCGGACTCCAAGGTATTATTTCGAAATTTGGTTACAGTCTGAACCTGAAATCGAAAAAAGACATTTCAAGTTCTTTGAATAAATTGTTGTCCGATGTCAACGGTAAAAAAGAGCAGAACCTGATCGATACAATTGCGATCCGAACGATGAGCAAGGCAAAGTATTCGACGGATAACATCGGCCATTACGGACTAGCATTCGATTATTATTCGCATTTTACTTCGCCTATACGCCGTTATCCGGATGTAATGGTACATCGGTTACTTCAATATTATTTGGACGGAGGAAAATCCGCCAACGCCGAAGTTTACGAAGAAAAGTGTGAGCATTCGTCTAATATGGAAAACCTCGCAACAAGTGCCGAACGTGATTCAGTGAAATACATGCAGGTAAAATACATGCAGGATCACAATGATGAAGAATTCCTTGGCGTTATTTCAGGTGTTACCGAATGGGGAATTTACGTTGAGATCATCGAAAATAAATGCGAAGGAATGTGCCGGATCAGGGAAATCAAGGATGATTATTACACGTTCGATGAGAAGCAATATGCATTGGTTGGAGAAATCTCAAAAAACCTGCTTCAGCTTGGGGACGAGGTTTATGTGAAAGTGAAAAATGCCGACTTAGTAAAAAAACAACTTGATTTTCACTACATTAGGAAGAATAATTAACAATCAAAAACAATCGTCATGAAAAAATTAATTTTGTTTGTTGCCTTTTTATCGCAGGCAGCGATCGGGCAAATTACCAAGAATCCCGGTGATTTCAGCTCGGTAAAAGTTTTTGATAGGATTAATGTCGAACTCATTCCGTCATCGGAAAATAAAGTGGAACTTACCGGTGATCGGATCAATGATGTAGAAGTTGTCAACAAGAACGGCGAGCTTAAGATCAGGATGACGATCAAAAAGCTCCTCGACGGCGAAGATGTGGAAGCAAAAGTTTATTACAAAAGCCTGAGTGGAGTTGACGGCAGTGAAGGCGCGTTTATTTCTAGTGCGACAGCAATCAGAAATGACAATTTCGATATCAATGCAAAAGAAGGTTCGCAGATAAAATTACCGCTCGAAGTGGGTAAAGTCCGCGTTCGTGCCGTAACCGGCGGAACTGTGAAGCTGAGTGGCAGCGCCGATAAAATGGATGCCAATCTTGGAACAGGCGGAATCTTACAAGCGAAAGACCTTGCGACTACTGAGACTGATGTTGATATCAAAGCAGGTGGCGAAGCTGAGGTGAATGCTTCCGAACGGGTTGATGCCGATATCAAAGCGGGAGGAAATGTTACTATATACGGCAAGCCGCGCCAGATCAACAAAAATATTGCGCTTGGCGGAACTATTTCCGAAGGCAAAGATTAATAGTTTTTTATTCTTATTTTTGATTTTAGCCATTTCGGCCAATCAATCCAATTCTGCATGATCCAGGACATTCTGACTGCAATTCCGCTTGGCATTTTCCTGAGCTTTCTAATAGGGCCCGTTTTTTTCGTACTGCTGGAAACCAGCGCAGTCAAAGGCTTTCGCGCTGCTTTGGCGTTCGATGTCGGCGTAATCATTGCGGATATCGTCTTTATTTTAATCGCGTACGGCAGTAGTTATCGATTGATTTTGAGCATCCGAAAAGATCCGGCGATTTTTATTTTTGGCGGCTTATTGATGCTGACTTACGGAGTAATTTCATTTGTAAAACTGCGCAAAACGCACCGTGATATGATCAATGAAAAGGACATTACGGTCGAACTGATCAAGAAAAACTATGGTAATTTATTTCTAAAAGGATTTTTGCTGAACTTCATCAATGTCGGCGTACTGCTATTCTGGTTCATGATTCTGATTACCGTCGGTCCGAAACTCGACCTGGAAACCTCGAGGATGATTACGTTTTTTGCAGGTGTAATAGGAACTTATCTGGTAATCGACATCGGAAAAATCCTGTTAGCGAAGCAGTTGAAAAACAAACTGACGCCACCGAACATTTTGAAAATAAAGAAAGTGATCAGTATTTTGTTGGTGATCTTCGGAATTGTGATCATGTCACAAGGTTGGTTTCCAAACGACCAAAAGCTGGTCAAGAAAGCACTTGAAAGAATCGAATAAAAACAAAAAAGCTCCCTTGAAGGAGCTTTTTTTTGAGGCATCGTGCGGATTCGAACCGCAGTAGGAGCTTTTGCAGAGCTCAGCCTAGCCACTCGGCCACGACGCCTTGAATGGTGGCAAATGTAAATAAAAACTTTTAAGTGTGAAAGCCGATTTTATTAAAGTTCGGGCCTAAAAAGGCGTCAATTCCGATATTCTTCCATTTGGATGGTGACCGCTTCCACATCGCCCTCAATTGGAGGATTTAGCTTAGAAACCGAAAGAGAAATCCGGGCAACAGCAGGCAATTCGGCGAAAATGCGTACAATGATCCGATGCGCGACATGTTCGAGTAAATTCGAGCGGATTGCCATTTCTTCCTTCACTATTTTGTTAAGCAGTACATAATCAACTGTGTCTGCCAGTGAGTCGCTTTCGGCAGATTTCCGGAGATCAGTCCTAATTTCAAGATCGGTCGAATAGTCGGATCCAATCCTGCTTTCTTCTTCAAGGCAGCCGTGATAGGAAAATGTGCGGATATTCTTTAATCTGATAATTCCCATAATCCGTTCGTTTAAGTGGATAAAGGTAAGAATTAAGTCCAATTCACCCTTTGCGGAACCGCTTTAAACAACCTTTTTAATAACTTTGCACCTTTATAAAAAGCTATGTCAACAGAGGAAAAGTCGTTGAATTTTATTGAGCAGATTATTGAGGAAGATTTGAAAAACGGACTTCCGTCAGAAAGCCTCCGCTTTCGTTTTCCACCCGAGCCAAACGGCTACCTTCATATTGGTCACGCGAGTTCGATTGCGCTGAATTTCGGTTTGGGAATCGATTATAAAGCGCCGGTGAATCTGCGGTTTGACGATACCAATCCGGCCAAGGAAGAGCAGGAATACGTGGATGCAATCAAGCGTGACGTGCAATGGCTCGGCTACCAATGGGCTGAAGAGCGCTATGCGTCGGATTATTTCCAACAACTTTACGATTGGGCGATCGAGTTTATAAAACGCGGGAAGGCTTATGTTGACAGCCAGACTTCCGAAGAAATGGCGAAGCAAAAAGGTGCGCCAACAACTCCCGGAACTGACAGCCCGTATCGCAATCGATCGGTCGAAGAAAACCTCGACCTGTTCCAACGGATGAAGAACGGCGAATTTGCTGAAGGTACACATATTCTCCGCGCCAAAATCGATATGAAGTCGACCAACATGCTCATGCGCGACCCGATCATGTACCGGATTTTACACAAGCATCATCATCGCACCGGAGACAACTGGTGCATTTATCCGATGTACGATTGGGCACACGGTGAAAGTGATTATATTGAACAGATTTCACATTCGTTCTGCACGCTTGAATTTTTGCCGCACCGTGAATTGTACGATTGGTTCCTCGATCAGATTTATGATGAAAAATCAACTCGGCCGAAGCAACGTGAATTTGCGCGACGTAATCTTAGCCATACGGTTGTAAGCAAGCGGAAGTTGCTGCAATTGGTGAATGAAAACCATGTTTCCGGGTGGGACGATCCGCGGATGTCAACAATCTCGGGCCTCAGAAGACGCGGTTATACTGCAGCTTCACTGCGCAATTTTGCCAAAACGATCGGCATCGCAAAGCGCGACAACCTTATTGACGTTTCGCTTCTTGAATTCTGCATCCGTGAAGATTTGAATAAAACCGCACCACGTGTCATGGCGGTGATCGATCCGGTCAAACTGATAATCACGAATTATCCGGAAGATAAAGAAGAATGGTTCGATGCTGAAAACAACCCTGAAGATCAAAATGCAGGATCCAGAAAGTTGCCGTTTTCACGTGAGATTTATATTGAACGCGATGATTTTATGGAGGATGCGCCGGCCAAATTTTTCAGGCTGAGCATCGGTAGGGAAGTCCGCTTGAAGAACGCTTATATAATTAAAGGCGAGTCGGTTGTAAAGGATATTACAGGTAAAATAACCGAAATACATGCAACTTACGACACCGAAAGCCTTAGCGGAAGCGGCACCGAAGCCAGCCTTCGAAAAGTGGCGGGAACGCTGCATTGGGTTTCGGTTCCGCACTCGGTTGCTGCAGAAATTAGGCTTTACGATCGCCTGTTTACCGATGAAGCGCCGGACACACACAAGGACAAGGATTTTCTCGACTTCGTCAATCCAGAATCCCTGAAGATCGTTACAGGCTTTGTGGAACCTTCACTACGATCGGCAAATGTGGAAGATAAATTCCAGTTTCAGCGGATTGGTTATTTCACGAAAGACAAAGATTCGACCGATGATAAACCTGTTTTCAACCGTACGGTCGGGTTGAAAGATGCGTGGGAAGAGAAAGGTAAAAAGGAGGAAAACGCGGTGAATCAGTCGCTAAAAGAGATCAATAGGATCTTTAAAGCCCCTTCGGAAAGTGAAAGACATACAATTGAAGCAGGAATTGCCGCGAATATTGCATCGATTTCAAATTTTACGCTGCTCCAGAACTCCTTCCGGAAAAATGTAAACAACAACAAGAGTTCGCTTTTGTTCTGTGCATTCCTTTTAAAGTATTCGGATAAAATTAAATCTTCCGATATTGACGCCGAGGTTTTGAACAAATTCTTCACAATGGGAATGAAGAGCGAATCGGAGATTGTCCGCACCGAAGTAAATTTACTTTTTGAGTCGGCACAAAAATAATTCGGATAATAAACTTTATAAATGGAAAAGCGCCCTTTCGAGGCGCTTTGTTTATTATTGATATTTTCTATATGATTAAAATAAACCATAGCATTTTACAATCAAAAGTGACTTTATAAAATGCGCTGTGTTGAATTTTCTTTTTTTTCCAGACTGTTTCCTTTTTTCCGTCCGTGAAACCCTCTAAAAACGCCTTATTTTAATTTTCTGTTCAATTTGTCTCTCCGGATGTCCGATTTTGATTGGTTTGATCATTTTCCCTACGTTGCTTCTCCTTTTTGACGTTTCCTTTTTTCATCGCCTCGCCAACCTGGTTGGAAGCGGTGAACGACGCTACCATATTGTTCAGCATGTCGCTTCCGGCCTGGGGTGAATTTGGAAGAAGTATCAAGTTCGAATTTGTATCGGAACCAATCGCCTGCAAAGTGTCGTAATGTTGTGTGACCACGATCAGCGCCGAAGCTTCCTGTGAATTAATTCCGACTTTATTCAGTACGTCCACACTTTCTACAAGTCCACGTGCAATCTCACGTCGCTGGTCGGCGATACCTTGTCCCTGCAACCTTTTACTTTCTGCTTCAGCTTTTGCTTTCGCAACAATCCGGATACGTGAACTTTCAGCTTCGAACTCGGCTGCCGTCTTTTCGCGATCTGCGGCGTTGATTCGGTTCATCGCGTTTTTCACCTGAATATCCGGATCGATATCGGTCACCAAAGTGTTGATGATATCGTAGCCATACGTTGTCATCGCTTCGTTGAGTTCACGCTTTACCGCGATTGCGATATCGTCTTTCCTTTCAAAAACATCGTCGAGCCGCAGCTTTGGGACTTCGGCACGTACAACGTCAAAAACATACGCAGTAATCTGATCGTGAGGATATTCGAGTCGGTAAAAAGCGTCGTAAACTTTATCCTTGATGACCATAAATTGCACCGAAACCTTGATTTTTACGAAGACGTTATCCTTCGTTTTTGTTTCGATCACGACGTCGAGTTGCTGTATTTTGAGATTTATTTTTCCCGCAATCTTATCGATAACCGGGATTTTCAATTGTAGTCCGGAATGCCTGATGCTTTGGAATTTCCCGAAACGCTCAACGATTGCCGACGTTTGCTGCTTCACCGTAAAGAACGACGACAGGAAGATAAACAGCGCGAAAAAAAGAATAATGTATAAAGGAATGTTTTCCATTTTGATGTAAATTAGATTAGACTTGCGTAAAGTACGAAATTTTCTACGCAGCATTCAATTTGAAATCAAGATATGAAAAAGTACTTCTATTTATGTATTGCGTCGCTGGTGGGTTTTTGCTCCAATGCGCAATACGAATATCGCGATTCGAATCGCATCGGAATCAGCGGCGGACTAAACTATTTTATGCTTGACACGAAAAACTTCCAATCGCAACCCGGCACCGGGTGGAGCGCCGGGCTGTCGGTCAGGGGAAATTTCTACAACGATTTTGACATGGTTTACGGGCTGCAGTTCAGTGAGAATCGTTTCAGCGTGGCCACTTTAAATGGTTTGGGCGCACGTGAAGACGTTGATTACAAATTACCTTCTGCGCAGGTTTATCTGCTTTTAAGTTATAAATTCATTGAAAACCATCTCAGCGCCGAGATCGGTCCGATGTTTCAGATCAATGGTAAAACAACGATCGACGAAAATGATGAAGACAATGTTGTGGCCGGAAATCTATACACCGCGAAAGACCTGACCGATATTTCGAAATTCAGCTTTTATCCAACGGTCGGATTGACTGTCGGCGTGCGCCATTTCAGGCTTCAGGCGACTTATCAATACGGAGTTACCAATTTGTTGAACAACCTGAACAACAAAGGCTTTGGTGATGATTTTAAAGGTCACGCCAGCATATTTACCGGCACTTTAATTATCTACCTTTAAGCTTACACGAAATGTTCGATTGCACGATTGATTCGGCGGATCGTTTCTTCCTTGCCGATAATTTCAGCGATATCAAAAAGATGCGGACCTTTTAGCGCACCGACAAGGCTCAAACGGAACGGTTGCATGATTTTTCCCATTCCGATTTCGTTCGCTTCCATCCATTGCTTCACATCGGTTTCAATTTGATGAGAAGTAAAATCTTCTGTTTTTATAATGACCGTTGTCAATTGGCGCATCAGATCGTTAGTTTCAGCCTTCCAGTTCTTTGAAGCTTTCTCGTCAAAATACTGTGGCGCGACGAAGAAGTAATTCGATAAATCCCAGAATTCCGATACGAAATTCGCGCGGTCTTTAATGAGGCTAACGATTCTTTCGATTTTTGCCTTGTCGTCAACTGCAATGTTGCGTTCTTGAAGAAAAGGAATAAAGTCGGCTGCCAACTCACTGTTCTCTTTTCGCACCAGATATTGATGGTTGAACCATTTGTTTTTTTCGGGATCGAACTTGGCCCCTGATTTATGAACCCGCTCCAGATCGAATGCTTCAACAAGCTCGTCTAGCGAGAAAAGTTCTTTTTCTGTGCCGTCGTTCCAACCGAGCAGTGCGAGGAAATTAACCACCGCTTCAGGAAAATAACCCGATTCGCGATATCCTGCAGAGATTCCGTCGGAAGTTTTCCATTCCAAAGGAAAAACCGGAAAACCGAGTTTGTCGCCATCACGCTTTGAAAGTTTTCCATTGCCCACAGGCTTCAGGATTAGCGGAAGGTGTGCAAACTGCGGCGCATTCCATCCGAGTGCGCGATAAAGCAAACAGTGAAGCGGCATCGAAGGCAACCATTCTTCTCCGCGTATTACGTGGCTGGTTTCCATCAGATGGTCATCAACGATATTGGCCAGGTGGTAAGTTGGCAGTCCGTCACTTTTAAACAAAACCTTGTCGTCCAGCAGGTTGCTGTCGAATTTAATGTCGCCTCGGATCATATCGTAAAGGTGCAGCGTCTCGTCGACCGGCGTTTTAAAACGGATCACGTAATCTTCGCCTCGTGCGATTCGGGCACTGACTTCGGCGTCCGGAATGGTCAACGAGTTGTCCAGTTTTTCACGGTTATGATGATTATAAATGAAAGTTTTTCCTTTCTCTTCATGCGATTTGCGATGCGCGTCGAGCGCTTCGTTAGTGTCGAAAGCGTAATAAGCATTACCAGATTCGATGAGCGCTTCAGCGTATTGGCGATATAGCTCTTTACGCTCACTTTGCCGGTACGGACCGAATTTCTCGTTTCGTCCAATGGTTTCCTGCGGCGCAATTCCGAGCCAGTCCAGCGCCTCGAGAATGTATTGTTCCGCGCCTTCAACGTACCGGTTTTGGTCGGTGTCTTCAATACGTAGATAGAAAACGCCGCCGTGCTTTTTAGCGAAGAGGTAATTGAAAAGCGCTGTACGCACTCCGCCGATATGTAACGGTCCTGTCGGGCTCGGTGCAAAACGCACCCTGACTTGTTGCTGCATTGTAGAAAATTTCTGCAAAGATAAGATTTAGATTGCGCATTGCGTTAGCGGTTCGCCGGGATAAACTTTTCGGATTTTTTAACGACTTGCCTTTCAGATAAAATCGTACTTTTAGCGGTTATATAATTGAGTTTTACCTTGGAATCTTCAGGAATTATTTATCACAAGCTGGAAGCTTTCATCAGGAAGTTCTATACGAACGAGCTGATACGCGGAAGCTTGTTTTTTATCGGCATCGGGCTGATGTATTTTCTATTCACCCTTTTTGTGGAATATTTCCTTTGGCTACGGCCTGCCGGACGGACGTTTTTATTTTGGACTTTCATTGCCGTGGAAGTTTTTCTTCTCGTCAGATACATTCTTTTTCCTTTGTCGCGGCTTTTCAGGCTGCAGAAAGGCATCGATTATAATTTTGCTTCTCAGATCATTGGAAACCATTTTAGTGAAGTCAGCGACAAACTGACTAATTTCCTGCAACTTTCGGGAAGCCACAGCCAATCGGAATTATTGGCGGCATCAATCGAACAAAAGGCCAATGCTCTAAGTCCGGTTCCCTTCAGTAACGCGATTAATTTTCGCAAGAATACGAAGTACATTCCGCTTGCGGCAATTCCGATCTTGTTTTTCGCGTTCTTTTATATCTCCGGAAACAGCGATGTTATTTCGCAGAGCCTCACGCGGATGGTGAATTACAAACAGCAGTTTCTTCCGCCGGCGCCATTTAAATTTACCGTTGTAAATGACAAGCTGGTCACCGAGCAAAACAAAGATTTTGTTTTAAAGGTTAAGACCGAGGGAAAGGTTGTTCCTGAGAATGCGATGATTTTTATCGGTGATGAAAGCTATTTTATGGAAGGCGGACAGGCCGGCGAGTTTTCATTCCGCATTCCCCGTCCGGTTCAGGATGTTTCGTTTCACCTCGAGGCCAATGATGTGATGTCGCACGATTATGAGCTGCGCGTGGTTCCTGTCCCGTCGATTGCGAACTTTGAAATGGCATTGACTTATCCATCGTATTTGAAAAGAAGCGCAGAAACGATCCGCGGTAACGGAAATGCGGTCGTTCCCGAAGGAACACGCGTCACCTGGAGGATGAAAACCATCGCAACCGACAAAGTCGAATGGGCGAACAAGGAATCGGTTTTTCCATTCGGACGAAGCGAAGACGCCTTTTCTTTGGCGAAAGTTATTTCTGAAAGTACCGATTACCAGATTTTTACGTCCAATGCCAATGTGGCGAAATACGAAAAGCTGAATTATCATATTGCCGTCATTAAAGACCAATTTCCGGTGATTTCTGTTGGCCCTGCGCCCGACAGCCTCAAGGTTGATAAGAGTTATGTGCTCGGGCAGGTTTCGGATGATTATGGACTTTCGGCACTTCGTGTTGTGTATTATCCTAAAGGAACTCCGTCGGGAGCGAAATCGGTGTCTTTACCGGTGAAAAAAGATATTTACGATCAGTTCATTTTTGCTTTTCCAGGCACGTTACCCGTGGAACAGGGAGTTTCGTATGAATATTACTTTGAGGTTTCTGATAACGATGCGCCACATCATTTCAAAAAGACGAAATCTTCGGTGTTTACTGATAGGATCGAAACCGATCAGGAAAAGGAAGAACAAGTGCTTCAGCAGCAAAATGACAACATCAACAGCATGGAGAAGTCGCTTCGCAACCAAGACAAGCAACTTTCGGAGATGGATAAACTGCAAAAACTTGGCAAAGAGAAAGATAACCTCGAATTTAAGGATCAGCAAAAGGTGAACGACTTCATCAAGCGCCAGAAGCAGCAAGATGAAATGATGAAAGAATACGCCCGGAAAATGGAGGAGAACCTTGATAAGTTTAAAGCCGATAAGAAAGACGACTTTAAAGAGGAACTTCAAAAGCGACTGGACAATGCCGAGAAAGACATGGAAAAGAACCAAAAGCTTCTTGATGAGCTGAAGGAACTCAATGATAAGATACAGAACGAGGAACTGTTTGAAAAAATGGACCGGTTCAAGCAGCAAAGTAAAAATCAGGCTAAGAACCTGGAGCAGTTGGTTGAGTTGACCAAGCGATTCTATGTAGAGAAAAAGGCGGAGCAGCTTGCCGACAAGCTTGATAAGCTATCAGAAAAGCAAGACAACCTTTCTAATCAGGAAAAAGAGAACGATGTTGATAAGCAGGAGGATATCAACAAGGATTTCGATAAGATTCAGGATGAGCTGCAAGATCTCCAAAAGGAAAACAAAGAATTTAAATCCCCGATGGATATTCCGACCGATGCCCAAAAAGAAAAGAACATCGATGAGGATTTAAAGAAGGCATCTGACGAATTGAAGAAGAATAACACCCAAAAAGCAAAGCCGAAGCAAAAAAGTGCCGCCAAGCAGATGAAGGAAATGAGCCAGAGCATGCAGGAAAGCATGGCGGGCGGCGAGATGGAGCAGATGGAGGAAGATGTAAAAATGCTGCGCCAGATACTGGATAATTTGCTTGCATTTTCATTTTCGCAGGAAGATTTGATGGGTCAGTTTAAAGGCTTGAAGCGCGGTTCGCCGTCATTCAATAAGAACCTGAAGATACAGCAAGACCTGAAGCAGCAATTCAAGCATGTTGACGATAGTTTGTTCGCGATGTCACTTCGGAATCCGAAAATTGCTGAAGACGTCACTAAAGAGGTCGGAAACGTCCACTACAATATTGATAAAGCGCTGGAGTCGCTGGTTGAGTCGCAAATCCCGAAAGGACTTTCGCACCAGCAATACACGATTTCGTCTTCAAATAAGCTTGCCGACATGCTCAGCGACATCCTGAACAGTATGCAGATGTCTTTGTCGGGTTCCGGACAGGGAGGAAAACCGAAGCCCGGACAGCAAGGCGAAGGGATGCAGCTGCCGGATATCATCAAGAAGCAAGAAGGCTTGGGCGAAAAGATGAAGCAAGGAATGAAGCCCGGCGAGAAGCCTGGAGACGGACAAAAACCCGGACAGGGAAATAAGCCCGGACAGGACGGAAAAGGCCAGAAAGGCCAGGGCAAAGGCGAGAACGGCCAAGGTGAGGGAACTGAAGGCCAGGACGGCGAAGGCGATGCACGTGCGATTATGGAAATCTACAAGGAACAGCGCCAGCTTAGGGAAGCACTGCAAAAGGAACTGAACAAGCAGGGCTTGGGCGGAAACGGCCAGTCGGCAATTGATCAGATGAAGCAGATTGAGAAGCAGTTGCTAAATAAAGGATTTAACAACGAGCTGCTTCAAAAGACGCTTAACCTTAAGTACGAGCTGCTGAAGTTGGACAAAGCAATGCAGATGCAAGGAGAAGAGAAAAAGCGGCAATCGGAGACAAATAAGAAGGAATACATCAATAAATCGAATGCCCTTCCTGCCGCGCTACAGGATTATCTCAACAGCATTGAAATATTAAACCGCCAAAGCTTACCTTTGCGCGCTATTTACAATCAGAAGGTTCAGGAATATTTCAAGACAAAATGATCACGTTCAACTACGAGTCCGAATTTAGCCTTTCGGATGAAAATCGCTACAGCGACTGGATATCGCGGATTATCCTATCCGAAGAGAAGTTGGAAGGCGATATTAATTATGTGTTCTGCAACGACGAATATTTGCACAAGATTAACTTGCAATACCTGCAGCACGACGACCTGACTGACATTATTAGCTTTGATTATTCCGTAGGAAAAGAATTACACGGCGATATTATGATCTCTGTTGAGCGCGTTCGCGATAATGCCGGTGAATTTGACGTTTCCTTTGATGAGGAACTTCGCCGGGTAATGGCTCACGGTATTTTGCATTACTGCGGATATAAAGACAAAACGGAACACGATGCGCAGGTAATGCGGCAGAAAGAAGAAGAGAAGATGAAGATGTTTCACGTGGAACAATAAATATGTTTTCAGAAGTATACGATGTTATAGTTGTTGGCGCCGGCCACGCGGGTTCAGAGGCGGCAGCTGCTGCTGCAAACATGGGCTCAAAAACGCTGCTTGTCACGATGAGTTTGCAGAACATCGCGCAGATGTCCTGCAATCCGGCCATGGGCGGAATTGCGAAAGGTCAGATTGTGCGCGAGATCGATGCTTTGGGTGGATATTCTGGGATTGTGTCCGACAAGACCGCCATCCAATTCAAAATGCTTAACAAGTCGAAAGGGCCTGCGATGTGGTCGCCGCGCGTTCAAAGTGACCGCATGCGATTCGCTGAGGAATGGCGGTTGATGCTTGAGCGTATTCCGAATCTTGACTTTTATCAGGAGATGGTTAAAGGCCTGCTCATCGAGAATAATGAGATTAAAGGAATTGTCACTTCGCTCGGCGTTGAAATTAGATCAAAGGCTGTGATTTTGACGAATGGTACGTTCCTGAACGGACTGATCCATATTGGCGAGAAGCAGTTTGGAGGCGGCCGTGCGGGCGAAAGTGCTGCCTACGGAATAACAGACGATTTGGTGAAGGTTGGTTTTGTTGCGGGAAGAATGAAGACTGGAACTCCGCCGCGTGTTGACGGGCGTTCATTGGATTACTCAAAGATGAACGAAGAAAAAGGCGATGCTATTCCTGATAAATTTTCCTATTCCGACGAGACTTCACCGCTAACCCGCCAGAAGTCGT
Source organism: Bacteroidota bacterium (assembly GCA_023386585.1). Classification (GTDB taxonomy): domain Bacteria; phylum Bacteroidota; class Bacteroidia; order Flavobacteriales; family Flavobacteriaceae; genus Flavobacterium. The sequence continues at coordinate 36,263 of JAEWJM010000016.1, read as the reverse complement.
GTTATATGACTTATACTTCAAATGAAGTCCACGAAATATTACGGGAAGGATTTGACAGGAGCCCGATGTTCAACGGAAGGATAAAAAGCCTTGGCCCGCGCTATTGTCCGTCGGTTGAAGATAAAATCAACCGATTTGCTGATAAGGAGCGGCACCAGATTTTCGTCGAACCCGAAGGCTGGAATACAGTCGAAGTTTATGTAAACGGATTTTCGACTTCACTTCCGGAAGACGTACAATTCAAGGCGCTTCGTTCGGTTGTTGGATTTGAAAACGTGAAGTTTTTTCGACCCGGCTATGCTATCGAATACGATTATTTCCCGCCAACGCAGTTGAAGCATACGCTTGAGACAAAATTGGTAGAGGGACTCTACTTCGCGGGGCAGATTAATGGCACAACCGGATATGAAGAAGCCGCATCGCAAGGCCTGATGGCCGGAATAAATGCACATTTAAAGATTCACCGGAAGGAGCCATTTATTTTAAAGCGGGACGAAGCATATATCGGCGTGTTGATTGACGATCTTATTACAAAAGGAACTGATGAGCCTTATCGGATGTTTACTTCGAGAGCGGAGTTTAGAACGTTGTTGCGACAGGATAACGCCGATTTCCGGTTGACACCAAAATCGTTCGAGATCGGTCTCGCGTCAGAGAAAAGGCTTCGGCGCATGGAATACAAATTGAATGAATCAGAAGCGATGGTTGCATTTTTCCGAAATACAAGTGTTACTGTCGAGGAAACCAATCCTATTTTGGAAGCCAATGAATCAGCGCCAATAACACAATCGGACAAAATGTTTAAAGTGTTTTCGCGTCCACAAATCGGATTGGAGGACATCTTAAAATTTGAAAAGGTTCGCGAGTATGTTGACGAAAGACACCTCGACAAAGAGATATTGGAGCAGGCAGAAATTCAGGTGAAATATTCGGGCTACATCGAAAAGGAGCGGAACAACGCGGAAAAGTTGACGCGATTGGAAGACGTGAAGATACCCTCCAACTTCGATTACGACAAGATAAAATCACTTTCGTACGAAGCAAAGGAAAAGTTTAAACGCATTAAACCGGTTACGATTTCTCAAGCCTCTCGGATAAGCGGTGTCTCGCCAAGCGATATTTCGGTACTGTTGATATACATGGGGCGCTAATCCTGTTTCACGTGGAACTTACGAACAACATCTTTTGAAACCCTTATAAACACTGACATTATTTAATGAAATTCCCTTCGGATAGCTTTTGGTTAAAGGTTGTTGACCATTCGGTCTCAAAAGAATCGTTCAATCTGTTTCACAACTCGGAGTACGATTTGTTGCAAACGCTACCGCAGCCAACCCCGGAAAATCTAGGTAAATATTACGAAAGCGAGGATTATATTTCGCATACCGATTCGAAACGATCGCTTTTTGAAAGAGCTTATCAACTGGTAAAGACTTATACGCTCAAAAGAAAAGTTCATCTTATTGATTCGGTTGGGAATAAGGGCAGCCTACTTGATATCGGCGCCGGGACAGGTGATTTCCTGATTTCAGCAAAGCGCAACGGATGGAAAGTTCATGGCTCAGAACCTGGAACAAATGCGAGTAAAAAAGCCGCATCAAAAGGGTTGTCGCTTCAAAGCACTACCGAGGGCTTTGCCGATAATACTTTTGACGTAATAACGATGTGGCACGTGTTGGAACATGTTCCGGATCCTAAAGCCCAGATTTCCGAATTGAAGCGGCTCCTGAAACCTGACGGAGTAGCTGTGATCGCGGTGCCAAATTTCCGGTCAGCCGACGCCGCTCATTACAGCGAATATTGGGCTGCATATGATGTCCCGCGGCATTTGTTTCACTATTCAAAAAAGTCGATAGAAATGCTTTTCAGTGAACAGCAAATTTCTTTGATAAAAGTGCTCCCGATGCCTTTCGATGCCTTTTATGTTTCTTTGCTTTCCGAAAAGTACAAAACCGGGAAAATGAATATGTTTAAAGCATTTCTGGCAGGAATGAAGTCAAATTTATCTGGCCATAAAACTCACAATTTCAGCTCGCAGATTTATATACTTAAAAACAACAATTAATTTATTAATAGCTAATTTTGCCAAAATTCAATCCATGAAAAAGTTCATTCTTATGTTCGCTGTAGCTGTAGCTGCAATCGCTTGCGAAAAAAACACTTCCGAAGTCAAACAGTACAAAACGGCTTATGTAGACACCAACAAACTTCTTGAGGAATATACCGGAGCTAAAGATATTGACGCGAAATACAAAGCCAAATCTGAAGAAATGGGCAAACAGCTCCAAGCGGAAGTGGCGAAATTTAAAGCGGAAGCCGGAAGTTTCCAACGTGATGCACAGGCAAACGGACAAGCATGGGCACAAAAGAAAGGCGCTGAACTTCAAAAACGCGAGCAGCAACTGACATACGCACAGCAGGCAATGTTACAGCAACTCCAACAGGAAAGCGGTGTTGAAATGGACACGCTGATCAAAACGATGAAGAAGTTCCTTAAGGATTATGGGAAAGAAAAAGGATACGATTATATCTATGGAACGGGTGAAGCAGCATCGATTCTTTATGCTAAAGACCAATACGACATTACTGAAGAAGTCATAAAGCTCCTGAACGAACAGTATAAATCGCAAGGCAAGAAAGAAGAAACCGCCAAGCCGGCTACTGAATCGAAATAAATTTAAACCTTCTTCGGAAGGTTTTTTTATTTTTAAATTTCATTAAATTGACGACCTAATTTTACACGCCATGCAGTTTTCAGATACAGCCGCTTACGTATTGCGATTTATCAACCAAACGAATCGCTCGCTATTTCTCACCGGTCGCGCCGGGACAGGTAAGACCACTTTGTTGAAGGAACTGATCCGTTCGACCCACAAAAATACAGTTGTTGTCGCGCCCACGGGCATCGCAGCCCTGAATGCCGGCGGAGTAACCATTCATTCGCTATTTCAGTTACCATTTGCCGCTTTTGTGCCCGACGACAATTATGTCCAGGACTTTCAAGGCGGCGTTCGATTCGAGAACAGATCGACCTTGAAACGACATTTCAGGATGTCAGGGCAGAAACTTTCGGTCATCAAAAACATGCAACTCCTGGTGATCGATGAAGTGAGCATGCTGCGCGCGGATGTGCTTGATGCGATGGACTTAATGCTTCGCACGGTCCGAAAGAACCGCAACGTTTTTGGTGGTGTGCAGGTTCTGTTTATTGGCGACCTGATGCAGCTTCCGCCGGTGATCAAGAACGAGGAATGGCAAGTGCTTTCCAAATATTATACGGGAAAATATTTTTTTAATTCGCATGCGGTCCAACATAACATGCCGTTATATATTGAGCTGACTAAAATCTACAGACAGACTGATAAAGAGTTTATTACGACGTTAAACAACCTGAGGGACAATAAAATAAGTTCGTCCGACCTTAATCTTCTTGGTAAGTTTGTCAATCCTTCGTTCGACGCTTCCAATGCTCCGGGTTTTATTACATTGACTACGCACAATGCAAAGGCCGACGCGATCAACTCGAAAGCAATAGCGGCATTAAATGGAAGAGAATACTTTTTCGACGCTGAAATTACTGACGAATTTCCCGACAAGATTTTCCCCGTGGAACAAAATCTCCGACTGAAAGAAGGCGCGCAGGTGATGTTTGTTAAAAACGATCCGTCGCCGGATAAGAACTATTACAATGGCAAAACCGGAATCATCAGCTCTATTTCTTCGGAAGAAATTTTCATCCGGTTTCCGGAAGACGGCAAAATTATCGAGGCGGAACGGTATGAATGGAAGAATATTAGATACGCGGTAAATCCGGCGACAAAAGAGATCGAGGAAGAGGTCGTGGGAACGTTCGTTCAATATCCGCTTCGGCTGGCGTGGGCAATTACAGTTCATAAAAGCCAGGGACTGACTTTCGACAAAGCAATTCTCGATGTATCGGACGTTTTTTTGCCTGGGCAAGCCTACGTCGCTCTTTCCCGTTTAAGGTCTCCAGAAGGCCTTATTTTGCTTTCTCCGCTAAAGATGAACGGCCTTTCCAGTGATAAAGATGTAGCCACATTTGCCGAAACACGTACATCTGATAATCAATTGGAGCGCGAACTGCTTTCAGAAACGCGGCGGTTTGTGCTTAAGTCGCTAGTCGACAGTTTTCAATGGCCTGATCTTGAACAGGAATGGCGCAATGTTATCTATCCGTCCGATAAATCCAAAACACGGACGTCAGCACATCGGCAATGGCTTAAAAACCACTTTGAATCTATCGAGAAAATTTCCTCGCACACCGCCGCCTTTTGTGCTCAGCTCGAACGAACGTTTGCAGTGGAAACCCTTGACTTCGCTTACATTTCCCAGCGACTTGCTGCAGCCCATGGCTTTTTCTTTAGTGTCATCGATGAAGTGCATACCAATCTTTTGGTTAAACTCACCGAATTGTTGAAAGCCAAAAAATCAAAAGCAATTGCCACAGAAGTCTCTGCATTAGAAGAAGCTCATCGCGAAGTTGCACTGAAGCTTCTGAAAGCACAAAGGCTGTGGCAGGTATTCTTAAATGGAATCGAAATTTCCCGGGAGCAACTAAGCACCAACGAAATTCGAAACTACCAATCGCAAAAGGTCAAGCAATTGTACGGCGTCGACGAAAATCAGATCACGTCGAAAAAGAAAGAAAAAAAACGCGCCGATAAAAAATCAACGTTCGAGGAAACCCTTGAGCTATGGAAACAAAATTTATCCATTGAGGCTATTGCTTCGGCGAGAAGACTCACACAAGCCACGATATACCGGCATTTTTCCAAACTTATCGAGGAGAATCGTCTGAAAATCGAAGAAATAATGGCTGAGGAACAGATCGCTGCTCTTAACGAAGCCTTTCGCGAATTCGACGGTGAATCGGTTGCAGGACTTAAAGAACAGTATGGCGATGCGTTTACGTGGGAAGAACTGAGGCTCTACAAGGCGCATTTCAGCAAAGCCAGTTAACCGCAAGAATAGCAAGAATAAAATAAATAGCGATGGTCTTCGCGCCTTCGTAATCTTTGGCGACTCGCTGACCGAAAAGCAACAGAATCAACGTAACAGCCGCGAAAATCGCTCCGTAATAGCCAAACACGCGACCTGAATTTGTATAAAGCTCCACTACACCGGCCAAGCAAAAAATTCCCGCGGCTATCTCGAGGGCGAGAATCACAACAAGCGCCTGTGGAACAAGAGTCCTGAGAAACGTTTCTGCAAAATGTTCCTTTAGCCATACGACGTTACCATTCCAGTCGGTTATTTTATCATAACCCGATTGGATGAATGTCACCGCCAAAAAAAGCAGAATAAGTATTGATGCGATGTTCATAGTTTATTTTTTATGGATTAAACGCGTCAGTTTTATCGACAGGTCGGTCAGGATGATCTTTGCATTTCCGTTTCGTTCGATGTGATAAATCGCATCCGATAGTTCTCGAAAGATTTCGTTGATGTTGCCCCCGTTAATGAAGGGCGCAAAATTCTCCAGTTTAAATTTTTCGATTTTCGGTTCCATGTACACCAGTTGCGTTGCCTGATAATTCAGAAGAAGCGCTTGGCGGAACAAATCGGTGCAATATATAAGAAACCGCTTCTGGGTTTCTCGTCCAAGAGTGGCAATTTTTTCACTCCATGAAATCAGTTCATTGATGGCTGCTGCGTTGCCCTTCGCACGAAATGCAGCGCGGACCCAAAGCACAAACCATTCTTCAAAAGGCTGGTCTTCGCTGTCCTCATGTAGCAGATGCAGCGCCTTGTTGAAATTTCCCTGTGCCTGACGGGCGATATTTCTCGCTTGTCTCGCATCGATATTTTCACGTGAAACTAATGTGTCGGTAATGACTGCTTCAGGAATCGGCGAAAAATTCAGTACCTGGCAACGTGAACGTATCGTTTGCAAAAGATCCTCTTCGTCTTCGGTAATCAAAATAATAACTGTTTTTTCCGGCGGTTCCTCAAGGATTTTAAGGAGTTTGTTGGAAGTTTCGACGTTCATTTTGTCGGCCATCCACATAATCAGTATTTTGTATCCGCCTTCGTACGATTTAAGCGATAACGACCGTAGTACTTCCGAAGCATCATCAACCCGGATCATTCCCTGTTTGTTGGCAATGTCAAGCGTTTGGTACCAATCGAAAAGTCCACCGTAAGGATTCGTCAGCAAGAATTGGCGCCAATCGGTAAGAAAGTCAATGCTTCGCGGATTCTTTTTTACATCGTCGTTTGTTGCTGTCGGATAAATAAAATGGAGGTCCGGATGATTTAGGTGCGAAAACCTAAGATTGCAGCCCGGCGCGCCATTGTCGTTTTCACCACCACTGTTATTGCAAAGTATGTATTGAGAGTAAGCGATCGCCATTGCCAAAGTTCCGCTTCCTTCGGAACCAGCGAAAAGCTGTGCATGCGGAATCCGGCCCGATTCAACGGTCCTGATTAGGTGATTCTTGATGTGTTCCTGTCCGAGAATTTCCGAAAATAACATGCGCAAATATAAACTAAACTCAACAGAAACGACTTCCGGGGAAGTGGAACTGTTACAAGATCTGGTAATTTCCTCGTCGAAGTTTTTTCTATTGATTTCTCGCCTGTGCCGACCAATCGTTGCGCTTTCAATACAAAGCCATTTACAAAAAACTCTATATTTGTTAATTGTGTAAAATAGACCAAACCATGAAAACAATCTACGATCTCAATCTGCAGGGAAAGAAAGTCCTAGTTCGTGTGGACTTCAATGTGCCACTGGATGAAAATTTTAAGGTTACCGACGATACCAGGATAGCTGCTGCGAAACCTACAATCGATTACATACTGAAAAATGGCGGAAGCGCGATCCTGATGTCGCATCTGGGAAGGCCGAAAGACAGGGAAGAGAAATATTCGTTGCGCCATATTGTGCAGAAAACATCTGAAATTCTTGGTGTGCCGGTAAAGTTTGCCGAAGATTGCCGCGGGACATCTGCGATCGATGCGGCCCACGCGCTGCAGCCTGGCGAGGTTCTTCTTTTGGAAAACCTGCGGTATTACAAAGAAGAGGAAGCCGGTGATGTCGGATTTGCAAAAGAATTGGCCGCGTTGGGAGATGTTTATATCAACGACGCATTTGGGACGGCGCATCGAGCGCATGCGTCAACGACGATAATTGCACAGTTTTTTCCGGAAAACAAAGCGTTTGGACTGCTGCTTTCAAAAGAGATCGAAAGTCTCGAAAAGGTGTTGAAGGACAGCAAGAGGCCGGTGACCGCGGTTCTTGGCGGGTCAAAAATCTCATCAAAAATAACAGTGATCGAACACATTCTCGACAAAATCGACCACATGATCATTGGCGGCGGAATGGCATTTACGTTCATCAAAGCCCTCGGCGGAAGTATCGGCGAATCGATATGCGAAGACGACAAGCTCGAACTTGCGCTGGAAATCTTATCAAAAGCGAATGAAAAGCATGTGCAGATTCACCTTCCGACCGATGTAGTTGCTGCCGACTCCTTCAGCAATGACGCTAATACTGAGATTATGGATATTCGGATGATTCCCAAAGGATGGCAAGGGCTTGATGCGGGGCCACAGTCGGTTAAGAATTTCGGGGAAGTGATATTGAAGTCAAAAACAATTTTGTGGAATGGCCCGCTTGGTGTTTTCGAAATGGAAAAATTTGCCGGTGGTACTGTCGGTTTGGGCGAATATATTGCCGAAGCGACACGCAACGGAGCGTTCTCCCTGGTTGGCGGCGGAGACTCCGTTTCTGCTGTGAAACAATTCGGACTGGAGGACGAAATGAGCTATGTTTCTACCGGTGGCGGCGCAATGTTGGAAATGCTTGAGGGAAAAACTTTGCCGGGAATAGCCGCTATTTCAGGATTTTAGAACACCGGTGGACAATATTTAGAAAAATTTAAGGTTATAGAATTATTAGATTTTATTACAGAATTGCTATGTTTGCATTTTACAATAAGTTGAAAAATAACATATTGTAAGTTATTAGCCAGAATAAATAGCACGAAATAAAGTCCCGATGATGGTGTTTCCCCCGCCGCATTGCGACACATAAAACCGTAGATATGAAGTTAAAGCATGCCATCTTTTCGCTCTTTTCAATTGTTTCCCTAAGCGTCTCTGCACAAGAGACGGCACAAAAGGAAGCTCCTTTCAATCCTGAAGTTAAACTTTCCTACCTCGACTCGATAAAAGCCACATTCGTGCACGACGCGATGGCTTCCTGTGTCGATAGCCTTTGGCTGAAAGAGCTGACAAGCCTTGACATTTACAATGACCTATCCGACGACATAAAAACCATCAATCTTGATCAGTCCGTCGATTTTGAATTGCCAACCTCGCTTTTAAAAGAGCGGCTGGCGAAGCTTGATGCCAAATCACCGTTCAATATTGAATACAACAAAGGCCTTGAAAACCTGATCAAATCTTGGCTCAAGAACCGGAAAAAATCATTCGAAAGGCTGATGGCAATTTCGGAATACTATTTTCCGGTGTTTGAAGACGCTTTGTCGAAACAGAACGTTCCGCTTGAAATTAAGTACCTCGCTGTCGTTGAATCGGCGCTGAACCCGAAAGCAGTTTCTCGCGTAGGCGCAACAGGGCTTTGGCAATTCATGTATCAAACCGGAAAGCAGTACAATCTGAACATTGACTCTTACGTCGATGAACGCAGCGATCCAATGAAAGCCAGCGAAGCGGCTGCCCAGTACATGGCAAACATGTACAAGATTTTTGGCGATTGGGATTTGGTACTGGCGTCATACAATTCGGGTCCGGGCAATGTGGCAAAAGCCATCAGAAGGTCGGGCGGCCAGCAAAATTACTGGAACATCCGCAAAAACCTTCCGAAAGAAACACAAGGCTACGTGCCTGCTTTCCTCGCAACGATGTACATCTATGAATACCACAAAGAACACGGAATTGTACCGGATCGTGCGCTGATAAAGCATTTTGAAACCGATACGATTATGATCAAGCAGCAAATGACGTTCAGGCAACTTTCTGACCTTCTCGATATGCCGGTGGCGCAGTTGCAGATGCTGAACCCTTCATTCAAGCTAAATACGATCCCGAGTTATTTCGACAAAAAACATTACCTGAGACTGCCGCAGGATAAAATCGCACTTTTTACTGCAAATGAAGGTAAAATCTATGCGTATGTTCAACATGAACTTGACAAACGCGAGAAGCCATTTTCATCAGTTCAGAGCGCTTACGCAAACCGGGATAGCTCGAGTTACCGTACTGAAAGCACATTGGTTTCAAAGACGAAGTTCCACAAGGTACGACGCGGTGAAAGCCTGGGTTCAATATCTGACAAATATGGCGTTTCTGTAAGTGAAATCAAGAAATGGAACAAACTGAGAAGTAATACTATCGCATCCGGAAGAAGCCTAAAAATAATTTCGACTGAGCGCGTTGCCGTAAGGACGAAAAAGGAAAAGGTGAAGGAAGAAAAAGTTCCTGCAATTGCGAAAAACGAAGCCGTTGCCGTTGTTGCTGAACCAAAGGAACAACATAAAGGAGATCTCGCCGAAAATGACTCGAAGGATTATTATATTGTTCAGCCGGGAGACAACCTTTTTTCGATCGCCCGCAAGTACAACATTTCTGTTAACCAGATCAAGGAATGGAACAATTTCGAAGATACAAACCTCTTATCGGGAACTAAAATAATCGTATCCAAAATCGAGGAAGCAACTGAAGATGCGGTTGCTTCGAAAACCGAGTTCAAGACCATACAATACACTGTCAAAAAAGGTGATTTCCTTGGAATCATTGCGAAGAAGAACAATGTTTCCCTCGCCGACATCAAAGAATGGAACAATCTTGAAGACAATAACATTCACGCCGGCCAGCAACTGATCGTTTCGAAGATTGAAGTTTCATCTGCTGATACTGCAGTCGCCGAAAGGTCTTCCAAAAAAGAGAAATTCAACAAAACCGACCGCGAAACCCAGGAACACTATCTTGTGAGAAAAGGAGATTCGCTGTTCAGCATTGCTAAAAAATATCCCGGAGTTACGATTTCCGACATCAAAAAATGGAACGGAATCAGTAATGAGAACATCAAGCCGGGCATGAAGCTGAAGATTAACGGATAATCAGCGAAACTTTAGATAACTTTGGGCTTTATTCCATTTCAGATGAATAGAGCCCATTTTTTTTTGGTGTTGATCGTCCTTGTTGCCATTTCCTGCGTGAAGAAAAACCACGAGGCGCTTCCCGCTACAGGCAATATCAATACTTTGTCGGTCATCATTGACGACGACCTTTGGAACGGCGAAGTCGGCGACAGCATAAGGAATAAATTTGCCGGCCCGGTAGTCGGACTGCCGCAGGAAGAACCTCTTTTTACAATCAATCAATATCCGGTAAAGCTTCTTGAAGGATACATGACTAGCGGGCGCAATATCATCGTCATAAAAAAAGAGCCGCAAAGCAGCTTCAGGATTATTACAGACGAATATGCCAAACCGCAGAATGTTGTCCATATTTCCGGCCGGACAAACTCCGAGATCCTGTCGCTTATCCAGAAAAATGCGCCCTATCTTATAAAGCTCATGAAGCAGACCGAGTTGGAGGAAACCTGGAGACGCATCGATACGGCGGCGCTCGATCCTAAAAAGATCCAATCGAAGTTCGGCATTTCACTGAAAATCCCCGTCAGCTATAAATATGCAATCGAAAGTGAACACTTCGTGTGGCTGAAAAAGGAAATTATCAGCGGAAACACCAGCCTTCTGATTTATGAAGTTGCCGATACATACCTCGAGCGGAATTCCAACGCGATTGATAATATCATCCGAATGCGGGATTCTATCGGCAATATCTACATCCATGGCGCTGCGCCGGATACCCGAATGATTACCGAAGAAGCCTACGCGCCTTACCTGTCACACATAACGCTTGATGGGCGTCCGACATTTGAAACGAAGGGAACCTGGGAAGTTAAGAATGATTTTATGTCGGGACCGTTCATTAACTATTCGATTCAGGATTGCGCAAATAAACGGATCCTCGTGCTCGAAGGTTTTTGCTATGCGCCGTCGAAAGAAAAACGCGACCTTATGCTGGAACTCGAAGCGATGATAAAATCGATAAAGTTTAATAAACCAAGCCAGGAAAGTAAGTGACGAATCATGAAATGGAAAATAAAGCGATTTAACGAGCTTTCTGCTGACGAACTACACGATGTGCTGCAATTGCGGAGCGATGTCTTTATAGTGGAGCAAAATTGCGTTTATCCGGACATAGACGGTAAAGATCGGAAGGCGCTGCACGTGATTGGTGAACTCGACGGCAACATCATTGGTTATGCACGACTGTTCAAACCGGGCGATTATTTTCAAAATGCCTCAATAGGGCGTGTTGTTGTTGCAAGGGAATTCAGGAACCGCGCATTCGGCCACGACCTGATGCGCGAAGCGATCGTCGGAATCAGAAGGCACTTCGGCGAAACAAAAATCACGATTTCAGCCCAGCTTTATCTTCGGAACTTTTACGAGGAACATCAATTCGCCGCAATTGGTGAGCCGTACCTCGAGGATGACATTCCGCATATAGAAATGCTGCGCGACGTGGATTAGATCTCAGTGATCACCAATTCTACACGCCGGTCGTATTCAGGGCCTTTTCCAAGCGGAACGGTATTTCCATAACCCTTAAATGTCATTCGCGTCTTAGCGATTTTTTTGAAGACAAGATATTTATACACAGCCTCTGCCCTATTCTGCGACAATTGCCTTTTCCTGGTTTCCCGGTCGATCGCTTCCTTTTGGTACGGCGGAGTACAGCACACGTGGCCTTGGATTTCAAACTTGAGGTTTTTGTATTTCTGAAGCAACTTCGCTACTTTGTCGAGTTGGCTCTTCGCTTCGAAAGTCAGTTTGCTGCTTCCGCGTTCAAACAAAAGATTTTCAAGGTAAATGTGGTCACCAACGATGTGCTTTTTCTGGACCGTCGTATAAAATCCGGGAAGTTCGATTTTCGGCAGCGCTTTCAGATTAAGCACCACATCGACACGTCGGTTTTTTGACCGCTTTTCGGGCAGGTTTTCAACGACATCGTCATCGATCAGGATTCGGCCTTTGCCTTCTATGGTCACGATAATTTTATTTCGGATTCCATTCTTGACCAGGACTTCTTTGATCGTGTTGGCGCGGTTAGTCGAAAGCTTGAAATTGTAGGCTTCCTTTCCGATATCATCAGTATAACCAAAAATCTGGATCGATTCGATGCGGGTCGAGTCGGTTGATTTGATATAATTTACCACTGCGTCCGCCTGTTTTTCGTCTAGCGAATATTTATCAAAATCGAAATAAACCGAATGCACAACTTCTTCCTGGGCGTAGATGAAACCGGCGAAAAACAACAGCAGGAGTTTTAGGAAAATCCTCATTACAGTTTCAGTATCTTGTTGTACTCAGCTGCATTGTCGAGTATCGCGATTGCCTTGCGGATCTCGGAATTGTTTTTTGTGTAATATTGGTAAAGCCCTTCTTTGTATTGATAACGCTTGATGATTTCATCCAGCATCAGGTTCTTGATTTCCTTCTGGTTCTGATTCAGCTGGAGCTCTTCACTTTTCTGAAGTGAATTCAGCAATGACTGATACTCGGCAGTAATTCCGGCATCGATTTTTTCGCGTTTCGCAGCGGCAAGCATGTTTTTAAGAGCGATTTCCGTATCGGTGTCGAATGTGAATTTCTCCTTTTTCAGATAAGCTTTGAAATCGGCAAAATCAGCATCGGTAACCGTCGGAATTTTATCGCCAAGATTTGGATTCTTGTAGTAGTAAGTCGTAACGTAGTTGAAAATGCCGTCGTTCTTGATAAGCGCTTCCGTGATGGGGCTGAGCTTTGTTTCGGCGAGCTCAACATCGGGAAGGATTCCCCCGCCGTCGTAAACCGGCCTTCCTTTGCGCGTCTTAAACGCATTGTATTTTGCAGCATCGGTACGAATTGCTTTTCCGTCCTTATCGCGGTGCGAATAATCGAGCGCCTGAATGCAACGTCCCGAAGGCGTATAATATCTCGAAATCGTAATTTTCAATTGCGTTCCATAAGTCAGGTCGATCGGCCTTTGAACAAGTCCCTTACCGAAACTCCGGCTTCCGACGATGACCGCGCGGTCAAGATCCTGCAGCGCTCCGGCTACAATTTCCGAAGCGGATGCGCTGTGCCCGTCAACAAGGATAACCAGCGGAATTTCGGTATCGATCGGGTCGCGCGTGGTTTTATAAGTATTGTTGTGCTTTTCAATTTTCGACTTTGTCGTTACTATAACTTCGTTTTTCGGCACAAAGAGATTGCAGATGTTGACCGCTTCGGCAAGCAATCCGCCCGGGTTTCCGCGCAAGTCGAGAATGATGCGCTCCGCTCCTTCCCTTTTCAATTGCTCAAGCGCTTCCTTTGTTTCCAACGTTGCTTTGCGGTTAAACTGCGACAACACGATATAGCCGGTTTTATCGTCAACTTTTGATGAGAACGGAACTGCTTTCAGCTCGACTTCTTCCAGTACGATTTGCGTTGATTGAATCTTGCCCTGCCTTCTGTATTTGATGTCGATTTTGGCATTTTTGGCGCCGCGTAGAAGTTGGCCGGCATCATCCTTAAAATCTTCAAGGTTAACATCGCCGATCTGGATAATTTCATCACCTGCTTTGAGTCCGGCTTTATCTGCCGGATAGCCTTTGTAAGGCTCTTTCACTATCAGCGTTCCTTCTTTTCGGGTAATCATGGCGCCTATTCCTGTGTACTCGCCGGTATTGTTTATTTTGAATTTGACTACGTCCTGTTCGTTGAAATAAACTGTGTACGGATCGAGGTCCGCGAGCATGCTTTTAATGGCGTGATCCATCAGTTCGGCAGGATTGGTCTCATCGACATAATTCATATTGACGGCCTTGAACAATGTCGTAAAAATTTCAACCTGCTTTGCGATTTCGAAAAAATCATCGCGGACGCCGGCGCCGACACAAACAAAAGCAGCGGCAACAGCCGGAAGTACATATCTCTTCTTAAAATTCATCTTCATTTTCGTAAAATTTATGCTCTCAATCCGTGAGAAATGAGGGCGACTAATGTAACAATTAATGCGCAATAAAATGCAGGCTACTTAAGGGCTTTTACGCGGATTCTCGTGATCCGTCGGCGGTGGTATTCAGTAACTAACGAATCGCGCTTCCAAATATTACTGCTCGTTTCCGCTCTTCGCCGTTTCCGCAAATTTTAAAAAGAGTTTCGCAGCATTAGCGTTTACCTGATGGAAATCAGGAAGCTCCTTAGATTGATAGAGCAGCATTACGGCGTATTTTGATTCGAGTCCGCTTAGCAGCTGTTTGTTAACGCGGTACGCTTCTCGTAGGATTCGTTTCACATAATTCCTATCCACCGCTTTTTTGAAATGCTTTTTTGATGCCGAAACACCCATTTTCAACGGGACTTCCAACGTTGGTACTTCGACATACACCAGCCTCAGCGGGAACCGCGCAATTGACTTTCCTTCCGAGAAAAGAAGGTCGATCGTTTTGCGGCTTTTTAATTTTTCGCTGGTAGGATAGGTCTGGTTCATCCTGCAAAGGTAAATATGATAATCTTATAATTTTTTGTTAGAATTATGGAATGAGCGGCACGCTTTCATCAGCTAATTTTATCCCAAGCAATATCCGCAGGTTGAAGAAGCAACTGCTGCAAATAAAGCGGATGACCAACTACCTAACCCAACTCGCCAATAAAAAAACCCTCCTGAAACGGAGGGTTTAATATTTATGGTTTTGCCGTATAGAGGTTGTTATCCTTTTTTACATCGGCCATTAGTCCACTTGGATCGATTGTAACCGATTTGATGTTTTGTTTTGCCGAATTGACGATAAACTCATAATCGGGATTTCCCCAGGCCCAATCGGCCAAAACAGTCCGTTTGATCGCCGGATAAGGGTTATCTTTCACGAAGCTCATCATCCGCAGCGGTATGTAAAAACTTTCCTTTGAACCGTCGGTATATTCGATTACAATGTCAATCGGCATCGGCATCCTGCCAATCCTCTCAAGCGAAATCACTGTTTGCTTTCCGTTTTCGCGAACGTCCTTAATTCCATAATCGATGGTATTTGTCGTTTCGGTCCAATCGGTCAGGTACCAGTCGAGTTCGGAGCCGGAAACTTTCTCGGCAGTTCGCTTGATATCATTAGGTGTTGGGTGTTTGAACTTGAATTCGGAATAATACCTTTTCAAGGTTTTCATCAGATTTTCCTTTCCGATAACGTAAATCAGCTGGCTGAGGAAAATCTCGCCTTTGCTGTATGCAGCAATGCTGTACAATCGGTTCTCATCATAGCGGTCAGCATGGGTTGTTTGCGGCTGTTCCTTGCCGGAATTCGCCATTGAAAAATAGGCATTGTAAGTTCCTGCAAACGGGTTTTCCACCTTCTTCTCTGCGATCTCGTTCATGCCAAGATCCTCAAGAAACGATGTGAAACCTTCGTCCATCCAGCCGTGTTTCGACTCGTTCGTTCCCAATACGTGCTGAAACCACGAGTGGCCCATCTCGTGAGCGGTCACGCCAACAAGTCCCTGATAAGTCCCTTCGCCCAGGATCAACGTGCACATCGCATATTCCATTCCGCCGTCGCCACCCTGGATTACCGAGTATTGATCGTATGGATATTTGCCAATTACTTCATTGTAGAACTGCATCAGCTGAACCGTTGCAGGCTGCAGCTTTTTCCAATTGTCGATGATCTTTGGGTTGTTTTTGTAAAGGAAATGAAGCGTTGCGCCATTCGGAACTTTAGCGGTGTCATGAAGGTAATTTTTATCGGCAGCCCAAGTAAAATCGTGAACATTCGGTGCGATAAAATGCCACGTAAGTGTCTTGGTTTTTTTGTCGCGCTTCACGGTTGTTCCGGGATCTTCATAGCCGTAGCCGATTTGGTTTCTGTTCTGCAGATAACCCGATCCTCCTAAAATATAGTTGCTGTCGATTGTAATGCTGACATCGAAATCGCCCCAAACGCCGTAGAATTCGCGGGCAATGTACGGATCGGCGTGCCAGCCTTCGAAATCATATTCGGCCAACTTCGGATACCATTGCGCCATCGAGAGTTCTACACCTTCGGCGTTGTTCCTTCCGGAGCGCCTGATCTGCACGGGAACTTGTCCCTCAAAATCAAGGGTAAACGTCGTTTTTCCGCCGGGTAAAATTGGCTTTGCCAGCGTTACCTCGAGAATGGTTTCAACTTCCTTTGCGGTTGCCGTTGCGCCGTCCTGTTTGAAATTGGCAATTTTCAAAAAGCCCATCTCATTTGGTTTCAGGTTTTTGATGCGGCTTTCCTTGACATCTTTGCCGTCGACTTTAGTCTTTGTTACCATTCGGCCGTCAGGATCTTTGATCGTGCGAACCCGCATATCCATTTCGCTTCCCGGTTGGAAAGCGTTTGGATACAGGTGATAAAAGACTTTTCGAAGCGTGTCGGGCGAATTATTGGTGTAGACCAGTTTTTGGGTTCCGTGATAGCGGTAGGTTTTCACATCCATCGACACGTCCATTTTATAATCAACGTGCTGCTGCCAATAAGGAGCGTTTTGTGAATTCCCGATCGTAATGGACAAACAAACCAGCGCGAGTGCAAACAATTTATTCATTATCCCTTAAGCTGCTTTGGCATTTTACCTTTCGACATTTTCTCGGCCATCTGCAATGCATTGTAAGCATTGATCATTCTGCCAGATTTCGAAGCTTCGCTGAACGGGCGCTTTTCCTGATTTTCACCAAGCGCAACCTCTGTAGTTAGCGGCGTTCCGGACTCCATCAGGATTTGTTTTACCTGTTTTGCCGAAAGATTTGGATAATACGACCGCACCAATGCCGCAACACCTGCGGCATTTGGCGATGCCATTGAAGTTCCTTGCTCGTAAAGGTATTTGTTGTTCGGAACTGAAGAATAGATTTTCATTCCCGGAGAAAACACGTCAACATTTCGTTTTCCGTAGTTTGAGAATCCGGCAACGAGATTTTCGCCAAGCGAATAGTTCAATGCTCCGATTGTCAGAACGTTATCTGTAATTTCTTTAGTGTCGTCGCCGGCATCGGTTGGGTAATCCCTGAATTCAGGAAGGTCGATGTCGTGCCCGTCGTTTCCGGCGGCAAAAACGATAAGAACATCTTTCGATGCAGCATATTTTAACGCGTCCCAAACCCAATCCCTGTGTGGAGAAAACGCTTTTCCAAAGCTTCCGTTGATGACTTTCGCGCCATTATCAACAGCATAACGTATGGCAAGCGCAACATCTTTGTCGTATTCGTCTCCATTTGGTACCGCGCGAACCGGCATAATCAGTACGTTTTGTGCTACACCATCGCTTCCAATCCCGTTATTTCTTCCTGCCGCGATGATTCCGGCAACGTGTGTCCCGTGAAGTGCGCCTTCTTTCTCAGGACCGGTTACATTGTTGTTTCCGTATTTGCGGTCGTTGATGTCGTCTGGGTTGTCGCCAACGATCTTGCGTCCGTCAAAGTCCTTGTTGAGGTTGTAATCAAGCATGTCGTAAACCTGCTTTTTGAAGCCGTTCAGTTCTTCATTGAAGCTTGGCCCGGTTTGGGCAAGAATGCTTGCGATTACATTTTTTGCCTGTAACAGCGACGGATCTTTTGTATCGATTGCTTTTACTTCTTCGATTGTAAAATCGTCTTTTTTCAGATAATCGCTAACGAGTTTTTTTGCGTTGAAGATAAAATCGACTTGCTGCTTGCCCATCATGATTTCTGAATATTGAGCATCGTAAGCGGCTTTTGCTTTCTTGTAGTTTTCCGATCCGTCGTCACCCTTTTTCAGGATGCGCGTCATTTCAAGATTTTCATTATTTGCATCGCCAAGGAAATTCCATCCGTGGACATCGTCAACGTAGCCGTTGTGATCGTCGTCGATGTTGTTTCCTGCAATCTCTTTCGGGTTTGTCCAGATTACCGATTTCAGGTCTTCGTGATCGATATCCACACCAGAATCAACTACGCCGACAATAACGGTTGTACCTTTTTTATTCTTTAGAAGTTCAGAATATGCCCTGTCGACGCTCATCCCTGGAATCGTATCCTTTACCAGGTCAAGATGGCTCCAACGTTTCATGTCGGATTCCTTGATAGCTCCGACCTTTGCCGGGATCTTGTTGTAATCTACGGTCGAAGTCGATTTTTTCTGCGCCGACAACGTTGAGACCGCCATAACAGCGACTACCGTAAGGCAATAGTTTTTAATTAAATTCATTATGTTTCAGGATTTAAAATTCAAAAATTGGTCTAAAATAGATTTTTTTGTTACAGTCGGTTTTTGGATTAACGTTATCTTAAGATATCCTCACAACTAAACCTTTCCTTCATTCGTACGCCTCGTTCCGTGCGCTCCACGGTGATGATTTCGTTATGCGCATCGTGCTCGAGGAAAAGATAAAATCCTTCATCTGCCGCCTTCTCCAAAAATTTAGCTTTTTCGCGAAGTGTCAACAACGGCCTGGTATCGTAGCCCATGACATAGGGAAGCGGCAAGTGTCCTGCCGTTGGCACAAGATCCGCCATGAAACATATTGTTTTATCGTTGTATGAAATCTGCGGAATCATCATTTTTTCGGTATGGCCGTCGGCGAAGAAAATCCCGAAACCAAGCTCAGGGCTGTGAATAAAATCGCCCTCGCCCCTGTTCACGAATTTCAGCTGCCCGCTTTCCTGCATCGGAAGGATATTTTCGGGCAAAAAAGAAGCTTTTTCGCGAGCATTGGGAACCGTCGCCCACTTCCAATGGCTTTCATTGCTCCAATAAATTGCATTCGGAAAAGCAGGTTCATAACCCGTGCGATCCTTGTTCCACCGAACGCTTCCGCCGCAATGGTCAAAATGAAGATGCGTCATGAAGACATCGGTGATGTCGTTTCTGCTAAAGCCATAGTGCGCCAAACTCTTGTCAAGCGAATGGTCGCCCCAAAGCGAATAATAGCTGAAGAATTTCTCGGATTGCTTGTCTCCCAACCCATTGTCGATCAGGATCAGCCGGTTACCTTCCTCGATCAGCAGGCATCGCGCGGCAATGTCAATCATGTTGTTTTCATCGGCCGGATTTGTCTTGTTCCATATCGATTTCGGTACGACGCCAAACATCGCTCCGCCGTCGAGCTTAAAATTTCCGCTTTCTATCGGGTATAACTTCATTCGTTTAGATTTTTTGCTGTTCACAAAGCCGCGCCAATTTACGTAAAAAAGCCAAGTTGTAGTTGTGACGCCTGTAAAACCATCCGTTAGAAAAATGTTAGTCGGTATGGCATAACCGTATTTATATAATATCTTTGCGGTTATTTAGACTAAATCAACGTAAAATGATAAAGGTTTCTGATACCGCAAAACGCAAAATTATCGACCTGATGAAAGATGAGGGATTTGACGCAAGCCAGGATTACGTTCGCGTTGGGGTAAAAAGTGGCGGATGTTCCGGACTTTCCTACGAACTGAAATTCGATAAATCAACAGGGGAGACGGATAAAATTTTCATCGATAACGACATTAAGGTGGCAGTCGAGAAGAAAAGTTTTCTTTACCTCGCAGGTACAATACTGGAATTTTCGGGCGGACTCAACGGTAAGGGCTTTGTTTTCAACAATCCGAACGCTAACCGTACCTGCGGATGCGGTGAATCATTTTCATTATAGTCGAACGAAAAATGATAACGCCGACGTTCGATGGCAAAAATGGCGTCGAAGCCGGCACTAGACAAAAAATTATGTCAAAATATACAGAGGAAGAACTCAAGATCGAACTTGAAACCAAGGAATACGAATACGGTTTCTACACCGACATCGAATCGGAGACATTTCCCATCGGATTAAACGAAAATATTGTCCGCGCAATTTCACAAAAAAAGGAAGAGCCTGAATGGATGACGGAATGGCGCATCGAGGCCTTTCGCGCGTGGAAGGAAATGGCCGAGCCGAACTGGGCGAACGTAACCTACGAAAAACCTGATTTCCAGGCGATATCGTATTATTCTGCGCCCAAGAAAAAAGATAAATACGCCAGTCTTGATGAAGTCGACCCTGAATTGCTCGCTACTTTCGACAAGCTCGGTATTTCGATCGACGAGCAAAAGGCGCTTTCCGGCGTGGCGATGGACATCGTCGTGGATTCGGTTTCGGTGGCAACGACCTTCAGGAAAACACTCGGTGAAAAAGGAATACTATTTTGTTCGATTTC
This sequence comes from Bacteroidota bacterium, assembly GCA_023386585.1. Lineage (GTDB taxonomy): Bacteria > Bacteroidota > Bacteroidia > Flavobacteriales > Flavobacteriaceae > Flavobacterium. The sequence continues at coordinate 16,022 of JAEWJM010000016.1, read as the reverse complement.
GGAAGCGATCCGCGAATATCCCGAATTGGTAAGAAAATATATAGGAAGTGTCGTTCCGCAAAAAGATAACTTTTATGCAGCGCTGAATTCGGCTGTTTTTTCCGACGGATCGTTTTGCTACATTCCGAAAGGCGTTCGCTGCCCGATGGAACTTTCAACCTATTTCCGTATTAACCAGGCAGGAACCGGCCAGTTTGAACGCACTCTGGTCATTGCCGACGAAGGAAGTTACGTTTCCTATCTTGAAGGTTGTACAGCGCCAAGTCGGGACGAAAACCAACTTCACGCTGCAGTTGTTGAGCTGATTGCGCTTGACGATGCTGAAATCAAATATTCAACCGTGCAAAACTGGTTTCCCGGAAACAAGGAAGGCAAAGGCGGTGTTTATAATTTTGTGACCAAGCGCGGGCTGTGCGAGAAGAATGCGAAAATCTCATGGACGCAGGTCGAAACAGGATCGGCAGTGACCTGGAAATACCCATCTTGTGTATTAAAAGGCGACAATTCGGTTGGTGAATTTTACTCGATCGCTGTCACCAATAACTTCCAGCAGGCCGATACCGGAACGAAAATGATCCACCTCGGAAAAAACACGAAGTCGACGATCATTTCGAAGGGAATTTCTGCCGGAAAATCGCAAAACAGCTATCGCGGACTCGTACAAATCAGCGCTCGTGCCGAGAATGCCCGGAATTTTTCGCAGTGTGATTCGCTCCTGATGGGAAACAATTGCGGCGCGCATACATTTCCATACATTGAATCAAAAAACCCAACCGCAAAAATCGAACACGAAGCCACGACGAGTAAAATTGGCGAAGACCAGGTGTTTTATTGCAATCAGCGCGGAATTCCGACCGAAAAAGCAATTGCGCTGATCGTAAACGGATTCAGCCGCGAGGTTTTGAATAAGCTTCCAATGGAATTCGCTGTTGAAGCCCAGAAACTGCTGGAGATTTCACTGGAAGGTTCGGTAGGTTAAAAGTTTGACCTAAGTTATAAACGCCATAATGAAAAATTACACGCCATGTCAACAATCAAACGATTTGAAGATTTAGAAATTTCGCAAGAAGCCAGCCGGCTTGCGATAAATATAGGTTTTAGACCTTCTGAAACGGACTTGTCACACGATTTTCGTTTCAAAGATCAAGTCGTTAGTGGCAAACTCAACAATTTTATAAACTACTTGAATAAACAAGATTTTCGAGGAACAAAGTTTAATTTATAAAAACCTTAAACCTCAAACTTTTAAACAAATAGAAATGCTATCAATAAAAAATCTACATGCAGGAATAGAAGGAAAGGACATTCTGAAAGGAATTAATCTTGAAGTCAAAACGGGTGAAGTCCACGCCATAATGGGCCCGAACGGTTCCGGAAAAAGTACGCTTTCAGCCGTGATTGCAGGTAATGAAAATTACGAAGTCACCGCAGGAGAAGTGATCCTTGACGGTGAAGATCTTTCCGAGCTGTCTCCGGAAGAGCGCGCGCACAGGGGAATTTTCCTGTCGTTCCAGTATCCTGTTGAAATTCCGGGCGTTTCAGTAACCAATTTTATGCGGACGGCGATCAATGAATCGCGAAAGGCACGCGGGCAGGAAGAAATGCCGGCAAATGAGATGCTTAAGGTCATTCGCGAAAAATCGGAATTGCTTGAAATCGATCGTAAATTTTTGTCGCGTTCGCTTAACGAAGGCTTTTCAGGCGGAGAAAAGAAACGCAACGAGATCTTCCAGATGGCGATGCTCGAACCCAAACTTGCCATTCTCGACGAAACCGATTCCGGCCTCGACATTGACGCACTCCGAATTGTCGCGAACGGTGTGAATAAACTGCGTAGCGACAAGAATGCGGTGATCGTAATCACGCACTACCAAAGGCTTCTGGATTACATCGTTCCGGATTTTGTGCACGTGTTATACAACGGAAAGATCGTAAAATCGGGTGGCAAAGAACTCGCCTACGAGCTTGAAGAAAAAGGCTACGACTGGATCAAGAGCGCAAATAGTGCGGTTTTGTAGTACCTCTTTGGACTGAATGTCACACGTCGAATGTCGAACGACAATAAAAAAACGGCACTCGACAAGCCATACAAATAAAATTATCAGCCATGCAGAAATTCGATTCATTCGAGAAAATAGTTTTCTGGCAGAAAGCCAGAGCGTTTAACAAACAAATCTATCTTCTCACGGCAAATGATAATTTTAAAAAGGATATTGAATTATCAAGGCAGATGCGCCGCGCTTCGATATCAATAACCTCTGACATAGCCGAAGGTTTCGAAAGGAAAATAGATAAAGAATTTGTTTATTTTTTATATGTAGCGAAAGCTTCTGCGGGCGAAATGAGCTCGCAATTATATCTTGCTCATGACTTTAGCTATATCGGCGTTGAAAAATTTAATGAGATGCTTGAAAATATTACAAAAAATATCGCAGCTCATCAGTGGATTAATTAAATATTTAGAAAAATAGTCCGCACGTCCTTTGACGTTCAGACATTTGACATTATTCATGGATTTAAAAGACAAACTGCTCGCTTCTTTCATGGCCTTTGAGGAACATGTTGACGTACAATCGGATCTGCACGACATAAGGACGAGCGCAATAAAGAATTTTGAGGTTAAGGGATTCCCGACGAAAAAGGAAGAAGCGTGGAAATACACTTCGCTGAACTCGGTACTGAAAAACGATTTTACGGTGTTTCCGAAACAGGAAAGCTCTGTTGAATTTGCCGACGTAAAGAAGTATTTTCTTCACGAAATCGACACGTACAAGGTGGTTTTCATCGATGGGATTTTCAGCTCGTTCCTATCATCGACAACGCATGACGGAATTGACGTCTGCCTGATGTCATCTGCACTGAACAAAGCGAAATACAAACCCGTCATCGACGACTATTTCAACACGATCGCAAAAGCGGACGACAGTCTGACATCGCTCAACACGGCGTTTGCCAGCGAAGGCGCATACATCAACATCCCAAGAGGGAAAATAGCCGACAAACCAGTTGAAATCCTTTATTTTTCCACAGGAAACGAATCGGCATTGCTGCTTCAGCCACGCAATCTGATCATCGTTGGTGAAAACGCGCAAGTACAGATCATCGAGCGCCATCAAAGCATCAGCGACAATGCCGTGCTTACGAATTCGGTAACTGAAATTTTTGCGGCAAAAAGCGCAATCGCGGATTATTATAAAATTCAAAACGACAACCTGAACGCATCGTTGATCGACAATACCTATATTTTGCAGAAAGGCAAGAGCAATGTTTCTGTTCACACTTTTTCATTCGGCGGCAACCTGACACGGAACAATCTTAACTTCTATCACAACGGCGAACGCATCGAAAGCACATTGAAAGGAATTACGATAATTGGCGAAAAACAGCACGTTGACCATCATACATTGGTGCAACACGCTACGCCACACTGCGAAAGCCACCAAAATTACAAGGGCATTTTTGGCGACCGCGCAACCGGAGTTTTCAATGGTAAAATCTACGTTGAAAAGGAAGCGCAAAAAACCGATGCTTTTCAGCAGAACAACAACATTTTACTGAGCGACAAGGCTACAATCAACGCCAAACCGCAACTCGAGATATTCGCCGATGACGTAAAATGCTCACACGGCTGCACCGTGGGCCAACTTGACGAAAGAGCGATGTTTTACATGCAGTCGCGCGGAATTCCGAAAAAGGAAGCGAAAGCCCTGCTGATGTACGCCTTCTCAAACGATGTCATCGAAAGCATTCGTATTCCCGAGCTAAAGGCGCGAATCACGAGGATCATTGCCACCAAACTCGGAGTTAAGATGGGATTTGACTTGTAGCATATTATTTACAAAGTACAATTAGCCCGGTTTAGCGCCGGGTTTTTTATTGTGCGATTGTTATATCTTTGACCGAGAGATCAATTTATGAGTGAACGCAGGCATTGGCTGACAAACGAGCTTCGAAAGCGCGAGCTGATCACGGAAGAGCAATTCGCAACGGTGACAGCGTGGCGGTCGCTTGGGATTTTTTCGGTTCGCAATGAATTGCTGATGTTGCTTTACCTTTCGGTATTGCTTTTTACAACCGGAATCGGAATTGTAATTTACAAGAACATCGATTCGATCGGACATCTCGCAATTCTTGCCGTGATTCTCCTGCTCACGGTCTTCTGCTTTTATTTTTCATTCAAGAACCATCCGGGATACAGCCGGAAAAAGGCCGACTTTGAAAATCCGGTTTTCGATTACATAATTCTGCTCGGAACGCTGCTCAGTGGAATATTCCTGACCTATCTGCAGGCGCAGTACCAACCGTTTGGAACTGGCTATGCTTTCTCGGCTTTGGCCCTGGCCGTTGTGGCGTTTCCGGTAGCGTACTATTTCGACAACCGAAGTGCATTATCGATTGCAATCACAGCGCTTGCCGCATTTATCGGAATTACGGCGACTCCAAAAGCAGTCTTGGCAAATGAAGTTTATACCGACCCGGTGCAATCGTTTTACGGGATTGCCCTTGGCGTTATTCTGCTGACATGGAGCGAATATTCGGAAAAAACACGGTTGAAAAAGCATTTCACGAAAGTGTACGTAATGTTCGCGCTGCACCTGATCGGAATAAGCTGTATAAAAGGAATGTTTGAAGGGAATCTGCCCGCATTCGTCCTGTTGATGTCGGCCGCCGGCTATTATTTTTACCAAAAAAGCTACAAATTGAAGTCGGTTTCCCTCTTTGTATTTACGATGGTCTTTCTGTACCTGACGGTGAATGTGCTACTCGGAAAATTGCTCGATTCGTTCCATTTCTTCGATTTTCTGCAGTTTGCCTCATTGCTTTTTCCGGTGTACTTTATCGTCTCAATCTGGTTTTTCCGAAAGCTGATCAAACATTTTAACAAAGCTACGAATGACAGCGAAGAATAAGGAGCACGTTGAAAATCTATTGCTTTTGTCGGAGGCGAAAATGCTGCGCGATGGCGGATTCCTTTCGAATCACGACGTGAAGGCAATCCGGTCAAAACTTCACATTCCACGGACAAGCGAAAACATCCTGATTCGCATCGGATTCTTCCTGCTGGGCTGCTTTCTGTATTCTTCAATTATGGGCGCTGCATCGATCATGTTCCTCGATTCGATCGACGCGTACAAACTTATTCTGTTTGTCTTTGCCGGAATTGGCCTTGCAGCGGCTGAATTTCTTACCCGGAATGGGTTTCATAATTATGGACTCGACGATGCGTTTATTCTCGGATTCCAGACGGTTTTGTTCGCCGCCGTTGGTGTCGCCACTGAACAAAGCACAGCTGTTTTTACCATCATGGCGATTGCGGGAACCGGCTGTTGTTACCGATATTTCAGTACGGGTTCGATGTTGTTCGCGCTCGTTGGCGTTGCCGGATTTTTCGCATCGTTAATTACCGACGTGAAACTCGTGAGCAGCATTTTTCTTCCGTTTGTAATGGCTGCCGTGGCGTATGGACTTTACCATTTGTATAGAGTCATCCGTCAAAATCCGGAAAGCCGCCTTTACCGTAACAGCGTCCGACTGATAAAGATCTTCAGCCTTATTCTGGGTTATTTGGCGCTGAATTACCTTGTTGTGCGTGAGCTTTCCGAAGAATTAATGGGATTGCAAGTCACGCGCGGCAATGATATTCCGCTTTCATACCTGTTTTACTTTTTTACGTTCGCCGTTCCGATTTTTTATATTTATGTAGGAGCCCGGTTTAATGATCGCGCGTTTCTGGTCGTTGGAATGCTGGCGATGGCTTTTTCGATATTCTCAATAAGGTATTATTACAGCATTGTTCCGATTGAAACGGCGTTAATTTTTGGTGGAATTATCCTCTTTGGGATTTCGTGGTATTCGATGTCGGCATTGCGGAATCGCGAAAAAGGGTTAACATTCAAGCCCGATCGTTTCACCGATAGTGATTCGCTGTCGATGGCACAGGCGATAATAATCAATTCGGCCGCACAGGTTAAATCCGATAATCATGACCAACCGATGAAATTCGGCGGCGGCGGATTCAGCGGCGGCGGCGCAGGTGATAGTTATTAGGCGTAGCGAATCTGTTATTCGATCAATATAGCGTAAATTTGCATCAAATTACGATTGATGTTCGACGTATACGCCATCCGCAAAGATTTTCCTATTCTTTCACGAACCGTGAACGGCAAGCCGCTGGTATATTTCGATAACGGCGCAACTTCCCAAAAGCCGAAAGCGGTCATTGATGAGATTTCGGAATATTACAAAGAAATCAACGCAAACATACATCGCGGCGTCCACACGCTCAGCCAGATTGCAACCGATGCATACGAGCAATCGCGTATCAAGGTTCAACAGCACATCAATGCGAAGCTGTCACACGAAGTGATTTTCACCGCAGGAACCACGCATGCGATCAACCTTGTAGCTTCAGGTTTTTCGTCGCTTTTGAAACCCGGTGATGAAGTTGTAATCTCGGCGCTTGAACACCATTCCAATATTGTTCCGTGGCAATTCCTTTGTGAACGTACAGGCGCGGTGCTGAAGGTCATACCAATGAACCTCGACGGCGAGCTGATCATGACCGAATTTGTCGCGCTTCTTTCGGAGCGGACAAAAATTGTATCGGTCAACCATATTTCGAATGCTTTGGGAACGATAAATCCCATTCGGTTCATTATTGAAAAAGCGCATGAAGTCGGCGCTGCTGTCCTGATCGACGGCGCTCAGGCCGTACCGCATCTTAAGCCCGATGTTCAGGAATTGGACTGCGAGTTTTATGCGTTTTCGGGACATAAGATGTGCGGTCCGACAGGCGTTGGGATTTTATACGGAAAAGAAGAATGGCTGAATCGCCTGCCACCGTATCAGGGCGGCGGCGAAATGATAAGGGAAGTTTCATTTGAACGCAGCACCTATGCCGATCTTCCGCATAAATTTGAGGCCGGAACGCCCAATATCGCTGACGGAATTGCTTTTGGAACCGCGATCGACTATCTCAACAACATCGGTTTTGATGCCATTTCAAAGTACGAAAATGAGCTTTTACGCTACGGAACCGAAAGGCTTTTGGAAATCGACAGCTTGAAAATCTGGGGTACGGCGCTCGAAAAGGCTCCTGTGATTTCGTTCAATATCGGTAACCTGCATCCGTATGATGTCGGCACGATTGTCGACAAGCGCGGAATCGCGGTGAGAACGGGCCATCATTGCGCGCAGCCGATCATGAATTTTTGCAGTATTGTAGGTACTGTCAGGGCGTCTTTTTCGTTTTACAATACAAAGGAAGAAATCGACCTGTTGGTTGAAGCGCTTCAAAAAGCGAAAACGATGCTATCGTAATTTAAGATCGCTTCAAAAGAAATTATTAACGGCGAAGGCCTAATCTGATAAATTATGAAACTGCTATCACTACTATTCCTCTCGATTTTCTTCGCAAAAGGATGCGACGAGCAAACCAACAAGGAGATGAAAGATACCGTTGTGGAGTATTCCGCGAACTCGCGGGGTTACTACCGAAAAATAATTGTACAAAATCAAATGGTTTCAGTTGCCACCGACAGGAATGGCGCGGAAAAAGCAGAGAAAGTTAAAATTTCAGATGCCGACTGGAAATTATTGGTCGATGAATTTTCGAAGGTCAATCTGGATCAGCTTGATAAACTGAAAGCGCCGACTGAAAAACGGTTTTACGACGGGGCTGCGATTGCGCACCTGACTGTGACCAGTAAAGGCAAAACATACCAGAGCACCGATTTTGATCACGGCTTTCCGCCCAAAGAAATCGAGGCATTGGTGAAAAGAATAGTTGCATTTGATAGTTCAAAATAATGTCGATTAACGAAATACAAGACGAAATCATTGATGAGTTTTCGATGTTTGACGACTGGGACGACCGGTTCCAATATGTCATCGACCTCGGAAAGGGGCTTCCGCTCATCAACCCTGAATACAAAACGGAAGAAAATACCATAAAAGGCTGCCAATCGAAAGTCTGGCTTCATGCCGAGGGCAACGACGGAAAAATCGAATTCACGGCCGACAGTGATGCGATAATCACAAAAGGAATCATTGCGATCCTTATCCGCGTGTTTTCTGGTCAATCGCCTGAAGATATTCTGGCCGCCGACACCTCTTTTATTGAAACGATCGGCCTCAAAGAGCATTTATCGCCAACACGCGCAAACGGTCTGGTTTCGATGATCAAGCAAATAAAAATGTACGCGCTGGCATTCAGCAGCAAAAACAACAAATAAAATGGAACAGGAAATAGACACCAATACACTTGGAGAAAACATAGTAAAAGTGCTTAAAGGCATTTACGACCCGGAGATTCCGGTTGATATTTACGAGCTCGGGCTGATTTACGACGTAATGGTGAATACCGATTACGAAGTGAAAATCCTGATGACACTGACATCACCGAACTGCCCGGTGGCAGAATCGCTTCCACGTGAAGTCGAAGAAAAAGTGAAGGTAATCGAAAACGTACGCGATGTTGACGTTGAGATTACTTTCGATCCGCCATGGAGCAAAGACCTGATGAGCGAAGAGGCAAAGCTTGAGCTCGGAATGTTATAACTATGGAAGACGAAATCATCAATAGGGTAGCGGCGAGCAAACTTGAAGTTTTCGATCTTGAAGATTATTATCCCGCCGGCAATCGCACAACAATCGATATTGCGCAATGGCTCGACGAAGGGCTTATTCTTCGGGAGAAGGATTTTCGGGAAACGCTCGACAAGCACGATTGGCAACAATACGCGGGAGCTTTGGTTTCGATTTATTGCAGTACTGATGCCATTCTTCCTGCATGGGCTTCGATTTTGGTAGCGGTCAAATTGGCGCCGTTTGCAAAGGAATCGGTGTTTGGGCCGCCGCAGGCAATGGACGAATTTCTTTACCGCCAGGTTTTATCGTCGTTGGATTATTCAATATACGATGGCAAGGCGGTAATCATCAAGGGATGCACGAACAAACCCGTTCCGCCGAATGCCTATTTATTGGCTGCGAAATACCTGAGCCTGCATGCAAGAAGCATAATGTATGGCGAAGCGTGCTCGGCAGTTCCTCTTTACAAAAAGTCTAGGTGAAAAGAAATACATTTTTAACTTTGTAGAAATTCCCGGCCATGAAAAAATCCTTTTTGCTCGTACTTCTCTTTTGCGGTTTCAGCATTTATGCACAGAGTGACACCGGATCAACCACTGCGACGGATACGATAAGTCCGTGGACAAAGAAAGGCAACGCGTCGATTTTATTTAACCAGTCCACTTTTGATAATTGGCTTGCCGGCGGTGAGAACAACATCTCCGGAAACCTCGGAGTAAATTACGACATCAATTACAAGAAAGGCTTCTGGAGCTGGGACAATAAGGTCATTGCTTCTTACGGAATCGTAAAAACGAGGACCAGTGCCTTCGCAAAGAAAACCGACGACAGATTAGAATTGAACTCTTTGCTTGGAAAAAAAGTGAGCGAGCAAAGTTATTGGTACTATTCGGCTTTCCTGAACTTCCGCACGCAGTTTACGAGAGGTTATAGTTACGACCGTGACGAAAATGGCGCTGAAACACGAGAAGAATACACTGCTTTCTTTTCGCCGGCCTATCTTTCCGTAGGTCCCGGAATACTGTGGAAAAAGAGCGATAATCTTAAGGTCAACCTTGCACCGCTGACATCAAAATTTACGTTCGTCGATCCTAACTTCACGTTACCGAATGAAGCTTATTTTGGCGTAAAAGAAGGCGAGTCGATGCGCTATGAACTCGGATTCAACGCGTCGGCGTATTACAAACTGGGCGTGGTTGCGAATGTGTCTTTTGAAAATATCCTCAACCTTTACTCGGATTATCTTGAAGATCCGCAGAATGTCGACCTTGACTATCAATTGAACATTGTCATGAAAATCAACAGGTTCTTGTCGACGAACATCATGTTCCAAACCATTTATGATGATAATGCTTTCCAGGGATTCCAGCTTCGGCAGGTTTTCGGAGTAGCAGCGAACTACGGATTTTAACCTATTCCCCTGAATCTTCCTTTTCTATTGCATCCTTATAATCGGGATATAGAAAATTGTTATATGGAAATCTCGAAATGTGGATTTGGCGAACGGCTTCATAAACGCGTTCCCGAAACGTTTCGAAATTCTGCTTGTCCTTTGCCGATATAAAGATCGCGTTGCTTTCAGCCGTATCAGCCATCCATGTTTCGCGCCATTCGTCCAGCGTATAATGCCGCTTTGTACGTTCGGTCATCAAATCATCTTCCTCTATCGTGAGATGGCGATAGGCATCGATCTTATTGAAAACCATTATCGTGGGCTTTCCGGCGCTTCCGATATCGGCCAGAATTTGGTTCACCGACGCGATGTGTTCTTCGAATTCGGGATGCGAAATGTCGACTACATGCAGCAGCAGGTCAGCTTCGCGGACTTCATCCAGCGTACTCTTGAACGAATCAACCAGTTGCGTGGGCAGCTTCCGTATAAATCCAACAGTGTCCGATAGAAGGAAGGGCAGATTTTTGATCACGACCTTACGGACGGTTGTGTCCAACGTTGCAAAAAGCTTGTTCTCGACGAACACCTCGCTTTTGCTGATCGTATTCATCAGCGTTGATTTTCCGACATTGGTGTACCCAATCAAAGCCACGCGCACCATCGCACCCCGATTGCCACGCTGAACCGACATCTGTTTGTCGATTGTCTTGATCTTGTCTTTTAAAAGCGCAATCCGATCACGTACGATCCGACGGTCAGTCTCGATTTCAGTTTCACCCGGTCCGCGCATTCCGATTCCGCCTTTTTGCCGCTCAAGGTGTGTCCACATTCCGGAAAGCCGGGGCAGCAAGTATTGGCATTGAGCGAGCTCGACTTGGGTTCGTGCGTAGGATGTTTCGGCGCGCTGCGCAAAGATGTCAAGGATCAGATTTGTCCTGTCAAGCACTTTGCAGTTAAGTTGGCGTGTTATGTTCTTCTGTTGTGAAGGCGTAAGCTCGTCATCAAAAATGACTGTGGAGATGTTGTTATTCTTGATGTATTCGTCGATCTCTTCGATTTTTCCGGTGCCTACAAACGTCTTTGGATTTGGACGCTCCATTTTCTGTGAAAACCGCTTTATTACGGTTCCTCCAGCCGTAAATGTCAGAAACTCAAGCTCATCGAGATATTCCCGCAGCTTATCTTCATTTTGGTTTTGAGTGACGATTCCGACGAGGACCGTCCGCTCGATATTGGTTGATACTTTTTCCAGCATATTAAAAGGTAAACAACAAAGTTACTCTTTTGTGCCGACAGAAAAATGGCCCGGTAGGCGCAAGTGGGGTTTTACGGGGCTTTCCTGTTAAATATTAATTATTTCTTATGACTTTGGTAAATTTTGTTAAATTTGGAAACGCAATTTTTACCGCACAATCAATCACTTTAATTTTCATTTTATGAAAAAAATTATCCTTTTACTTTTAACATTTCTGGCGTCCTATTCCGGCTTTGCACAGTTGACTGTACAAACGGAGGGATTTGAGGGCTCCACCCTGCCGGATCTTGTTACAGACCAGTGGGTTTTGAGCACCGGAACCTGGGGTGTTTTCGACAACGGTGTCGGAACCGGCCAAAGCTGGACTGTCAACAATGGAGTTGCGACTCCGCCGTTGGTCCATTCGGGAACCAATGCAGCATACATGAACCGCGAAAACATCGGCATGGGCAATACATCGCAGGATTTCCTTGCGTCGCCTGCCGTAACAATTCCTGCTAATGGACAGCTACGGTTCTGGACCCGGAGTACTATTACGGCCGATCAGTTCACACATTATAAAGTAATGGTCTCTACCGGTACGACACAAAACAACCCGGCAGCCTATACGTTGGTTCAGGAATGGACTGAGAACACGCTGACATCGGTATTCAATGTTTACGAAGAAAAAACCGTGAGCCTTGCTGCGTATGCCGGGCAGACCGTTTTTGTTGCCTTCGTAATGGAATTTACACAACCGTCGGCCAGTCTTGGCGGTGACCGTTGGTTGGTGGATGATGTTCGCATCGTTCAGCAATGTCTCGATCCTTCGAACCTGGCGGCAGGAAGCATAAGCCAGACGTCGGCGCAATTGAACTGGGCCAACCCTAGCGGCGCCACACAGTGGGAACTTCAACTCATCCCAGCAGCCGATACCCCAACAGGAACGGGCGTTATCATCAATAGCAATCCATACACGGCTACTGCCACAACCGGATCGGGAACCACACCGCCGGGGCCGCTTCAGCCGTCAACACAATACCAATATTATGTTCGCGCGATTTGCGCCGGAGGAATCCCGAGTGAGTGGGTTGGGCCATTCAACTTTACGACGTCATCTCCGGGACTTACGTGTAGCTCTCCGATAATAATAGCGAATACGCCGTATAGCACAACCGACAACACGTCAAACTATTCAGATAGTACCGACGTTTCGCAGCCAGCGGCATGTGCCGGTACTGCCACGAACTACATGACAGGTAACGAGGTGTTCTATTCATATACGCCAACTACTTCGGGTGCGATCAGCATCACGATGACGCCTAACGCCAACTGGTCGGGTATATTTGTTTATGCAGGCTGTGCCAATGTTGGAGTAACCTGTGTCGCAGGTGTTGCGAATACCGGCAACTCACCGAGGATAATCCCGAGCATGCCGGTTACTGCTGGGCAACAATATATTATAGTAATCTCGACAAATGCTGCTCCGCAGACTGTAGGTTATTCTCTTGTTATTCAAACTCTGAATTGCGCACCACCAACAGGATTGTCTGCGCAGGGAACAGGTCCGAACAGCGCTAACCTTTCATGGGATGCAGGCGCTGCGACTTCTTGGGAGGTGTTTGTGCAAAACGCAGGATCGCCAATTCCGTCAGGAAGCGGACTAACCACAACCGATAATACGAACTTTGAAGTTACAACTACCAATGCGGGCGCTCAGCTTGTTCTTGGTACTCCATACGAATATTGGGTAAGGGCGGATTGCGGCGATGGAACATTTAGTCCGTGGACAGGCCCGTATGCATTCAATACTACTTCTTGTGCCAGCGGATGTAACTACAACTTCATCATGACCGATACCTTCGGAGACGGATGGAATGGCAACACGATGAGTGTCATCCAAAACGGATTGACAATCGCAACGATTGGCGGCACTTTTACGAATGGTCAAGGGCCAATCACTGTTTCGGTTCCGCTTTGCGACGGGCCATTCCAACTTTTCTGGAATGCAGGCGGCGCATTTGCCAATGAAGTGGGTGTTCAGATCGTAAACTCGTTCGGGCAGGTTATTAATACGAAAGCTCCGGGAACCGGTGCACCGAACTCACTTGTTTATGATGGTATTGTTGATTGTGCGAATCCAACATGCTTGCCGCCAACCAACCTCACAGTGACTAACGTAACTACATTTACCGCGCAACTGCAGTGGACGCCAAATGGCCCTGCACCAGCTTCGTGGGATATATATGTAGTACCTTCGACATCACCGCCACCAGTTGCGGGATCAACGCCAACGGCGAACACAACTTCAAATCCGTTCACTGTTACCGGACTATTGCCGGATACAACCTATACCTATTATGTACGTGCAGTTTGCTCGGCACCGGGAGCTAATCCATGGTCCGCGCCATCACCAAACTTTACGACCTTGCCAACATGTCCGAAACCGACCAACCTGGCTGTATCAAACATTACACAGACAACAGCATCATTGAACTGGACTCCGGGATCGTCAGAAACAGCGTGGCAGGTTATCGCACTTCCGGCAGGTTCACCAGCTCCGACCGCTGCAACCACGGGATGGATTCCGGCACCTACAAATCCGTTTGTAATCACGGGACTGACTTCAGGAACTGCGTACGATTATTATGTGATGGCAATCTGTACGCCAACCGACTCAAGTACGGTAGCTGGACCGAAAGCGTTCAACACTACTATTTGTGATCCGGCCGGCCAGTGTCTTTATACATTCACTATGACCGATTCCTTCGGAGATGGATGGAACGGAAACACAATGAACGTCGTTCAAAACGGAATCACAGTAGCAACAATCGGTTCGACATTTACAACAGGAAGCGGGCCAATTACTGTACAGGTTCCGCTTTGTAATGGAATTCCGTTCTCACTTTTTTGGACCAATACCGGAAACTTTGCGACTGAAGTCGGCGTTTCGATAACAAGTTTCCTTGGTGAAGTGTTATATACACACGCGCCTGGAACCAACCAACAAGGAACTACGCTATATACTAATATGGCAATGTGTATTCCGCCAACTTGTCCACAACCCACCAACCTGACTATTGTTGGCACCGGTACTGATTCTGCAACTGTCAGCTGGACTGAAGCAGGCACCGCAACCCAGTGGCTGATTGTGGTACAACCTGACACTGCCGGCCCTCCCGCACCGGGAAGCGGCGTTCTTGTAACAGGTACGCCTACATATACCACACCGGGTTCACTTGCTCCTGGTTTCTATGAATTTTATGTTCAGGCAGTTTGTTCCGATACCGATTCGAGTTTCTGGAGCGGGCCGAAGGAATTTTTCATCAGTGCACAAAGTGTTGTTTGCGCAAGCGTCGATATCGACCTGCAGACAAATACCGATGGTACTGTAGATCTTTGCCCGGCCGACAACTGCGTAGAACTTTCCGCGACGTACACCGATTCGGGAGATACTACAAATTACAACGTCCTGCCGATTCCGTTTGCCCCACCTTTCCCTTTCACCGGCGGAACCCAAGTTTCGGTCAATACCGATGATATCTGGTCTCCTGTGATTACACTTCCGTTTAACTTCTGTTTCTTCGGAACCAATTATACTTCGATTCAGGTTGGATCCAACGGTGTGCTTACTTTCAATCCGGAACCTTCGCCAGGATATTGCCCATGGCCGTTTACACAGACGATTCCGAACACAACGTTCCCGATCAGAAATGCAATCTATGGTGTTTATCAGGATATTAATCCGGCAACCTCAACGGCACCATTAATCCACAACATCAATTACCAGATTTTGGGTACTGCGCCATGCCGTACGTTCGTGGTTAATTACTATCAAAATGCACAGTTCAGCTGCGGAACTTCGGTAGGCTTGCAGACGAGCCAAATAGTTCTTTATGAGACATCGAACATTATAGATGTTTATGTTAAGGATCGGACTTCTTGTACAAGCTGGAACAGCGGAAGCGGACTTATCGGTATTCAGAACGCTGCGGGAACGCAGGCGCATTTCCCTCCGGGAAGAAACACTGGAACTTGGGAAGCGCATAATGAAGCATGGAGGTTTAATCCTGCAGGAGCGTCAAACGTTTCATTTGCCTGGTTAATGGATGGTGTTTTCTACAGCAGCGAACCTACGATTAACGTATGTATTGATGACACGACAACAATGACTGCGCAAGCAATCTATACAGGCTGTGGCGGAACTACTACGACTACCACGGATACTGTTATTCTGCAGCTTAACGAGGTTGATGTACCGCCAATTGAAGATGTTTCCGTTTGTGATTCTTATACACTACCGGCACTTACTGTTGGAAATTATTATACTCAACCGGGAGGTCAGGGAACGATGCTTCCTGCGGGTACTGTAATTGATGCTACTCAGATGCTTTATGTGTATGCTACTCAAGGCACACAGAATATTTGTAGCGATGAGGAAAGCTTTACTGTAACGGTGGGCAGCCTTCAGCTTGATAATCCGGGAGACCAGAATGTTTGCGGAAGTTATACTCTTCCGACGATGACCGTTGGTGAGTATTATACTGCGGCAGGCGGACCAACCGGTGGCGGAACGGTGATTCCTGCTAATACGGTGATCGATCAGACACAAACAATTTATATCTACGGGCAAAATGACAGCGGAACTTGTACAGGTGAGGCATCTTTTGTCGTGACCGTCAACCAAGCTCCCGATTTGGGCACCTTCGACAACGTTTCGGCATGTCCGAATTACACCTTGCCTGCTTTGGCGGTTGGTGCGTATTACACTGCTGCGGGCGGTCCTACGGGTGGCGGAGTGCTGAT